>DCRR01000006.1:967-73956 GCA_002325245.1 Microbacteriaceae bacterium UBA1487 | reverse complement strand
TCCCGTGACCTCACGATTTTCAGTCGTGCGCTCTACCAACTGAGCTACAGAGCCTCGGGAACATGTTCCCGATGTGGAGCGAGCCTCTCCAGATTCCTCAGGAGAGGCTCGCTTTCCGCGACCCTGACGGGACTTGAACCCGCGACCTCCGCCGTGACAGGGCGGCACGCTAACCAACTGCGCTACAGGGCCTTGCTATTTGATTGTGTGCTGAGTGACCCCAACGGGATTCGAACCCGTGCTGCCGCCGTGAAAGGGCGGTGTCCTAGGCCACTAAACGATGGGGCCATGAAAAAAATCACATAGCAACCAAGGGTCAAGCATACGCACGGCGCGCCAAAAACTCCAATCGACGCAATCCGCGGTTTCGGCGCGCGCACCGCGGCCTTCCGAGCCGTCCGGGTTAGGTTCAAGCCAGGGTCGAAGGTTGCGGCGCTGAGGCGCCAGACACTCGAACGGCGTCAATGCTGGGCAAGTCTCGGGGTTGTTGCTAATGTGACTCGTGTTGCCTTTGTGACTCGAGTGGGCCGAATCCACGTCACGAAGATTTGAGGGAAAGCATGGGATCACATCCCGGCCGGGGGGCCGTGGGCGCGAGCCGCATCGCACACAGGCGGGCGGCGCGCCCGCGGACGGCTGCGCTCCTGCTCGCGCTCGCTCTGATTCCCGCGATCGGCGTCGCCGCACCCGCCTTCGACACCGCCAGTGCGGCGGTGCTCGTCGACTACCCCAGCTGGGACGACGTCCAGGCAGCCAAGGCTGACGAGGCGGCGGCGAAGGCCGAGATCACCCGCATCCAGGCGCTGCTGGCCGATCTCGAAGACGAGGTCGCGGCCACGCAGAAGATCGCCGAGGAGAAGGGCGCCATCTACGCCGAGGCGCAGAGCGCCTACGACGAGCAGGCCTACATCGCCCAGCAGCTCCAGGAGCAGGCGGATGCGGCCCAGGAAGAAGCCGACGACGCCAAGCGCACCGCCGCCCAGCTCATCGCCAACCTCTCCCGCGGCGCCGCCGGCACCGACCTGACGGCGACCCTGTTCGCGCAGAGCGACAAGGCGGATGCGCTGCTCTACAACCTGTCGGCGCAGCAGAAGTTCAGCTCCACCAACCAGCAGCTCTACACGCGGGCGGTGCAGCTGCAGAACAACGCGCAGTCGCTGACCGACCAGGCCGCGGTGGCGCAGGAGCTGCTCGACGAGCTTCGCGCGATCGCCGAGGCCGCCTTCGAAGAGGCGCAAGAGGCCGCGATCGCCGCACAGGAGGCCTACGACGCGCAGGCCGAGAACAAGGCGCGCCTCGAGGCGCAGCTCGAGGTGCTCACCACCAAGCGCGAGGTGACCGAAGCCGACTACCGGGCGGGCGTCGAAGCGCGGGCGGCCGCCTCCGGCGGGGTCGTCAACGCGCAGGGCTGGGCGAACCCGACCTCCGGCTACATCTCGAGCCCCTTCGGCATGCGCTACCACCCGATCTACCATGTGTGGAAGCTGCACTCCGGAACCGACATCGCGGGCGGCGGCTACAACGCCCCTATCTACGCGGCGGCCGACGGGCGCGTCGTCTACGCCGGCTACTACAGCGACCTCGGCTACTACATCAAGATCGACCACGGCGGCGGAATCGTCACCGGCTACGCCCACATCAACACCGGTGGGATGCTCGTCTCGGTCGGCGAGATCGTCATCGCCGGGCAGCAGATCGCGAAGGCCGGCTCAACGGGGGGCTCGACGGGCCCGCATTTGCACTTTATGGTCTACCAGAACGGGGTGCTCACCAACCCCGTCACGTTCATGCAGGACCGGGGGGTCACGCTTGGCTGAGCGCGCACGGAGCGAACAGGGCCGCTGATGACAGCGAGCCGGCGCTTCAGGGGGGCGGCGGCAGTAGCCGTCGCTCTCGTCGTCGCGCTCGCCCCCGGTGTCGCCGCGCACGCGGCGCCGATGCCCGACTACCCCAGCTGGGACGAGGTCGAAGCCGCCAAGGCGGACGAGGCGGCCAGCGCGGCTGCCGTCGCGCAGATCGAGGCGGCGCTCGCCGCACTCGAGACGGAGGCGGCCGAGCTCGGCAAGGTCGCGCTGGTGCTGGCGGAGGAGTCCGATCTGGCGCAGCAGGAGCTGGAGGCGGCGACCGAGCGGGTCGAGAACCTCGAGACGCGCTCTGCCGAGGCCCGCGACCAGGCCGACGGGTCGGCTCGACGGGCCGCCCAGATCCTGACCCAGCTCACGCGCACCGGCGGAGGCGATCCTACTCTCGCGCTGCTGTTCGGCTCGGCGGAGGACACCGACGAGGTGCTCTCGATGCTGGCCTCCATGTCGCGACTGAGCGAGACCTCGCGCGCGCTGCTCGAACAGGCGGTCTTCGACCGCAACTCCGCCGACTCGCTCGCCGCCGAGGCGGAGCTCGCCGAGGAGAAGCGCGGCGAACTGGCCGAGGTGGCCGCCGAGGCGCTTGCCGAGGCCGAAGCGGCCGTGGAGGAGGCGCAGGCGCGGGTCGAGGAGACGCGGGCCGACTCCGAGCGCATGTACGCGCAGCTGGCGAGCCTGAAGAACACCTCCGCCGACCTGGAGCAGGCCTACCAGGAGGGTCTCGCCTGGGAGCGGGAGCAGGCCGCGGATCCGACGCCGCCGGTGCCGCCCGCCGACGACCCGGACCCGCCCGCCGAAGAGCCGGCCCCGCCGGCGAGCGACAAGGTCTCGGGCGCGATCAGCTACGCCCGCGCCCAGCTCGGCGAGCCGTATGTGTGGGGCGGTGCCGGGCCGAGCGGCTGGGACTGCTCCGGGCTCACGATGATGGCGTACTCATCGGTCGGCGTCTCGATCGGCGGGCACGGTTCAACCAGCCAATACAACTACCTGAAGTCCGCAGGCAAGCTCGTCAACATCGCCGACCTGCGGGCCGGGGATCTGCTGTTCTACTCCGACGGCGGGTCGACGACGGGCACGAAGTATCACGTCGCCCTCTACGTCGGCAACGGCAAGATGATCGAGGCGCCGTACCCGGGGCAGGTCGTGCGCGAGGTGTCGATCCGCTACGGCGACCTGGTGCCGTATGCGGGGCGCCCCACCGGCTGAGCTGGTCGAGTAGCCGACGGCGTCGGCGTATCGAGGTCGCAGGTGCGCGGGCGGGGCTTCGATACGCGCTGCGCGCTACTCAACCCGCTGACGCGGTTTCGATACGCCGCTCGCGCGGCTACTCAACCCGCTGGGGGCTAGTGGGTCGGGGGAACGAAGGCGGCGAGACCGGCCTGCACGACGCGCTCCGCCTCGGCGGCGTCGCCCCAGCCCTCGGTCTTGACCCACTTGCCGGGCTCGAGGTCCTTGTAGTGCTCGAAGAAGTGCTCGATCTCTTTGCGCTTGTACTCCGGGACGTCGTTGATGTCCTGGATGTAGTCCCAGCGCGGGTCCTTCGCGGCGACCGCGATGACCTTGGCGTCGCTGCCGCCGTCATCCGTCATGTTGAACACGCCGACGACGCGCACGCTCATGCCGATGCCGGGGAACAGCGGGTACTCGCCGAGCACCAGCACGTCGACCGGGTCGCCGTCGAGGCCGAGGGTGTTCTCGAAGTAGCCGTAGTCCGTCGGGTAGGCCATCGGCGTGTAGAGCACGCGATCGAGCATGACGCGACCGGTCTCGTGGTCGATCTCGTACTTGTTGCGGCTGCCCTTCGGCACCTCGATGGTGACGTCGTAGTACTCGGCCATATCCTCGGTCTCTCGTCGCAAGTGGTTCTCGCATTACGTTAGTCGAATGGTCGCGCGTCCGAGACTCACCCCGGCGATCGCCGACCTCCGGCGGGCGGTCCGCACCGCACTCTTTTCAGGAGTTTCCGTGACGGGTGGGACTGGTGAGGCCGCCGACGCCACTTCCGCCACACGTGTCACACCAACTCCTGAAAACGGAATTGTGGTGGTGGCGCTCAGCGGCGGCGGCGATTCGCTCGCCCTCGCGGCGGCGACCGCCTTCGAAGCGCCCCGGGCGGGCTGGCGGGCGGCGGCGGTCATCGTCGACCACGGGCTGCAGGACGGCTCGGCCGAGGTTGCCGAGGCTGCGGCGGCGCAGGCGCGCGAGCTCGGCCTCGACCCGGTGACGGTCGTGCGCGTCGACGTGGCATCCGACGACCCGGCTGGCCCCGAGGCGGCGGCCCGTGCGGCGCGCTACGCGGCCCTGGATGCGGCGGCCGACGATCTCGGCGCCGACGCGATCCTGCTCGGCCACACCCTCGATGACCAGGCGGAGACGGTGCTGCTGGGGCTGGCGCGCGGCAGCGGCGCCACGAGCCTGCAGGGGATGCCCGCCGAGTCCGGCCGCTACCGGCGTCCGCTGCTCGGCATCCCGCGGGCGACCACCCGGCAGGCCTGCGTCGACGCGGGCCTGGCGATCTGGGACGACCCGCACAACGTGGATGCGCGCTACACCCGCGTGCGGGTGCGGGAGCGGGTCCTGCCGGTGCTCGAGTCCGAACTCGGCCCCGGCGTCGCCGAGGCGCTGGCGCGCACCGCCGAGCAGCTCCGCGAAGACACCGCCGCCCTCGATGCCTTCGCCGACGAGGTGGCCGAAGACGTCGTCGAGCTGGAGGAGGCGGGCGTCTCGCTCTCGGTGGCGGCCCTCGCCGCGAACCCCGCCGCGCTGCGGCAGCGGATCATCCGGCTGGTGGCGCAGAGCGAGTTCCACGAGGCGCTCAGCCGCACGCACACGCTCGAGATCGCGCGACTGGTCACCGACTGGCGGGGGCAGGGCGCCGTGGCGCTGCCGGGCTTCACGGCGGAGCGCCGCGGCGGCCGCATCCACCTCATCTCGACGCGCGCCGGCGAGCTCACCGGGCAGAAGCCGCCGCACGACCACTGACCGAGCCGGACCCCGCGCGACCACGCGCCGGATGAGCCGACGCGATCAGCCGACCGGGTCGGACAGTTCGGCCAGGTCGGCGTCGAGCCGGTCGATCGCCGAGCGGTCGCCGAGGATCTCCCACCGCAGCAGCGAGAACGGCGTGTTGCCGTGCTGCCAGACCGCGTCATGGATGCGGCGGAAGCTGAATTCCTCGCCCCAGGCCGCGATCGCATCCGCCACGAGGGCCAGCATCTGCTGCTTGCCCACGTGGTACGACATCGCCAGACCCGGCGTCGCCAGGTACATCGCCGACTCCTCGCGGGCGGTCTCGGCGTCCATCGGCACGGCGTTGACGAAGTGCTCGATCGCCTGCGCCAGCGTGAACTCGCCGGTCGCCAGGTTGACGTCGGCGATGACGCGCAGCGCGCGCAGCCGGGTGAAGTTGTGCACCACGGTCTCGGAGTGCGGGGCGTCGTCGAAGAGCCCCGCCATCAGCATCATCTCCTCGTTGTAGTGCGCCACCCCTTCGTTGGCGCTCGAGTCGATGTAGCGGCGCCGGATCGGGCTGGCCGAGGCCCAGCTGAGCGCGAGCTGCTGGTAGTGCGCGCCTTCGTGGATGATCCCGAGTCGCGGGTCCTTCGCATTGGCGGCGTAGAAGTACGGCAGCTCAGTGCGGGGCTTCGGCATGTACGAGACGGCGTTCTGCGCGAGCCGGTGCTCGTCGGTGAGGTCGTCGGGCACGCCGAGGCTGCGCAGCTGCTCGATCCACGGCGGCATCTCCGCGATCAGGTAGTGCTTCAGGGTCTCGGGCTGGCTGAGCAGGTCCTCGCGCTCGTAGAAGTCGCGAATCTGCCGCTCGTGGCGCGCTTCGGTGTCGATCTGCTCCTCGATCGTGCGCGCCAGCTCGGCCGGCGGTGCGTTGCGGTAGCGGTTGCGGGTCAGCTGCTCCCAGACGATCGCGCGGTTCAGGTCCTGCGTGGCGGCGCGCACCAGGTCGTCCGGGTCGTCGGGGATGAGCGCGACCGCGCGCAGGAACCAGACGAAGCTGTCGCGACCGACGGCGCGCGCGGGCGCCATCCGGTCGGCGGCGTCATCGAGCCACGCGCACCACTCGTCGAGTGCGGAGGCGGCGGCCTCCGCGGCGGCGCCGAGCGCCGCATGCCGGGCCGAGTCGACGTGGATGCGGAGCGCCTCCGTGGCGGTCCGCACTCGCGTGCCGATGCTCTCCATCTCGGTCACGGCGGCGCGCGCGAGGTCGGCGACGCCGTGCTCTTCGAGGTGGGCGCGGGCGACCTCGACCTGGGCGGGCACGGCTGCCAGCACGGCGATCAGCGCATCCTGGCGGGCCTCGTCGTAGGGCGGCAGCGGCAGGGTGAGGTCGTAGAACGGGCCGAGGATCTGCGAGAACTGGAACACCGCGTTGCGCTCGGCGTTGCGGGTGACGTTCAGATCCCAGTGCGCGCGGTTCAGGATGGCGCCGGCGAGGCGGTGCTCGATCTGCGCCGAGGGCGCCGCGGCGGAGGCGTCCAGGGCGCGCCAGCGCGCGCGCAGCTCGGCGATCTCGACCCGGCGGCGCTCGAGGGCGGCGGGGGTGAAGTCGGGCATCCAGCCGATCGGGTGCGGCAGGCGGGGGATGTCATCGCTGGAGTGGAAGGCCCAGCGGAGGGTGGCCTCGACCACGTCGCGCGCGAGGGTGCCGAGTTCGTCGTCGTGGCTCAACTGTCAGATCCAATCGGGGTGGGGTCGGGGGAGGTCTCGGCGCGCAGCGCGGGCAGCACGCTGCTGCCGAGCAGGGCGATCGAGGCGAGCGGGTCGGGGCCGAGTGGCGGCCCGAAGCTGAGGTGGCGCGCGCCGAGGGCGAGCAGGTCGCGGCTGCGCGCGAGCACGTCGGCGGGCCCGCCGCACATGCCCATCCGCAGCATCGTCGGCGTGATCGCGTCGGCGGCCGCGTCGGCGTCGCCGCGGGCGAGATGACGCTCGGCGGCGACGAAGTCCTCCGGCTCGAGCCCCAGCTGGCCGAGCAGGAACGGAGAGAAGGCGGGGCCGTAGTACGCCAGCTTGAGCGCGAGGGCTCGCGCGGCGGCGGCCGGATCCTCGTCGAGGGAGAGCCAGACGCAGGCGGGCGTGTCCAGGTCGTCGAGCGTGCGGCCGGCGGACGCGGCGCCTTCGGCGATGTGGGCGCGCGCGGTCGTGAAGTGCTCCGGCGGCAGGTGCAGCGCGATCACGCCGTCGGCCTCGGCGCCCGCGAAGGCGAGCATCCGCGGGCTCATCGCGCCGATGTAGATCGGCACCCGCGTCGACGGCGGAGTGAAGCGCAGGCGGGCGTCGGTCGTCCAGCCCTCGCCCGCGCCGTCGACCTCGACCGGGGCGCCGCCATCGAGCAGGGCCCGGATCGCGCGCAGCGCCTGCCGCGTGGTCGTGAGCGGGGTGGGCTGGTCGATCCCCACCCAGTTCAGAAACTCGGCGGATCCGGCGGCCAGTCCCAGCAGGAAGCGTCCGCCGCTGAGCTCTTGCAGCGTCGCGGCCGTCATCGCCAGTTCGGCGGGGTGCACCGTGTACGGGTTCATGATGCCCGTGCCGATGCGCAGCCTCTCGGTGCGCTGCGTGATCGCCCCGAGCACCGCCGGGGCGGAGTGCAGCATCAGATCGTTGGAGATCCACAGCTGGTCGATCCCCGCCGCCTCGGCGGCCTCGGCGACCGCGATCAGCTCGCGGCTGTCGAGGTCGTTGTTGATGCGAAGACTGACCGTGGTCGTCACGGGCTACTCCTGCCCGATCAGACGGCGTCGCAGCTCGCCGAGCTCGGTGATCGACTGCCGCGTCAACTCGTCGCTGACGAGCGGATACTTCGAGCGGAACATCACGTGGAGGTTCTCGCCGACCAGTTCGCGCACCTCGGCGAGGATCGGCAGCACGTCGTCGACGGTGCCGAGCAGCAGCTCGCGGCGACGCTGGGCGATCTGCTGCTCGCTGAGCATCCCCGGGTACCAGGTCTCGTACTCGGCCGGGTCGAGGCCGTACCAGTCGCCGTAGACGCGGCGCGTGAGCAGGTACGACTCCTCGACCGCCGCCCACGCCGCATCCGCACCGTCGGGGTGGAGGAAACCGCCGACGTTGAGGGACAGCGCGGGGGCGGCCGAGTCCCGACCGTGTCGGTCGAGGGCCTCGCGGTACTGCTCGAGCACCGCCGAGACACGCGTGATGAGGCCGCGGTTGCCGCCGGAGCCGCGCTCGTACTCGTCGGCGTCGGTGCCCGCATCCATGCAGAAGCGGTCGCCGAGGCGAGCGGCGCGGTCGATCGCGGCGGGCGCGTGGCCGCCGAGCATGATGGGCGGGCCGGCCGGCCGCTCCGGAACGGGGCTCACCCGGATGCCCGTGCGGGTGTAATGCCGGCCGACGTGATCGATCTCCTCGCCCGTCCACGCCTGCCGGCAGATGTCGATGAGCTCCTCGGTGCGCCCGACGCGGTAGCGGCGCTCGGTGCCGAAGCCCGCGTATTCGATGTCGCGGTAGCCGAGGCCGAGGCCGAGCACGAAGCGGCCGTTCGAGAGCACGTCGAGGAACGCGGCGTCCTCGGCCATCCGCACTGGGTCGTGCAGCGGGGCGAGGGCGAGGCCGTAGCCGACGGTGATGCGGTCGGTTGCCTGCAGCATCGCGCCGCAGTAAGCGGCGAGGGAGCCGACGAAGTGCGCCTCGTGGAAGTGGTGCTCACTCACCCAGACGCTGTCGAGGCCGGCAGCCTCGGCCGCCTGCACCTGCGCGATCGATTCGCGCAGCGACTCGCCGTGGCTGAGTCCGAGCGCGGGGTGCCATTCCCCGGTGAATACTCCGAGTCCGAGTTCTACGGCCATGGTGGTGCCTCCGTCTTCAGTGTGCCGCGTGGATCGCGAGGTCGCGGGCTCCGCCCGAGGTTTCGCGGTACCAGTCGGTCAGGATCCCGACGCCCTGGCGGATCGCGTCGGTCGAGGTGGCGAGCGAGAGGCGCAGCGCGTGCGGCGCCTGGAAACCGAAGGCTGTGCCCGGTGCCGTCGAGACGCCGCGCTCGACCAGGTCGAGGGCGGAGGCTCGCGCATCCGAGGTCTCGTGCAGCGGAACCATCGCGTAGAAGGCGCCGCCGGGGCGCGGCACGGCGATGCCCGCCTCGGTGAGCAGCTGCAGGGCGAGGTCGCGGCGCTCGCGGTAGGCGTTCCGCATGGTGGCGACGGGCGTCTGGTCGCCGGTCAGGGCGGCGAGGGCGGCGGCCTGCGTCACGGTCGACAGGCATGCGACGGAGGATTCGAGCACGCGGGTCACCGGATCGACGAGCCACTCCGGCACGAGCGAGTATCCGACGCGCCACCCCGTCATCGCGTACGTCTTCGACACGCTGAACACCGACACCGCGTGCTCGGGGATGAGGCTCGCCATGCTCACCGGCTCGCCCTCGAACACGATCTCGTCGTAGACCTCGTCGCTGAGCACGAGCACATCGCGCTCGCGGGCGATCTCGGCGATCTCCGCCATGACGGCGGGGGGAGCGACGCTCCCGGTCGGGTTGGAGGGGGAGTTCAGCACGAGCACGCGCGTCTCGGGGGTGATGGCGCGTCGGATGTCGCCGGGGTCGACGATGTAGTCGCGCTCGGCGCGCAGCGGGTAGCGGTCGACGCGGCCGCCGGCGAGGATCGCCTGCATCTCGTAGTTGGGCCAGGCGGGGTCGGGGATGAGCACGGCGTCGCCGGGCGACACCATGGCGCGGATCACGGCGTCGATGGCGTGAACGGCGCCGTGGCTGATGAGCACCCGCGAGGCGGGCGCGTCGAAGCCGTAGCGGCGCTCGATCGACGCCGCGGCCGCGCTGCGCAGAAGGGGCGTGCCAGCGGCCTGCACGTAGGAGCTGCCGCGCCGAGCCGACTCGACGGCCGCCTCGACGATGTGCGCCGGGGTGGCGAAGTCGGGCTCGCCGATCTCGAGGCGCACGATCGGCCGGGAGTCGACGAGAACGAGGTCGACGATCTCGCGGATTCCGGAGTGCGGAAGCACGCCGGTGGCGGGGGTGGGGTGCGACATGAGGGCCCTTCGAAGCGATGCGCGCCCCGAAGGCGCAGATCTCGTATGTTTATCGTTGACGCGATTGTATCGTCCGTTTGTAAACTGAAAATGGCAGTCTGGTTTCCTTTCGAAAAGTTTTCAGCCGAAAGTCCTATGAACGGAGAAGTGATGTCGACACGCATCGGGGCCTGGTCCCTCCTCGGGTCTCCGGCGGTTGCGGCCGTCATGGCCTCGGCCGAGCCCGACTGGCTCGTGCTCGACGCGCAGCACGGCCGATTCGACGACGCGGCCGTCGTCGACACGCTCTCGCTCCTCGCCGGCGCGCCGAATCGCCCCCGCACCGTCGTGCGGGTCGCGGCGGGAAGCCCATGGCTGATCGGTCGCGCGCTCGACGCGGGAGCCGACGGCGTCATCGTGCCGATGGTGCAGAACGCGGAGCAGGCGGCCCTCGCCGCCTCGGCCTGCCGCTACCCCCCGCTCGGCTCGCGGTCGTGGGGGCCTCTCGACGGCGCCTACGGGCGCACCCCGGCCTCGGCGGCCGACGCCAACGAGCGCATCGAGTGCGCCGTCATGGTCGAGACCGCCGAGGCGGTCGCGGGCGTCGACGAGATCGCCGCGACGCCCGGGGTCGACATGATCTTCGTCGGCCCCTTCGACCTGGCGCTCTCGCTCGGCACCGACGTTCCGTCGCTGCTCGGCGACAGCTCGCCCGAGAACCCGCTCGACCGGATCGTCGCCGCCTGCCGCGCGCACGGCGTCGCCGCCGGCGCGTTCGCGGGCTCGAACGAGCTCGCCGCCCAGCTCGCGGCCCGCGGCTTCGACACGCTCGCGGTCGCGGTCGACACGATGCTGCTCCACGACGCCGTCGCCCAGCAGCTCCAGGCCGCGCCCCGCTGAGCAGGGCGCCGGCGACCCTGGCCGGGGCGAGCGGTCAGCCCTCGGTCGAGGTGAGGCTCGGCTCGGCGCCGCCGATCACCGCGGCGGGTGTGCGGGTGCGGACGATCTCGCCGATGCCGAGGAACGTCTCGATGCGCTGCAGGCCGCGGATCGGCCAGATGCGGTCGAGCAGCAGCCGCTGCAGGTGCGCGTGATCGCGGATGCGGAACCGCGCCATCAGGTCGTAGCTGCCGGTGACGACGACCAGCTCGGTCAGCTCAGGAACGGAGCGCAGCTCGGCGATGATCTTCTGCACATCCGCGTCGGTGGCGAGGGTCATCGGAATATAGACGACGCTCGGATATCCGAGGGCCGCCCAGTCGAGAACCGTCGTGTAGCCCGTGATGAGGCCGCTGCGCTCGAGTCGGCCGATGCGCTCACCGACGGCGGGCGAGGACATGCCGACCTCGCGGGCGAGCTGGCGCTGCGAGACGCGCGGATCGGCGACGAGCAGCTGGAGCAGGCGGCGATCGACCTCGTCGAAGTCCACCAGGTTCGCCGTCGGCAGCACCTCGGAGGTCATCGACGACATCGGGGACTGCCGGTCAGCGTCTCGATCACGGGGGGTCATCGTCAACTCTTTCTCACGAAATCGAACGGGTGCCACGAGCATAGGGGGGCGGCGCGCATCAGTCGTTCGCCTTCAGCTCGTGGTCGGTGGCGTTGATGTTCACGGCCCCGGTCTCGGTGAGCAGGAACACGTCCTCGACGCGCACGCCGACGCGACCGGGGAGGAAGATGCTCGGCTCGATCGTGAACAGCATCCCGGGCTGCAGCGGCGTGGTGTCCTCGGCCGAGAGGAACGGCTCCTCGTGCACGTCGAGGCCGATGCAGTGGCCCACCCGGTGCCGGAATCCGTCGCCGTACCCGGCCTCGTCGATCACCCGGCGCGCCGCCTCGTGCACCTGGCCGCCGGTGGCCCCGGGGACGGCCGCCTGACGCGCCGCCTCCTGGGCGGCCATCACGACCTCGTGCACCGTCACGTACTCCGCCGAGGGCTCCCCGATGTGCACGGTGCGCCCGAAGTCGCTGCAGTACCCGCGGGTGATCGCGCCGAAGTCGAAGCTGACGCCGGTGCCCTCCGCGAGCGCATCCGTGCTGACGCGCACCGAGGCGTCGCGGGTGAGGGCGGGGCCCATGCCCCACACGCCGGTGTCGAAGGAGGCGCCGAGCGAGCCGTGCTGCCGCATCCGCAGGTCGACCTCGGAGGCCAGCTCGATCTCGGTGATGCCCGCGACGACGTGCGGGGCGACCTCGGCCAGCACGGTGTCGACGATGCTCGCCGAGGCGCGCATCAGGGCGATCTCCTGCTCGTCCTTGATCGCGCGGATGCCGGCGAGCACGTCGTCGGCGATCACCAGATCGGCGTCGGGCCGGTGGCGCCGCAGCTCGATGCTCACCTGGGCCCAGGTGCGTCCGGTCACGGCGATGCGCTCGCTCGCGCCGGCCTCGTGCGTGCAGCTCTCGCCGGAGGGTGCGCTCGGCACGGCGACGCGACGGGCCCGGAAGTGGTCGTAGGCGCGCTGGAACACCGCGCGGCCGTCGTCGGTCTCGATCGCGGTCACGACCTCGCCGTCGATGCCGTCGGGCAGGTCGAACTCCTGGAAGTGCCGGGTCAGCACGAACAGCGGGTCCTCGCCGGGGGCAAGGAACGCGCCGGAGATCCAGTGGTTCGTGTACGCGATCGAGCCGAAGCTGGGCGCCCGGCGCGGAACGCCGGTGTAGTACTCGAAGTCCGCCTGATCGGCCGGCAGGAAGAGCACGTCGATGCCGCGCTCGTCGAGCCGCTCCGACAGCACGCGGCGGCGGCGGGCGAAGTCGAACGGGGCGGTGGCGAGGTCGGTCATGATCAGCTCTCCGGGGTGTCGGTGCGAAGGGATGCGAGGGCGGGAAGCACGGCACGGCCGAGCAGATCGATGCCCTCGCGCTCGTCGATGCCGTGCGGCGTGCCGAACTCGATGCGGTCGACGCCGGCCGCGATGAGACCGGCGGCCTGCTCGGCGATGTCGTCGGGGCTGCCCGAGAAAGCGAACCGGTCGAGCACGTCGCGCGGGATCCACGCCCCGGCGGCCGCCGCGTCGCCCTGCGCGAGCGACTCGCGCACGCGCTCGAGCATGCCCTCCGGCAGGGTGACGGTCGGGTCGTAGGCGGCGATCGCGTCGACGTACATCGCGACCTGGGCGCGGGCGGCGGCGCGGGCCTTGGCGCCGTCGCGGTCCACCACGGTGACCGCGCCCAGGACGACGCCGACGTCGCCGGGCGGGCGCCCCGCGCGTTCCAGCCCGGGCGCCAGGCGCTGCCGGGTGACCTCGACCATCGCGGGGTTGGCGCTGCCGCCGATCTTGATCTCGTCGGCGGTCTCGCCGGCGAGTGCCGCGCCGCGCTCGCCCCAGGAGCCGACGAGGACCCGCAGCGGGGCATCCGGGAGCTCGGTGCGGAGCCCGACGCCGGGCGCGAGCGAGAACGTGCGGCCGGGAACGCCGGAGGTGTCGCCGGACCACAGCGCGCGGATCACGGCGATCGCCTCGCGCAGCGCCCCGAGGGGCCGCTCGGGGCGCACCCCCAGGTCGTCGAGCCAGGTGCCGCGGGCGATGCCCAGGTAAGCGCGTCCCTCGGTGCGGGCGTACAGGGCTGCCGCCATGCCGGTCAGCTCGACCGGGTGGATCAGGAACGGGTTCCAGCAGGCGCAGCCCAGCCGGATCCGGTTCGTCCGCTCCGCCATCTCGAGCAGGGCGACGATCGACGGCTGAAACCACAGATCCGAGAAGACGCTCACGCCGTCGAAGCCGAGCTCCTCCGCGTGCGCGGCGAGCTCCCCGTAGCGCCCGGGGGCCTTGTCGGTCTGCAGGCCGAGCGAGATCTGCACGCTCATGTCAGGTCGTCCGCGCGCAGGTCCACTCGGCGGGTGCGCTCGATGCGCATGATGAGCCGCTCCTCCGGATCCGGGCAGGCGACCTCGTTGTCCCGTTCGAGCCAGTCGCCCGCGGGCAGGTCACGCTGCTTGGCCGGGATCAGCGGAAGCGCCGCCTGCAGCGCATAGAGGCAGAAGTGCCCGCCCTCGGGGATGCGCAGGCGGCTGCTCTCGGTCACCTCGCACCAGTCGCCGGGGCGCATGCCGCACACCGAGCGCCCTTCGATCCGGTCGACGACGACGCGGATGTCCCACAGGCTCATGTCGCTCTCGGGCGCCGTGCCCTCCTCGGGCGCGCTCACGCCGCGTCCTCGCGCACGAGCACGCCGCGCCGCACGACGTGCTCGATCGAGCGCAGCGCGGCGGGGGCGGCGCTCGGATCCTCGCGGGTGATGACCAGATCGGCGTCGAATCCGACCTCGACCCGGCCGACTCGCTCGCCGAGTCCGAGCCAGGTCGCCGGGTTCATCGTCGCGGCGCGCAGAACGCCCCAGGCATCCAGCCCCGCGTCGTGCATGTGCTCGAGCTCGCGCACGACGGCGGTCGTGCCCTCGAACGGCCAGAACGGCGGCATATCGCTGCCGAGCATGATCTCGACGCCGGCGTCGAGCGCGTGCCGGAACGACTCCCGGTGGCGGATGGCGGCCTGGGCGGAGCGCTCGCGCATCCAGGCGGGCACCCCGAGCTCCTCGAAGAAGGCGTCGGCGTGGGTGACGACGAGCGTCGGCACAAGCGCGGTGCCGTGCGCCGCCATCGCGCGCGCCACGTCGGCGGTGAGCTGGTAGCCGTGCTCGACGCAGTCGAGACCGAGCTCCACGGCGAGTTCGATGATGGAGGCGGGCCCGGCGTGGGCGGTGACCTTGCGTCCCCAGTCGTGGGCGGTGCGGATCGCGGCCGCCATCTCCTCGCGCGTGAGCTGCGGGGTGGCGATGCCCTCGTGCTCGCCGGCGATGCCGCCGGAGATCATCAGCTTGATGAGGTCGGCGCCCGCCGCGACCTGGCTGCGCACGCCGCGCGTGAAGCCGACCGGTCCGTCGCACTCGATCGTGTCGTCGCTGCCGTGCCCGTGGCCGCCGGTGCAGGCGAGCGCGCGGCCGGCGGTGCGGATGCTGGGGCCCAGAACGTGCCCGGCGTCGATCGCGCGGCGCAGCGCGAAGTCGAGCCCGCCCTTCTCGGCGACGCAGCGGACCGTCGTCACGCCGTTGCGGAGGGTGCGGGCGGCGCCGTCGGCCATGTAGAGCGCCAGTTCGCCCGGGCCCATCGCCTCGACGGCCTCGCCCGCCTGCCCGGGCAGCGAGAGGCTGAAGTGGGTGTGCATGTTGATCAGGCCGGGCATCGCGAAGGCGCCGTCCAGATCGCGCGTCGGGAGCCCCGAGATCGCGGCCGCGCCGGCGCCCGTGAACGCCGCGTCGTCGACGATCTCGCTGATCACGCCGTCGCGGACGACGACGGTCTGATCGGGGATCAGCCGCGACGTCGCGACATCGACGACGGTCGCGTGACGCAGCACCAGGTCGGCGCGGGTCGGGTACGACACGGCGACGCTCATCGCGCCACCCCGGTGTCGCGCAGCGCCTCGGCGGCGACGAGGTGCCCGCCGCCCAGGTCGACCAGCTCGGCGCCCTCGGGGTCTTCGCGGCGCGAGGTGATCCGCTCCGACGGGGAGGCATCCGGCAGCGTCGCCGTGCGGCCGAGCCGCGGGATCGCGCCCATCAGGGTGCGGGTGTACGGGTGGGCGGGTGAGCCCCAGACGGCATCGGTGGGCCCGAGCTCGACGATCCGGCCGAAGTACATGACGGCGATGCGGTCGGCGATCATGCGAAGGCCCGAGAGGTCGTGCGAGATCATCAGCACCCCCGCGCCGCCGGCGGTCGCCGTCGTCGAGATGAGCTGCGAGACCTGCGCGCGCGTGGAGGCGTCGAGGGCCGAGACCGGCTCGTCGGCGACCACGAGCCGCGGCTGCACGGCCAGCGCGCGGGCGATCGCGATGCGCTGCCGCTGGCCTCCCGAGAACTGGTGGGGGTAACGCGTCGCGCTGGAGGCGGGCATGTCGACCGTTGCGAGCAGATCGTCGATCAGCTCGCGGCTGGAGGTGCGGCCCCCGGCGACGATCGCCTCGGCGAGCTGGCGCTGGATGCTGCGCCGCGGGTTCAACGAGGAGTACGGGTCCTGGAAGATCATCTGCACGACGCGATCGGCCCGCGGACGGGCGCGGCGGCCCAGCGGCGGCAGCTCCCGGCCGTCGAGCGACACCGATCCCGAGGTGAGACGGTGCAGACCGACGATCGCGCGACCGAGCGAGCTCTTGCCGCAGCCCGACTCGCCGACCAGGCCGACGACCTCGCCCGCGCCGACGGTGAGTGAGACGCCGTCGACGGCGCGCACGGTCGGGCGACCGGGGACGTGGTACTCCAGCACGGCATCGCGCACGTCGAGACGATCGGTCATCGGAGGTCCTCTCCCTCGCTCGGGGCGGCGCCGAAGTCGGCGGCGGGAGGCAGCGCCTCGACGAGCATTCGCGTGTACGGGTCCTGCGGGTCCGCGAGGACGTCCCGGCAGTCGCCGGACTCGACGACCTTGCCGTTGCGCATCACGACGAGACGGTCGGCGAGCACGTTCATCACGGCCAGGTCGTGCGTGATGAACAGGATCGCCGCGTCAGTCTCGCTGCGGAGGTCGCTGAGCAGACGCAGGATCCCGGCCTGCACGGTCACGTCGAGCGCGGTCGTGATCTCGTCGGCGACGATGATCTCCGGCTCGCAGGCGAGCGCCGCGGCGATCGCGATCCGCTGCCGCATGCCGCCCGAGAAGCGGTGCGGGTAGGAGCGCAGCGCGCGCTCCGGATCCGGGATGCGCACCAGCTCGAGCAGCTCGACCGCGCGGGCGCGGGCCTGCTTCTTGGTGACCGAGCGGTGCACGAGCTGGTGCTCGGTGAGCTGGCGCTCGATCGTGAGCATGGGGTGCAGCGAGGTCATCGGGTCCTGGAAGACCATCGCGACCCGGTTGCCGCGCAGCCGCTGCAGCTGGGAGGCGCTCATGGCGAGCGTGTCCTCGCCGTCGACCAGCACCTCGCCGGTCGCCGTCGCGCCGTGCGGCAGGAATCCGAGGGTGGTGAGGGCGGTGAGCGTCTTGCCGCTGCCGCTCTCGCCGGCGAGTCCGAGGATCTCGCCTTTCGAAACGGTCAGATCGACGCCGTCGACGAGCTGTCGCCCGCCGAGGCTGATGTGCAGGTCGCGGATGTCCAGAAGAGTGCTCACGGTCACAGCTCCGCGTTCGTGACGGCCCGGTTCGAGCGGGGATCGAGGGCGTCGCGCAGGGCGTCGCCGAGGAAGTTGAAGGCGAGCACGACCGTGAAGATCGCGAGGCCGGGGAACAGTGCGACCCAGTAGTTGTAGAAGGCCCGCGAGCCGTCGGCGACCATCGAGCCCCACTCCGGCGTCGGCGGAACCGCGCCGAGGCCGAGGAAGCTGAGGCCCGAGAGCAGCAGGATGGCGTTGCCGAGTTCGAGGGTGGCGACCACCAGGATCGGTCCCAGCACGTTCGGGGCGACGTCGCGCAGCAGGATGCGGGCGGGGGAGGCGCCGAGCAGGCGGGCGGCGGCGATGTAGTTCTGGTCGCGGATGCCGAGCACGAGAGAGCGGGTGACACGCGCGTAGGCGGGCCAGGACACCACCACGATCGCGGCCACCGCGTTCAGCAGCGACGGGCCGAGGGCGGCGGAGACGGCCATGGCGAGCACGATCGCCGGGAACGAGAAGAACAGGTCGACGATGCGCATCAGGAAGCCGTCGAGCCAGCCTCCGACGTAGCCCGCGACGGCGCCGATGGTGGAGCCGATGGCGAGCGAGATCGCGACCAGGATGACCGCGACGGGGAGCGAGATGCGGGCTCCCGCGATCACCCGCGAGAGGATGTCGCGGCCGACGCCGTCGGTTCCGAACAGGTGCTCGGGCGAGGGGGCCTGGTAGCGCTCGAAGTCCTGCGCGAGCGCGTCGAACGGAGCGATCCACGGTCCGAAGATCACGATGACCGCCCAGAAGGCGATGACCACCATGCCGATGACCGCGAGCGGTCGACGCCAGGCGCGCGGCAGCGAGAGCCGGGGCCGCCACCAGGCGCGGCGGGCCTGGTCGACGACGTCGCCGGGCGACAGCCCGGCGGGCGTCGAGTCGGGGGACGGGGGTGCGGGGTGAGTGCTCATGCGCGGCGGATCCTCGGGTCGACCGTGCCGTACAGCACGTCAATGACGAAGTTCACGATGATGTAGATCAACGCGACGAAGATGGTGACGCCGACGATGGAGTCGAGGTCGAGCGTCGTCGCCGACCGGTAGGCGTAGGAGCCGATGCCCGGCCAGGCGAAGATCTGCTCGACGAGGACGGTGCCGGCCAGCAGCGAGGCGAAGGCGGTGCCGAGGATCGTGAGCACCGGCACGAGCGCGCCGCGCAGCACGTGGCCGAAGATGACCTGGCGACGCGGAAGGCCTTTCGCCTCCGCGGCGCGCACGTACTCCTGGCTCAGCACGTCGAGCACGGAGGCGCGGGTGAAGCGCGTGAACAGCCCGACCATCGGAGCGGCGAGCACGATCGCCGGGAGGATCAGGTGGGTCATGGCCTGAGCGGCGAGGGCGAGGTCGCCGGCCGCGAGGGCGTCGAAGGTGTAGAAGCCGGTGATGGTGGGCGGCGGGACCTGGCCCGCATCCAGTCGCCCGGAGCTCGGGAGCCAGCGCAGGCTGGTGGCGAAGATCGAGGTCGCGATGAGTGCGAGCCAGAAGAGGGGGACCGAGACGCCGCCGAGGCTGACGGCCCGCAGCGTGTTGTCGACCCAGGTGTTGCTGCGCATCGCGGAGAGGATGCCGAGGCTGCCGCCGACGAGGACGGCGATGATGGTGGCGGTGAGGGCGAGCTCCGCGGAGGCGGGGCCGAACTGGGCGAGGTCGTCCAGCACCGCGTGACCGGTCTGCTGGGACGTGCCGAGGTCGCCCTGGAACATGTTGCCGACGTAGATCAGGAACTGCTGCCACAGCGGCTTGTCGAGGCCGAGTTCGGCGCGCAGGCTCGCCACGAGCTCCGCGTCGGCCGCCGCGCGCTCGCCGAGGCGGGCGGTGAGCGGATCGCCGGGAAGAACGGCGGTCAGGAGGAACGCGACGACAACGGTGCCGATCACGAGGAAGACGCTGGCGCCGAGGCGCCGCGCGGTGAAGGCGAGCATGGCGCCTCCTCCCTTCGTCTGTGGCGGTGCAGCGGGGGCCGGGGAGCCCGTGCATGATGGACTCCCCGACCCCCGTGCCCAGGGGTGTGGTTACTTGCCGATCGCGGCGATGTCCAGGAGGAACACCGGGTCGAACGGAACGGCACCGACGGCGGCGGTCGCAACGACCGACGCAGCAGGCTGGAACAGCGGAATGATGACACCTTCCGCGTTCATCAGCTCCTGGTACTCGATGAACAGGCTCTCGCGAGTGTCCGCGTCGGTGGTCGTCTCGATCTCCTCCATGAGGGACTCGATCTCGGCGTTGCTGCCCGCGCTCCATCCGGCGCGCAGACCCACGATGCCGCCCGGGCCGAAGACCAGGTAGTCGGCCGAGTCCGGGTAGTCCGGGCTCCAGAGCCAGAGGCCCATCTCCTCGGTGCCGGCGCGGTAGTTCTCCAGCGTGGTCGAGACCGGGCCGGGGGCCAGGTTCACGGTGATGCCGACCTCGGCGAGCTGCGCGGCGACACGCTCGGCGACGGGGCCGAAGCTGATGCCCGACACCGCGATGTCGCTCGGGTACTCGAGCGAGACGGTGACGTCGCCACCGAGGCGCTCGACGGCGGCGCTGGCGCGCTCGACGTCGCGCTCGACGGCCGACTCCGCGCCCAGGGCGCCGAGGTAGGTGTTCGGCACGACGCCGTAGGCGAGCGCGGCGTCATCTCCGGCGAGCTCCAGCAGAGCGTCGCGGTCGAGTCCGTACCAGACGGCCTCACGGAAGTCGTCGCTCGAGGTGAGCTCCGAGATCTCCGAGTTCGCGTTGGCGAACAGGAAGAAGAACGTCGGCGAGCTCGAGGTCGAGACGATCAGGTCGGAGTTGCCTTCGATCGCGGCGAGCTGGTCGCTTCCGAGGTCGAGCGCGAGGTGAGCGGTTCCGGACTGGATGTCCATCAGCTGCGCCTCCGCGGCGGCGTTGCGCACCACGACGCGGTCGTAGGCGGGAGCCTCACCCCAGTACTCGGGGTTGGCAACCAGCACGACCTCGGTCGTCACGTCGAAGGACTCGATCGTGTACGGGCCGCTTCCGGCCGAGGCCGAGTCGAGGTAGGCCTGCGCGGTGTCGGTGTCGACGGCGTCTTCGGCATCCGATCCGCCGTTCTCGATGACGACCGCGCTGTTCACGATGCCGAGCGTGGCGCTCGTCAGGATCGCGGGCACCGCGGTGTTCGAGCTCTCCGAGGTGACGACGACGGTGCTCTCATCGGGAGCGTCGACGGTCAGGCCATCCATGAGGAACGAGCCGTTGCCCTGGACGTTCTTGGCGCGGTTCAGCGAGAACACGACGTCGGCGGAGGTCAGCGGGGTGCCGTCCGAGAAGGTGACGCCCTCACGCAGCGTGAACGTGTAGACGGTCGCGTCGTCGTTCACCTCGTACGACTCGGCGAGGCTCGGCTGCGGCGTGGTGGAGTCGCCGTCCTCGAAGGTGAGCAGGCTGTCGTAGACCGCGTGCAGCACGATGTTGCCGGTGGTCTCGAACATGCGGGCGGGATCGGCGGTGACCAGGTCGAAGGACTTGTCGATCACCAGGGTCTCGGGCTGTGCGCTCGTGTCGTCGGACGACGTGCTGGCGCAGCCCGTGGCGACCAGCGCGACGGCGGCAACAAGCGCGCCGGCGCCGATCAGGCGGGAGCGGAACGAATTCACGGGGTGGATCCTTTCGTGTGCTGGATAGGGGTGGTGCAGGTTCAGGCGGCAGGAGCTGCCGGGGGAAGGACGTCTTCGTGGTTGTGCACGACGAGCCAACGGCCGTCGCGACGCTCCCAGACGCCGGTGTTGCGCACCCGCTCCGGCGGCGTCGACGGGTCTTCGAAGACGACCTCGAAGGTGTGCCGGCACAGGGCGTAGTCGCCCGCGACGGTGATGAGCGGCTCGGAGGTGTCGATCCGGCTGACGCGCGTCGTCTCGGTGGGCGCCGGGCGCGTGTCGCGCAGGGCGTCGAGTCCGTCGCGGCCGATCACGAGCGGCTCGTGCTCGGTGTCCCACAGAGTGACGTCGGGCGCGATGTGGCTGTTCGAGCGCTCGCGGTCGCCGCTGAGGTAGCAGTCGTACATGTCCTTCACGGCCGCCCAGATGGCGGCGGCGTCGGCCTCAGGGTCATGATGCATGGGAAATGGTCAACTCTCGTCGAGGGGCTTGGTATCCGAACGATAGCCCGATCATCGCTTATGAAAAGTCAAAACCTGTTTCGGGAATGTAAACGTTCGCTAAGAACCCCTGTTCTCTTTACAATTGTGCAACGGTTGACGCTGGCGCTGCTCGCCGCTGGCGCCCGAGATGCGGGCGACGCGGGAGTCGCCGCGTGGCTAGGCTCGACGCATGGACACGAGTGACATCGAAGGCGACCTGACCGAAGTTCTCTTCACCGAAGAAGAGATCCACGCCAAGATCGCCGAGCTGAGTCGCCGCATCGAACTCGACTACGCGGGCAGGAAGCCGCTGCTGATCGGCGTGCTCAAGGGTGCCGTCATGGTGATGGCCGACCTCGCCCGCGAACTGAAGATCGACGTCGAGATGGACTGGATGGCCGTCAGCTCCTACGGCAACAGCACCGAGTCGAGTGGCGTCGTGCGCATCGTCAAGGACCTCGACACCGACCTGGCCGGTCGCGACGTGCTCATCGTCGAGGACATCGTCGACTCCGGTCTCACGCTGTCCTGGCTGCGAGCCAACCTCGAGAGCCGCAACCCGGCCTCGCTCGAGATCCTGGCGCTGCTGCGCAAGCCCGACGCCGCCAAGGTCGAGATCGACGCCAAGTACGTCGGGTTCGAGATCCCGAACGCCTTCGTCATCGGCTACGGCCTCGACTTCGCCGAGCGCTACCGCAACCTCCGTGCGATCGGCGTGCTCGCCCCGCACGTCTACTCCTGACGGCGGTCAGCTTCCGGCGAACATCCAGCGCTCGCCCCGACACCGCGCGATAGCCTGACAGTCTGTATTCCTCGAAAGGGAGGCGACGGGCTTCGCCCGCTACACCATGGACCTCAAGCGCTTCTTTCGCGGGCCGATCATCTACATCCTCCTGGGGATCGGCGCGATCGCCCTGGCCTTCTCCCTGCTCGGAAACACCGGCTTTCAGCAGATCACGACCCAGGAGGGCATGAAGCTCCTCCAGGGCTCCACGGTCGATGAGGTCAAGATCGTCGACGGCGAGCAGCGGGTCGACCTGACCCTGAGCACCGACTTCGACGGCAACGGCACCCTCGTGCAGTTCTATTACGTCGAGGCGCGCGCCGACGAGGTCGTCGCGGCGGTCAACGACCTGAGCGGCGCCGAGTACACCGACGAGGTTCCGCAGACCAACGTCTTCCTCAGCGCGCTCGGCTTCATCCTGCCGTTCCTGCTGATCGGTCTGCTGTTCTGGTTCCTCTGGTCGGGCATGCAGGGCGGCGGCAACCGCGTCATGCAGTTCGGCAAGTCGAAGGCCAAGCTCGTCTCCAAGGAGACGCCGCAGGTCACCTTCGCTGACGTTGCGGGCGCCGAAGAGGCCGTCGAAGAGCTCCACGAGATCAAGGAGTTCCTGCAGGACCCGTCGAAGTTCCAAGCGGTCGGCGCGCGCATCCCCAAGGGCGTGCTGCTGTACGGCCCTCCCGGAACCGGCAAGACGCTGCTCGCGCGCGCCGTCGCCGGTGAGGCGGGCGTGCCCTTCTACTCGATCTCGGGCTCCGACTTCGTCGAGATGTTCGTCGGCGTCGGCGCGAGCCGCGTGCGCGACCTGTTCGAGCAGGCCAAGCAGAACAGCCCGGCGATCATCTTCGTCGACGAGATCGACGCCGTCGGTCGCCACCGCGGTGCCGGCATGGGCGGCGGCCACGACGAGCGCGAGCAGACGCTCAACCAGCTGCTCGTCGAGATGGACGGCTTCGACCCGAAGACCAACGTCATCCTGATCGCGGCCACCAACCGTCCCGACATCCTCGACCCGGCGCTGCTGCGCCCGGGCCGCTTCGACCGCCAGATCGGCGTCGACGCTCCCGACCTCAAGGGGCGCGAGAAGATCCTGACCGTGCACGCCGCCGGCAAGCCGATGGCCCAGGGCGTCGACCTCGAGGTGCTCGCGCGCAAGACTCCCGGCTTCACTGGCGCCGACCTCGCGAACGTGCTCAACGAGGCCGCATTGCTCACCGCGCGCAGCAACGCGCAGCTGATCGACAACCGCGCGCTGGATGAGGCCGTCGACCGCGTGATGGCCGGCCCGCAGCGCCGCACCCGCGTCATGAAGGACAAGGAGAAGCTCATCACGGCGTATCACGAGGGCGGCCACGCCCTCGCCGCTGCCGCGATGCGCCACACCGACCCGGTCACGAAGGTGACGATCCTGCCGCGCGGCCGCGCCCTCGGCTACACGATGGTGCTGCCGCTGGAGGACAAGTACTCCGTCACCCGCAACGAGCTGCTCGACCAGCTCACCTACGCGATGGGCGGCCGCGTCGCCGAGGAGATCGTGTTCCACGACCCGACCACCGGAGCCTCCAACGACATCGAGAAGGCGACGGGCATCGCCCGCAAGATGGTGACCGAGTACGGCATGAGCGCCGACATCGGCGCGGTCAAGCTGGGCTCCAGCAGCGGCGAGGTGTTCCTCGGGCGCGACATGGGCCACCAGCGCGACTACTCGGAGGAGATCGCCGAGAAGGTCGACCTCGAGGTGCGCAAGCTCATCGACCAGGCGCACGACGAAGCCTGGAAGGTGCTCAACGACAACCGCGACATCCTCGACAACCTCGCCAAGGAGCTGCTCGAGAAGGAGACGCTCGACCACAACCAGCTGGCCGACATCTTCGCCGAGGTGAAGCGCCTCGACGAGCGGCCGCTCTGGCTGTCGAGCACCGACCGTCCGCTCAGCGACCTCCCGCCGATCGAGGTGCCCGGCAAGGCCGCGATCGACGCGGATGCCGCCGAGGGTGCGGTCGAGAGCACGCCGAAGCGCCGTGCGCCGAGGCCGCGCAAGAACCCCGGCATCGCGACGGCGTGAGGCCCGCGCCGATGCCGATTGACGGACCGCGCATCGAGGCGGCGGTGACCGAGCTCCTCTCGGCGATCGGCGAGGATCCGGCGCGCCCCGGGCTGGCCGGAACGCCGCGGCACGTCGCCGATGCCTTCGCCGAGTTCTTCTCGGGCGTCGGCGGCGATCCGGCCGCACCGCTCGGCGACACCGTCGCGCTCGACGCGCAGCAGACGGGCGAGCTCGTCATGCTGCGTGACATCGCCTTCCGCTCGATCTGCGAGCACCACCTGCTCCCGTTCTCGGGCGTCGCGCACCTCGCCTACCTGCCGGTCGACCGGGCGGTCGGCCTCGGCAGGCTCGTGCAGTCGCTCGAGGTGCTCGCGGCGCGGCCGCAGCTGCAGGAGCGACTCGGCGACGAGCTCGCCGAGACCATCGACGCCGCGCTCGCGCCGCGCGGGGTGCTCGTCGTGCTCGACGCGCGCCACGAATGCGTCGCCGCGCGCGGCCCGCGGCAGTCCGGCGCCACCACGGTCACCGTCGCCGCGCGCGGCGAACTCGCTGAGCCGGCGACGCAGGCGGGCGTGCTCGCCCTCATCGGAGGCGGAACCGCATGACCGTGATCATGGGCATTCTGAACGTCACACCCGACTCCTTCAGCGACGGCGGCAGATACGTCGACCCAGAGGCGGCCCTCGACCACGCCCTCGCCCTGCGCGACGCGGGGGCGGGCGTCATCGACGTCGGCGGAGAGTCGACCCGTCCCGGCAGCGAGCCCGTTGACGCCGAGGAGGAACGGCGCCGCGTGCTCCCGATCATCGAGGAGCTCGTCGCGCGCGGCATCCCCGTGAGCGTGGACACGCGTCGTGCTCGCACCGCGCGCGAGGCCGTCGAGGCCGGTGCGGTGATGGTCAACGATGTCTCGGGCGGCCTCGCCGATCCGGACATGCCGCGCACCATCGCCGAGACCGGGGTCGTGTACGTCGCCATGCACTCGCGCGGGCCCTCCGAAGCCCCCGCCGAGTATCGCGACGTCGTCAGCGAGGTGCGCACCGAGCTGAAGGACCGCATCGCGGCCCTGATCGTGGCGGGAGTCGACCCGGCGCGGGTCGTCATCGACCCCGGGCTCGGGTTCTCGAAGAACGCCGTCGAGAACTGGGCGCTGCTGCGCGCGCTGCCCGAGTTCGGGACTCTCGGGCACCGCATGCTCGTCGGCGCCTCCCGCAAGCGCTTCCTCGGTGAGTTCTTCCCCGAGGGCGCGGCGGTCGAGCTGCGCGACGTTCCGACCGCGGTGGTGAGCGCGCTCGCCGCGCAGGCGGGCGCCTGGGCGGTGCGCGTGCACGATGTTGCGGGCACGCGGCTCGCGCTCGACGTCGTCGATTCCTGGAACGGCGCCCCCGCAACCCGCGTCCTGCGCGGCGGTCGCGCCGACGAGGCGGCGTCGGTCGAGCGGGAGGATCGGGAGTCGGGGCAGGACGAGCTCGAGGCGGCGTCCGCGCAGCCGGACGCGGAGCACCCCGGTTCCGCCGACGGTCTGGAGGCTCAGGAGTGAGCGGCGACCGCATTCGGCTGGAGGGTCTGCGGGCGCGCGCGCACCACGGCGTCTTCGCGCACGAGCGCGAGCAGGGCCAGGAGTTCGTGATCGACGTGACCGTGTGGCTGCCGCTCGGCGCCGCCGCCGCCCACGACGCGCTCGCGCAGACCGTTCACTACGGCGAGCTCGCCGAGGCGGTCGTCGCGGCTGTCGAGCGCGACCCCGTCGACCTCATCGAGACCGTCGCCGAGCGCGTCGCCGACACGGCCCTCGCCTTCGAGCGCGTGCGCCGGGTCGAGATCACTGTGCACAAGCCCGAGGCACCGATCTCGGTGCCCTTCGCCGATGTGAGCGTCACCATCGAACGGGAGCGGGCATGACCGCGGCAGGTCCGGCGGTTATCGCGCTCGGCAGCAACCTGGGGGACCGCGAGGCGATCTTCGCTGCGGCGCTGCGCGAGATCGCCGAGACGCCGGGCATCGAGCTCGAGGCGATCTCGAGCTTCCACGAGACGCCCGCCCTGCGCCCCTGGGGCATCGACCCGAGCGCCCCCGCCTACCTGAACGCGGTGGCGCTGGTGTCCACGACGCTCGGCCCGGAGGAGCTGCTCGACCGGCTCAACGAGGTGGAGCGGGCGCACGGCCGCGTGCGCGACGAGCGCTGGGGCGACCGCACCCTCGACCTCGACATCGTCGCGATGGGGCAGCGGACGCTGCAGACGGAGCGCGTGACCCTGCCGCATCCGCGGGCGCACGAGCGCGACTTCGTGCTGCGGCCCTGGCTCGAGATCGCACCTGATGCGCTGCTGCCCGGCCACGGCGCCGTGCGCGACCTGGTCGCGGCACTCGACGCGGCGGGGGCGAGCTCGTGAAGCGCACCGCCCCGGTCACCCTGCTCACGCTCGCGCTCGTCGCGGGGGCGGGCGGCTACCTCGTGCAGCGGGCGCTCGCCGCGGCGAGCCTGGTCAAGATCCGCCCCGAGTACACGCTCGCGTTCTCGCTGGTGATCATCGCCGTGCTGGTGGTGCTCGTGGCGGTGCCGATCTGGCAGGCGACCCACGCCGAGGTTCGGCGGCCTGTCGACCCGTTCCGCGCCACGCGCGTGGTGCTCTTCGCGAAGGCGAGCGCGTACGTCGGCGCCGCGCTGCTGGGTGTCGGGGCCGGCTTCCTGATCGAGGTGCTCACCCGCGCGGTCACCCCCGAGCTCGACAGTGTGCTGCGTGTCGTCGCCATGCTGCTGGCGAGCATCGCGCTCCTGGCGGCCGGTCTCGTGGCCGAGCATCTGTGCACCGTGCCGCCCGACAGCGACGAGGACCGTGACGGGCCCGCACCCGCGCGATAGCGTGGGGTCGTGACTGACGCAACCCAGGATTCCTCGCCGACCCGTCTCGAACCGGTCGCCGGCGAGTGGCAGCGGGTGTCGCCCAAGTACATCGTCGTCGACCTAGTGGGCACGCTCATCGGCGGCGCGGTTCTCACGGTCGGCACGGGCCTGCCCTGGTTCTTCTCGCAGCTCCCGTTCCTCCTCGCCATTCCGATCACCGTCGGCGTCATCTCTCTGCTGATCGTCGTGTTCACGCCCCGTCGCGTGCGGTCGATCGGCTACCAGCTGCGGGAGGATGACCTGCTGTTCCGCCGGGGCCTCATGTTCCAGCGATTCGTCGCCGTGCCCTACGGCCGGATGCAGCTGGTCGACATCAACCGCGGCCCGCTCGATCGCGGTCTCGGGCTCGCCGAGCTGAAGCTGGTGACGGCCGCGGCAGCGAGCAACATCACGATTCCGGGGCTGCCCGAGCCCGACGCCGAGGCGCTGCGCGATCACCTCGTCGCCGTTGCCGAGTCGCGTCGCGCCGGACTGTGAACACGCGCGCTCGAGCCCGCGAGGGGCGCGAGGACTTCCTCGACGGCGAGTGGCACCGGCTGCACCCGGCCACCCCGTTCCTTCGCGGCGGGGTGGCGCTCATCGCGATCTTCGCGTTCGTCATCGCGAACCTCCGCGAGCAGCTCTTCGAGTCGATCATCCCGGGGATCGTCGGCGCCCCCGGGCGTGGCAATGACGACCCGATCGGGTTCGTCGTCGAGCGGGGCTATCTCGTGTTCGCCCTGCTCGGGGTGGCCGCGCTGCTGCTCGTCCTGATCGGCGCGTTCTATCTGTCATGGCGCATGCACAGCTTCCGCATCACCGACGAGGTCGTCGAGGTGCGCAGCGGGGTCATCTTCCGCACCAACCGCAAGGGGCGTCTCGACCGCATCCAGGGCATCAACATCACCCGGCCGGTGATCGCCCGGCTGTTCGGCGCGGCGAAGCTCGAGGTCAACGTCGCCGGGCAGGACGCGAACGTGCAGCTGCACTACCTCGGCAGCGCGACCGCGGATGCGCTGCGCGCCGAGATCCTGCGCCTCGCCTCGGGCGTGCGCGGAGTCGCCATCGACGGAGTCGCACCCGCGGCACCCGCCGGACCGGAGACCGGGGACGCGAACGCGAGTCTGCTCGACCGCCGGCTCGCCGAGTTCACCGCGCCCGAGCTGGATCCGGAGCTCGCGGCGCCCGAGTCGATCGTCGCGATGCCCATCGGCCGGGTGATCGGCTCCTCGGCCCTCAGCGGCGGGCTGGTGCTGCTGATCCTGATTGCCATCCTGGCGGGAGTCGGGGCCGTGCTCGGGATCCTGCTCGGGGGAGACGTGGGGCTGCTGCCGGCGCTCGCGCCCGTCCTGCTCGGGTTCATCCCGGGTCTGATCGCCGTCGGCTCGTACTCGATCAGCCGCCTGGTGAAGTCGCTGCGCTTCACCGTCGCCTCGACGCCCGATGGGGTGCGGATCGGCTACGGGCTGCTCTCGACCACGAACGAGACGCTGCCGCCGGGCCGCATCCACTCGATCTCGATCTCGCAGCCGCTGCTGTGGCGGCCCTTCGACTGGTGGGAGGTCAAGGTCAACCGGGCCGGCACCTCGTCCGCGCAGGGCGCGGGCGGGCGTCAGAACACCACGATCCTGCCCGTCGGACCGCGAGCCGACGCCTTCCGGGTCCTCGAGCTGGTGCTGCCGAGCCTGGCGGCCCCGGAGGTCGCCGCCCGTGTCTCGGCGGGCCTCGACCGGGGAACTCCCGACGACGGTTACACCGCGTCCCCGCGGCGCGCGGCGGTGCTGCGCTGGTTCTCGTGGCGCCGCAACGGCTTCGCGCTGCTTCCCGACGCGGTGCTCGTGCGCCGCGGCGCGGTCTGGCGCGAACTGGTCATCGTGCCCGCCGCCCGCATGCAGAGCGTGGCCGTCACGCAGGGCCCGCTCGCGCGTCGCCTGCGCCTCGCCGTCGTGCATCCGCACACCGTCGCCGGACCGATCTCGGCGCGTCTCGGTGCGCTCGACGCGGACGACGCCGCGCGCTTCTTCCGCGACGCTGCGGCGCTCGGGGTCGCGGCCGCAGATCACGATCGCAGCCACCACTGGCGCGCCGACCGGAACGGCGCATGAGCCCGTCCTCGCGCGACGGACGCCTCGGTGTCGGCATCGTCGGCGCCGGCCGGGTGGGCCCGGTGCTCGGCGTCGCGCTCGGTGGCGCAGGCCACGCTTTGGTCGGCGTGAGCGCGGTCTCGGAGGCCAGTCGAGACCGTGCCGAGGCGATGCTCCCTGGGGTGCCGGTGCTCACCGTCCCCGAGATCCTCGAACGCAGCGAACTCGTGCTGCTGGCCGTGCCCGAGGCGGAGCTCGCCGATCTGGTGGCCGGACTCGCGGCCGTCGGGGCCTGGCAGCCCGGACAGCTCGTCGTGCACACCGCCCCCGGGCTCGGCATCGGGGTGCTGGCGCCCGCGCTGCAGGCGGGGGCGATTCCGCTCGCGATCCACCCGGCGATGGCCTTCACCGGCACCAGCCTCGACCTGATCCGGCTGCGCGAGTCCTGGTGCGCCGTCACCGCACCCGCGCCGGTGCTTCCCATCGCCCAGGCGCTCGTGGTCGAGATGGGGGCAGAACCCGTGGTGATCGCCGAGAAGGACCGCGCCGCGTACGCCGAGGCGATCGCGACGGCGACCGAGTTCTCGACCGCGATCGTCGGCCAGGCCGTCGGCATCCTGCGCGAGATCGGCATCGACAACCCGGGCCGAGTGCTCGGCTCGGTGGTGCGCTCGAGCGTCGAGAACGCCCTGCAGGCGGCGTCCGGCGACGACGAGCCCCGGTAGCATCGGGGATGCACGTCGGGCTTCCCCCGGCTCAGGGAGGTTCACCGTGACGAGGCCCGTCGTGATCGAGACGATCGCCGCGCTCCGCGACGCACTCGCCGGGCGCGAGGTCGCGCTCGTGCCGACCATGGGCGCCCTGCACGAGGGGCACCTGGAGCTCGTCGCCGAGGCGACCCGGCAGGCCGAGACCGTCGTGGTCTCCATCTTCGTCAACCCGCTGCAGTTCGGGCAGAGCGAAGACCTCACCCGCTACCCGCGCGACCTGGAGAGCGACCTCGACGCGCTCGCCCCGCACGGCGTCGCCTACGTGTTCGCGCCGAGCGCCGAGGAGATGTACCCGGACGGCGCGACCGCCACCCGCGTCACCGGCGGCAGCGTCGCGGGCATGTTCGAAGGCCGGTCGCGCCCCGGCCACTTCGACGGCGTGCTCACCGTGGTCGCCAAGCTCCTCGGCATCGTCCGCCCCGCCGTGGCGGTCTTCGGGCAGAAGGACGCGCAGCAGCTGTTCCTCGTCCAGCGCATGGTCGCCGACCTCAACATCGCCACCCGGATCGTCGCGGTCGAGACGGTGCGCGCCGACGACGGTCTCGCGCTCTCCAGTCGCAACCGCTTCCTCAATGGCGAAGAGCGCCACGCGGCGAAGGCGCTGTCGCGCGCGCTCGAAGCCGCCTCCTCGGCCGGTGATCGCGGGATCGACGCGGTGCTGGCGGCATCCCAGTCGGTGCTCATGGATGAGGACCTCGTTAAGCTGGACTACCTGAAGGTCGTCGATCCGGCGACGTTTCTTCCCGTGGATGACAACTTCCGCGGCCCGGCGCGTGTGCTGATCGCCGCGCAGGTCGGGTCGACCCGGCTGATCGACAACGACGCCATCTACCTCAACTGACCGCTTCAACCTTTTTCAGGAGTTTCTGTGACCGATGTGACCCCAGGGGCTCCGGACGCGACATCCGCCACACCCGTCACACAAACTCCTGAAAACGGAGAAGAGGTTGCCGAGCAGAAGGCGGTCCGGTTGGCCAAGCGCGAGCGGATGCTCGCCGAGGGCGGCGAGGCCTACCCGGTCGTGCTGCCCATCACCCACACCATCGGCGAGGTGCGCGCGCAGTTCCCCGAACTCGAGGCCGACACCTCGACCGGAGTGACGGTCGGCGTCGCCGGCCGCATCGTGCACCTGCGCAACACCGGCAAGCTGTGCTTCGCCGCGCTCCAGGCGGGCGACGGCAGTCGCATCCAGGCCATGGTGTCGCTCGCCGAGGTCGGCCAGGAGGCGCTTGACCGCTGGAAGGAGCTCGTCGACCTGGGCGACCACGTCTTCGTCGCGGGCGAGGTGATCTCGAGCCGCCGCGGTGAGCTCAGCATCATGGCGAGCGAGTGGAAGATGGCCGCGAAGGCGATCCTGCCGCTGCCCAACCTGCACTCCGAGCTGAACGAGGAGACGCGGGTTCGTCAGCGCTACCTCGACCTCATCGCGCGCGAGCAGGCGCGCACCACGGTCATCGCCCGCGCCACGACGGTCCAGAGCCTGCGCCAGACGTTCGCGAGCCACGGCTTCCTCGAGGTCGAGACCCCGATGCTGCAGACGATCCACGGCGGCGCCGCGGCCCGCCCGTTCGTCACGCACTCGAACGCCTTCGACACCGAGCTGTTCCTGCGCATCGCGCCCGAGCTGTTTCTGAAGCGCGCCGTCGTCGGCGGGCTCGAGCGCGTGTTCGAGATCAACCGCAACTTCCGCAACGAGGGCGCCGATTCCACGCACAGCCCCGAGTTCGCGATGCTCGAGGCCTACCAGGCGTACGGCGACTACCAGCGGATGGCCGACCTCACCCAGGAGCTCATCCAGAACGCGGCCATCGCCGTCGCCGGCTCCACGACGGTGACCTGGGCCGATGGCACCGAGTTCGACCTCGGCGGCGAGTGGGAGCGGATGCCGATGTACGCCTCGCTCTCCGAGGCGGCCGGCGTCGAGATCACCCCCGAGACTTCCCTCGGCGAGCTCGCGGCGCTCGCCGAGAAGGTCGACGTGGAGGTGAAGCTCCCCACTCACGGCAAGTACGTGGAAGAGCTGTGGGAGCACTTCGTGAAGGGCTCGCTCGAGCGCCCCACCTTCGTCATGGACTTCCCCGTCGACACCTCTCCGCTCGTGCGCGCGCACCGCGACACCCCCGGCGTCGTGGAGAAATGGGACCTGTATGTGCGCGGCTTCGAGCTGGCCACCGGCTACTCCGAGCTCGTCGACCCCGTCATCCAGCGTGAGCGCTTCGTCGAGCAGGCCACCCAGGCGGCGCGTGGCGACGTCGAGGCGATGCGCCTCGACGAGGAGTTCCTGCGCGCCCTCGAGCACGGCATGCCGCCGACCATGGGCATGGGCATGGGCATCGACCGCCTGCTGATGGCGATCACGGGCCTCGGCATCCGCGAGACGATCCTGTTCCCGCTCGTCAAGTAGGCCCCGCCCGGCGCAATTCCTGAGCAACACTTGATTAATGTCGGTGGTGCTCGGTACCGTCGCACGTAGCGGAACCTCGCCCCCGAGCTCCGTGGTCACGACCCGAACGAGTTACCCGACTCCGTGGCCTCTCTCAGCCCCCGAAGGATCAACCCGTGTTCTCCGTCCCCCGGCGGAGCCTTGCCCTGCTCACTGCTCTCGCAGTGAGCGCCGTAGGCTCCCTTGTCTTCGCCTCCCCCGCCCTCGCCGCCGATTCGACGCGGCCGACCGTCACGCTGGAGGCGCCAGCCTCCAACTTCGTCTTCTCGGGCGACACGGTCACCGTGTCGGCCACCGACGACAGCGGGCTGGCGCGTCTCGCCGCCACCCTCTACAACGCGAGCGGCCTCGTTGCTGTGGTCGGCACCGCGAGCGCCTCCGGCACCAGCGGTTCCGCCAGCTGGACTCTGCCCGCCCTCGCCGATGGCGACTACGAGCTGCGGATCGGGGCGAACGACGCGGCCGGCAACAACGCGACCGTGCGCACATCCGTCATTGTGGACACCGTCGCCCCCGACGTGACGATCTCGACTCCGTCCCCCGGGCTCGTCGTCGCCCCCGGCACGATCATCCCGCTCGTCGGGTCGATCAGCGAGGCGCATCCGTTCCGCACCTACGTCGCGGTCCAGGGCGTGGACTCTGACATCGACGAGACCGGTCTGACCTCGGTCTCGCGGTCGATCGACACGACCGGGTTCGCGAGCGGCACCTACATCGCGCAGATCGAGGCGCGCGACGCCGCGGGCAACAAGGACTCCGGCTCGATCGCGAAGGTCACCTTCACGGTCGACGCCGACGCGCCGGACGTCGTCATCACCTCCCCGGCCGCCGGGAGCTTCGTGAAGCCGGGCGCCGTGCTCGACTTCACCGCGACCATCTCGGACGCGAACCCGTCGATCTACTACTCGCAGCTCGACGGCGTCGGCCTGGAGTACGGCTCCTCCAGCTCGCTGACCAACTACGCGACGACGGTCGACACGACCGGCTGGGCTGACGGCAGCGTTCACGTCTTCAAGTTCGAGGCGCGCGACGCCTTCAACCAGAAGGACGCCGGATCCACGGCGGTCGTCCGTGTCAGGGCAGACGCGCTCGCACCGGTCGTCACCTTCACGGCTCCGTCATCCGGCGACCTCGTGGCCGGAACGCTGACGGTGTCGGGCACGGTCGCGGATGCCGGATCCGGTGTCAACTCGCTCGACGTTCGCGTCCGGGCAGCGGATCCCGTCACCGGTGTCTGCAACGGCACTGCCGTCAAGTTTGACGTGCCATTCGCGCCCGACGGTGCGTGGTCGATCGACATCGACACCAGCGTCTTCCCCGACGGCGAGTACTGCATCATCGCGCACGCTGAGGACGCGGTCGGCAACGGCAACGGGCAGTCGACGCGGCTGCGTGAGATCGAGTTCGACAACACGGCGCCAGCGACCCCGACCGTCGCCTTCCCGACGGGCTACACCCTCGAGGCGTCCGAGTTCCGCTGGTACCCGGTGACCGACCCGAACGGCGTGCGCTACGAGGTCGTGCTCGGCCGTGGACCGAACACCACCGACGGCCGCCTGAACGACGGCGTGACGATCGGAAGCGACCTGACGGGCACGACGCTCGCCTACGACATCCCGACCGGTCCGCTGCGCTGGCAGGTTCGCGCCATTGACGACCTGGGCAACGCGTCGGCATGGAGCTCGGGCACCGGCGCTCAGATCATCGGCATTCCGGAGATCATCACGCCGACGACGGGCTACACGTTCTCGGAGACGAGCCTGACCGCGACCTGGACGGCCGTGTTCGGCATCGGCGGAGTCGATCACTACGAGGTCGAGTACGGCGTCGATGGCGACGGCGACGGAACGCTCGAGTACGAGTACGTCGACGTTCCCGGCACCGCCTGGACGGCGGGCGCGACGGTGTCGCACACGCAGAGCTTCAGCGCCGGCTATGAGGGACCGCTCTCGATCCGGGTGCGCGCGGTGTACAACATCCCGTACCGCGCCAGCGACCCCTCCAGCGTCAACGGTCCGTGGAGCGCGCCGGTCGTGCACTACACGCGTGATGCGACGGCGCCGACGATCCAGATCGACGAACCGCTCGACGGGGCGATCTTCTCACCGCGCGAGTCGATCGACGTGACGGTGACCGCTGCCGATGCGGGAGCGCTCAACCGGATCGGCGTGAACCTGTTCGACGAGGACAGCACGGCGTTCATCCAGGCGATCGGCTCGACGTCGGGCCTCAGCGCGCTCGGCACCAACGCCGAGACGCGTACCTGGACGATTCCGGCCGGCCTCGCCGAGGGCACCTACACGATCCGCGCCAATGTGACCGACACCGCCGGCCTCCGCGGCGTTCACGTGATCCAGTTCGTGGTCGACGGCACGCGTCCGGCCATCACGATCGATTCGCCCGAGCTGGACGAGCCGTTCCGCGGTTCGGCCACCATCCCGGTCACGCTGACAGGGACGGACGAGGTCGCCCTCAAGCGGCTCGACGTCAACCTGTACGACGCGACCAACTCGACGTTCATCACGAATGTCGGGACGACGGGCGGCGCATCGGCGCTCGGGACCACGAGCGAGACGCGCACCTGGGATCTCCCGGTCGCGGGCCTCGCCGAGGGCGTCTACACGCTGCGCGCGAGTGCCCATGATGTCGCCGGCAACGTCAAGACGACCAGCAGCACGTTCGTGGTCGACCTGACGCGTCCGACGATCGCGATCGACGCGCCGCTCGACGGTGCCGAGTTCAACGGAGAAGTGATCGTCGAGATCTCGGGCGCCGACGAGATCGGGCTCGCCCGGCTCGTGGCGAATCTGTACGACGAGAGCGGCTCGGTCTTCCTGGGACCGATCGGCTCCACCTCGGGCCTGACCTCGCTCGGAACGACGAGCGACTCGGCGTCGTGGACGATTCCGGCGGGACTCGCGGATGGCACCTACACGATCCGCGCCGCCGCGCGTGACCTCGCGGGCAACGTCCAGACGACCGCGTCGACCTTCATCATCGCGACCGCGGCTGAGCCGGTGGCGGGCAGCGCCGGAGGGCCGACGCTCGCGCCGACCACCTCCGGCGGCGACGGCGATGCGCCGGCACCGACCGGCGCCGGCGGGGCGCCGCATACGGACGGTCCCGAGGTCGCGCTGACGACGCTGGCGCTCGATGACGGCGCCGCGTCCGAGGCGGACGACACCGCGGGCGCCGGCTCCGGCGATGACACCGCCGAACTCGCCACGTCCGCGGCGCCGATGGGCTTCGACTGGTGGTGGCTGATCCTGCTCGCGCTGCTTCTCGCCGGCGTTGTCGGCTACTGGCGGATCCGCGTGGCGCAACGAGCCTGATCCCGAGGTCCGGGTCGCGCGGGCAGCGCGACCCGGACCCTCCGACTTCGGTAGGGTTCCTCCATGAGCAACCTGCCCCCGCAGCCCGGCGGCGAGAAGCCGAAGATCACGTCCGGCCGCATCGCGATCTGGGTAATCGTCGCAGGCATCGGCCTGTACCTGATCATCACCGGCGTCGTCGGCATCATCGCCAAGGGCTGACGTGGACCGACGCACCTCCCGGTTCGTGATGTACGCGGGTCTCGTGGTGATCCTGGTCGTCATCGCCGTCGCCTCGGCTCTCGGTTTCGGCGCGTAGGCTGTAGCCATGCCGACCGAGTACTGGGCCAACGCAATCTACAGTGTGATCCCGACGCTGCTGTTCGGGCTCGTGTTCTGGTTCGTCTTTCGCGCCATCTTCCGCGCCGACCGCAGCGAGCGCGCCTTCGCCGCCAAGATCGAGGCCGAAGAGCGCGCCAAGTTCGAGGCGGAGCGCGCCGCGAAACTCTGAGCGCGCGCCCTAGTCGTCGACGTCGGCCTCGAGCGCATCCGTCACGCGGAACAGCCGGGTCGCGAACCGGTCGCCGCGCGGCAGCGACGCCCGAATCGACTCGACGGGCACGATGCGCGGCCTCACCAGCCGCAGGGTCGACCCCTCGCACTCCAGCTGAGCCTCGCCCGCGCTGAGGACGTTCTGCACCCAGTCGGCGCCGGTGCCGTACGGCAGCGGCACCACGACCGTGCCGCCCTCGCGCAGCGCCCCGACGGGCGTCGTGAACTCGCGCCCGCTGACGCGTCCGCGGTGGCGGACCACCGAGAACGGCGCACCCGGCTGACCCGCCGTCTCCAACTGCCGCGGGTTGCTCACCGAGCGGTTCAGACGCGCGATCGAGCGCCGAATGCGAGGGGACCGGGCTCGGAACCCGAGCACCACGATCGCGCTCGCCACCAGGAATGCCAGCACCAGGCTGGCGGCGACGGCGCCGATCGCCTGCAGAACCTGCTGCCAGAACATCAGGGCCTCGCGGTCCCAGACGTCGGCAGGTCGCGCGGCCTCAGTCGCACGTTCGGCAGCTCGGGAGCCGGCAGCGCCGGGCCCGGGTAGCCGTCGACGCGGCCGAAGAGGCCGTCCGGATCCGTGCCGTCGATCACCTCGCGCTGCCACTGCTCGCGAAAGGCGACCACCTCGTCGTGGGTGCGTCCAACGAAGTTCCACCACATCAGGATCGGCTCGTTCAGCGGTGCGCCGCCGAGCAGGATCGCACGCAACGGCTCGGCCCCCGCGGTGACCGTGACGGTGTCGGCTCCGCTCGGCGCAAAGCCGAGCTGATGCCGTGCGATGGTGATGCCGCCGAGGGCGGCCGTGCCGGCATCCACCAGCAGACCGTGCTCGAAGGCGGGGTCGACGTCGAGCGTGACGCTGGCGCCGGCGGGAAGATCCAGCTGCGCGCCGAGCAGGGGCGAGAAGGTGGTGACGGTCGAGCGGGAGCCGGCGAGCGAGCCGACGAAGACGCGCAGCGTCGCGGCCCCGACCGTCGCCGGCGCGGGGGAGTCGTGCTCGAAGAACGGGGCGTGATGGCGATCGGCGTCGGGCAGCGCCACCCAGAGCTGCACGCCGTGCAGGCCGGTCGCGCGCGCCGTCGACACCTCGGAGTGCTGGATGCCCGCCCCCGCTGTCATCAGGTTCACCTGGCCGGGCACGATCGTCGCGAGACTGCCGACCGAGTCACGGTGCTCGATCTCGCCCTCGAACAGCCAGCTCACCGTCTGCAGACCCGTGTGCGGGTGCGGCGGCACGTCCATGACGGCGGCGTGATCCAGCGGATGCGGTCCGTAGTGATCCGCGAAGCACCACGCCCCGATGAGCGAACGGTGCTTCTGCGGCAGAGTGCGCCGCACCGTGATTGCGCGCGGTCCGCCGAGCGGCACCTCGCGCGGTTCGAGCACCTCGATGGCGACCGCCGGATCGCGGCCGCACACGAGCTCGGCCGGGTCGGCCTCCAGATTGCTCATGCATCGGATGCTAGTCCGCCCGCCCCGGCAGCCTCACGCCCACGGCGAACACGGGACAATTCGCCAATCCCCGTCGTTACTCTCGATGTATCGGCGCGGCCCTCGCACCCCGTGCCAGATGGAGATCGAGATGTTCGAGCGCTTTACCGACCGGGCCCGCCGGGTCGTCGTCCTCGCCCAAGAAGAGGCGAAGATGCTCAACCACAACTACATCGGCACCGAGCACATCCTGCTCGGGCTCATTCACGAAGGCGAAGGCGTCGCTGCCAAGGCCCTCGAAGAGCTGGGGATCTCGCTCGACGCCGTGCGCGAGCAGGTGCAGGACATCATCGGCCAGGGTCAGCAGCAGCCGACCGGGCACATCCCCTTCACCCCGCGCGCCAAGAAGGTGCTCGAGCTGAGCCTGCGTGAGGCGCTGCAGCTCGGCCACTCCTACATCGGCACCGAGCACATCCTGCTCGGCCTGATCCGCGAAGGCGAAGGCGTTGCCGCGCAGGTGCTCGTCAAGCTGGGTGCCGACCTGAACCGGGTGCGCCAGCAGGTCATCCAGCTCCTCTCCGGCTACCAGGGCAAGGAGCAGGTCGCCGTCGGCGGCAATGACCAGGCGCCCGACAAGGGCAGCCAGATCCTCGACCAGTTCGGCCGCAACCTCACGCAGGCCGCGCGCGACGGCAAGCTCGACCCGGTCATCGGGCGCGAGAAGGAGATGGAGCGGGTCATGCAGATCCTCTCCCGTCGCAGCAAGAACAACCCGGTGCTGATCGGCGAGCCCGGCGTCGGCAAGACCGCCGTCGTCGAAGGCCTCGCCCAGGCGATCGTGCGCGGAGACGTGCCCGAGACGCTCAAGGACAAGCAGCTCTACACGCTCGACCTCGGCTCGTTGATCGCCGGCAGCCGCTACCGCGGAGACTTCGAGGAGCGCCTCAAGAAGGTGACGAAGGAGATCCGCACCCGCGGCGACATCATCACTTTCATCGACGAGATCCACACCCTGGTGGGAGCGGGTGCCGCCGAAGGCGCAATAGACGCCGCCTCGATCCTGAAGCCGCTGCTCGCCCGCGGCGAGCTGCAGACCATCGGAGCGACCACGCTGGATGAGTACCGCAAGCACTTCGAAAAGGATGCGGCCCTCGAGCGCCGCTTCCAGCCGGTGCAGGTGCACGAGCCCAACCTGCCGCACACCATCAACATCCTGAAGGGGCTGCGCGACAAGTACGAGGCCTTCCACAAGGTGTCGATCACCGACGGCGCGATCGTCGCCGCGGCGAACCTCGCCGACCGCTACGTCTCCGACCGCTTCCTGCCGGACAAGGCGATCGACCTGATCGACGAGGCCGGCGCGCGTCTGCGGCTGTCGATCCTCTCGGCCCCGCCGGAGCTGCGCGAGTTCGACGAGAAGATCGCCCTGGTGCGTCGCGAGAAGGAAACCGCGATCGAGGATCAGGACTTCGAGGCCGCCGCCAGCAAGCGCGACGAGGAGAAGAAGCTCCTCGGCGAGCGGCTGCGACTCGAGAAGCAGTGGCGTGCGGGCGATGTCGCCGCATCCGGAACCGTGGATGAGGGCGTCATCGCCGAGGTGCTGGCCAACGCCACCGGCATTCCGGTCTTCAAGCTCACCGAAGAGGAGAGCTCGCGCCTGATCTTCATGGAGAAGGCCCTGCACGAGCGTGTCATCGGTCAGGAAGAGGCCATCTCGGTGCTCGCCAAGACCATCCGCCGCACCCGTGCCGGGCTCAAGGACCCGAAGCGTCCCTCGGGCTCGTTCATCTTCGCCGGTCCGACCGGTGTGGGCAAGACCGAGCTCGCCAAGGCGCTCGCCGAGTTCCTGTTCGACGACGAGGACGCGTTGATCTCGCTCGACATGAGCGAGTACGGCGAGAAGCACACCGTCTCGCGGCTGTTCGGTGCCCCTCCCGGGTTCGTCGGCTTCGAGGAGGGCGGCCAGCTCACCGAGAAGGTGCGCCGCAAGCCGTTCAGTGTCGTGCTGTTCGACGAGATCGAGAAGGCGCACCCGGACATCTTCAACTCGCTCCTCCAGATCCTGGAGGAGGGACGTCTGACGGATGGTCAGGGTCGCGTCGTCGACTTCAAGAACACGGTGATCATCATGACCACCAACCTCGGAACGAAGGACATCACGGGAGGCCCCGTCGGCTTCACGCTCGAGGGCAACGTCGAGAACTCGTACCGTGCCATGCGCGGCAAGGTCGTGGAGGAGCTCAAGAAGCACTTCAAGCCCGAGTTCCTGAACCGTGTCGACGAGACCATCGTGTTCCCGCAGCTCTCGCAGGACGAGCTGCTGCAGATCGTGGGCCTGTTCGTCAAGCGTCTGAGCGAGCGTCTGCTCGACCGCGACATGACGATCGAGGTTGGCGAGGCCGCACGCAAGCGTCTGATCGAGATCGGCTGGGATCCGACCCTGGGTGCTCGTCCGCTGCGCCGCGCGGTGCAGCAGGAGATCGAGGATCGCCTCTCGGAGGAGATCCTGCACGGTCGCCTCAACGCGGGCGACCACGTCAAGGTCGACTTCACGCCGGGCACCGGCGCCGAGGACGGCGGCGGCGAGTTCACCTTCGAGACCGCGCGTCAGCCGGGCCGCGAGGAGCTCGACGAGAAGGTCGCCGCGATCACCGACTAGGTCGCTCTGGCAAGGCCCGCGTCACGCCGTTCGGCGAGGCGCGGGCCTTGCGCGTGACTCCCGACGGGAGCGAGTGCCGCACGCGGCACGCGCTCCCGTTCTGGCGTGCGCGCCAGCGCGCTGCGCCCCGGCCGCGCGCCCGCGCGCTGCACCCCGGCCGTACGCCGGCGCGGTGCACCCCGTGCCTGGCCAGCCGCGCTCGAGCCCCCGCTCGCTCCCGCACCGCGTGACCCGCGCCCCGACCGCGTGCCGCGCGACTCGCTCGGTTGCGCCGGGGATGCATCCCCGCCACCCACGCGCACCCGCCGCACCCGCACCCCGACCCCCCCGCACCGCGTGACCCGCGCCCCGACCGCGTGCCGCGCGCGATACTCCCCAGCGCACGGGATGCATCCCCGCGGCGCCACGGCAGGGGGTAGCTTGTGGGGGTGGAGGCGTGTTCGATTCCTGCGCCGGATCCGGGGCTTCCGGATCCGCCGATTCTGGCGCGCATCCGCGAGTCCGTCATCGGAGACGACCAGCTCATGCACGGGCCGTTCGGCCCGCGCCGCGTGACCTACGCCGACTACACGGCGAGCGGCCGCAGCCTCGGGTTCATCGAGGACTTCATCCGCGACGAGGTGATGCCGCGCTACGCCAACACGCACACCGAGTCGAGCGGCACCGGCCTGCAGACCACGCGCCTGCGTGAGGATGCGCGCGCCGAGATCCACACGGCCGTCGGCGGCGACGACGACACCGCCGTCATCTTCGCGGGCAGCGGCTGCACCGGCGCCATCGACAAGCTCATCGGGATCCTCGAGCTGCGCCTGCCCGCCGACCTCGACGCGCGCTACGGGATGCGCGAGCTGATCCCCGCGCACGAGCGCCCCGTCGTCTTCGTCGGCCCCTTCGAGCACCACTCCAACGAGCTGCCGTGGCGCGAGTCGATCGCCGATGTCGTGACGATCCACGAGGATGCCGATGGTCACGTCGACCTCGACCACCTCACCGCCGAGCTCGAGCGCTTCGCCGACCGGCCGCTCAAGATCGGCTCGTTCAGCGCGGCGAGCAACGTGACCGGCGTGCTCACCGAGACGCACACGATCACGCGCCTGCTGCACGCGCACGGCGCGCTCGCGTTCTGGGACTTCGCCGCCGCCGCTCCCTACGTCGACATCGAGATGAACCCCCGCGACGGCGATCCGGCCGCCCGCAAGGACGCGATCTTCCTCTCGCCGCACAAGTTCATCGGCGGCCCGGGCACGCCCGGGGTCCTGATCGTGAGTCGCCGCCTGCTGACCAACAGCGTGCCGACCGTGGTCGGCGGCGGCACGGTCATGTACGTGAACCCGGAGGGGCACCGCTACCTGGCCGACGCGACCCACCGCGAGGAGGCCGGCACCCCCGCGATCCTCGAGTCGATCCGCGCCGGGCTCGTCTTCGGGCTCAAGCGCGAGGTCGGCGTCGACGTGATCGCGGCCCGCGAGCGCGACTTCCTCAGTCGGGCGATCTCGGTGTGGCAGCGGCATCCGCAGATTCAGGTGCTCGGCTCGCCGACCGCCGAACGTCTCTCGATCGTGTCGTTCGTGGTGCGCCGGCCCGACGGACGCTACCTGCACCACAATGCGGTCGTCGCGATCCTGAATGACCTCTTCGGCATCCAGAGTCGCGGCGGCTGCTCCTGCGCGGGGCCGTACGGGCATCGCCTGCTGGGCATCGACCTGGAGCGCTCGCACGCCTTCGAGCGGGAGATCGCGCGCGGATGCGAAGGCATCAAACCGGGCTGGGTGCGCGTGAACTTCAACTACTTCCTCGAGGAGGAGGTGTTCCGCTACATCGTCGAGGCGATCACGCTGGTCGCCGACCACGGGCACAAGCTTCTGCCGCGATACCGCTTCGACGCCGCGACGGGGCTGTGGCGGCACCGCGACGGCGCGGTGGAACCGCCGTTGCGGCTGTCGATGCTCCGCTACGACGCGCAGGGCATGCTGCGCTACCCGCACAACGTCGACCGCGCGCCGGTGTCGGTGCTCGCCGAGCACATCGCCGAAGCGCGGGCGCTGTTCGAGAGCCTGCCCGGCGAGCCGGAGCAGGCCACCCGCGAGAGCCTCGGCGACGACTTCGAGGAGCTGCTCTGGTTCGAGCTTCCGGCGGAGTCCGTCGCGAGCGGGTGAACTCCGCGGCGCAGTAGAGTCGGGCGTTGTGAACGACATGCTGGTGCGACGCGCGCGAACCGCCGATGTGCCCGCGATCGACGCCCTGATCGCGCCGCTCGTGGAGAAGCGGATCCTGCTCGGCAAGGACCGCGTCGTGTTCTACGAGGCGGTGCAGGAGTTCCGCGTCGCCGAGGTCGACGGTCAGCTGGTCGGCTGCGGCGCCCTGCACGTCATGTGGGAAGACCTCGGTGAGGTGCGCACGCTCGCCGTCGACGACGCGTGGCGCCACCGCCGCGTCGGGCACGCGCTGCTGCACCAGCTGGAGGCGGATGCGCGGGAGCTCGGCCTCTCGCGCCTGTTCTGCCTGACCTTCGAGACCGAGTTCTTCGGGCGGCACGGCTTCGAGCAGATCTCGGAGGGGATCGTGTCGCCGGATGTCTACGCCGAGCTGGTGCGCTCGCCCGATGAGGGCGTGGCGGAGTTCCTCGACCTGGCGAGGGTGAAGCCGAACACGCTCGGCAACACGCGGATGCTCAAGCGACTGTAGGCCTGGGCCTCGATTCGCCGACTGCGTCGGCACTCGACCCGCTGCAGGGTTTCGAGACGCCGCGGTGCGGCTGCTCAACCCGCGCGGTGCGGCTGCACGACCCGCGCGGTGCGGCTGCGCGACCCGCCGCTAGTCGGCGTCGAGTTCGCTCGCGACGAGCGCCGCGAAGCTCTCGGCGACCGCCTCGGCGTCGTCGCCCTCGACGGTGATCGTGACCTCGTCGCCGTGGCTCACGCCCATCGCCAGCAGAGTCAGGATGCTCGCCGCGTTTGCCTTCTTGCCGGCGGGCGTGGTGAGCGTGATCGTGTGACCGCTCTCGCCGGCGGCCTTCGCGAGCGCGGAGGCGGGGCGGGCGTGCAGGCCGACGCTGGAGCCGAACTCGACGGTGCGCTGCGCTTTTGACATGGGTTCTCCTTGCGAATCGGAACTAGGCGGTACGGGATTCGGCCTGCAGGGCCGCACGGATGACGTCGGTGCCGGCGGCCTCGACCTCGGCGACGAGTTCGAGGTTGACGCCCTCGTCGGTGATGATCGTGTCGACGGCCGCGAGCGGGGCGATGCGACTGAACTCCTCACGCCCGAACTTGCGATGGTCGGCGAGCACGACGGTGCGCCGCGCGGCGCGGATCATCGCCGACTTGACGGCCGACTCGGCGAGGTTGCTGGTGGTGAGACCGCGTTCGGGCGTGATGCCGTTGACGCTGAGAAAGGCGACGTCGACGGCGACCATGCCGATCATCTGGTGGGTCCAGGTTCCGACGGCGGAGAGGGAGTCGCCGCGGAGCATCCCGCCGAGGAAGTGGAGTTCGATCTCGCGGCGATCGGTGAGCGCCATCGCGACCGGCAGCGAATGCGTCACGACGGTGAGTCGACGATCTCGCGGCAGGCTCTCGGCGAGGCGAATGGTGGTGGTGCCGGCATCGATGAGGATCGATCCGGAATCGGGAACTTCCGCGAGCGCCGCGTAGGCGATCGCGGTCTTCTCGGCGGACTGAACGGTCTCGCGCTCGGGCACGGTGTGGCTCAGGCTGGCACGCTCGATGGGTACGGCGCCGCCGTGCGCACGGCGCACGAGTCCGCGTCGCTCGAGGCTGGTGAGGTCGCGGCGGATGGTCTCCGGCGTCACCTGAAGCTGCTCGGCAAGGTCGCGCACGTCGACGCGTCCCCGACTCTGCGCGAGTTCGAGGATCGCCTGGTGCCGCTCCGGTGCATACATCGCGTTCACTTTCTCACGACGCCCGTCCCAACACAAACAAAAGTTTGATTTTCTGCTTTTCTTTTTGGAATTGTTTGTTTGAGTCGAGCAATCCGTGTAATGTCGCCGGAAAGGCCCCCACCGCCCGGATCGATGAAGGAGTCATCCATGCCAGAACTGCACGGCATCGGCATTGGCCGGCGCGTGGCTGTCGGCCCCGTGCTGCGCATGGCCGCCCCGCTCGCGGCTCCGACGTCAGAGCCGCTCGAAGGCGACCCCGCCGACGCGATCGCCGCCGTCGATGCAGCTGTGGCGAAGGTGGCCGACGATCTGGTCTTCCGTGGTTCCGTCGCCGGCGGCGACGCGCGCGACGTGCTCGAGGCGCAGGCCCTGATGGCGAAGGACCCGGCGCTTCGCGACCTGGTCGTTGCCCGCATCGAGTCCGGCACCAACGCCGAGCGGGCGGTCCATGAGGCCTTCGACGAGTTCAAGCAGATGCTCATCGGCCTCGGCGGCTACCTGGGCGAGCGCGCCGCCGACCTCGGCGACGTCGCCCAGCGGATCATCGCGGGTCTTCGCGGTGTGGCCGCCCCCGGCGTTCCCGAGTCGACGACGCCCTACATCTTGGTGGCCGAAGACCTCGCGCCCGCCGACACCGTGCTGCTCGACCTCGACATCGTGCTCGGTCTGATCACGCGCGAAGGCGGACCGACCTCGCACACCGCGATCCTCGCCCGAGCGCGTTCGATTCCGGCGATCGTCGGCGTCGCGGGCGCCGAGGCTCTCACCGACGGCCAGCAGGTCGTGCTCGATGCGGGAGCCGGCACCGTCACGGTCGAGCCGGACCCCGAGACGCTCGACACGGCGGCGATCCGCATTCGCGAGCTCGCGGCCATCGCGACCGCGCCGATCACGCCCGGTGCGCTCGCCGACGGAACGGCCGTGCCGCTGCTGGCGAACCTCGGGTCGCCGAAGGACGCCGCCGCGGCGGTCGAGCTGGGCGCCGAGGGCGTCGGGCTGTTCCGCACCGAGTTCCTCTTCCTCGACTCGACCGAGCGTCCGAGCGTCGAGACCCAGACCGAGCAGTACCGCGACATGCTGAGCCACTTCCGCGGCAAGAAGGTCGTCGTGCGCTGCCTGGACGCGGGTGCCGACAAGCCGCTGCCGTACCTCACCGCCGACAACGAGGAGAACCCCGCCCTCGGCCTGCGAGGCCTGCGCGCGCTGCGCGAGCACGAGGAGATCCTCCGCGACCAGCTCGCGGCGCTCGTCAACGCCGAGGCCGCGGTCGCCGCTGACGGCGAGCCCGCCGACCTCTGGGTGATGGCCCCGATGGTCGCCGACGCGGAGGAGACCGAGTACTTCGTGGCGCTCGCGCGCGAACTCGGACTCAAGACCGTCGGCGTCATGGCCGAAGTGCCGTCGCTCGCGCTTCAGGCCGACTCGGTGCTCGCCGAATGCGACTTCGTCAGCATCGGAACGAACGACCTGACCCAGTACACGATGGCCGCCGACCGAATGCTCGGCAGCGTCGCTCACTACCAGGACCCGTGGCACCCCGCCGTCCTGCGGCTGGTGAAGATGCTCGCCGACGCGGGCGTCGCCGCCGGCCGCCCCGTGGGCGTGTGCGGCGAGGCCGCTGCCGATCCGCAGCTCGCCGTCGTCCTGGTCGGGCTCGGTGTGACGAGCCTGTCGATGACCCCCGCCGCCCTCGCCGAGGTGCGTGCGGAACTCGCGCTGCGCACTCCCGAAGATGCGCGGCGCCTCGCGGAGGCGGCGCTCGCCGCTCCGAGCGCTGCCGCGGCGCGAGCCGCCGCCACGATTGTGCCGACGGCTTAGTCGGTCCCCCCTGCACCATAGCCACCACACAACACAAGGAGAGACATCACCATGACAACGACGTCAGCCGCACCGGCCGCCACGGGCGGCGGTGCACGAGTGCGCGTGCAGCGATTCGGCACGTTCCTCTCGGGCATGATCATGCCCAACATCGCGGCCTTCATCGCCTGGGGCCTCATCACCGCCATGTTCATTCCGACCGGATGGCTCGGCGCCGAAGGCCCCGTTGAGGCCTGGCGCTGGGACGGCTCCGTGATGTTCGGCGGCGGAGAAGGCGCGGATGGCACGGTCTACACCGGCCTTGTCGGGCCGATGATCGTGTACCTGCTGCCTCTGCTCATCGCCTACACCGGCGGAAAGATGGTCTACGGCACTCGCGGTGGCGTCATCGGAGCGGTGGCGGCGATGGGCGTCATCCTCGGCGCTGAAGGAACCGTGATGTTCCTCGGCGCGATGATCGTCGGACCGCTCGCGGCGCTGATCCTCAAGCAGGTCGACAAGATCTGGGAGGGCAAGGTCAAGCCCGGGTTCGAGATGCTGATCGACAACTTCGCATCCGGCATCCTCGGATTCCTGCTGGCCCTCGCCGCCTTCCTCGGTCTGGCGCCCATCGTCAAGTGGTTCGCCGAGGTGCTCGGCGGCGCGGTCGGCTGGTTGATCGACACCGGACTCATCCCGCTCGCCTCGATCATCGTCGAGCCGGCGAAGGTGCTGTTCCTCAACAACGCCATCAACCACGGTGTGTTCACCCCGCTGGGTGTCGAGCAGGTCACCGAGCAGGGCAAGAGCCTGCTGTTCCTCGTCGAGGCGAACCCCGGCCCGGGTGCCGGTCTGCTGATCGCGATCACCCTGTTCGGTGTCGGCGCTGCGCGTGCCACCGCCCCGGGTGCGTTCATCATCCAGTTCCTCGGTGGAATCCACGAGGTGTACTTCCCGTACGTCCTCGCCAAGCCGATGCTCATCCTCGCGATGATCGCCGGTGGCGCCACGGGTGTGCTCACCAACGTGATCTTCGACTCCGGCCTGCGTGCTCCGGCATCGCCCGGATCGATCTTCGCGGTGCTCATCCAGACCGAGCCCGGCAGCTACGTCGGTGTCATCCTCTCCGTGATCCTGTCGGCGAGCGTCACCTTCGTCGTCGCCATGCTGATCCTGCTGGCGAGCCGCAAGCGCGACCTTGCCAACGAGGATGAGGCGTTCAGCGCTGCGATCGCGCAGACCGAAGCCAACAAGGGCAAGAAGTCCGAGGTGCTGAGCGGTCTGACCGCGAAGAACGGCGGGGTTCACAATGTCGTGTTCGCGTGCGACGCTGGCATGGGATCGAGCGCCATGGGTGCCTCGGTTCTGCGTCAGAAGCTCAAGAAGGCCGGTGTCACCGATGTCACGGTCACCAACAAGGCGATCGCGAACCTCGACGGCACGGAGGATCTGATCATCACGCAGGCAGAGCTCACCGACCGTGCGAAGCACGTCAACCCGTCGGCCGTGCACGTCTCGGTTGACAACTTCATGAACAGCCCGAAGTACGACGAAGTTGCTGAGATGCTCAGCAACAAGCCGGTTTCGAGCTAGGCACACCGAGAAAGGTTCCCCATGTCACGTCAGATCCTGTCGATCGACCAGATTCGCACCGAGGGCACGGCCACCACCAAGCTCGAGGCGATCCGGGAGGCGCACGAGATCCTTGCGGGAGTCGGCGCGGTCAGCGCCGCCTACCTGCCCGCGATGATCGAGCGCGAGAAGACAGTGTCGACGTACATGGGGAACCTTCTCGCCATTCCCCATGGCACCAACGAGGCGAAGGATGAGATCCTCGAGTCCGCGCTCTCGTTCGTGCGCTACGCCGAGCCGATCGACTGGGACGGCAATCCCGTCCGCTTCGTCGTCGGTGTCGCGGGCAAGGGCAACGAGCACCTCGACATCCTCGGTCGCATCGCGATCGTGTTCTCTGACGAGGATGAGGTGGCGGCGCTGGAGAACGCGGCGTCGCCCGCCGAGGTGATGGACATCCTCTCTGAGGTCAACGCGTGACCACCGGCACCGCCGTCCACTTCGGCGCCGGCAACATCGGACGCGGCTTCGTGGGGCTGCTGCTCCACGAGGCCGGCTTCCGGCTGGTCTTCGCCGACGTCGCCAGCGAGCTCATCGCGAGCATCAACGCCGCGGGCGCGTATCGCGTGCTCGAGGTCGGACCGGGCGCGCGCGACCACGACGTCTCCGGAGTCTCGGGCATCGACAGCGGCGCGGATGCCGAGGCGTTGTTCGACGAGATCTCGCGCGCGACGGTCGTCACGACCGCTGTCGGCCCCAACATCCTGCGCTTCGTCGCTCCCGCGATCGCCGAAGGCATCGCGCGGCGTGCCGAGAGCGCTCCGCCCCTCGTCGTGATGGCGTGCGAGAACGCCATCAACGCGACCGACCGACTCCGCGAGGAGATCGTCGCCGCTCGACCCGACGTCGCGCTCGACGGCCGCGCCGTCTTCGCCAACACGGCGGTCGACCGCATCGTGCCCGGACAGCCCGAGGGCCAGGGCCTTGACGTCACCGTTGAGGCGTACTGCGAGTGGGTCATCGAGCAGCCGCCGCTGGCGGGGGCCGACCTCGACATTCCGGGCGCCACATTCGTGGACGAGCTCGGACCGTACATCGAGCGCAAGCTCTTCACCGTCAACACCGGTCACGCCACGATCGCCTATCACGGCGCGCAGGCGGGGGCCGAGACGATCGCCGAGGCGATCGCCCTGCCCGCCGTCGAGGCCGAGGTGCGGGCGGTGCTCGGCGAGACCGCTGCGCTGCTCGTTGCCAAGCACGGGATCGACGCCGAGGTGCAGGCCGCCTACGTTGACAAGAACGTGGTGCGCTTCACCAACCCGCACCTGCCTGACACCGTTCTGCGCGTTGGCCGCGAACCACTGCGCAAGCTCTCGCGGCACGAGCGCTTCATCGGCCCGGCGGCCGAGATCGCCGAGAACGGCGGCGAGCCCGCCGCGCTGGTGCGCGCCATCGGGGCGGCCCTCGCGTTCCGCTCCGACGACGACCCGCAGGCGGTCGAGCTCGCGCAGCGGCTCGACGCGGTGCGTGCCGGGAGCGAGACGCCGGAGGCGTTCGTCGAGAGCGTCACCGGCATTGGCGACGGGCATCCGCTCTTCGCGGCGCTCGTCGCGCTCGTTCGCGCGTAGCTCTATCGGGGCGTTCGCGCCGCGGACTCGTCGGAGCTGTCCGACCCGCTGTCGCGCGCGGCACTCGTGGTCGCGCCGCGGGCGGCGGACTCCAATTGCTCGGCCTCCTCGCCGCCGATCGCTTCACCGCGTGCGACGAGACCGGCGACATCCGACAGCGGGATCTGCTTGAGCACGAGCGAGAGCAGGAACGCGATGCCGACGAAGGGCAGCACGTACCAGAACACCGGGGCGAGCGCGTCCGCGTACGCGGTCACGATTCCGTCCCGCACCGCATCGGGGAGCTCGGAGAGGGACTGCGGGTCGATGGTCGCGCTTGCGGTGGCGGCCTCTTCGGCCGTGGCGCCCGCGTCGGTGAACACCTCACGGAGGTTCTCGGCCAGCCGTGTGGTGAAGATCGTGCCGAAGATGGCGACCCCGAGTGACGCTCCGACCTCGCGGAAGTAGTTGTTCGTGCTGGTCGCGGTGCCGAGCTGCGTCGCGGGGACGGCGTTCTGCACGACCAGAACCACCACCTGCATGATGAGGCCGAGACCTGCGCCGAAGATGAACAGGTAGGTGCAGATCAGCCACAGCGGGGTGCTGGCGGCGAGAGTCGTCATGAGCGCCAGCGCGATCGCCGTGAGCACCGTCCCGAGTATCGGGAAGATCCGATAGCGGCCGGTTCGGGTGATGAGGATGCCCGACATGATCGACATCCCCATGAGGCCCACCATCATCGGGATCATCAGCAGACCGGAGACCGCCGCCGAGGTTCCCGACGACATCTGGAGGAACGTCGGGATGAAGGCGATCGCCGAGAACATGCTCAGGCCGAGGGTGAGCCCGATGGCCGTCGCGTTGATGAAGATCGGGTTGCGGAACAGCGACAGCGGGATGATCGGGTCCTCGGCGCGCGCCTCCGTCACCACGAAGGCGGTGGCGGCGACGGCGAGACCCGCACCCCACGCCCAGGTGGCGAGGGATCCCCAGCCGTAGTCGGCGTCGCCGCCGAAGTCGGCGAAGAAGATGAGGCAGGTCGTGGCAGCCGAGAGGAACACGACGCCGAGGACGTCGATGCGGCGCTCGACGCGCTTGTTCGGGAGCGTGAGGGTGACGAAGGCGATCACGAACGCCGCGATGCCGATCGGGATGTTGATGTAGAACGCCCACTGCCAGGTGAGGTGGTCGACGAAGTAGCCGCCGAGCAGGGGCCCTGCGCCCGCGGAGAGGCCGAAGATGCCGCCGAGCGGCCCGAGGTACTTGCCGCGCTGGTTCGCCGGAACGATGTCGGCGATGATCGCCTGCGACAGGATCATCAGCCCGCCGCCCCCGAGTCCCTGCATCGCGCGAAAGACCACGAAGCTCCAGAAGTCGCCCGCGAAGGCGCAGCCGATCGAGGCGAGGGTGAACAGCGCGATCGCGACGAGGAACAGCCGGCGGCGGCCGAGCAGGTCACCGAACTTGCCGTAGATCGGCATCACGATCGTGGTGGCGAGGAGGTAGGCGGTGGTGATCCAGACCTGGTGCTCAACGCCGCCGAGCTCGCCGACGATGGTCGGCATGGCGGTCGAGACGATCGTCTGGTCGAGGCTGGAGAGCAGCATCCCTGCGATCAGGGCGCTGAAGATGATCCAGATGCGGCGCTGCGTGAGCAGCAGCGGCGCGGTCGTGGTGGTCGACATGGGGTCCGTTCGTGCTGGGAGGGGTCAGGCGGAGAAGACTTGGCGCATGACGGCGAGGTCGTCGTCGATCGCCTGGGTGAGCTCTGATGCGCTGCGAAGGTGCGCGAGGCGGGGCGCGGCCCCGCGGAAGATCGAGTGCAGCAGCTGGGTGGCGGCCCTAGCTCGGGGGTCATCAGCGGCCCAGTGCTGACGCCGTGCGATCAGCTCGGCCAGGGCGCGATCCTTCGCCTCGGAGAGTTCGAGGAGTCGGGTGAGCAGGCGCGGCTCCCGCTGAAACGCCTCCTGCAGTCGCGGTATCTCGTCGGGGGTGAGGCCGGAGACGAACCAGCGCTCGACGGTGAGCCGAACGAGGGCGTGAAGCAGCGGGGGGCCGTCGGGACCCTCGGCGACGAACGCCTCTTCGAGAGCGGGGGATTCGTCGTCGCGCACGGCGATTCCGAGCACGGCATTCTCTTTCGAGGCAAAGTAGTTGAAGAACGTCCGGCGCGAGACGCCGACCTGCTCGCACACCTCCTCAACGGTGAATCCGGTGAGACCGCGCTCGGCGGTCCAGCGTCGAGCCGTCCCTGAGAGCCGTTGCGCGGTCTCTCGAATCCGGCGCTCGACGAGACCGTCTGCACTCTGCGCCATAGCGTGCATGTTTGCACGATTCTGCGATAAGTGCAAACAGTTGCGATGAGGTGAGCATTCCTTTCGCGCGTGAACCGTAAGATCGGGAGCGAGGGGCTGGGGCGGCGAGTGGCCGTCCGGGATCGTCGACTATCAGGGGAAGAAGCGTCGTCATGATCGATCCGTGGACCGCGCTTCGCGCCCCCGTCTGGGCGTGGGCGCAGTGGCGCGCGCGGAGCCTGGTCGATGTTCCCCGGCCGAGGGACGCGCCGAGGGCCCACACGCCGGGACCCGACGCGGTCGACGTGCTGATCGTCGGCTCTGGCACCGCGAGCGGCTGGGGCGTGCTCACGCATGAACTCGGGCTGATCGGCGCGTTCTGCCGAGCCGTCGCGCAACGCCGCCAAGGTGGCGTCACCGTGGCGGGGGTCGTCGAACCGTCGATGCGAATGAGCGACGTGACGGCGGTGCTGCAGCAGCAGGCACTCGGCACCTTCCAGGTCGTGTGCCTTGTGCTGGGAGTCAACGATGTTCTCGCGCTGACGTCGCGCGCGGCGTGGGCACGCGAGCTCGCGCGCGCCCTCGACGAGATCGAGCGCAGCCGCGCCGGCGACACGCAAGTCCTGGTGGCAGGCATCCAGCCGCTCCAGTCGATCCCCACCTTCGCCGGCCGAGTGAGTCGTCTCCTCGCGCGTCGAGCGCGCCAGCTCAACGAGCTCACGAGCGCAGAGTGCGAGCGCCGACCGGGCGTCGCCTTCGTCGAGCCGCCGCCGACGCCCGGCGACGTCGAGAACGTCTACGGAGACTCGGCACGCTATGCGTTCTGGGCAGAGGTGCTGGCCGGGCACGTCGCGCCCGGCGTGCTCGCATCCGCGCCGGCGCGTGAACGGCGCGCGCACCCCGATCAGCGTGAACGCGCGCTGGCGCGCATCGGGATCGCCGACAGCGAGCCCGAAGAGCGCTTCGATCGGATCGTCCGTGCCGCTCGTTCGGTGTTCCAGACTTCTCACGCGGCCTTCACCGTGGTCGGGGTCGACCGCCAGTGGTACAAGGCGCTCGCCGGTTCTGAGCTCGATGCGGCCAGTCTCGAGGACTCGTTCTGCTTCCGACTGGTCGAAGACGGTGGTCCGCTGATCGTGCCGGATGCCTCGAGCGACCCCCGCTTCACGAGCAACGCCTTCGTCGTCGGAAGCCTCGGACTGCGGTTCTACGCCGGGTACCCGGTTCGCGCCTCGACCGGTGAGCCGATCGGGGCGGTCTGCGTCTTCGACTCGATGCCGCGAGACACCGAGACGATCGATGTGGCGAGCCTTCGGGAGTTCGCGCTCATGGTCGAGGCGGAACTCGCCGACGAGCGCGCCGTCTCGGTTTCCGGCAGACCCGCGCGGCACACGGAGTGGCCGCCGCGACGGCGTTAACCTGTCCGCATGTCGACGCTCCGTCATCCGGTCGGCCCGCAGCCGCCCTCGGTGTACTGGCGACGGCGCGCGGTCCTCGGACTCGGTCTGCTCGCCGTCATTGTCGTGATCGTGCTGATCTTCGTCCGCCCGGGCGCGGGGGAGCCCGCCAGCAGCCCGGCGCCGACTGACACGAGTGCGCCTGTCGCCACGGATGCCGCGACCGCCGACCCGTCGGCCGACCCGAGCGAGATCGCCGCGTGCGATCCGTCGACGGTGCGGTTGACGGCGATCACCGACGCATCCAGCTACGGCAATTCCGAGCAGCCGATGCTGTCGATGGAGATCGAGAACGTCGGCGCCGCGACGTGCAGCTTCGATGTCGGCACCGGAGCGCAGGAGTACGTGATCACGAGCGGCAGCGAGCAGATCTGGAGCTCGGCTGATTGCCAGGAGGATCCGACCGAGTCGGTCATCGCACTGGAGCCCTCGCAGACGCTCGCCACGACGCCGTTCGCGTGGGACCGCACGCGGTCGTCGACTGACACCTGCTCCGCCTCGCGGCCCGAGGTCATCGCCGGCGGTGCCAGCTACCACCTCACTGTGAAGCTCGGCGAGGCCGAGTCGGCCGAGACCAAGCAGTTCCTCCTCAACTAGCGGGGTCTCGAGACGCCGACGGCGTCGGCTACTCGACCGGCGCAGTTGGAGCGGGTTGGGTAGGCGCCTCGCGCCGAATCGAAACTCGGACCCGTGCTCACGGCTGTTTCTCAGGAAGCCGAACGATCTCGCATAGACCCCGACCGTAATTTTCGGGTCATGCATCCCGCGCAGTCTGCGCGGTCGAGAGGAGATCATGAACTTCCGCAGTGCCTTCGCGCACCTTCGCCGACGCCGGTGGATCGTCATCGGCGCCGCTGCCGGCGCCGCGCTCGCCGCGACCGCCATCGTCGTCGTGACGGTGGTCGTCCCCGCGACCGCATCCTCGAGCGACGAGACCATCACCACGACAGCGATCGCCAGCCTGGAGACCCTCGACAAGAGCATCTCGACCTCGGGCACCCTCACCCCGCTCGTCAACGAACAGGTGTCGTTCGCGGTCTCGGGCACGGTCACGAAGGTCTCCGTCGCGGAAGGCGACACCGTCGAGAAGGGCGACACCCTCGCCACCGTCGACACGATCAGCCTCGACGCGGCGCTGCTGCAGGCCAAGGCCGATCTGGCGAGCGCCCAGGCGAAGCTCTCCGACAGCTACGACGAAAGCGACGGCAGCACCGCGGATCTGGCGCAGATCGCGGCGAACGCGGCTGCGGTCGAGGTCGCCGAGGCGGCCGTCGAGGATGCCGAAGACGCGGTCGACGATGCCACCCTCACCGCGCCGGCAGCGGGCGTCATCACCTCCGTCGGGGTCGAGGTCGGCGACGCGGTGGGCTCCGCCGCGGGCGGCGCGACCACCGCGGCGTTCACGATCGTCGGAACGGATGCCTGGGCGGTCGACGTGACCGTCGGCGAGGCCGACGTCGCGCTCATCGAGGTCGGCGACCAGGTCGAGCTCGCGACCGACGACGGCGTCGCGTTCTTCGGTGTCGTGAGCGAGGTCGGCATTCTGCCCTCCACCGACACGGGTGCCGCCGCCTATCCGGTCAGCATCGACGTCACCGGCACCGCCGAGGGCCTGTTCGACGGCATCTCGGTGACGGCGGAGATCATCTACGAGCGGCGCACCGACGTGCTGACCGTCGCGAGCGCCGCGATCACCACCGACGGCGAGACGAGCACCGTCACGGTGATCACCGCCGATGGAGCGCAGGTCGTCACCCCGGTCGAGGTCGGCGAGACGGTCGGCACCCTCACTGAGATCGTCTCCGGGATCGTGGAAGGCGACGAGGTGCTCGTGGCCACCTTCACTCCGGGCGAGGGCAACGCGGGCACGACCGAGGGCGTCACCCGCGACTTCGGGCCGGGCGCCGGCGGTACCGGCACCGTGGGCGAGCGCCCCGACTTCGGCGGACAGGCGCCGGGCCAGTGAGCGCGGCCGTCCACGACACCTCGGGTCCGGTCATCAGCCTCGACCAGGTGCGCAAGATGTACCGCACCGGCACGGTCGAGTTCGAGGCGCTGCGCGGCATCGATCTCACGATCGAGCGCGGCGAGTACCTCGCGATCATGGGCCCCTCCGGCTCGGGCAAGTCGACGCTGATGAACATCCTCGGATGCCTCGACACCCTCACCGCGGGCTCGTACCGCCTGGCGGGCACCGACGTGCGCGACCTCGACGAGGCCGAGCTGGCACGCATCCGCAACCGCGAGATCGGCTTCGTGTTCCAGGGCTTCAACCTGCTGCCGTCGCTCTCGGCCTGGCGCAACGTCGAGCTGCCGCTCGTCTACGCCGGCGTCGACCGGGACGAGCGGCGCGAGCGCTCCGAACGCGCGCTCGAACGGGTCGGTCTCGGCTCGCGGCTGAACAACAAGCCGGGTGAGCTCTCGGGCGGTCAGCAGCAGCGCGTCGCCGTCGCCCGCGCCCTCGTCGGCGAGCCGACGATGATCCTCGCGGATGAGCCGACCGGAAACCTCGACTCGGTCTCGACCGCGGACGTGCTCTCGCTGTTCGACGAGCTGCACGAGGCGGGTCGCACGATCGTGCTGATCACCCACGAGGAGGAGGTCGCCGAACGCTCGCGCCGTGTGGTGCGGGTGCGCGACGGACTCATCCAGTCGGATGTGGAGGTCGCCGCATGAACTGGAGCGAAACCCTCACCACCGCCTGGTCGGCCGTGCGGGCGCACCTGCTGCGGTCGATGCTCACCGTGCTCGGCATCCTCATCGGCATCGCCGCAGTCATTCTCACCGTGGGCCTGGGTCTCGGCACGCAGAAGGATGTCAGCGAGTCGATCAGCTCGCTCGGCAGCAACTTGCTGATCGTCTCGCCCGGATCCTCCACCGACGCGGCGGGCGCCCGCGGCGGCTTCGGAACCGCCACGACGCTGACCGCCTCCGATGCTGAAGCCCTCGACTCCGAGATCAGCGCCCCCGACATCGCGGGTGTCGCACCTGAGAAGGCGAGCTCGTTCTCGCTCGAGGCGAACGACACCAACTGGACGACGACCGTGACGGGCACGACCGAGTCGTGGCTCGAGGTCCGCTCCCGGGAGCTGGCGGTCGGCGAGTTCCTGAGCGACGAGGACGTGGATGCGACCGCCAACGTGGTCGTGCTCGGCTCGGAGACCGCCGACGAGCTGTTCGGCACCACCAACGTGGTGGGCCAGACAGTCGAGATCGACGGCACCTCCTTCGAGGTCATCGGCGTGCTCGAGTCCGCGGGCTCGGACAGCTCGACCAACCTCGACGACCTTGCGATCGTCCCGCTGTCGACCGCCTCCGACGTGCTGTCGGGCGGACCGACCGCGACCGCGCTGACGACGATCTACCTGCAGGCCGAGTCGGCCGAGCAGCTGTCGGCCGCGTACCAGGAGGCGGAGACGATTCTGCTGAACCTGCACGGCATCACCTCGACCGAGGACGCGGACTTCGACCTGTCGAGCCAGGACGCGCTCGTCAGCACGGCGACGGCGATCTACCAGACCCTGACGATCCTGCTCACCGGCATCGCGGCGCTGTCGCTGCTGGTCGGCGGCATCGGGGTGATGAACATCCAGCTGGTGTCGGTGACCGAGCGCACCCGCGAGATCGGTCTGCGCAAGGCGCTCGGGGCTCCGCCGTGGGCGATCCGACGCCAGTTCCTGGTGGAGGCCGGCATCCTCGGCCTCACCGGCGGCGTGCTCGGCGCCGGGCTCGGCGCGCTCGCCACGATCACCCTCCCGGGTGTGATCGGAAGCTCGATCGTGCTCTCGCCCACCGCCGTCGTGATGGCGATCGGCGTCTCCCTCGCGATCGGCCTGGTGTTCGGGGTCTACCCCGCGACCCGGGCCGCCCGCCTCACCCCCATCGACGCACTTCGCACCGAATGACCCCCGTGACATCTCAAAGGACACCCACCATGACAAGCCTCCACCGCCGCCGTTCCGCGCTTCCGGTCTTCACCGTGCTCGCGCTCGGCACCACCCTCGCGCTCGCCGGATGCGCCACGACCGACACCGCCGAGGAGGCGGTCGAGGCAACGGACACTGCCGCCGCGCAGGCAGCGCCGGAGCGGGTGGCCTCCGGCGTCACCGGTGAGATCGCCGACGTTGCCGACGGCCTGATGCAGGTGCAGGACACCGAGTCGCAGACGGCGGTCTCGTACACCGACGACACCACGATCACTGCGCAGGTCTCCGGCTCACTGTCGGATCTGGAGGTCGGCGACTGCGTGTTTGTGACGACGGACGCCGCCGACGCCACCGTCGCGACACTGGTGACGGTGACGGCCGCGGTCGATGGCGAGTGCGGCATCGCCGGATTCGCGGCCGGCGGGGGAGCGCCCGCCGACGGTGCGGCCCCCGGGGGCGACGCGCGGGCCGGCGGGTCGGCTCCGGAAGGCGAGGCCCCGGCCGACGCACCTGTCGGTGCGGGCGAGGGCGGAGCGCCGACCGGGTTCGCCGCGGTCACCACGGGAGCCGTCACGGCGGTCGACGCGAGCGGGTTCACCGTCGAGGCGACCGGCCGGGACGACGCGACCACGTCGACGACGCTCAGCGTGACGGAGGCGACGAGCATCGTCGTGACGGTCGACGCCGACGCCTCGGTGCTGGTCGTCGGCAAGTGCGTGACCGCGCAGGGCGAGGCCGACACCTCGGGCGGCTACGCCGCGACCGCACTCGTGGTGAGCGAGCCGGGCGACGAGGGATGCAGCGCGCGGACGGCGGTCGCGGGCGGCCAGCAGCGTCCGGATGCCGGGGCTGACCGGTGAGCCCGCTGGCGCCGCGGGCTGCGCTCGGGCGCGCGCGCACCTGGTGGCAGGAGTCGGTCATCCCGCGCCTGAAGAGGGTGACGTGGAGCCGCCGCCGCACCGTGATCGCGGGCGCTGCCGGACTCGCGATCGTGGTCGGCGGAGCGAGCGTCGCCTGGGCCGGCGGCGCCGACCCGAGCAGCTACCGCACGGCGACCGCCTCGACGGGCGCGATCGAGGAGGAGCTCGACCTGATCGGCACGATCGAGTCGGCGAACCGCCGCGACGCGAGCTTCGGCGTCGGCGGTGAGGTCTCCGCGGTGAACGTCTCACTCGGCGACACCGTCGAGGCCGGCGACGTGCTGGCCACGCTCGACACGATCGACCTGGAGGAGGCTGTCGAGGCCGCCGAAGAACGGGTCGCCTCGGCCGAGGAGGCGCTGGCGAGCGACCTCGAAGCGCAGTCGAGCGCCACGGAGGAGGACGACGAGGACACCTCGAGCGAGACAACGACCTCGACCGCCTCCGCGCCGTCGGGCGCGGGCGACAGCTCGGCGGATCCGGCGCTCGAGGCCGCAGTTCGCGACGTCCAGAATGCGCAGGAGCAGCTGCTCGCGCTGATCGAGGCAGCCTCCGAGTCGCTGACCGCGGCCGAGGCCACCGTGACCGACGCGACGGAGCTGTGCCAGCCGTTCCTCGACGCCGAGCTCGAGGGTGCGGACGATTCCGAGGCCGCCCCGGCGGCGGACGCCGTGTCGGGCGAGGAGTCCGAGTTCGCTGCCGCCGACGACGAGGCGGAGGAATCCGATGAGGAGTCGGAGCCGCTCACGCTCGAGGCGGTGCAGGAGCTCCTGGTGACGTGCCAGGAGGCGATCACCGGCGTCGCCGACGCGCAGGCCGTCACGCAGGCCGCGCAGGAGGCCGTCGCTGCGGCGATGACCGAACTGGACGCCGCGATCACCGCGCTTCAGGATGCGGTGGCGGCGAGCACGACCACGAGCAGCACGCCGAGCGACACGTCGTCGGGATCGTCCACGACCAGCACCTCGACGGCCTCCGCGTCGGGCGGCGGCACTTCGTCGGTGCCGAGCGCCGCCGACATCGTGGCCGACTACGCCGCGATCGAGGTGGCAGAGGCAAACGTGCTGATCGCCGAGCAGTCGCTGGCGGCGGCCGAGCTGACGGCCCCGATCGACGGCACCGTGGCGCTGGTCGCCTTCGAGGTCGGCGACACCGTCGACGCCAATTCAACGACGGCCGTCATCACGATCCTCGGTGACGACGGCTACCTCATCGAGACGACCGTCACCCTCGCCGAGGTGCAGAAGGTCGCCGTCGGACAGGTCGCCGAGGTGACCATCTCGAGCTCGGGCGAGCACTACCCGGCGACGGTCAGCGCGGTCGGCTTCGTCAATGTGGCGACCGATTCGGCGACGCCGTCCTACGCGATCACCATCTCGATCGATGCGGGCGACGCGGTGCTGCTGAACGGCGCCGCGGCGCAGGTCGCGGTCTCGGTGGCGACCGCGGATGGCGTGGTCGTGATCCCGATCTCGGCGCTGCACCGCTCGGATGCCGGCGACACGGTCTCGGTGCTCGACGGCGGCGAACTCGTCACCGTGCCGGTCGAGGTGGGAGCGATCGGCACCGACCTGGTCGAGATCATCTCCGGCATCGCCGTCGGCGATGAGGTGGTGATCGCCGACCTCACGGCCGCGACCGAGGAGGCGACGGCCGAGACCACGGGTCTCGCGGACCTCGGCGGGACGACCGAGGAGACGGGCGCCGAGTTCGGCGGCACGCCGCCCGACTTCGGCGGGGGTCCGCCTGCGGGAGCGGGCGGGCGCTGAGCCCGCCGCGCGGCCCACTCGACCGGGAGCTGAGACCCGGTCGAGTGGGCCGTCCCGCCGGTTGAGTAGTCGCGAAGCGACGTATCGAAACCGCGTGGTCGCGCGGGGCGGGTCTCGATACGGGCGCTGCGCGCCCTACTCGACCGGCAAGCTGAGCGGGTTGAGTAGCCCGAAGGGCGTATCGAAACCGCGTGAGCGGGTTGGGTGTCGCGTCAGCGACGTATCGAAACCGCGTGAGCGGGTTGAGTGTCGCGTCAGCGACGTATCGAAACCGCGTGAGTGGGTTGAGTGTCGCGTCAGCGACGTATCGAAACCCCCTAGAACTCCGGCACCCCCGCCGGCGTCGCCTGGTCCGCCGCTGCGAACGCCCGGCGGAGCGCCTCGCGCAGCGGCCCGGCCTCCTGGTCGAGCACGGTCGAGTAGCCCAGCCGCCGCGCCTCGCTCGCGCGCTGCTTCGCCGCGGCGACGGGCCGGATCTCCCCGGCGAGGCTGATCTCGCCGACCGCCGCGAGCGTCTGCGGCAGCGCGACATCTTTCACCGCGCTGGCGATGGCGAGCGCGATGGCGAGATCGGCGGCTGGTTCGACGAGCCGGATCCCGCCGACCGTCGAGACATACACATCCATCTGGCCGAGCCGCAGTCCGCAGCGCCGCTCCAGCACGGCGAGCAGCATCGCCACCCGCGAGGAGTCGACGCCGCCGACGACGCGGCGCGGCTGCGGCGCCTGGGTTCCGACGACGAGGGCCTGCACCTCGACCGGCAGCGCGCGCCGCCCCTCGAGGGCGATGGTGACGCAGGTGCCGCTGACCGGGGTGCCGCCGCGCGAGAGGAACAGTCCCGAGGGGTCGGGCACCTCGGCGATGCCGTCGCCGGTCATCTCGAAGCAGCCGACCTCGTCGGTGGGTCCGAAGCGGTTCTTGAGCGCCCGCACGAACCGCAACGAGGTCTGGCGGTCGCCCTCGAAGCTGCACACCACATCGACGAGGTGCTCCAGCATACGAGGGCCGGCGATCGAGCCGTCCTTGGTGACGTGCCCGACAAGCAGCACCGGCAGTCCGCGCTCCTTGGCGACGCGGATCAGCGTGCCCGCGACCTCGCGCACCTGTGCTGGCTGGCCGGGTGCGCCGTCGCTCATCGCGCTGGACACGGTCTGCACGCTGTCGACGATGAGGAGCTCGGGCTTCACCGCGTCGACCTGGCCGAGGATGGTGGCGAGGTCGGTCTCGGCGGCGAGGAACAGCTCGTCGTGCAGGGCTCCGGTGCGCTCGGCGCGCAGGCGCACCTGGGCGGTGGACTCTTCGGCGCTCGCGTAGAGCACGCGGCGGCCGCTGGCGGCGGCGCGCGCGGCCGCCTCCAGCAGCAGGGTCGACTTGCCGACGCCCGGCTCGCCCGAGAGCAGGATCGCGGCGCCGGGCACGATGCCGCCGCCGAGCACGCGGTCGAGCTCGGCGATGCCGGTTCCCCAGCGCGGCACGGCGTTGGTGTCGAGCTCGGTGATCGGGCGGGCGACGCGGGCCGCGCTCACGCTCGCGGCGGCGACGGCGCTGCGGGGCGCATCCGCTTCGGCGACGGTGCCCCAGGCCTGGCATTCGGGGCACTGGCCGTACCACTTGGCTCCCGTCCAGCCGCAGTCGGTGCAGCGGTACGCGGCGGATGCGGGGCGAGCCATGCGGACAGCCTAGGCGCGACCGCCGACGCCGCCCGCGCGCCGCATCCGACGCCCGGGGCCGCTCGCCGATCCGCCGCCGCGCCCGCCGCACCCGCCGCCGGGTGACGAAATGCAGGAGATCCTGCGCGCGTGGGGCCAGCTGCCGGGGCTGAGCTGCACCCGCATCCCCGTTTCTCCTGCATTTCGTCAACGGGGCAGCGGGCGCGGTCGTACGGTTCAGCTGGCGGCGAGCACCCCGTCGAGCTTGTCGTAGGACTCCGCGATTCCGACCTCCATGCCGCTTTCGATCATGCCGTCGCGCGCTTCGAGGCTGGGGAACGTCGACTGTCCTTCGATCCGGGTGCGGCCGTTGCCGAGGTCGATGAACCGGTTGGTTTCCATCGTGACGACGTCGGGAAAGCCCTCGAACTCGAAGGTCTGAATCGTGAGGTCGTTCTCGCGCACCACGTGGTAGACGCCGTTGAAGGCGTACTCCTCGCCGTCATTCTTGTGCAGATAGCGGTAGGCGCCGGCGGTGGCGAAGTCGTAGCGGTCGATGACCATCTCGTAGCCTTCCGGCGCGAGCCACTGCTTCGCGAGCTCGGGGTCCTGGTGCGCGCGGAACACCGCCGCGACGGGGGCGTCGAACTCGCGCTCGAACGTGACGAAGGGCTGGCCTTCGGGGGCGTTGACGGTCAGTGCGTTGCTCATGGCTTCTCTCCTGGTGTTTCGGTCGTGTCGGTGTTCGAGGTGTCGCTCAGCTGCGCCAGCACCCCGTCGAGCGCGCGGAACTGGCGCTCCGCGTCGAGGCGGTAGCGGTCGATCCATGCCGTGAGGCGTTCGAGCGCGGCGGGGTCGAGGTGCACGGGGCGCCGTTGGGCATCCCGTGTTCTCGTCACGAGGCCGGCCTGCTCGAGCACCGAGATGTGCTTCGAGACGGCCTGCACCGTGATGGCGAAGGGCTCGGCGAGCTCATTGACCGTGGCCGGCCCGCGACTCAACCGCGCGATGATGCTGCGCCTGACCGGATCGGCCAGGGCCAGGAAGGCCCGGTCGAGCTGGTCGTTCGCCTCGCTGCTACCCATCATCTCCTTATTCAACTGTTTGGTTGAATACAAGGCTAGACGGCTTCAATGGATGCGTCAAGCACGATTCGGCATGACCGTCACCCTGCGTTAGGATGGTCGGCGGTACCGTGTCCGAGCGGCCGAAGGTGCAACTCTCGAAAAGTTGTGTGGGCCTTAAACCCACCGTGGGTTCAAATCCCACCGGTACCGCCACTGTCCTGCATCAGGACACAGAAAAACCCTCGAACCTCTCGGTTCGGGGGTTTTCTGCTTCAGCAGGCGATCTGCCGCATTCGGGACGAGTCGCGCTGTCACCCCGCGCCTCCCGCGGGCCGGTGCGACCCATTCGAAGGCCTACGCCGTGACCGACTCCAGCAGACCCTCGAGCCGCGCGTAGCTGGTCTCCATGCCGCCGGTCATGCCGGTCGCGAGCACCGCGTCGCGCTGCGCCGCATCCGCGTAGGTGATCACAAGCGACAGCAGCGTGCCACCCGCGACCGGTGTGAGCGTGAGCTCGTTGAGGGTGGCGGGGAAGTCCATGCCGATCATCGCCTCGGTGGTCACCGCGCGATTGGGAGCCTCGGACTCGAGAAGCTCGCCGGTGAAGCCGAAGCCTTCGCCGCCCCCGTCCGGCTCCCAGACGTAGCGGTAGCTGTCGCCGACCGCCGTCGCGATCTCGCAGACGGGCATGCTCCAGCCGTCGGGTCCGAGCAGCCACTTCTTCATGAGTTCGGCGTCGTTGTGCGCGTGCCAGACCTGCTCGACGGTTCCGCGGATGACGCGGGACACCCGCACCTGCGTGTCACCGAGCATCTGCGCCTCGACAGCACCGTCGGAGGCGAAGGCGGCGAGGTCGGCGAGCACGTCGTCGATCTGCGCCATGGCCTGCTTCGTGCCCTCGAGCATTCCCATCGCGAGGAGCTGCTCGAGCTGTTCGAGGGTGTCGAAGCTCGTGACGGTGGTCAGGCGCGAACCCGGGTCAATCGCCTCGAAGGCGAAGGTCGCCCGCATGGACGGCAGCTCCGTGTTGGGTGTGCCGGTCTCGTCGGCGAAGCCGTCGACAACGGCGAACGACGCGGGAGCGTTGACCTCGGTCCACTCCCAGAAGCCGAAGTGCTCGTCCCCTTCTGGCCCGGTCATCTTGTAGAAGCTGCGGCCGCCGACCGCGGCGTCGTGCCGCAGGAAGGTCGCGGGATACGTCGGAGGGCCCCAGAAACGTTCGATCTGGCGCGGGTCGACGTAGGCATCCCATAGTCGGGCCAGGGGCGCGGAGAATTCCGCGACGATCGTGAGGGTGAGGGTGTCGAGGTCTTTCCCGACGGAGGTGACAGGCATGATCGCTCCTTCTAGTTGTCGTGGTCTTCGTCGAGCAGCGCGTCGAGGCGGTCGATCCGGGAGCGCCAGACGTGTTCGAACTGGGTGAGCAGGCGCTGCGCCTGGCGGATGCGGTCGGGATTGCCCCGCACCATCCGCTCCCGCCCGCGCGGTTGCTTGGTCACGAGCCTCGCCTCCTCCAGCACGGCGACGTGCTTCTGAACCGCGGCGAACGACATGACATACGCGTCCGCGAGCTGCGACACCGAGACGTCGGCAACGAGCGTTCGGCGCACGATGTCGCGTCGCGTTGCGTCGGCGAGGGCCCGGAAGATGCGGTTCACGTCGTCGTCGGAGAGTTCAAGTTCTACAACCATTTGGTTGCACGATACGCCTCCGTCCGGCGGCGCACAAGACCTGCGGGATGGTGCGCGTCCGCGCGCACACTCGCCACGCCGCCGAGACACGCGCGCCCCGCAGGCACCCCGCTACGCTGGCCCGACCCCCTGACTTCTGGAGACTCGATGCTGCGCGTCCGAAATTCCCTTCTCATCGGCGCCATCGCCGGCAGTCTCGTCGTCGCTGGCAGCGTTTCCGCCGCCGTCGCCCTCGGCGGGCCGAGCGACACACGCACTTCGATCACGGTGGACTGCGCGGTCGGGGAAGGAGTGGGCGACAACCAGGTGATCCTCCCCGGCGAGACGCTCACGATCACGCTGCTCAACTGTGAGGGCTGGACCGTCGAGGACCAGGATGCGCTGGACGCGATGACCGTTTCTGGCGGAGGGGCGCCCGTCAACTCGTTCGTCGTGCCGGGAGGGGCGTCGACCTTCGCCTTCACCGTTGACGACGAGGCCGATATCGAGGTGGCGTTCGGCGGCGATGACATCGACATCGATGTGTACTTCGCGACTCCGGCCGCCGACCCGAGCGGGTCGTTGATCGTCACGACGAGCGTGAACATGCCGGTCGTCATCGACGACTTCGAGGTCGACCTCGGCTCGGCAGGCAGCGACATCGATCTGGGCGGGTTCGCCGATTGTCACATGGAGGCGGGATACCACCCGTACCAGGCGCTGCCTATCGTCATCTCGAACGACGGGGACTTCACCTTCCGGGTGATCGACGTCACGCCGGTCGACGAGGACCTCCAGTGGGGCCAGCCTTACTACCCTTCCCAGGACTTCTTCCTCGCGGTGTACACGAGCTTCGACCCCGAGAACCCGGCTGACAACCTGGTCGACTGCAACGACGATCGCGACCTCGACAACGTCTCGTTCGTGAATGGCGGCGTCGACTACATCTCCGACGACCAGGCGCCCGAATTCTTGTCGCCGCTGACCGCTGGCAGTTACACCCTCGTCATGACCACCTACCGGTCGACGAGCAGCGACGACTGGGAGAACGGCCAGTTCTCGACGTGGTCGGGCGTCTCGGACATCACGTGGACGCCGACGCCGATGACCGCGCTGTTCGAGCTCTGGGGGCCCACGGGCAGCATCGCGCTCGAGTCGGATGCGGGCGAGGTCGACGATGCGGCGGAGCCCGAGCTTGCGGCAACCGGCATGGCCAGCGACATTGTTGCCGGGACCGTGGCGGCGGCGCTCCTGCTCATCACCGTCGGGATGCTGTTCGCTCTGGTGCGTTCGCGTCGGCGGCTGCCGCAGGCTTGAGCCGTCGCGGGGGCGAGCCGCGCGCGACGTGCCCGTGACGCGGCAGCCTGCACCCCACCCACTGAGTTCCCTACGCTGAACTCATGCCCCATCCCACCCTCGCCATCCTCGGCGCGGGCAAGGTCGGCACCGTGCTCGCCCGGCTCGCGCGGGAGGCCGGCTACGAGGTGCTGATCGCCGGGTCGGGAGACCCGCGGCGCATCCGCCTGATCATCGAGGTGCTCGCTCCGGGCGGCGTCGCCACGACCGCGGCGGATGCGGCGGCGCGCGCCGACCTGGTGATCCTGGCGCTTCCGCTCGGCAAGCACACCGCGCTGCCGGTGGACGAGCTCGCCGGCAAGCTCGTGGTCGACGCCATGAACTACTGGTGGGAGGTCGACGGCATCCGCGACGACCTCAACGACCCGACCACCTCGTCGAGCGAGATCGTGCAGCGCTTCCTGCCGCGCTCGCGGGTCGTCAAGGCGCTCAACCACATGGGCTATCACGACCTCGACGAGGAGCCGCGGCCGCCGGGAGCGCCCGGCCGCAAGGCGATCGCGATCGCGGGGGACGACCCCGCCGATCTGGCGGCGGTCGCCCGACTCGTCGACGACCTGGGCTTCGATCCCGTCAGCGCGGGCCCACTGGCCGAGGGTGTTCGGATGGAGCCTCACACCGAGCTGTTCGGTGCGCACGTCGGCGCCGTCGAGGTGCGCGAGATGCTCGAACGGTTCCCCGACTCGGCACGCGGCCGGGTCGTCGCGCGGGCTCGGGCCGCCAATCGACCGCCGAGCTGAGCGTCAGCGGCAGATCATCGGATGCGCCGACATGCGGAGGCGCGGGCGGCTAGTCGAGTGAGGGCTCGGCGTCCGCCACGGCGCTCGTGTCGCGCCGTCTCTGTGCCAGGCCCAGCGCCGGAAAGATCAGCACCGTCAGCATGCCGGCTCCGACGAGCGCGGCGGCGGTTGCGGAGGAGAGGATCTCTCGCTCGACGCCGATCTGCGTCACCGCGACGATGATCGGGAGTCCGGTCGCGCCGAGAAGCACGACAGCTCCTCGTGTCGCCGCCGGAGTTCCGGGCGGAGATGCGATGAGTCCGGGCAGGCCCCGCACCACGAGCAGGGCCAGAGCGAAGACCGGGACGAGGGCGAGCGCAGCAGGGTCAGCGAGGAGAGCGTCCAGGTCGAAAGTGATGCCGGTGTAGATGAAGAAGACGGGGACGAGGAAACCGAACGCGACAGCATCGAGCTTGGATTCGAGCGCCTCCCTGTTCGACGGTGTCGACGAGGCCATCAGCAGGCGCCAGAGCACCCCCGCGGCGAAGGCGCCGAGCAGAATGTCGAGCCCGAGTGCGTAGGTCAGCGCCACGAGTCCGAGCACAAGCAGCAGGGCCAGGCGAACGGCGAACTGCCCGCTCGTGTGCAGGGTCGCGGTGATCACGCGGTGGAGCCGCACATGGCTGCCGCGCGCGGCGACGACGATCGCCGCAATCGAGACCACCGCGAACGCGATCAGGATGAGCGCGGAGGGGAGCGGCTCACGTCCGCTGAGGAACAGGGAGATGGCCAGCAGCGGGCCGAACTCTCCGACTGCGCCGATCGCCTTCACGACGTGGCCGAACGGCGTATCGGCCTCGCCCGCGTCGCGCAGCACGGGGATCAGTGTCCCGAGGGCTGTCGAGCTGAGCGCGATCGCAATGATCACGGCCGCGGGGAACGTCGGGGCGAGGAGGAGTCCCACGGCGATCCCGCCACCCAGCGACAGCACCCAGCCGAGTGCGGCCCGGACGAGCGGTCGCCCCGCGATCGCGGAGAACTCGATCTCGCTGCCCGCCATGAAGAACAGCGTGGCGAGCCCGAGCTCGGCCAGTGTGGCGGTGAAGGGCGCCTCGTCGACCCAGCCGAGCAGACTCGGGCCGACGATGATTCCCAGCAGGATCTCGAACACGACGAGCGGCACGACCGCGACGCGGCCGACCGCGGCCGCGATCAGAGGGGCCGCGACCGCGACCGCCGGGACGATCACGAGTGAGGCGGCCGATGTCGCGGCGATCTCGGTGCTCACGCCACTACCTTTGCGCGCGGTTCGGGAGCACGACCTCGTTCAGGACGAGCGCGATGGACGCGGCCACGGGAACCCCGATCAGCGCGCCCGGCAGGCCCAGCAGCGTGCCGCCGGCGAGCGCGGAGATCAGCACCACAGAGCCGGGGATCTGGGCCGCTTTCTTCATCACCTTCGGCGTCAGCACGTACGCCTCGACCTGCATGTACACGAGCATGAACGCGAGCACGACGAGCGCGGAGGTCGGCGACTGCACCAGGGTGATCAGCGTGATGCCGATCGTCGTCAGGATCGTTCCGATGAGGGGGATGATCGTGATGAAGAACGCTGCGACTCCGATCAGGAGGGCACCGTCGACCCCGACGAGCACGAGCAGGACGGTGCTGAACGTCGCGTTGAGGAGGGCCAGCACGACCATGCCGCCGAGGTAGCGCCCGATGCTCGCCAGGATCCGGTCGGCGATCTCAGTGAAGCGCTGCCGACGTGATGCCACCACGAACGAGTAGGCGAAGGTCTTCATCGTCTCGAAGCTCGCAACGAAGTACACCGTGAGCGCCAGGATGAAGAAGCCGCTCGAGACGCCGTTCAGCACGGTCGCGCCGAAGCCGAGCACGCCGCCGGACACGATCAGCCACGTCTGCGGGTCCGAGGCGAACTCGGCGAACGCGCGAATCGCGTCCGACGCGCCGCCGTTGGTCGCGGCGTTGATCGCATCGAACCAGCCTGCGGCGAGGACAGAGTCGACTCCGTCGGGCACCGAGGCGACGAGGCGGATGGCTTCTCGCTGCAGCGCCGGCAGCGCGAACGCCGTGGCGCTCACCGCGACCGCGACGATCACGATCACGCAGACCGCTGTCGCGATCGGGCGCGACAGCCCTCGACGTTGCAGCGCGCGAATCGCCGGGTCGACGGCGATGCTGAAGAACAGAGCCGCGAGCACCGAGGCGACGACGCCACGAAGCGAGAACATCGCGGCCGCGAAGCCGAGAGCGGCGACGGCGCCGAGCGTCCACAGGAAACCGCGGATGAGCGGTGACGGTGCTCGCAGCGGCTCGCCCGTGGCGCGCTGACGAGCGATTCGATGAACCAAGTCCACGTGGTGCCCCCTGTTCTGCGTGGCGTCGTCTGTTGAGGCTAGCGTGGCGGCGCACCTCGGCGGTGCGAGCGCGACGCTGCCGTTCAGAGCGTCCGCTCGAGAGGGCCGAAGTCGACGGGCATGGCGTCAGGTGACACAACGGTGCTCTCAACCGGCACGAACCGCCCCGACTCGGCGGCTTCCGACGTCGACATGAGGATGTCGAGCACGTGGTAGCCGAGTTCGCCGGTCGCGCGGTGCGGCCGACCCTCACGGATCGCGCGCGCCATGTCGAGCACACCGAGTCCGCGGCCGACGACCGTCCCTTCCTCGATCACGTCGACGCGAACCTGCTCGGAGCTTCCCCGTTCGCGAGGCCGGATGATGGTGGTGGTGCCGCTGAAGGTGTTCGGATCGGGCAGGACGATCGTGCCCTCCGTGCCGGAGATCTCGACGACGCCGTGGCGGGTGAGCGGGGAGTCGAAGCTCAAGAGCGATTGCGATGTCGCGCCTCGTTCGAAGGCCGCGAGCACCGAGATGGTCGACGGCACCTCGACGGGGAACGTCGACCCCGCGAGCGCACCGACGAGAATCTCCCGCTCCTCGCGCGCCTTCATGCCGAGCGCCGCAACGGCGGCGACGGGCCCCAGGACGCTCACGAGAGTCGTGAAGTAGTACGGCCCCATGTCGAAGAGCGGGCCTGCGCCGTGGGCGAAGAGGAACCCGGGGTTGGGGTGGAACGACTCCGGGCCGGCGTACTGCATGCCGGTCTGCGCGAACAGCGGTGTGCCGATGTCGCCGCGATCGATCGCTCGTTTGGCACTCTGGATGCCGGGGCCGAGCACCGTGTCGGGGGCGATCCCGACGCGCAGCCCGGCGGCATCCGCGTGAGCCAGCAGGGCCGAGGCGCTCTCGCGGTCGATCCCGATCGGCTTCTCGCTCCAGACGTGCTTGCCTGCGGCGAGCGCGGCCGATGAGACGGCCACGTGCGACGCCGGAAGCGTCAGGTTGACGATGAGTTCGACATCCGGATGCGCCAGCACGTCCTCGGCGGTTCCGAACGCGGGGACTCCGTGCTTCTCGGCCTGGGCGCGAGCCCGCTCGGGGAGCAGATCCCCGACGATGAGCACCTCGATGTCGGGGAAGCTGTTCAGATTCTCGAGGTAGGTATCGCTGATGTTGCCCGCTCCGATGATGCCGACGGCCATCGTTCCGGTGCGGGGGGAGCTCGTCGCGGCCATCAGGCGAGCCCTCGCGACGCCAGGAACTCGAAACCGGTCTTCATGCCGTGCCAGATGTCGCCGCGGTAGGCATCGAACTCGACGATCGCGTACTTCGCCGTGGGCGCGGCGTCGAGGGCGGCGCCGAGCGCCACCGTGCCTTCGCCGGCCGGGACCTGGTCCGTCGGCGGGGAGCCGAGGGTGGGCAGCGGGTCGAGCGTTCCGTCTTTGATGTGGAGCGCCGTGACGCGGTCGCCGAGCGTGGTCAGAAGCTCCACCAGGTCGGCGCCACCGGCCGTCGCCCAGTACAGGTCGAGTTCGAGCTGCACGGCGGGATCGAGCAGGTCGGCGAACACCTCGAGAGCGAACCGCCCCTCGATCTTGGCCTCGAACTCCTGGTTGTGGTTGTGATAGCCGACGGCGATGCCGTGCGCGGCGCCGACCTCGGAGGCCGCGTTCAGGGCCGCGGCGGTGGCCGCGATCTCCGTGTGCGTGGTCCAGCGCTCCGGTGCGACGAAGGGATCGAACACGGTGGTGATGCCGAGTGTCGCCGCCGCCGCGAACACCTCGTCAGAGCTCGGCGCGGTGATCGAATCGTCGAAGGGATTCTCGGTCGTCGAGGCGAGCGACGCATGCCCTGTCGGGCACGCGATGTCGTGGCGCGCGAACGCCTGGGCGAGAGCCTCGGCGCGTGAGACGAAGTCGAAGGCCTCGACGTTCGCGAAGCCGATGGCGCGAAGTCTGGCGAGAGCTTCATCGAGATCGGCGGTGATCTCGTCGCGCACGCTCCAGAGCTGAGCGGAGATGGTGGGGGTGTGCATGGGTTCTGCCTTCAGTGGGTAATCAGGTTCGTGGGATGACGGTAGCAGAAAACCACCAGATGGAGGTTTTTGATCGCTAGGGTGGGGGCGTGGCGGAAAAAGGCGTGCAGCGGTCTTATGCCAAGGGCGTCGCTCGACGGCAGGAGATCCTCGATCGCGCGATCGAGGTATTCATCGACAAGGGGGCCGAAGGAACGTCGTTGCGCGCCATCGCCGAGAAGATCGGCGTGTCGCATGCGGCACTGCTGCACTATTTCGGCTCGCGAGAAGAGCTCTTGGTGGCGGTGCTCAGCGAGGCGATGACTCGTCGCGCCGACCCGGTCGCCCAGCGCGAGGTCGTGGGCTCAATGGTGAGCGCAGCCGAGCGCAACGTCGTGGTGCCGGGGTACGTCGCGCTCTACACGATGCTGCTGGCCGGGTCGCTCGAGGCCGACAAGAAGCACTCGCGCGAGTTCTTCTCCACCCGATTCGCGGCTCTGCGCGCGCGGTTGGCTCGGCTGATTCGCGAAGGGCAGGAGGCGGGCACGATCCGAGCCGGGGTTGACCCGCTGGCCATGGCCGCGCTGGTCATCGCAGCGTCCGATGGGCTGCAGACGCAGTGGCTCCTGGACGACACGGTCGACATCGCCGACAGCCTGAGGCTCCTGGAGCGGATTCTCGAGCCGTAGCCGGTCGGGCCCGCGCGTCAGAAGGTGACGGGCTGCAGCGTCGCGCTCTTCGGCTCCCGCGAGTCCCCCGAGGACGTGCCGCGCAGCCGTCGGCCGATCCACGGCAGCACGTACTCGCGCCAGTACGCCGCCGTGCCGGGGCGCTGGTCGGGCGTGCCGCCGTCGAGACCGAACTCCGGCACGGGCACGCCGAGCGCACCCAGCACGTTGCTCGCCACTCGCGCGTGGCCGACCGGGTTGAGGTGCAGCTTGTCGACCGACCAGTACTCGAGCCGGGTGAGCTCTTCGTCGCGCCAGTTGTCGACGAAGGTGACGCCCTCCCGCGGCATGTGCGCGAGCACCGCATCGGCATACTCGTTGCCGCGTCGCTCGATGCCGCGACCGAGGGGCAGGTGCCGGCTCGGGTTGCCGCCGCTCAGCAGCAGCACGTGGATGCCCGCCTCGCGCGCCCGGTCGACGGCGGCGAGCAGGCGCTCGGCCACCGCGGCGATCGTGAACTGCGGGCGCAGCATGTCGTTGCCGCCGCCGTTGATGCTGATCAGGCTCGGCGCGAGGGCGATCGCCGCATCCAGCTGCTCGGTCACGATCGGCTCCAGCAGGCGGCCGCGGATCGCCAGGTTGGCGTAGCCGAACGGCTCGGTGCTGGCCTGTGCGAGCCCGAGAGCGACGAGGTCCGCCCAGCCGCGCACGCGGCCGTCGGGCAGCTCGTCGCCGACCCCTTCGGTGAAGCTGTCGCCGATCGACACCAGGCTGGAGAACGGATGCGTCATGCTCCGAGTTCACCACAGGACGTTCGGCCCTGCTCGCATTCGCGATGCACCGGTGAACTGGGTGCATGAATGCTGCGATCCGAGCCGCCTCACCGGATACGAGCGTGCTCACCGGCCCCGACTGCTGGGAGCTGCTGCGCGGTGCCGACCTGGCACGGCTGGCCGTGGTGACGCCGGACGGCGCCGACATCTTCCCGGTGAACTACGTCGTCGACGCGGAGACGCTCGTGTTCCGCACCGCGCCGGGCCAGAAGCTGCGCGAGCTCACCGCCGAGCCGCGCGTCGCCCTCGAGGTTGACGGGGTGATGGGCTCGATGCGGTGGAGCGTGGTCGTGCGCGGCGTGGCCCACCGTCTCGACCGCGACGACGAGATCGAGGCGAGCGGAGTGCTCGCGCTCGTGCCGGCGAACCCGGCGCCGAAGCACAATTTCGTGCGCGTCGAGCCAGGCCGGGTGTCGGGGAGGCGGTTCCCGACGCAGCGCTGATCAGCGCGGTTCGAGGATCACGACGGCGGTGCGCGTCGCGCGCTGTGGCGCGTAGATGTCGGCCTCGTCGTAGACATCCTGCAGACGCGACCAGATCCGGTCTCGTTCGGCCCCGGTGGCCTCCGAGGCGCGCACGGCGCGCGTGTCTTCGGCCGTCTCGACCGTCGCCTCCGGGTTGGCCTTCAGGTTGAGCCACCAGGCGGGATCACCTTCGGCCCAGCCGTTCATCGCCAGGGTGACGAGGTTCGGACCGTCCTCGATGTACCCGAGGATGACGCTGCGCATCGCGCCGGAGGTGCGACCGATCGTGGTGAGTCGCAGAGCTCCCCACTTCTTCGGAGTCGGAAGCCACAGACCGCGTCGGCCGCGCGAGACTCTCACGATGGTGCGATGCACGGCCCACGCCGCTCGCAGAAACCAGCGCGGCGGAACGGGTGGCGGCGTCCGGGCTGCGCTGTTCATGCCGCGTCTCCTTCGGGCGGGTGCGGTCGGGAAGCTCCCGGCGTGGTGTCGAGAGTACCTCTGCCGGTTTTGAGACCGACGGATGGCTCGGGTGCCGCCGCCACGGACGCCGCGGGCTCCCGCCGGGAAGGCGAAAGCCCACGGCACATGGCGCGCTCATCGCGGGGGCAGGGACAGCAGCATCCGACGCTGAGCCGCGAGTTCGCGCGACTCGGTCGCCCGCGCCTGTTCGATGCGCGCCCGCTGCTCCTCGCGGCTTCGGTGCTGGCGGCGGCTCCAGGTGATGAGCAGGATGCCGAGGCGCAGCGCCGCGCGATCGAGCAGGCCGACGCGACGGACGGGCCGGTGCGGGCGCGCCGGCGCGGCGGCCGCGTGGGGCGGGTGCTGATGGGTGGGTTCGGCCGGGGCCGAGGTGGTGATGGACATGCGTGTTCCTCGCAGAATCGGTCGC
>DCRR01000006.1:0-819 GCA_002325245.1 Microbacteriaceae bacterium UBA1487 | reverse complement strand
TCGGGGCTTCGAGAGCGTCGTCACCGCGAGACCGGCGACGAGTGAAGCGTCGCGTCAGCCGCGCGAGAGGACGCCGACGAAGCCAGCGGTGCGAGGACGGGTGATTCCCGTGATGGTGATCATCATCAGCTGACTCCTTTCAGATTTCGGCAGCAACGCAATGTAACGCGCGAGCTGAGAAATGCGCAACGACGATTTGTGTGTCGTGACCGTTCCGCAACCTTCCGCGGACCGTGCCCCGACACAGCAAGGCCGGGGCAGCCATCCGGTGTGGCGATGGCCGCCCCGGCCTTGTGCCAGGGGGTGAGGGGGCGACGACTCAGCTGTCGTCGGATTCGGGGCCGCCGTCGGGCGCGGAGCCCGGGCCGCCTTGGCCTCGGTTCACCTCGCCGGGTCGCTCGCCCGCGCCGGCGCCGTCCGGAGGCGCGGGGCGCTCGCCGGCGTCGATGCCAGCCGTCACGGTCGGGCGCTGGTCGACGGTGGAGGTGCCGATGGCGAAGCCGCCGGCGCCGCCGGCGACGACGCCGACGACGAGTGCCGCGGCGGCGATGAGGGAGGTCACCAAGACGGTGGGCTTGGCTCGGGCAGGTGCCGCGGGGGCGGCGGCAGCGGGCGCGCCGGGGGTCGCGTCGGCTGCAGGCGCTGCCGGAGCCGCAGGGGGTGCGGATTCGGCGGCGGGGGCGGGGACTTCCGACTCCTGAGGAGTCTTGGACTTGTCTGAAGTGGACATGACTCGAGTTTCGGGCGAGGGGCTATGCCCGATCGATGCGGCGACTGTGTGCTTTCTGTGACCGAATCAGCGCTGGCAGTGCGGGCACC
>DCRR01000008.1:64628-74957 GCA_002325245.1 Microbacteriaceae bacterium UBA1487 | reverse complement strand
TCACAACGTGTCGAGGAACTACACCTAGTCCGCCTGTAGGTTCTCTCCAGTCTTTCCGCCGATACTTCGTGGCACCTGTTTCGCACCACCGGGCGACGGCTGACAGACTGGAGGGCGTGAGTGTCGTCATCGTTGCGCCCGGTCAGGGCTCGCAAACCCCCGGATTCCTGGAACCCTGGCTCGCCGAGCCCGCGATCGCCGCACATCTGGGCGAACTCGCCGAGGCCTCGGGGGTCGATCTGGCCGCCCACGGCACCACCTCGGACGCCGACACGATCCGCGACACCGCGGTGGCCCAGCCGCTCATCGTCGCCGCCTCGCTGCTGTCGCTGCGCGCCGTGCTCGGCGACAGCTCCGCGCGCGCGGGTCGCCTCGCCGGCATCGCCGGCCACTCGGTCGGCGAGCTCGCCGCCGCGGCCGGTGCGGGCATTCTGAGCGAAGCCGACGCGATGCGCCTGGTCGCCCTGCGCGGTCGCGCGATGGCCTCCGCCGCCGCCGAGGTCAAGACCGGCATGAGCGCCGTCATCGGCGCCGACGAGGGCGAACTGCTCGGCATGCTCGCCGCCTTGGGCCTCGAACCGGCCAACTTCAACGGCGGCGGCCAGATCGTCGTCGCGGGCGAGCTTCCGGCGCTCGAGCGTCTCAAGGAGACCCCGCCGCCCGGCGCGCGCGTGATCCCGCTGCAGGTCGCCGGCGCCTTCCACACCCGCTTCATGGCCCCGGCCGTCGAGACGCTGCGCGAGGCCGCCGCCGACGTCGCGGTCAGCGACCCGACCACCACCATCTGGACCAACCGCGACGGCAGCACCGTCGGCAGCGGTGCCGCCTACCTCGACCTCATCGTCGGACAGGTCGCCAGCCCGGTGCGCTGGGATCTGACGATGGAGGCGTTCGCGGCCGCCGGAATCACCGGAATTGTCGAACTCGCCCCCGCGGGCGCCCTCGTCGGTCTCGCCAAGCGTGGGCTGAAAGGCCTTCCCACCGTCGCGGTCAAGACGCCCGACGACCTCCCGGCCGCGCAGGCCCTCATCGACGGAGCAGCATGAGCACCCCCACCCTGACGCAGTCCAGCGGAGCCCAGTACACCCGGATCCTGAGCTTCGGCGCCGCGCGCGGCGATCTCGTCGTTCCGAACGAGGACCTGATCGGCCCGATCAATTCCAGCGACGAGTGGATTCGGCAGCGCACCGGCGTCGTCACGCGCAAGCGGGCCAGCAAGGGCATCAACGCGGTCGACCTGGCCGAGACGGCGGCGAACGAGGCGCTCGAGAAGGCCGGAGTTCCGCGCGAGAAGATCGGCGCCGTGCTGGTCTCGACGATCAGCAACGTCGCCGTCACCCCGTCGATGGCGTCCCTGCTCGCCGACCGCCTCGGCGTGACGCCGGCTCCGGCCTACGACATCAGCGCCGCGTGCGCCGGATACACCTACGGCATCGCCCAGGCCGATGCGCTCATCCGCAGCGGCGCCGCCGAGTACGTGCTGGTCGTGGGCGCCGAGAAGCTGTCCCAGTACGTGCACCCGGAAGACCGCTCGATCTCGTTCCTGCTCGGCGACGGCGCCGGCGCCGTTGTCGTCGGTCCGGCCGAGGAGCCGGGCATCGCGGCGAGCGTCTGGGGTTCCGACGGCTCGAAGTGGGACGCGGTCGGCATGAACGCGACCTTCGAGGAGTACCTCGACGGCGAGAAGCCGTGGCCCACCATGCGCCAGGAGGGACAGACCGTGTTCCGCTGGGCCGTCTGGGAGATGGCCAAGGTCGCCAAGCAGGCGCTCGAGGCCGCAGGCATCACCGCCGACGACCTTGCCGCGTTCGTTCCGCACCAGGCCAACATGCGCATCATCGACGAGCTCGCCAAGCAGCTGAAGCTGCCGGAGCACGTGATGATCGGCCGCGACATCCAGACGACCGGCAACACCTCGGCCGCCTCGATCCCGCTCGCCACCCACCGGCTGCTGGAAGAGCACCCTGAGCTGAGCGGCGGCCTCGCCCTTCAGATCGGGTTCGGTGCCGGGCTCGTCTACGGCGCCCAGGTCGTGCGCCTGCCCTAGGATCGACACGGTCACCCCTACACCCGACTAACACGCACCACACAAGGAGAGAAACGACATGGCACTGTCCACCGAAGAGGTCCTCGCGGGCCTGGCCGAGCTCATCAACGACGAGACCGGAATCGCCACCGACACCGTCGAGTTGGACAAGTCGTTCACGGACGACCTCGACATCGACTCGATCTCGATGATGACCATCGTCGTCAACGCCGAAGAGAAGTTCGACGTCAAGATCCCCGACGAAGAGGTCAAGAACCTGAAGACCGTCGGCGACGCCGTCAACTTCATCGTTTCGGCCCAGGGCTGAGTTTCGACGCGCGCGCCGCAACGTCGGCGCGCGCGTCAACGACCGACGCCATCCGGCGTAGTCGTTCGGCCTCGGCATGCCCGAGGATCTACGGGAGTTGGAATGACCAAGAAGATCGTTGTCACCGGAATCGGCGCGACGTCGCCGCTCGGCGGCACCGCGCGCGACAGCTGGAACGCGTTGCTCGCCGGTGAGACCGGCGTTCGCTCGCTCACGCAGGACTGGGTGGCGGAGCACGAGCTGCCCGTCACCTTCGCCGCACAGGCTCGCGTTCGCCCCGAGGAGGTGCTGGAGCGCCAGGAGATCAAGCGTCTCGACCCCTCGGCGCAGTACGCGCTCATCTCCGCCCGCGAGGCCTGGGCCGACGCGGCGATCACCGACCTCGCCCCCGAGCGACTCGGTGTCGAATACTCGACCGGAATCGGGGGGCTCTGGACGCTCCTCGACGCCTGGGACACCCTCCGCGAGAAGGGCCCGCGCCGCGTCCTGCCGATGACGGTCCCCATGCTCATGCCGAACGCGGCCTCCGCGGCCGTGAGCATGGCCCTGGATGCGCGTGCGTTCGCCCGCACCGACGTGTCGGCGTGCGCCTCGAGCACCGAGGCGATCGCCAACGCCTACGACCACCTGCAGGCCGGGCTCGCCGACGTGATCATCGCCGGCGGCACCGAGGCCTGCATCCACCCGCTGCCGCTCGCGGCCTTCGCCTCGATGCAGGCGCTGTCGAAGCGCAACGACTCCCCCGAGACGGCCTCGCGCCCCTACGACGTCAGCCGCGACGGCTTCGTCATGGGCGAGGGCGCCGCCAGCATCGTGATGGAGACCGAAGAGCACGCGAAGGCGCGCGGCGCGAAGATCTACGCCGAGATCGCCGGTGGCGGCGTCACGAGCGACTCGTACCACATCACTGCCCCCGACCCCGAGGGTCGCGGAGCTGCCCGTGCGGTGCGCGCCGCCCTCGAGCAGGCCGGCGCGACCGCCGACCAGGTCACGCACATCAACGCGCACGCCACGAGCACGCCGGTCGGCGACATCGCCGAGTACAAGGCGCTGTTCGCGATCTTCGGTGAGCGGGTGAAGGGCATCCCGGTCTCCGCGACGAAGGCGGCGCACGGCCACCTGCTCGGCGGAACCGGCGCCCTCGAGGCGATCTTCACCATCCTCGCCGTGCAGGAGCGTCAGGCGCCGCCGACCGCGACGCTCGTCGACCAGGATCCGGAGATCCCGCTGCTGGTGAGCGCCGGCGTGCAGAAGCTCGGCGACGAGCCGCAGCTCGCGATCAGCAACAGCTTCGGATTCGGCGGCCACAACTCGGTCATCGCGATCCGCAGCTACGAAGGCTGACGTGCAGTCTGAGAATCGCCTGGGGGCGCCGGAGGAGTCCGGCGCCCCCTTTCGGCGCTCTGCCAGACTGAACGAATGAAACTGCGCGCCGGAGCCATCATCGGAATCCTCGCCGGCATCATCGCCATCGCGGTGATCGCCGTGATCGCGATTCAAGGATCGAGCGGGGGTTCGGTGCTGGACACGATGCCCGAGACGACAACCTCGTCTCCCGCAACGGAAGCCGACTCGGTTGATTCCGAGTCCGGTGCCGACGATGCGGCCACCGCTGGCAGCTACATCGAATACAGCGACACGGCGATTGCGAACGCCGACGGCCGCATCCTGCTGTTCTTCCACGCGACGTGGTGCCCGCAGTGCCGCAGCCTCGAGAGCGACATCCTCGCGCAAGGTGTTCCGAGCGGCGTGACGATCATCAAGGTCGACTACGACACGCACCAGGATCTCCGCCAGAAGTACGGCGTGACGGTGCAGACCACGATGGTCGAGGTCGACAACGACGGCACAAGCCTGCAGTCCTTCGTCGTCTACAACGAGCCGACTCTCGCCGCCGTCGTCGACGCGATGCTCTGAGCACTGTGCTGACCCTGCTTCTCGTCGCCTTCGTGGCGGGCGTGCTGACCGTCGCCGCGCCGTGCGTTCTTCCCCTTCTTCCCGTCATCGTCGGCGGCTCGATCGCCCGCACCGACGGGGGCGCTCAGAGCGCTCCCGCGTGGCGACGCCCCGTGCTGATCGCCACGGGTCTCGCTGTGTCGGTCATCGCGTTCACGCTGCTGCTGAAGGCCACCACGGCGCTCCTCGGCGTGCCTCAGGTCGTCTGGCAGATCGTGGCCGGTGGAATCGTCGTGCTGTTCGGCATCACCCTGGTGTTCCCGCACCTGTGGGAGCGTCTCATGCTCGTCACCGGGCTGCAGGCGCGCTCTGGGGCCGCTCTCGACCGCTCCTCGCGCGTCGGCGGACCCGCCGGCGATCTGCTGCTCGGCGCCGCCCTCGGCCCGACCTTCAGCAGCTGCAGCCCCACCTACGCGCTCATCATCGCCGCGGTGCTGCCGGCCTCGTTCGGCGAAGGTCTCGCCGCGATCATCGCCTATGCGCTGGGCCTTGCGATCACGCTGCTGCTGGTCGCCCTGCTCGGGCAGTCCTTCGCGCGCAAGCTCGGACTGCTCAACCGCCCCGACGGCTGGTTCCGACGCATCGTCGGCATCATCATGGTCGTGGTCGGCGTCGCCGTGATCCTCGGCCTCGACAAGCTCGCCCAAACGTACGTGCTCGAGCAGGGCTGGTACGCCCCGATCGAGAACCTCGAACGCCTGCTGATCGGCTAGATCGCCGGCCCGCGTGCTAGCGGAGGCGGATCGGACGGCACCCGTCGTGCTCGGTGCAGTCGTCCTCGAGCTGGTACAGCTCGTCAGCGGTGACGAGTCGTTCCAGCTCCGCGAGGTCGAGCAGCGGCGGCGCGACGCCCTCCAGGACGTCATCCCACTCCCGGTGCAGAATTCGCATGATCGCTCCTAACCCACCTTGTGCAGCCACACCACGGGCGCCTCATCGCTCGCGTGGCGGAACACTTCCAGTTCGTCATCCCAGGCCTGACCCAGCGCGAGCCGGAGTTCGCGGTGGAGTTCGAAGGCATCCGATCCCGCTGACTCCATGGCGAAGCGCACGCGGTCCTCGGGAATGACCGTGTTGCCGGCGGAATCCGTCTGGGCGAAGTAGATGCCGAGTTCGGGGGTGTGCATCCAGCGTCCGCCGTCGGAGCCGGCGGACGGGTCCTCGGTCACCTCGTACCGGAGGTGTTCCCAGCCGCGCAGTGCGGAGGCGAGTTCGGCCCCGGTGCCCGCAGGGCCCTCCCAGTAGTACTCGGTGCGCTGGGCACCCTTGAGCACCGGCTGCGGACGCCAGTCGAAGTTGACGGCACGACCCAGAGCACGACCAGCTGCCCACTCGACGTGGGGGCACAGTGCACGGGGTGCCGAGTGCACGTAGACGACGCCGCGCGTGAAGGCGCGACGAATAACGGTGTCATCACCGGTTGCAACAGTCACAACTCCTCCGATCCTCAGATGCGACTTCCCCATCGATCTGCAATCGGATTCAGTTGTTGCTCGATTATCGCGCACAATGCTCAGGAATCACAAGCATGTGATTGCTGTTCGGCGCTTGTGCCCCCGCTGTGCGCCGGCGGTCCGGCTACTTCGCCTCGGCGTAGTTCGCCGTGGTGATCACGCTCAGCGCGAACTCCACCGGGCCGTCACCGAACAGGAGGCGCCCCGCCTCGGCGGCCGAGTCACGCAGGGCTGCCTCCACCGCGGGGGCATGCGCCTGCGGGGTGTGCACGATCACCTCGTCGTGCAGGAAGAACACCAGATGCGGCCGCCCGGTGACCGGCTCCGCCAAGGAGTCACCCCCGCCGATCGTCCACAGCCGCCGGCGCAGCGCCCCCATCCAGCACAGCGCCCACTCGGCGGCGGTCCCCTGGACCACGAAGTTGCGGGTGAAACGGCCCCACGCGGCGGAATCCGTGCGGGCGCGACGCTGTTCCGCATCCGTGCGCGTCTCGTCGTAGTTGGCGGCGCTGCCCGCCGGGGAGCTGCGGCCGAGCCAGGTCGTCACCGACTCGCCGCGTTCGCCCGCGCGGGCGGCAGCCTCGACGAACTCCATCGCGCGCGGGAAGGCGCGGGCGATGCGGGGGCGCATCCGACCGCTCTCCCCCGTCGTGCCGCCGTAGATCGCGCCGAGCATGCCGTACTTGGCCTGCTCACGCGATTCGACCGCGCCCGAGGTGACCATGCCCTCGTACATATCGTGGGCCTGCCCGGCGCGCGCCATCGCCAGGTCGCCGGACATCGCCGCCAGCACGCGCGGCTCCAGCTGGGCGGCGTCGGCCACGACGAACGTCCAGCCCGGATCGGCGACCACGGCCGCACGCACCGACTTCGGCAGCTGCAGCGCCCCGCCGCCGTCGCTCGCCCAGCGACCGGTGACGACACCGGCGGGCACATACACGGGGCGGAACCGGCCGTCGTGGACCCACTCGTCGAGCCAGTTCCAGCCGTTAGCGGTGAACAGGCGCTGCAGCGACTTGTACTCCAGCAGCGGCGCGATCGCCGGATGCTCGAGGCCGCGCAGCTCCCACTTGCTGGTGCTCTGCACGCGGAGCCCCGCGCTCTGCAGCGCGCGCAGCAGACTCGGCTGGGACTCGGGGTTGACGTCGTCGACCCCGAGCGCGTCGCGCAACTCGGCGAGCTTGGCGGTCATCAGCGCGGGGCGCTCGCCCGGGGCGGGCCGGGGTCCGAGCGCCTCGGTCAGGATGTCGTCGTGTCGCTCGGCATTCCACGGCAGCCCCGCGAAGCGCATCTCGGCGGCGATCAGGGCGCCGACGCTCTCGGCCGCGAGCAGCAGGGTGAGCCGGCCGGGCGCATCGGAGTCCGCCACGGCGGCGCGCTGGCGTCGCAGCTCCTCGACGGGGTCCGGTTCGGGGGCCGCCGCCGGTTCGAGATCGAACAGCCCGTCGCGCCGGACGGCGGCTCGCTCGAGCGCGGGCGCGTCCCAGTCGTCGCGTGGCGCGCGGGCCAGCGCGGTGCCGCGCATGTGCGTCGAGCCGCGCAGGATGCGCCGGCACAGTCGCAGATCGTGCGCCCGCTCGACGCGGACTCCCTCGGCCAGCAGCTCGGCGTGCCAGCGCGACGAGTCGCCCCACACCCAGCGCGGGTGCTGCGGCTCGCGCTCGGCGATCCACGCCGCGAGCGTGTCGCGGCCCAGTTCGTGCCGGGCGACCTCGGCGAGAGCGCCATCGAGTTCGACGGCGACGACGCTCTCGCCCGCCGAACTCAACGCGATGTGCACACCCCATCTTCGCGCCTGCCGCCGACGCGCGCCCGCGCGCCGCCCGGCCTGTGCTTTGACGAAATGCAGGAACATCGCAACGCGGATGCCGGATTCTCAGGGCAGGCGACACCGGCATCCGCGAGATCTCCTGCATTTCGTGAATAGCGGCGGTTGCGTAGGCCCGCGCCGACGACTCACCTCGGCCGCACGCGTCGCGCTGCCCCGCCCGCGCCCGTCCACCGCTTCCCTTGACGAAATGCAGGAGCGGCGGAGTGCGGGTGCCGGATTCACAGGGCGTCCAAGCCCGGCATCCGTCAGATCTCCTGCATTTCTGAACGGGGTGGCGCGCCACAGAGCCCGGACGCGGCGGAACCGGGGAACAGCGATACCGGCGAACAGCGAGACCGGGGAACAGCGATACCGGGACGCCGCGGGCCCGGGACACGGCGGGACCGGCTGGCGGGCCGCCGGGCGAACCGACCGCGACTCAGTGCAGCGGCTGGCCGTCCTTGCCGAGCACGTTCTTCTCGCCCGCCTCGATGGCGAACGGGAAGCGGTTCTGCTTCGGCGGCATCGGGCAGTTGAAGGCGTAGCTGAAGGCGCAGGGAGGAATCACCGCGCGGTTGAAGTCGAGGGTGATCGTGCCGTCGGCGTTCGGCGCCAGGAACAGGAACCGGCCGACGCTGTAGGTGGACTCACCGTTGGTCGCATCGGCGAAGACGAGCTGCAGGGCGCGTCCGGCCTTGAACGCGGCCAGGTCGAACTCGTGCCCGTCGCGCTCGAACATGATCCGGCCGGGAACGACCTGCTCGCGCGTCACACCGTCGTCCTTCAGGTGCTCGAAGCCGACCGTCGTGCCGGAGGGGTTCTCCTCCCAGCGCGCCGTGATCACCCAGTCCGGGTTGTAGTCGAAGACGTCGATGCCGCCGAAGTTCTGGATGCCCTCCGAGTTGGCATCCCACACCCGCAGCGCGTAGCCGCCGTGCGCCTGCGCGATGACCGCGCCACGCACGGTATCGCTGAACACGACGTCGCCCGGCGTCTCGTGATCCTTGCCGCGCACGATCGCCTCGCCGTCGACGAGTTCGCCGTTGATGCGGATGCCGTCGGCCGCGGCCGCGATGACCTTGAGTCCCGATTCCCCCGCCTCCAGCGGCGCCCAGCGCCCGGGAACGCCCCAGATCGGCTGCTCCGAGTCGACCACCTGCGTGTTGACCAGCGCGAGGCTGCCGAGCGGCTGCACGACCGCCTGCTCGCGCCGCGAGTGGTAGAGCGCGAAGGCGTCTTCGGCGGTGGTGGGGGCGGTCGCGGTGCTCTGCTCGGTCATGGTTCCATCCTGTCGGGTCGGGGTATGCAACGCACGCCGACACGGGCACATTCCCCCGAGTCGGCACGAGTCGGCGCGGGTCGCACTGCTAGCGTCGTTGAGTGACCGATTCCCTGTTCGACGCCGTCGGCGATCCGCTGACCGCGATCGCGGATCTCTCGGATGCCTTCGCCCGCGACGCCGGCCGCTTGGCTCCCGACGCAGCCGTCGCGAACCCGATCTGGGAGGACGTCGCCCGGATGGTCGACCACCTCGGCGGCATCTACCGCTGGGTGGCGGCGACGGTGCGCAGCGGCGAGTGCGCCGAGCGCGGCGCCCACCGGAAGCCCGATCCCGCGGAGCTCGAGCCGTGGTTCCGCGAATCTCGCAGCCTGCTGCTCGATGCCCTGACCAGCACCGCATCGACGCGCGCCTGCTGGACGCTGTACGACAAGCCGGGCACCGCCGGCTTCTGGCGCCGGCGCATGCTGCACGAGACGACGATGCACCTGGGCGACCTGCGCACCGCCGACGGCACCGGCTACGCCCCGCCCGCGGAGGCGAGCGCGGCGGTGTTCGCCGACGGCATCGCGGAGCACCTCGGGGTGTTCCTCGACCGCTCGCGTCCGAACCTCGACCGGCTGCCGGCCCCGTTCGCACTGCACGCGACGGATGCGGGCGTGCGCTGGACGATTCTCGAGGACTGGCAGGTGGCCCAGAACGATGGCGCCTCCTCCCTCCGCCCCGGCACCACGACGGTCGCCGGGCCCGCGGGATGGCTCGCCGCCTTCGCCTGGGATCGCGTGACGCTCGCGGACACCCCCGCGCTGAGCCTCAGCGGCGACGCTGCGGTCGCGGCGGCCTACACGGCCGCGCCGGTGCACCCGTAGCGCGACGGCAGGCCTAGAGTCCGGCGCCCCGGCGCTCGAGCAGCACCATGACCTCGCTGTGCGCGGTCTGCGGGAACATGTCGAACACCCGCACCCGTCGCGCGACGAACCCGGGCAGCGCGCGCAGGTCGCGCTCGAGCGAGTGCACGTTGCAGCTCGAGTAGACGATCGTGCGCACCGTGGAGGCGACCAGCCAGGTGGTGAGCCGCTCGCCGAGTCCGCGCCGGGGCGGGTTGACGATGACGAGCTCGGGATGCTCGGCGGCGGTCTCGGCGAACGCCGTCGCGTCCAGCGCCGCGAACTCGACGTCGGCCAGTCCCGCCTCGGCGGCCGTGCGCCGCGCGCTGAGCACCGCCTGCTCGCTCGTCTCGACGCCGAGCACCGCTCGGCCGGGCGCCGCGGCGTGCAGGGCGAACCCGCCGACGCCGCAGTACAGATCCCACACGCTCGCCGGCGTGGCCTCCTCGACCCACTCGCGCGCCTGCGCGTACATGCCCTCGGCGATCGCCGTGTTCGTCTGGAAGAAGCCGCCCGGCCGCAGGTGCAGGTCAAGGCCGCCCACGCGCATCCCGATGCTGTCGGCCTCGGTGAGCAGCTGCTCCTCGGG
>DCRR01000008.1:1232-64496 GCA_002325245.1 Microbacteriaceae bacterium UBA1487 | reverse complement strand
GCGGCGCGCAGGCTCGGCAGGTGCTTGCGGATGCGCGACACCGACTCGGTCGAGCGCAGCACGAAGCGCAGCATGAGCGCGCCGCTCGGCGCTTCGGTGAGCAGAGCGTGCTTGAGCTCGCCGGTGCGCCCGGGCACGTCGTAGGGGGTGAGCCGGGCCTGCCCGATGAACTCGGCGATCGCCGGGACCGCAGCGCGCAGACCGGGCGCGTGGATGCCGCACTCGCGCAGGTCGACCCCGCGCTGACGCTCGTCGAGAATGCCCAGCGTGGGTGCATCGACGGTGCCGCCGACGACGAGTTTCGCCTTGTTGCGGAAGTCGTCCTCCCGGCTGGCGGCGGGCGGGAGCCACTCGGCCACGTCGGCACCGGAAGTCTCCCCCAGCACCGCGCGCGCCGTGGACACCTTGCCCGCGAGCTGGGCCTCGTAAGGCTGCCCCATGAACTCGCACGAGCGGCACACGCCCGCGTCGAAGTAGGAGCACTGCATCAGATCAGGGTATCGACAGGCTCGGGTTTTAAACTCCGAGCATGTCTGCAGGATCGTCGGAGTCGCGCGCCGAAGCCGCCGACGCCGACGCGCCGCTCAGCCGCCGGGAGCGCATCCGCCTGAACCCCACCGCGAACCGTCTCTACCGTGCCGGCGTCGGCGTTGTCGGCGGCACGACCATCGCCGTCGGGTTCGTGCTCATGCCGCTGCCGGGCCCGGGCACCCTCATCGCCATCGGCGGGCTCGGCGTGCTCGCGACCGAGTTCACCGGCGCACGGAAGCTCAGCAAGAAGGTCAACACGACCGCCAAGAAGGCGATCGACGCCGCAAAGGATGCGCACGCACGGCGCGTCGAGTCGAAGCGCGAGAGTAGGGCGGACGGGACTTGAACCCGTGACCGACGGATTATGAGTCCGCTGCTCTAACCAGCTGAGCTACCGCCCCGTGCGGGTTTGAGTGTATCGGGAGCGCGGGGGTGGGTCTCGATACGCCGCTGCGCGGCTACTCGACCGGCTCATCTGGCGCGGCGCTGGTCTCGATACGCGGCTTCGCCGCTACTCGACCGGCAAGAGCGGCTAGGCGGCTACTCGACCGGCTGGGTGACCGGGACGCCGCGGTAGATCGCCTCGAAGGCGTCGATCGTGCGGTCGAGGTCGTGCGCCTGCACGGCCTGAAGCGAGGCGCGGCCCATGCGCTCGCGCTCGGCCTCGGGCGCGCTCAGCACGTCGGTGAGGCGTGCGGCAAGGGCGTCCACATCGCGCGGCGGGTACAGGTAGCCGTTGACGCCGTGGGTGACCAGGTGCGGCAGCGCCATCGCGTCGGCGGCGACGACCGGAAGCCCCGACGCCATCGCCTCCATCGTGGTGATGCTCTGCAGCTCGGCGATCGAGGGCATCGCGAACACGGAGGCGCGATTCAGCGTCGAGCGCAGCTCGTCGTAGCTCACCCGACCGGGCACCCGGATGCGGTCCTTCAGCCCCAGCTCCTCCACCAGCGCGATGAGCTTCTGGCGCTGATCCCCGTCGCCGAGGATGTCGACCGCGACGTCGAGCGCCGGGTCGAGCTTCGCGACAGCGCGGATGAGGTCCTCGATGTGCTTCTCCTCGTCGGCACGGCCGAGGAAGACGATCCGGTTGCGCTCACGGGCTGTGAAGTCGGGTGTGTAGGCGTCCAGGCGCAGGCCGTTGGAGATCGCGTAGGTGTCACGCAGCCCGGTGTTCTCCTCCAGGTAGTCGGCCGAGCGCCGCGTCGGACTCGTCACCGCGTCGCAGCGCTCGAAGACGCGCGCGGCGGCGCGCCACTGGGCGCGGATGAGCGCCTTCAGCATCGACTTCGTCATGATCTGCACGTGCTGCGCGATGTTCTCGGGCATAGTGTGGTTCGTGCCGACGAGGCGCACACCCTGCTGCTCGGCGACGATTGACAGCCCGCGCCCGAGCACGAAGTGCGACTGGAAGTGCACGACGTCGGGCTTCGACAGCGCGAGCACGCGCTTCGAGTTGGCGACGGCGCGCCACGGCAGCGCGAAGCGCAGCCACGGGTGGAAGATCCAGCGCCAGCTGTAGATGCGGTAGACCGTGAACTCGGTGCCGCCGTGCATCTCGCGGTAGGTGCCGGCGCGCACGCCCTTCGGCGCGGGGGCCATGATCTCGACCTGGTGGCCGCGGTCGGCCATGCCGACGGCGAGTTGGCGGGCGAAGCTCGCCGATCCGTTGACGTCGGGCGCGAACGTGTCGCAGCCCAGCAGAATTCTCAGCGGCGCGCTCGCGGCGGCCGGGGAGGCGTCAGGCACGCGGGGATTCCTTCGCTCGGGTGTCGGGCACCCTTCAAGGTACCCCAGTGCGGGGGGAACGCCGACGCGACTAGCGGTGAGTCTGCGGGTGATGGCGCGCGAGCTGGAACACGCCGATCACGGCGACCGTGCCGACGACGAGCCAGGTCAGGATCACCCAGAGCGGAACCTCGGATGCCTCACCGAACACGGTGATCCCGATCACCACCGCGACGAGCGGGTCGACGACCGTGAGCCCGGCGATCACGAGGTCGGGGGCGCCCACCGAGTACGCCGTCTGCACGAAGTAGCCGCCGAGCGCCGCGGCGGCCAGGAGCGAGACGATGCACAGCACGGTGAGCCACTCGAAGTTGCCGTTGCCGAGCCGGTTGATGACTGCCTTGGCAAGGGTGGCGACGAAGCCGTAGAGCACGCCCGCGGCGAGGATGTAGAAGATCGCCCCGGCGCTGGTGCGCCAACGAACGAAGGCGAGGCCGAGCGCGACGAGGATCGCGGCGAGGGCCGAGAGCACGATGATGAGCTGCGCATCCCCGAGCACGTGCTCTTTGGCATAGACGGCGGCGATCGCGACGAAGACGCCGATGCCGCCGACGCACATGAAGATCGCGTTGCGCGCCCGATGATCGAGCCGGTGCCCCGACAGCCGAGCGTTGAGGATCGAGGTCAGCACGAGCGCGACCACGCCGAGCGGCTGCACCACGATGAGCGGCGCGAAGGTGAGGCTGGTCAGCTGGAACACGATCGCCAGGCCGAGCATCAGGGTGCCGAGCGCCCACCACGGCCGTGCCAGAAGGCGGAACAGCTGCCCCGGGCTGAGTCCGGCTTTCGCCCCGGACCCGTGCGACGCCTCGACCTGCTCCACGCCGCGATGCTGGAACTGCGCCCCCAGCGAGAGGAACACCGCGCCGATGAGGGCGATCACGATGCCGACGGGGGCGAGCGAACCGACGAAGCTCGAGGCATCGAAATCGCTCAGAACGGGGGGCACCAATCGAATCTAGCGGCATCCGCGCCGATATCCTTGACCCATGGCCGTTCTCCCTATCGTCATCACGGGAGATCCCGTACTCCACACCACCGCCTCCGAGGTGACCGACTTCGGGCCGAAGCTCGCCGAGCTGGTGCGCGACATGGTCGACACCATGGACGCCGCCCCCGGCGTCGGTCTCGCCGCCCCGCAGGTGGGCGTGCCGCTGCGCGTCTTCGTCTACCGCTGGGACGACGAGGACGGCGTTCACCACGAGGGCACCGCGATCAACCCGGAGCTGTGGATCTCGCCCCCCGAACCGGGCGAGCCGGACGAGGACGAGGAGTCGGAGGGCTGCCTGTCGATCCCCGGCGAGCGGTTCCCGCTGCGCCGTTCCGCCCGCGCACTGCTGCGCGCCCAGGACGCCTCCGGGGCGCCCTTCGAGATCGAGGCCGAAGGCTGGCTCGCGCGCATCTTCCAGCACGAGTACGACCACCTCGACGGCGTGCTCTACGCCGATCGGCTCAGCTACCCGCACAACCGCGCGGTGGTCAAGGCGATCAAGAAGCAGAGCTGGGGCTCCCCCGGCAAGTCGTGGATGCCCGGCGTCGACGACCTCGACGCCTGACCGCTCAGCTCGGGCGGTAGGCGGCCGCCGACCGGATCGCGTCGAAGAGCGCTTCGGGCTCGACATCCTTGAAGAGCACCGCGTAAGCACCCGCCTCGGCGGCGGCCGGCAGCTGCTCGTCCAGGTCGACTGTGGCGAACAGGATGACGCGCGGCGGGGTGCCCTGCTCGGCGACCCGGTCGTCGGTGCGGATGCGCTCGGCGGCGACCGCGCCTCCGACGCGTCGCATGTGCAGGTCCATCAGCACCACGTCGACCGGGTTGCGGCGGGCGAACGCGAGCGCCCCCGCCCCGTCGCTCGCCTGGCCGACGACCTCGAACTCGGGCTGGGAGCCGAGCAGCAGCGTCCAGCCCTCCCGCTGCCGACTGGAGTCGTCGACGATCAGCACCCGGATCGGCGGGGCCGGCGCGCGCCGAGGGCTCACCGGCTCTCCGCGCGCGGTTCGCGGTGGATCCCCGGGAAGATCGCCGAGACGGAGAATCCGACCCCCGGCACCTCGAACGCGTTGAACACACCGCCGAACAGCTCGGCGCGCTGGCGCATATCGGAGATTCCGCGGCCGGTGGGACGCTGCGTGAGCGCAGCCAGGTCGTCGTCTTGCGAGTAGGCGCGCTGCTGCGCTTCGACGTTCGGGTCGCGACCGTCGCGGCGCGCGTGCGCGCGGATGCCGTCGTCGTCGACGAGCACCTCGAGGCCGTGGTCGGTCCACTTGAAGCTCACCCGCACCTGGGTGCCCTCACCGCCGTGCCCGAGCGAGTTCGCGAGCGCCTCCTGCAGGATGCGGTAGATCGCCAGCTCGGTGCCCTGCTTCAGGTCGAGCCGCGTCCCCGTCTCGACGAACTCGATCACGAGCCCCGCGTCGCGCATCACTTTGAACAGCTCCCGCACCGAGGAGAGACTCGGCTGCGGTCCGGCCTGCGCTTCTCCCGCGCGCACCACATCCATCACGCGACGCAGGTCGCCGAGCGTGGTGCGGGCGGTGTCGGCGATCGTCGCCGCGGTGCGCGCCGCGACCTGCGGATCGGCTGCGGCGGCGTAGCGGGCGCCGTCAGCCTGGCTGATGATCACCGAGACGGAGTGCACGATCAGCTCGTGCAGCTCGCGCACGATGGTGAGGCGCGAGCCCTGCTCGGCAAGCTCGAGTTCGAGGTCGAGCCGCTCGCGCTCAAGAGTGACGCGGTCGCTGCCGTCGCGACCGGTCCCGCGACGAGCGCGACGCCACAGCACCGCCAGCACGAGCGCTGCGACGAGAAAGACGCCCGCCGCCACGGCCAGGCCGACGATGACAACGAACGAGTTGTCCTGAATCCAGTCGTTCACGCAGGTCTCTCCTTCGGGCGTTCGGGCCCGAAGGAGAGACTACCCGCGGTGTCGGCCGCGCGGGTCGGCTTAGGCGTTCGGCGGCGTCGGGCGATTCGCTCGCAGCACCTCGAGACGGGCACGGTACTCGACCTCATCGATGTCGCCCTGGGCGAAGCGCTCGCCGAGAGTCGCCTCCGCTGCGCGCCCCGCGTCGGAGGCCGACACGTTCTGAGCGACGGCGGCGAGACGGTTGCGCGAGCGCACGAGCAGAACGATCAGCACGACGATCACGGCGACGAGCAGCAGGGACACCAGCGGCGCGAACCAGATGAACCCGCGGTCCCCGAAGCGGGTGATGGATTCGGCGATGGTGAGGGATGTCAGCATGAGTGCTCCTTGCGGTCGGGGTTCCTGCGGAACCTGATGAGCCCACTCTCGCCGCTGCGGCGCGACGCCGAATCTGCCTCACGGAGCCTTCTGACTACTCCCTACGGCGCACTCTCGCGGCGTCGACTACTCCGTGCGGCCGGGCGTCACGAGGCCCGTCTCGTAGGCGACCACGACCAGCTGAACCCGATCGCGCGCGAGAAGCTTCGACATGATGCGCGACACGTGCGTCTTCGCCGTGAGCGGGCTCAGGAACAGCGCCCGCCCGATCTCATCGTTGGTGAGCCCCTGCCCGACCAGCGTCAGCACCTCGCGCTCGCGCTCGGTGAGCACCGCGAGTCGGCTCGCGTCCGGGGGCGAGGTCAGCCCGCCGGCGACCTGTTCGAGCAGGCGCTTGGTGACGCGGGGGCTCAGCAGCGCCTCCCCCGCGGCCACGACGTGCACAGCGCGCAGCAGCTCGACGGGCTCGGTGTCTTTCACCAGGAACCCGCTGGCACCCGCGCGAATCGCCTGCGCGACGTATTCATCGAGTTCGAAGGTCGTGACGACAACCACCCGGGTGCCGCCGAGGGACGGCTCCGCGACGATCTGCTCGGTCGCCCACAGTCCGTCGCCATCGGGCATGCGGATGTCCATGAGCACCACATCGGGGCGCTCCCGGCGCACCAGCGCGACGGCGTCCCGGCCGGTCGCCGCCTCGCCGACCACATCGAGGTCAGGCTCGGCCTCGAGCAGGCTCCGGAAGCCGGCACGGATCAGGTGCTGGTCGTCGGCGAGAGCGACGCGGATCGTCATGATTCCTCCGGGATGGGCTCGGGCAGCGGGAGCTCGGCCGAGACTCGGAACCCGCCCTCGGGGGCAGGCCCCGCCGTCAGGTGACCGCCGAGCAGTTCGGCGCGTTCGCGCATGCCGAGCAGCCCGCGCCCGCCGGACTCGCTGGCCGGCCCCGGCGCCGACGTGCCGTCGTCGAGCACGTCGAGGTGCAGCCGAGAGCCCGCACGCACGAGGGTGACCGTCGCCGTCCGGGCTCCGATCGCATGGCGCTGCACATTGGTGAGCGACTCCTGCACGACGCGATACACCGCCAGCTGCACGGGCTTCGGAACCGTGTCGTGCGCGACCCGGTCATCGAGCGTCACACGCAGCCCGGTGGCCCGGACCGAGGCGATCAGTCCGTCGAGCCGGTCGAGATCGGGTTCGGGCACGAGCGGCGCGCTCGGGTCGGCCCCGCGCTCGGCGCGCAGCACTCCGAGGACGGCGCGCACCTCGTCGAGCGCGGTCTTGCTGGTCTCCTTGATGCTTGCCAGGGCATCCGCAGCCTTCTCGGGTTGGCGCTCCATCAGGTGCAGGCCGACCCCCGCCTGAACGTTGATCTGGCTGAGCGAGTGCGCGAGCACATCGTGCAGCTCCCGCGCGATGCGCACCCGCTCGGCTTGGACCTGGTTGCGCTGGCGCTCGCGCTGCTCGCGCACGTACTCGCGCGCCCGCTCCATCCGGCTGCGCAGCCCCTCGCCGATCCCCAGCAGCAGCAGGATGCCGAGCGTCGTGACGGCGACCCGTCCGGGGGTCCACGCGCCGAACGGCGGGAGCATGGCGATCGTGAGAGCGACGACCCAGGCGATCGAGGTCGAGACCCAGGCCCAGACGCGAGCTCCGCGCACGATCGCCCCCACCAGGGCGAACGCGAGAGCGACGTAGGGCGGGCTCACGTTGTGGCCGAACAGCAGGTCGGCCGAGGCGGCCGCCGAGATGATCGCCACGACCGGCCCGGGGTACCTGCGCGCCGCCGCGAGCACGATCGGCGCCAGCACGGCGAGCACGAACGAGATGATCGCCTCGCGGGGCCGAGCCTCGAACAGCCCGCCCACAGCGCTCCCGGGAAGCAACGACGTGCGCAAGCGGATCACCGCGATCGGCACCTGCACGATGAAGGTGATCGCCACCGGCAGCCACAGCGTCACCCACCGAGGCATGTGCATCCAGGGCGGAAGCATCGCCGAAGCAGCCTCGGATGACGTCGAAGAGGCGGGCATCCCCCGATGCTACGGGCGCATGCCCGGGTGCGTGTAGACCTGAGGGCGCGCGGCAACTACTCCCGAGGGAGTAGAGCGCGGGGAATCGGGACTCGATTCCGGTGTGGCTCCCCGGCTTGGACTCGAACCAAGAACCTATCGGTTAACAGCCGATTGCTCTGCCAATTGAGCTACCGAGGATTGCTGCGAACAGCCGGTCTAGCTTAGCAAACCTGCGAGGCCATTCTGTCCGCCCGGGCCCCCGTCACGAAAGCACCGCAAGACAGGTCGGCGAGGGCGCGAAAACCGGCTCGCCGAGGGGCGTCAGCGCGCCCGCGGAGTCGAGCGCGAAGCTGGTCACCGAGTCGGAGCGCTGGTTGGCCACGTGCACGAAGTCCCTGTCGCGGACGAGATGGCGGGGCCAGTCGCCCCCGCAGTCGATATCGCCGACGGCGGTGAGCTCCGCGCCGTCCCAGCGGGTCACCGCGATCCGGTTCGCGCCGCGGACGCCCGCGATCACGAAGCGGCCATCGGCCGAGAGCGCCAGGGCCGCGGCCTGACTGAGCCCCCGCTCCCCGGGAAGCGAAGCCGAGCCCGCAAACTCGAACGTGTCCCCCACAGGTCGAAGCAGGCTCAGCGTCAGGCCCCACTCGCCCAGCACCGCGAGGTTGCCACCGGAGAGCGGCAGAAGATCCCGTGGCGCGGTCCCCGCCGGCAGCGCGACCGACGCGACGCGTTCCAGCCGCGCTCCGCGCCAGCGGTGCAGGTGCACGCGATCCGCGCCGAGGTCAGCGGTCGCGATTCGGCCGTCGTCGAGAACCAGCACGTGGTGGGCGTGCGGCGATGCCTGCGCCGGCCACGGACCGCTGCCGATCGCGTCGAGCTCCTGCTCGGCGGGCCCAAGACCGTCGCCCCCGCTCGCACCGACGCCGTGCACCGCCACGACGCCATCGCCGTAGCGCGCGGCGACGAGCGCCTCGCCTCCAGACGGACGGGCCGCAACCGCGAGATGGCACGGCGACGCCGACGCGCCGCTGTCATGCATCGCGAGTTCGTGAAGCGAGCCGTCCTCCGCCCGCTCCCACGCGGCAATGGCCGAATCGGCCTCCAGTGCGGCGAAGACGCGACGCGGAGTGACCGTCACCCAGGACGGCGATTCCACCTCGGCGACGAGGCCGAGGTACTCGAAGCGCCCGTCGGCGCCGCTACGACCACGGCCGATGCCGCGGGCGCTGCCGCCCATCGCCGCGCCGTAGGCGCCCAGCAGGAACTCGGTCATCGCTGCAACGCCGCCAGAGTGCGCACGTACGGGTGAAGCGGGTCGCTCAGCACCTCGTCGACCTTGCCGTAGCCGACGAAGTGCCCCGCGTGCATGACCGCGATGCGGTCGGTGATGGTGCGCAGCTCGCGCAGATCGTGGCCGACCACGATCGCTGAGAAGCCGTGCTCTTGCTGCATCACCTTGATCACGTCGAGGATCCGGCCGCGCATCAGGACGTCGACGCCCATCGTGGGGTCGTCGGCGACGAGAATCTCGGGCGCCACGACGAGGGCGCGCGCCAGAGCGATGCGCTGACGCTGACCGCGGCTCAGCTCGTGCGGAAACTTGTCCATCACCGAGAGCGGCAGCCGAACGGAGTCGATCAGCGCGGCCGCGCGGCGGCCCGCCTCGTCCGGATTCGCACGGCGGTCGCGCTGGAACAGGGGCGACGCGACGTTCTCGCCGATCGTCATCCGCGGCTCCAGCGTCGAGCCTCCGTCTTGGGGAAGGTAGCCGACGCGCCACGCCAGCTGGTTGCGCACGCGAGCGGACGCATCACGCAGCGCGGCGCCGAGCACCGACAGCCCGCCGCCGAGGATCCGCGGCGGCGGCGTCTCGCCCAGCAGGGTCTGACCGGCGACAGCGCGAGCGAGCGTGCTCTTGCCCGAGCCCGCCTCCCCCACGATGCCCAGGATCTCGCCCGCGAACAGCTCGAAATTGACCCCGTCGACAGCGACCTCACGGACGCCGTAGCCGAGCGTCAGGTCGTCAGCGCGAACGGTGACGGCGGAGTGACTCACGCTCACAACTTACGCCACGTCACCGCCGGGTGAGCCCGCCGAGCCACCCTTCGCCCAACTCGGCGATCGTCGCGAGAGTGACGCCCGGCGCGAGGTAGATCGTCTGTCGACCTGACAGCAGCGGCAAGGTGGGAAGCCGCGACGCGAGACGCTCCTCGAGAGTCGCGATCACCTCCTCGCGATCCGACACATCCGCGGTGGTGCCCTGCTGTGCGATCAGCTCATCGGTCGTCTCGTCGTCGATCCCGGTCGGCAACCCCAGATCGGAGGAGTAGAGGCGGGTGAGCGCGTCATCGACATCGACCCCCGCGGGCGTCGTCGTGTAGAGGAAGATCGGGTAGCGCTCGGCTCCCAGCGTCGCGCGGCTGAGCGGACCCTCCACCTCGTCGAAGGTCACGGTGAACAATCCGCCCTCCTCCAGCTGCGTCTCGAGTTCGGCGCGGATCGCCTCGCCGGAGACGTCGTCCGCGCTCTCCACGTAGCTGATCACGAGCGGAACCGGCGTCTCGACGTCGGCGTCCGCCAACCGGGCCGCGGCGCGCTCCACGTCTGCGCCGCCTTCGGCGTCGCCATATCCGGCGAGCACGCCCTGCTCCCCCGGAGCCGTTCCGGCCTCGAGCGACCCGGTGCGCAGCGCGGCGGGAAGGAATCCGTAGTCGGGCGACCACTCCGCCGGAGCGATCTCCGCGAGCGAGACGCGGTCCGCGAGGTCGGCCATGGCCTTGCGCACCGCGACGGCGGCCGTCGAGTTCGCCTCCTCGGTGCTGGAGCCGAATGGCATGGTGCTGAAGTCGAAGGCAAGCATCTGCAAGGTGTTCGTCGGCTGAACGCGCGTCGTGAGACCCGAGGTCGACAGCAGCTCCGAACGCTCCTCCGTGGTGAAGCTGCCGAAGGCGACATCCACCTCGGCCGCGGCAATGCGCTCGGCGAGACTCGCCGCGTCAAGCTCCGTCTCCATCGTGATGACGGTGCCGGTCGGATCCTCGAGATCGTCCTCCGAGCCGATCACCGTGTACGTCGTGCCGTCGACGCCGGCGATCTTCCACGCTCCCGCGAACCCGCCGCCGGCGACGATCACCTCGTCGTCGGTGATGGCGTCGGCGGCGAAGATCTCCTCGTCGAGGATGGCCCCTGCGGGTCCCGCCAGCACGGCGGGGAAGGTCACGTCATCGGCTTCGCGCAACGTGAAGACAACCGTGTGGGTGTCCAGCGCGGCCACCGACTGCAGGCCGCGCAGCAACGCCACGGGGCCCGTCGTCTCACCGATCGCGAGCTGGCGCTCGAAGCTGAAGACGACATCGGAGGCCGTGAGGTCGTCGCCGTTCGGGAACTCCAGCCCCGTCGGCAGCGTCACCGTGTACTCGGTGTCGGAGGTGAAGTCGGCGCTCTCGGCGAGCGAGAGATCGATCTCACCGGTGGCGGCGTCGAGCTCCACCAGCCTCGGATACAGCTGGTGCAGGAACGCGGTGGTGGTGGCGTCGCTCGTCGAGGCCGGGTCCAAAGAGACGATGTCGGAGGTGGTTCCCACGACGATCGGACGCGGCGCGCCCGCACCGGCGCAGCCGGACAGCAGCAGGACGACGGATGCCGCGGCAACGGCCGCAGAACCTCTCCGTCGGAGAGCGAACAGGTGATTCACGCGCGGCCTTTCAAGTGGGGTGTCGGGCTCGGACCGGTGTCACCGCGTCGAGAGCACCTCTCTTGATAACACACCGAGCCTGAGCCGCGCGCGCTGAACTGATCTCAGCTTTCGCGCAGGCGCCGACGTTCCGTCTCGAGCGCCGCCGACTCGCGCGCCAGAATCGACCACCGCTCCTGATCGCCGTCCGACTGCGCCCGCTGCATGGCGCCCAGCACCTCCGCCTTCAATCGCAGCAGGTCACGGTCGATGAGCGAGGTGACCACGTCGCGGCAGTACGCCCCGATCTGGTCCGGACGCTGCGGAATCGGCGCGATCGCCAGCTGCGAGACGAGGCTCGTGAAGCCCGCGGGAGCCTGCTCCGCGACGCTCGCGACCCAGCGGTCCTCGGAGTCCGGATCCCCCTGGACCTCGGCGAGAGCGGCCGCGACGGCGTCGCGCACCACGCCGAGCGCGGCGTTGCCGACCTTGACCTGGGTGACGCGCTCCAGAAGCTCGCGGCCGACATGCTCGGGGTGCTGCAGGATCGCCATCAGCGCATCCCGCTCGCCCCGCGTCAGCGGGTCGGTCGGCAGGTCCATCAGCCGGAACTCGGGAGCCGCTGGCTCGGCCGGCTCCTCCGCCCCGGCGCGCGGCGGCGCGGAGCGCTCCGGGGCGCGGCTCGAGGTGCCGCGGCTCGACGAGACCGCACGGCTCACCTCTCGCGGGTCCAGACCCAGCCAGCCCGCCAGGCTGCGCACGTAGCCGACGCTCATCGCGCTGTCGCGGATGCCCGCGACCACCGGCGCGGCCGCCCGCAGCGCCGCAACGCGGCCCTCCACTGTCTCCAGGTCGTGCCCTGCGAGCTGGCGGCGGATCATGAACTCGAACATCGGCTTCCGCGTCGCGATGAGCGACTGCACGGCGTCGTCGCCGCGGTGCAGGCGCAGATCGCACGGGTCCAGGCCGTCCGGGGCGACCGCGACGAAGGTCTGCGCCGCGAAGCGCTGCTCCTCCGCGAAAGCGCGGCTCGCCGCCTTCTGACCCGCCTCGTCCGGATCGAAGGTGAAGATCACCTGACCGGTGCCCTGCGTGTTGCTGTTGTCGACATCGCCGAGCACTCGACGGAGCACCTTGATGTGGTCGACGCCGAACGCGGTTCCACAGGTCGCGATGGCCGTCGTCACGCCCGCGAGATGGCAGGCCATCACGTCGGTGTAGCCCTCCACCACCACGACCTGCTTGCCCTTGGCGATGTCCCGGCGTGCCAGATCGAGCCCGTAGAGCACCTGGCTCTTGTGGTAGATCGGCGTCTCCGGCGTGTTCAGGTACTTCGGGCCCTGGTCGTCGTCGAGCAGCTTGCGGGCGCCGAAGCCGACGGTGGCGCCCGTCACGTCGCGGATCGGCCACACCAGCCTTCCGCGGAAGCGGTCGTAGACGTTGCCGCGCTCCCCCGTGCTGAGCAGTCCGGATGCGGTGAGCTCGTCCTGCGTGAAGCCGCGGCCCTTCAGGTGGTCGCCGAGCGCCGAGAACGACTTCGGCGCGAAGCCGACGCCGAAGCGCTCGGCGGCGGCGGCATCGAAGCCGCGCGAGCCGAGAAAGTCGCGCCCCACCTGCGCGGCGGGCGTGCGCAGCTGCTCGCGGAAGAACTCCTCCGCCGCGGCGTTCGCGGCGATCAGCCGGGCGCGGTTGCCGTGATCGGGGGCCGCCCCGCCGCCCTCGTAATGCAGTTCGTAGCCGAGGCGGGCTGCCATCCGCTCGACCGCCTCGGTGAAGGTGACGTGATCCATCTTCTGCAGGAAGCTGAAGACGTCGCCGTCCTCGCCGCATCCGAAGCAGTGATAGCGGCCGACGCTCGGTCGCACGTGGAAGCTGGGGCTGCGCTCCTCGTGGAACGGGCACAGGCCCTTCATCGAGTCGATGCCGCCGCCTTTCAGGGTGACGAAGTCGCCGACGATGTCGGCGATGTTGATGCGGCTGCGCACTTCGTCGATGTCGTTTCGACGAATGAGCCCGGGCATGGGGCTGATTCTACGGCGCGCGGCGTGCGCGCCGCGGTCTACCGCAGGCGCTCGTGCTGCTGATTCGCGGAGACGTCGGTGAGCGAGGCCACCTGGTCGACGATCACCCGGCGCCGCGCGGTGTCATCGGCCGCCGCGGCCCAGTCGGCCGCGAAGCCCGTGTCGAGGTGCTCGGGACGCTTCCACAGCGCATCCGCCAGCTCGGTGAGGATCTCACGCTGTCGCTCGTAGTAGGGCTGCCGCGAGTTCGTCGACATCACGTTCGCGGCGACGATCCCCTTCAGCACGGCGATCTCCGCCTGCGTCTCCCGCGGCACGCGCACGTCGCCGCCGAAGCGCGCCAGCGCCACCTGCGGATGCGCGGCACGCGTCGCATGGATCGCGGCGTGCGAGAACCGCCCGATGAGCTGACTGGTGAGGTTCTTCAGCTTCGCCAGATCGCGCCGTGAGCCGTCCCAGGAGTCGATCCACCACGGCAGGCCGTCGAGGCGGTCGAACGCGGCGAGCAGCTCGTCGCGCGAGATCTCGCCGCCGATCCACACGAACATCGCATCGACGAGCGCCTCGTGGTCCACCCGCGCGCTCAGCGCGGGCACGTCGAGGTAGCCGTTGACGATCGCGTCCTCGAAGTCATGCACCGAGTACGCGATGTCGTCGGAGAGATCCATCACCTGCGCCTCGATGCATCGCACGCGGTCGGGGGCCCCGGCGCGCAGCCACTCGAAGACGGGCTCATCATCGGCGTAGAAGCCGAACTTGCTGCGGCCGCTCGGGTCGGGGATCCCCTGCGCCTGCGGCCACGGGTACTTGCAGCTCGCGTCGAGGCTCGCACGCGTCAGGTTGAGACCGTAGCTGCGCCCATCGGGGCCGAACACCTTCGGCTCGAGACGGCTCAGCAGCCGCAGCGTCTGCGCGTTGCCCTCGAAGCCTCCGTAGGGCGCCGCCCAGTCGTTGAGCGCCTTCTCGCCGTTGTGCCCGAACGGCGGATGACCCAGGTCGTGGGCCAGGCACGCCGCGTCGACCACATCCGGGTCGAGCCGCAGCCGCAGCGCCAGTTCGCGGCCGATCTGCGCCACCTCGAGCGAATGCGTCAGACGGTTGCGGGCGAAGTCGAGCCCCGCCGTCGGGCTGAGCACCTGCGTCTTCACCGCCAGCCGGCGCAGCGCGCTGGAGTGCAGGATGCGCGCGCGGTCGCGGGCGAAATCGGTGCGCGGGGTGGTGTGGTGGTCTTCGGGAAGCCAGCGCTCGATGTCGTGCTCCGAGTAGCCGACCGGCGGCTGCGCCTCAGCCACCGCTCGTGTCGCCTTCGCCCTCGGTCAGCTCGCTGCGCTGCGCGCCCTCGAGCTCGCGGCTGTCCAGCCAGCCGTACGGCAGCGTCGGCACCTTCGGTGTGCCGGCGCGCCCGCGCTGACCCTCCGCCTCGGCGCCCGGGTAGGGCTGAGCCGGGTCGAGCTGCGCGAGCAGTTCGGCGATCTCGTCCAGGCTCGAGGAGCGTGCGAGCGCGGCGCGGAGCTCACCGCCGACCGAGTAGCCCTTGAAGTACCAGGCCACGTGCTTGCGGATGTCGCGGCAGGCGCGACCCTCGTCGTCGAAGAACTCGACGAGCAGCTCGGCGTGACGCTGGAACGCCGTCGCCACCTCGCCGAGCGTCGGCTCCGCCTTGAGATGGCCGCCCTGGAACGCGGCCGCAAGGTCGCCGAAGAGCCAGGGACGCCCCAGGCATCCGCGACCGACCACGACGCCATCGCAGCCGGTCTCGGCAACCATGCGCAGGGCATCCTCGGCGCTCCAGATGTCGCCGTTGCCGAGCACCGGAACGCTGTGGATCGTCTCCTTCAGCTTCGCGATCGCCGACCAGTCGGCGTGACCCGAGTAGAACTCGGCCGCCGTGCGGGCGTGCAGCGCGATCGAGGCGACCCCGGCGCCCTCGGCGGCCTTCGCCGCCTCCAGGTAGGTCAGGTGCTCCGCGTCGATGCCCTTGCGCATCTTCACGGTGAGCGGGATGTCGCCGGCGGCCTTCACCGCGCCCTCGACGATCTCGCGGAACAGGCCCAGCTTCCACGGCAGCGCCGAACCCCCGCCCTTGCGGGTGACCTTCGGCACCGGGCAGCCGAAGTTGAGGTCGATGTGGTCGGCGCGATCCTCGGCCACCAGGAAGGTGACCGCCTCGGCGACCGTCTTCGGGTCGACGCCGTAGAGCTGGATCGACCGGGGCGTCTCCGACTCGTGATGCTGGATCAGCCGCAGGCTCGCGGGTGTGCGCTCCACGAGCGCGCGACTGGTGATCATCTCCGAGACGTAGAGACCCGCCCCGTACTCGCGGCACAGCCGCCGGAACGCCGTGTTCGTGATGCCGGCCATCGGCGCGAGCACGACCGGAACGTCGAGCTCGATCGGCCCGATGCGGAGCGCCGCGGGGCGCGCCTCGGGAATCGACGCCGGGCTCTCGGCGTTGCGGTCAGTGACGGTGAGAATGGACATCGTCCCGATTCTCCCAGAAAGGTCCTGACCAGGTGACGAACGGACGTCAACGCGTCGAAGCCGATGCCGCCGCGCGCGGAGTCGAGATCGAGATCATCGAGCGCGCCCCCGCCCGCTCGCTCGAGGAGGCGGCCGAGATTCTCGGCATCACCCCGGCCGAGATCGTGAAGACCCTCGTCGTCAAGCGCAGCGACGGCACGTTCCTGTTCGCGCTCGTGCCCGGCGACCGGCAGATCTCCTGGCCCAAGCTGCGGGCGCTGGTCGGCGTCAACCGGCTGAAGCTGCCGGATGCGGAGGTCGCCCTCGCCGCGACCGGCTACGAGCGCGGCACCATCACGCCGTTCGGCTCAACGACGGCCTGGCCCGTCTTCGCTGACCGGAGCATGGCCGGGCGTCGCGTGTCGATGGGGGCCGGGCAGCACGGGCTCAGCCTGTTCGCACAGGCGGATGCGGTGATCCGCTCCTTCGAGGCAACCGTCGCCGATATCACCGAGCCGATCGCGGCGCGCGAGTAGGCGGGTTCGGCGTTCAGACCGCGTCGGCGTCGAGTGCGCGCGTCACGAGCGCGTGCTCGGGATGCGCGTTGACGACGCACACATCGCCCTCGCAGGCCGCCGCATCCGGGGCTCCCACCATCTCAAGCGGGCTCGGGGTCGTGGGCTGAGTCATGCTGCGGTCTCCTTCTCGGCGCTGAGCTGGCGAAGCACGTCGGCAAACACGGTGGTGTCTTGTGCCCCGGACACACCGTAGCGCTCTTCGAACACGAAGAAGGGCACTCCCGAGATCCCGTAGGCGGCAGCCTGGGCCACATCCGCCTTCACCGCCGGCAGGTAGCGCTCGCTTTCGAGCGCGTCGACGACCTGATCGCGGTCGAAACCGAGGTCCGCCGCGAGGTCGGCGAGGTCCGGGATGCGCCCGACATGTCCGCCGTCGACGAAGTATGCCTTCAGCAGCGCTTCCTTCATCTCGGCCTGGCGGCCGTGCTCCTTGGCGAGGTGCAGCAGCTCGTGCGCCTTGATGGTGTTGGTCTGGTGCACGTGCTCGTAGTGGTACTCGAGCCCGACGCTCGCGGCGATGTCGGTGACGCGCTGGATCATCTGCTCGACCTGCGGCATCGGCAGGCCCTTGCGCTCGGCGAGGTACTGGGCGGGGGTCCCGTCGTAGTCGACCGGTGTGTCGGGCGCGAGCTCGAACGAGTGGTACTCGACCTCGACCTCGCCATCGAAGGCCGCTGCCGCAGCCTCGAACTTCCGCTTGCCGATGTAGCACCAGGGGCACTGCACGTCCGACCAGATGTCGACCTTGATGGAGTTGCTCACCTCAACTCCAACGCCCTCCACCCGCGCATATTCCCGCCGAGCGGGGGTCAGGCGCCGAGGAGGTGGCCGGCGAGGTAGCGCTCGAGGCCCTCGAGCGGGATGCGCTCCTGGCTCATCGTGTCGCGCTCGCGCACGGTCACCGCGTTGTCGTCGAGAGTGTCGAAGTCGACGGTGACGCAGAACGGGGTGCCGATCTCGTCCTGGCGACGGTAGCGGCGCCCGATCGCGCCCGCGTCATCGAACTCGATCATCCAGTGCTGGCGCAGCCGGTCGGCGAGCTCCTTCGCCACCGGCGAGAGCTTCTCGTTGCGCGACAGCGGCAGCACCGCCGCCTTGACCGGGGCGAGCCGGCGGTCGAGACGCAGCACGGTGCGCTTGTCGACGCCGCCCTTGGTGTTGGGCGCCTCGTCCTCGCTGTAGGCGTCCACCAGGAACGCCATCAGCGCGCGAGTCAGGCCGAACGCCGGCTCGATCACGTACGGGATCCAGCGCTCGTTCTTGGTCTGGTCGAAGTACGACAGGTCGACGCCCGAGTGCTCGGAGTGCGTCTTGAGGTCGAAGTCGGTGCGGTTGGCGACACCCATCAGCTCGCCCCACTCGGAGCCGGCAAAGCGGAAGCGATACTCGACGTCGACGGTGCGCTTCGAGTAGTGGCTGAGCTTCTCCTGCGGGTGCTCGAAGAACCGCAGGTTCTCCTCCTGGATGCCGAGGTCGCGGTACCACTTCATGCACGCGTCGATCCAGTACTGGTGCCATTCTTCGTCGGTTCCGGGCTCGACGAAGAACTCCATCTCCATCTGCTCGAACTCGCGGGTGCGGAAGATGAAGTTTCCGGGCGTGATCTCGTTGCGGAAGCTCTTGCCGACCTGAGCGATGCCGAACGGCGGCTTCATGCGCGCACTCGACATGACGTTGGCGAAGTTGACGAAGATGCCCTGCGCCGTCTCGGGCCGCAGGTAGTGCATGCCGGCCTCGTCATCCACCGGGCCCAGGAAGGTCTTCAGCAGTCCGCTGAAGGCGCGCGGCTCGGTCCACTGGCCGCGGGTGCCGCAGTTGGCGCAGGCGATGTCGGCGAGGCCGTTCTCGGGCGCGCGGCCCTTCTTCTCCTCGAACTCCTCGAGCAGGTGGTCTTCGCGGTAGCGCTTGTGACAGCTCTGGCACTCGACGAGCGGGTCGCTGAAGACCTCGACGTGACCGGAGGCCTCCCAGACCTTCTTCGGAAGGATCACCGAGGAGTCGATGCCGACGATGTCATCGCGCGTCTGCACCATGAACTTCCACCACTCGCGCTTGATGTTCTCCTTCAGCGCGGTGCCGAGCGGGCCGTAGTCCCAGGCGGAGCGGGACCCGCCGTAGATCTCACCCGCCTGATAGACGAAGCCTCGGCGCTTGGCGAGGGAGATGATCGAATCGAGCGGGTTGGGCGTTGCCACGAAGAAACTCCAGAGGTCAGCCGCGCTGGCTGCGCGGTCGATGATGCGCGGGATGCGTCGACGGCGAACGCCGGACGCTTCACGCCAGCCTACCGGCGGTCACGACCCCCAGAGTGCCTGGGTGACCGCCTGAACGTCGGACTCGTCGTTCCAGAGGTGGAACGACGCCCGCAGCCGCCCCGCGCGACCGGAGACGCGAACTCCGGCGGCGATCAGAGTGCGCAGGTCCTGCCCGCTGGTGTCGGGCCAGGTGACGATCGGCTGATGCTGAAGCGGGATGCCGAGCGCCTCGCAGAGCGCGTCGCCGAGTCCGCTGGTCCGCTCCCACACCTCGCGCATGTCGAGCCCGGCGAACAGCTCGATGGCGTGCTCGGCGCCGACCCACGCCTGCCACGCGGGCGAGACGTCGAAGCGCCGGGCGTTGGTCGCCAGATGCATCTCCGGCCCGTAGGTGCTCTTCCAGACGTCGTCGCCGGCGTACCAGCCGGCCTGCAGCGGTCGCAGCGCCCGCGACCCGCGCTCGCTGACGGTCAGGAATCCGACACCGCGCGGCGAGCACAGCCACTTGTAGGCATGACACGAGGTGATGTCGAACAGCGATGCATCGACCGGGTAGACGCCCGCGGCCTGGGTCACGTCGCAGTACGTGAGCGCGCCGACCCGCGCGGCCGCCTCGCGGATCGCGCCGACGTCGGCCACCTGCCCGGTCGCCGACTGCACGAGCGAGAACGCCACCAGATGAGTGTCATCCCGGATCTCGTCAGCGAGGGCATCGAGGGCGACCACGCGAACGCGGATGCCGCCCTCCCCCTGCCGCTGCAGGAACGGGAAGTGCACCGACGAGAAATCGTTGTCGGCGACGAGCACCTCAGCTCCCGGCGGCACCGCCTCGGCGACGAGCGAGCTCATGACCGAGACGGCACCCCCGATGGCCACCTGGTCGACGCTCACTCGCACGAGGCGCGCGTAGGAGGCGCGCGTCCGCTCGATGACCGGGTCGTAGCCCTGCGGGTCGCGATCGGCCGCCGCCCACGCCTCGAGATCGGCCATCATGGCGTCGACCGAGCGCTGCGGCGGCAGCCCGATCGAGGCCACCGCGAGGTACCCCCGCGGATCTCCGAACTGGTCGATCGCCGCGGCGAGAGCCTCAGATGTCATGATCCGAGCATTGCGCCCGTCCGTCGTCACGGCAAGAGCCACACCGTGCGATCTGGCCGTCTCAGAACAGCGACGGCTGCAGCGCTGCGGCGGCGCGCGGCGACAGCTCCGTCGCCAGCAGGCGCGAACCGCGATGCGCCGCCTCCGGATGCGCGGACGACGCCGGCACGCCGGTTCCGGGCGCGAGCCGGGTGCGCTCGAATCCGTACTGGCGCATGAACGGCCGGATGCGCTCGGCGAGCCAGCGCCGGTACTCCTTCGGCGCGTACACGCCGCCCGCATAGAGGGCGCGGGTGCGCTCCAGGTGCTCCGGATGCGCCCGCTCGATCCAGGCCAGGTACCACTCCTTCACCCCGGGCTTCAGGTGCAGGGCGGAGTAGGCGACGCTCGTCGCGCCCGCCTCGGCGAGCATCCGGAAGGCGCGGTCGAGGTGCTCGCGGGTGTCGGTGAGGAATGGCAGCACCGGCATCAGCAGCACCGCGCAGTCGAAGCCCGCCTCGCGCACCGCCCGCACGGTCTGCAGCCGTGCCGCGGCGGTCGCGGTTCCGGGTTCGACGGAGCGCTGCAGATCGGGGTCGAAGATCGCGATCGACAACGCGAGGTCGACGGGCACGTGCCCGCGGGCTTCGGCCAGCAGCGGCAGATCGCGCCGCAGCAGGGTGCCCTTCGTGAGGATGCTGAGCGGGGTGCCCGAGGCCGCCAGCGCCGCGATGATGCCCGGGATCAGCCGGTAGCGGCCCTCGGCGCGCTGATACGGGTCGGTGTTGGTGCCGAGCGCGACCGGATGGTGCTGCCAGCTCGGGCGGGCGAGCTCGCGCTCGAGCACCTCGGCGACGTTGGTCTTGACGATGATCTGACTGTCGAAATCACGGCCTGCATCGAGGTCGAGGTACTCGTGAGTGGGCCTCGCGAAGCAGTAGGTGCAAGCGTGCTGACAGCCGCGGTAAGGGTTGATCGTCCAGGAGAAGGGCAGCGCTCCCCCGCCGCCGGGCACCTTGTTGAGCGCCGATTTCGCGAGCACCTCGTGGAAGGTGACGCCGGCGAACTCGGGCGTCTGCACGCTGCGCACCAGGTTGTTGAGGCGCGCGAGGCCGGGCAGCGCTTCGACGTTCTCCGCGCTCAACCGCTGCCCGCTCCACCGCATGCCTCATTCGAACATATGTTCGAGTCGGCGTCAACCGCGGCTCAGGATGCGCTGAGTCCGCCGACCGCCGCGACCGACTCCGCGACCCGGGCGACCACGCTCTCGGCATCAGCCGGCGTGAACTCCGCCCCGAACGTGAACCGCACCGCGGTCTGCGCCACCTCGGGCGCGATGCCGACCGCAGTGAGCACGTGCGAGGGCTCGTCGCTGCCCGCCGCGCAGGCCGAGCCGCTGGAGCACACGACTCCGCGCCGCTCCAACTCGAGCAGCACCGCCTCGCCGCTCGTGCCCGGGAAGCAGAAGGAGGCGTGCCCCGGCAGCCGCGGCTCGCGCGGCCCGGTGAGCAGTGCCCCCGGCACCGCCGCCAGCACACCCTCGATCAGCGCATCGCGCGCGGCGGCCGTCTCGGAGGCCGCGCCGCGCGCCGCGGCCGCCAGGTCGAGCGCCGTCGCCAGGCCCACCGCACCCGCGACGTTCTCGGTGCCCGAGCGGCGCCCGCGCTCCTGCCCGCCGCCGTGGATGAGCGGCTCCAGCGCCACGCCGCGGCGCACCGCGAGCGCGCCGACGCCCTTCGGCGCGCCGAGCTTGTGACCGGCGACGCTGACGGCATCGACGCCGAGGGCCACCAGACCGACGTCGAGCCAGCCAGCCGACTGCACGGCATCCGTGTGGAACGGGATGCCGGCCTCCCGCGCCACGGCGGCGAGTTCGCGGATCGGCTGCACGCATCCGATCTCGTTGTTGCCGTGGTGGATGCTGACCAGCGTGGTCTCGTCTCGCAGGGCCGCCGCAAGCGCCGCCGGGGTGACGAGCCCCTCGGGCGTGAGGTCGACGAACGTGACCTCGACGCCGTGCAGGCGACGCAGGTAGTCGGCGCTCTCGAGCACCGCCTCGTGCTCGATCGCGGACGTGACCAGGTGGCGGCCGCGCGGGTTCGCCAGCGCGATGCCTTTCAGCGCGAGATTGTCGGCCTCGGTACCGCCGGAGGTCAGGATCACCTCCGCGGGGCGGCAGCCCAAGTGCCCCGCGATCCGGGCACGGGCATCGGCCAGTGCGCGCGCGGCGCGATCGCCGACGTCGTGGCGACTCGACGGATTCCCGAACTCGCCCTCGTACTCGCCCGCCAGGAACGGCCACATCGCCTCGAGCACCTCGCGGCGCATGGGGCGAGTCGCCGCCTGGTCGAGATAGCTCATGAGGGCAGCTGCACCTCGACGTCGAGCCCGAGATCGAGCGCGCGCACGCTGTGCGTGAGAGCGCCCACCGAGATGACGTCGACGCCGGTCGCGGCGATGTCGGCGACCGTGTCGAGCGTCACGCCGCCGCTCGCCTCGACGACGGCGCGGCCCGCGACCAGGGCGACGCCCTCGCGGAGCTCATTGAGCGTGAAGTTGTCGAGCATGATCGTGTCGACGCCGGCCGATACCACCTCCTCGATCTGGTCGACCCGGTCGACCTCGACCTCCAGGTGGACGGTGTGGCCGAGCTTCGCGCGCGCGGCGCGGATCGCATCGCCGGTGCCGATCCCCTGAGCAGCGAGCACGGCGAGGTGGTTGTCCTTGGCCATCACGGCGTCGGAGAGCGAGAAGCGGTGGTTGTGCCCGCCGCCGTCGCGCACCGCCTGGCGTTCGAGCGCGCGCAGGCCCGGCGTCGTCTTGCGGGTGTCGACGATCCGGGAGCTCGTGCCCGCGACCGCGTCGACGTAGCGCCGCGTCGCCGTGGCGATGCCCGACATGCGCTGCGAAAGGTTCAGGGCGATGCGCTCGGCGCGCAGGATCGCGCGCGCGGGTCCGGTCACCCGCGCCAGGATCGCGCCCGGCTCGACCGCGTCGCCGTCGCGGGCGAGCAGATCGATCCCGATCGAGGCATCAACGATCTGGAACACGCGCGCGAACACCGTCAGGCCGCTGAGCACCCCCGGTTCGCGCGAGGAGAGCGTGGCGGTGGCCCTCGCGTCGGCGGGAACGAACACCTCACTGGTGACGTCGCCCCACGGGGCGTCCTCAGCCAGTGCTCGACGGATCAGGTCGTCGAGGTACTCGGGGGTCATCGCTCCGCTCATGCCAGCACCTCCGCCACGACCCGGTCGGTGGCGCGAGCCGACTCATGCACCCACAGGAATGAACGCGCGAACGCCTCCTCGGTCTCGGGGAAGTCGCGACGGGCGTGCGCGCCGCGCGACTCCTCGCGGCGCAGCGCCGCCGCCACCATGAGGCGGCCCAGCTCGAGCAGGTTGCGGTCTTCGTGATCGTCGATCGTGTCGCCGACGACGCGCATTCCCGCGAGACGCGCGGCGGCGGCGCGCAGCCCTTCGGCGTCGCGCTCGAGCCCCACCCGCTCCCACATCAGCTCACGAAATGCAGGACGCGCGAAGACCTCGCCGCCTGTTTGCTGGGAGGCGAGGTCGGCATCCGCCGCTTTCTCCTGCATTTCGTCGACGCCGGCGGGAGGTGGGGTCGCGGCGGCCGGGGCGACGGCGGCCGGGTCCAGGGCGAGCGGATGCGGCGGCAGGTCCAGCGCATCCGCGGCCCGCCAGGCGAAGACGAGCGATTCCAGCAGCGAGTTGGAGGCGAGCCGGTTGGCCCCGTGCACACCCGTGCAGCTGGTCTCGCCGACCGCGTACAGTCCGGCGAGGCTCGACCGGCCGGAGGTGTCGGTGCGCACCCCGCCCATCCAGTAGTGCGCGGCGGGCGTCACCGGAATCGGCTCCCTCCCCCAGTCGAAGCCGTGCTCGGTGACGACGCGCGTGATGCCGGGGAAGCGCTCGGCGAGGAACTCGCCGCCAAGGGCGGTGGCGTCAAGGAGCACCGGCCGGCCGCCCTGCGCCGCCATGGCGGCAGCGATCCCACGGGCCACGACATCGCGCGGGGCGAGTTCGCCGTCGGGGTGCACGTCGAACATGAAGCGGTGCCCGTTCTCGTCGACGAGGATCGCGCCCTCGCCGCGCACCGCCTCGGAGACGAGCGGGTTGCCGGGCACGGCGAGCGAGGTCGGGTGGAACTGGAAGAACTCCAGATCCTGCACCGCGGCCCCGGCGCGGTAGGCGATCGCCACCCCGTCGCCGGTCGTGACCTCGGGGTTGGTGGTGTGGCGGTAGAGCTGTCCGGCGCCGCCGCTGGCGAGCACCACGGCGTCGGCGGCGATGGTCATCTCGCGCCCGTCGGGGTCGATGGCCTCGACGCCCACGACGCGGCGGGCGCCCGTCTCATCGGTGTCGACGATCAGGTCGCGCAGGAAGGTGTGCTCGTGCACTTCCACCGCGAGACGCTTGACCGCGCGCAGCAGTGCCACCTCGATCGCGAGCCCGGTGGCATCGCCGCCGGCGTGCAGCACGCGGCGGTGCGAGTGCGCCGCCTCGTGGCCGCGCGCGAGTTCCGCATCCGGCTCCTCGCTCGCGCGGTCGAACTCGACGCCGAGCGCGATCAGGTCGCGCACCCGCTGCGGGCCCTCGCCGCAGAGCACCTCGACGGCGTTCCGGTCGCACAGGCCCGCCCCGGCGACGAGGGTGTCCTCGACGTGCGAGTCGACGCTGTCGTCCGGGAACATCGCCGCGGCGATCCCGCCCTGCGCGTACTTGGTGTTACTCTCGGCCAACTCTGCCTTCGTCACGAGCACCACGTCGTGGTTCGCGCTCGCGCGGTAGGCGGTGATGAGGCCGGCGATCCCGGTCCCGACGACGACGACGCGCATCCTCAGTCCTTCATAGTGGGGGCCGCGTCCTTGGGCAGGGCGGCGAGCATGCGCTCAAGTGCGACGCGGGCATCCGCCGCAACGTCGTCGGCAACGCGGATCTGGTTCAGCACCTCACCGCGCACGAGCGCCTCGAGCACCCAGGCCAGGTAGCCGGGGTGGATGCGGTACATCGTCGAGCACGGGCACACCACGGGGTCGAGGCAGAAGATCTCGTGCTGCGGGAACTCGGCAGCCAGGCGGTTGACCATGTTGATCTCGGTGCCGACCGCGAACGTGGTGGGCTCGGTGGCGGCGGCGATCGCCTTGCGGATGAAGTCGGTCGATCCGGCCGAGTCGGCAGCGTCGACGACGGGCATCGGGCACTCCGGGTGCACGATCACCTGCACGCCCGGGTGCTCGGCTCGAGCCTGCTCGATCTGCGCGACGCTGAAGCGCTTGTGCACGCTGCAGAAACCGTGCCAGAGCACCACCCGAGCATCGAGCAGCTCGTCGGCGGTGTTGCCACCCATCGGCTTCCGCGGGTTCCACATCGGCATGCGCTCGAGGGGCACTCCCATCTTCTTGGCAGTGTTGCGTCCCAGGTGCTGGTCGGGGAAGAACAGCACGCGCTGCCCGCGCTCGAACGCCCACTCGAGCACCGTCTCGGCGTTCGAACTGGTGCAGACGATGCCGCCGTGGCGACCGCAGAACGCCTTGAGCGCGGCGGAGGAGTTCATGTAGGTGACGGGGATGATCGGCGCCTTGCCGTCGGCGTCCGGCTCGGTGCCGTAGATCGCTTCGAGCTCGGCCCAGGCCTCCTCGACGGAGTCCTCGTCGGCCATGTCGGCCATCGAGCAGCCGGCGGCGAGATTCGGCAGGATGACCGCCTGGTCGTCGCGAGCGAGGATGTCGGCGGTCTCGGCCATGAAGTGCACGCCGCAGAAGATGATCGCCTCGGCGTTCGGCACCGTCTGGGCGGCGTTGGCCAGCTGGAAGCTGTCGCCGAGGAAGTCGGCGTGCTCGACGACCTCGTCGCGCTGGTAGAAGTGGCCGAGCACGACGACGCGGTCGCCAAGCGCCGCCTTGGCGGCGCGGATGCGCGCATCCAGCTCCTCGGGGGTGGCGTCCTGGTACTCCCGCGGGATCGCACCCTGGCGCGGTGAGCCGGTCGGGATCACGTCGCCCATGGACGAGCCGGGGCCGTACTGCAGCTCCCGATCGAAATCCCACGGGCTCTTCGCGAGCGCCGGACTGCAGGCCTCTTGCGGCTGCCCTTCGGCGTTGCGACCCGTGGTGCGGATCAGCTGAATGGTGGTGTCAACGGAGGCCATGGTCGGCGTCCTCTCCTGCAGGGGTGATGGTCGGGGCGCCCGCGCGGGCGAGGCCGTGGTGCTCGGTCAGGGGGCCGTGGTCGACGAGCGCCGCCGCGGAGTCGTAGCGGTACAGGCGCGGCGGACGATGGCGCCCGCCGACGACGCGCTCGTCGGTGGCGACGAGGGCGCCGGAGGATTCCATCTGACGCCGGAAGTTGGCGGGGTCGAGTTCGCGGTCGAGCACCGCCTCGTGCACCTGGCGCAGCTCGCTGAGCGTGAAGGTCTCCCCGAGCAGCGCGTGCGCGATCTGGCTGTATTCGAGCTTGTTGCGCAGGCGCCAGAGCGCGTATTCGACGATCAGGTTGTGGTCGAAGGCGAGCTCGGGCAGCTCGTCGGCCGCGAACCAGCGCACGTTGTCGGCCTCGCGGTCGGCGTCGGTCTGCTCGGGGGCGACGAGCGCCCAGTAGACGACGCTGACGACGCGGCCGCTGGGCGAGCGCTCGGGGGCGCCGAAGCAGTAGAGCTGCTCGAGGTACCCGGGGCGCACCCCGGTCGTCTCGACGAGGTTGCGTGCCGCGGTCTGCTCGAGCCCCTCGGCCGGGTCGGCCCAGCCGCCAGGCAGCGCCCAGCGCTCGGCGAACGGCTCGCGCGTGCGGCGCACGAGCGGCAGGCTGACGACGCTGCGGCCGGAGATCGGATGCGGGCGCAGCGCGAAGATCACGGTCGAGACCGCGAGCGAGAGCTGCCGATCGACATCCATCGTGACTCCTTCCGTGCCGTTCCCGGGCGACTCGGTGTAAGAGTCATTTCAACCCGAACAGATTCTAGCACTTCAGGTCAGGCTGACCCGAACCCGTGCGACACGGCGGCGCGATCGCGGCTCGTGACGGGTCAGCGGGGCTTCGGGGCGTCGATGGCGCCGCCGAAGCGTCGGTCTCGTCCGACGTACATCCCGATCGCGCGCCACAGGTCTTCGCGCGAGAAGTCCGGCCACAGTGTGTCGAGGAACACCATCTCGGCGTAGGCCGCCTGCCAGAGCTGGAAGTTGCTGGTGCGCTGCTCCCCCGAGCTGCGCACGAACAGGTCGACGTCCGGCAGGTCGGGCACGTACAGGTGCTTCTGGATCGTCTTCTCGCTGATGCGAGCCGGATTCAGCCGCCCCGCCGCCGCCTCCGCCGCGATCTCGCGCACGGCGTCCGCGAGCTCGGTGCGGCCGCCGTAGTTGACGCACATCGTCAGGGTGAGCGTCGAATTGCCCGCGGTGAGGCGCTCGGCGAACTGCAGCTCGTCGATCACGCTGCGCCACAGCTTCGGGCGCCGCCCCGCCCAGCGCACCCGCACGCCCCAGTCGTTCAGCTGGTCGCGGCGCCGGTGCAGCACGTCCCGGTTGAATCCCATCAGGAAGCGCACCTCGTCGGGGCTGCGCTTCCAGTTCTCGGTCGAGAACGCGTAGACACTGAGGTGCTTCACCCCGGCCTGGATCGCCCCGGCGACAACATCGAGCAGCGCCGCCTCGCCCGCCTGGTGCCCCTGCGTGCGGGTGAGGCCGCGCTGGTTGGCCCAGCGCCCGTTGCCGTCCATCACGATCGCCACGTGCGCGGGAACCGACCCGCCGGGGAACGCAGGCGGGTAGAGCCCGGTCCAGTCGAGAGGCCGGAACGGCTCCGCATCGGGATGCGTGGTCGAGGTCACCGTGTCAGCCTAGCCAGCCAGATCCCCGGCCCCACTCAGCGGTGCAGCAGGATGACGCCGCGGTAGCCGCGACCCCAGCGCACCACGCCGTCGAGCGCATCCCCGGTCATCGGCAGCTCGTGGGTCATCACCCAGCTCTCGCCGATCTCGGTCTCGACCCAGGGGTCGTCGATCAGCAGCACGCCGTCGCGCACGGCGGAGGCGACCACCCAGTGCGGCGTCGGGTCGTCGATGAGCGGTTCGAGGTCGATCAGGAGGATCGCGACCGCACCCGCCCCCACGGCCGCGGCGACCTGGTCCATGCCGAGCCGCTCGTGGTGCCAGACCACCTCGCGCTCGGCGAGCTCCCGGGCGGCGAGGCGCTGCAGATCGGCGCGGAAGGACAGCTCGGCCGGATCGTCGAGATCCTCCAGCAGCACGGGCTCGTCGGTGTCGAGGTAGACCTCGACCCGGTGGGCGTCGCCGCGCAGCCGATCGACGGTGACCGCGAGGGCCAGCGGATCGCAGGCCGGCACGTTGGTGGCGGTCCTCCAGGTGCGCAGCTCGGTCAGCCGGTTCGCGTCGACGTCGTCGCCGAGCAGTCGCTCCCCCACCGCCTCGAGCGCCAGCAGCGCCGAGACGCCACCGCAGGTGAAGTCGGTGGTCTGGCGGTAGTAGGCCACCTCGCCGCGCGGCCAGTCGACGAGGTCGCGAACCCAGCCGCGAATGCCGGGTTCGGTGCCGTCGCCCGAGCGGTGCGGCGTGCGCAGCGCCCGGAAGCCGTGCGCCGCGGGGTCGACGTCCTGCCCCGGCCGCACCTCCCACTTGAGCAGCGGATGCCCGGCCTCGCTCTCGCGCGCGACGAGCGCCGCGATCACGAGTGCCAGGTCGTCTGCGGCGCCGAACGCGCCGGTGATGACCGAGCCGACCGTCTGCGGGCGGCGTCGCAGCAGCGCCCCGGCGAGCGGGGCCGCGGCCTCCCCGAGCAGCGCCCGGTGCACGATCGCGCTCCCGGTCGGGCGTGCCCACACCTCCGTCGCCGAATCCGGCAGCGCGAGCCCCGGCGACTGCTCGAGCGCGGGGATCGTGGGGGCGAGCTCGGCAATGGCCGGCACGCGAGGCTGCGACGTCGTCTCGCTCATGCGCGGGTCGGCTCCTTCCGTTCGGCCGTGATCTCGCTGGCGGCGAGAAGCGACGCGGTGTACGGATGCTCGGGAGCATCGAACACGCGCGACACCGTCCCGGACTCCACCATCTCACCGCGGCGCAGCACGAGCACCCGGTCGCAGACCTGGCGCACCACCGCGAGATCGTGAGTGATGACGAGCACCGGAGTGCCGAGCTCGTCGCGGAGGCGCAGCAGCAGCGCCAGGATCTGCGCCTGCACCGACACATCGAGCGCCGACACCGATTCGTCGCAGATCAGCAACCGCGGCCGCGGGGCGAGCGCTCGGGCGATCGCGACGCGCTGACGCTCGCCGCCGGAGAGGTCACGCGGACGTCGAGCGGCGTAGCGCGCCGGGAGCCCGACGCTCTCGAGCAGCTCGGCGACGTCGCTCGCCGGGCGATCGCCGACGGCGAGGGCCTCGCGCAGCGCATCGCCGATGGTGAGGCGCGGGTTGAGCGCCGAGTACGGGTCCTGGAACACGATCTGCACGTCACGCGGGTCGCGGTCGGCGAGACGGCGCGCGAGCGCGTTTCCGTCGAGGCTGACCTCCCCCGCCGACGGCGCGTGCAGGCCGGCCACGCAACGCGCCAGCGTGGTCTTGCCGGAGCCCGATTCGCCGACGACGCCGACGATCTCGCGCGGGGCCACATCGAGATCGACGCCGTGCAGGATCTCGGTCGCGCCGTGCTGGGCTCGCAGCCCGCGCACCGTCAGCAGCGCGCCTGGCGCGGCGGGCGCGACCGTCTCGGCGGCACGTCCCCGCTCCTCGATCACGAGCGGGGTGCGGCTGTGGTGGCACGCGACGACACCCCCGCGGGGCACCGCCTCGAGCGCCGGCGCCTCGGTGCGGCACCGCTCGGTCGCCAGCAGACAGCGCGGGGCGAACGCGCAGCCGTCGGGGCGCTGTCCGGGCGCGGGCACCGACCCGGGGATGCCTTCCAGCTTTGCCAGGCGGTGATCCAGCGGCGGGTCGGCGGCGAGCAGTCGCGCCGTGTACGGGTGCACGGGCGCATCCAGCACGACCCCCGCCGGTCCGCGCTCCGCGACCGTGCCGGCGTAGAGCACGACGACCTCGTCGGCGCAGCCGCGCACCACGCCGAGGTCGTGCGAGATCAGGATCAAGCCGAGCCCGCGCCGCTCCTGCAGCTCGGCGAGCACGGCGAGGACCTCGCCCTGGGTGGAGGCGTCGAGCGCCGTCGTCGGCTCGTCCGCGATGAGCACATCCGGGTCGCCGGCGATCGCTGCGGCGATCGCGACCCGCTGCCGCATGCCGCCGGACAGCTCATGCGGGTAGCGTCGCGCGACGGCCGGGTCCAGCCCCACCTCCCGCAGTCGGTCCTCGACGATGGCGCGAATCGCCGCGCCCGTCATCCGCGTGCCGCGACGACGGGCGAGCGCGCGCACGGTGTCGGCGATCTGGGTGCCGCAGCGGTGCACCGGGCTGAGCGAGGTGAACGGGTCCTGGAGCAGCAGTGAGATCGCCGAGCCGCGGAGGCCCGCCCACGGGACCGCGCCCGCGAGGTCGAACTCCCGATCGCCCCAGAGCACCGTTCCGGACGCCGAGAGGGCCGGGTCGAGCAGCCCGGTGAGGGCGCGCGCGGTCAGAGACTTCCCCGACCCCGACTCGCCGACCACCGCGAGGGTGCGACCCGCGCGAACCTGCAGATCGACCGGCTCGACGATCACGCCGCGCGGGCCTCGCACGCTGAGTCCGCGTGCGTCGAGAAGAACCGGATGCGCACTCACTCGGCGCCTCCCTTGCGCTCGGCCCGGGCGGCAAGCGCATCGCCGAGCAGGTTGGCCGCGCAGGCGACGACGACGATCGCGATCGCGGGCGCGATCGTGGCGGCGGGGTTGATCGGCAGCAGTCCGCGACCATCGTCGAGCTGCCGACCCCAGTCGGCGGCGCCGGGCGACACGCCGACACCGAGGAACGACAGCGACGAGAGCGCCACGATGGCGATCGCGAAGTTGACGAGGGCGTTGGTGACGATGATCGGCGAGACGTTCGGCAGGATGTGCCGGAACATGATGCGGAGCGGGCCGAGGCGCAGCATCCGAGCCGACTCGATGTACGGCCTCGCCGACTGCTCGATGACCGCGGAGCGGACCAGCCGGATGTCGGAGGGGGCGAACAGCACGACGAGCATCGCGACGGTCACCCAATAGCCGCTGCCGAACACGCCGGCGACGACGATGGCCACCACCACGACGGGCAGAGCCAGCAGCAGGTCGGTGACGCGGCCGATCGTGAAGTCGAGCCAGCCCTGCACGTAGCCCGTGACCGTGCCGAAGATGACGCCGAGCAGCATCGAGCCGAGCGCGATCACGACCGGTCCCGCGAGCGCCGATCCGGATCCGGCGATCAGCAGCTGCAGGATGTCGCGCCCCAGCTCGTCGGTGCCGAGCGGATGACCGGGCGTGCCGGGCGGGGTGACGCCGAGCAGGATGTCCTGGACGAGCGCGTCGGGCGCGAGCAGCGACCCGAAGCCCGCAAGGACGAGCGCGATCGCCAGGATCCCGCCGGTCACGACGAGGCCGACGGAGCCGACGCGGCCCGCGCGCAGGGTGGGCCCAAGGGCGATGGCCGTGGTCTTGGGCGCGGTCATGCGACGCTCCTCCGGCTGCGAACACGCGGATCCAGCACCGCGTAGGTGAAGTCGACGGCCACGGTGAGAAGCGCGATCACGGCCGCGATCAGCAGCACGAGAGCCTGCACGAGCGCGATGTCCTTGAACAGCACCGCGTCCTGCAGCATGAGACCCAGCCCGGGAAGCGCAAAGGCCACCTCGACGAGGATCGTGCCGCCGATGACGTAGGTGAACACGAGCCCGGCAGCGGTGACGATCGGGATCGCCGAGTTGCGCAGCGCCAGCAGCAGCACCCGCCCCTCGCCGAGCCCGCGCGACCGCGCGAAGGTGATGTAGTCGCTCGCGAGCGACTCGATCATGGCGGCGCGGGTCAGTCGCATCAGGATGGCGCCGAGCCCGACCGCGAGCGCGGTGGAGGGAAGCACCAGGTAGTACAGCTGCGAGAGCAGGTCGCCGCCACCGCCGCCGTAGACGGGGAAGATCGGCAGGTAGTACGCGAACACGTACAGCAGCAGCAGCGCCACGACGAAGGCCGGCGCGCTGAGGCCGAGCACCGAGACGCCAGTAGCGACGCGATCCACCGGCTTCTGGTGGAAGCGCGCCGCGACGACCCCGAGCGGGATCGCGGTGACGGCGGCGATCAGCATGGCGAGCACCGACAGCATCGCGGTGAGCGGGATGCGCTGCGCGATCGCGTCGGCGACGGGGAGCTGGTACCGGATCGAGGTGCCGAAGTCCCCGGTCACGGCGTTGCCGAGCCAGGTCGCGTACTGCACCCAGAACGGGTCGTCCAGGCGATACTGCTCGCGGATCGCCGCGATCGTCTCCTCATTTGCGGGCCGCAGACCCAGAAGGTTCCGCACCAGATCCCCGGGGATCAGGTGCATCATGCCGAAGATCAGCACGGACAGCACGAAGACGATCGCGACAACTCCGAGGAGCCGCAGGGTGAGCATCCCCCAGAAGGAGGATGCCCACCCGGCGAGGAGCGCGCGCCGAGGCGCACCGCTCATGTCATTCGCTCCGCGTCAGCAGCGCCGGCCACGGGTTCGTGTAGACGAACGGGGTGTCGGTGTCGATGGTCCAGCCGTCGAGGAACGCCGTCGCCGACTGACCCCACCAGAGCGGGAAGCTCGCGAGGTCGGTCTGGGCGAGCTCCTCAGCACCGAGGATCAGGTCGGCGCGCACCGTCGGGTCGCTCTCGACGAACGCCTCCGCGAGCAGCGACTCGACCGCCGAGTTGGAGTAGCGGGACGGGTTCTCGGGGCCGTACAGGTAGCTGATCACTTCGCCGGGGTCGCCCGTCGTCGAGAAATACCACATGTAGCCGAGACCGTGCTCGCCGTCGCCGATGGTGGCGAGCCACTCCTCGATCGTGACCTCGCGCACCTCGATCGTGACCCCGATCTCGGCCAGGTTCGCCGACAGCGCCAGCGCGGCGCGGCCCAGCTCCGGACCGGTCGCCGGGTAGGTCAGCTCGGCCGTGAACCCGTCCGGCACCGACGACGCCGCGAGCGCCGCCGCGGCCGCATCGAGGTCGAAGTCGCGCTGCGGCAGGGCTTCGAGTCGGGCGTCCGCCTGGTCGCCGTAGGCGGCGATCAGCGACTCCGGCGTCGGAATCGCCAGAGCGACCTCGCCGTGTCCGTCGAGCACGCTCTCGACGACCGCCGAGCGGTCCATGGCGTGGGCGACGGCTTCGCGGACGTTGACGTCGTCGAAGGGCGCGACCTCGAGGTCGAAGAGCAGGCCGACGTAGGACAGGTCGTTGACGAACTGCACCTCGGCGCCCTCGATGGCAGCCCACTGATCGGCCTGCTGGAAGGGCACGTTGAAGGCGACTTCGATGTTGCCGGTCTGCGCCGCCAGCAGACGGGTGTTCTCGTCCGAGATGAAGTCGACGCGCACGTTCTCGACCTCGGGAATGCCGCCCCACCAGGTGTCCACGCGCTCGAACGAAACATGCGAGTCGGGCACGAACTCGGTGACGCGGTACGGCGTGGTGCCGAGCAGCAGGCCCTCGCCGGTGCCGATCGAGCCCTCGTTCGCCTCCCAGTACGCCTTCGAGGTCACGTACAGCACGCCGGTCGTGCTCATCAGGGTGGCGAAGGAGGCATCCGGCGCCGACAGGGTGATCGTCAGCTCACGATCAGCGGTCTCCTCCATGGACACGATGCCGCTGAGGTAGAACGAGAAGCCGGGCGAGAGCTCCGGATCCTGCGCCATCTCGATCGAGAAGATCACGTCGTCCACGGTGACCGCGGTGCCGTCCTGGAACGCGGCGTCCTCGCGAAGCGTGTAGCGGTAGGTCAGGTCGTCGACCTGCTCCCAGCTCTCGGCGAGGGCGGGCTGGATCTCGCCCTCGGCGTCGAGGGTGACAAGCCCCTCCTGCGCGATCGAGGCGATGTAGTAGTTGAGGATCCCGTTCTCCTGGCCGACGTACAGGTTGGAGAGCGACCCGGGCAGGGCCACGGTGATCGACGTGTCGTCGTCGGGCGTCGAGGTCGGCACGCAGGCCGAGAGCACGAGAGTCGCGGCGAGCGCTGCTGCGGCGACGCCAATGCGTCGCGAGGTGAGTTTCATGGCCGGGGTTCCTCCATCAGTCATCTGTGACCACTACTCCTCGAAGCGGGAGTTGGGATCACTCTAGGGCTTGCGGAGGCCCCCCGAATCCGCTCTTGCACCGGTGTCGTTCACACCCCGGATCGGTCCACATGCGGCAGCGAGCGCAGCGCCCGTTCGAGGTGGAACTGCGTGTACGCGGCGACCACCCCGGTGGCCTGCGCGAGGGCCCGCTCGTCGGCGGACTCGGCGACCGGCCAGTCGCCCGCCAGGAGCGCCCCGAGAACCTCCAGCGTGGCGGCGTCCAGGCGCACCGCACCCGGCGGAGCGACCGCGTCGGCAACCACCCCGCCGAGCTGAGCGACGAAGGCCGAGTGCGGGCCGGGGGCCCCGGTGACGGCGCAGTCGACGAAGCTCGGGGCCCATCCGGCGATCGACAGCGCCCGCAGCAGGTAGGCGTCGAGGGTCATCCCCGCGTCATGCTCTCGACGCGCGAGCGAGCGCAGGGCTCCCACCAGCAGCAGATAGTGCTGGGTGCCCGCTTCGTGATCCGTCAGCCGGTCGGCCGTCTCCAGCATCGCCATGGCGACCGTGTAGCGGCCGTAGTCGTCGGCGATGTCGGCGCCGTACGAGCCGATCGTGTCGGCCTGCTGCACGATGTCGAGGCTGCGCCCGACGTAGAACTGCGCGTCGACGACCATGCCGGGCTCGAGCCTTGCGCCGAAACGGGACGCCGTGCGGCGCACCCCCTTGGCGACGGCGCGCACCTTGCCGTGCTGACGGCTCAGAAGCGTGACGATGCGGTCGGCCTCGCCCAGCTTGTGGGTGCGAAGCACGACGCCCTCATCACGGTAGGTCGGCACTCCCCTAGTCTCCCCCGCGAGCCGGCTGCGTGGCACACTGGAGTGAGCGCGGCGATTCGCAAAGGGGCGATCATGTCGACGACTCTGGTGACCGGCGGAACAGGCGGGCTCGGACGCCCGACCGTGGAGGCGCTGCGCTCGCGCGGCCACGAGGTCGACATTCTCAGTCGCCATCCCGGCGCAATGCGCGTCACCGGCGACCTCGACCGCGACTCGGGTCTGGAGGCGGCCGTCGCCAGCGCCGCCACGATCGTCCATCTCGCGACCAACCGGCGGCGCGACTGCCACGGCACCGAGAACCTGCTGCGCGCCGCGGCGAACGCCGGGGTCGAGCATGTGGTGTACGTCTCGATCGTCGGCGTCGAGGACATCCCGTACTTCTACTACCGCGACAAGGTGCGGTGCGAGGCAGTGATCGAGGGCAGCGGGATCCCGTTCACGATTCTGCGCGCCACCCAGTTCCATTCCTTCCCGGTCGAGCTGATCGAGCTGCAGCATCGCCTCGCCACCACGCGGGTGCTCGACATTTCACTGCAGACGATCGCCGTCGCGGAGGTCGCCGAGCGCCTGGCCGAGCTGGCCAGCGAGTCGCCGGCCGGACGCGTCGAGGACGTCGGCGGGCCGGAGATCCTGTCGTTCGCGGAGGTCGCCGAGATCTGGCATCGCGCGCACGGCGCCGCCAAGACGGTGCGCACCCTGCACCTCGGCGGACGCACCGTTCGCGGGTTCCGGGCCGGGCACCACATGACCGGGCTGCCCGGCTTCGGCCGAGAAACATTCGCCGAATTCGCCGCGCGCGCGGCACGTGCTAGCAATGGACCGTGACCTCCTCCTTCGAGATCCCCATCTGGATCGGCGTGCTGGCCGTCGCAATCGGGAGCATGCAGGGGGCCGCGTTCGCCGCGCAGTTCCGTGACCGACGGCTCGATCTGCTCGGCGTCGCCATCATCGGCCTCGCGACCGGATTCGGCGGCAGCGTGCTGCGCGACGTCCTGCTGGTCGAGGTGCCCGCCACGCTGCTGAGCAACTGGTACCTGCCGGTGGCGACGGCGGCCGCACTGCTCGGAATGCTGCTGGAGCGCCTGGTCAACCGGATCGCCCCGTTCATCACCGTGCTCGACGCCCTGACCATCGGCCTGTTCGGCGCGCTCGGCACGACGAAGGCGCTGTCGCTCGGGCTTCCCGCGGTGCCCGCGATCTTCGTCGGGGTGCTCGCCGCCGTCGGCGGGTCCATCCTGCGCGACCTGCTGCTCGGGCTTCCGATCGCGCTGATGCATGTCGGCTCGCTCTACGCGGTGGCGACGATCGTCGGCACCACCAGCCTGGTCGTGCTGGTCGCGCTGGGCGTGCCCGTCTTCATCGCCGCCGTGGTGTGCGTCGCCCTCACCTTCGTCGTGCGGATCCTCGCGGTGCTGTTCCACTGGAGCCTGCCCGAGCAGCGTCCGATCACCCGCAACCTGTGGCCCCGACGGCTCGGACGCGACGCCCCCGACGCGGAGGTCTGACCCCTCCCCGCCACGACGGACGTCGGCGTCTCGCAATCCTGAGAACTGCTAAGTTGGCGCGCACGAGGGCCCGCTTCGATGCAGGGGTCCGCCCCGCTCGTCGACCTCGGAGATCCTCCTATGCGCCGCCCGGCCCATCGTGCCTTGACCGCTGCCGCCCTGCTCGCCTCGTTTCTCGCTGTCGCGTTCCCCGGCGCCGCGCTTGCCACCGACGAGCCCGTCGATCAGCTGATGACGTATCGCGGTTCGCTCACGCTCGACTCCTCGGACGGATTCACGTTCGACGTCACCGCCGAGCTCACCGTCGACTGCTCCGATCCGATCTGCACCGCGCTCGTCGAGATCGTCGACGGGGACTTCGTCGCCTCGCCCTCGAGTGGCCAGGCCGTGCCCATCGACGACGAGATCGCGCGCGCGGAGCTGCCCGAGTTCGGCGACCTGTGCGCGTTGCGCTGGATCGGTGCCGGATCGCTCACCATCGCGTTCGACGGAGACGCCGCCGAACTCACCCGCACGATCGCTGCCGGAGGGCCGACGCCGTGCCCGAGCGGCGCTCAGGCCACTGCCGCCGCCGCCACCCTGACCGGCACTCTCACATTGGTCACGGGCGCCACGTGCCTTCTCACAGCGGAGTGCGGCGTCTTCGCGACCCCGACTGCGATCCCGACCCCGACGGCCACGGCTGCAGCTGCGGCTGCGGCCGAGCCCACGGTCGGCGAGCTCATCCCGTGGCCGGACACGCCGAGCGTGCTCAGCACCCTGATGACGACCTCGGAAGCGCTGAGCCTCGACCGAGTGCTGCGCTCGGCTGTCGGCGCACTGATCCTGACGCTGCTGATCGCCTTCCCTGCGGTGCTGCTGGACGCGAGCGCGACCCGCGTGATGGAGCGGATCGAGCAGCGACGCCTCGCCCGCCGCGGCGAGCGTCGCGAGCCTTGGCAGGCTCCTCCGCTCACCGTGCTCGGCGCAGGCCCCGCCCTGCTGGGGCTGGTCGTCGCCGCGGTCGCCTCGGCGTTCGTCGACCCCGATTTCGGCTTCGACCCGACCGGCATCCGAACGACGCTGGCGATCTTCGCCGCGTTCGTCGTCACGGTCGCGCTCGGATGGGCGGTGGTCGCGACGGTGATGGCGCTGGCGGCACGAGGCTCGCGGCCCCGTGTCGAATTTCGGCCGCTCAGCCTGATCATCGTCGTCGCCGGTGTCGTGATCAGCCGCCTCACCGGTTTCGAGCCGGGGGTCATCTTCGGGCTCATCGCCGGCATCGGATTCGGCGCGATCCTCAGCGACCGCGTCCGCGCGACCTCCTCGTTCATCGGTCTCGGCTTTCTCGCGATCGTCGGCGGGGCCAGCTGGATCGGGTACTCGGCGTGGTCCTCCGCCGGGTCCGCTGCTCCCGAGTGGTACGAGCTGCTGGGCTGGGAGGCTCTCGCGGGCATCACCATTGCCGCCGCGTCCGCGCTGCCGATTGCGCTCCTCCCGGTGCGCGGTCTCCTCGGCGCAGACGTCTGGGCGTGGAACCGCATCGCCTGGCTCGCGAGCTACCTGCTCGCCAGCGCGGCATTTCTTCTCGTGCTGATCCCGTTGCCGGACTCCTGGGACGCGCTGCCCGTGGATACCGGAACGTGGGCGATCGGCTACGCCGCGTTCCTGGCCGCGTCGATCGTCGCGTGGCTCGTCACCCGCGGCGTGGTGCGGTCGACCGCGCAGACGGGCAACCGCACCACGACTGAGTGAGACATCGGCGACCCGCCCCGCGACGTGCGCGACGCGGAGCGCCGACTACGCCGAGACGAGCTCGCGGTCGCCGGTCCGCATCCGCACCGCGCGGTTGACCGCCGACACGACCGCCTTGAGCGAGGCGGTCGAGATGTCGCCGTCGATGCCGACGCCCCAGAGCCGGACCTCGCCGACCTGCAGCTCGACATAGGCCGCCGCGAGTGCGTCGCCGCCCTCCGAGAGGGTGTGCTCGACGTAGTCGTAGAGCTTGATGTCGTGCCCTTGCTCGGCCATCACGCCGAGGAATGCCGCAATCGGGCCGTTGCCGACGCCGCGCACCTCCTCGAGGTCGCTGCCGATGCGCAGGCGCGCGTCCAGCTCGACCGAGCCGGACATGTCGCTCGCCGTGCGCGTGGACAGCAGCTCGAAGCGGCCCCACCTGTCGTCGGGTCGCTCCGCCGGTGCCGGCAGGTACTCGTCCTGGAAGATCTCCCAGATCTGCTCGCTCGTGACCTCGCCGCCCTCGGCGTCGGTCTTGGTCTGCACGACCTGGCTGAACTCGATCTGCAGACGGCGCGGCAGGTCGAGCGCGTGGTCGGACTTCAGCAGGTAGGCGACGCCGCCCTTGCCGGACTGCGAGTTGACACGCACGACGGCCTCGTAGCCGCGACCGACATCCTTCGGGTCGATCGGCAGGTACGGCACGGCCCACTCCAGCTCCGAGACGTGCTTGCCTTCGGCCTGGGCGCGCGCATCCAGGGCTTCGAAGCCCTTCTTGATCGCGTCCTGGTGGGATCCGCTGAACGCCGTGTACACGAGGTCTCCCGCCCAGGGGCTGCGCTCGTGCACCTTCAGCTGGTTGCAGTACTCGGCGGTGCGGCGGATCTCGTCGAGGTCGCTGAAGTCGATCTCGGGATCGATGCCCTGCGTGAAGAGATTGAGGCCCAGCGCGACCAGGTCGACGTTGCCGGTGCGCTCGCCGTTGCCGAACAGGCACCCCTCGATGCGGTCGGCGCCCGCCTGGTAGCCGAGTTCGGCGGCTGCGACCGCGGTTCCGCGGTCATTGTGCGGGTGCAGCGACAGGAGCACGTTCTCGCGGTGGGCGAGGTGGCGGCTCATCCACTCGATCGAGTCGGCGTAGACGTTCGGCGTCGCCATCTCGACCGTCGCGGGCAGATTGATGATCACCTTGCGCTCGGGGGTGGGCTCGAGAATCTCGAGCACCTCGTTGCAGACCCTGACAGCGAAGTCGAGCTCAGTGCCCGTGTAGCTCTCGGGCGAGTACTCGTAGTAGACGCTCGTCTCGGGGATCGTCGCCTCGTACTGCTTGCACCAGCGCGCGCCCTGCAGCGCGATGTCGAGAACGCCCTGCTGATCGGTGCGGAACACAACCTCGCGCTGGAGCACGCTCGTCGAGTTGTAGAAGTGCACGATGGCCTGCTTGGCGCCCGCGATCGACTCGTAAGTCCGGGCGATCAGCTCTTCGCGCGCCTGCGTGAGCACCTGAATGGTGACATCGTCAGGGATCACATCCTCGTCGATCAGCTGACGCACGAAGTCGAAGTCGGTCTGGCTCGCCGAGGGGAAGCCCACCTCGATCTGCTTGTAGCCCATCTTGACGAGGAGATCGAACATGATGCGCTTGCGCTCCGGGCTCATCGGATCGATGAGCGCCTGGTTTCCGTCGCGCAGGTCGACGGCGCACCAGATGGGCGCCTTCTCGATGATCTTGTCGGGCCAGGTGCGATCGGCGAGGTGCGTCCGGAACTGGTCGGAGTACGAGCGGTAGCGATGTACCGGCATTCCGCTGGGCTGCTGGGTGTTCTTCATGGTCTTCTGCTTCTCTACGAGTCGGGTCTCAGCCAACGACGAACTCCGCGACGAGGAAGGCCGTTGAACTAGGCCTCGTCGCGGCAGCTAAGAAGAAGCAGGCCGAACAGCACGCATTCAGGGTAGCACTGCGCGGCAGGCACCCGCCTGACGACGAAGTCGCGACAAAGGTTGGGTGGTCGCCACGGGGATCGAACCCGAGACTGGAGGCATGACACTTCGACGATTCGCGCCCGCCGCTGCGGGTGCGGCACTTCTGCTGCTCGCCGGCTGCGCGAGCATGGGTCCGGGCGAACAGTCAGCTGTTCCGCCCGCTGTCTCCCCCGCCGCCCCCGGCACGGTGGTCGGTCAGGGCACGGTGCTCCAGATCGGCGACGACGCTCCCCAGCTCTGCCTGGGCGCCATCGCCGAGTCCTACCCGCCGCAGTGCACCGGTCCCGAGATCGTCGGCTGGAACTGGGACGCGATCGACATCAAGGAGACCGCCAACGACGTCACCTGGGGCACTTTCGCGGTCTTCGGCACGTGGGACGGCGCCACCTTCGCGGTGACCGAGGATCCGGTTCCGCTCGCGCTCTACGACCCGATGATGAGCGCCCCGGATCCGCGGCTCGACCCGGAGAACGCGGGCGAGAGCTCCGATGCGGAGCTGCGTGCGATCCAGGAGGTGGTGACGACGGATCTTCCCGTCGACGTGCTGTTCTCGTTCTCGGAGAACGGGTACCTGTTCGTGACCGTGTACTACGACGACGGATCGATCCAGGAGTTCTTCGACACCGTCTACGGACCCGACGTGGTCGCCGTGCAGTCGGCGCTCGTCGCGGTCTAGAAGGCCAGCGACTGCGCCACTCGACGCACTTCGGACTTGCGACCCTGCCGGAGTGCGTCGATGGGTGCGGCGCCGAGGATCTCATCCTCGTCCAGCAGCCAGTGCATCGCCTCCTCGTCACTGAAGCCCGCGTCGGCGAGCACCATGAGCGTGCCGCGCAGCTCGTGCAGCGGCTCTCCGTCTTTCAGAAAGTCGGCGGGGACGCGCAGCACCCCGTCGCGACGCTCCGCGAGAAGGATGCGGTCTTCGAAGAGTCGGCGGACGCGGCTGGTGGAGACGCCGAGCATCTCGACGAGGTCGGGGACGGTCAACCATTCACGGTCGGCAGGAGAACTCACGGGTCAAGAGTGCCACGAGCCGCGCGCCGGTGCGCGAAGGCTCCCCCGATCGCGTCCGAGTCACACAAATCACATTCGTCACTTTGATTGACAGTAATTACCATCTGTGACAGCGTTAATCCGGACACAGCCAGGTGAATCCCGGGGGCGGGGAGAAAGGCGGTCGATGTGTCGGACCTTCGCGAGCGCGATGAGATCGCGCGTGCCGTCTTCGCGGGCCTAGCTCCCAGCGAGCAGTCGCTGGTCGTCGAGCCGAAGGCGGGTCTCGACCGCGACCGAGCGGCACGGCGCGTGAATCGCGGCATGCGCGCCACGATGCCGTTCGTTCTCGCCGGCGCACTGACCGTGAGCATGAACGTCACGGCACCACTGTCTCCCGCATCCGCCCAGCCCAAGAAGTCCACGCTTCCGGAGACCACCGGCGCGCGCGCCCTCGCCACCGCGGCGACGGCCTCGGCGACCACGGTCGCCAGCACCACCGTCCCGGCCACCTACCGCGTCGCCACCGGAGACACCGTCTCGGCGATCGCGAGCCGCTACGGGCTGTCGACGGCATCCGTCCTGGCTCTCAACGGTCTCGGCTGGAAGTCGCTGATCTTCCCCGGCCAGGTCCTCAAGCTGCCCGGAACCGCACCGGCGGCCACCGCCCCGGTCGTCGACACCACGAACAAGTACACGATCGTCAAGGGCGACACGATCTCGGGCATCGCCGCCCGCTTCGGCATCGCGACGTCGAAAGTGCTCTCCGCCAACGGCCTGAGCTGGTCGAGCATCATCTATCCCGGCCAGCGCATCGTCATTCCGCAGGAGACCAGCGGCTCGAGCGCTCCGGCCGATGAGCCCTCGATCGACGTCGAGGAGGTCGTCAGCACGACCCCCACCGAGCCGGACTCGTCCAGCGAGTCCGAAACGGCAACGGAGACGCCGACGGCCACGCAGTACTTCCACACGGTCGTCTCCGGCGACACGATCTCGAAGATCGCCGCGAGCTACGGACTCGGAACCCAGACGGTGCTCACCGCCAACGGCCTGAGCTGGTCGAGCATCATCTACCCGGGTCAGAAGATCCTGATCCCCGGCAAGACCACGACCAGCACGGCGGGCACCGCCATCACCTCGCTGACCAGCGAGATGGAGGCCAACGCGCAGATCATCATCGATGTCGGCCGCTCGCTCGGCGTGCCGGACCGCGGCATCATCATCGCCCTCGCCGCGGCGATGCAGGAGTCGAGCCTTCGCAACATCGACTACGGCGACCGCGACTCGGTCGGGCTGTTCCAGCAGCGCCCGAGCACCGGGTGGGGCACGGTCGCGCAGCTGACTACGCCGAGCTACGCCGCCCAGCTGTTCTACGGCGGCCCGAGCAACCCGAACAAGGGCAAGACCCGCGGACTGCTCGACATCTCGGGCTGGCAGAGCATGACGCTCACGCAGGCGGCTCAAGCGGTGCAGATCTCGGCGTATCCGGATGCCTACGCCAAGTGGGAAGCGAGCGCGACCGCGTGGCTCGCCCAGCTGGGCTGATCGCGGAGCCGTTCTCCGGAGCTCGCCGCCCGCCGTGTGGCAACAGGTCCGGTCCACCGAGGCAATCTAGACTTCCGGCGTGAGCGCGAATACGACCGATCCGATGATCGGCCGCCTGATCGACGGGCGGTACCAGGTGCGCTCACGCATCGCCCGCGGCGGCATGGCCACCGTCTACCTGGCCACCGACCTCCGCCTGGAGCGCCGCGTCGCCATCAAAGTCATGCACGGCCACCTCTCCGACGACAGCGCGTTCAAGCAGCGGTTCATCCAGGAGGCACGATCCGCAGCACGACTCGCGCATCCGAACGTCGTCAACGTCTTCGACCAGGGGCAGGACGAGGACTACGCGTACCTCGTCATGGAGTATCTGCCCGGAATCACGCTGCGCGACCTCATCGAGGAATACGGATCGCTGACCGCCGAGCAGACTCTCGACATCACCGAGGCGGTGCTCGCGGGCCTCGCCGCGGCGCACAAAGCCGGAATCGTCCACCGCGATCTGAAGCCGGAGAACGTTCTCCTCGCCGACGACGGCCGCATCAAGATCGGCGACTTCGGCCTCGCGCGCGCCGCCACCGCCAACACGGCGACCGGCGCGGCGCTGATGGGCACGATCGCTTACCTCTCCCCCGAACTCGTCACCCGAGGTGTCGCCGACACCCGCAGCGACATCTACGCGGTCGGCATCATGATGTACGAGATGCTCACCGGCGAGCAGCCGTACAAGGGCGAGCAGCCGATGCAGATCGCCTACCAGCACGCGAACGACTCCGTGCCGGTGCCGAGCGCCACCAACGACAAGGTCCCCGCGGAGCTCGACGAGCTGGTGCTCTGGGCCACCGCCCGCGACCCCGAGCACCGCCCGCGCGACGCGCGCCAGATGCTCGACCAGCTGCACGAGACCGAGGCTCTGCTGCGCACCGCGCTGCCGACCGGTTCGACCGCGATGCAGCGCACGATGGTGCTGCCGCCCGCTCCCGCCGCGCCGTTCGCGGGCTCCGACGCGGAGACGCAGGTGCTCGGCGCCCGCAGCGCCCCGCGCAACGACACCGGCCCCGCGGCCCTCGGCGCCGCAACGGCACAGCTCTCGACGATCGCGCGTCGTCGTCGTCGCCGTGCCCCGTTCATCCTCATTCTGGTGGTGCTGCTCGCCGCCGTCGCCGGGACCACTGGGTGGTACTTCGGCGCCGGACCAGGAGCCCACGCCACCATCCCCGAGAGCATCGTCGCCGCGACGCCCGAGGAGGCGACCGCGATCCTCACCGACATCGGCCTTGTCGTCGCCGAGGAGACCGAAGCTGCGCACAGCGTCGACGTTCCCGAAGGGGCGGTCATGGCGACCGACCCGGAGGTCGGATCCAGCATCCGCCTGGGCGAGGAGGTCACCCTCGTCGTCTCGCTCGGCCCCCGCGAGGTGACCCTGGAGGCGCTGTCCGGGTTGCCCCTCGACGACGTGACCTCGGCGCTCGCGGCGGAGGGGCTCACGATCGCTGAGCCTGTGATCCAGCAGTTCAACTCCGACCTGGACGAGGGGCTCGTGATCAGCATCACGGATCTCGACGCCGATGACGGTCCGGCCGACCTGTCGCAGGGCGGATCCACCTTCGAAGGCCGCACGATCCAGCTCGCGGTCTCGGTCGGCGCCGTCCCGGTGATTCGAGGCGAGACAGCAGAGGTGGCGACGCAGCGCCTCGCCGACGTCGGCTTGACCGTCGACGAGAGTCGGGAGATCCGCTCGTACTCGGACGACGTCGCCGAGGATCGTGTCATCGGACTCACCAGCAGCGACGGTCCGCGACAGCCCGGCGACATCGTCGGCCTGGAGATCTCGCGCGGCCCCGAACCCGTTCTCATTCCCGATGTCGTCGGCAGCGCGTGGCTAGACGCCAAGGCGACCCTCGAACGCGCCGGACTCGTGATCGAGTACTGGAACACGCAGAGCAGGCTGATTGCCGAGAGCTCGGACTTCGCCGAGATCGCGACCGTGACTCAGATCGATCCGGACGCCGGAAAGACGGTCGACAAGTGGTCGACCGTCCGTGTCCGGCTCGCCGTCAGCTAGTTCCGGGTTTCACTGCTTCGCGGGCGCGCCCAGCTCTTCCGCGACGAGGAACGCCAGCTCCAGCGACTGCATGTGGTTCAGTCGCGGGTCGCACAGCGACTCGTACTTCGTCGCCAGCGTCGCCTCGTCGATCATCTCCGACCCGCCCAGGCACTCGGTCACGTCGTCGCCGGTGAGCTCGATGTGGATGCCGCCCGGGTGCGTGCCGGCGTCGCGGTGCGCCGCGAAGAAGCCGCGCACCTCGTCGACAACGTCATCGAAACGACGCGTTTTGTAGCCGGTGGGGGTCGTCATGCCGTTGCCGTGCATCGGATCCGACACCCAGATCGGGTTCGCATCCATGCCCTTGATGGCCTCCAGCAGCGGCGGCAGCGAGTCGCGGATCTTGCCCGCCCCCATGCGCGTGATGAAGGTCAGGCGACCGGGCTCGCGCTCGGGGTCGAGCTTNNGTGCCGTTGCGGCTGTCGATGCGCGTCATCGGACGCTCGTAGTCCATCAGCAGGCCCTCGTGGCTGGTGTAGAACTCGACGCGCTTCAGCTCATCGAAGTCCGCTCCGGCGGCCTCCATGAACTTGACGGCGCGGTCGATCTCGCGCGCGAGACCTTCGTAGCGCTGGTTCGCCGGGTTGGCGGCGAAGCCGTGGTTCCAGCGGTGCACCTCGCGCAGGTCGGCGAACCCGCCCTGCGTGAACGCGCGCACCAGGTTCAGCGTCGACGCGGCCGTGTGGTAGCCCTGGATCAGGCGTCGCGGGTCGGCAGCGCGGCTCTCGGGAGTGAAGTCGTAGCCGTTGACGATGTCACCGCGGTAGGCCGGCAGCGTCAGCTCGCCGCGGGTCTCCGTGTCGCTGGAGCGCGGCTTGGCGAACTGCCCCGCCATGCGTCCCATCTTCACGACGGGCATCGACGCGCCGTAAGTGAGGACGACAGCCATCTGCAACAGCGTCTTGACGCGGCGGCGGATCTGGTCGGCGGTGGCGCCCGCGAAGGTCTCCGCGCAGTCACCGCCCTGCATCAGGAACGCTTCGCCGCGTGCCACTCGCGCCAGGCGCTCGCGCAGAATGTCGACCTCACCGGCGAACACGAGCGGCGGAAGCGTGGCGATCTCGGCCGACGCGGCGGCGGCCGCCTCGGCGTCCGGCCACTGCGGCTGCTGCTTGATGGGGAGCTCACGCCAATAGTCGAGACCGGCGATCACGCTGGGATCTGCCTGCACAACGGTCTCGGACGGGTCTACCACGGTCGGTCCTTCTGCTCTCGGAATCGGGCCAACACAGCCCAACGATCGACCCTAGCCGACCGGGGACCGCCGTGCGGTCGCGTGGGCTCTCAGCCGACGCGCGAAGGCTTGCGCTTCTTGACCGAGGTCGCGTACACGTCCGTGTACTCCTGACCGCCGATGCGCGCCAATTCATACATGATCTCGTCGGTGATGGACCGCAGTACGAAGCGGTCGCTCTCCAGACCCTCGAACCGCGAGAAGTCGAGGGGCTCGCCGAACACGACGCCGATGCGGCGCACCTTCGGGATCAGCGTGCCGGTCGGCATCGCCTTCTCGGTGTCGACCATCGCCACCGGCACGACGATCGCACCCGAATCCAGAATCATGCGTGCGACGCCGGTGCGCCCGCGATAAAGCCGGCCGTCGGGACTGCGCGTGCCCTCGGGATAGATGCCGAGCTGGCCGCCCTCGGCAAGGTGCTCGAGGCCGCCGTGCAGCGAGGCCTGGGAGGCCTGCCCGCCCGAGCGGTCGATCGGCAGCTGCCCGATGGCGAGGAAGAAGCGCTTGATCAGCCAGCCCTTGGCGCCGCGGCCCGTGAAGTACTCGCTCTTGGCCAGGAACCGAATCGGACGGTCGACGACAAGAGGCAGGAACACCGAGTCGATGAACGACAGGTGGTTGCTCGCGAAGATCACCGGACCGGACTCGGGCACGTTCTCACGGCCGCGCACCCACGGTCGGAACACCGAGAGCATGAACGGGCCCACGATGAGGTACTTCATCAACCAATAGAACACGGTGCCTCCGGAAAGCTGTGACGAGCCTAGCGCGCGGCTTCGCCGGTGCGTTCTGCGTGAAGCCGGGCCAGGTCGGCGGCGCCCACCATTCCGGCGTCGTTCACGAGTTCGGCGACGACGAAGGTCGGCTCGGGGTGATAGCCGCGGGCGGGAACGTGGGCGAGGTAGGCCTCGCGCACCGGTTCGAGCAGCAGCTCCCCCGCGGCGGCGACACCGCCGCCGAATGCGAACACCTGCGGGTCGAGAACCGCGGTGATCGAGGCGGCGGCCTGACCGAGCCAGCCGCCGAGCTCGCGCAGGGCCGCGAGCGCGCCCGGATCGTCTTCGGCGATCAGAGCGGCGACGAGGGCGCCGTCGAGTCCGCCCTGGGCCTCCCGCACCGCGGCGAGGTTCTGGCCGATTCCGCCCGCATCCGCGATGTCGTTCGCCATCCGCAGCAGGGCACGACCCGAGCCGTACTGCTCGATGCAGCCGCGCTGGCCGCATCCGCAGGCCAGACCGCCGGGGACGACGCGGAGGTGCCCGATCTCGCCCGCGGTGCCGAAGCCGCCGCGCAGCAGCCGACCGTCGGCGATGATCGCGCCGCCGACGCCGGTGCCGATCGTCAGCAGCGTCATGTCCTTCACGCCTCGGCCGACACCGAAGCGGTACTCCGCCCACCCGGCCGCGTTCGCGTCGTTGTCGACGGTGATCGCCAGGCCCGGGAGTCGTTCGCTCAGATGCTTGCGCACCGGTTCGCTGCGCCAGTTGATGTTGGGCGCGTAATAGACGATCGACTGCGTGGCATCGATGAAACCGGGGGCCGCGACGCCCGCCGCGACGACGTCTTCCCCCTCGGCGAGCTCGCTGACGATCTTGACGACATGGTCGATGAGCGCGTCGCGATCCCCCGCCGGAGTGGGGCGCCGGAGCTGGCGGATGATCTCGCCCTCAGGGGACACAAGGGCCCCGGCGATCTTCGTTCCGCCGATGTCGATTCCGATGGCATGCACGACGCCCGAGTCTAGCCGCGTGTTGCACGCCGCGGCCCCACCAGCCCGCGCGCGACACGTAGACTGGAGTCCACCACACATACCCGGTGACAAAGGAGTTTCCGTGAGCGAGTTCTTCACCCCGGCCCTGGTTCCGGCGGATCCCACGGCCAACGCGACCGACCTGCTGGTCGACCGCCTGGCCATCGACCCCGAAGCCCCCCTTTTCGCGCTGCCGACCGGCGACGACGGGTGGAGCGATGTCTCCACCGCCGAGTTCCACCGCCAGGTCGTCGCGCTCGCGAAGGGCTTCGTCGCCGCGGGCATCGAGCCCGGCACGAAGATCGGCTTCATGTGCAAGACGCGCTACGAGTGGACGCTCGTCGACTTCGCGGCCTGGTTCGCGGGCGCCGTCCTCGTGCCGATCTACGAGACCTCCGCTCCGTCGCAGGTGCAGTACATCCTCAGCGACTCCGGCGCCACCGCGCTCATCGTCGAGACGCCTGACCACTTCGCGCGCTTCGATGAGGTGCGCAGCGAGCTTCCCGACGTCAACCAGGTCTGGCAGCTCAGCCTCGGCGACCTCGACAAGCTCTCCGCCAGCGGCACGGAGATCTCCGATGACGAGATCGAGCGTCGGCGGAAGATCGCGCAGGGCTCCGACCTCGCCACCCTGATCTACACCTCGGGTTCGACCGGTCGGCCGAAGGGCTGCATCCTCACGCACTCCAACTTCGTCGAGCTGTGCCGCAACGCGGGCGTCGCGATGAAGGAGGTCGTCGCTCCCGGCGCATCCACCCTGCTGTTCATCACGACGGCGCACATCTTCGCGCGCTTCATCGCGATCCTCGCGGTCACGACCGGCGCCAAGGTCGGCCACCAGGCCGACACCTCGAAGCTGCTCCCCTCGCTCGGAAGCTTCAAGCCGACGTTCCTCCTCGCCGTGCCGCGCGTGTTCGAGAAGGTCTACAACTCGGCCGAGCAGAAGGCCGAAGCCGGCGGCAAGGGAAAGATCTTCCGCGCCGCGGCGGAAACCGCGATCGCGCACTCCAAGGCGCTCGACGCCGGTCACGTGCCGCTGGGCATGAAGATCAAGTTCGCGATCTTCGACAAGCTCGTCTACAGCAAGCTGAAGGCGGCCATGGGCGGCCGCGTGCGCTACGCCGTCTCCGGCTCGGCGCCGCTCGGACCGCGACTCGGACACTTCTTCCGCAGCCTGGATCTGCGGATCCTCGAGGGCTACGGCCTGACCGAGACGACCGCTCCCGCGACCGTCAACCTCGTCGACAAGTTCAAGATCGGCACGGTCGGACCGGCCCTGCCGGGCGTCGGCATCAAGATCGCCGACGACGGCGAGGTGCTCGTCAAGGGCGTCGACGTCTTCGCGGGCTACTGGAACAACCCCGAGGCGACGAAGGAGACGTTCGACGGCGAGTGGTTCAAGACCGGCGACATCGGCACGGTCGATGACGAGGGATACCTGACCATCACGGGCCGCAAGAAGGAGATCATCGTCACGGCGGGCGGCAAGAACGTCGCCCCCGCGGTGCTCGAGGACCAGGTGCGCGCCAACCCGATCGTCTCGCAGGTGGTCGTCGTCGGCGACCAGAAGCCGTTCATCTCGGCGCTCGTCACTCTCGATCCCGAGATGCTGCCGGTCTGGCTCAACAACAACGGGGAAGCGGCCGACCAGTCCCTCGAGGATGCGGCGAAGAACCCGAAGGTGATCGCCGAGGTGCAGCGCGCGGTGGATGTCGCCAACGCGCGCGTCTCGCGCGCCGAGTCGATCCGCAAGTTCACGATCCTCGCGACCGAGTTCACCGAGGCGAGCGGACACCTGACGCCGAAGATGAGCATCAAGCGCGACCCGATCATGGCGGACTTCTCGCGCGAGATCGACGTCATGTACTCGTCGGCCTCGCCGGAGACCACCGGGCAGTCGCTCGTCCACTAGTCACCCGCCGGTTGAGTAGCGCCGCGTGAGACCCGATCGGTTTCGATACGGCGCTCCGCGCCTACTCAACCGGCGCCCCTCGCTGGTTGAGCAGCGCCGCAGGCGCGTATCGAAACCACGGCCGCGCGACACCGCGGGCGGTTGCGATACGACGCGCTCCGCGCGCCTACTCAACCGGCTCGGGTGGGATCAGCGGGGCGCGAACCAGTCGGACTGGCGGATCTCGCGCAGCGCCTCGCGCTTGATCTCGGGCGCCAGGCCTTCGACGTAGAGCTTGCCGTCGAGGTGGTCGCACTCGTGCTGCAGCGCCTGCGCCATCAGCCCGTCGCCCTCCAGGACGACGTCGTTGCCGTGCGCGTCCACGCCGGTCACCCGTGCGTACGGGTAGCGCGAACGCGGGAACGAGAATCCGGGCACCGACAGGCATCCCTCGTCGACGTCCTCCGGCTCACCCGAGACCTCGAGCACCGGGTTGAACACGTAGCCGACCTCGCCGTCGACGTTGTACGAGAAGGCCCGCAGCCCCACGCCGATCTGCGGCGCCGCGACGCCAGCACGACCGGGCAGCTTCACCGAGTCGACCAGGTCCTCCGCGAGCGCGAGCAGCTTCGCGTCGCCGGGCTTCACGGAGATCGGATCGCTCGCCGAACGGAGCACCGGATCTCCGAAGAGCCGGATCTGACGTTCGGTCATGCCGACCGCCGGGCCGGCAGCCCGTCCATCACGAGCGCCGCCAGCTCCCGAGCCGAGTCGCGCGTGAACTTCTGCAGCGCCGAGAAGCGCACCACCGAACCAGCGGCGAGCTCCGGGTCGTAGGGAATGCGCACGATCTCCCGCACCCGCGAGCGGAAGTGCGCCTCGATCTCGTCGAGCTTCACCAGGTTGGTGCCCTGGGTGGCCGTGTTGAGGGCGACGATCGCGTTCTTCACCAGGTCGCCATAGCCGTTCGCCTCCAGCCAGGTGAGCGTCTCGGAGGCGAGCCGAGCCTCGTCGACGCTGCCGCCGGAGACGATGACCACGGCATCCGCACGCTGCAGCGTGGCCCGCATGACGGAGTGGACGATTCCGGTGCCGCAGTCCGTGAGCACGAGCGAGTAGTAGCGCGCCGCGATGTCGGCGACGACGTTGTAGTCGTCCTCGTCGAAGGCCTCGGAGAGCAAAGGGTCGGTGTCGGAGGCCAGCACGTCCAGGCGCGTCTCATCGCGTGAGACGTGCGTGGACAGCTCCGAGAAGTCGCGGATGCTCGGGGCGTGCGTCACGAGATCGCGCACGGTCGACCGCGTCTGCTTGTTGACCCGCTCGGAGAGCGTTCCGCGGTCGGGGTTCGCGTCGACGGCGATGACGCGGTCTTCGCGCACGTCGGCGAGAGCCATGCCGAGAATCGTCGTGATGGTGGTCTTGCCGACCCCGCCCTTCCGGGTGAGCACCGGCACGAAGCGGGTGCCGCCCTCGAGCCGCTTCGCGATGCGCGCATCGAGCTGCTTGCGCTCGCGCACCGCGGGCGAGTCGCCGAGATTGATCTGGTGGAAGCTCGCCTGATAGACGAGGTGGGGCCAGAACCCCTCGGGGACGCCGCCGCGGGCGCCGCTCTTCTCGTGCAGCAGGCGCTCGGCCGTGAGCATCGACGCCGACTCCGGAGAGGCGGCATCGCCGCTCGGCGCGGCGATGTCGTCGCCCGGCAGCGGCGGCACGATCGCGACCGCCTGCTCAGCCGAGTCCGCGTCGGTCTCGTCGCCGCCGGGAAGCTCGGCGTGCTCGTCCGCGTCGAGGTGGATCGACGTGGTCGCCAGGTCGTCGCCGTGCGGCAGCACCGGAGTGATCGCGACGTCGTGCAGCGTGACCGCCGCCTCGTCATCGGCGGGCTCGTGCACCGTCGTGGGCAACTCGACGCTCACCGTGAGGCTCTCCGGCAGCTGGGCCGCGAGCCCCTCGTCGCCGTCCACCTCGGAAGCCGCGCCGCCGAACTCGTCGGCTGCCCTCGGCTCCTCGCTGCGCAATCGCGCCACGCTCACTCCCCTTTCGCCGGCGCAGGTTCGCGCCAACGTCCGAGTCTACCGGCGCGGCACGCCACTCACTCGACGACCACCAACAGGTCGCCCGCCTCCACCTGCTGAGTCGCCGGGATCGCCAGACGCTTCACCGTGCCGGCGATCGGCGACGTGATGGCCGCCTCCATCTTCATCGCCTCGATCGACGCCACCGGCTGACCGGCTTCCACCTTCTCGCCGTCGGCGACCTTCAGCGTGACCACGCCCGAGAACGGCGCAGCGATCTGCCCCGGCTTGCCCGGATCCGCCTTCTCGGCCGTGGGGGTCGAGATGGCGACGCTCCGATCGCGCACGTAGACCGGCCGCAACTGGCCGTTGAGCGTGGTCATGACGGTGCGCATGCCCTTCTCGTCGATCTCGCCGATGGCTTCGAGCCCGACGAACAGGTCGACGCCCGGGGCGATGGGCACGGCGTGCTCGGTGCCCGGCTTCAGTCCGTACAGGTAGTCGATGGTGTCGACGACCGACAGGTCGCCGAACATCTCGCGCACCTGCTCGAACTGCTTGGTCGGGCCGGGGAACAGCAGGCGGTTGAGCGCGGAACGGCGCTCCTCGGGCGCACCGGCGAGGGCCTTCTCATCCTCGGCGGTGATCGGCTCGACGCCGATCTTGACGTCGCGGCCCTCGAGGATCTTGGTGCGCAGCGGCTCCGGCCATCCGCCGGGCAGATCGCCCAGCTCGCCGGCCATGAACCCGATCACAGAGTCCGGAATGTCGAACTTGTCGGGGTTCTGCTCGAACTCGGCCGGGTCGGCGTTCGCCGCGGCGAGAGCGAGGGCGAGATCGCCGACCACCTTCGACGACGGCGTGACCTTCGGCGGGCGGCCGAGCATCTGGCTGGCGGCGGCGTAGAGGTCTTCGATCACCTCGAAGCGGTCTTCGAGGCCGAGCGCGATCGCCTGCTGACGCAGATTGGAGAGCTGACCGCCGGGGATCTCGTGCTTGTACACGCGACCGGTGGGGCCCGGAAGCCCGGATTCGAACGGCCGGTAGGCGCCGCGGACCGCCTCCCAGTACGGTTCGAGGTCGCTCACCGCCTGCAGCGACAGCCCGGTGTCGCGCTCGGTGTGCGCGGTCGCGGCGACGAGCGCCGAGAGCGAGGGCTGGCTGGTCGTGCCCGCCATCGGGGCGCTCGCGGCGTCCACGGCGTCGGCACCGGCTCGTGAGGCCGCCATGAGCGTCGCCAGCTGGCCGCCTGCCGTGTCGTGCGTGTGCACATGGACGGGAAGATCGAAGCGCTCGCGCAGGGCCGTGACGAGCTTCTCAGCGGCACCGGCGCGCAGCAGGCCCGCCATGTCCTTGATCGCCAGGATGTGCGCCCCCGCCTCCACCATCTGCTCGGCGAGCTTCAGGTAGTAGTCGAGCGTGTAGAGCGTCTCGTCGGGGTCGAGCAGGTCGGCCGTGTAGCAGAGCGCCACCTCGGCGACGGTGCTGCCGGTCTCGAGCACCGCGTCGATCGCGGGACGCATCTGGTCGACGTCGTTGAGCGCGTCGAAGATGCGGAAGATGTCGACACCCGTCGAGGCTGCCTCGCGCACGAACGCGCTCGTCACCTCCGTCGGATACGGCGTATAGCCGACCGTGTTGCGGCCGCGCAAGAGCATCTGGATCGCGACGTTCGGCAGCGCCTCGCGCATGGTGGAAAGTCGCTCCCACGGGTCCTCGCCGAGGAAGCGCAGCGCGACGTCGTAGGTCGCGCCGCCCCAGGCCTCCACGCTCCACAGCTCGGGCGTGAGCCGCGCGACGTGCGGCATGACCGCCGTCAGGTCCTTGGTGCGCACCCGGGTCGCGAGCAGCGACTGGTGCGCGTCGCGGAACGTGGTCTCGGTGACCGCGAGAGCCGTCTGCTGCCGCAGCGCGTTGGCGAAGCCCGCCGGTCCGAGCTCGAGCAGCTTCTGCCGGGTTCCCGCGGGCGCCGCGGCGTCGAGGTCGACGGCAGGCAGCTTGCGGGCCGGGTCGATCGCGTGCGCGCCGGATCCGTTGGGCTGGTTGACGGTCACGTCGGCGAGCCAGCTGAGGATCTTGGTGCCGCGGTCGCGCGACTCGTGCCCGTTGAACAGCTCGGGACGCTCATCGATGAAGCTCGTCGCGAGGTCTCCGGCGACGAATGCCGGGTCCTCGAGCACCGCTTGCAGGAAGGGGATGTTGGTGGAGACACCGCGGATGCGGAACTCCGCCAGACCGCGCTTGGCGCGCGCCACCGCGGCCGGGAAGTCGCGGCCGCGGGCCGTCATCTTGGCCAGCATCGAGTCGAAGTGCGGGCTGATCTGCGAACCGGTCTGCACCGTGCCGCCGTCGAGACGGATTCCGGAGCCGCCGGGCGAGCGGTAGGTGGTGATCTTGCCCGTGTCCGGGCGGAAGTTGGCCGCCGGGTCCTCGGTCGTGATGCGCGTCTGCAGGGCCGCGCCGTGCAGCTGCACGGAGTCCTGCGTCAGCCCCAGCTCGGCGAGCGTGGCGCCGGCCGCGATGCGCATCTGCGACTGCACCAGGTCGACGTCGGTGACCTCTTCGGTGACGGTGTGCTCGACCTGGATGCGCGGGTTCATCTCGATGAAGACGTGCTGCCCGGCGCGCTCCCCCGCGGTGTCGAGCAGGAACTCGACCGTTCCGGCGTTGACGTAGCCGATCGACTTCGCGAACGCGACCGCGTCGCGGTACATCGCTTGGCGGGTCTCCTCGTCGAGGTTGGGGGCCGGGGCGATCTCCACCACCTTCTGGTGACGACGCTGCACCGAGCAGTCGCGCTCGAACAGGTGGATCGTCTCGCCCGTCGCGTCGGCGAGGATCTGGACCTCGATGTGACGCGGGCGGACGACGGCCTGCTCGATGAACATGGTCGGGTCGCCGAAGGCGCTGTCGGCCTCGCGCATGGCGGCTTCGAGTGCGCCACGGAGTTCTTCGCGCTTGTCGACGCGACGCATTCCGCGACCGCCACCGCCGGCGACCGCCTTGGCGAAGACGGGGAACCCGATCTCGTCGACACCGGCGAGCAGCACCTCGATGTCGGTCGTCGCCGGGGTCGACTTCAGCACGGGCACGCCGGCGGAGATCGCGTGCTCCTTGGCGGTGACCTTGTTTCCAGCCATCTCCAGCACGTTGCTGCCGGGGCCGATGAAGGTGATGCCGTTGTCGGCAGCCGACTGGGCGAGGTCGGGGTTCTCGGAGAGGAATCCGTAGCCGGGGTAGATGGCGTCGGCGCCAGCTTCCTTGGCGACACGGATGATCTCGCTCACGTCGAGGTAGGCGCGGACCGGGTGGCCCTCCTCGCCGATCAGGTAGGCCTCGTCGGCCTTGAGACGGTGCATCGAGTTGCGATCCTCGTAGGGATACACGGCCACCGTCTTGGCGCCCAACTCGTAGGCAGCACGGAAAGCACGGATCGCGATTTCACCGCGGTTCGCTACCAGGATCTTCTTGAACATTCGGTCCTCTCGGCACGCGGCTGATTTTCTGCTGCTCTCAGATTACTGAAGGTAGGCTCCCTTCTCGTGCACGTACTGAGCGTCAGCTCCCTCAAAGGGGGCGTAGGCAAGACCACCGTGACGCTCGGATTGGCGTCTGCGGCCTTCGCGCGCGGCGTTTCCACGCTGGTCGTGGATCTCGATCCGCAGTCCGATGTGTCGACCGGAATGGATATCTCGGTCACGGGCCATCTCAATATCGCGGATGTCCTCGCCTCGCCGAAGGAGAAGACCGTCCGCGCCGCGATCGCCCCCTCCGGGTGGACGCGTGGGCACCGTGGCACGGTGGATGTGCTGATCGGCTCGCCGTCGGCGATCAACTTCGACGGCCCGCATCCGAGCATTCGCGACATCTGGAAGCTCGAGGAGGCGCTCGCGCACGTCGAGCAGGACTACGAGCTCGTGCTCATCGACTGCGCACCGTCCCTCAACGCCCTCACCCGCACCGCCTGGGCGGCGAGTGATCGCGTGACCGTCGTCACCGAGCCCGGGCTGTTCTCCGTCGCCGCGGCTGACCGCGCACTGCGTGCGATCGAGGAGATCCGCCGCGGGCTCTCCCCTCGTCTTCAGCCTCTGGGCATCGTCGTCAACCGGGCGCGCGTGCAGTCGCTCGAGCACCAGTTCCGCATCAAGGAGCTGCGCGACATGTTCGGGCCGCTCGTGCTGTCGCCGCAGCTGCCGGAGCGCACGTCACTGCAGCAGGCGCAGGGAGCCGCGAAGCCGTTGCACATCTGGCCGGGCGAGAGCGCGCAGGAGATGGCGCGGCACTTCGATCAGCTGCTGGACCGCGTGCTGCGCACGGCGAACCTGCAGGACCTGCCCACCCCAGAGCCCGCGCCCGAGGCCGAACCCAGCCCCTAGCCTTCACAACCTCGCCGAGCGCTGCCGAAGAACCGACCGCGCTCGTGAGTTCGGGCAGCGCTCGGCAGATACGGGGTGGGTCAGCTGGCGGCGCGCGAGGCGCGCTTGGCGGCGAGGTCGTCGCGCTGCTCGTCGGCACTGACCGTGTCGAGGTCGACGAGGCTCGTCTCTACCTCGCGCAGCACCTTGCCGACCGCGATGCCGAAGACACCCTGCCCGCGACTCACCAGGTCGATGACCTCATCGTCGGAGGTGCACAGGTAGACACTCGCGCCATCGCTCATGAGCGTGGTCTGGGCGAGATCGTTCACACCGGATTCGCGAAGCTGGTTGACGGCGGTGCGGATCTGCTGAAGCGAGATCCCGGTGTCGAGGAGCCGCTTGACGAGCTTGAGCACGAGGATGTCGCGAAAGCCGTAGAGGCGCTGCGATCCGGATCCGGCTGCCCCGCGCACGGTGGGCTCGACCAGCTGCGTGCGAGCCCAGTAGTCGAGTTGACGGTAGCTGATGCCCGCGGCACGAGCCGCGACGGTGCCGCGGTAGCCCGCGGTGTCATCCATCTCGGGCAACCCGTCGGTAAAGAGGAGACCGAGGTCGTAGCGCGAGTCCTCACTGCGTTTCACGTCGCTCATCTGCCATCCTCGATCCGCCGGGGTAACCCTCAGCTTGAAGTTGAACTTCAACTTCTCGTCTTCCCCCACGGTACCGACGACATGCGGCGACGACAATCACATCGCGCGCGACACGCGGGAGCGACGGACGAATTCGATGGATCAGAGCTTGCTGAGCGCCGAGCGAATCAGGTTGGAGCGCACGACCTCGAGCTGGCCGGCGATCTCGCGCGCCATCTCGCGCGCCTTCGCCCGACTCGCCGAGTCGGTGCGGCGCGCGACCGGAATCAGCGCCGTCTCGATGAGCCCCAGTTCACGCTCGGCCGACGCGCGGAAGCCGCGCAGGTGCCGCGGCTCGATTCCCGAGCGCTGCAGCTCGACCAGCGCGGTCAGAACCGCGAGGGCCTCGTCGCCGTAGTGCTCCGCGGGAACGATGAGCGACGCCGAGATCGCGTCGCCGAGCAGCAGCGTCGTCGCGCCCGCCCCGCGGATCAGCTCATCCCGGGTCAGTCGGCGTTCGGTGGGCAGCATCGACGAGCCGAGCACCGCACCCCCGCCGGGAAGCACCGGATCACGTCCCGCATCCAGGTCGTCGAGGTACGCGCGGATGACCTTGAGCGGCAGGTAGTAGTCGCGCTGCATCGACAGCACGAGGCGCACCCGTTCGACGTCGGCGTGCGAGAACTTGCGGTAGCCCGACTCCGTGCGCGACGGGGTCACCAGCTTCCGCTCCTCCAGGAACCGGAGCTTCGAGGGCGACAGCTCGGGGAATTCGGGATTCAGCCGCGCCAGCACCTGCCCGATGCTGAGCAGCTGCGGGGAGGCGTGGGAGCGTGCCGCGGAGGAACCGGTCGGCATCAGGACGCGACACCCGCGACGTCGGCGCGCGAAGCGTAGAACGTCAGGCGGAACTTGCCGACCTGCACCTCGGCACCATCGGACAGCGGAGCCGCCTCGATGCGCTCACCCAGGAAGTACGTGCCGTTCAACGACCCCAGGTCCTCCACGTGGAAGGAGGTGCCGGCGCGGACGAAGCGCGCGTGATGGCGCGAGACGGTGACGTCGTCGAGGAAGATGTCGGCGTCCGGGTGGCGGCCGGCGATCGTCTGGTCGGAGTCGAGCAGGAAGCGCGCGCCGATGTTGGGGCCGCGGCGCACGATCAGCAGAGCCGAACCGGACGGCAGCGCTGCGATCGCGTCCTGCTCCTCGAGGCTGACTCCCGCCTCCATCGCGGCGAGCTGCGCGACGAATTCGTCGGAGAAGTGCGCGGTGGTGTCGGCCGGCGGCATCGCCGACGGCTGCCCATTCGCGTCGCCCTGCGGCGCCTTGGGGGCACCGTTTTCGCCCGTGTCGACCATCTCGACCTCCTCTACGCGTTCAGACTATCGGACGCACTGGGACCCGAACCCGGCGAGATTCGGACCACGCGAATCGTCTCGCGAAGATACAGGATGCCCGCCCACCAGTACAGGAACGCACCCCACAGCGCGGCCGACCAGCCGAGCACCGTGGCCACCGGCTCGAGGGCGGCGAACGCCCCGCCCAGGATCAGCACCGGCAGCGCGAACAGCAGCGCGAAGGTCGCCATCTTGCCCAGATGGTGCACGTAGAGCGGACCGTAGCCGTGGTTCGCGAGCACGACCCCGAGGATGATGAGCATCACGTCGCGCGCGATGATGATGGCGACCAGCCACCATGGAATGAATTGCTGCCAGGCGAGCCCGATCAGGGTGGCCAGGATGTAGAGCCGATCGGCGGCCGGGTCCAGCAGCTGACCCAACCGGGTGATCTGGTCGAAGCGTCGCGCGACGACGCCGTCGACGAGGTCGGTGACGCTCGAGACGACAAGGATCACGAGGGCCCAGATGTACTCCGCCGCGATGAGGGCGCCCAGGAACACGGGGATGAGCAGCAGCCGAAGCAGGCTCAATGCGTTGGGGATCGTCACGATCCGGTTGCTGACCTCGGTCACACGTCCCCTCCTCCTGCAATTCTAGGGCGACGGAGCGATATTCACGATTGCAGATAGCCCCACCCGACCGCATCCTCGCCGCTGGCTCGGGCGCGGCGGGTCACCGGACCGCCGACGGCGCGAACGCTTAAACTCCTCGCATGTCGTGCATCCGGTTCAACACGCCCGCCCAGCGCGCGCAGATGCGTGCGAACGCTCCGAAGATGCTGACGGCCGAGGAGGCCGCGGCGCTCCACCCCGCTCCCCCGGTCACCGAGAGCAAGATCCGGCGCCTGCGGCTGCTGGCACAGGACAGCAACCCGAAGATCCGGGAGAGCGTGGCCAGCAGCTATCACACGCCGCCGGAGGTGTTCGAGCGCCTGGCCCGGGACAGCGATCCCGGCGTCCGCGCCTGCGTCGCCCGCAACGAAGCGGCGCCGTGCGATCTGCTGCGCGAGCTCGCAGGCGACGAGAACGAGTCGGTGCGCGGCTGGGTCGCGGTGAACTTCTACGTGCCCGCGGATGCGATGGAGCGTCTCGCGGAGGACGAGAGCGACATGGTGCGCGGCCTCGTGGCGTGGAAGGCCGCGCTCGCGGAGCAGGACGAGCAGCGCTCAGCCGAACGCGACATCCAGTTCGCGCAGGCGATCTCGTAACGCGGGCCACGAGGCCGCCAGGCCCGGATGCAGCGGGCGAGCAGCGACGTCGTCGAGCCCTACCCATTCCAGCGCAGCGCTCTCGGCGTCGCCGATGACGGGCTCGAAGCGTTCGTCGACGCGCGCCAGGACGGTCGTGTACGACCAGTAGCCGACGTCGTGGACAACGCTCTCGAGCACGTGCACCTGCTCCGGCGGCACGCCGGCCTCCTCGTCGGCCTCGCGAATCGCCGCCTCGACGGCCGACTCGTCGGGCTTGCGCGCACCGCCGGGCAGTCCCCAGGTGCCGCCGAAATGGCTCCAGGTGGCCCGCAGCTGAAGCAGCGCTCCGGAACCCGCGTGCACGACGAGCAGCCCCGCGGCGCCGTGAGTGCCCCAGAACCTGCCCTGCGGCCCATCCACCCACGCGTCGCCCGGACCGTGCGGCCGCCGGGCGCTGGGATCATGGCTGGCTCGTGTCACGCCTTCAGCCTAATGAGCGCGACCGGGCACGCGGTCCGTATGCTCGCTGTCGTGACCGCTCGACTCGACGCCTGGCTGTGGGCCGTGCGGCTGACCAAGACCCGGTCGGCGGCGACCGCGCTGTGCCGCGCCGGGCACGTGCGCGTCAATGGCGATCGAGCGAAGGCGGCTCACGCGCTGTCGATCGGCGATGAGGTGCGCGTGCGCACCGAGGCGGGACCGCGCGTGGTGATCGTGCGGCAGCTGATCCGCAAGCGCGTCGGTGCCGCCCTCGCCGCCGAAGCGCTGGAGGACCACTCGCCTCCCCCGCCGCCGCCGGAGGAGCGCGCGGTGGTCGGCGTGCGCGACCGCGGGACGGGTCGTCCGACGAAGCGCGACCGGCGCGAGCTCGAACGACTGCGGCGACGCGACGAGCTCTAGGCGCTGCGCTCCGCCGCTAGGCGCTGCGCTCCGCGGACTCGGAGCTCTCTGCGCGCTGGGCGAGTGCCGCATCGATCGCCTCGATCACCGCGGGATCATCCGGCTGGGTGGTCGGTCGGAAGCGCGTCACCTGACCATCGGCGGCGACCAGGAACTTCTCGAAGTTCCACTTCACGCGACCGGCCTTGCCATGCGCATCCGGCGTCTCCTTCAGCGCCTGGAACAGCGGATGCGCGTGCGCGCCGTTCACCTTGACCTTGTCCATCAGCGGGAAGGTCACCCCGAAGGTGGTGGAGCAGAACTCCTTGATGTCGTCAGCGCTGCCGGGCTCTTGGCCGGCGAACTGGTTGCACGGGAACCCGAGAACGGTGAAGCCGCGCGACTCGTAGCGGCGCTGCAGGTCTTCGAGCTTCTCGTACTGCGGGGTGAGACCGCAGCGCGAGGCGACGTTGACCACGAGAACGGCACGGTCGCCGAACTCGGCGAGCGTCGTCGGCTCGCCGTCGATGGTGGTCAGTTCGATGTCGCGGATGCCCATGCATCCACGATATGCCGGGACCGCGAGACGCGCTGGCCGAGCGCCGCTGACGGCGGCTCGATAGCCTGGATTCATGGCCGCCACGGAAATGAGCCACGAACCCGACGCCCACCGCTACGTGCTGCGTGCCGACGGCGCCATCGCGAGCGTGCTCGAGTACGCCGAGCAGAACGGCGCCGTGTCGTTCCATCGCACGGTGACGGTGCCGAGTCATCGCAATCGGGGCTACGCGGCGCAGCTAGTCGAGTTCGCCGTCGATGACGTCGAGTCCCGCGGCGCGGGACCGATTCGGCCCGCGTGCTGGTTCGTCGCCGACTGGTTCGAACAGCACCCGGAACGGGCCGCGCTGCTCGGCTGAGCTCGTCCGCATCCGCCCCGATTCGAGGAGAGACGATGGCGCTCGACATCAAGGACTACGCCCTCATCGGCGACTGCCACACGGGCGCGCTCGTGGGCCTCGACGGCAACATCGACTGGCTGTGCCTGCCGCGGTTCGACTCCGCCTCCACCTTTGGGGCGCTGCTCGGCAACGCAGATCACGGCCGGTGGCGCGTCGGACCGCGCGACTCGAAGCACTGCACCTCGCGGGAGTACCGCGATGACACGTTCGTGCTGGTGACCCACTGGTCGACATCGACGGGCGAGGTGGACGTGATCGATTTCATGCCGCACGGCGACCGCCGCGCCGACCTCGTGCGCCGGGTCGTCGGCGTCTCGGGAACCGTCGCGATGGAGCAGGTTCTGCGGGTGCGCTTCGATTACGCCAACGCCGTGCCGTGGGTGCGCCAGTCGCCGCGCCACGCGGAAGGCCACGAGAGCGCGCTGCTGGCCGTCGCCGGACCGGATGCGCTCGTGATCCGCGGGCCGGAGCTGCGACCCGATGATCACGTGCACCGCTCGAACTTCGAGGTCTCGGCCGGAGAGGTGGTCGACATCGTGCTCACCTGGCATCCGGCCCACCGCGAACCGCCGCCCGCGCTGAACGTCGACGACCAGTTGGAGGCGACTGAGGAGTGGTGGCGCGACTGGGCCGAGCGCTGCGCAGTATCCGGCCCCTACGAACGCGCGGTGCGGCGCTCCCTGCTGGTGCTGCGGGCACTCACCCACGAGGACACCGGCGGCATCGTCGCGGCGGCGACGACGAGCCTCCCCGAGCAGCTCGGCGGAGTGCGCAACTGGGACTACCGCTACGTCTGGCTTCGCGACGCGGCCCTCACCCTCGAGGCGCTGATGCTGCACGGCTACGAGCTGGAAGCGCAGGAGTGGCGCACGTGGCTGCTCCGTGCGATCGCCGGAGACCCCGCCGACATGCAGATCATGTACGGCCTGGCGGGCGAGCGCCGCCTCGGGGAGACCACGATCGAGAGCCTGCCCGGCTACCGCGGCTCAGCGCCGGTGCGCGTCGGCAACGGCGCCGCCCAGCAGTTCCAGGGCGACGTCTTCGGCGAGGTCATGCTCGCCCTCGAGCAGGCCCGCGCCATCGGCGTGCCCGAGGACTCGTTCTCGTGGTCGCTGCAGGTCGCCCTGATGAACCGCCTCGTCGAGGCGCGCGAGACGGACGACCACGGGATCTGGGAGATTCGCGGCCCGGTGCGCCGCTTCACTCACTCGCGGGCGATGATGTGGGCGGCGTTCGCGAGCGCCGTGCGCGCGGTCGAGGAGCACGGGCTGAAGGGCCCCGTCGATGTCTGGCGCGCCCAGTGCGAGGAGCTGCGAGCCGAGATCGAGGAGCACGGGTTCGACCCGGAGCTCGGCAGCTTCGTGCAGTACTACGGAGCCACGCACGTCGATGCGTCGCTGCTGCAGCTGGCGCAGATCGGCTTCGTCGAACCCGACGACCCGCGCATGCTCGGCACGGTCGCGGCGATCGAGCGCGAGCTGATGCGCGACGGTCTGCTGCTGCGCTATCGGGCGGAGTCGGGCGTCGATGGGCTTCCCGGCGACGAGCATCCGTTCCTCGCCTGCTCGTTCTGGCTGGTCGAGCAGTATGCCCGGTCGGGGCGCCGCGAGGACGCAACCCGGCTGATGGATCGCCTGGTCGGGCTCGCGAACGACGTCGGCCTGCTCTCGGAGGAGGTCGACCCGGTCACCGGCGACCACTTCGGCAACACCCCGCAGGCGTTCTCGCACCTGGCACTGGTGCGGGCGGCGGATGCGATCGCCGCGGCGGCCGAGGATCGCGGTCAGGACTCCGACGGCTCCTGAGCCGGCAGCAGCCCCGCGGCGCGGGCGGGCTCGGCGTACGCCTCCGCGAGCGACGCCACCGTGGCGTGCGCGTTGAGTCCGCTCGGGCTCGGCAGCACCCACACCGGAACGCCCTCGAGGGGCTCGACCTGGCGACCACTCGGCGCCCGCGGACGGTCGAAGCCGTCGCGGTACGCGGTGATGCCGACGATCGCGACGACGGCGGGTCGCCAGGCGCGGACGTTGGCACGCAGCCGTTCGGCCCCGGCGCGGAGCTCATCGCGGGAGAGCTCGGCGGCGCGGGCCGTCGCCCGGCGCACCAGGTTCGTGATGCCGATCCCGGCGCCGACGATGCGCGCGCGTTCGGCCTCGTTGAGTCCCCGCGCGAACCCGGGGCGCTCGGTGAGGATTCCCGCCTGCGCGAGCGCCGGAAAGAAACGGTTGCCCGGATGCGCGAACGGCGTCCCCGTCGCTGCGGTCCAGAGCCCAGGGTTCACCCCCACGAACAGCAGCCGCAACCCCGGACCGACCAGGTCGTCGATCTCAGTGTCTCGGAACGACTCGAGCTCGTCGCGGCGGAATCCCATGTTGCGATTCTCCTTTGAATCTCGGCACGTGGCCGGTTCGTGCGGAACGATCGGGGCATGAACGACCACGAGAAGAAAGGCCCCGACCC
>DCRR01000008.1:0-1206 GCA_002325245.1 Microbacteriaceae bacterium UBA1487 | reverse complement strand
TCGAAGGTGAGCCCGGCCACGGCCAAGGAGCCCGAGCGCCCCGATCCCAACGGTCTGAAGGGCCGCCCGCCGCGTTCCGGCAACTGAGCCGCGCGCCGACCCGGCTGCTCAGTCGAGCTCGTCGAGAAAGCCACGCACCGCTGCGACGTGCGCGATGCGCGCTTCGCGACTCGGCGCCAACGGCTGCACGATGAGGCTCGACGCTCCCGCGGCGCGGAAGGCTCCCACACGCTCGCGCACGTGCTCCTCGTCGCCGATGAGCGCCGTCGCCCGCAGCAGCTCCTCGGGCACCGCTGCGGCGGCCGCCGCCTTGTCGCCGGCGAGATACAGGTCCTGGATGCGCTCGGCCTCCGCCTCGAAGCCCATCGACGCGACCACGGTGTTGTAGAAGTTCGCCCCCTTGGCGCCCATCCCGCCGATGTAGAGCGCGGCCCGCGCGCGGTAGCCCTCGAGGGCGCGCTCGTGGCCCGGCCCGACGTAGACCGGCAGCTGCACGAGCAGCTCGAGCGGCGGCAGTGAGGCATTCCGCCGCGCCAGGCCCGCCGCGATCGGGTCGCCCCACACTCGGGCCCCGAGTTCCGGGTGGAAGAACAGCGGAATCCAGCCCTCGGCGATCTCCGCCGCCTGCGCCACGCCCTTGGGGGCGAGCGCTGCGATGTGGATCGGGATGCGGTCTCGCACCGTCTGCCCGATCATCTTGAGCGGCTTGCCGAGCCCGGTTCCCTGATCGGCCGGCAGCGGGATCCTGTACTGGCTGCCGGCATGCTCAATGCGCTCGCCGCGCCAGGCGGCGCGGGCGATCTCGATGATCTCGCGCGTGCGGGCGAGCGGGGCGCTGAACGGCACCCCATGGAAGCCTTCGATCACCTGCGGCCCGGAGGCGCCGAGCCCCAGCTCAAAGCGTCCGCCGGAGATGGTGTCGAGGGTGGCGGCGGTCATCGCCATCAGCGTGGGTGTGCGGGAGTAGATCGGCAGGATCGCCGCGGCCAGCGTGATGCGCTCGGTGCGGGCGGCCAGAAAGCCCAGCTTCGAGACGGCGTCGAAGGAGTACGCCTCCGAGACGGTCACCAGGTCGGCGCCGAGCGCTTCGTACTCGACGACGTCGGCGACGGCGTCACGGAAGTCGTCGGCGTAGTCGACGACCACCCCGAGTCGGGGGCGGGCAACGGGCGGGAGCAGTGCAGACGTCGATGTCACGTCGGCGAG
>DCRR01000012.1 GCA_002325245.1 Microbacteriaceae bacterium UBA1487 | reverse complement strand
TCACAACGTCACGGGGAACTACAACTAGGGGGCGGGCAGTGCGACGGAGAGCTGCTCGAGCGGGACCGGACGGGGACGCGTCGCTCCCGGGGAGATATCGAGTCGGCGGCCGGTGCGAGCCGATTCGAGTGTCGCCTCCATCACCTCGAGCGCATGGAGCGCGAGGGACGCGTCGGCGCGGGGCACTGCCCCGGCGGGGGTGCGCGCGAAGTCGAGCAGACCGATCCCGCGACCGCCCGCCTCGAACCCCGCCACGATCGGCAGCGGCTGCCAGGCGGCATCGCCGGGGCATCGAAGCGAGCTGGTGCCGTCGAACATGTTGGGATCGGGCACCGCGAGGGTTCCCGCGGTGCCGTGGACCTCGATCGGCGCTGCGTGCGTCGCGGTCGCATCGAAGCTCGTGATCAGTGTCGACAGTGCGCCGCTCGCGTGCTCGAGCACCGCCGTGACGTGGGTGTCGATCGAGACGGGGATGGTCTCGCCCGCGCGCGGCCCGGAGGCGATCGTGCGCGAGTCCCGGGACCGCGAGCTCGCGCCGAACACGGACACCACCGGTCCGAGAAGGTGCACCAGCGCGTGGAGGTAGTAGGGCCCCATGTCCAGCAGGGGGCCGCCGCCGTCGACGTAGTAGAAGTCGGGGTTCGGGTGCCACGCCTCGTGTCCGGGGCTGACAAAGGTGGCCGTGGCCGCGACCGGAGTGCCGATGAGTCCGGAGTCGACCGCATGCCGAGCGGACTGGATTCCGGAGCCGAGCACGGTGTCCGGAGCGCATCCGAGCCAGACGCCGGCCGCCTCCGCCGCGGCCATGAGCGGGCGGGCCTGCGCCGTCGTCAGCGCGAGGGGCTTCTCGCCATAGCTGTGCTTGCCATGGTCGATGGCGCGCTGCGCCACCTCCGCGTGCGCCCCGGGCACCGTGAGGTTGAGGATCAGGTCGATATCGGGTGCCGCGAACAGGTCGTCGACCGTCCGCGCAACGATCCCGCGCTCGGCGGCGACCGCCGTCGCGCGCTCATCGTCGCGGTCGGCGACGGCGATCAGCTGCACCTCGGAGGCGATCCGCGCGACCGTGTCGAAGTACTGGCCCGAGATCGCGCCGACACCGACCATCCCGACGCGCAGCGGCGTCAGCGACTCGCCCACAGGAGTCCTCGTTCGACGATCGTGCGAACCGACGGATCGTCGAGCACCTCGAGACGGTGTCCCGCGGTGCAGACGAAGACCCGTCCACGTCCCCACTCGCGCGTCCACACGACCGGCACTGTGAATGGGCGATGCCAGGCGTCGAAGTCGCGATGCACGATCTCCGTCGTCGCGAGCACGTCGTTGTATGCGTCCGAGAGCACCCAGTACTGCTCGGTGTCGAGCTGGAAATCGTCGAGTCCGGCGACGATTGGATGCTCGCGCCGGTCCGGGCGGATGCTGACGCGGTGCCGCACATAGTTGTCGGACTGCTCGCCGGTGCGCTCGGCGGGCGGCTTCGCGGCGTGATGGGCGAACTGCCCGCCGACGAGCTGGAGGTACTCGGCGCTGGCCCGGTACGAGTCGGCGATCCCGCCGTGCCAGCCGGCGAAGCCGCATCCGCTCTCGACGGCGGAGACGAGTCCGGCCACCTCGTCGGGTTCGATCGTCGTCATCGTGACGACCTGCACGATGAGATCGAGCGAAGTCATGGTCTCGCGGTCGGCGTAGATGCTCGGGCCGTCGTGCGTCTGCACCTCGAAGCCCTGCGCCGTCAGGAACGGGATCACCGAGTCGCTCGTCTCAATCGGCTGGTGGCCGTCCCAGCCGCCGCGCACCACGAGCACCTTCTTCGTCGAAGTCATGCCGAGAAAGCTATCGACGGGCCGGGGTCCCTGCAACCGCCGACGCCTCAGCTGCGTTCCCCGGAGATGCTGCCGACGACGAGGGCGACCTGCAGGATGAGGGCCTCGCGGGCACCGGTGGCGTCCCAGCCGATGACCTCGCTGATGCGCTTGAGCCGATAGCGCACCGTGTTCGGGTGCACGAACAGCTCGCGCGCGGTCGCCTCGAGTGAGCGGCCGTTGTCGAGGTAGCACCAGAGCGTGGTCAGCAGCTCGGTGGAGTGGTTCTGCAGGGGAACGTAGATCCGCTCGACAAGCGCTTTGCGGGCGAGCGGATCGCCCGCGAGGGCGCGCTCGGGCAGCAGGTCGTCGGCGTGGGTGGGGCGCGGCGCGTTGCGCCACGCCTTGGCGACGGCGAAGCCCGCGAGCGCCGCCCGCGCCGAGCGTGCCGCGTCGACAAGCGAGGGAACCGTGTGCCCGAGCACCAGGTGGCCGTCGCCGAATCCCGGCTCGAGCTGCGCGGCGATCTCCAGGAAGGTCAGGCGCTCACGCGTCTCGGCGGAGTCCTCCCCGCCGACCGGGTTGGTGCGCCCGATGACCAGCACCAGGCGGCTGCCCTGCACGCCGATCAGCACGTCCGCGTCGAGATGACGCGCGGTGCGGCGCAGCTGATCGACGTCGAGGCTGCGCGGAGCGGTGCCGACCAGCACGCTCACCTCGCCGTGGCCGTTCCAGCCGAGCGCGGCGACCCGGCTGGGAAGCTCGCTGTCGTATTCGCCGGTGAGGATCGAGTCCACGACGAGCGCTTCCAGTCGCGCATCCCAGAGCCCCCGCGCCTCGGCGGCGCGAGCGTAGACGTCCGCCGCCGCGAAGGCGATTTCGCGCGAGTACAGCAGGATCGCCTCGCGCAGCACCTCATCGTCGTCCTTGATGCGGTGCTCGACCACCTCGACCGTGACGCGGATCAGCTGCAGCGTCTGCTGCAGCGACACCGAGCGCAGCAGCTCGCGCGGCGCGGCGCCGAACACGTCAGCGGCGATCCACGGCGTCGATTTCGGGTCGTCGAACCACGAGATGAACGAGGTGATACCGGCCTGCGCGACCAGCCCGACGGCGCTGCGCCGGCCCGGGGGCATGTCCCGGTACCAGGGCAGCGTGTCGTCGAGTCGCTTCAGCGTCGCGGTGGAGAGTTCGCCGGTGAGCGTGCGAAGCCACGCGAGCGTCTGCTTCTTGGTGCGCTCCGCCACTTAGCTCTCGCCGCCCGCCGATCCGGACGTTCCCGCCGTCACGTCGTGCAGGCGGTACTGCTCGATCGCGCGAGCCACGGTCGCCGGGTCCACAGCCCCGCGCCGCGCGAGCGACTGCAGGGTGCGCACCACGACCGAGGGGCCGTCGATCTTGAAGTAGCGGCGAGCCGCCGGACGCGTGTCGCTGAATCCGAAGTCGTCGGCGCCGAGCGTCGCGAAGTCGCCCGGCACGAACTGGCGCACCTGGTCGGGCACCGCGTGCATGTAGTCGGTGACGGCGACGAACGGGCCCTCGGCGCCGTTGAGCTTGTTCCACAGGTAGGGGACCTGCGGCGGCTCCTCCGGGTGCAGGAAGTTGTGCTCGTCGGCGGCGAGACCGTCGCGGCGCAGCTCGCTCCAGGAGGTGACGCTCCAGATGTCGGCCGACACGCCCCAGTCGCGGGCCAGCAGCTCCTGCGCCTCGTAAGCCCAGGCGAGCGCGACGCCGGAGGCCATGATCTGCGCCTTGGGTCCGCTCGTCTCCGGGCCGGTGCTGACCTTGTGGATGCCCTTGAGGATGCCGTCGACATCCACGTTCTCCGGCTCGGCGGGCTGCACGATCGGCTCGTTGTACACCGTGAGGTAGTACATGACGTTCGGGTCCGGGTGGGTGAGGCCGTTCTCGTCGGTGCCGTACATGCGCTGAAGGCCGGCCTTCACGATGTGGCCGATCTCGTAGCCGTAGGCCGGGTCGTAGCTGACGACGGCGGGGTTCGTCGACGCGAGCAGCGGCGAGTGGCCGTCGGCGTGCTGCAGACCCTCGCCGGTCAGCGTGGTGCGACCGGCGGTGGCGCCGATGATGAATCCGCGCGCCATCTGGTCGCCCGCGGCCCACATGGCGTCGCCGGTGCGCTGGAACCCGAACATCGAGTAGAACACGTAGACCGGAATCAGCGGCTGGCCGTGCGTCGAGTACGAGGTGCCGATCGCCGTGAACGCGGCGAAGGCGCCCGCCTCGTTGATGCCGACGTGCACGATCTGGCCCTGCGGGCTCTCCTTGTAGGCGAGCAGCAGGTCGCGGTCGACCGAGGTGTAGTGCTGGCCGTTCGGGTTGTAGATCTTCGCCGTCGGGAAGTACGCGTCCATTCCGAAGGTGCGCGCCTCATCCGGGATGATCGGCACGATGCGCTGCCCGAGGCCGGGGGTGCGCAGCAGGTCCTTGAGCAGTCGCGCGAAGGCCATCGTGGTGGCGACCTCCTGCTTGCCCGAGCCCTTCTTGACGACCTCGAAGGCCTTGTCCTCCGGGAGCGTGACCGGCACGTGAGTCGTGCGACGCTCGGGCAGGTAGCCGCCGAGCTCGCGGCGCCGCTCGTGCAGGTACTGGATCGCCGGGCTGTCGTTGCCGGGGTGGAAGTACGGCGGGAGGTAAGGGTTCTCCTCCAGCTGGGCGTCCGTGATCGGGATGCGCAGCTCGTCACGGAACTGCTTGAGGTTGTCGAGCGTGAGCTTCTTCATCTGGTGGGTCGCGTTGCGGCCCTCGAAGCTCTTGCCGAGGCCGTAGCCCTTGATCGTCTTGGCGAGGATGACCGTCGGCTGGCCCTCGTGCTCGACGGCAGCCTTGAACGCGGCGTACACCTTGCGGTAGTCGTGACCGCCGCGACGCAGGCTCCACACCTGGTCGTCGGTCATGCCCTCGACGAGCTTGAGCGCCTCGGGATCGCGGCCGAAGAAGTTCTCGCGCACGTAGGCGCCGTCCTCGGTCTTGTAGGTCTGGTAGTCGCCGTCGGGCGTCTTGTTCATCAGATTGACGAGCGCGCCGCTCTCGTCGCGCGAGAGCAGGTCGTCCCACTCGCGGCCCCAGATGACCTTGATGACGTTCCAGCCGGCACCCCGGAAGAAGCTCTCGAGCTCCTGGATGATCTTGCCGTTGCCGCGCACCGGTCCGTCGAGACGCTGCAGGTTGCAGTTGACGACGAAGGTCAGGTTGTCGAGCTTCTCGTTGGCGGCCCATTGCAGGGCGCCGCGGCTCTCGACCTCGTCCATCTCGCCGTCGCCGAGGAACGCCCAGACGCGGCTGTCCGCCGCATCCGCGATGCCGCGGTTGGTGAGGTACTTGTTGTTCTGCGCCTGCCAGATCGCGTTGATCGGGCCGAGACCCATCGACACGGTCGGGAACTGCCAGAACTCCGGCATGAGGCGCGGGTGCGGGTACGAGCTCAGCCCGCCGCCGGAGTGCGACTTCTCCTGGCGGAACCCGTCGAGCTGGTGCTCCGAGAGTCGGCCTTCGAGGTAGGCGCGGGCGTACATGCCGGGGGAGGCGTGGCCCTGGTAGAAGATCTGGTCTCCGCCCGAGGCGTGGTCGCGACCGCGGAAGAACCAGTTGTGGCCGACCTCGTACAGCGACGAGCTCGACGCGTAGGTCGAGATGTGTCCGCCGACGGCGATGCCGGGGCGCTGGGCGCGGTGCACCGTGATCGCGGCGTTCCAGCGGATCCAGCGACGGTACTCGCGCTCGAGCTCCTCGTCACCGGGGAACGGCGCCTCGTTCTCGGGCGCGATCGTGTTGATGTAGTCCGTCGTCGGCACCATCGGAACTCCGAGGTGCAGATCCTTCGACCGCTTGAGCAGGCTGAGCATGACGTCGCGACCGCGGCCACGGCCCTTCTCCTCGACGAGGGCGTCGAGGGACTGCTGCCATTCGGAGGTTTCCTCCGGGTCCGGGTCAGTGTGGCTCACCGAATACGGGTCCTGGTCGTTGACCGTCACGTCTGACTTCTCCTTAGGAGTCGCGGCATGGCGGGTGGGCCATGCGGTGGCGTCCGCGCTCGACAACCCTCCGGGTTCTCGGTGGTGGGGAGCGGGGTATCGAAAGGCAGTCTAGTTGTGTGAACGCCACAGTTCCGGACCGCTCGGCGCAATCGTGGTGTCGGGCGTAGGATCGGTCGCTGGACTTGTCGGGTGAACGCCCGGCCGGAGAGGAATCGCTGCGACCATGGCGCTGGAGAACGACACCCAGGCTCCCGACTTCGATCTCGCCAACCAGTTCGGCGAGCACGTGCGGCTGAGCGATTTCCGTGGGCGCAAGCCCGTCGCGCTCGTGTTCTTCCCGCTCGCCTTCTCGAGCCGGTGCACGGGGGAGCTGTGCGAGCTGCGCGACAACCTGGCGCTGTTCCGCGAGAACGGCGTCGAGCTGATCGGGATCTCGGTCGACTCGAAGGCCAGCCTGCGCGCCTGGGCCGAGCAGGAGGGCTACGACTTCACTCTGCTCGCCGATTTCTGGCCGCACGGTGCCGTCGCCCGCGAGTACGGCGTGTTCCTGGAGGAGAAGGGCTTCGCCAACCGGGCCACCTTCGTGATCGATGTCGATGGCGTCATCCGCGCCTCGTTCATCACGGCACCGGGGGAGTCGCGCTCGCTCGAGGAGTACCGCGCCGCGGTCGCCGAGGTCGCACAGGTGGACCTCGACGCCGCGTCGCGCTGATCGGCCGGTTTCGTCAGCCCAGCAGCTCGTTCGCGAGCCCGACCAGCTGAGGCTGGTAGTCGCCGATGTCGGCGCCGTCGGCGAACCTGTTGTAGTTGAGCTGGATCAGGACGTCGTCGTCGAGCCGGAGCACGAGGTTCTTGTCGTCGGGCAGGTTTCCCGAGTATGCGGCTTCGGTGCCGAGCCCCTCAACCGGTTCGAAGGTCTGAATCAGATCGAATCCAGGGACGGGGAGGCCTTCCGTCAGCGCCTGCTCGAGTCGCTCGGCGTAGGGCGTGGGCGTGACGTCGGCCGAGTCGTTGACGTCGATGGCCAGGATGAAGACCGAGAACGCCCCCGAGTCGCGCAGCTCGTAGCGGCACACCTTCTGGTCGTCCTTGTCGCGCACATCGTCGAGGGAGACTTCGGCGCCCGGGATCCCGAGCCCGCTCGCCACAGCGGCGCCGTCGAGGAATTCGCAGGCGCCCGTTCCCGCGATCGAGAAGCTCGTGTCGATCGGCTCCGACGTTGCCGCCGACTCAGCGGGTTCGGCCCCGCCTCCGGAGTTCGTCGCGGCGCCGCTGTCGGCGGCCGCGCATCCGGTCAGCGCGAGAGCGAAGACGGCGAGGAGAGCAGGGACGGAACGCGTTCGCGCGGTGAGCATGTCGGATCCTTCGGGAGAGAATGAGGGCGCCTGGCCGACGCCACGCTCACTCTCCCGGCCGCCCACCGCCGGTGTCATTGCGTAGTTTTTACTCGGGAAGTCGGCGGTCAGCGCGACTCGGTCTCGGCGCGGAGGGGAGCGCGCTAGCATCGATCGACCGGGCTCTTAGCTCAGCTGGTAGAGCGCCTCGTTTACACCGAGGATGTCGGGGGTTCGAGTCCCTCAGGGCCCACCCCACGCACAAGGCTCGAACCCTTGCCAACGGAAACGTTGGTTGAGGTTCGGGTCTTGTTGGTGTCTGCGGCCCAGGTCAGGGCGTTGGCGTTGACCTGTGGATCGAGGAGCATCTCGAAGGGCCGGTTGTGCTCGACGCGCAGCTCGTTGTCCTCGTCGATGTAGACCTTCGTGAAGAACGCCTGGTTGCACAGCCGCCGGTTGGTGTCGTCGCAGCGGGCGTAGATGTCAGCGCAGTTGGCGAGCAGGCCGAGCGCGTCGTCGAGGTGGGCGCGAGCGTCGGCGTAGTCACCGAAGTGGGCGTCGATACGGCGGGTCACCTGGTCGAGTTCGGCGACGATGCGGTCTTGCTCGCGCTTGAGCACGGAGAGCGGGATCGCGTCGGCGTAGTGCGCCTGCATGAGGCGGTCCTGCTCGCCTTCGAGCCGGTCGCGGTTGGTGGTGAGGCGTTCCAGTTCCTCGGTTTCGGCGGCCATGAGCCGGTCGAACTCGTGGTGGAGCATGCCCGCGAGGGCGTCCTGCTGGGCGGGCGTGATCTGGACGCGGGTGTAGTAGTCCTCGACGAGCTTCGCGACGTCCTCGATGAGCATCGCCTGGCGCGTGCAGTCGGTGCGCTTGGAATGCCGACCGGAGCACACGAAGTAGCAGTAGACGTTGCCGTGGCGGTTCTTCGCGTTGGAGACGATGAGCCGGGACCCGCACTGGCCGCAGTGGATGGTGCCTTTGAGGTAGTGGCCGTGGACTTGGGTTGCCTCGACGGCGCACTGGTGCGCGGTGAGCACGGACTGGACCTGGTACCAGACCTCGGCGGGCACGAGCGCCGGGTGGTTGCCCTTGTAGCGGGTGCCTCGGTAGACGACATCGCCTTTGTAGTACGGGTTGGTCAGGAGCCGGTGGATGGTGGACACGGCCAGCGGCTTCGCCGGCCGCTTCGGGGTGGGCAGACTGCGCAGCCCGCGCGAGGTGAGTTCGTCATGGAGCTGGCTGACGCTCCAGTTGCCCGAGGCGTAGGCCTTGAACGCCCACTCGATCATCGGTGCCCGTTCAGGATCGAGCTCGATGGTGCGGACTTCGCGGCCGAGTTCGTCGCGCTTGCGGACATTCAGATAGCCGATGGGCGCTCGTCCGTTCGTGCCGCCGCCGATGGCCTTTTGGGTCATGCCCTTGGCGACCTCGGTGGCGAGGTTGCGGGAGTAGAACTCGGCGATGGTGGACATGATGCCGTGCAGGAGCATCCCCGAGGGGGTCTCGTCGATGTTCTCGGACGCGGACACGAGCATGACCCCGCACTGTTGGAGTGCGAGGTGGATGCTCACGTCGTCGGCGCGGTTGCGGGCGAGCCGGTCGACCTTGTGAACGATGCAGTACGCGACCTTGTTGGTCTTGACGTACTGGATCATCCGCATCAGTTCGGGCCGGTCGGACGACTTGGCTGAGGCTCCCGCGTCGACGAACTCCTCGACGATGCCGGCGCCGAGCTGTTCGGCCTTACGCCGGGTCGCTTCGCGCTGGGCGGGGATCGAGAAGCCTTCGTCGGTCCCGCCCTTCTCTGCCTGCTCGCGGGTGGAGACCCGCAGGTACGACACGGCGGCAGCCGCAGTGTTGGGCGGGTCGATGAGGCTGGTAGCCGGATCGTCGGCAATGGTGGTCATCGGGGGCTCACTCTCACGCGGTTCGACCCTCGCGCTCCCACTGTTGGTGGGAGGGGTGTTGATCGTGAGAGCAGCCGTTGAAGGCTGTAGGGCGGGACCCGATGGTCTCGGTGCGTGTTGCTCGCCGAGCGGCGAGGTTTAGGCCACAACACCCCGCATCGCGAGGCTTGCACAGTTCATTCTACCGGGCGGCTTCGGAGGCGGCCAGGCCATCCGTCGCCGCCCGGTAGGTGTCGGGCACCCGCTCGGCTGCGCGGGCCGCGCGGCTCTCGCCGGTCTCCTGCAATGTCAGCCGGATGAGAACCTCGGCGAGCTTGTGCAGGTCGGCGCGTTCGCGGTGGACGGCCCGGACGGAGAACGACCGCTCCTCGTAGGGGCGACGGTCGGTCTTCTTGGCGTAGCGGCTCATCGGTCTACTGCGCTTCGTCGTCGTCCAGGCCGGCGTAGAACTCGTCTTCGGCCTCCTGGCGCTTGCGGACTTGGGCGATGACGAACTCGACGAACTCGGCGTCCCGGTCGGTGAAGGTGAAGTCCTGGATCGTGGGTGCCGGGTCCTCACCGGGCCAAGCAGCTTGCCGGGTCGGGCGGTCGCGGTCTCCACGAGTCCCGCAGGCGGTGACCCAGTAGCGAAGACGCTCTCGTGCGTCGGCGAAGTCGCGGTGCCAGCCGAGCGGCGCGGATGCGTTCTGCTCGGGGTCGTAGGCCGCGAGCCAATGCAGGTGCAGCGCAGACAGCTCCCAGACCATCTCCGGGTGGTGGTGCCAGTACGGCGGCACCACCGCGACCGTGAGGCCGTAGGTGCGTCGCAGCCAGTCAACCCACCGGTTCAGCGCGAGCCATTCCTGCTCCAGCTCGTGCGCCGTCAGCAGGTTCCAGTTCACGGGGTGCGGCGGTTCGGGCATGTCCGCGTTGGTGACGCGGGGCGGCCCGTCGAAGACGTCCGGCTCATCCATCTCATGCTGATCGTTCATGGTGCTGTGGCTCCCGAACTCACATGCTGACCGGGGCGTGCGTCGCGGTCGCTGCTCGCTGCGTCGGGTCGTACGCCGCTGCGTCCCGGCCGACTCCATTGCGCGGCGTCCGGTCGACCTCGTAGCGGGTTCGCGCGGTGTCGTGGCCGATCTTCTTGGCGACGAACTCTTCGCCCTCGATTGCCTGACCGTTGCGCTCGTAGTTGACCGGCCGCGTGTAGCCCTCGGCGACGAAGTTGTCGCCCTGGGCGAAGCTCGCGTGCGCGTGCTCAGCGGAACGCCCGAACATCACCAAGTGGTGGTAGGTCGTCTCGGTCTGCGTGAACGAGCCGTCGTCCTCGCGGCGGAAGTGCTCCTTGCCGATACGGGCGAAGAACCTGGCGTCTCCCTTTGCCGTCTCGGTGAGCAACGGCTCCGAAGCGATGAAGCCTGACAGCGATTCCTGGGTGTGAATGGCCATGATGGCCTCCTCCTGACTCGGGCGACCAACTGCGTGTGGGTCGCTCTGTCAGGCAGGTGCACTGGAGCTTCCAAGCGTCGTCAGGAGGCGGGACGGTGGCGCAGAAGCGCTTCGAGTTCGTCGCGGTCAGTGCGGAGCTGCGCTGCGTCGGGCCGGGTCGGCCAGGCGCGCAGGTCGGTGACGATGGGCGGCGCAGAGCGCAGCATCGTGATGCCGGTGCCGAACGGCAGTGTTCGGATGCGGTCTGGCGGCAGGATCGGGACGCGGCGGATCGAGCGCTGATTCGAACGGGTGCCGTGGTCGCCGAGGGTCACGCTGTCGGTGTACTCGTCACGCTCGCCAATGAGCGTGGACAGGTCTTGGAGATCGCGGCTGTTCGACGCGCCGCCGAGGATGATCTTGAC
>DCRR01000016.1 GCA_002325245.1 Microbacteriaceae bacterium UBA1487 | reverse complement strand
CACGCTATGGGACTCACCCCGCGGGCATCGCTGTCGTGGGGGCGAGACGCCGCGATTCGGCACATCCCCTCCTTCCCCGCGCTTTTCCGGAGCAGAAGCCCACGAATACGCGGGATTCCAGCCCGCATCTGCTCGCTTTCGGGCACCGTGGCGACGTGGATGCGCGAGCGGGGGAGGCGGGGGAGCGCTTCGTCGCGCGTCCGATGCTCGCTCCCGCCGAGGCGCCGCGCGCGGGTGACGCGCCCCAGCTCGCCGTCTGGGGGCCGCTGGCGGGCCTGCTCGACGCGGATGTGACCGACATTTTCGTCAATCCTGACGGCAGCGTGTGGGTCGATCGGGGTACAGGCGCCCATCTCGTGACGGGGCTGCATCTCGCGCCGCGCGAGGCCCGCGAACTCGCCACCCGTCTGCTGGCGCAGGGCGATCGGCACGTCGACGAGGCGACGCCGTGCGCCGATGTTGCGCTCGATGGACATCGACGCGTGCACGCCGTGCTTCCGCCGATCAGTGCGGGCGGCGCGGTGCTCTCGATCCGCCAGGCTCGGCCGGAGCGCTGGAGCCTGACCCAGCTCGCCGAGCGCGAGGTCGTCGACGAGGTGTGCCTCGACCGGCTGCGTGACCTGGTGGTGCGCCGGGCGAACCTGCTGATCACCGGCGCCGCGGGCAGCGGCAAGACGACACTGCTCGCCGCGCTGCTGGCCGAGGCGCCGCCGAGCGAGCGCATTGTCGTCGTGGAGGATGTCGCCGAGCTGCGGGTCGCGCATCCGCACGTCGTCGCGCTGTCGGCGCGCCAGCCCAATCTCGAGGGGCGGGGCGCGATCGGGCTCGACCGGCTGGTGCGGGAGGCGCTTCGGATGCGACCGGACCGACTTGTCGTGGGAGAGTGCCGCGGACCCGAGTTCCGCGAGCTGCTGATGGCCCTCAATACGGGGCACGACGGCGGCGCTGGCACGCTGCACGCGAACTCGCTCGCCGACGTGCCGGCCCGACTGGAGGCGCTCGGCGCGCTCGCCGGGTGGGGGCCGTCGGGCTTGGCGCGTCAGACGGTGAGCGCGTTCGACGCGGTGATTCACCTCGGGCGCAGGGACGACGGCGCCCGGCGGATCGAGGCGCTCGGCCGCCTCCGCCTCGACGCGCGCGACCGGCTCGCAGTGGAGCAGTGGTGACGGAGGCGGGCGCGTCGCTGGATGCGCACGCCGAACTGGTCGAACGCCTCGCCGTGCTGCTCGAGGCGGGGCTCGCACCCGGTGCGGCCTGGCGTGAGCTGTCCTTCGACGCGCCCGACTCATTCGCCGGGCTGGTCGCCGCGGGCGGGGCGGAGGTGAGCGCCGACCGGGTGCTCGCGGCGCTCGGCGAGCGGCCGAGCGCCGAGCGCGACAGCCTGCGCGCGCTCGCCGCCGTGTGGCGCGTCGCAACGGAGGCAGGCGCCCCGCTCGCGCCGACGCTGGCGCGGCTGGCGGAGGTGCTGCGCGATCTCGCGCACGGCGAGCGCGAGCTCGAGACGGCGCTCGCCGGCCCGCGCGCCACCTCGCGCATCGTGCTGGCCCTCCCGCCGCTCGGTCTGCTGCTCGGCGGAGTGCTCGGCATCGACGGGTTCGGCGCCCTGGTCGGCAGCGGCCTCGGCTGGGGGTGCCTCGTGGTCGGCATGAGCCTGCTCGGGCTCGCCGTCCGCTGGAATCGTCGGCTGTGGCGGGCGGCGTCGGAGCGCCGCCCGGCACCGGGGCTCGCGCTCGACCTGCTCGAGGTAGCGCTGGGCGGGGGAGCTGCGCCCGCGCGAGCGCGTCAGTGGGTGCTCGACGCGCTCGCCGAGGCGCGCCTGCCGGCGGAGGCGGCGGAACTCGACCGACAGCTCGCCTTCGCGAGCCGGGCGGGCATCCCCGTCGGCGCGCTGGCCCGCAGCGCGGCCGTCGCGGAGCGTCGTCGAGCTCGCGCTGCCGACGGCCGCCGCGCCGCCGAGTTCGCCACCCGACTCGTGCTGCCGCTCGGGCTGTGCATCCTGCCGGCGTTCGTGCTGCTCGGCGTGGTGCCGATCGGCATCGCGATCGTCTCCTCCACCGCGCTGCTCGGGTGAGTCCCGTGCGCCGTCCGGTGCGAGCGCGGAGCGCGGAATGGCCGTGTCGGTGAGGCTCAAGGGGTTCGTGCCGACGACCCGCCCTCGGGCGACACGGAAGGAACGAACATGCCCATCCCGCGAACAAGCCTCGACCTGAATCCCGAGCCGCAACCCGCTTCCCCGGCAGGGAGGCAACCCCTGCGGCGCGCACTGCGCGACGACGAGCGCGGCGCCGCAACCGCCGAGTACGCGATCACGATCATGGCCGCGGTCGGCTTCGCCGGCCTGCTGGTGGTGATCCTGCGCTCCGGCGAGGTGCAGCAGATTCTCACCGACCTGGTGCGCAGTGCGCTCACCGTGGCGGGCTGACCGCGGCAGCGTCGTCGCCGAGTTCGCTGTCGCTCTGCCCGCGGTGCTGCTGGTGTTCCTCGCGCTCATGTCGGGCATCCAGTTCGGGGCGCTTGCGGTCCGGCTGAACGACGCGGCGGCGGATGCGGCGCGCGGGCTCGCGCGCGGCGACGCCACGGCGTCGGTCGCGGCCCGCCTCGCCACGCAGGTGCCGGGGGCGAGCCTCCAGCGCCGAGCGGACGGGGATCTGGTGTGCGCCGAGCTGGCGCTGACGCCGGGCGGAGCGAGCGGGCTGCTCGGCATCAGCCTGGAGGCGCGCAGCTGTGCGCTGGCGGGTGGACTGTGAGGCGTTGCGGCGACGCGTCCGTCGCGTCCGACACGGGCGCGGGCTCGGTGCTCGGCCTCGCGCTGCTGGGCGCCCTGGTGGTGCTGGCGCTCGCCGCGGTCGGCCTGGGCGGGGCGCTCGCCGAGCGGCAACGCGTCATCGGCGCCGCCGACAACACCGCCCTCGCGGCGGCGGATGCGGCCCGCGGTTTGGTGCCCGGCTCACCCTGCCCGGTCGCCGAGCAGGTCGCCGAGGCGAACCGAACGCAGCTGCACGCGTGCGAGGTTGACGGCTACGTCGTCACGGTCGAGGTCGGGGCCAGTGTCGCGGGAGTGGTCCTGCGGGCGCGCGCGACCGCAGGACCACCGCCGCGGCGCGCTGTCGGGCGTGGGAGTGGCCGGCCTGGTCGAGCGCGTCCCTACGCTTTCGTGCGGCGTCGCAGGAGGACGAGCACGAGCCCGGCGATCAAGAGCACGCCCGCGATGCCGAGCAGGAGTTCGCCGCTCACCCCGGTGGCGGCGAGCACGGCGGCCCAGGTGGCGGTGAGGGTGATCGGGCCGGTCACCGGCGTGGCGACGTCGTACGAGCTGCCGTCCGAATTCCATCCGTCAAAGGCATAGCCGTCGCGGCTCGGGTCGGCCGTCGCGGTGAGGGTCTCTCCGTGGTTGACGGTCACGCTGCCGGGGCCGCTGCCGCCCGCCGCGTCGAGAGTGACGAGGTAGTGGAACTGGACCGCGATCCGCCCGCCGACGCCGACCGTCGAGGTGACCGCTGAGTACCCGACTCCGGCCGGGATGGCTGAGTTGATGGCCGGCGACGCGTTGGGGCCGCCGCCGTCGGTCGCGGCGCCCGCGTCAGGGTCGCCCTGCACGTCGAACGTACCGCCGGTGCCGAACGAACCTCCGCCGATGCCTGCCGCACCCTCGCCGCCGGTGGCGAGGGTGTATCCGCCGGTGAGGGTGACGACCCCGCCGACCCCGCCAATGCCGCCGCCGATGCCGGCCCCGCCATAGGGGTCGGAGGTGCTGGAACCACCGGTCGCGGTGACGTGGCCGCCGCGAATCGTTGTCGCTCCGCCGCCGCCGCCGCCGCTGCCGCCGCCGATGCCCGCCGCCTGGTCGCCGCCGGTCGCGACCACCGTGCCACCGGTGATCTCGGTGATGCCGCCCGCCCGGGAGTAGCCGCCGCCGATCCCGGCGCCGTAGTCGCCGCCCGTGGCTGTGACGGTGCCGCCGCTGATCGTGGTTGTGCCCCCGGAGTTGTAGGCACCGCCGCCGATCGCGGATCCGAACTCCCCTCCGGCGACGGTGACAGTGCCCCCGGTGATGGTGACGCTGCCGCCCGTCCCGTAGTTGCCGCCGCCGATGCCCGAGGCGTTCTCGCCACCCGTGGCGGTCACCTCGCCGCCGGAGATGATGACGGTTCCGCCGCCGCCGCCGAGGCCGCCGCCGATTCCGGCAGCCCGGTAGCCGCCGGTGGCGGTGAGGATGCCGCCGCCCGAGGCGCTGATGGTGAGAGTCGAGGTTGCCGGTACCCCGATCGCCGGGGCGTCGTCCGCGGCGTCGTCGATCGTGAGACGGAAGCCGTTGAGGTCGAGGCTCATCGTCTCGCCCGCGTCGACGGCGAGCGAGTCCCCGCTCGCGGCCGTGATGTCGGCGCCGAGCACGACGGTGCTGCCGTCCACGGCGAACGCTGCGGTCAACTCGCTCCACGTCGATACGTTTGCCGTCGCGGCGCTGGCGGGGAGTCCCGTGAGCAGCGCAAGCGGCAGGGCGAGTGCGGCGGCGAGGGCGGCATTGCGGACAGCGCCGCGAGAAGGAGTGGGGCGAGCAGTCACAGGGGGATCTCCGGTTCGCGCGAGGAGCACGACAGGGTCGCAGTTCCCCGTCTCGAGCCTCTCGACCGTAGCAGTGGAACGCTCGGTCTACTGAAGCCGGAGGCGCGCGTCGTCGAACGGCCACGGCGCGCGTCTATGCCGCGCGACGGGTCGGAGTCCGCGCGGGCCCGAGACTACGCCGTGGCGCGCCGACGTGCCGCGATGAGAAGCACGCTGCCCAGCACGAGGATGCCCGCGCCGCCGAGCGAGAACTCCGCGCCGACACCGGTCGCCGCGAGCACGCGGGCCCAGGTCGCGGTGAGCGTGATGGGCCCGGTGACGGCGGTGGCGAAGTCGTAAGCGCTGCCGCCCAGCGTCCAGCCGTCGAAGGCGTAGCCGTCGCGGCTCGGGTCGGTCAGCGCGGTGAGGGTGTCGCCGTCGTTGACGGTCACGCTGCTCGGGCCGCTGCCGCCGGCCGCGTCGAAGGTGACGAGGTAGTGGAAGCCGACGATGATCTGCCCGCCGGAGCTGACGGTCGCGGTGACGGCCGAGTATCCGACGCCCGCCGGTTCGACGCTGTTGGTGATCGTGGCGGCGTGCGGGTCGCCGCCGTCGGTCGCGGCACCCGCATCCGGGGTGCCCTGGATGTCGAGGAAGCCAGCCCACGTCGTATTGTCGCCGCCGCCGATTCCGGCGCCGTTCGTGCCGCCGGTCGCCGCGATCGTGCCACCGGTGAGGACGATGCTGCCGGTGACGATATCGCCGGCGAAGCCCGCGCCCGAACCGATGCCAGGGCCACCGTTGGTGCCGGTGGCCGTGACGTCGCCGCCGGTGATGGTGACGTCGCCGGCGTTGCCGCCGCCGGCGCCGTTGCTGCCGACGCCACCGCCGCCGATGCCGGCGCCGTTGCTGCCGCCGCGCGCGCTGAGGACGCCGCCGTTGATGGCGATGGTGCCGCCGTCGCCGAGGTTGCCGCCGCCGATTCCGGCGGCGCGGGTTCCGCCCTGGGCGTTGACGTCGCCGCCGTTGATGGCGATGGTGCCGCCGGCGCCGGCTTGGCCGCCGCCGATTCCGGCGGCGAGGGCTCCGCCCTGGGCGCTGATGTCGCCGTCGTTGATGGTGATGGTGATGGTGCCGCCGAGGTTGCCGCCGCCGATTCCGGCGCCTAAGTCGCCGCCGATGGCGGTCACGTCGCCGTCGTTGATGGTGATGGTGATGGTGCCGAGGTCGGCGAAGTCGCCGCCGCCGCCGCCGATTCCGGCGGCGAGGGTTCCGCCCTGGGCGTTGATGTCGCCGCCGTTGATGGTGATGGTGCGGCCGGCGCCGGCTTGGCCGCCGCCGCCGCCGATTCCGGCGGCGCGGGCTCCGCCCTGGGCGCTGATGTCGCCGCCGTTGATGGTGATGGTTCCGCCGTCGCCGAGGTTGCCGCCGCCGATGCCGGCGGCATCAGCTCCGCCGGTGGCGTTGATGGTGCCGCCGTTGATGGTGATGGTGCCAGCACTCGCGCCCCACTCGCTGCCGATGCCGGCAGAGCTGTTGCCGCCGGTCGCGGTGAGCGTGCCGCCGCCGGTCGCATTGATTGTCAGCTCGGTGCCGTCCGCAACCTCGATCGCTGCGAGGGTGGGGCCCGGATCGGCGATGGCGAGGGTGTGGCCGTGCAGGTCGAGCACCATCGTTTCGCCGGGGTCGACCGCGAGGTTCTCATTCGCGGGGGCGGTGATGTCGGCGCCGAGCACGACGGTGTCGCCGTCGACGGCGAACGCCGTCTGCAGGTCAACCCAGGTCATGACGGTGACGCTCGCGGCCGAGGCGGGGACGGCGGCGAGAAGAGCGAGGGGCAGCGCGAGTGCGGCGGCGAGTGCCGCAGCGGGTGCCAGGAACGGCCGGGTCATCTTGATTCCCTGCGCTCGGCGTCAGGCGGTCGCACGCCGACGAAGGAGCACCAGCGGCGCGCCGACAGCGAGCAGCAGCGCGGCGCCGCTGAGCAGCGGCAGCGCCTCGATGCCGGTGGCGGCGAGCACGGCGGCCCAGGTGGCGGTGAGGGTGATCGGCCCGGTCGCGAGGGTGGCGAGGTCGTAGGGGCTGCCGCCGAGGGTCCAGCCGGTGAACTCGTAGCCGTCGCGGGCGGGGGTGGAGGATCCGGGCAGCGTGTCGCCGTCGTTGACGGTCACGCTCGTCGGGCCGGTGCCGCCCGAGGGGTCGAGGGCGAAGAGGTAGTGGAAGCGCAGGTCGAGTTGGCCGCCGGTGCCCACCGTGGAGGTGGTGGCGGCGTAGCCGACGCCGGCCGGTTCGACGGAGTTGGTGATCGGAGCGGCGTTCGGGTTGCCGCCGTCGGTCGCGGCACCCGCATCCGGGGTTCCCTGCACGTCGAGGGTGCCCGGCAAGTCGCCGCCGTCGCCGCCGCCGATGCCTGCGGCGCCGTCGCCGGCGACAACGCCGTCGCCGCCGGTTGCGCTGACGGTGCCGCCGGTAATGGTGACGGTGCCGCCGTCGCCGTTCGCGCCGCCGCCGATGCCGGCTCCGCGGAATCCTCCGACCGCCGCGACGTCGCCGCCGGTGATGGTGATCGTGCTGCCGTCTTGACTGAAGTCGCCGCCCATCCCGGCGGCGCCCTGGCCGCCGGTCGCGATGACGGTGCCGCCGGTGATCGAGATGACGCCGCCGAGGAATGCGGAAACGGAGATGCCCGCGTGGTCGCCGCCGCCGGTGGCGGTGACGGTGCCGCCGGTGATGGTGACGGGACCACCCGTGCTGTTGAATCCGCCGCCGATGCCAGACCCCCGCGCTCCGCCGGTGGCGTTGATCGTGCCGCCGGTGATGGTGACGGAGCCGCCGTGCGTGCCGCTGCCCCCGCCGATACCCGCGCCATCGCCGCCGCCGGTGGCGGTGAGGATGCCGCCCCCGGACGCAGCGATGGTCAGGTCGGCGGTGCCGGGCACGTGGATCGCTGCGCTGCTGTTGTTCGGATCCGTCACCGTCAGGGCGTACCCGCCCAGGTCGAGGGTGATGGACTCGCCGGCGTCGACGGCGAGGTTCTGGTTCGCGGGGGCGGTGATGTCGGCGCCGAGGACGACGGTGTCGCCGTCGACGGCGAATGCGGCTTGCAGGTCACCCCAGGTGGTGACGGTGACCGTGGCCGCCGTGGCGGGGGCCGCCGTCAACAGAGCGAACGGAAGCGCGAGGGCTGCGGCGAGGGCAGCGCGGTGCACGATGATCGAGTGGGTCACGAGCGGGCTCCGGAATCCCAGGTCGGAGAGGCTCCGCCCGTTGAGGTTCCCTCGACCGTAGCAGGAAGCGACACCTATATATGGAGTATCAGCATGCAGGCGAACGATCGCCGCCGTGCGGCGCGAAGCAGAGCCTCGGTGCGAATGTGTATGGTGTGCCTCGGACGGAAGGAGTCCGGTGTCAGACAGCAGGAAGCTTGTCATCGTCGAGTCGCCCGCAAAAGCGAAGACGATCGCGCAGTACCTCGGCGAGGGATATGAGGTACAGGCCTCGGTGGGTCACATCCGTGACCTGATCGAGCCCAAGAACCTGCCGCCGGAGCTCAAGAAGGGGTCGCTCGGCAAGTTCTCGATCGACGTCGAGGGCGGATTCCTTCCCTATTACGTGGTCAGCGACGCCAAGAAGCGCACCGTCACCGATCTGAAGAAGGCGCTCAAGGAAGCCGACGAGCTCTACCTCGCCACTGATGAGGACCGCGAGGGGGAAGCCATCGCCTGGCACCTGCTCGAGGTGCTGAAGCCGAAGGTGCCCGTCAAGCGCATGGTGTTCCACGAGATCACCAAGGAGGCGATCGAGGCCGCCCGCAACAACCCGCGTGAGCTCGACACCGCCCTGGTCGACGCGCAGGAGACCCGCCGCATCCTCGACCGCCTTTTCGGCTTCGAGATCTCGCCGGTGCTGTGGCGCAAGGTCGGGCCGGGCCTCTCGGCGGGCCGCGTGCAGTCCGCCGCGACGCGCCTCGTCGTCGACCGCGAGCGCGAGCGGCTCGCCTTCATCTCGGCCTCCTACTGGGACCTGACCGCGGGGCTCGCCCCCGGCGCCGAGGCCGAGCAGGCAGGCAAGCGCTTCGACGCCCGCCTCGTGCGGCTCGACGGTCGCCGCGTCGCCAGCGGTCGCGACTTCACCGACCGCGGCGCCCTGAAGGGCGAGGCGGTCGCGCTCGACGAGAAGGCCGCCGAGGCTCTCTCGGCCGCCCTGAAGAAGGACGACGCGCGATTCACCGTGCTGAGCGTCGAGTCGAAGCCGTACACGCGTCGACCCGCCGCCCCGTTCACCACCTCGACCCTGCAGCAGGAGGCCGGCCGCAAGCTGCGCTTCACCGCGCGTCAGACCATGTCGGTCGCGCAGAGCCTGTACGAGAACGGGTACATCACCTATATGCGAACGGACTCGCCCGCGCTCTCGCAGCAGGCGATCCAGGCGGCTCGCGCCCAGGCCTCCGAGCTCTACGGCGCCGACTCGATTCCCGAGAAGCCCCGCGTCTACACCGGCAAGTCGAAGAACGCGCAGGAGGCGCACGAGGCGGTGCGTCCCTCGGGCGACGTCTTCCGCACCCCCGCCGAACTGGCCAGCACGCTGCGCGGCAACGACTTCAAGCTGTACGACCTGATCTGGAAGCGCACCGTCGCCTCGCAGATGGCGGATGCGCGCGGCCAGACCGCGACCGTCACCATCGAGGGTCGACCGGCCGACGCCGCCGAAGCCGGGGCGAGCGCCGCCGAGTTCACCGCATCCGGAACCGTCATCACCTTCCGCGGCTTCCTCGCCGCGTACGAGGAAGGCCGTGACGAGGAGCGCGACGAGGCGGAGGCCGCCGCCGAGCGCGAGACCACGTTGCCGCCGATGACCGAAGGTCAGGTGCTCAGTCTCGCCGAGCTGGAGGCGAAGGGCCACGAGACCAGCCCGCCCGCCCGCTACACCGAGGCCAGCCTGGTCAAGAAGCTCGAAGAGCTGGGCATCGGGCGCCCCTCCACCTACGCGAGCATCATCTCCACCATCATCGACCGCGGCTACATCAGCCCGCGCGGCAGCGCGCTGGTGCCGAACTGGATCGCGTTCAGCGTGGTGCGCCTGCTGGAGGAGAACTTCGGCGAGCTCGTCGAGTACGACTTCACCGCCGAGATGGAAGAAGACCTCGACCGGATCGCCGGCGGCGAGCAGGATCGCGTGGAGTGGCTCAAGGAGTTCTACTTCGGCGGGGGAGAGCACCGCGGTCTGCGGGACACGGTCGAGAACCTCGGTGAGATCGACGCGCGTGAGATCAACTCGGTGCGAATCTCCGACGACATCACGCTGCGGATCGGCAAGTACGGCCCCTACCTCGAGGTTCCCGCCGGTGAGGGCGAGACGCCGCGCCGCGTCAACGTGCCCGAGGAGCTCGCCCCCGACGAGCTGACCGCTGAGAAGGCACAGGAGCTCATCGACGCGCCCGTTGTGGGCGACCGCGAGCTCGGCGTGAACCCGGAGACCGGCAAGATGATCGTCGCCAAGGACGGCCGCTACGGCCCCTACGTGACCGAGCTCGAGCCCGAGCCCCCGGCCGCCGAGCCCGTCGTCGACCCGGCCACCGGCGAGGTGCTGGAGGAGAAGCCCAAGCCCAAGAAGAAGGCCGCCGCGCCCAAGCCGCGCACCGCATCCCTGTTCAAGGACATGGATCCCGCGACCGTTGATCTGGAGACGGCGCTCAAGCTGCTGAGCCTGCCCCGCATCGTCGGCCAGGACCCGGAGAGCGGCGAGGACATCACCGCGCAGAACGGCCGCTACGGCCCGTACCTGAAGAAGGGCACCGACAGCCGTTCGCTCGAGAGCGAAGACCAGATCTTCTCGATCGAGCTGCCGGGCGCGCTGGAGATCTTCGCGCAGCCGAAGTACGGCGCCCGTCGCCCCTCGAGCGCGCTCAAGGAATTCGAAGCCGACCCGGTCAGCGGCAAGCCGATCAAGGTGCGCGATGGACGCTTCGGCCCCTACGTGACCGACGGCGAGACGAACGCGACCATTCCGCGCGGCGAGGACGTCGAGGCGGTCGACTTCGATCGTGCCGTGCAGCTGCTCGCCGACAAGCGGGCGAAGGGACCGGCGAAGAAGCCCGCGAAGCGCAAGCCCGCGGCCAAGCGCGCCCCGGCGAAGAAGAAGAGCTGAGGTGCGCGGGCTCTTCCTCACCTTCGAAGGTGGCGACGGATCCGGCAAGTCGACGCAGGCCGCACTGCTGGAGGAGCACCTCGTGGGCATCGGCCGCGAGGTGGTGCGCACCCGCGAACCGGGCGGCACCGACCTCGGCGTCGAGCTGCGCGAGATCGTGCTGCACCGCCGCGGCGAGATGGAGCCGCGCGCCGAGGCGCTGATCTACGCCGCCGACCGCGCGCACCACATCGCGACCCTCGTGCGACCGGCGCTTGAGCGCGGCGCGATCGTGCTGCAGGATCGCTACCTCGACTCCTCCGTCGCCTACCAGGGCGCCGGGCGGGTGCTCGATGCGACCGAGATCCGCGACCTGTCGCTGTGGGCCACCGGCGGGCTGCTGCCCGACGTGACCGTGCTGCTCGACCTCGATGAGACGGTCGGGCGGGAGCGTCTCGACGGCGCCCGCACCCGCTACGACCGACTCGAGGCCGAGGCGAGCGACTTCCACGCTCGCGTGCGCTCCGCCTACCTCGAACTCGCCGCCGCCGAGCCCGAGCGCTTCCTGGTGCTGGATGGGTCCCGCCCCGTCGACGAACTCGCCGCGGCAATCCGCGACCGAGTGTCGGACCTCCTCGACTAGCGTGGAGTCGTGTTCGACGAGGTGACGGGGCAGCCCGAGGCGATCGCGACCGTGCGCGCCGCGGCCGCCGGCGACGGCCTCGCCCACTCCTGGCTGATCACCGGCCCGCCCGGATCCGGGCGCTCCACCCTCGCCTACGCCTTCGCCGCCGCCCTGCTGGCGCGCCCGGGCGACGAGGAGGCGACCGCCGCGCAGGTGGCAGCCCGCACCCATCCCGACCTCGCGGTGCTCGCCACCGAGAACGTGATCATCAAGATCGACGACGTGCGCCGTCTCGTCACCGCGAGCCAGTTCTCGCCCTCGGCCGGGCGCTACCGCGTGATGATCATCGAAGACGCCGACCGCATGACCGAGCGCACCTCCAACGTGCTGCTGAAGGCGCTCGAGGAGCCGCCGCCGCGCACCATCTGGATCCTGTGCGCCCCGAGCGAAGCCGACCTGCTGCCCACCGTGCGCTCGCGGGTGCGCATGCTGCGCCTGCGCGTGCCCACGATCGACGAGGTCGCCGAACTGCTCGAACGCCGCGACGGGGTCGCGCGCCCCGAGGCACTGCGCGCGGCACGCGAGGCGCAGTCGCACATCGGCATGGCGCACCGCCTGGCGACCAGCGACGAGGCGCGCAGCCGCCGGGCGCGCACGCTCGAGGTGGCGCTCGGCATTCGCTCGGTGTCCGGGGCGGTGCTGGCCGCGGCCGAACTGCTCGACGTGGCCAAGGCCGACGCCGAGGCGATCACCGCCGAGCGCGACGCCGAAGAGCGCGATCAGGCGCTGCGATCACTCGGCATCGAGCCGGGCGGAACGGTGCCGCCCGGGTTGCGTGCTCAGCTCAAAGCGCTCGATGACGACCAGAAGCGGCGCGCCACGCGCAGCCTGCGCGACGGCATCGACCGCATCCTCGTCGATCTGCAATCGCTCTACCGCGACGTGCTGCTGCGTCAGCTCGGCGCCGAATTGGAGCCGGTCAACCTGGCGATCATGGCCGAGTTGGAGCGCGCCGCCGCGGCGGCGACGCCGGCCGAGACGCTCGCCACCCTCGACGCGATTGCCGAGGCGAGGCACCGCATCGAAGGCAACGTCGCGCCCGCGCTTGCCCTGGAAGCCATGCTGGTCAGCGCCGTGCGCGCGCCCCGGCACGAAAGGACCGCATGATCCGCCGTCGTTCCCCGTGGGCCGTTGCCGTCGCGCTGGCGACCGCCGCCGTGCTGACCGGATGCGTGAGCTGGTTCCAACCGCCCTCGCCCGAGGTGACCTCGACGCCGACCGGTGAAGACGTCGCGGCCGAGCTCGTGCCGTACTACCACCAGGTGCTCACCTGGGAGTCCTGCGGCACCGGTCTGCAGTGCACGACCGCGACCGCGCCGCTCGACTGGGACGACCCGGCGGCCGACTCCATCGAGCTCGCGCTCATCCGCCAACCGGCCACCGGCACCAAGCTCGGCTCGCTGCTGATCAACCCGGGCGGCCCAGGCGGCTCCGGCTACGAGTTCGTGCGCGACAGCATCGACTACGCGACCAGTGCTCGACTGCAGTCCAGCTACGACATCGTCGGCTTCGACCCGCGCGGGGTCGGGCATTCCTCGGCGATCGACTGCTACGACGACCCGTCGGAGCTTGACGAGTACAACTACGGCATCATCCCGGGCGTCGAGGGCAGCGACGAGTGGATCGCCGCCGTGCGCGCGGCGAACGCCGCCTGGGGTCAGGCCTGCCTCGAGCACACCGGCGCTCTGCTCGGGTTCGTCGACACGACGAGCGCCGCTCGCGACCTCGACCTGCTGCGGGCCGTGCTCGGCGACGAGAAGCTCAACTTCCTGGGCTATTCCTACGGCACCTTCCTCGGCGCCACCTTCGCCGAGCTCTACCCCGACACCACCGGCCGGCTCGTGCTCGACGGCGCCGTCGACCCCGCGACGAGCGAGTTCGAGGTGACCCTCACACAGGCCGTCGGCTTCGAGAGCGCCTTCCGCGCCTACCTCGAGGACTGCTTCACGCGCAGCGACTGTCCCTTCGGCGGCACCGTCGATCAGGCGATGGAGTACACCGGCGACTTGCTCGACCTGCTGGTCGCGAGTCCGCTGACCCACAGCGACGGGCGGCAGCTCGGCGCGGACACGATGTTCATCGCGATCATTCTGCCGCTGTACAGCCAGGAGAACTGGCCGTACCTCGACATCCTGTTCAGCGAGGTGTCGCAGGGCCTCACCGACACCGCGTTCCTGCTCGCCGACAGCTACAACGAGCGGAACCCGGACGGCAGCTACGCCTCCAACTCGACGGAGGCGTTCACCGCGATCAACTGCCTCGACTACCCGAGCGAGAGCGACATCGACACGATGCGCGAGCAGGCCGCCGAACTGCAGGCCGCCGCGCCGCTATTCGGACCGCGGATGTCCTATGGCGGCACCGGCTGCGCCGACTGGCCGTTCCCGTCGACGCGGGAGCGCGGTGAGATCGCGGCACCCGGTTCGCCCGACATCCTGGTGGTCGGCACGACCAACGATCCGGCCACGCCGTACGTGTGGGCGCAGAACCTGGCGAGCCAGCTCGAGAACGGCCACCTCATCACCTACAACGGCGAGGGGCACACGGCGTACAACAAGTCGAACTCGTGCGTGAACGACGCCGTCGACGACTTCTTCATCGATGGAACGGTGCCCGCGAGCGACCCGAACTGCTGAGCGGCACGAGAGGCCTCGGCAATCGACTATGATCGGAGGTCGTGCCGCGCATCCTGTGCGCGGCCCGGCCGCCTTAGCTCAGTTGGCAGAGCGATTCACTCGTAATGAATAGGTCGTGGGTTCGATTCCCACAGGTGGCTCCACACATTCTGCGGGTTGAGTAGCGGCGCAGCGGCGTATCGAAACCCAGGAAACCCCACCCCAACCTGGGAAAACCTCCACTTTCTCCCGTCCCCCCAGTCCGGGGGCAAACTCGCGGTTCGGGCCCGGATTCGCTTGCCGGGGGTGCGCAGCAGGGCATAGCCTCCCAATCACAGCGCCGCTCTGAGGGGGATGGCGACTTCGAGATCTCGGGGGGGATCGCGTGGCTATTGGGCGACCAGTCGTACTCGGTGCGGTCTTCACGACCGTCATGACCCTCGCGCTGCCGTTTCTCGGCGGCGGCGGTCCGGCGTTGACGCAGTCGGCGCAGGCCTCCGCGGCAGCCGCGGTTCCGATCGCATCGACTTCGCTCGTCGTGCAGGGGCAGAGCGCTGCCAATCCGGCGGCCGCGCTGGCCGCGGTCACGCAGCCGGTGGCGAGCATCCTCGAAGTCGACAAGCCGAAGATCGACCTCAGCGTCGACGTCGAGCACATCGCGCAGAAGCCGGTTCCGCCGCCTCCGCCGCCCGTGGTGGTGAGCGGCGCGAGCGCCGATAGCGGGACGGCACAGCGCCAGGCCGCACTGGCTGCGCAGGGCGCCTCGTGCCCCTCCAACGTGGGCGGCTCCACCGGCTCGGCTCCCGGACGCACCAGCTCCGGAGGCGTTGCCGGCACCACGACCAGCGACATCGCCTCGTTCGCCGCGGCGTACAACGCCATCCGCGTCGCCAACTGCCTGAACCCGGTTCCGATGGCGAACTTCCGCTACGACTCCTGCATGGAGACCCGCCTGTTCTGGATGGCGGAGGACCCGAGCACCAACCCGTCGAGCGCGTGGGGTCACACCAACACGGCCAAGCGCAGCGACGGCAAGCCCATCGAAGGCTGCGACGGAAATCTCGCAGGCGGCTCCGGCAACACCGGCGCCACGGTGGCCCAGAAGTGGTGGAACTCCACCGCGCACCGCAACTCGCTCTACCGGCCGACCTACACGGGAAGCACCGGCGGCGTGTGCATCTACCTCGCCATGACTCACGGTGGTGTTCCGAACGAGCCCTACAGCTTCACGCGGGCCGCCGCCCGCTGGGGGAGCTGCTAGGACCGCCCAAGACCCGCCGGGGCGCGCATCTCAGCGCGCGCCCCGGCGTTGGCGTTCCCGCGGACCGTCGCGCGAGAGAACCTCGTGACCTCGTCGCCTATCATGGCCGAGTGAGCGACGAGCCCCCGATCAGCCGCCGAGCGGCACGAGAGGCCGCCGGGCGCCGAGGCGGACGCGCCCAGACGCCGGGCAGCGAAGTGGCGACCGTGGTGCTGCCGATCGATGCGGAGCAGACCGAGCCTGCGCCCCGGGCGGGCCTCGTCGGGGGCATCCTCGGGGCGATCCGCTCGCATCCGACGACCTGGTTGATCTCGGCCATCGTCGTCGCGTTCGTCGGCCTCGGCACCGGTGCCGTGTTCACCGGAATCGCGGTCGCCTCCAACGTCGAGGTGCCGGTCGTGATCGAGACCGAGGAGCCCATCGCCGAGCGAGAGCTGCCCGCCGAGGTCGCCGACTCGGTGCTGCTGCGGACCTGTTCGGTGGCCGATCAGGTGAGCGACGACCGACTCAACAAGGTCTACATCTCAGCCACACTGATCGACTCGAGCGATTCCGTCGAGCTGCTGGCGCGTCGCAGCGGCACTGCCGTGCGCGTGGGCAGCGTCATGAAGGTGTACACGGCGGCCGCCGCGATCGCCGTCCTCGGTCCCGACTACACGCTGAAGACACAGGTCGTCGACGGCAACGTGCCCGGCACGATCGTGCTCGTCGGGCGCGGCGACGCCACGCTGAGCGCTCTCCCGGAAGGCTCCGAGAGCTACTACCCGGGTGCGGCCAAGCTCTCCGACCTCGCGGCGCAGGCGATCGCCGAATACCAGACCGCGCATCCCGACGTTCCGATCACGCAGGTGATTCTCGACGCCACCTATTGGAACCCCGCCGACAACTGGGACTCCAGCTGGGCGCGCAGTGAGCAGACGACGGGCTATCAGTCCGAGGTCACGGCGCTGCAGGTCGACGGTGATCGCGCTGACCCGACCAAGGCGGTCAGCCCCCGCGGCACCGACCCCGTCGCGACCGCCGGCGCGGCGTTCCTCAGCGCCCTCCGCGCGGCCGACCCGGGTGGTGTTCTCGCCGAGACCGTCACCACCTCGAGCGGTTCGGCGCTGTCCGGCGCGACCCTGCTCGGTGAAGTGTCGTCCCAGCCGGTCTCGGTCCTGATCAAGCAGATGCTGCTCGACAGCGACAACACGCTCGCCGAGGTGCTCGCCCGCGTGGTGTCCAAGAACTCCGGGCTCGACGGATCCGCGTCATCGCTGCGTTCCGCGATTCCGAGCGCCGTCGGATCCTTCGGCGCCGACACCAGCGGCATGGTCGTGGCCGACGGGTCAGGCCTGAGTGCTAACAACGCGGTGAGCATGACCCAGGTCGCCGAGTTCATGGCGCTGGTCTGGGAGGGCAACGACGGGCTCAGCTACGTGCGCGACGGCCTCTCGCTGGCGGGGGTCACCGGTTCGCTGCGGGATCGCTTCGGCGGCGACAACGCGGATGCTCGGGGCAACGTGTACGGCAAGACAGGCTGGATCACCACCGCCTACAGCCTCGCCGGCATCGTCGAAGCCAAGGACGGCTCTCTGATCGCGTATTCGGTGTCGGCGGTGCGCGACGGAATCAGCTCCGACGCGAAAGACGCCATCGACAGTCTGGTCGCGGGCTTCTATCGTTGCGGAAGCAATCTCGCCAACTACTAGGAGGCCCTCATGCGCGCGCTGTTCATCATCGACGTTCAGAACGACTTCACCGAGGGGGGTGCTCTCGGAGTCGACGGCGGTGCTGCGGTCGCTGCGGGCATCACGACGCACCTGGAGGCGCATCCGGACCGCTACGGCGTCGTGATCGCCTCGCGCGACTGGCACCACGGCGATGACGACAACGGCGGGCACTTCGCCGTCGGCGTGGAGCCCGACTTCGTCACCACCTGGCCGGTGCACTGCGTGGCGGGCACGCCGGGCGCGGAGTATCACCCGGCGCTCGACGTGTCGCTGATCGACGTGCACATCGCGAAGGGCCAGGGCGTTCCCGCCTATTCGATCTTCGAAGGCACCACCGACGACGGGCGGACGGTGCCCCAGGTGCTCGACGCCCACGAGATCACCGACATCGACGTCGTCGGGATCGCCACCGACTATTGCGTGCGAGCCTCCGCGCTCGACGCGCTCGACGGCGGCTGGCGCGTTCGCGTGATCACCGACCTGGTGGCGGGGGTCGCGCTCGCGTCCAGTGCTGCGGCACTGGAGGAGCTGGAGGCGGCGGGGGCCGAGCTCGCGGTCGTTCGCTGAGCGAAGACGTGCGGTGAGTCGCGCATCCGCCCGGCGGGATGGGATGCTGGAGGCATGATCGCCCGCATCCTTCTTCCCCTCGCCGTGCTCGGCGCGCTCGCGCTCGCCGTCGCCTTCGTGTTCGTCGTCTTCGTCTGACGTGCCCGTCGTTGAGCTGTCGGAGCTCAGCGACCCGCGGCTGAACGACTTCGCGCGCCACACCGATGTCGAGCTGCGCGGGGCGCGCGGCACCGAGAACGGGATCTTCCTCGTCGAGTCGCTGCTCGTGCTGGAGCGTGCGCTGCGGGCGGGGCATGTGCCGCGCGCGGTGCTGTCGCTCGCCTCGTCGGTGGAGGAGTCGATCGCGCTGCTGGGTGCCCACGCGGCGACGGTTCCGGTGTTCACGGGGGAGCCCGAGGTGCTGGCCGAGCTGACCGGGTATCAGGTGCACCGCGGCGTCGTCGCCTCGCTCGAGCGTCCCGCGCTGCCGTCGCCGGAGTCGCTGCTGGCGGGCGCCCGCCGGGTGGTCGTGATCGAGGACGTCGTCGACCCGACCAATGTGGGGGCGATCTTCCGCTCGGTGGCCGGCATCGGGGCGGATGCCGTGTTCGTGACGCCGCGCTGTGCGGATCCGTTCTACCGCCGCTCGCTGCGCGTCAGCATGGGAACCGTGCTGCAGGTGCCGTGGACGCGGCTTCCGTCGTGGGAGCTCGCGGCGCCGGTGCTGCGCGAGGCAGGCTTCGAGGTCGCCGCGCTGGCGCTCACCCCCGAGGCGGTGGCGCTGCGCGACTATGCCGCGCGGGCTCCGGAGAGGGTGGCGCTGCTGCTCGGCACCGAGGGCGCGGGCCTGTCACCCGAGGCGCTCGTTCACGCCGACGTGCACGTGCAGATCCCGATGCGCCACGGCATCGACTCCCTCAACGTCGCCGCTGCCTCCGCCGTAGCCCTCTACGCCCTCGTCTGAGCAGGGCGGGGTGCCAGGGATGCATCCCCGCCGCCACCGAGTGACGCGCGCGGCACTCTTCTGCGCGCGGGATGCATCCCCGCCGCTCTCAGACGAGGAGTTGGTGGTGGGCTAGGTCGCGATACAGCGGGGTCGAGTTCACCAGCTCGGGGTGGGTGCCGGTGCCGACGACGCGGCCGTGGTCGAGCACCACGATGCGATCCGAGTCGACCACCGTCGACAGGCGGTGCGCGATCACCAGCAGCGTGCGACTGGTCGCCGCCGCGTCGATCGCATCGCGCAGCAGCTGCTCGTTGGCGCCGTCCAGGGATGCGGTCGCCTCATCCAGCAGCAGGATCGGCGCCTTCGTCAGCAGCGCGCGCGCGATCGCGAGCCGCTGCCGCTCGCCGCCGGAGAGCATCACGCCGTCCTCGCCGACCGCCGCGTCCAGCCCCGCCGGGTCGCGGTCGAGCACTTCGCCCAGGTTGACGGTGCGCAGCACCTCGATGCAGTCATCGTCGCTGGCGTCCGGCGAGGCGAGCGTGAGGTTGTCGCGCAGGCTTCCGGCGAGCACCGGCGCGTCCTGCTCCACGTAGCCGATCTGCGCCCGCAGCTCGAGTCGGTCGAGCGCCCGCACGTCGACGCCGCCGAGTCGCACCACACCGCCGGTCGGGTCGTAGAACCGCTCGATGAGCGAGAGGATCGTGCTCTTGCCCGCCCCCGACGGCCCGACGAGCGCCACCCGCGCCCCGCGCGGCACCTCGAACGACACCCCGTGCAGCACCTCGCGGTCGGCCTCCGCTCCTTCGATCTCGGCGAGGCCGTCCTCGCCGATCACCTCGGCGATCGCCTTCTCGCGCTCCGACTTGTGCGCCTGCTCCGGGTAGCGGAACCGCACCTCCTCGAACGAGATCGCGGGCGCCGCAGTCAGGTCGGCGAGGTCGGCGGCGGGCGTGAGCGCCGCATCCCCCTCATCCTCGCTCGGCAGAGCGATGACCTCCTGGATGCGGCCGAGCGCCCCGAGCGCCTGGTTGACTGAGTTGATCGCGCCGAAGGCCTGCCCGAGCGGCATGATCATCAGGAACAGGAACAGGATGAACGCCACCAGGTCCGCCACCGTGAGCTCCCCGCTGGCCACCCGGAAGCCGCCGACGCCGAGCACTACCAGGAACGACACCTGCATCGCGATGCCGGCGACGGGCACGACGAGCGCCGAGATCTTGGCCAGCTTGACGCCGGCGCGGTAGGCGCCGCGCGCATCCTCCTCGACGGCCACCGTCTCGCGCTCGGTCGCGTTCGAGGCGCGCACCGTGCGGATGGCGCTGATGCCGCGCTCCACGGCGGCCGCCAGGTCGCCGACCTTCTCCTGCTGCTGCTTGCTGGCGACGCGGATGCGCTTGCCGAGCAGCGTGACCGTCGTCACCGCGATCGCCACGACGAGCACCGTGAGCCCGAGCAGCACCGGGTCGATGACGAGCATCGCGATGAGCGCGCCCAGGAACAGCACGACGCCGCCGACCGCATCCAGGAGCCCCTGAGTCATCACCGCGTAGAGCAGCGTGGTGTCGCTGCCGACGCGGGAGACCAGGTCGCCCGTGCGGCGCTGGTCGAACTCGGCGATCGGCAGGCGCAGCATCCGGCGCACCAGCTGCCGCCGGGCGGAGAACACGACGCTCGTGCCGGTGCGCTGCAGCAGGTAGTGCTGGAAGCCGTTGATGAGGCCGGACGCGACGACCAGCCCGACGAGCGCCCAGACCAGGATGCCGAGGGCGCCGCCCGATTCGACGATCCCGATCACCTGGCTGACCAACAGCGGCTGCGCGAGCGAGGCGGCCGCGCCGAGCAGGCTCAGCACGACGACGACGGCGAGCACCGCGCGGTGCTCGGTCAGGTAGGGGAGCAGCTGGCCGAAGCTGGCGCGCGGACCGGTCTCGTCGGTTCCGGGGCGCCGCATCAGTCCGCGGCGTGCGGGGGCGGGGGAGGACATGGTGACTTCTTCCGAGAGGGGCGGGCCGGGCGACGGGCCGTGATTCGCCGGAACGAGCCTAACCCGGCGCATCCGGCTTCTGCCGCCGCGTCGGCCGGGTGACATAGGCTCTGATCTCGTGTCAGCACCTGTGATCCGCGCGTCGGCCCTCGTCAAGAAGTACGGCGACTTCGCCGCCGTCGACGGCATCGACTTCGAGGTCGCCCCGGGCGAGAGCTTCGGCCTGCTCGGCCCGAACGGCGCGGGCAAGTCGACGACGATGCGGATGGTCGGGGCGGTCTCGACGCGCACCGGCGGCGAGCTGGAGATCCTGGGCCTCGACCCCGACGAGCACGGTCCCGAGATTCGCGCCCGGCTCGGGGTGGTGCCGCAGCAGGACAACCTCGACACCGATCTGCGGGTGCGCGACAACCTGCTCGTGTACGGCCGCTACTTCGGTCTGCCGCGCGCCCAGGTCGCGGCGCGCGCCGATGAGCTGCTCGCCTTCGCGCAGCTCGGCGAGAAGGTGACGGCGAAGGTCGACGACCTCTCCGGCGGGATGAAGCGGCGGCTGACAATCGCCCGCTCGCTCATCAACGATCCGTCGATTCTGCTGCTGGATGAGCCGACGACGGGGCTCGACCCACAGGCCCGCCACATCCTCTGGGATCGCCTTTTCCAGCTGAAGGAGCGCGGCACGACGCTCGTGCTGACGACGCACTACATGGATGAGGCGGAGCAGCTCTGCGACCGCCTCGTCGTCGTCGACCAGGGCCGCATCATGGCCGAGGGCAGCCCGGCGGCGCTGATCCGCGAGCACTCCAGCCGCGAGGTGCTGGAGGTGCGCTTCGGCTCGCAGCGGAACGCGGAGGCGGCGACGAAGCTTGCGGGCATCGGCGACCGGATCGAGGTGCTGCCGGACCGCATCCTGATCTACTCCGCCAGCGGCGAGGAGGCTCTCGTCGAGCTGACGCACCGCGGCCTGGAGCCGATCACGAGCCTGGTGCGCCGGTCGAGCCTGGAGGACGTGTTCCTGCGCCTGACCGGGCGGAGCCTGATCGAATGACGACCGTGACCGAGCAGGCGATCGCGGCCGCCGTGAAGCCGCGGCGCTTCGGTGCCTGGTACATCACCGAGCACAAGCTGCGGGCGATGCGCGCCTACCGCTGGACGATCGTCGCGACCGGGATCGGCACGCCGCTGTTCTACGTGTTCGCCTTCGGGGTGGGACTCGCCGTCCTGGTGGGTGCCAACGCCGGCCCGAGCGGCATCGACGGCGTCTCTTACCTCGTCTTCGTGGCGCCCGCGCTGATGGCGATGGCCGCGGTGCCGGTGGCGCTCGAGGAGTTCATGTTCGGCATCTTCCTCGGCTTCAAGTGGAACCCGATCTTCACCGGCATGAACGCCGCGCCGATCACGGGGCGTCAGATCATCGACGGCATGTTCCTGTTCGTCACGATCCGCCTGGCGATGACGAGCATCCTGTACTACCTCGTCCTGCTGCTGTTCGGCGCGGTGCAGCTCGGGTGGAGCCTGCTCATCATTCCGGTGGCGATGCTCACCGGGCTGGCCTTCAGCCCGATCGCGGCGCTCACCGCCTCGTTCCGGGAGGACCGGAGCCAGTTCGCGATCATCCAGCGCGTGGTCATCATGCCCCTCACCCTGTTCAGCGGCACCGTCTTCCCGCTCACCCAGCTGCCGATCTTCCTGCAGTGGATCGGCTGGCTCTCGCCGCTGTGGCACGGCTCCGAGCTTGGCCGCGAGCTCAGCTACGGACCGAACGAGCCGATCTGGCTGACCGCCACCCATCTGGCGTTCCTGTTCGCGATCGCGATCGCCGGCTGGCAGGCCTGCGTGCGGATCTCGGTGCGGAGGCTCGACCGATGAGCGCGCTGACGAGGGCTCGGGCGAAGCCCGGCGTGCGCGCGCTCTACGCCGGCAACGCCCGCTCGGTGATGGAGCGCGGTCTGCTCGCCACCCGCTCCACCAACTGGGTGATCGTGCTCTCGGGCGTCTTTGAGCCGATCTTCTACCTGCTGGCGCTCGGCATCGGCCTGGGCTCCTACATCGGCGATGTGACGGATGCGCAGGGCACCCCGGTCTCCTACGCCGCGTTCATCGCGCCGGCGCTGCTGGCCGTCGCGGCGATGAACGGCGCCGTGTACGACTCGACCTGGAACGTGTTCTTCAAGATGCACTTCGGCAAGCTGTATCAGGGCATGCTCGCCACGAGCCTCGGTCCGCTGGATGTGGCGCTCGGCGAGGTGGCGCTGGCGCTGCTGCGCGGCGCCGCCTACGGCACCGCGTTCCTGCTGGTGATGCAGGTGCTGGGGCTCAACCTGGCGTGGACGGCGATCCTCGCGCTGCCGGCGCTGCTGCTGATCGCGTTCGGCTTCGCGAGTCTCGGCATGGCGATCACGAGCTATCTGAAGACGTTCCAGCAGATGGACTGGGTGCAGTTCGCCCTGCTGCCGATGTTCCTGTTCTCGGCGACGTTCTTCCCGATCACGGTGTACCCGGAGGCGATCCAGTGGGTCATCATGGCGCTGCCGCTCTGGCACGGCGTCGAGCTGGTGCGGGGCCTCACGACGGGCGCGGTCGGGCCGGAGCTGCTCATCCATGTCGGGTACTACCTCGCCATGGTGGGCATCGGTCTGGTGTTCACGACGCGGCGGCTGCGGGCCCTGTTCCTCGACTGAGGCTGTGCCGGGCCGCCGCGCCGTGAGCGCGACCTAGGGGAGCGGCAGCGGTTCCTCGACGACCACGTCCTCGCCGACCTCATCCATCGAGATGTCCTTCGTCTCCTTCGTGAGTAGCAGCGCGATGAGCGTGAGCCCGGCCGCACCGCTCAGGTAGACGCCGACCCAGAACGGGCTGCCGCCGCCCGCCGTCCACAGCGCCACGGCGATGAACGGGGCGAGCGCGGCGCCGATGATCGAGGCCACGTTGTAGGAGATCCCCGAACCGGTGTAGCGCACACTCGTCGGGAACAGCTCCGGCAGCAGCGCCCCCATCGGACCGAAGGTGGCGCCCATCAGGATGAAGCCGACGATCAGCCAGACCTGCACGCCGACGAAGCCCGCCGAGAGGAAGGGCACCCAGACGAGGCCGAAGACGATGATCGCGATCGTGACCACGATGAGCGTCCGGCGACGACCGAAGCGGTCGGCCCAGGGGCCCGAGACGAGGGTGAAGATGCCGAAGAACACCACGCCGACGATCATCATCAGCACGAAGCTGGTGTAGTCGTAGCCGAGGCCCGGCAGGCCCGCCTCGGGGGCGATCGGGGCGCGCCCGTAGCTGAGTGAGAACGTCGTCATCAGGTAGAAGAGCACGTAGGTGGCGAGCATGATGAAGGTGCCGAGCAGCAGCTCGCGCCAGTGCGAGCGGAACACGGTCGCGAGCGGCAGCCGCTGCAGCGTGCCCGCCGCCTTGCTGCGCGAGAACACCGCGCTCTCCACCAGGCGCAGACGCACCCACAGGCCAACGACCACCATCACGGCCGAGAACAGGAACGGGATGCGCCAGCCCCAGTCGAGGAACGCCTGCGACGGCATGCTCGGGTCGCTCGACGGCAGCAGTGCGGCGATGATCAGGAACAGACCGTTGGCGAGGATGAAGCCGAGCGGGGCGCCCAGCTGCGGGAAGGTGCCGTACCAGGCGCGTTTGCCGACGGGGGCGTTCTCGGTCGCGACCAGGGCCGCACCGCTCCACTCGCCGCCGAGCGCGAAGCCCTGGCCGATGCGAAGGATGACGAGCAGCAGCGGAGCGAACCAGCCGACCACCGCGTAGGTCGGCAGCACGCCGATCAGGAAGGTCGCGATTCCCATCGTCAGCAGCGCGCCGACCAGGGTCGCCTTGCGCCCGTGACGGTCGCCCAGGTGGCCGAAGACGATCGAGCCGAGCGGGCGGGCCACCATCGCGGCGCCGAACACGGCGAACGACGACAGCAGCGACGTCGTCGGATCATCCGAGGGGAAGAACAGGTGCGGGAAGACGAGAACTGCCGCGGTGGCGTAGACGTAGAAGTCGTAGAACTCGATCGTGGTGCCGATGAGGCTGGCGAAGATGACCCGCGAGCGCGGGTTGGCGGGCGCGGACGGCGCCGACGTGCTGGTCACTGTGCAGTACTCCGAGAGTTGTGCGGAACGCGTCTGACCAGTCGGAGTTCGCGGGGTGCGGCGGACGCTCCGTGGTGCGCGTCATCGCAGGCGAGTGTTCGGGCCGCTAGTGGCAGCCCCGACGAGTGTACGCCGTTGTTCCGCCCGCCCGTTAGCCGCACAGCGTCGGGGCAGTTCGGGCCGACGGCGGCGTCGTGCCCGGCCATCGTCCATCCCATCCGATCCGATCCGATCGCGAGAGACGTGCGCACCGAGTGGCCTCCGCCGTCGCTGTCGATCGGGTTGCGTTCGCGCGTGAACCGTCAGTCGGGCGTCAGTGTGGACCGTGACGGCCTTCGGGAAGCGGGAGACATCGGATTCCGCACACCGCTCGGAGGCGCGCCGTGATCAGCTCAGGTGCTCAGCAGCCGATGGGATGACCGGTATCGCTACGCGAACGGCGCGACCGTTCCCAGCATCGTCGAACGGATGAGGAAGCGCACGCCTTCGGGGCCTTCGAGGGAGAAGCCGCTGCCGCGACCCTTGACGACGTCGATCGTGAGAAAGGTGTGGCTCCAATACTCGAACTGCTCTCGTGACATCCAGAACTCGACCGACTGGACGTGCTCGTTCGAGGAGATGTTCAGGATGCCGAGCAGGATGTCATTGGGCGACGTGCTGAAGTCGCCCGCCGGGAAGCACATCGGAGAACTGCCATCGCAGCATCCCCCGGACTGGTGGAACATCAGCGGGCCATGTTGGCTCCACAGCGTGCGAAGCAGCTCCGTGGCCTCGGACGTCGCGGCGAGGCGAGGCCTGGTCTCGCCCGGGACCTCAACGGTTGCGGTGATCATGATCTGCTCCTTCTCAGCGGGTCTTTCGCTCGATCGCCCACGACCCTCCTCGTGAGCGGGGTGCGCCCCGCCGGACTGCTGCGCAGTGCAGCGCATCCCGGGGCAGGCCGGTCGCCCCAGGTGGGGCGACCGGCTGAGAAGTCAGACTCAGAAGAAGCCCAGCTTGTTCTCGTCGTACGAGACCAGCAGATTCTTGGTCTGCTGGTAGTGGCTCAACGCCAGTTTGTTGTTCTCGCGACCGATTCCCGAGCTCTTGTAGCCGCCGAAGGCTGCGCCGGCCGGGTAGGCGTGATAGTTGTTGACCCAGACACGCCCGGCCTGAAGGTCGCGGCCAGCCCGGTAAGCCACATTCCCGTTGCGCGACCATACCCCCGCGCCAAGGCCATAGAGCGTGTCGTTGGCCTGAGCGATGGCATCGTCGTAGTCGGTGAAGCTCGTCACCGCGACGACCGGGCCGAAGATCTCCTCCTGGAAGATCCGCATCGCGTTGTGCCCTTCGAAGATGGTGGGCTGGACGTAGTATCCGCCGCTCAGTTCTCCGCCGAGGTCGGTCCTCTCGCCACCGAGCAGGACCTTCGCGCCCTCCTGCTTTCCGATGTCGATGTAGCTGAGGATCTTCTCCATCTGGTCGTTCGACGCCTGGGCGCCGACCTGCGTGTCCGTGTCGAGCGGGTTGCCCTGGACCGCCTTCTTGGTGCGCTCGATCGCATCCCCGAGGAAGGAGTCGTAGATCGGCTTCTGGATGAGTGCTCGGCTCGGGCAGGTGCAGACTTCGCCCTGGTTGAAAGCGAACAGCGCGAATCCTTCTTGCGACTTGTCATAGAAGGCATCGTTCTTCTCCGCAACGTCTGAGAAGAAGATGTTCGGGCTCTTGCCGCCCAACTCCAGGGTCGCCGGGATGATGTTGGCGCTTGCGTACTGCAGGATGAGGCGACCGGTGGTCGTTTCGCCCGTGAACGCGATCTTTCGGATGCGGGGACTCGACGCGAGCGGCTTGCCCGCTTCGACACCGAAGCCGTTGACGACGTTGACGACTCCCGGGGGAAGGACGTCGCCAATGAGCTCGATCAGCACGAGAATCGAGGCGGGCGTCTGCTCGGCGGGCTTCAGCACGACGGTGTTGCCGGCCGCCAGCGCCGGGGCCAGCTTCCACACCGCCATCAGAATCGGGAAGTTCCACGGGATGATCTGACCGACGACGCCCAGCGGCTCATGGAACTGGTACGCGACCGTGTTCTGATCCAGTTCGGCGAAGTCGCCGTCCTGCGCCCGGATTGCCGAGGCGAAGTATCGGAAGTGGTCAGCGGCAAGGGGGAGATCCGCATTCAGCGGCTCACGCACTGGCTTGCCGTTGTCCCAGGTCTCGGCGACGGCGAGCATTTCGAGATTCGCATCGATGACGTCAGCGATCTTGTTCAGGATCGCTGCGCGTTCGGCCGTGCTCGTCTTGCCCCAGGAGGGTGCCGCCTTGTGGGCGGCGTCGAGCGCGAGTTCGATGTCTTCAGCGGTACCGCGGGCGACCTCCGTGAAGGCCTTGCCGGTGACGGGAGAGATGTTCTCGAAGTACTGGCCCTTGACCGGCTTGACCCAGCCTCCCCCGATCCAGTTCTCGTAGCGTGGCTTGAAAGTGACGTTCGCATCCTTGGTTCCGGGTGCGGCGTAGATGGTCATGTGCAACTCCAGTTCGACGACGTTGTCTAGGAGGTCAGAGTGCGGCCTCGAATCTGAACCTAGGCGGCCGGACGTTGCAACTGAGTTGCATGAAGTTGCGTGATTCGCTCAGAGCGTCGTTGCGTCTTCTCCTCCCGGAGGATGGGTTCATGGCGGGGCCGTGTCCGCGCTGGTTCCCTCCGCGCGCGCCGCACCTCGCCGTGACGCATCGCTATCCGCGCTGCACGCCCAACTCCGACTCGACTCTCTCGATGTGCGCGACGATCGCGCCGCGCTTCGGAGACTTGACCGGCATGAGCGTCAGGCAAGCTCGCCAGACCTCCAGATCGTAAGTGGCCTCATCCCGACGGGCGTACTCAAGGAGAGTGTCGGCCGAAGCCCCGGTGAGGAGCGCATCCCGGAGTCGCTGCTGCACCTCGTCGCGGATGCGGACGACGCCCGGAGCGACGGAGCTCGGAAGCAGCGTGCCGCTGTAGGCGCTCAAGGCGACGCGATGCGCACCCCGCTCGAGGAAGTCCAGAACTTTGCGCGCGTCGAGATCGAGGACACCGTCGAGTCGGTACGGCCGAGATGCCGCCAGCAGTCGGGGGCTCACTCGTTCGAGGGCTTTGCGCAGCCGAACCATTTCCGCTCGCAGGGTGGCTGGACGGCCGTGCGGTCCGTAGACGAGCGTTGCCAGTTTTTCGGCCGAGAGCCCATCCGGATGCCACGCGAGGATCGTCAAGATCTCGGCGTGCCGCATGCTCACGTCGACTCGTCGCGACGCGACGTCCAGGTAGCCGACATCGGTGCCCAAGACCGACAGGCGGGTGTTTCCGGCGGGTTGCCGCACGGTTCGAGAGGACGACGGGCTCGGCGCGACGTGACGTTCGCCGAGACGTCGCACGTGAAGTTCGGCTTCGACGGCGGCAACGGTCGCCTCGACCAGCGGCAGCGTCGCCGGATCGGCCGCGGCGTCTCCGCCGGTGATGTCGATCACTCCGAGCAGGGCTCGAGAAATCGGATCATGCACCGGGACGGCGGTGCAGCTCCAGGGGTGGACGATCCGATTGAAGTGCTCGGCGCGACGGATCTGGATCGGGCGATCCAGCTCGAGCGCTGTTCCCGGAGCGTTCGTTCCCATGGCCGGCTCCGACCAGTTGGCGCCTTCAACGAAGAGCATCTCCTCGGCCTTGCGTCGCATCACGCGGTCGCCGTCGATCCAGAGCAGTCGACCGTCCTGGTCGCCGATCGCCACAATCAGGCTCGCGTCGATCGTGTGCCGGGTCAGCAGTCTCTGAATCGTCGGCAGAGCACGGGCCAAGGGGTGCGCATCGCGGTAGTCGAGGAGCTCATCGTGATCGAACTCGAGTCCGGTCGGCGGCTGGTCCGGGTCAAGGCGACGTCGAAGCGACCGATTCCAGGACTCTTCGACAAGGTTCCGCACGCCAGAACCTCGGGGGACTCCGCCGGTGACACCGGCGTGAGACAGCTCGATCTCCCGCGAGAGATGATGACTTCCTGACTTGGCGATGTCCGTCCCTCCGATCATCATTGGTCGGCGCGCCGAACGATACCAGACTCGATCGCGACGCCGCCCCACCGCAGGTCCGGTCGGCGCTCGCCGGCGCTCCGGGCGCCGAACCGGTTCGATGCGTCAAGTTTCGACGAGCGGGCACGGGACATCGAGGTCACGGTGCTGGCGCTCCGACCGCCGCCGCTACGTGAGCTGCGACATCGCTGGCTTCACCCAGTCCCGAGATCCTCACGAGAATCTTGCGGTCTTCGTAGCACCGAGCCAAGGCTTCTGTCTCGCGTTCGTACAGATCCAGACGTGATCGAATGACGTCCGGTGTGTCATCGGCGCGACCCTCCGCATCTGCGCGGGCGCTCAGACGTCGAAAGAGCTCCGCGGTCGGCGCTGACAGCAGCACGACCGCGTCGACCCGCCGTCCCTGCGCAACCAGGATGCGATCGAGTTCATGGATCTGGTCCGGAGTTCGCGGGTAGCCGTCGAGAATGAAGCCGGACTCGACGTCGGGTCTGCCGAGCCGATCCCGAACCATCGCGTTGCTGATCGAGTCGGGGACGAGTCGGCCGCGGGCGATCAACGCGCGCACCTCAGTCCCGAGCGGAGTGCCGTCCTTGATGTGTGCGCGAAAAATGTCGCCCGTCGAGATCGCGCTCAGCCCCGTCGATCTGGCGAGCAGTTGAGCCTGGGTTCCCTTGCCCACGCCGGGCGGGCCCATCAGGAGGATCCGATTCGCCCGCGCGTGCCCGACTCGAACGGACACCGCCTCACGTGCGTCGAGCTCAGTCATCGTGCATGCCGGTCGCGATGCCGCCGCGGATGCGGTCCATCACCGAGGCGTCGGCGAGTGTGGTGACGTCGCCAACGGGGCGGTTCTCGGCCACATCGCGGAGGAGTCGCCGCATGATCTTTCCGGATCGGGTCTTGGGCAGTTCGGCGACCACCATGATCCGTTGCGGCTGAGCGATCTTGCCGATCTCTTTCGCGACGTGGGTTCGCAGCTCGCGCACGATGTGCTCGCCGCCGTCGCCCGCTTCGCTTCGAAGAACGACGAACGCCACCACCGCCTGGCCGCTCAACGGGTCCGACACTCCCACCACGGCGGCTTCGGCGACCTTGTGGTCGGCAACGAGTGCCGACTCGATCTCCGTCGTGGACAGCCGGTGGCCGGAGACGTTCATCACGTCATCGACGCGGCCCAGCAACCAGATATCGCCGTCCTCATCCCTTTTGGCTCCGTCCCCGGCGAAGTATCGACCTGGGAATCGAGACCAGTACGTGTCCACGAAACGGTCGTCATCGCCCCAGATGGTGCGAAGCATCGATGGCCAGGGGCTGGTGACGACCAGGTAGCCGCCGGACCCGTTCGGCACGGAGTTCCCGTCGTCGTCGACGACATCGACGTCGATGCCGGGCAGCGCCCTCATCGCTGCCCCCGGCTTCCCGACGGTGACGCCGGGCAGGGGGCTGATCATCGCGGAGCCGGTCTCCGTCTGCCACCAGGTGTCGACGACGGGAGCGCGATCGCGGCCGATGTGCTCTCGGTACCACATGTACGCTTCGGGATTGATGGACTCGCCGACCGAACCGATCACGCGCAGAGTTCGCAGATCGTAGCTGTCGGGAATCGCCGAGCCCCACTTCATGAAAGTGCGGATCGCGGTCGGCGCGCACTGCATGACCGTCACGCCGTACTTGTCGACGATCTCCCACCAGCGGCCGCGGTGAGGGGTGTCCGGCGTCCCCTCGTAGATCACCGAGGTGGTCGCGTTCGAGAGCGGCCCATACACGATGTAGCTGTGGCCGGTGACCCATCCGATGTCAGCCGCGGTCCAGAAGACGTCGGTCTCCGGTTTGACGTCGAACACTGCCCAATGCGTGAAGGAGCAGCCGGTGAGGTACCCGCCGGAGGTGTGCAGGATTCCTTTCGGGCGACCCGTCGTTCCGGAGGTGTACATCACGTACAGCGGGTGCTCCGCGTCGAACGACTTCGGCGCGTGGTCGATGCTCGCCGTCTCGACGGTGTCGTGCCACCAGAGATCGCGGCCCTCGGACCACGCAACCTCCTGGCCGGTGCGCCGGACGACCAGCACGGTGCGGACCTCGGGGCAGTCCCGCAAAGCCTCATCGACCGCCGGCTTCAGCGCAGTCGCGGTTCCCTTGCGGAAACCTCCGTCAGCAGTGATGACGACGCGGGCGTCGCAGTCAAGGATCCGAGCACGCAGCGCGTCGGCGGAGAAGCCGCCGAAGACGACCGTGTGCGGCGCGCCGATCCGGGCGCACGCGAGCATCGCGACGACAGCTTCGATGATCATGGGCATGTAGATCGCCACCCGATCACCGGCCTGCACACCGAGTTCGGTCAACGTGTTCGCGGCTTGACACACCGCGTCCTTCAAGGCGCGATAGGTGATCGTTCGCGTATCCCCCGGCTCCCCCTCGAAGTAGTACGCGACGCGGTCGCCGAGGCCCGCCTCGACGTGCCGATCCAGGCAGTTGTACGCCACATTCAGCTCACCGCCCACGAACCAGCGCGCGAACGGGGGATCGCTCCAGTCCAGCGCCTGCGTCCACGGGGTCGACCAGGTCAGGCGCCGGGCCTTGTCTTCCCAGAAGGCGGTCCGGTCCTGCTCCGCTTCCACGTACGCGGCTGCCGTCACGTTCGCGCTCGCCGCGAAACTCGCCGAGGGCTTGAAGTGACGCCGTTCGTGGGCGAGGTTCTCCAGCGCCGGTTCGTGGGCCTCGGCAGCTGCGGGCACCGCGATCTGATTCATTTCGAGGACACTCCTTTGTGTTGTCGCGAAACGACGGTGCGGCACTCGAGCGCGGTTCCTGCTCGCGGTGCGCGAACACGGCGCGCGCTGCCGACTGTCGCTGCCCGGAACGATAAGCGGTGCGAGGTTGCAACGAGGTTGCGCCAGGTTGCGATGCTCCGTGAATCGCGACATGCGCGGCCGACCGCATCGAGCCGGACGGTGTCGCCCGGCTCGACGAACAGCTCAGCCGCGCAGCTCGCGCAGCGTCAGCGCGGTCGTGATCGCCGCGTGCGCGGCCTCCGCGCCCTTGTCCTCCTTCGAGCCGGCAAGGCCCGCTCGGTCGAGACCCTGCTGCTCGTCGTCGAGGGTGAGCACGCCGAAGCCGACCGGCTTGCCGGTGTCGAGTGCGACCCGGGTCAGTCCGTCCGTGGCGGCGGCGCTCACGTACTCGAAGTGCGGGGTGCCGCCGCGGATGATCACGCCGAGAGCGACCACCGCATCCGCTCCCGCGTCAAGGGCGACCTTCGCCGCCACCGGCAGCTCGAAGCTGCCGGGCACGCGCACCTCGGTCACGTCGGCGTTCGCGGCGGCGAGCACGCGGTGCGCGCCCGCGAGCAGTCCGTCGGCGATCGCGTGGTGCCACAGGCCCGAGACGATCGTCACCTTCAGCCCGGTCGCGTCCGGGATCGCCGAGGTTGCGAGGGAGGGGGCGCCGTGTCCGGCCATGATCAGTCCAATCCGTTCGTGAGGTGGGCGGGCAGCGAGTGGCCCATGCGGTCGCGCTTGACGTCGAGGTACGAGGTGTTGAGCGCACCGACGCCGACGACGAGCGGCACCAGTTCGGCGACCTCGACGCCGCGCTCGGCGAGCTGGCGGGCCTTCTCCGGGTTGTTGCTGAGCAGGCGCACGCGGTCGATGCCGAGGTCGTGCAGGATCGCGGTCGCGGCGCCGTAGTCGCGCGCGTCGGCGGGAAGGCCGAGCGCCACGTTCGCGTCGAGGGTGTCGAGCCCACCCTCTTGCAGGCGGTAGGCCTTGAGCTTGTTCACCAGGCCGATGCCGCGGCCCTCGTGACCGCGCAGGTACACGACAACGCCACCCTCCGCCTCGACGCGCTCGAGGGAGGCCTGCAGCTGCGGGCCGCACTCGCACTTGAGCGAGCCGAACGCCTCACCGGTCAGGCACTCGGAGTGGATCCGCACGAGCGGCGGGGAGTCACTGACGGCGGGATCGCCGGAGATCCACGCGACGTGGTCGGCGCCGGTCGAGCGGTCGCGGTAGGCCCGCACCCGGAACGCGCCGTGCGTGGTGGGGATCGTCGTCTCCACCTCGAAGTCGACGCGAGAGGTCTCCGGGATCTCGGGGATCGCCTCCGGATCGCCCTCGCAGCGCTGCTCCTCCAGGAACCGGATGAGATCCTCGATCGTGATGACCGGCACGCCCTCGCGCTCGCCGAGCCGGATCAGGTTCGGCAGGCGCATCATCTCGCCGTCCTCGTCGACGATCTCCGAGATCGCGCCGACCGGGCGCAGCCCGGCGAGCCTCATCAGGTCGACGGCGGCTTCGGTGTGGCCGTCGCGCTCGCGCACGCCGCCGTCCACGGCGCGCAGCGGCAGGATGTGGCCGGGGCGCAGCACGCTCGCCGGCGTCGAATCCGGGTTCGCCAGCACGCGCAGGGTGTGGGCGCGGTCTCCCGCGCTGATGCCGGTGCTGAGCCGGTCCGCCGCATCCACGCTCACCGTGTAGGCGGTGCCGCGCGGATCCTCGTTCATGCTGACCATCGGTGGCAGGTTCAGCGCGTCGGCGATCTCGTTCGTCATCGGGGCGCAGATGAAGCCGGAGGAGTTCTTGACCATCCAGGCGACCCACTCCTGGCTGGCGCTCTCCGCGGCGAGGATAACGTCGCCCTCGTTCTCGCGGCCCTCATCGTCGGCGACGATGATCGGGCGGCCGGCGCGCAGCGCCGCCACCGCCTCGGGGATGGTGGCCAGGCTCATGCCGGCTCCTTCGATCGGTGGGACTCGACGGCGAGCAGACGCTCGACGTGGCGAGCGAGAATGTCGCTCTCGAGGTTGACGGGAGTGCCGGGCTTCGCGGCGCCCAGCGTGGTGGCGGTGAGGGTCTCCGGGATCAGGCTCACCTCGAACCACGGCTCCGGCTCGCCCGCGTCGCTCACGGCGCTGACGGTGAGCGAGATGCCGTCGATCGCGATCGAGCCCTTGCGGGTGACCAGCGCCTCCAGCTCGACGGGCAGTGCGACGCGGACGACGCTCCAGCGCTCGCCGGGAGTGACGCTCACGAACGTGCTGGTGGCATCCACGTGGCCCTGCACGATGTGGCCGCCGAGGCGCGAGTTGACGGCCGCGGCGCGCTCCAGGTTCACGCGGGAGCCGGGGGCGATGCGCGACAGAGTCGTCTGCGCGATCGACTCGGCCATCACGTCGGCGGTGAACCAGTCGGGGCCCTGGTCGATGACCGTCAGACAGACGCCGCTGACCGCGATCGAGTCGCCGTGGCGCGCATCGGAGGCGGCCAGCGGGGCCCTCACGGTCATCCGGGCGGCGTCGGAGCTCGGCTCCCAGGCGAGCACCTCGCCCTGCTCTTCGATGATTCCAGTGAACATGTCAGTGCTCCTTCGGGGTGGCCGAGATGAACAGGTCGTCGCCGAGCTGCTCGACGGTGGTGAGGTGCAGACGCCGCGCGTCGCCGATGGTCGGGATGCCGAGATCGCCGAGCGCGAGCCTGTCGCCGCCGAGCAGGGCCGGGGCGAGGTAGATCGAGTACTCGTCGGCGAGTCCCGCGGCGATCAGCGCGCTCGCGAGCGTCGGGCCGCCCTCGACGTAGACGCGCCGAATCTCGCGCTCATGCAGCTGTCGCAGCACGGCGTGCGGGTCTCGGGTTCCCGTCTCCAGCAGCCCGGCGGGGTGGGCGTGCAGCTTCGCCGTGCTCGGAATGCGGCGCTCGCCGACCACGACCGGCAGCGGCTGGTGCGCCAGCAGCTCGCCGCCGTCGCCGCGGGCGGTCAGGCTCGGGTCGTCGGCGAGCGCGGTGCCGGTGCCGACCAGGATCGCGTCGGCGGCGGCGCGCTCCTCGTGCACCCGCTGCCGAGCGGTCGTGCCGGTGATCCACTGGCTGCTGCCGTCCGCGGCGGCCGCGCGGCCGTCCAGCGTCGAGGCCCACTTGACGATCACCCAGGGACGTCCGCGACGCACCGCGGTGAGCCACGGATGCAGCAGCGCCTCGCCCTCGGTCGTTCGCGGGCCGTGGGTCGCCGGCACGCCTGCGGCGGCCAGTCGTGCGGCCCCGCCGCTCGAGGCATCGCCCGGGTCGGCGACGGCGTAGTGCACCGCGCCGATGCCGGCGGCGAGCAGCGCCTCGCTGCAGGGGCCCGTGCGCCCGGTGTGGTTGCAGGGTTCCAGGGTGACGACCGCGGTGAGGCCCCGGGTATCGACCCCCCGCGCCCGCGCGTCGTACAGCGCGGCCACCTCGGCGTGCGGCGTGCCCGCGCCGCGGTGCCAGCCCTCGGCCACGATGTCGCCGCGCGAGTCCATGAGCACGCAGCCGACCTGCGGGTTCGGGCCGACCGCGGGGCCGCGTCGGGCGAGTTCCAGGGCGCGCCGCATGGCGGCATCCAGCGTGCTGCTGGGGTTGCTCTCGGCGTTCGGCATCCGGTCCTCGGTCTGGTCTCAGACGGTTCCGGGGGTGCCGAGAGGTCGGCGGTTCGCGGGCGCGGCGGGCGCACCTGCGAACTCGTGCATCCTCCCATCCGGACTTTCACCGTCGGTACTGGAGTTCCACCAGTTCGGCCCGCCGAGTTGCCTCGACGAGTTCGCGGACTTTGACCGCCGGCGCGGAATTTCACCGCCCCCGGAGCACGTGCTTCGTGTTCACAGCCTACAACGCGGCCTTCGCGCGCCGCATTCCCGCGTCTGCCGCACGCGGAGCTGCACGTTTCTCCGGAGGTTTCGTGTGCGCCCCCTGGATCTCCGGGCCAGTTGCCGCGCTCCGGGGCAAGAACTCCGGAGAAGCGACACTCCGCCGGCTCTGTTCCGCGCTGGGGCGGTGCGGCGGCGCCTAGGCGAGCAGTGCGGGCAGCTCCTCGAGCGAGCGGATGACGGGAACCCCCGCCGCGTCCGCTTCGGCACGCTGCTCCGCTGTCGCGATGCCCGGGCGATCCAGCCACACGCCGAGCAGCCCCGCTCGCGCCGCCCCGATCGCGTCGGTGTGCAGCCGGTCGCCGATGTACGCCGCCTGCGCGGGCGCCACCTCGAACAGCCCGCACGCGTGCTCGAAGATCCGCGCGTCCGGCTTCGCGACGCCGACCGCCCCGCTGGCCACGAAGTGCTCGAACGCTCCCTCGAGGCCGATCGCGTGCAGCTTCGCCGTCTGGAACGGCACCTCGCCGTTGGTGATGATGCCGAGGCGCCGATCCGCGAGTGCGGCGAGGCAGTCATCCACGTCCTCGTGGCGGCTCCACGAGCGTTCATACTGCAGAAGGTATGCGTCGAACCAGGCGAGGGCGGCCTCGTCGTCGAGCATCACGCCGTGCGGCTCGAGGAAGCCGCGGGCGCGGGCGCGCCGCTGCTCATGGAAGTCGATCTCGCCCGAGAGGTAGCGGTGGTAGTGCCGTTCCTCGAGGTTGTTCCAGCGGGTGAACTCGACGTCGGGCTCGGCGGCCGCGATCGCCGCGCCGAGGGTCGCGCGGTGCGCGTGCAGGCCGAGCTCCACCGAACGGCGGTGCGCGAACAGGGTGTCGTCGAGGTCGAACAGCACGACCGGGGTGCGCACGGTCCTCACACGGGCCATCCCTGCTTGATGCTGCGGTCGTCCGTCGCGGCGAGCACCGCGTGCCAGCGCTCGGGGCGCGTCCTGCCGTCGCGGAGCGGCATGCTGAGCGGGGCGATGCCGGTGAAGGTGAATCCGGCGGTGCGTGCGGTGCGCGCCGACGCGTCGTTGCCCGTCACGCACTCCCACCCGACCGCATCCGCATGGCCCTCTCGAAACACCCAGTCGACGACCGCCGTGACCGCGTCGCTCATGATCCCGCGGCGGCGGTGGGGAGCGCCCAGCCAGTAGCCGATCATCGAGTGTCGGCGCACCCAGCCGATCACGCCGAGCAGCTCGCCCTCCCGGTCCGCACTGCCCGCCGCGCCGCGAATCGCCCAGGTGCACTCCTCGTCGGACGCCCAGCCGGTCGGCACGTAGTCACGCACGAACCCCTCGGCATGCTCGCGCCGGTAGGGCCAGGGCGTCGTCACGAACCGCTCGAACAGCGGATCCTGACAGTGCTCGGTGATCGTGTCGACGTCACATTCGCCCGGCTGGTTCAGCAGCAGCCGGGCGGTGGTGAGCTCGACCGGCGTCATGCGCGGCGCAGGAACCCGATCGCGTCGTAGACGCGCGACAGCGTCGCGTCGGCGATCGCCTCGGCGCGCTCGGCGTTGCCGGCGAGCACGCGGTCGAGCTCGGCAGGGTCGTCGAGCAGCTCCCGCGTGCGGGTGCGGATCGGGTCGAACGCGGCCACGACCGCCTCGGCAGTGGCGCCCTTCAGGTCGCCGTAGCCCTTGCCGTCGAACTCGCTCTCGAGCGAGGAGATGCTCGAGCCGCCCAGCACCGAGAGCAGCGTCAAGAGGTTGGAGACGCCCGGCTTCTCGGCGGGGTCGAAGCGGATCTCGCGGTCGGCATCCGTGACGGCCGACTTGATCTTCTTGGTGAGTGCCTTGGGCTCGTCGAGCAGCCACAGGATGCCCTGCGGGCTCTCGCCCGACTTCGACATCTTCGAACCCGGATTCTGCAGGTCGTAGACCTTCGCCGTCTCCTTGAGGATCGACACCTCCGGCACCACGAAGGTCTTTCCGAAACGCGAGTTGAAGCGCTGGGCGAGGTCACGGGTGAGCTCGATGTGCTGACGCTGGTCTTCGCCGACCGGCACCACGGCCGCGTCGTAGAGCAGAATGTCGGCCGCCTGCAGGATCGGGTAGGTGAAGAGGCCGACGCTGGCCGCATCCGCGCCCTGCTTCTGCGACTTGTCCTTGAACTGGGTCATGCGACTGGCCTCGCCGAAGCCGGTGATCGTGTTCAGCACCCAGGCGAGCTCGGCGTGCGCGGCGACGTGCGACTGCACGAACAGCGTGGATGCGCTGGGGTCGATCCCCGCGGCGATGTACTGCGCGGCGGTGCGCCGGGTCTGCTCCCGCAGGGCGGCCGGGTCCTGCGGGACGGTGATCGCGTGCAGGTCGACGACGCAGAACACGGCGTCATGCGTGGTCTGCAGCTGCTTCCACTGCAGGAGCGCGCCGATGTAGTTGCCCGCGTGGAGCGAGTCGGCGGAGGGCTGCATGCCGGAGAACAGACGCGGAAGGCTCATTCCCCCATCCTCCCATCCCCCACGAGCGCTGCCGAAACTCACGCGCGCCACCGGAGATCGGCAGCGCTGGCACGTTCGGGTGGCGCTCGGCGGAGGCTAGAGGGCGTAGTCGACGACGACGGGGGCGTGGTCGGACCATCGGGTGTCGTAGGCGGAGGCGCGGTCGATCGCGTAGGAGACGGCGGTCTCCGCGAGGTCGCGCGTGGCGAGGTGGTAGTCGATGCGCCAGCCGGTGTCAGTGTCGAAGGCCTTGCCGCGCTGCGACCACCAGGTGTACGGGCCCGGCACCTCCGGGTGGAAGCGGCGGTGCACGTCGACCCAGCCGAAGCCGGCGCCGCGGTTGTAGTCGGCATCCCCCTCGGCGCCGAGGAAGCGGTCGAAGTAGGCGCGCTCCTCGGGCAGGAATCCGGCGTTCTTGACGTTGCCCTTCCAGTTCTTGATGTCGAGCGTGCGGTGCCCCACGTTGAGGTCGCCGACGATCACCGTGCGCGGGTTGTGCTCGGCAAGCTGCGGCAGGCGCTCGGCCATCGCGTCGAGGAACTTGTACTTCTCGACCTGCTTGGGGGTGTCGACCGAGCCCGAGTGCACGTAGGTCGAGACGACGGTGACGAGCGTGCCGTCGATGTCGAAGTCGGCCTCCAGCCAGCGCCCGGCCGAGTCGAAGTCGTCGGCGCCGAAGCTCACCCGGTGGATGTCGGCGGCGCGCCGGCTGGCGATCGCGACCCCGGCGCGGCCCTTCGCGGTGGCCGCGTCGTGCAGCACGTGCCATTCCGGCCCGAGCAGCTCGGTGATGTGCTCGGTCTCGGCGCGCACCTCCTGCAGGGCGAGAATGTCGACGTCGCGCGCGGCGAGCCAGTCGCCCATTCCCTTTCGGTAGGCGGCGCGGATTCCGTTGACGTTGACTGAGGCGAGGCGAAGCGGTTCTGGCATGCCTCCGAGCCTAGTTCTGCTCGCTGACCTGCCGACGGCTCCGCCGCCGCGCCAGCCAGCGCACCGCGCGCGGGAGGGCCGCCTCCAGCTCGGCGCGCACCTCCTCCTCGATCTCGAGACGCAGCCGCGCCTCCAGCTCGCGCCGCTCGCGCTCGCCGACCGGGTCGAGCGGCACTCCGTCGTCGGTCGCCGTGACGACCAGCCAGGCGGCGGCGATGAGGATCACCTGACACGTCAGGTTGAACCAGATCAGCAGACCGATGATGACGGCGAACGACGCCAGCAGCGGGTTCGAGGAGGCCCCGCCGAGCAGAGTGGTTCCGAGAATCTTCAGCACGGCGAGCCCGGCCGCCCCGAGAAGAGCGCCCTGCATGAGCGGACGCGGCGGGATCTTCACCCCGGCGAGGATCCGGTACAGCGTCGCCAGGATGGCGGCGTCGAGGGCGAACATCAGGGTGAGACCGATGATGCGGGCGGCGATCGCGGCGATCCGCGAGTCGGTGTCGATGCCGATCGCGGGGAAGATCCATTCGAGGGCCTGGGTGCTGGCGAACAGCAGCGCGGCCGAGAGCAGCACGGCGGCGCCGAAGGCGAGGGCGAGCCCCAGGTCGCGCAGCTTGAGCAGCAGGAAATTCGCCGGGGGCGAGGGCAGTTGGGCGATCTCGCGCACGGCGTTGCGCGCGGCACCGAGCCACGCGACCGCGGTGAAGAGCGCGCCGGCGAGGGCGAGCGCGCCGGTCCAGCCGAGCGAGGATGCGGCGAGCAGCTCGTCGGGGTCGATCGCGCCGCCGTTCCCGAGGTCGAGCAGCCCGGGCACCGACAGCCGGATCACACGGAACAGCGACTCGCGCAGCTCGGCATCGGCGCCCAGCACGAGTCCGATGACCGAGAACCCGACCCAGACGGCGGCGAACACCGAGAAGATCGCCTGGAACGAGAGCCCGTTGGCCAGAAGCGGCCCTCGCTGCTCGCCGAAGTGCTGGAACACCCGCACGGGCTTCCACTCCTGCACCCTCTCGGCGAGCGCCTTCGCGCGCTCGATCGCTCGCTGCCCCCAGGTCTTGACGCGGTGGGGGAGCCCGGCCTCCGCCGCATCCTCCGAATCGGTCATGCACCGACCCTATCGAGGCCCGTCCGCGGCGTGCCGGAACCCTCGCGTTTCGCCATCGTTCTCGAGGTGAGGATGTTTTTTTGGCTTCTCGCGTCATATCCTGCTGGGAGGCCCGTCTCTCTGGGCATGGAGATGCAAGGGAACCGTCGTCACGGTGATCTTGCGTGTGTTCCATTCCTGGGAGGCCTGAGAGGGGCCGGGGGAGTGGTTCAGGGGGATGAACAGCCACAACGCGAAGGCATTGACTTCGGACGGCGAGTACATCGAGCGAGCGCGCGCGGGGGATACGAGCGCGTTCGCCGAACTCTGGCGCCGTCACTACCGTTCTGCTGTTCGCGTCGCCCGCCAGTTCACGTCGATCGACGCCGATGACCTCGTTTCCGAGGCCTATGTGCGCATCTATCAACGTGTTCTGGCGGGCGGCGGACCGACCGGCGCGTTCCGTCCGTACCTGTACACGACGATTCGAAACCTCGCGAGCAGCTGGGGGGCTGCGTCACGGGACGTCCAGGTCGACATGATCGAGGACTTCCAGGACGAGCGGATCCCGGAGGATCCGGCCGTGTGGGCACTCGATCGCACGCTCACGGCGACGGCGTTCCGCACGCTGCCGGAGCGCTGGCAGACGGTGCTCTGGTACACCGAGGTCGAGGGCATGGACCCGCACGAGGTCGCGCCGATCATGGGTATGACGGCGAACGGCGTCGCGGCGCTGTCGTATCGCGCCCGCGAGGGCCTGCGCAAGGCGTGGCTGCAGGCCCACATCAGTGACGAGGGACTCTCCGATGAGTGTCGCTGGGCGATGACGAAGCTGGGCGAGAACGCGCGCAATGGTCTGGGCAAGCGTGAAAAGGCTCGGCTCGACAGCCACCTTCCCGGCTGCACCCGCTGCTCGATCGTGTCCGACGAGGTCGACGAGGTCGGCTCGCGGCTCGCGCTCGTGCTGCTGCCGATGATGCTCGGCGGGGTGGCGGGCGGTTCGCTGCTCGCGGCGCTCGCCTCGAACGCGGCCCCGGTGAGCGACCTCGCCGTTCCGCCGATGCCGGATGCGGTGGATGCGGTCGTTCAGTCCTCGCTCGCGGCCGCCCCTGTGGCCGGCGGTCTCGCCCTCGGCGCCACTGCCAGCGCGGGTCCCGGTGTGCTCGTCGGGGGAATCGCGGTCGTCGCCGTGCTGGGCGGCGGGCTCGTGGTCTCGGGGTCCGCGTCGAGCGACCCGGACCCGGCGCCACCCACCACGAGCTCGTCCTCCGACGCGTCGGAGCGAGACCCCGGGGAGGACATTCTGTCGTCGTTGGACGCCGAGGAGCCGGACGAGCGGCCGGTCGACCCGAGCGACATCGCCTCGGCCGAGGTGGGCGCCGAAGGCGGCGCTCCCACGGCGGACACCACTGGCAACGGTGTCGGCGGCGCGGTCGGCGAGGTGGTCGGCGGCGTCGGCGAGGTGGTCGGCGATGTGGTCGGCGAGGTCGGCGACGTCGTCAGCGAGGTGGTGACGGCCGATGTCACCCTGAACCTGTCGGGCACGGCGACGCCCGGGGCGACGCTCTCGCTGACGGCGGCGGGCAGCATCCTTGCCACGACCAAGGTCGCGGCCGACGGGACGTTCCAGCTCTCGGTGAGCGGGCTTCCCGGCGACACGGTGGGCCTCACGCTCTCGCAGAGCGTCGACCGTGGCTACCTCGAGTCGCTGCTTGGATCGCGCGGGATCCTGGGAACTCTTCTGCGCCCGCTGGATTCGCTGGTGAACGACCTGATCGCGCCGCTGAGGCTGAACTCCTCCTCGGCACTGCCGGTCACCGTCACGACGGGCTGACCCGCGAAAGCATTTCGCTCAACCGGCGTCATAGTGCCGACGGGTGCCGGTCTCTTTCTCGGAAGGCCGTTCGGCCTTCGCCTCCGGATCCCTACGGAGGAGCAACGGAGCGGCCGGCCTCGCAGCAATCCCAGCAGCTGCGGGCCGGTCTCTCTGCGCGGACCGCTCGGGCGAGCTACGCCTTGCCGCGCAGGACCGCCTGCTTGACCTCGGCGATCGCCTTGGTCACCTCGATGCCGCGCGGGCACGCCTCCGAGCAGTTGAAGGTGGTGCGGCAGCGCCACACGCCTTCCTTGTCGTTGAGGATGTCGAGGCGCACCTGCGACCCCTCGTCTCGGCTGTCGAAGATGAAGCGGTGCGCGTTGACGATCGCGGCGGGGCCGAAGTACTGGCCGTCCGTCCAGAACACCGGGCAGGAGCTCGTGCACGCGGCGCACAGGATGCACTTGGTCGTGTCGTCGAAGCGCTCGCGCTCCGCGACCGACTGGATGCGCTCCTTGCCGCCCTTCGGCTTCGAGTCGGCGATGAGGAACGGCTGGATCTGCTTGTACGACTCGAAGAACGGCTCCATGTCGACGATGAGGTCCTTCTCGAGCGGAAGGCCCTTGATCGCCTCGACGTAGATCGGCTGCGAGATGTCGAGATCCTTGATCAGGGTCTTGCAGGCCAGCCGGTTGCGGCCGTTGATCCGCATCGCGTCGGAGCCGCAGATCCCGTGCGCGCAGGAGCGACGGAAGGTCAGCGTGCCGTCCTGCTCCCACTTGATCTTGTGCAGCGCATCCAGCACGCGATCGGTGGGGAACATCTCGACGTCGAAGTCCTGCCAGATCGGCTCGTCCATCGTCTCCGGGTCGAAGCGGCGGATGATGAGCGTGACCGTGAACGACTGGATCGGAGCCTCGGGAGCGGGCGCGGGGGCCTCGGCGGTTGCGCTGGCCATCAGTACTTCCTCTCCATGGGCTGGTAGTTGGTGATGACCACCGGTTTCCAGTCGAGCGTGATGTGGTCGGAGGCGTCGGGCGAGTGCGGGTCGCCGGTGAGGTACGCCATCGTGTGCTTCATGTAGGTGGCGTCGTCGCGGTCCGGGTAGTCGTCGCGCATGTGCCCGCCGCGGCTCTCCTTGCGGTTGCGCGCCGAGTAGACGACGACCTCCGCCAGGTCGAGCAGGAAGCCCAGCTCGATCGCCTCGAGCAGGTCGGTGTTGAAGCGCCGACCCTTGTCGTGGATGCCGATGTTCTTGTAGCGCTCGCGCAGCTCGAAGATCGTGTGGGTGACCTTTTCGAGCGACTCGTCGGTGCGGAACACCTGCGCGTTCTTGTCCATCTCGTCCTGCAGCTCCTTGCGGATCGCGGCGATCCGCTCGGTGCCGGTCGAGTTGCGCAGCTGCTCGACGAGGTCGCCGACGAAGCCGGCCGGGTTCTCGGGCAGCGGCACGAAGTCGGCGGTCTTCGCGTACTCGACGGCGTAGTTGCCTGCGCGCTTGCCGAAGACGTTGATGTCGAGCAGCGAGTTGGTGCCCAGGCGGTTCGAGCCGTGCACCGAGACGCAGGCGCACTCGCCGGCGGCGTACAGGCCGGGCACGACGGTGTCGTTGTCGCTCAGCACCTCGGCCTTGATGTTGGTCGGGATGCCGCCCATCGCGTAGTGCGCGGTCGGCATGACCGGCACCGGCTCGTGCACCGGATCGACGCCGAGGTAGGTGCGCGCGAACTCGGTGATGTCGGGCAGCTTCGTCTCGAGCACCTCGGCGCCCAGGTGGGTGCAGTCCAGCAGCACGTAGTCCTTGTGCGGACCGGCGCCGCGGCCCTCCGCGACCTCCTGCACCATGCAGCGCGAGACGATGTCGCGCGGAGCCAGGTCCTTGATGGTGGGGGCGTAGCGCTCCATGAAGCGCTCACCAGAGGCGTTGCGCAGGATCGCGCCCTCGCCGCGAGCGCCTTCCGTGAGCAGGATGCCGAGGCCGGCGAGACCGGTCGGGTGGAACTGGAAGAACTCCATGTCCTCCAGCGGCAGGCCCTTGCGCCAGATGATCCCGACGCCGTCACCGGTGAGGGTGTGCGCGTTCGAGGTGGTCTTGTAGATCTTGCCGAACCCGCCGGTCGCGAACACGATCGACTTGGCGTGGAAGACGTGGATCTCGCCGGTCGCCAGCTCGTAGGCGACGACACCGGCCGGCTTGCCGTCGTTCATCACCAGGTCGAGCGCGTAGTACTCGTTGAAGAAGTTGACGCCGAGCTTGACGCAGTTCTGGAACAGCGTCTGCAGGATCATGTGGCCGGTGCGGTCGGCGGCGTAGCAGGCGCGGCGCACGGGCGCCTTGCCGTGGTCTCGCGTGTGACCGCCGAAGCGACGCTGGTCGATCTTGCCCTCGGGGGTGCGGTTGAACGGCAGACCCATGTTCTCGAGGTCGAGAACCGCGTCGATGGCCTCCTTCGCAAGCACCTCGGCCGCGTCCTGGTCGACGAGGTAGTCGCCGCCCTTCACGGTGTCGAAGGTGTGCCACTCCCAGCTGTCCTCCTCGACGTTGGCGAGGGCGGCAGCCATGCCGCCCTGTGCCGCGCCCGTGTGCGAGCGGGTCGGGTAGAGCTTGGTGATGACCGCCGTCTTGGCTTTCGGGCCTGCTTCGATGGCAGCGCGCATCCCGGCGCCGCCGGCTCCGATGATGACGACGTCGAACTGGTGGTAGTGGACGCCGTCAATGACGTCACCGTCGGTGAACTCCATGTCTTACTGTGCCTCGCAGAGCTCTTGGAGACCGGTCGACGCGGGGTCGCCGATGCAGGGATCGAAGGTGGTCAGCACGAGCGTGCCGAGAACGAGCAGCACGATCGTCGAGACGAGCAGCGCGACGAGCAGGATTCTCCGCAAGCGGCCCTGGGCGTAGTCGTTGACGAGGGTGCGCATGCCGTTGGAGCCGTGGATGAGCGCCAGCCAGAGCAGCAGCAGGTCCCACACGATCCAGAACGGATCGGCGAGCTTGCCGGCGACGAAGGCGAAGTCGATCGCCTTCACGCCCTCGCCGAGGAACAGGTTGACGAGCAGGTGGCCGAAGATCAGCACGACGAGGAGCACGCCCGAGACGCGCATGTACAGCCAGCCCCACTTCTCCCAGTTGACGCCGCGACGCGGCGGTCGGGAGTTGGGCAGAGGTACTGCGGTCATCACTCGCCTCCGAACACGTTCATCAGATGGCGGGGGGCGAAGCCGATGATCAGCAGCACCCACAGCGCGATGACGATCCAGAACATCAGGCGCTGGTGGCGGGTGCCCCAGGAGAAGAAGTCGATCGCGATGATGCGCAGGCCGTTCAGGGCGTGCAGACCGATCGCGGCGACGAGCCCCAGCTCACCGATCCCCATGATCGGCGTTTTGTACGCGCCGATGACGGCGTCGTACGCGTGCGGGTCGATCCGGATCAGCGCCGTATCGAGGATGTGCACCAGCAGGAAGAAGAAGATCGCGGTCCCGGTGATGCGGTGCAGCACCCACGACCACATTCCTTCGCGGCCGCGATACAGCGTCCCAGCAGGACGTCGCGGGGCGGGAACGGGGACAGTGGGAGCCGCCGCGGGACGCGCAGCGGAACTCGACACGGACTCCTCCTCGGGGTCTCCGTCGCGGTCGACGGGTGGCACGCCGGTCGCATTGCTTCGGACACGGCCAGTCTAGTGCGCTCGCACCGACGGCCGCTTCTGAGGTCGACCTTACTTTGTCTTGATATCGAGAGATGTGACGGCGCCGCGGCGTGCCGCGATCACCTCGTCGTAGTGGCCGAGCAGCTCGTCGCAGAGGCGACCCCAGGTGCGGCCGATGACCTTCCGACGGCCCGCCTCGCCCCAGCGGGCGCGCAGCTCGGCGTCGGCGACGAGCGGGCGCACGGCGGCCTCGAGGGCCCCGTCCGCCGTCGGGTCGTACAGCGCCCCGTCGACCTGGTCCTCGATCAGGTCGATCGGTCCGCCCGCGCGCGGCGCGACGACGGCGAGCCCGCTCGCGTGCGCTTCCTGCAGCGTCTGGCCGAACGTCTCCTCGGTGCCGGTGTGCACGAACACATCGAAGCTCGCGTAGGCGGCCGACAGGTCCTCGCCGCGCAGCTCGCCGAGATAGGTCACCGGCATCCCCTCAAGGGCCCGGGTGACGCTCGGCATCGCCGGGCCGCCGCCGACGATCACGAGGCGGATGCCCGGGATCCCCGCCAGTTCGGCGAGCCGCTCGAGGCTCTTCTCCGGGGCGATGCGACCGACGTAGCCGAGGATGACCTCGCCGTTCGGGGCGAGCTCCGAGCGCAGTTCGCGGGCGCGCGCGGTGAAGCGGTGCCCCGGGTGGTAGCGGTCGGTGTCGACCCCGCGTCCCCAGCGCTCCAGGCGGGGAACGCCCGCCTCCTCCAGCGCGGCGATCGAGGTCGAGGAGGGGGCGAGGGTGAGGTCGGCGCCTTCGTGGATCCAGCGCACGATCCGCCAGGCGAAGCTGGAGGCGACGGCGAGTCGGTTGCGGCGCGCATAGCCGGAGACATCCGTCTGGTAGATCGCCACCGTCGGCACATCGAGGCGGTTGGCCGCCGCGATGGACTGGGCGCCGAGCAGGAACGGCGAGGCGACGTGCACCACGTCGGGGCGGAAGCGCGCCAGCAGGCCGCTGATCTGCGAGTTGGGCAGGCCCACCGGGAACTGCCGGTAGGCGAGAGCGGGGACCTCGTGCACCGGGAACCCGGCGAACTGTCGCGGCGATCCTGCTGCGGGCACGATCAGCATCGCCTCGTCGCCACGATCGGCGAGGTGCTCCAGCAGCTTGATGACGCTTGTCGTCACGCCGTTGAGGGTCGGAAGGAAGCTCTCGCTGACGACCGCGACTCGACGTCCCATGATCCACCTCCCGGCTTTCCTCGACGCTAGAGAGCGTGGGTAACGAGCGGGTGTACGCGGTCTGTCGAATTGAGTTGACGCACGGTGCGTAGAGTGGTGCGCATGGCTGAGCGATCGTCTGCGTTGGACCGGTTCTACAGTGTGATTCCCGCGGGCGGAGTGGGTTCCCGGCTGTGGCCGCTGTCGCGCGCGGATGCGCCCAAGTTCCTGCATGACCTCACCGGCTCGGGCCAGACGCTTCTGCGGGCGACCTGGGAACGGCTGGCGCCGATTTCTGGACCGGATCGCGTGATGGTCGTAACGGGGCGCGCACACCGCGCGGCGGTCGAGAGCCAAGTTCCTGAACTGACCGACCCGAACGTCGTGCTGGAGAGCGAGCCGAAGGACTCGACCGCCGCGATCGGGCTGGCTGCCGCGATCCTTCGCCGGCGTGAGCCGGACGTCATCATCGGCTCCTTCGCCGCCGATCACGTCATCCACGAGCCGGCGAAGTTCCGCAGCGCCGTCGAGCAGGCGGTGATCGCTGCCGACGCCGGGTACATCGCGACGATCGGAATCACCCCGAACGAGCCCGCCGTGGGCTTCGGCTACATCCACTGCGGCGAGGCTCTCGCGATTGAGGGCGCCCCCGATGCGCTGCGCGTCGAGAGCTTCGTCGAGAAGCCTGACCTCGAGACCGCGCGCCGGTATGTCGGTGAAGGCCACCACCTGTGGAACGCGGGAATGTTCATCGCCCGCGCCGATCGTCTGCTGGAGGAGATCGGGGCGACGCAGCCCGAACTGCTCGCGGGACTGGAGGAGCTGGCGGAGGCCTGGGATGACCCGGCGCGACGGGGGCCGGTCGTCGACCGGGTCTGGCCGACGCTGGTCAAGATCGCGATCGACTACTCGGTTGCCGAGCCCGCCGCGGAGGCTGGTCGCCTCGCGGTGATCCCCGGGCGCTTCGGCTGGGACGACGTCGGCGACTTCGCTTCGATCGCGAAGCTCCACTCGGCTGGTCGACCCGCCAACCTCGCCATTCTTGGCGAGCACGCGCGGGTGCTGTCCGACTCCGCCAGCGGCATCGTCATCTCGACGACCGACCGGATCATCTCCCTCATCGGCGTGCAGGACATCGTCGTGGTCGACACGCCGGATGCGCTGCTGGTGACGACGAGCGAGCATGCGCAGCGGGTGAAGAGCGTGGTCGACGCCCTCAAGCTGTCGGGGCGCGACGGCGTCCTGTAGCGCACGAATCCGCCGTTTCGAGCCGAAAAACTGTGTTGACGGGCTCAACATTTCCGAATCGTTTCGCCACAATCCCAGGTTTGTAACGCTTCGGTCATCACTCGGTGCCGGCGGTCGGCAGACGGCGACGAATTGGGTAACGTGAGGAAAACGCTCGGCATCCTGCCGTGCGCGCATTCTTGGAGGACACCGTGACAATCACTTTCCGCAAGACCGGTCTCGCCGGTCTCGCCGTGCTCGGCACGAGCGCGCTCGTGCTCACCGGCTGTGCGTCGGCGCCCGAAGACGGCGGCGACACCGACGGCGCGATCGACTACCTGCCCTGCATCGTCTCCGACTTCGGCGGCTTCGACGACAACTCGTTCAACGAGCTGTCGCTCGGCGGCATCGAGACGGCGACCGAGGAGCTCGGAGCCGACTACATCGCGGTCGAGTCCAACACCGACGCCGACTACCTGCCGAACATCGAGAACCTCGTCGCCGAGGGCTGCGACCTGGTCGTGACGGTCGGCTTCAACCTCTCGGCGGCCACCTCGGAGGCGGCGCTCGCCAACCCCGACGTCAGCTTCGCGATCATCGATGACTTCGGCGACGCCGACTTCGACGGTGCGACCGACTCCGACAACATCAAGCCGATCCTGTTCGACACCGCCGGTGCAGCGTTCCTCGCGGGCTACGTTGCCGCGAGCTACACCACGAGCGGCGTCGTCGGAACCTTCGGCGGAATGAACTTCCCGACGGTCTCCATCTTCATGGACGGCTTCGCGCAGGGCGTCGACTACTACAACTCGGAGAAGGGCGCCTCGGTCGAGGTGCTCGGCTGGGACCGCGACGCTCAGGACGGAACCTTCATCGGTTCGTTCGAGGCCGGAACGGATGCGCGCAACGCCGCGCAGAACCTCATCGACCAGGGTGCCGACGTGCTGCTCCCGGTCGGCGGACCGATCTACCTCAGCGCCGTCGAGGCGGTCCGTGACTCGGGCGAGTCGATCGTCATGATCGGCGTCGACGCGGACCTCACCGTGACCGACCCCGACAACGCGGACCTGTTCCTGACCTCGATCCTCAAGCAGATCTCGGTTGCGACGGCTGACGTCGTGACGGCGGTCGGCGAGGGCTCGTTCGACGCGACGCCGTACGTCGGCACGCTGGAGAACGGTGGAATCGGCATCGCGCCGTTCCACGACTACGAGAGCCAGGTGGACAGCGAGCTCGCTGCCGAGATCGACGCGCTCATCGCGGGGATCATCGCGGGCGACATCGAGGTCACCTCGTACCTCGCGGGCTAACTCGCACCACGGAGCGGGGAGGTCGGCCTTCGGGTCGGCTTCCCCGCTCCTGTTCTCCCCAACTTTTTCGGCTCCGGATACGCTGGGCTCGGCACTGCCGCCGCACCGCGACGAAAGGACATCGACGTGAAACTCGAGTTGCGAGGAATCACCAAACGCTTCGGCGCACTCGTCGCGAACGACCACATCGACCTGGAGGTCCAGGCGGGTGAGATCCACGCTCTGCTCGGTGAGAACGGCGCCGGCAAGTCGACCCTGATGAACGTGCTGTACGGGCTGTACCGTGCCGACGAGGGCGAGATCCTCCTTGACGACAAGGTGCAGCACTTCTCCGGCCCCGGCGACGCGATGGCCGCCGGCATCGGGATGGTCCACCAGCACTTCATGCTGATCCCGGTCTTCACCGTCGCCGAGAACGTGATGCTCGGCCACGAGACCACCCGCTGGGGCGGACGGCTGGATCTGGACGGCGCGCGGGCGAAGGTGCGGGAGCTGGCGGAGCGATTCGGCTTCGACATCGACCCGGATGCGCTCGTCGAAGACCTCCCCGTCGGCGTGCAGCAGCGGGTCGAGATCATCAAGGCGCTGTCGCAGGACGCGCGCGTGCTCGTCTTCGACGAGCCGACCGCGGTGCTCACGCCGCAGGAGACCGACGAGCTGATGGCGATCATGCGCCAGCTCAAGGAGGGCGGCGCCTCCATCGTCTTCATCACCCACAAGCTCCGCGAGGTGCGAGAGGTCGCCGACCGCATCACGGTCATCCGACTCGGCAAGGTGGTCGGCGAGGCCGTCCCCACCGCCACGAACGCCGAGCTCGCCTCGCTCATGGTCGGGCGCGCCGTCGACCTGACGGTGGACAAGGAGCCCCCGACTCTCCGCGACGAGTCGTTCGTCGTGCACGGGCTCACCGTCGTCGACGCGCGCGGACACCGTGTCGTCGACAATCTCGACCTCGAGGTGCGCGGCGGCGAAGTCGTCGCGATCGCCGGCGTGCAGGGCAACGGGCAGACCGAGTTCACCGAAGCGATCATGGGTCTCCAGCCGCGACTGCGCGGCTCGATCCTGCTGAACGGGGTCGAACTGGTCGGACGCCACGTCAGCGAGGTCCTCGAGGCGGGTGTCGGATTCATCCCCGAGGACCGCAAGGTCGACGGGCTCGTGGCCGAGTTCACGATCGCCGAGAACCTCATGCTCGACCGCTCCGACGGGGAGCCGTTCGTCGAGCGGGGAAGCCTGAAGCTCGACTACCTCGCGACCTTCGCCGACGAGAAGATCGCGGAGTTCGACATCCGAGCCCCCGGTCGGCAGACGCCGGTCGGCCGGCTCTCCGGCGGAAACCAGCAGAAGGTGGTGCTCGCGCGCGAACTGAGTCGCGAGCTCAAGCTGCTGGTGGCCGCCCAGCCGACGCGCGGGCTCGACGTCGGCTCGATCGAATTCGTGCACGAGCAGATCGTGTCGGCGCGCGACGCGGGAATCCCGGTCGTGGTCGTGTCGACGGAACTCGATGAGGTGACCGCGCTCGCCGATCGCATCGCGGTCATGTACAAGGGCGGGATCGTCGGCATCGTGCCGGCGGACACCCCGCGCGAGAAGCTCGGTCTGATGATGGCGGGCGAGAAGGCGGAGGACGCAGCATGACGACGGAACAGACGCCGGGGGCGCCCGCCGAGACGAACCGGTGGCGGCGAGCGCTCACCGAGATCACCACCGGGAACGCGCTGCTGTCGCTGCTGGCGATCCTGCTGGCGGTCCTGATCGGCGGCATCCTGATCGCCATCACCGACCCTGATGTGCAGGAGGCCGCGGGCTACTTCTTCAGCCGCCCAGCCGACACCTTCGGCGCGATCTGGCAGTCGATCAGCGGCGCGTACGTCGCCCTGTTCCAGGGAGCGATCTACGATGCCCGTCGCGACGACCTGCTGCTCGCGATCCGTCCGATCACGCAGACGCTGGTGTTCGCCACGCCGTTGATCGCCGCCGGGCTGGGCGTTGCCATCGCGTTCCGGGTGGGCCTGTTCAACATCGGCGGACGAGGGCAGATCATCATCGGCGCCGCGTTCGCCGGCTACGCGAGCTTCGCGTTCGATCTGCCGGTCGGCGTGCACCTCGTCGTCGCGGTGCTGCTCGGCATCATCGGCGGCGCGCTCTGGGGCGGCATCGCCGGATTCCTCAAGGCGCGCACCGGCGCGCACGAGGTGATCGTGACGATCATGCTGAACTACGTCGCGTTCTACCTGGTCTCCTACCTGCTGCGCACCCCGGTGCTGCAGAACCCGGCGTCGAACAACCCGAAGTCGCCGCCCGCGGCCGAGACGGCCGTGCTGCCGGCGATCTTCGGCTCGCCCTTCAACCTGCACTGGGGCTTCGTCCTCGTGGTCGCCTCCACGGTCCTGGCCTGGTGGCTCCTCGAGCGCTCGAGCCTCGGCTTCAAGTTCCGGGCTGTCGGGTTCAACCCGGATGCCGCGCGCACCGCGGGCATCAAGGTCGAGCGCATGTACCTCTACGTGATGCTCATCGCGGGCGGCTATGCCGGACTCGCGGCATCGACCGAGGTGCTGGGCACGGTGACGAGCGGCTTCACGAGCGCGGTGGATGCGGGAATCGGCTTCGACGCCATCACCGTCGCCCTGCTCGGGCGCTCGCGACCGTGGGGCGTGTTCGCCGCCGGAATCCTGTTCGGCGCGTTCAAGACCGGCGGCTTCACGATGCAGGCCTCCCAGGGCGTCCCGATCGACATCGTGCTGGTCGTCCAGTCGCTCATCGTCCTGTTCATCGCGGCACCGCCGCTCGTGCGGGCGATCTTCCGCATCCCCGGTGCCAAGACCGGTGCCGAGTCGAAGGCGGTGGCCGCGTGACCAAGCTCGCTCCTGAAAGCACCGCGGCCACCGGCGTCGCCCAGAAGGGCCGGTGGAAGGTCCCGGTCGCGTTCGCCGGCCTCACCGTCGTCGCGTTCGTGCTCTTTGTGCTCCTGGCCGAGGACGCCCCGACGCGCTTCAACTTCTCGGCTCGAACCGACCTGCTCCAGCTGCCGGTCGCTGAGTTCCCGGCGCTCGCCTCGGGCGTCGTCGTGACGATCCTCACCGCGGTCGTCGCCGTCTGGTCGGCGCTGCTCGTTCGGCGCGGCCAGCGGGTTCCGAGCTGGATGCCCATCGCGGGTGCGGCGGTGCTCCTCTTCGGCTTCCTTGCCTGGGCTGCGGCCGGCAGCACCCTGCAGGTGCCGGGTCTGCTGACCGGCACGATCGCGCTGTCGGTGCCGCTGATCTTCGGTGCCATGGGCGGCGTGATCTCGGAGCGCGGCGGTGTGATCAACATCGCCATCGAAGGCCAGCTGCTCGCGGGTGCTTTCGTGTCGGCCGTCGTCGGCAGCATCACGGGGATCCCGCTCGCCGGGCTCGTCGCGGCTGCCGTCGCCGGGATGCTCGTCTCGTTCATCCTCGCCACCTTCGCGATCCGCTACCTCGTCAACCAGGTGATCGTCGGGGTGGTCATCAACGTGCTGATCTCCGGGCTCACGGGCTTCCTGTTCTCCAAGTGGCTGAGCGAAGACAGCTCCACCTTCAACTCGCCCGATCGCTTCGAGACCATCGCCATCCCGCTGCTCAGCGAGATCCCGCTGATCGGTCCGGCGCTGTTCCGCCAGACGGTGATCGTCTACCTGATGTACGTGATCGTCGCCCTCGTCGCCTACGGGCTCTACAAGACCCGGTGGGGACTGCGTCTGCGCTCGGTCGGCGAGCACCCGACCGCCGCCGACACCGTCGGCATCAACGTCAACCGCACCCGGTTCTGGAACGTGGCGCTCGCGGGCGCGATCGCCGGTCTCGGCGGTGCGTTCATCACCCTTGGATCCGTCGGCGCGTTCAACAAGGACATGACCGCCGGCGCGGGCTTCATCGCCCTCGCCGCCGTGATCTTCGGGCGCTGGGATCCGATCCGCGCCGTGCTCGCGGCTCTGCTGTTCGGGTTCGCCTCCAACCTGCAGAACGCGCTCAGCGTGATCGGGTCGCCGGTGCCGAGCGAGTTCATGCTGATGCTCCCGTACCTCGTCACCATCTTCGCGGTCGCCGGCCTGGTCGGGCGGTCACGTCCGCCGGCGGCCGACGGCCAGCCGTACGTCAAGAGCTGACGATGTCCGAGATCGACTGGGACGCGCTGCGCGCCGAGGCGCGCGCCGCGCTGGTTCATGCCTATGTTCCCTATTCCAACTTCCCGGTCGGGGTCGCGGCGATCGTCGACGACGGGCGCGTCATCACCGGCGCGAACGTCGAGAACGCCTCCTACGGGGTCACGCTCTGCGCCGAGTGCTCGCTGGTGTCGGCGCTCTGGATGTCGGGCGGCGGCAAGCTGGTCGCCTTCACCTGCGTCGACGGGCACGGCAACGCGCTGATGCCCTGCGGACGGTGCCGGCAGCTGCTGTTCGAGCATTCCGCCGACGGCATGCTGCTCGAGACGGTTTCCGGCATCAGGACGATCGACGAGGTGCTGCCCGACGCCTTCGGGCCCCGAACCCTGCAGGAGTATCGAGAATCATGAGCGTCGAGCCCTTTGACGTCGTCGACCTGATCCGCACCAAGCGCGACGGCGGCGAGCTGACGACACCGCAGATCGACTGGCTCGTCGACGCCTACACCCGCGGCTATGTCGCCGACGAGCAGATGTCGGCCATGACGATGGCGATCTTCCTCAACGGGATGGGCCGCGACGAGATCCGCGACCTCACGTTGGCGATGATCGCGAGCGGCGAGCGCCTCGACTTCTCGAGCCTGAGCAAGCGCACCACCGACAAGCACTCGACCGGCGGAGTGGGCGACAAGATCACCCTGCCGCTCGCGCCGCTCGTGGCGTCGTTCGGCGTCGCCGTGCCGCAGCTCTCCGGGCGCGGGCTCGGCCACACCGGCGGCACGCTCGACAAGCTCGAGTCGATTCCCGGCTGGCGCGCCGCGCTCTCCAACGAGGAGTTCATGGCGCAGCTCGAGGAAGTCGGCGCCGTGATCTGCGCCGCCGGATCCGGGCTCGCCCCGGCCGACGGCAAGCTCTACGCGCTGCGCGACATCACCGGCACCGTCGAGTCGATTCCGCTGATCGCCTCCTCGATCATGAGCAAGAAGATCGCCGAAGGCACCGCCGCCCTGGTGCTCGACGTGAAGTTCGGCTCGGGCGCCTTCCTGCAGGACCCGGCGCGCAGCCGCGAGCTCGCCGAGACGATGGTGCGCCTCGGCACCGACGCCGGTGTCGCCACCCGGGCGCTGCTGACCAACATGAACGTGCCGCTCGGGTTTGCGATCGGCAACGCCAACGAGGTGCGCGAATCGGTCGAGGTGCTCGCCGGCGGCGGCCCTGCCGACGTGCGCGAGCTGACGCTTGCCCTCGCCCGCGAGATGCTCGATCTGGCGGGCGTCCCCGACGCCGACGTCGAGGGGCAGCTCGACTCGGGCAAGGCGATGGACACCTGGCGCTCCATGATCCAGGCCCAGGGCGGCGACCCGGACGCGGCGCTGCCGGCCCCGCGCGAGAGCCACGTGGTGCGGGCCGAGCGCGACGGCGTGCTCGTCGAGCAGCAGGCGCTCCCGTTCGGGATCGCGGCGTGGCGACTCGGGGCGGGCCGGGCGCGCCAGCAGGACCCGGTCATCCATTCGGCGGGCATCGACCTGCACAAGAAGCCCGGCGACGAGGTGCGCACGGGTGACCCGCTGTTCACCCTCGGTGCCGAGGATGCGGCCCGCTTCGACCGCGCCCTGGAGGCCCTCGACGGCGCCTACCGCATCGGCGACCCCGGCGACGAGATCCTCACCGGCGGCCCCCTCATCGCCGACCGCATCGCCTGACCCCTCCGCCGGGCGCGGGGCGGGTCGGGTCAGCCGATGCGGCGCAGGGCGGAGACCACGAGCGACCAGAAGCGCTCCTGGTCGAGGCCGAGCGAGACCTGCGTGCGGCAGTCGGCCGGCGCCGGCATCCGCAGGTCGGCGACGGTCATGCCGAGGGTGAGCGCTCCCGACAGCTCGACGTCGAGCGGCGCCTTCACGACGTGCAGCACGCTCGGGTCGATCACATACGCGACCGCGACCGGGTCGTGCACCGGCGGATACGTGAAGCCCTGCTCGCGGCGGTAGGTGTCGGCGAAGAAGTCCAGCAGCTCGAGGGTGAAACGGCCCGGCACGGTGTCGAGCTCGGTGATCGCATCACGAACCGCATCCGTCGCAAGCGCCTGGTGCGTCACATCGAGGCCGACCATGGTGAGCGGCCAGTCCTCGTTGAAGACGATGTGCGCGGCCTCGGGGTCGATGACGATGTTGAACTCGCTGGTCGCGTTCCAGTTGCCGACGTGCACGCCGCCGCCCATCAGCACGACCTCGCGCACGCGCGGCACGATGCGCGGCTCGAGCCGCGCCGCGAGGGCGATGTTGGTCAGCGCTCCGGTCGGAACGAGCGTGATCTCACCCGGCTCGTGCGCCATCACCAGGTCGATGATCAGCTGCGCCGCCGAGCGCGGATCCAACTCGATCTCGGGTTCGGGCAGCTCCGGCCCGTCGAGACCCGAGTCGCCGTGGATCGTCGGCGCGAACTCGGTGCGCCGCACGAGCGGGCGCGCGGCCCCGGCAGCGAACGGGATGCCGGTGATCCCGGCGATGCGCGCCACCGACAGCGCGTTGCGGGTCACGTTCGCCAGCGAGGCGTTGCCGGCGACCGTGGTGACGGCCACCAGCTCGATCTCGGGGCTGCCGTGCGCCAGCAGCATCGCGATCGCGTCGTCGTGGCCGGGGTCGCAGTCCAGGATGATCTTCCGTGCCGTCATGCTTCGAGCGTAATCCCCGCCGATCCGGGGGAATTTCCAGGCGACTCCCAACTACGCTGGTAGCCATGAGCGATGTCGCGGAACCGTCTGTCCTGAAGGCCCTTCCGAAGGTGTCGTTGCACGATCACCTCGACGGCGGCCTGCGCCCGGCGACGATCCTGGAGCTCGCCGATGCGCACGGCATCGAGCTGCCGGGCGGCGCGCCCGTGGGCGACGCGGAGGCGCTCGGCGCCTGGTTCGCCGAGAAGAGCGACTCGGGCTCGCTCGTCGAGTATCTGAAGACCTTCGACGTCACCACCTCGGTGATGCAGACCGCCGACGGCCTGGAGCGGGTCGCGCGCGAGTTCGTCGCCGACCTCGCCGATGACGGCGTCGTGTGGGGAGAGATACGCTGGGCGCCGGAGCAGCACGTGAGCGCGGGGCTGAGCCTCGACGCGGCCGTCGAGGCCGTGCAGGCGGGCCTGGGTGCCGGAGTCGCCGCCGCCCGCGCCGCCGGATCGCACATCCGCGTCGGCCAGCTCGTGAGTGCGATGCGCCACCTGGATCGGGGTCTCGAGATCGCCGAACTGGCCCTGCGCCACCGTGACCGCGGTGTGGTCGGCTTCGACATCGCCGGCCCCGAGGCGGGCTTCCCGCCGTCGCGGATGAGCGACGCCTTCGACCTGCTGGCCCGCGAGATGTTCCCCGCCACCATTCACGCCGGCGAGGCGGACGGTCCCGACAGCATCCGGGGTGCCCTCGTCGACGGTCACGCGCTGCGGCTGGGCCACGGCGTCCGCGTCGCCGACGACATCACGGTGGAGTCGCGCGACGACGACAACGACTACGTCTCGCTCGGCCGCGTCGCCCAGTGGGTGCGCGACCGCAGCATCGCGCTGGAGACCAGCCCGAGCTCGAACCTGCAGACCGGTGCGATCGCCGCCTGGGGCACCGAGATGTCGGCGCACCCGTTCGACACGCTCTACCAGCTCGGATTCCGCGTGACCGTCAACACCGACAACCGCCTGATGAGCGCCACCACGCTCACCCGCGAGCTCGGACTGCTCGTCGATGCGTTCGGCTACGGACTGGAGGATCTGCTCGCGTTCCAGCTCAATGCCGCCGAGGCCGCGTTCCTGCCGCTCGACGAGCGCCAGGAGCTCATTGAGCTGATCGAGGGGGGCTTCGAGGCCGCGTGATGTCGCTCCCTCCGCTTCCCGATGCGGCCGTCGCGCTCGGCGCGGCTGCCGCCGATTGGCGTGCTGCGGTTGCGGTCGTCGGCGCGGGGCTCGTGGCGACGGGCGCAGCGAAGCCGGAGTACACGGAGTCGATGGTGCGCATGATCGAGGAGCACGGGCCCTACGTGGTGATCGCGCCGGGCCTGGCGCTCGCGCACGCGCGTCCCGGCCCCGAGGTGCTCGCCGACGGCTTCGCGGTGGCGACGCTGGCGGAGCCGGTCGCGTTCGGCCACCCGCATAACGACCCGGTTCGGGTCGTGCTCGGCCTCGCGGTGACAGCGAACGATCGGCACATCGGGTTCGTCGCCCAGCTGGCCAACACCTTCAACGACTCGGATGCGGTCGAACGCATCGCCGAGGCGACGACCGCCGACAAGGTGCGGTCGATCCTGAGCGTGCCGCCGGTCGGCGCCGGGCGGGAGCCGGCATGAAGATCGTGGCGATCTGCGGGGCGGGCGTGGGCACGAGCGGCATCCTCAAGGTGAACGCCGAGCGAGTCCTGGGCCGTCTCGGCATCGAGGCGACCGTGGTCGCCACCGACCTGAACTCGCTGCACGACGAGGCCGACGACGCGCAGGTGATTCTCACCAGTCCGGAGTTCGTGACCGCCATCGGAAAGACCTACGCCGATGTGGTCGTGGTCGAGAACTACTTCGACACGGCCGAACTCACTGTCAAGCTCGAGAAGGCGCTCGGCTGACGCGACCGAAATCGGGGCGCGGCGCTGCGATTGATCAGGGCATCACAGCGCCGCGCGCGCCCGGTTACCAGCCGGGCGCGTCCCAAGTCCGGTGGATTCGGGAATGCACTACAGTAACCCGAAATCTCGGGAATGTTTGCCATATCAACACCCCCATAGTTCGGGGGGCGGAACTGACGTCATAGCCGAGCGCTGCAGGAGTCTCTCGCCTGCTCGGCGGCGGCGAATCGGAGCCGCCGCGTCGGCGGCGGTCAGCGGAGCAGTTCGCGCATCCCCGCGTCGAGGCGGTCCAGTGTCGCCTGCGCGGCAGCCAGGCGCTGAGCGCCGTCGCCCTCGTGCGAGACGGCATCCAGGTAGCACTTGAGCTTCGGCTCGGTGCCGCTCGGACGCACGATGACCCGGCCGCCGCCAGCGAGCCGGAAGCGCAGGATGTCGCTGCGCGGATAGTCGCCCACGCCGGCGAGGAAATCCTCGATCGCGGTGACCTCGATGCCGCCGATCGTGCGCGGCGGGTTCTCACGCAGGGCCGCACTGAGCCGCGAGATCTCGCTGAGGTCGGTCACGCGGATCGAGATCTGGCCGGAGGCGTAGCCGCCGAACTCGGCGGCGAACTGCTCCAGCCGGTCCGCCAGCGTCTCGCCGCGGCCGCGCAGCTCCGCGGCGAGCGAGAGCACCGCGAGCGCGGCCGAGATGCCGTCCTTGTCGCGGACGGTGTCCGGGTTGACGAGATAACCGAGCGCCTCCTCATAGCCGAAGACGAGTTCGGGGGCACGGGAGATCCACTTGAAGCCGGTGAGCGTCTCCGCATGCTCGAGCCCGTATCGCTCGGCCACGGCCCCGAGAGCGGGGGAGGAGACGAGCGAGTTGGCGAGCGTGCCGCTCTCGGCGGCGCGGGCCGCCTCCCAGCCGAGCAGCCAGCCGACCTCGTTGCCGCTGAGACGCTGCCAGCCGTTCGAGGTGGGGATGCCGACGGCGACGCGGTCCGCATCCGGATCGTTGGCGATCGCCAGGTCGGCGCCGCTCTCGGCGGCCCGCGCGAGCACCAGGTCCATCGCGCCGGGCTCCTCCGGGTTCGGGAAGGCGACGGTGGGGAACTCGGGATCGGGCTGCGCCTGCTCGGCAACCACCTGGGCGGCGGGGAACCCTGCCGCGGCCAGCGTGCTCTCGAAGATCTCCAGGCCGACACCGTGCATCGGCGTGTAGGCGATCGTGAGCGGGGCGACGTGGCGTGCGGCGTGCGCGGTGCGCTCCACGTACGCGGCGATCACCGACTCGGGGGCCGTCGCGTACTCCGACGATCGGGTCAGGCTCGCGATCGAGCCGCTCGCGACCCGATCGATCTCCGCGGCGATCAGCCCGTCCGCGGGCGGCACGATCTGGGAGCCGCCATCGGCGCCGCCGAGGTACACCTTGTAGCCGTTGTCGGCGGCCGGGTTGTGCGACGCGGTCACCATGATGCCCGCGGTGGTTCGCAGCTCCCGCACCGCGAAGGCCAGCACCGGGGTCGGGAGCATCCGCGGCAGGACGGTCGTGGCGACTCCGAGGCCCTGCAGGATCTCGGCCGAGTCCTCCGCGAACACGCGCGAATTGTGGCGGCCGTCGTAGCCGATCACGACCGAGGGGTTCGGCTCGCGGGACTTCAGGAAGAACCCGAGCCCCGCGGCAGCCTGCGCTACGACGACGCGGTTCATGCGCTGCGGGCCCGCCCCCATCGCCCCGCGAAGACCGGCGGTGCCGAACTGCAGGCGCCCCGAGAAGCGCTCGGCGAGATCCGCCGCCGCCTGCTCGCTGCCGGTGTCGACGAGGGCGAGGAGCGCATCCAACTCGGCGCGCGTCGCCTCGTCAGGGTCCTGCGCCATCCACTCGCGCGCTCGCGCGATGAGCTCGGTGCGCTCGCTCACAGCTGCTCCACGATGCGCGCCAGCAGCTGCGTGATCACCGGCTCGGCGTCCTTGCCCGACTGCAGCACCTCGGCGTGGCTGAGCGCCTCGGCGGAGATGCCCGCAGCGAGATTCGTGATGAGGGACATCCCGAGCACCTCCATGCCGGCCTCGCGCGCCGCGATCGCCTCCAGCGCCGTCGACATGCCGACGATGTGGCCGCCGATGGTCTTCGCCATCTGCACCTCGGCCGGGGTCTCGTAGTGCGGACCGCGGAACTGGCAGTAGACGCCCTCGTCGAGGCTCGCATCCACCTCGCGCGCGATCGCGCGCAGCCGCGAAGAGTACAGGTCGGTGAGGTCGACGAAGGTGGCGCCCTCGAGCGGCGAATCGGCGGTCAGGTTGATGTGATCGCTGATCAGCACCGGCGTGCCGGGCGTCCAGTGGTCCTTGATCCCGCCCGCGCCGTTGGTGAGCACCATGACCTTCGCGCCGGCCGCCGCGGCGGTGCGCACCGAATGGACGACGCGGCGCACGCCGTGACCCTCGTAGTAGTGGGTGCGCGCGCCGATCACCAGTGCGTGCTTTCCGGAGGCCAGGCGGATGCTGCGGAGCGTGCCCGAATGCCCGGCGACGCCCGAGGTGCTGAAGCCGACGATCTCGGTCGCCGGGACCTGCGCGACCGTCTCGCCGAGAAGCTCCGCGGCGGCACCCCACCCGCTGCCGAGGGTGAGCGCGATGTCGTGGCGCTCGATGCCGGTGGCGGCGGCCAGCTGCTCGGCGGCGAGGCGGGCGATCTCGAACGGGTCGGCAGCCGGGTCGTCGAGGGGATTCATGGTGGGTCGTGCAGACATGACACTCACTTTACGGTGGCTCGGGGCATCCGATCGATGCACAAGAATGGGGGCATGTCGTCCCATTTCGAGCGTACTCAGCGGATCGCGATTCTCGGCGGCGGTCCGGGCGGATTCGAAGCAGCCCTGGCCGGGGCGCAGCTCGGCGGGGAGGTGACGCTGGTGGAGCGCGTCGGGGTCGGCGGCTCCGCCGTGCTGACCGACGTCGTGCCCTCCAAGACGCTCATCGCGACCGCGGAGGCGGCCAGCGCGATCGGCGAGGCGGCCGACCTGGGCGTCCAGTTCTTCACCCGGACGGATGCCGGCCGCGCCGTGCGGCCCGAAGTCACCGTCAACCTGGCGGCGGTCAACCAGCGGCTGCTGATGCTCGCGCGCCAGCAGTCGGAGGACATGCGGGCGCAGCTCATCCGGGCGGGTGTGAAGATCGTCGCCGGCGACGGGCGGCTCGACGGCCCGAACCGGATCGTCGTCTCCACCGGCAAGGGCAGGGCGCGCACCGATTTCGACTCGATCGATGCCGACACGATCGTGGTGGCGGTCGGGGCGAGCCCGCGTGAGCTGCCGACCGCGAAGCCCGACGGCGAGCGGATCTTCACCTGGAAGCAGCTCTACTCGCTCGAGGTGGTGCCCGAGCACCTGATCGTGGTGGGCTCCGGTGTCACCGGCGCCGAGTTCGCCTCCGCCTACCGGGCCCTCGGCGCACGCGTCACCCTGATCTCGAGCCGTGACCAGGTGCTGCCCGGTGAGGACGCCGACGCGGCCGCGGTGATCGAGAAGGTCTTCACGCGCAACGGCATGACGGTGCTCTCCAAGTCGCGCGCCGACCACATCGACCGCACCGAGGACGGCGTCATGGTCACGCTCTCCGACGGCCGCACCGTTGAGGGCTCGCACTGCCTGATCGCGGTCGGCGCGATCCCGAACACGGCGGGGATCGGACTCGAGGAGGCGGGCGTCCAGCTGACCGAATCGGGTCACATCCGCGTCAACCGGGTGGCGCGCACCTCCATGCCGTCGGTGTACGCGGCGGGGGACTGCAGCGACTTCCTGCCGCTCGCCTCGGTGGCCTCGATGCAGGGACGCAGCGCGATCTTCCACGCGATGGGGGATGCGGTGTCGCCGACCGAGCTGCGCAACGTCACCTCGAACATCTTCACCCAGCCCGAGGTGGCGACCGTCGGCTGGAGCCAGAAGCAGATCGAGGACGGGATCGCGCAGGGCGAGATCTACAAGCTCGACCTGCCGTCGAATCCGCGCGCGAAGATGATGGGGATCAAGGACGGCTTCGTGAAGCTGTTCGCGCGCACGGGCTCGGGAACGGTGATCGGCGGAGTGATCGTCGGCCCGAAGGCATCCGATCTGATTCTGCCGATCGCGCTTGCCGTCGAGCACCGGCTCACCGTCGACCAGCTGGCGAGCGCGTTCAGCGTCTACCCCTCGCTCTCGGGCAGCATCACCGACGCCGCCCGCGCCATGCACATCGTCGACTGACCCCCCCCGTTTTCAGGAGTTTGTGTGACGGATGCGGTGGGAGTTGTGTCGTTGGTCGACTCTGGCCCCACCGGTCACACAAACTCCTGAAAAACGTAGGGACGACGGGTCGTTCACAGCGGGGTAGCTTTCACAGGCTGGCGGACGGCCGAGCACGCGCCGCGCCGTGACGCCACCATCAATGGGTGACGTCGGCGACCGAGATCATCGCGGGTCTCGGCGGGGTCGCCACTCGTCAGCAGCTGATTCACGGCGGATGTGACGGTTTTGCGATCACCGCGGCCGTCCGTGCCAACCAGATCCGCCGCGTCCGTCGCGCGCACTACGCGACGCACGACGCCCCGTGGGATGCGACCCTCGCCGCGCGAGTCGGCGGCCGCCTGGCGGGGGTGAGCGCCGCCCGCAGCTACCGGCTCTGGTCGGGCCTCGATCGTCGCCTGCACGTCGCGGTTGCGCCGAACGCATCGCGGCTTCGGATCCGCAACCCGCGCCTCGATGCGGTGAGAACGCCGGACATCGCCGATCGGGAGCTCGCACTGCACTGGGTGGATGCGCCCGCGGCTCGGGAGTGCTGGAGGGTGCCGCTGCCGACCTGCCTGGTCCAGG
>DCRR01000023.1:4672-9272 GCA_002325245.1 Microbacteriaceae bacterium UBA1487 | reverse complement strand
CAAGCACACGAAGTTCGAGGACCTGGACAACCCGCTGAAGAGACCACGTCGCGGCCATGCAGCCAACTCACTCGCTGTCGCCATGATGGCGGTCGCACACAACCTCCGAACCATCGACAACTATCTCCGCACTGCGGAAGGGATCGATACAACCAAGAGCCCGCACCGGCGGAAACGGCGCCGAAACAAGGCCGAGATCCTGACGCGAGTCAGCAAGCCGCGCGACGGACGCTCACGCGCGTAACAGGACGCGAGCAACCCGGTCGGAGATGGGACCCATCCCGGCCGGGTTTTCGGCGTCGGCCCGCGCTACTCAAGCGCGAGGAAATCGGCGCGAGTTACACGAATTGACACGCAGGGGTTACTGGAATCCCTCGAAGCTCCGCCGCCAGGATTCGAACCTGGACCTAACAGCTCCAAAGGCTGTCGTGCTGCCGTTACACCACAGCGGACCGCGCGAATGCGCCCAACCAGTGTGCCACGTCGCGCCTCGGCGCCCGTCGGCCCCGGGCCGCGATAATGAGCAGATGACCGCCGAACCTCCTGCCGACGAAGTCGACCGCATCGTCGACGCCTGGCAGCGCGAGCGGCCGGACCTCGACTTCGCTCCCCTGCAGGTGCTCAGCCGCGTCGCTCGACTCTCGCGCCACCTGGAGCGCGCCCGGCGCGCGGCCTTCGCCGCCTCGAACCTGGAGCCGTGGGAGTTCGACGTGCTCGCGGCGCTGCGCCGCGCCGGCTCGCCCTACACGCTCAGCCCGAAGGCGCTGCTGCAGCAAACGCTCGTGAGCTCGGGCACCATGACGAACCGCATCGATCGGCTGGTGGAGCGCCGCCTCGTGCTGCGGCACACCGACCCTCACGACGGCCGCGGCGTGCTCGTCGCGATGACCCCGGAGGGCCGCGAGCGAGTCGATGCGGCGATCAGCACCCTGCTCGTCGGCGAGGCCGAACTGCTGGCCCGCCTGAGCACGGCGGATCGCGAACGCCTGAGCGGGCTGCTGCGCCGCCTCAGCCTCGACTTCGACTAGGCCGGCAGCAGTTCCGAGATCAGCGTCTCGATGCGGCCCTTGATGTCGTCGCGCACGCGGCGCACCGTCTCGAGGTCCTTGCCAGCCGGGTCTTCGAGCTCCCAGTCCTCGTAGCGCTTGCCGGGGAAGATCGGGCAGGTGTCGCCGCAGCCCATCGTGATAACCACATCGGAGGCCTTCACCGCATCCGTCGTCAGGATCTTCGGCACGTTGCCGGTGATGTCGATGCCCTCTTCGGCCATCGCCTCGATCGCGATCGGGTTGATCTGGTCCTTCGGCTCGGAGCCGGCGGAGAGCACCTGGATGCGGTCGCCGGCGAGCGCGGACAGGAATCCGGCGGCCATCTGCGAGCGACCCGCATTGTGGACGCAGACGAACAGAACGGTGGGGGTCTCAGCCATGCTCAAATCATAGATGATGATCTATGAAAGATCGAGCGAGGTCAGCAGCTCCCGCACGCGACGTTCGATGTCGTCGCGGATCTCGCGCACCCGCTCCAGCGGCTGCCCCACCGGATCCTCGAGCTCCCAGTCGAGATAGCGCCGCCCCGGATACACCGGGCAGGCGTCTCCGCAGCCCATCGTGACGACGACGTCGGCGGCGCGGACCACCTCGTCGGTGAGCGGCTTCGGGAACGCCGCCCCGAGGGGCACCCCGATCTCGTCGAGCACCGTCACGATCGACGATCGCACGGCCTCGGCCGGACTCGATCCGGCGGTCCGGACCACGACGCGCTCGCCGGCGAGCTGCCGCAGGATCGCGGCCGCCAGCTGCGAGCGCCCGGCGTTCTGGACGCACACGAACAGCACCTCGGGCGCAGCACCCGGGGCGTGCTCGGCCGCGGCGAGCGCTGTCAGCCGCTCGGCGGCGAACTGGGCCGTTCGGGAGGCAAGGTAGCGCCGATCGGATGCGCGCTCGGCGAGCAGGTCGTGGCTCTCCCTGACGTAGCGCTCCACCGTCGGGCGCGAGAACGTGCCCGCGAACCGCGTGGCGAGATCATCGACGACCCGCCCGAGCACCTCCGCGGCATCCGCACTCGGGCGCTCGGCACCGACGGCATCGATCACGGCGTCGAGGAGGTCGGGCGAGACCGAGTACCACGTGCGTCGCCCCTCCGGCTCGCCGACCAGGATGCCGTGCTCGACGAGCGCGCGAACGTGATGGCTGACGGTCGGCTGGGTGAGCCCGAGCGACTCGGCGAGCCGCCCGACGAGCGCTCGCGAACCGGGCGCCGCGAGCACGAGCGCCACGAGCCGCCGCCGGGTCGGATCGGCCAGCAGCGCGAGCGGCGCCGCGTCGTCGATCCTGCGATCCATAGACGTCACTCTATGATCCCGGGGTCCGGTTCGTCACCGCGAACGGACGCGGCGTAACACTCGGTCCGGGAATTTCCGCGGCGCCGCGCACGCTGTAACACTGGACCCCGGGTGCTTCGGCGCCCCCTCCCGTGCCGTCACGGGACCACTCCCGAGCGAAGGACGCCCCATGGCCCGCATCCACAACGACATCACCGAGACCTTCGGCAACACGCCGCTCGTGCGCCTGAACTCCGTCACGAAGGGGCTCGGCGCCACCGTGCTCGCCAAGCTCGAGTTCTACAACCCCTCGGCGAGCGTGAAGGACCGCCTCGGCATCGCGATCGTCGACGCGGCCGAGAAATCGGGCGAGCTGAAGCCCGGCGGCACCATCGTCGAGGCGACCAGCGGCAACACCGGCATCGCGCTCGCGATGGTGGCGGCCGCTCGCGGCTACAAGACGGTGCTCACGATGCCCGAGACGATGAGCCAGGAGCGCAAGACGCTGCTGAAGGCTTACGGCGCCGAACTGGTGCTCACCCCCGGCTCCGAGGGGATGAAGGGTGCGGTCTCGGCGGCGGAGGAGCTCGTCGCGAAGACCCCCGGCGCCATCCTCGCGAAGCAGTTCGCCAACGCGGCGAACCCCGCCATCCACTTCGCCACGACTGGACCCGAGATCTGGAACGACACCGACGGCGCCGTCGACATCTTCGTCGCGGGAGTCGGCACGGGCGGCACCGTCTCCGGCGCGGGCGGCTACCTCAAGCAGCAGAAGCCCGAGCTGACGGTCGTCGCCGTCGAGCCGGAGGAGTCCCCGATCCTCAACGGCGGCGCCCCCGGCCCGCACAAGATCCAGGGCATCGGCGCCAACTTCGTGCCCGAGATCCTCGACCGTGAGATCTACGACGAGGTCATCGACGTCAACATCGCGCAGTCGGTCGCGATGGCGCGCCGTCTCGCCGTCGAGGAGGGCATCCTCGCCGGCATCTCCTCCGGCGCGACCGTCGAGGCCGCGCTGCAGCTGGCCGCCCGCCCCGAGAATGCGGGCAGGACGATCGTCGTCGTCGTCGCCAGCTACGGCGAGCGCTACCTCTCCACCGTGCTCTACGAAGACCTGGCCGTCTGAGAGTGCTCGACGACATCCGCAACGCGCGGCGGCGCGACCCCGCCGCGCGGTCGGGGTTCGAGATCTGGCTAACCTACTCGGGGTTGCACGCCGTGTGGGGCTACCGTCTCGCGCACTGGCTGTGGACGCACCACCTGAAGACCGCGGGGCGCGCTGTCTCGCAGTTCACCCGCTTCCTCACCGGGGTGGAGATCCACCCGGGCGCCACGATCGGGCGACGGTTCTTCATCGACCACGGCATGGGCGTCGTGATCGGCCAGACCGCCGAGATCGGCGACGACGTGCTCATGTACCACGGCGTCACCCTCGGCGGCACGAGCCTCGGCGACGGCAAGCGGCACCCGACGCTCGGCGACGACATCGTCGTCGGCGCGGGGGCGACCGTGCTCGGCGCGGTCACGATCGGCTCGCACTCGGTGATCGGCGCGAACGCCGTCGTCGTGGCGGATGCGCCCGCCCACTCCGTGCTGGTCGGCTCGCCCGCCGTGGCGAAGCCGCGCTGTGCGGAGTCGACCGAGCGCTACTCCGACCCGGCGATCTACGTCATCTGACCGCGGCGTCTACGACAGGCGCGACGACACCGTCCATGCGGTGCGCCGCACCACCCGCTCCAGCGCGTCGGCGCGCGAGGTGAAGTCGTCGGCCGTCACCGAGACGGAGACCGCGCCGATGGTGTGACCGTGCGCCGAGCGCACCGGCGCCGCGATGCAGGCCAGCCGCGGCATGTACTCCTCCACCTCGACGGCGATGCGCTCATGGCGCACCGTGTCGAGCTGCTCGCGGAGGGCCGCCGCATCCGTCGTGCTGCGCCCGGTGATCGCGCGCAGCGAGCGCTCCTCCAGGTGCCGGTCCAGCTCCTCGCGGCTCTTCGCGGCGAGCATGAGCTTGCCGAACGCCGTCACGTGCGCCGAATCCGCGAAGCCGACATGCAGCTGGCCGATGCGCGGATGCGCGGGCGAGTCGGCGATGTGCGCCACCACGATCTCGTCGGCATGGAACGCGGTCAGGTACACCGGAGCGCGCAGCTCGTCGCGGGCCGCCTCCAGCAGCGTGCGCACCTCCGGAGTGGCGAGCACCTGCCGGTTGACCGCCAGCCCCAGCAGGGCGACCGTGCGCCCGAGCACGTAGCGCGGCTCGTGGTGGCGCTTCAG
>DCRR01000023.1:3072-4591 GCA_002325245.1 Microbacteriaceae bacterium UBA1487 | reverse complement strand
TCGTCGCTCGACCCCACGATTTCGAGCACCGCGAGGAGGCGCTCGGCCGCCTGCGTGCCGGACGCGCTCTCCTGCTCCATCGCAGTGCTCACCCCGTCATGCTACGACCGCGGTGCGCGCCGCATCCAGCCGGCCGGCGGCGGATCGACGGCAGATTCGCACATCGTGGGAACGCGCCTTGTTCGCCGGCGTCCGCCGCCCGCACCATGCTCTCGGGAGGCACGGTGCCACCCGCTGACAAGGAGGTTGGCCACATGGCTCGCATCATCATCCTCACCGGCGACGCCGCTGAGACGCTCGAGGTCTTCTACCCGTACCACCGCCTGCAGGAGGCCGGCTTCGAGGTCGACATCGCCGCCCCGACGAAGAAGAAGCTGCAGTTCGTGGTGCACGACTTCGTCGACGGCTACGACACCTACACCGAGAAGCCCGGGCACTGCTGGGATGCCGACATCGCCTTCGCCGACGTCAACCCCGACGACTACGTCGCGGCCGTCATCCCCGGCGGGCGCGCCCCCGAGTACATCCGCAACAACGAGGACGCCAAGCGCATCGTGCGCGCCTTCTTCGACCGCCAGTCGCCGGTCGCCGCCACCTGCCACGGCCCCCTGCTGCTCGCCTCCGCGGGCGTGCTGAACGGCCGCACCACCTCGGCCTACCCGGAGCTCGCGATCGACGTCGAGCTGGCCGGCGCCACCTTCGAGGGCGGCGGCGACGTCGTCGACAGCAACCTCGTCAGCGCGCGCGCCTGGCCCGACAACGGGGTGTGGATGCGCGCCTTCCTGAAGAACCTCGAGGCCGCGGGCATCACCGCCTAGCGCACGGGCCACGTCGGTGGCGCGGCGCCATCCTCGCGCCGCGCCACCGACCCCGATACGCTCTCGGGCGTGACACGTCGACGCCTCTCCGCTTCCCTGCTGCTCACCACGATCGCGCTGGCGCTCATCCCGACCGCCGCCTCCGCCGCCACCGCCACCGCCACCGACGGGGGCGTCGCTCCCGAGCCGGTCGCCGTCGTCTCCGCGCCGAACGCCCTTACCAACGTCAACGACTTCGTGTTCGAGAGCCTCGACGTGGAGTACGAGCTCGGGCGCGACGCCGACGGCCGCTCGACCCTGCGCACCGTCGAGCACTTCGTCGCCGTGTTCCCCGAGTTCGACCAGAACCGCGGCATGATCCGCGCCGTTCCGGCGATCTACGACGGACACTCGACCGAGCTTCAGATCGTCTCGGTGACCGACGAGACCGGCACGCCGCGCGACTACGAGCTCGGCACCGACGGCGACTTCCGCACCATCACCATCGCGGTGCCGCTCGGGCAGTTCGTGCACGGCGAGCAGCACTACGTGATCGAGTACACGCAGCGCGACGTCACCAAGCACTTCGCCGACACGAACGACGACGAGTTCTACTGGGATGTCAACGGCACCGGCTGGGCGCAGCCCTTCGGCCGCGTGTCGGCGACGGTCACACTCGAGCCCGGGCTCTCGCGCAGCGTCACCGAGGCCACCTGCTACCA
>DCRR01000023.1:2543-2943 GCA_002325245.1 Microbacteriaceae bacterium UBA1487 | reverse complement strand
TCGGGGTCGCGATCAGCCTGCTCTCGCTCATCTACGCCGGGTGGGTGCGCTTCGCGAAGTGGCGCGACGAGCCCGGGCGCGGCACCGTGATCGCCCAGTATGAGCCGCCGGAGGGGGTCAGCCTGTTCCTCGCCGCCGAGATCCTCGGCAAGAAGAACAAGGCGATGCCCGCCGAGATCCTCGACCTCGCCGTGCGGCACTGGGTGCGCATCCGCGAGCGCGACGCCAGCTGGGGCCGCACCGAGTTCGGCATCGAGCCGCTCGAACCGCCGAGCGGGGACGCGCTGCTGCCGGACGAGGCGCGCATCCTCGCCGCGCTCTCCACGAGCCGCGAGAACGGCGTGAAGTGGCTGAAGAAGAACGACACCGCGCTCGGGCGCAAGGTGATCCGCGAGGCGAA
>DCRR01000023.1:2059-2289 GCA_002325245.1 Microbacteriaceae bacterium UBA1487 | reverse complement strand
GCCGAGTTCATCCGCTGGGCCGAGGCCGACCGTCTGCAGATGCTGCAGAGCGTCACGGGCGCCGAACGGCGCGGCCTCGACGGTCGGGCGGCTGGCCGCGACGACCGCGACCGGGTGGTCCGCGTCTACGAGCGGCTCCTGCCCTACGCGGTGCTGTTCGGGCTCGAGAAGCAGTGGGCCTCCGAGCTCTCCAAGTACTACGCCGACCAGTCCCCCGACTGGTACTCCAG
>DCRR01000023.1:1010-1959 GCA_002325245.1 Microbacteriaceae bacterium UBA1487 | reverse complement strand
ACCGTGTCGAGCTCGTACTCCGGTTCGGCGAGCTCCTCGTCGTCGGGCGGCTCGGGCGGCGGCGGGTTCTCCGGCGGCGGAGGCGGCGGCGGGGGCGGCGGGGGCATCTAGCCGCGCGCGTCCGGCACGCGGGCACGCTGCCCTCGCGGGTCTAGCTCTCGAGCGTCTCCGACAGCTCCAGCCAGCGCTCCTCGAGCTCGGCCGACTCGCGCTCGAGCGCCGCGAGCTTCTCCTGCTCGGCGGCGAGTCCGACGTAGTCCGACTGGTCGTGGGCGGCGAAGGCGATGTGGGCATCCTTGATCGCCCCGGCGAGCTTCGCGAGCCGCCGGTCGATCGCCGACACCTCCTTCTCGGCCGCCCGCCGCTCCGCCCCTGAGAGACCTTTTTCAGGAGTTTGTGTGACGGATGTGGCTGAAGTGCCGCCGGACGCCGCACCACCCACTCGCGTCACAGAATCTCCTGAAAAGCGCAGGGAGGCGGCTCGGAGGGCGAGGTACTCGTCGACGCCGCCGGGCAGGTGCCGCAGGTGCCCGCCGAGCACCGCGTACTGCTGGTCGGTGACGCGCTCCAGCAGGTAGCGGTCGTGACTGACCACGAGCAGCGTGCCCGGCCAGGAGTCGAGCAGGTCCTCCATCGCAGCGAGCATGTCGGTGTCGAGGTCGTTGGTGGGCTCGTCGAGGATCAGCACGTTCGGCTCATCCAGCAGGATCAGCAGCAGCTGCAGGCGGCGCTTCTGGCCACCGCTCAGATCCTTCACGGGGGTGGAGAGCTGCGCGCTCGTGAAGCCGAGGCGCTCCAGCAGCTGCCCCGGGGTGAGCGCAACGCCGTTGCTGACGAACTCGGCCTTCTGCCGCCCGATCACCGCGCTGACCCGCTCCTCGGCGATCGAGGCGAGCTCGTCGAGCCGCTGGTCGAGCACCGCGATCTTGACCGTCTTGCCGCGCTTGAC
>DCRR01000023.1:0-869 GCA_002325245.1 Microbacteriaceae bacterium UBA1487 | reverse complement strand
CGGGTGACCGCGAGCTGCGAGAGGCTGACGCTGTCGCGCACCGGCGGCTCGTTCTCGATCAGCTGGTTGGCGGCGTCGATGCGGAACTTCGGCTTGCTCGTGCGGGCGGGGGCGCCGCGGCGCAGCCAGGCGAGCTCCTTGCGCAGCAGGTTCTGCCGCTTCGCCTCGCTCGCCGCCGCCATCCGGTCGCGCTCGACCCGCTGCAGGATGTACGCCGCGTAGCCGCCCTCGAAGGGCTCCAGGATGCGGTCGTGCACCTCCCAGGTGTCGAGCGAGACCTCGTCGAGGAACCAGCGATCGTGGGTGACCACGACGAGTCCGCCCTGCTTCGGCGACCAGCGGGTCTTCAGGTGCTGGGCGAGCCAGGCGACCCCCTCCACGTCGAGGTGGTTGGTGGGCTCGTCGAGGAAGATGATGTCCCAGTCACGGGTGAGCAGCGCCGCGAGCGCCACCCGACGACGCTGACCGCCGCTGAGGTCGCCGATGCGCGCCTCCCACGGCAGGTCGCGCAAGAGGCCCGCGATCACGTCGCGGGCACGGGCATCCCCCGCCCATTCGTGCTCGGCACGGTCGCCGACGACGGCTCGCGAGACGAGCTCATCGTCGGGCAGCTGATCGGACTGGTCAAGCATGCCGAGCGTCACGCCGCCACGGCGGGTCACCCGCCCCGAGTCCGCCTCCTGACGGCCGGCGAGGATGCGCAACAGCGTCGACTTGCCGTCGCCGTTGCGGCCGACGACGCCGATCCGGTCGCCCTCCTCGATGCCGACGGTGATGCTCTCGAAGACGACTTTGGTCGGATACTCGAGCGCGAGCTCCTCCGCGCCGAGCAGATGTGCCATGCCTTCGAGCCTAAGGTGTCGGCATGG
>DCRR01000009.1:180006-210693 GCA_002325245.1 Microbacteriaceae bacterium UBA1487 | reverse complement strand
ACACCACTATGCGGGACTCCACTGGCGCCCGCTTCCTTGTCAGATCGAGCTGAGCTATTGAGTGAGCGTCTGTCGTTGCAAGAGTCAGTCACTCGCCTATGCGAGCGACCTGTTCGCGGCTGCGACGAGCGACGCCCAGGACCTCTGCTCATCGCCGGTCAAAGCGTCAGCGCCATTGGTAGCGAGCCATCGGACGAAAGCGCGAGCAAGCTTCCACTTCGATACTCCGGTGTGTTCGTCGGCCAGAATCTCCATGATCGGCCGCTGCGATTGTGCTGCGATCGTAGCGACACTGTCCCATCCGCACTCGTCTCGCGCAACGAGGCCGAGGCTGACACGAAGCAGGTCCTCAATCTCGGCTCGCTGAACCCCGGTGATGTGATCGCCGGTTCGGAGGATGCGCTTGTTGGTAAGGAGCTGCCAGAGGGCTTCCTGTTCCGCGGCTTTGTCCCCGGCGGCGTCCGAGTCCAGCAACGCGGCAACTTTCAAATCTTGGCTGGTGAGAATCGTGCTGTAGTAGACGACCTTGCTGGCGCTACCCGCCGGCACGAGCGCTATTCCGTTGTCTAGCGTGGCACCGCCTTGCGCGGCGAATGCCGAGTTCAGGGCTTCGACGTAGAGCAGGTCTGTCACGCCTTCGACCACCAGATTCTTCTGGTGTGTGAACATGCTCTGCGCGAGGTCGTAGCCCAAAGCTGCCTGGAGGGGGTAGATCGACTTCGGATCATCGACTGCGAGACGGGTGTGGACCTTCGTGCCCGTCTTCCGATCGGTCATTTCGACTATGCGAACTAGATCGAGTTCGTCCGAGCCGACCATAAAGGGCGAGTGGGTCGTGTAGACAATCTGGTTTCCCTCGGCGAGCCGCGAGACCGTCTTGCGGAACTCCTGCTGCTTCAGGGCGTGGAGACTCAGGCCGGGCTCGTCCAGAAGGAGGATCGCGTCCTTCAGATCGTCCTTGGCCTGGGCATGGAAGACGACAAAGAACGAGACGAGCCAGCGAAAACCCTCGCTCCGCTGATCCAACTCGACGGGAATGCCGAGCTCGTCCTCGACCAAGGTCTGGAGGTACTGGCCATCTACATCCAAACGAATGGTCAGCCTATCGTCGTTCCAGACTCTCCGAATTTCCTCAGTGAGCCGCGCTCCCGCCGTCTGGAGCGCCCTCTTTCGCTCAGTGACGCGGCGTTCGTGGGCGGCCAACTCCTGCTTGTACTGATTCTGGACGTTGACATCATTGTCGTAGTTGTGCCCCTTCTCGGGCGCTTCGGATGCCATGTCGGAGAGTTCCTTGGCGGTGAATCCCAAGAACTTTAGCAGTTGCAGGTTCCCGAAGTCGTAGTCCAGGTCGATTTCTCCAGACGCTTCGCGCTCGGCCAACCGATTGAGGTGAATGCGCGGGCGGACCGCGAAGTACGAGGAGTAGTAGACGAAAGGAGGCATGCGATCCGCTAGGTGCTTGCCGATCTTGTCGCGCGCAAGAGCACTCTTGAGCACTCCGCTCAGCGCATCCCAATGGGTCTCGGCGGCAGACCCCTCTGCGAACAACGGCAATGCTGCATCAAGGTGCGTCTTCAGTCCAGCGGCTACCTCGCCACTGATCGCGGCATCTGAGGCTTGTGCGTCTTTCCAATCCGATATCGCCTTGGCGACTTGCTTCGCATCTTCGTCGGACTGCTTGTTCATCGCGCCCGCGAGGCGGAGGATCGCCTTCTCGGCATCACCCATGGTTGGCGCCGAGGGAAGCCCTGTCACCGAATAGGTCCGCTTCTTGTTCATCCAGGCGGTCATGACGAGCCGGATGTCATCGGAGCCTTCTGGCAGGCTCAGACCGGCTAGGTCTTTCGGCTCCGGGCGCATCACGACGCGGGCCACAGCCAGCGTTGCCGGGTCAAGGTTCTTCCGGCGGATGTCGTCAACCATGGCCGCGGGCGCGTCGAAGAGCCAGTCGATCGAGGCGGTGTCATCGGTGGGGCTGGCGTGCTGTAACGCCTTCAGCAGAGCGGTCTTACCCGCCTCGTTGATGCCTACGAGGATTGTCTTGTCGGGCTCCACCTCGAACTGACTGCTGTCGATCACGCAACGAAAGTTGCTGACCGTGGCGGACTCAACGCGCATCGTGACACCTCCCTTGTGCGCGGGCTCGGCATCGCCCTGGGAGTTTCAAGGGTATCGGTGAGGAGCGACACAGGCGGGGTGGCAGCGCGCGCGTCTATGAGATGAGTTCACGGGTTGCCTCCCTCGTCAGCCCTTGCGTGTCTTCGCCCACACCGTGCCCCGATGCACACCGAACCGGCGTGCGAGCACGATCACGCTGACGCCCTGCGCGCGGGCTGTTCGCATAGCGTCCACTTCCTCGTCGGTGAGGCGTGTTCGAGGTCGTTTCTTTGGTTCGGCTGACGCGCCGATCAGAGGGTCGTCGGCCTCGCACTCGGACTCGGCATCCTCGCGGATGCCTTGATTCCACGCGGAAACGAGCCTCTCGACCCGTGGTCGCCTGTTCCCGCAGCGCTCCGTTGCGTCCACTTCACGCGGAAGTCTCCGCGTCGTCTTCTCAACGGGATTCCTCCGCCGTGTGCGTTCGTGTGCGCGCCGCTCAGCCGCGATCCGATGCCGGAGGGGCCAGCGGCTGCTTGTATTCGGGCGTGATCTGACGGATCACCTCGGTGATCCGCGCGATGTCGGCCGGATCGATCGCGTCGAGGACCCGCGAGCGCGCACTGGCCAGGTGGCTCGGCCACGCCTTCTGGAGTCGCTCGCGCCCGACGTCCGTCAGCACGACGTCGAATCCACGCCGGTCGACGGTGGAGCGGCGTCGCTCGACGTATCCCTCCGCTTCGAGCCGCTTCACGGTCCGTGTCGCGCCGCCCTCGGTCATGCAGAGCGCGTCGGCCAGCTCGCCCATGCGCAGTCTGTCGTCGTCGGCCTCCGCGAGGTAGGTGAGTGCGAAGTAGTCCGTCAACGAGATCTGCTGATCGCGCATGAGGTCGGCGTCGAGTGCGCGCGGAAGCGCCGTGACGAGCCGAGAGAGCGCGCGCATCAGCGCGACCTCCTGCCGGGTGAGGGTGAGTCGATGTGGCGCCATGATCCGATTGTACTTGACAGGTCAAGAAACTCTCCTATAGTTACTTGAGTAGTCAAGGACATTGCGGATCGCGCAGATCTGCACCCCCACGAAAGGCACGACAATGCAGGCAACCTCGATTCGGAACGCGGTGGTGTCAGGAGCCGCAAGCGGACTCGGCGAAGACATCTCCGCCGCCCTGGTGGCCGAGGGCTACCGGGTCTTCGGCACGACACTCGACGAGGAATCGGCGGGGGACCGCGACGGCATCGTGCTGTCGAAGGTCGATGTCTCGGATCCGGCGGCGGTGCGTGCCTGGGCTGCCGACGTCGCCGCGGCCACCGGCGGGTCCGTCGACCTGCTCATCAGCAACGCCGGCATCCTCACCCCGGGCCCGCTCGAGGTCATCCCGTTCGAGGACATCGTGCGCGAGTTCGAGGTGAACACCTTCGGCCCCCTCCACCTGGTCAACGCCTTCCTCCCGCAGCTCCGCGAGGCGCAGGGGCGCATCGTGCAGATCAGCTCGATCTCCGCCGTGTATCCGGTGCCGTTCAACGCGCCCTCCGCGGCGTCCAAGGCGGCCGCCGAGGCGCTGCTGATCGCCTACCGCGCCGAACTGTCCGGGATGGGAATCGACGTCACGATCATCCAGGCGGGAAGCATGCTCACCGGCGGTCCCGCCAAGTCCGCCGCAGCCCTCAGCGCCGTCGCCGAGGCCTTCACCCCCGAGCAGCGCGCCCTGTACGGCGAGTCCTTCGCCCGGTTCACCGCTCGCTTCAACGGCGTCCAGGGGCTCGGAATGCCCTCCGCCGACGCCGCCCGGCAGGTCGTGGCGATCGCCCAGCAGCAGCCGGCACCCTCGGCGGCCCCGCTCGGCGACGACGCGGCCGCCGTGCTCGAGAGCGTTCGGACCTCCACGCCGGAGCAGCTCGACGCGTCCCGACTCGCCTTCATCTGACCCAACCCAACCCGCAACGCCCAACCCAAGGAGAGAAACCATGATCGAGATCTTCGACCCCGCCGACGCCCGCGCCGTTCGCAACAAGGACAACCTGCTCGCGTTCTACCAGCGCGCCATCGACGAGAAGCAGCCTCTCGAGGCGGCCCGCGATCTCATCGCGGAGGACTACATCCAGCACAACCCCCAGCTTCCCGACGGCGCTGCGGGGCTCGGGATGGCCTTCAACGCCATCGCTCAGACCCGTGCCAACGCGCGCGTCGTCGTGCACCGCATCATCGCCTCGGGCGACTGGGTGTGGGCGCACGTCAACTTCCTGGGCCTCTACAACGACGACGTCGACGACCTCGGGGTCGCGGGGGTCGACATCTGGAAGATGGACGCCGACGGCGTCGCGGTGGAGCACTGGGACGTTCTGCAGCCCGTCGCCGCGGCTGTGAGCCCCGTCAACGGCCACGGAATGTTCTGAGCCCACTTCTCGCACGACGGAAGGACCCGCACATGCCCGACTACGGACACGATCTGCGCTTCGGCACATTCATCACGCCGAGCAATGCCAACCCCCAGGCGCCTGTCGCGCTGGCGCAGCTGTCCGAGCAGCTCGGCTTCGACCTCGCGACGTTCCAGGACCACCCCTATCAGGCGGCCTTCCTGGACGCGTGGACGCTGATGAGCTGGGTCGCCGCGCGGACGGACCGTATCCACATCTCGGGCAACGTCCTGAACCTTCCGCTGCGGCCCCCCGCCGTCCTGGCGCGCGCCGCTATCAGCCTCGACCTGCTGTCGGGGGGCCGCTTCGAACTCGGGCTGGGCGCCGGCGCCTTCTGGGACGCCGTCGCCAGCCTGGGGGTGCCGAAGCTCACCCCGGGTCAGAGCGTGACCGCGCTCAGCGAGGGCATCGACGTGATCCGGGGCATCTGGGATACCGAGAACCGCAGCCCCCTGCACCTGAACGGGGAGCACTACTCCGTTCACGGGGCAAAGCGGGGGCCGCAGGCGGCGCACCGGATTCCAATCGTGCTCGGCGCCTTGAAGCCTCGCATGCTCAAGATGATCGGCACGAAAGCGGATGGCTGGCTTCCCTCGCTCGCATACCTGCAGCCGGGGGACTTCGGCCGCGGCAACGAGGTCATCGACGCCGCGGCCGACGCCGCCGGACGGCGCCCCGACGAGATCCGGCGCTGGGCCAACATCAACGGGGTGTTCTCATCCGGGGCGGGATTCCTGCAGGGCAGCCCGCCGCAGTGGGCGGAGCAGCTCGCCGAGCTCGCCCTGACCGACGGCCTGTCGACGATGGTGCTCGCCTCCGACGACCCGCGCATGATGCAGGTCTTCGCGGAGGAGGTCATCCCCGCTGTTCGCGAGACGGTGGCGACGGAGCGGGCTCGGCGCGGGACCGCTCCCGCTCCCGGCCGCTCGGCCGCGGCTCTGTCGCGCCGTGCCCCCGGGATCGACTACGACGCCATCCCCGCATCCCTTCGCCCCCGAGTGATCGAACCGGGCGACTTCGGCTACGCAGCTGTCAAGTCCACCTACATGCGCGGAGGACAGCCCGGCGCCGTGATTCAGGCCACGACCGCCGAGGAGGTCTCGGAGGCGATCGCGTTCGCGACCACGCAGGATGTGCCGCTCGGGATTCGCAGCGGCGGCCACGGCATCAGCGGGCGGTCGACCAACGACGGCGGCATCGTCATCGACCTGTCGCGCATGAACACCATCGAGATCGTGGACGAAGCGGAGCGCCTGGTCCGGATCGGACCGGGGGCGCGCTGGCAGGACGTCGCGGCGAAGCTCGCCGAGCGCGGCTGGGCGCTCACCTCCGGAGACTATGGCGGAGTCGGGGTCGGCGGCTTGGCGACCGCCGGCGGTGTGGGGTTCTTCGCCCGTGAGCACGGCCTGACGATCGACCACATCGAGTCCGTCGATGTCGTCACCGCGACCGGAGAGCGCGTGACGGCCAGCCGTGACGAGAACGCCGACCTGTTCTGGGCCATGCGCGGAGCCGGCGCGAACTTCGGGATCGCCACGTCGTTCCTGTTCCGCGTCGCCGAGGTCGGAGAGATCGGCTTCGCGATGCTGAGTTACGCCGTCGACGACGTGCCCGCGTTCCTCAGCGCGTGGGGCGACCTGGTGGAGCGCTCACCCCGTGAGGTGACCAGCTCTCTGCACTTCGGCAGCCCCCGCAGTGGAGTTCAGCAGGGCATGGCGGTGATCGTGGTCGATTCGGACGATACGACTCACGTGAGCGACATCCTGCAGGAGTTCGCCGGCCTCGCTCCGATGATCGACGCCAAGGCGCACATGACGACCTACGACGTCGTGATCGCCAACGCGGCTGACACGCCGCACCAGGGGAGCGGCGAGCCCGTCTCGCGTTCCGCACTGGTGGAGCACATCACGCCCGAACTCGCCCGCGCCGCGGCGCGACTGCTGGCGAGCGGTGGAAGCTCCTTCCTGCAGTTCCGCGCAGTCGGCGGAGCCGTCAGCGATGTCGCCGACGACGCGACCGCGTACGCGCACCGCTCGGCCGGGTTCGCGGTCGCCGCGTTCGGGGCGTCGGACGCCACCATCGACCCGGGCTGGGCCGACATCAGAGCGGAGTCGATCGGCGCCTACCTGAGCTTCGAGTCGGGAACGGCCGAGGCGCGCATCGACGATGCGTTCCCGCCGGCGACCCTGGCGCGACTGCGCGGGATCAAGGGCAGGTGGGACCCCACCAACGTGTTCCGCGACAACTTCAACATCTGACCGGGCCGAGGAGCGTCCGAGGGGTGAGCTCCCTCGGACGCTCCCGCGCTCGTTCGACCTCACCGTCGCGTCACGCCGCCCGGCGCGGCACCAGCACGGCGGCTGCGGGGATCGCTGCGCCGCCCTCGTGCGGGGCGCTTCCGCGTCGGGCGAAGACGATCGAGCGCTGCACCGCGAAGCTCACGATGTAGAGCGAGACCTCGGTCACGACCTTCGAAAGCAGCAGCGGAAGCCCCGCACCGACCAGCGTCGCGAGCCACACGTAGTTGGCGCCGAGCAGCACGAGGGCGAGCGCGACATAGCGGGGGACGGCGTGCCGCAGGGGCACTCGGTGCGCGCTGAACGCGCGCCGGTTGAGGACGAAGTTGACCGTGCCGCTGACCACCCGGGCGACGACCACCGAGGCGATCAGCGAGTCGGTGAGCCAGAAGACGAGGGCGAGCATCGCCGTGTCGATCGCGAAGGCGGTCAGCGAGGAGGCTCCGAAGCGCAGCACGGGCCGAAGCACCCGGGCGGAGTCGCGGATCGGGCGGAAGTGCGACGAGGCGTTGTGCTCGAGGTAGATCGTCGCGATCGGCTCCTCGACCACCCGCACGCCAGCCTCGCGTGCGCCGAGCAGGACCTCGAGCTCGTACTCGAAGCGCTCACCCGGCACCCGCGTGAGCCATTCCAGGGCGCTGGCAGGAAGCCCGCGCAGCCCGGTCTGCGTGTCGGTCACCGCAAAGCCGGCCGCGACCTTGAAGGCCGCGGCGGAGACGGCGTTGCCGAGGCGGCTGCGGGCGGGCACCTCGCCGTGGAAGTCGCGCGCGCCGAGGACGATCGCGTCGCTCTCGGAGCGGAGCCGGAACGCCACCCGCAGGATGTCGTCGACCGTGTGCTGACCGTCCGAGTCGGCGGTGACCACGTCGTGGCCGCGGTGGAAGGCGAGCACGTGGCGCAGGCCCGCCTTGAGGGCGACGCCTTTGCCCCGGTTCTGCGGGAAGGCGAGCAGCTCCGCGCCCAGGTCGAGCGTCTCATCGAAGACGTCGGCGTGGGCGGGGCCGCTGCCATCGTCGACGATGACGATCCGGATGTCGGGGGCGGCGGTCGTGAGCTCGCGCACCAGCTGCGGCAGCCGGTGGTTCGGCTCCAGGGCGGGAATGAGGACGATCATCACTGCTCCGATCCGGCGATGTAGAGGATGTCGGAGGTGCCGCGTTCGCCGCCGTTGGAGGGCGAGTTCACGACCTCTCCGTTGAAGTACAGGGTCGAAGAGCCGCCGCCGTCGAGGTTGTAGGCGGTCTCGGCGCCCAGCGAGAGCATGATCTCGGCGAGCTCGGTCATGTCGACGCCGGCGCTGTAGCCCGTCTGGCGGCCGTCGACGACGACGAACACGAGATGGTTGTCGTCGATGACGCCGACGGCAGTGCGCGGCTGATCGCCCTGGATGGAGTGGTTGCCGATGTTGGTGTCGACCTCCACCTCGTCGATGCCCTCGAGGATCTCGCCGTCGTCGATGAGCGCGGGGCCGAAGCTCAGCGTGTTCCACACCCCGTCGGCGAGCAGCTGCTCGGCGCTGGTGCTGGTCTCGTCGTAGACCTCGACGCTGCCGTCGAGGAAGAAGGCGAGTCCGTCGCGGGCCCCCTCATCGCGGTAGATGACGCCGTTGCGGATCACGATCCCGGTGTCACGGAACCCGTAGTAGTCGCCGTTGATGGCGAAGATGGCGTCGTTGGCCGCCGCGATCTCGGAGGTCGTCTCGGTGATGTTCTCTCCGAACGTGTCCTCGGCGAAGGCGGACCGCAGCGCGGTCGCGTCGCCCAGCACCACATCCGCGACGTAGTAGGTGACGGTGTCGTCGCCGCTGCCGGTCGTCACCGTGCTGATGGTGATGTCGGCGTAGTCGGAGTCGTACGAGGTCGCCGTGGCGACGGCGTTCGAGTCCTCGGTCGACACGCTCTCCACCGTGGAGTTCTCGGCCTCGTAGGCGGTCGCGCTCGCGATCTCGACGTGCGGGATCACGAAACGGTCGAGGGCCCACCAGGAGCCACCGCCGACTACCAGCGCGAGTGCGCTCGAACCGGCGATGACCGCCGTGCGGATGCGGCGTCGGGGAGGTGTCGTTCGGTCCATGACCACACCGTGTGCGCGAACTCTATGAGAGCCGACTGCGCAGCCTGACAAACGCCCGAGGCGGACTGCCCTCGCGGCCAGCGCGTAGCGGAGACATAAGAGTCGCATAGCGAGGGGGTGCTGGATCGGGACATTCGATCGAAAGGATTGACGATGCGCACACGACGCTTCCTCCTCCCCGCTGCGGCTTCCACCTTCCTTCTGGGAGCCGTTGTGCTCACCGGCTGCACCGTTGCCGAGACGACCGCCTCCGCCGACGTCGCCGCCGAGGAGAGCGAGTCCGAGCAGGTCCTGACGGCAGCACTGGCTGCCGCTGATGAGATCCTCGCCGCGAACGAGAACTCGACGACGGTGAACCCGGACGAGTGGGATCCGGAGCCCGGAACGACGATCACGCTCGCCGGCACCACCGCCACGGTGGACGGCAGCGGCGCGAGCGTCTCGGGGGACACGGTCACGATCACCGCGGCCGGCACGTACCTCGTCACCGGCGCGCTCGATGGCCAGCTCGTCGTCGACGCTCCGGAGGACGCCGTCGTCGCCCTCATCCTCGACGACGCGACCATCTCCTCGGCGAGCTCCGCGGCGGTCTCGGTCGTGAGCGCGGATGACGTGGTGATCTCGCTCGAGGGCGACAGTTTCCTGAGCGACACCGCGTCCTATGCCGAGGATGCCGACGTGAACGCGACGCTGTTCAGCGAGGCCGACCTCACCATCACGGGCGAGGGTTCGCTCACCGTGGTCGGCAACGGCAACGACGGCATCACGAGCGAAGACGATCTCGTCATCCTGAGCGGCACGCTGACGGTCGACGCGGTGGACGACGGCGTGCGCGGCAAGGACTCGCTGACCATCGAGGGCGGAGCCCTGGACGTGACGGCGGGCGGCGACGCGCTGAAGAGCGACAACGAGGACGAGGAGACCCGCGGCTACATCCACCTCGCGGGCGGCACGCTCGAGCTGGTGGCGGACGATGACGGGGTCGACGCGACCACCGACATCGTCGTCACGGGCGGGGAGACCACTGTCGACGCCGAGGGCGACGGTCTGAACGCCGAGACCGTGCTGTTCGTCGCCGAGGGCGTCATCGACGTCGTCGACTCCTACGAGGGCCTTGAGAGCGCCGCGCTCACCATCGCGGGCGGCACGGTCGACGTGGTCTCCTCCGATGACGGGCTCAACGGCTCCAGCAGTGCCGCGACCGGCGGGCAGGGCGGCGGATCCGACGGGTCGACCATTGTCATCTCCGGGGGCACCGTCACGGTGTTCGCGGGCGGCGACGGGATCGACTCGAACGGCGATGCCGAGGTCACCGGCGGCACCGTGATCTCGACCTCCCCGTACACCGGACCGGAGGCGGCGGTGGACACCTCCGGCGACTTCTCGGGCAGCAGCTTCGTCTGGACGAACGTCGACGCCGCGATCGGCGACGCGGTGCAGGTCGTCGCCGAGGACGGCACGGTCGTCGCCGAGTACACGACCGTGCAGGAGACGGCGTCGATCTTCGTCGCCTCCGCGCAGATCGAGGCCGGAGCCAGCTACACGATCACGGTCGCCGGTTCCGAGGCGGTCTCGGTGACCGGTGACGAGGTGCTCGAGTTCGACGACAGCCGCGGCCCCGGCGGCCCCGGCGGCGGCGGTCAGCGACCGTAGACCCGGATCACGCCGCGCCGATCGGGGCTCGCGGTCGGCGCAGCTTGACGCGCTCCAATTACTCAGTCATCATTGAGTCAATGAACACTGAGCGAAATGACCTGCGGCGTCGGGTGGCCCGCCACGCGGCGCTGGCCGACGCCACCCGGCTCCGGATCGTCGACCTGCTGATCCTCGGCGATCGGTCGCCGACGGAGCTTCAGACGGCGCTCGGGATTTCGTCGAACCTGCTCGCGCATCACCTGAATCTGCTGGAGCAGGCGGGCATCGTGCGGCGCTCCAAGTCGGAGGCCGACGGGCGGCGCAGCTACGTGCGGCTCGTTCCGGCCGCCTTCGACGACCTCGTGCCGAGTGAGCGCCGTTCGGCCCGTCGGGTGCTGTTCGTGTGCCGAGGAAACTCGGCCAGGTCTCAGCTCGCCGCGGCGCTGTGGAACACGATGAGCGCCATCCCGGTGGCCTCGGCCGGCACGCACCCTGCCGCGAGCGTCGCGCCGGGCGCCGTCGCCGCAGCCGAGCGTCACGGACTCGCCCTCGCGCCCGTCGCGCCGCGGGCCATGAACGACACGCTCGCGCCCGACGACTTCGTGATCGCGGTGTGCGACGACGCCCACGAAGAGCTCTCCGGAATGCCCGATCTGCACTGGTCGGTGCCCGACCCGGTGCGCGTCGGAACCGATGACGCCTTCGACGCCGCATTCGATGACATTGCGAGACGCATCCGCGAACTCGCCCCCCGGCTCACTGCCGCCTAGAGAAAGAGCGACCATGACCATGCTGCCGCCGCGCGCGACCGTGACCATCGACCAGGAGGCGGCCCTCGGCACCTCCGCAGCGCGCCTCGCGCGCGAGTTCGAGGGCACGTTCGGCCTCGAGACCATCGAGCGCTTCCTGCACAGCTCGCACGAGAAGCTGGCCGCGTCCGCGACCGTGCCGAACTATCTGCCGGTGCTGGCCGAGAAGTTCGCGCGCCAGCGCTTGCGCGCCCTCGCCCGAGCCGACGGGCTCGTCGTCAGCGGCACGCCGACCGTGCTGTTCTTGTGCGTGCACAACGCGGGCCGCTCGCAGATGGCGCTCGGCTTCTTCGAGCACTACGCGGGCGAGGCGGCCGTCGGCTGGACCGGCGGCTCCGAGCCGGGCGCGAGCGTCAACCCGGTCGCCATCGAGGTGATGGCCGAGAAGGGCATCGACATCGCCGGAGAGTACCCGAAGCCCTGGACCGACGAGGTCGTGCGTGCCGCCGACGTCGTCATCACCATGGGATGCGGGGATGCCTGCCCCGTCTTCCCGGGCAAGCGCTACGAGGAGTGGGTGCTCTCTGACCCCGCCGGCTGGAGCGCCGAGGAGGTGCGCCCGGTGCGCGACGAGATCGAGCGGCGGGTGCTGAACCTGCTCGACGAGCTCTCGATCACGCCCGCCCGCTAGGACGTGGCGGCGGGCGCGCTCAGCGCCAGCCGAGACCCGGGGCGACGTGCGTCAGGATCGACTCGAGCACGTGGGCGTTGTAGTCGACGCCCAGCTGGTTGGGAACGGTGAGCAGCAGCGTGTCGGCGGCGGCGATCGCCTCGTCGGCGCGCAGCTGCTCGATCAGCTTGTCGGGCTCGTCGGCGTAGCTGCGGCCGAACACCGCCTTGAACCCGTCGAGGTTCGCGAAGGTGTCGAAGGCGTCGCGCTCCCCGCCCACGAAATAGCGGCGATCCTCGTCGTTCACCAGGGCGAAGATCGAGCGGCTCACCGAGACGCGCGGCTCACGTTTGTGGCCCGCCTCGGCCCAGGCCGCGCGGTAGCGCTCGATCTGCTTGCGCTGCTGCACGTGCAGAGGCTCACCCGACTCGTCCGCCTTGAGGGTCGAGCTCATCAGGTTCATGCCGAGCTTCGCCGCCCACTCGGCGGTGGCATCGGAGGCGGCACCCCACCAGATCCGGTCGCGGAGCCCCGGTGACTGCGGCTCGATGCCGAGCGGCCCCGGGTGGGGGTTCGGAAACATCGGGCGCGGATTCGGCTCGGCGAAGCGGGCGCCGTCGATCACCTTGAGGAACACCTCGGTGTTCTCGCGCGCCACATCGGCCATCGTCGAGCCCTCCGGTGCGGCGTAGCCGAAGTAGCGGGAGCCCTCGATCACCTGCTCCGGGGAGCCGCGGCTCACGCCGAGCTGCAGCCGGCCGTCGGAGATCAGGTCGGCGGCGCCGGCGTCCTCAGCCATGTACAGGGGGTTCTCGTAGCGCATGTCGATCACGCCGGTGCCGATCTCGATGCGGGAGGTGCGCGCTCCGATCGCCGCCAGCAGCGGGAAGGGGGAGGCGAGCTGCCGGGCGAAGTGGTGCACGCGGAAGTAGGCGCCGTCGGCGCCGAGCTCCTCGGCCGCCACGGCCAGGTCGATCGACTGGTGGAGCACGTCCGCGGCGCTCTGCGCGTGCGAGCCGGGGGAGGCCGACCAGTGGCCGAAGGAGAGGAATCCGATGCTCTTCACACGAGAGACAACGTGCGCTGGCGGCACTGGTATTCCCCGTGGCCCCGCCCTACGCTGAGGGACATCGAGCATCCGAGGGAGGACATCGTGGCCAGCAGACGGGGCAGAGTCGTCGAGCAGGCGGGACCCTGGGGATTCGTGTTCTTTCTGGCCTACATCGGAGCCGCGATCTACTTCGTCTCCGAGTCCGATGGCGGATTCTGGGGCGTGATTCTGGGTCTGCTGCAGGCGATCGTCTGGCCGGTCTATGTGATCTTCTGGGTGCTGACCGAGATCGGCGCGTAGCCGAGAATCGTGTGATCTCGCGGGAATGCGCCGGGCGCGATCCCGGTTGACCGTCATGATGCGAACGCATCGAATTGGATGCTTCGGCAGGATCGGTGACATGGACAACGTGCAATTCGGGCTCGATACCTTCGGCGACGTCACGGTCGACCTCGACGGGCAGCGGGTGCACGACGCGGTGGCGATCCGCCAGGTCGTCGAGCAGGCCGTTCTCGCCGACCAGGTCGGCGTCGACTTCTTCGGGGTGGGGGAGCACCACCGCGACGACTTCGCGGTCTCGGCCCCCGAGCTCGTGCTCGCCGCCATCGCCGCGCGCACCGAGCGCATCCGGCTGGGCACCGCGGTGACGGTGCTGAGCTCTGACGATCCGGTCCGGGTGTACGAGAAGTTCGCCACGCTGGATGCGCTGTCGAACGGCCGCGCCGAGATCATCGCCGGCCGCGGCTCGTTCACCGAGTCGTTCCCGCTGTTCGGCTACGACCTCACCCAGTACGAGGCGCTCTTCGAGGAGAAGCTCGACCTGCTGGTCAAGCTGCTCGACGAAGGCGAGGTGTCGTGGAACGGCACCACGCGCGCGCCGCTGATCCATCAGTCGGTGTATCCCAAGACCGAATCCGGCCGCATCCGCACCTGGGTGGGCGTCGGAGGGAGTCCCGAGTCGGTCGTGCGCGCCGCACGCCACGCGCTGCCGCTCACGCTCGCCATCATCGGCGGCGCCCCGGAGCGGTTCGCGCCCTACGTCAACCTGTTCCACCGTGCCGTTGCGCAGTTCGGCCATGAGCCGTTGCCGGTCGCCGTGCACTCGCCCGGTTTCATCGCGGCGACCGACCGGGAGGCGGCTGATCTGTACTACCCGCATCACAAGGTCATGGTCGACCGGATCGGCGCCGAACGCGGCTGGCCGCCCACGAACCGCGAGCGCTTCGACGGCGAGATCGTCGACGGCGCCCTGCACCTCGGCTCGCCCGAGACGGTGGCGCGGAAGATCGCGAACACGGTGCGCACGCTCGGAGTGCAGCGCTTCGACCTGAAGTACTCGGCGGGCACGCTCTCTCACGAGCACCTGATGACGGCCATCGAGCTGTATGGCCGTGAGGTGATCCCGCGGGTGCGTGAACTGCTCGCCGAGAAAACCCCCGCCGAATCCGCGCGCGAGGACTAGCCTGAGCGCGTGGCTGCCATGACCCGCGAACAGCGCCTAGTGCTCACGATCGCTGTCCTGGCGAGCTTCGTCTCGTTCCTCGACGGCACGATCGTGAACGTCGCCCTGCCCGCCATCGTCCGCGAACTCGGCGGCGGAATCGCGACCCAGCAGTGGGTCGTGGATGCCTACCTGATCACGCTCGGGGCGCTCATCCTGGTCGCCGGCTCCATCAGCGATCTCTACGGACGTATCCGCGTCATCCGCATCGGCCTGATCGGCTTCGGCCTCACGTCGGTGGCGATCGCCGCGGCGCCGACCGCCGAGCTGCTGATCGTCGCCCGGGCGCTGCAGGGCGTCGCCGGCGCGTTGCTCGTGCCGAGCTCCCTCGCCCTCATCACCGCCAACTTCCGCGGCGCGGCGCAGGGCCGTGCGATCGGCATCTGGACGGCGATGGCGAGCGGCGCCATGATCGCCGGGCCGGTCATCGGCGGCGTGTTCGTCGACCTGCTGTCGTGGCGCTTCGCCTTTCTCATCAACGTGCTGCCGATCGCCGTGACACTCGTGCTCGTGTCGATGCTCGAGCAGCGCGACGTCCGGCGACTGGGGGTGCGGATCGACTACCTCGGGGCGGTCCTCTGCACGCTGGGACTCGGCGGACCGGTGTTCGCGCTGATCGAGCACGCCTCCCTCGGCTGGGACCATCCGGCGATCTGGCTCTCGATGTCGCTCGGTGCTGCGGCATTCGTCGGCTTCCTGCTGAGACAGCGGGTGGCGGCCAACCCGATCATGCCGCTGGGGCTGTACCGGGTGCGCAACTTCTGGACCGGCAACGTGGCGACGGCGCTCATCTACGGCGCGCTCGCGCTCAACGGCTTCGTGGTGAGCGTCTACCTCCAGCAGGGCGCGGGACTCCCGGCCACCCTCGCCGGGCTCGCCAGCCTGCCGATCACGGTCATCATGATTCTCGGCAGCTCCCGCGTGGGCGCGCTCGCGGGCCGATTCGGGCCCCGACTGTTCATGACGATCGGGCCGCTCGTGATGGCCCTTGGCGCGCTGCTGCTGCTCTCGGTGAGCACGGAGTTCGACTACTGGTGGCAGGTGCTGCCGGGCATCCTCGTGTTCGGGGTCGGCATCACGCTCACCGTGTCGCCGCTCACCTCGGCGATTCTGGGCGCGATCGAGCCGGAGCGCTCCGGCATCGCCTCGGCGGTCAACAACGCCGTCGCGCGGGTCGCAGGACTCATCGTGATCGCCCTGCTCGCGGTCATCATCGGCGGGGAGCTCGACCTTGACGGCTTCCATCGGGCGGCGATCGTGACGGCCGGGATGATGGCGGCCGGGGGCCTCATCAGCTGGCTCGGCATCCGCAACCCGGCGCGCCCGCGCGCCGACGAGGAGAGCGTCACGGCGCCGACGACCTAGCTCGCGAGAAGCGCCTCTCCCGCCGTGACGAGGGCGACGACGATCACGAGTGCCGCGAGCATGATCAGCCGAAAGGGCGCGCGAGTCTGTCCGCGTCCGAGGGGCGTCAGGAGGCCGAGCAGGCCGAGGGCCAGCGTGACCATGGCCGCCGCGACGCTCACCGGGGTGACATCCCAGCCGAGCAGGAGCACCGCGATCGCCGCGGCGAGCCCGAGCCACGTCAGCGCGATCGAACGGCGTCGGCCGAGAAGCTGCGGAAGCCCGCGGATGCCCTCCCGCGCGTCGTCCTCGAGGTCCGGTGCCGCGTTGGCGAAATGAGCGGCGGCGCCGAGCAGGGCTCCCACCGTCACCGCCCACCACGAGGGCCAGGCGGGGTCGGCGCGCGCCAGGGTCGCGATTGCGGGGAGCACTCCGAAACCGACCAGGTAGGCGACCAGGGAGAGCGGCGTGGATTTCAGCCCCAGGTTGTAGCTCCAGCCGGCCGCCACGCTGACCACGTTCGCGGCGAGCACCAGGGGCCCGAGCACGAGAGCCACGGTGAGGCTGGCGATCAGCGACACGAGTGCGGAGGCTCGGACCGCCGCCACCGAGACAGCGCCGCGCGCGACCGGCTTGTCGCTGCGACCGGCGCGGCGGTCACGCGCGGCGTCGAGCCAATCGTTGGAGAGGCCGACCGAGAACTGGTTGAACAGCATGACGACGCCGACGAGTGCGACGCGCACCGCGTCGAGCCCTGCCGCGACGCCCAGCGCCACCGCGACCGTCGTGACGACGACGCTCGGGCCCGGATGCGTCGAGCCGAGCAGGGCGAGTCCACGGCGCACCATGGCACCACAGTACGGGAGCCGGGTACGATCGCGAGCGTGGCATCGACGCGCAGCGCCCGAGTCGCACTCGTCCTGACGGTGGCGACGGCGCTGTCGCTCAGCGCCTGCGCCGCGCCGAGCGTCACACCACCGGAGTCATGGGATCCGGTGCCCGCCGCACCCGCCTCGGACCCGCTCGCCAGTTACGCCGAGGCTCGCCTGGAGAGCATGACGCTGCGCGAGAAGGTCGCGAGCATGGTCATGATCCACGTCGCGGGCCTCGATGCGAGCGCGCTGCGCGCCCAGCTGGAGCGCACCGACGCGGCGGGGCTCATCTATATGGGAGACAACGTTCCGTCCTCGGTTCCGCGGCTCGCGGAGACGACGGCGTCGCTGAGCGTCGACCCCGGATTCCCGGTGCTGGTCGCGATCGATCAGGAGGGCGGCATCGTGCGACGCCTGCCCGGCGATGACGCCGCGGCGCCGTCGCAGCTGCGCGACCAGCCGCCCGCCGCGGCGGAGCAGGCGTTCGCCGAGCGGGCGCAGCTGGTCGCCTCCGCGGGGGTCAGCATCAACTTCGGAATCGTCGCCGACGTCACGGCCAACCGGGCGGCATTCATCCACCCGCGCGTGCTCGGCGACACGGCGGAGCAGGCAGCGCCTCGGGTCGCAGCGGCTGTCACGGGGGAGCGCGGGATCGTCCTGTCGACGCTCAAGCACTTCCCCGGCCATGGCGCGGTCGCCGGCGACTCCCACTCCAGCCTTCCGGCAACCTCGATGAGCGAGTCCGCGTGGCGGAGGACCCAGGCGCCGCCGTTCATCGCCGGCATCGAGGCGGGCGCCGAACTGGTCATGTTCGGCCACGTGCGCTACACGTCGATCGATCACGAGCCGGCCACGCTCTCACCCGCGTGGCATCGCGTTCTGCGCGACGAGCTGGGATTCGATGGCATCATCGTCACCGATGACATGGCGATGCTGCAGAACTCCGGTGTTCCGGAGTACGCGGATCCCATCCGGAACGCGGTCGCCGCGGTCGCGGCAGGCAATGACCTGCTGCTCTACGTCGGCCCGATCGATGTCGACGCGGTGGCCGATGCCGTGGCCGAGGCGGTCGAGCGCGGCGAGATCGCGGAGTCGAGCATCGATGAGTCGGCGCTGCGACTGATCGAGCTGCGGCGCGCGCTCTCCGGCCGCACGGGACCGTTCATCACCTGCGACAGCGACTGCCGGGAGCTCGTGAGCTGACCAGTCAGCGGTCGGAGCTCAGCGTCGGAAGCTGCACGTCCCACTCTTCGCCGGTGTCGAGCACGACGTAGGTGTTGCCGGTGGCCGGCGTCGCCTGCGCCGAGGTGGGCGAGAGCGCGAGCACGCCGCCCGCCGCGACGCCCACGATCCCGAGTGCCAGCGTCCCGGTCAGCAGTCCGCGTCCGATCGTGAGTCGCGAGCTGCGGTGCAAAGCGGTGAGCATCATGCCGAGGGCGACGAGCGCGGTGACGCCGACGGCGACCACGAGGGCAGCAGGAAACCCCGCGCTGACGACCTGGGGGACGGCCGCGGTGAGAACAGCGGGCATCGACTGTTCCTCTCGGGGGAGAGAACCGCATGTCGTGGGGAGACATCGGCACTGTTGATGGGGTACACAGCGTCCGCAGAATGGGGGACTCCACGAACGCTTTCCTGAGAGTAGCGCGCCGCCGCAGGGGCAGCAACCACCTCGCGCACATTTCTACCCCACGTTCGGGGGTGGAGGCAAGGAAAACTCAGAGAGGCTGCGCGATCACCAGCCGCAGGCCGACGTCGAACTCGTCGAGCGTGCGGAAGCGGCCCCACGTGGCGTCCCAGGCGCCGGACGCGAGATCGGCGCTGAGCTCGCGCACATACCGGTCGACGATCGCCTGGTCCAGGAAGCTCCACGCCGACATGGCCCGGCGGATCTCCGGCTCGAGCGTCCGCTCGGGTCGGGCGAAGAACGCCTGCCCGAAGCCATCAGTGCAGTCGGCGGGCACGGGCACCTTCTGCACCTCGACCGACCCGCCGAGGGCGGCGGCGATGCGGTCCATGCTCGGCATCCGACGCCCCTCGACCTCGAAGAGCTCTGGCACGTACACCGGCTGCCACCACGGCTCGGGAACGACGGGGTCGAAGGTCAAGATGACCACCGGACCTCGCGCGACGCGGCGCATCTCTCCCAGTCCCTTCTCGAGCTGGGGCCACTGGTGGATCGTCACGCTCGCCATCGCCGCGTCGAAGCTGTCGTCGTCGAACGGAAGCGCCTCGGCTGTCGCGTCGACCGCGCGGGCGCGGTGCGGCGGTCGCTCGGCGCGCATCGACGCCGAGGGCTCCACCGCAGTCACCTCGAGGTCGTGCGGCTCGTAGCTGCCGGCGCCGGCGCCGACGTTGATCACCGTGCGGGCATCGCCGAGCGCTGCGCGAACGCGCCCGTCGATCCGCGGATCCGGCTGCCGGATGCTCGCGTAGCCAAGGCCGATCTCCGCGTAGTTGGCATCCCCGGCTGACCCGTCGTCAAATCTCGTCACAGCACTCACGCTACCCGAGGTCGACGCCCTGTTACGCCCGCGGATCGAGCATCCCGAGCGTGCGCAATTGCGTGCTCAGCCCTGCCCCGTCGGGGGCGAACACCCACGGCGTGCTCGCGGTCTCCTGGTCCGGTCGTCGGCTGCGGCCACCGGCGAGGACAGCCTCGCCCGCGGTCAGCTGCCGGATCGCGATCGCGGCCACGTTCTGCGGGTATTCGGCCGCGAACGCGGCGTAGAGGTCTTCGTCGTGCTGACCGTCATCGCCGACCAGGAGCCAGCGGATGTCCGGGAACTCGTGCGCGAGGCGTGTCAGGCTCTCCCGCTTGTGCTGCTGGCCGCTGCGGAACCATCGATCGTGGGTCGGGCCCCAGTCGGTGAGCAGCAGGGGGCCCCGCGGATACAGGTTGCGGTGGAGGAAGCGGCTCAGGGTCGGGGCGACGTTCCAGGCTCCCGTGGAGAGATAGAACACCGGGCAGCCGGGGTGGCGCTGCGCGAGTCGTTCATACAGGACGGCCATGCCCGGCACCGGGCGTCGCGCATGCTCGTCCAGAACGAACGTGTTCCACGCGGCCAGGAACGGGCGGGGGAGCGCGGTGACCATCACGGTGTCGTCGATGTCGGACAGGATGCCGAAGCGGTGCTGTCCGCTCACCACGAAGATGGGCGCCTCGACGGCCTGGCCCCCGTCGACGCGAAGGCGCACCGTGTTCCAGCCCGCGGGAAGCGCAAGCTTGACGTGCGCATCGAGCACTCCGCCGCGATCCGCGCGGAGCGCCTCCCAATCGGTGCCGCTCGTCACTGTCACCTCGGCGTACGCCGCGTGCACGCTGGTGAAGCTCCGCCAGCCGCGCACACGGCGCGACGGGTCGCTCGCGCGCTCCGGATCCTCGTAGACGACGCGTCCGAGAATACGGACCCATCCGTCGCCGCCGTACCCGGTGAAGGGGATGACGGTTGCGACGCGGCCGCGGCGGCGGGCCCGGCGCGCGCGGCGCTCGTGGATCCAGTCCTCGATGCGCGCCGCGATGTGAAGTGTCGTCGACTCCGCGGGTCCGCCAGCGGGCTCAGCGCGGCTCGACGTCATTGTCCCAGTGTGTCACGGCGAACATCCGGGCTAGCCACAGTAACGGAAGGTATGCTCACCGAATCGAGAAGGAGAACCCCTGTGTCCCACATCAAACTCTCCGATCACCAGGTTGATCCCGCTGCATTGATCCGCAACGAGCCCGTACAGGCTCGAAGCACCGCGCGCCTCGCGGCTCTGCTGGATGCGGCGGCCGAAGTGATCGACGAAATCGGCTACGAGCGCCTGACCACGGCGATGGTGGCTGACCGCGCTGGTGCCTCCATCGGCACCGTGTACCGCTACTTCCCCGACCGGATCGCCGTGCTGCAGAGCCTCGCGGCTCGCAACGCCGAGCGGATGAATGAGCGCGTCATGGCCGCGGTGCGCGACGAGCAGCACGACGACTGGTTCGCCGCGCTGTCCGCGGGCGTCGCCGTGCTGGTCGATGCGTACCGCACCGAGCCCGGCTTCGCCTCGCTGCGGCTCGGCGACGTGCTCGACCTGCGGCCCGCCACGGGCGCGTCGGCGAACGCCGCGCTCGCATCGCACATGTACGACGCCCTCGTGCAGCGTTTCGAGCTTCCGGGCTCCGACGCCGCACGTCTGGCCTTCGAGGCGGCGAGCGCTGCCGGCGATGCGCTCGTGGCGCGCGCGTTCACGCGCGACCCTGAGGGCGACGAGCAGTTCATCGCTCACGCGCACGACATCTTCGTCGCGCTGATGTCGCCGTATTTCGCCGTTCCCGCGAACGTCTCCCGCTGACGCGTCCGGGGATTGCTTCGGCAATCCCCGGCGCTCTCCGCTCCGAATGTGTTGAGATGGTGAGGGGCCTTCGCGAGTGCGCGCGGGCTCTGCACCGGCAACGACCCCATCGAGGGGCGACCGAGGGAGAGCTGACCGCGCATGATCGAATTCAGAGCCGTTTCGAAGCAGTTCCCCGACGGCACGCTTGCCGTTGACGACTTCAGCGTGGTCATGCCCTCTCACCAGGTCACCGTGCTGGTCGGATCGAGCGGCTCAGGGAAGACGACCCTGCTTCGGATGATCAACCGCATGGTCGACCCGAGCGCGGGCGCCGTGCTGATCGATGACGAGGACGTGGCGACGACCGAGCCGGTCCGACTGCGGCGGCGCATCGGCTACGTCATGCAGAACTCGGGACTTCTTCCGCATCGTCGTGTCATCGACAACATCGCGACGGTTCCCCGTCTGGTCGGCACCTCCAAGGCCGAAGCCCACGCCCGTGCGCTGGAGCTCATGGATGTCGTCGGCCTCGACCGGGACCTTGCCCAACGCTACCCCTCGCAGCTCTCCGGGGGTCAGCAGCAGCGCGTCGGCGTCGCCCGCGGGCTCGCGGTCGACCCGAACATCCTGCTGATGGATGAGCCGTTCGGCGCCGTGGATCCGATCGTGCGCGCCGAGCTCCAGCAGGAGGTCCTCCGGCTGCAGCAAGAGCTGGGCAAGACGATCGTGTTCGTCACGCACGACATCGACGAGGCGTTCCTGCTCGGCGATCAGATCGTGCTGCTGGAGACCGGCGGACGCATCGCGCAGAAGGGCTCCCCGGAGCAGCTGCTCGCGCATCCGGCCAACGACTTCGTCGCGAGCTTCGTGGGCGCCGATCGCGGCAAGCGGGCGCTCACCGAGAAGGTGGTGGACGGACGCACCGTCCTGGTCGACTCCGACGGTCGCGCGGCGGGTGTCCTCAGCGAGGTGCGGCGCTGAGATGAACTGGATCGTCAACAACCTCGGGCTGATCGGGGGGCTGACGCTCGAGCACCTGCGCTTGAGCGTCGTTCCGATCGTGCTCGGCTTCGTCATCGCGATTCCGCTCGGCTGGGTGGCGTGGCGCTACCGCGTCACGCGCGGGCTGGTGCTGACCGTCGCCGGGCTGCTTTACACGATCCCGTCGCTCGCCCTCTTCGTCGTGCTGCCGCCGCTGCTCGGGATTCCGTTCCTCAGCGAGTTCAACGTCACCATCGCGCTCACGCTGTACGCGGTCGCCCTGATGGCGCGCGCCGCGGCGGACGCCTTCGGCTCTGTCGATCCCGGCGTGCGGCAGTCCGCGACCGCGGTGGGGTACTCGGCCTGGCGTCGATTCTGGGAGGTCGAGTTTCCGCTCGCCGGCCCGGTGCTGCTGGCCGGACTCCGCGTGGTCGCGGTGAGCACGATCGCCCTCGTGACGGTGGGAATCCTGATCGGCGTCGAGAGCCTGGGCTATCTCTTCACCAACGGGCTGCAGCGTCGCATCGTGGAAGAGGTGTTCGCAGGAGTCGTCGCCACGGCCGCTCTCGCGCTCGTCGTCGATGCCGCGTTGCAGCTGCTCGGGCGGGTGCTGATGCCCTGGGCGAGGCAGGCCCCCGCGCGAGCTCGGGCGGTATCGACATGACGCTCTTCGTCGAGGCCTTCGCCTGGATCGTCGCCAACCTCGGGCCCGCGGGGGAGGGCGAGCTGTGGACGCGCCTCGGCGAGCACGTGCTCTACACGCTCGTGTCGGTGGTCATCGCGGCGGCGATCGCGATTCCCGCGGGCTACCTGATCGGGCACACCGGGCGCGGCCGCGAGATCGCGGTGGCCATCTCCGGCGCCGCGCGCGCCCTGCCCTCTTTCGGATTGATCCTGTTTTTCGTCCTGCTGCTCGGCACCCTCGGCGTGGGGCTGGGGGTTCGGGTTGCGGCGGGGTCCTACATCGCGTTCGTGATCCTCGCGATTCCGTCGATCCTCGCGGGCGCCTACGCAGGCCTGGAGGCGATCGACCGCTCCACGATCTCCGCCGCGCGCGCCATCGGCATGACCGAGTGGCAGATCCTCTGGAAGGTCGAGGTGCCGCTCGGGCTGCCGCTGCTGCTCGGGGGACTGCGCAGCGCGACGCTGCAGGTCGTCGCGACCGCGACCCTCGCCGCCTATGTGAACCTCGGCGGTCTCGGCTTCGACATCATCCAAGGGCTGCCGCTGCGCCGCTACGACCAGATGCTCGGCGCGGCGCTGCTGGTCGTGGCGCTCGCCTTCGCGCTCGACGCGCTGTTCGGCCTCGCCGCGCAGATCACCGAGCGCATCATTCCGGACGGGCGCAGCGCGCCGCGTTCGCAACCACGTCGCGCCCGGCCGCTGAGGCCGCGCGCGAGTTCGGTGGGGACCCCCACCAACGACTAGGTAAGGAAGATCATGTTGAACACAGCAGGGAACAAAGGCCGGCTCGCCCTGGGCGCAGCCGTGGTTGGGGTTGCATTGGCCCTCTCAGGGTGTGCGCAGGGCGATCCGCTGAGCCCCACCGAGGGATCGGGCAGCACCGACACCATTGTGGTCGGCTCGCAGGCGTACTACTCGAACGAGATCGTCGCCGAGATCTACGCGCAGGCCCTGGAGAACGCCGGCTACGACGTCGAGCGCTCGTTCCAGATCGGTCAGCGCGACGCGTACCTCCCGGCGCTCGAGGCCGGTGAGGTGGACGTCTTCCCCGAGTACACCGGAAACCTCCTCCAGTACTACGCGCCCGACACCACCGCCACCCAGTCGGACGAGGTCTACGCGGCCCTCGCGGACGCGCTCCCGGACGCCCTGGCGGTTCTCGACCAGTCCACCGCGAGCGACCAGGACTCGTACACCGTCACCCAGGAGTTCGCCGACGCGAACTCGCTGAGCGCCATCGGCGATCTCGCGAACGTCGACGGCGTCGTGCTCGGCGGCCCGCCGGAGCTCGAGGAGCGCCCCTACGGTCCCAGCGGCCTGGAGAGCGTCTACGGCGTGACCGTGAGCTTCGAGGCCACCGGCGACACCACCTTCGATGCGCTCATCGAGGGCGTCGTCGACGTCGCCAACATCTACACCGCCGACCCGCGCATCCAGACCTCCGGTCTCGTCACGCTCGACGACCCGGAGGGGCTGTTCCTCGCCTCGAACGTCGTTCCGCTCGTGAACGCCGACCTCGCGGATGAGCTCGCCTCGGTGCTCGACCCGGTCAGCGCCGCGCTGACCGCCGACGGCCTGATCGCCCTCAACGTGCAGAGCGTCGAGGACCAGCTGTCGAGCGCGCAGATCGCGACCGAGTGGCTGACGGCGAACGGCTTCCTGGGCTGATTCGCTGAGCCATCAGCGGGGACGGGTGCAGGTCGCGCCCGTCCCCGCTGTCGTCTGCGCCGGCCGCGGTGCTCGGCTCAGCGCGCCGTCAGGTCGTCGTCGATCGTGTTCGCGTCACCATCGCCCGGGTGGTCCCAATGGCGGCGCTCGGAGCGCACCAGAAGCCACTTGACGAGCACGACCCCGAGAGCGAACGCGACGATCACGCCGACGAAGATGTATCCGGCGATGTGCAGCTGATCCGCGAGCTCGCGGTAGCCCACCGCGGCGACCGAGCCGAACGTGACATAGGCGGCCGCCCACACCACGCACGCGGGCGCGGTCCAGGCGAAGAAGCGGCGATAGCTCATCGCGCTCATGCCGACCGTGAGCGGCACGAGCGAGTGGAAAACCGGCAGGAAGCGCGAGATGAACACCGCGGGGCCGCCCCGCCGGTCCACGTAGTACTCCGCGCGCTGCCAGTTCGCGCGGCCGATCCAGTGGCCCAGGCGGGAGTCCCGGATGCGCGGACCGAACAGCCGCCCCAGAGCGAAGCCCACGCTCTCGCCGCCGAGCGCCCCCACGATGACGGCGACCAGCAGCGAGACGTAGCCGACCGGCGTCTCGACGGCGGTACTGGCGACGATCACGATCGAGTCGCCGGGCACCACGAGTCCGACGAGCACACTCGTCTCCAGGAACATCCCGAGGCCCGCGAGCGTGGTGCGCAGCACCGGATCCACGGACGCGACCACCTCCAGGATCCAGGTGAGGGCGGCGTTGATGTCCATCACGCGCGCCGATCGCCGATCGGCCGACGAAGCACGTCGAGGCGGTCGCGCCAGCGCTGAAGTCGGCCCGGATCCTCGGCGAGGGACGGTCCGTCGATCCACTCCGTGACGATCCTGATGCCGTGCAAGGAGTTCAGCGCCCACAGCTCGAGCCCGTCGAGCTCGTCGGGGGTGACCTCCTCGTGCAGCACATCGATGCCGAGCGCCGTCGCCAGCGCGAGCACGCTGCGCAGCGTCACCGAGTCGATGCGGGGAAGCTCCGGGTCGGGGATCGCGAGGGCATCGCCGCGCCACCAGGCGAAGCACGTCGTGGAGCCTTCGACGACGAAGCCCTCGGCACTCAGCAGCACCGCCTCGTCGGCATGGCGCGACTGGGCTTCGGTGCGCAGCCGCAGCATCGCCTCCAGGTCGGGGCCCTTCACGAGCGGAACGGTGCGCGGATCGCGCCCGAGATGCGTCGCGACGGTGACCGAGCGGCGGCGCTCGAGGGCCTCGCGCCGCAGCAGTCGCAGTTCTCGCCGATCGTTCAGCCGTCGCGCCTCGACGCGCGGGAACCAGGCGCCGGTGCGGGGGAGCGCGGCGATCACCGCGGCCCAGAATGCGGCCAGCTCGGCCTCCTCGAAGCCCTCGGCCCCGGCCGCGTCGAAGAAGCGCGCGCGATGGAGATCGAGAGCGAGCGTGAGACCGTCGTCGGTGAGCCAGGAGTCAGCGGCGACGAGCTCCACCGGGCCGGGCGTGCAGTCCACGACGGGCTCGAGCGCGCCGCCGTGCCACAGGAGGGTCGTCGTTGCGCTCATAGGATCAGGGTATGCGCCTCTCCTCCGTCCGGCTGGAAACGTCGCCGCGACGGCTGCTGCAGCATCCGGTCGGCATCGTGGCGGACGTGGCTGCGGCGTTCCGGGCGCTCGTCGGCGAGGCCGACGGCTTCTGGCTCGACAGCGCCGCACCGGAGGCCTCCAGCGCTCGGCCCGGCGTCCACTATCTGGGGCGGGGCGAGCGCCTCGTCATAGCCGGGCGCGTCCTCGACACACTGCGCGCCGAACTCGCGGATCACCCGATCGAGGCGGGCGACGACCTCCCGGCGTTCCGCCTGGGGCTCGTCGGCTGGCTGGAGTACGAGCTTCGCGCCGAGACGCTCGGTCAGGCCGTGGACGCGGAGTCGCCGCCGGCAGCGCTTCTGCGCGTCGATCGGATGCTCGCCGTCGACGCCGCCACCGGCGAGGGACGTCTGATCGCACTCGGCGACGACTGGAGCGGTGAGCTGGCCCTCTGGCGCGACGCGGCGGTGGCCGCGCTGACCGGCCTCGGCCCCGGCGAGCCTGCCGAGGCCCAGCCTGCCGAGACCCAGACCGCTGAGGCGCGCTGGCTCGATGACGATGCGACGTATCTCGAGCACATCCGCGCCTGCCAGGAGGCGATCCGCGAGGGGGAGGCGTACCAGCTGTGCCTCACGACGCGCGTCGAGGTGCCGGGTGTCCACCCCGACCCGGTCGACCTGCTCACCGCGCTGCGTCGCACCAGTCCCACCCATCACGGCGGACTGATCCGCATCGGCGACACGACCCTCGTCTCGGCCTCGCCGGAGCGCTTCCTGCGTGTCGATGCGCACGGACGCGTCGACACGAGCCCCATCAAAGGCACTCGTCCGCGCGGCGCCGACGCCGCGAGCGACGCCGCCGCCCGCGTCGAGCTGCTCGAGAGCGACAAGGAGCGCGCCGAGAACCTGATGATCGTCGACCTGATGCGCAACGATCTCTCGCGCGTGTGCGAGGTCGGCAGCGTCGCCGTCACCCACCTGCTCGAGGTGGAGAGCTACGCGCAGGTGCACCAGCTCGTGAGCACGGTCGAGGGGCGGCTTCGCGACGGCGTCGACGTGGCCGACCTGGTCGAGGCGTGCTTCCCGGCCGGGTCGATGACGGGCGCCCCGAAACGGCGGGCGACGGAGCTTCTGCACGAGCTCGAGGCGCGGCCGCGCGGCATCTACTCGGGGGCATTCGGCTGGTTCGGCTTCGACGGCGCCTGCGACCTGGCGATGGTGATCCGCAGCATCGTGCTGGATCCCTCGGGCGCCTCGATCGGCACCGGCGGCGGCATCACCGCGCTGTCCGACCCTGCCGCCGAGCTCGACGAGATCCGGGTGAAGGCGGCGCCGCTCCTCCGCGTGCTCGGCGCCTCGGCGCGCTGATCTGCGCCCGCGACGAGACGGTGCGGGCGGGAACGCAAGAACATGCCCGCGTGTTGAGTAACCTGGACGATGGATCGCGACGTCCGCCCGCCGAGCGTTGGCGCGGGGCACGGTCCGGCACCTGACGAATGAGAGTTCTGTGACCCAGCACGACGACGCCCCGAACGAGTACGACTTCACGCGCATCCAGGAGAAGTGGCAGGCGCGGTGGGATGAGCTGCGCCCGTTCGCGACCGACAACCCCGCCGACACGCGCCCGCGCAAATACGTGCTCGACATGTTCCCGTACCCCTCCGGCGACCTGCACATGGGTCACGCCGAGGCGTACGCCCTCGGTGACGTCGTCGCGCGCTACTGGCGGCTGCAGGGCTTCAACGTGCTGCACCCGATCGGCTGGGACAGCTTCGGCCTGCCGGCCGAGAATGCGGCCATCAAGCGCGGGGTCGACCCGCGCGCCTGGACCTACGACAACATCGAGCAGCAGCGGCAGTCGATGAAGCGCTACGGCGCCTCGTTCGACTGGGATCGGGTGCTGCACACGAGCGATCCCGAGTACTACAAGTGGAACCAGTGGCTGTTCCTCAAGCTGTACGAGAAGGGCCTCGCCTACCGCAAGGCGAGCTGGGTCAACTGGTGCACGCACGACCAGACGGTGCTCGCCAACGAGCAGGTCGTCGACGGCCGCTGCGAGCGCTGCGACAACGTGGTCGTCAAGAAGAAGCTCACCCAGTGGTACTTCAAGATCACCGACTACGCCGACCGTCTGCTCGATGACCTGAACCAGCTCGAGGGCTCGTGGCCGAGCAAGGTGATCGCGATGCAGCGCAACTGGATCGGCCGCAGCGTCGGCGCCGATGTCGACTTCGTCATCGAGGGCCGCGCCGAGCGGGTCACCGTCTTCACCACGCGCCCCGACACGCTGTTCGGCGCGACCTTCATGGTCGTCGCCCCCGACTCCGACCTCGCCGCCGAACTGGTGGCGGATGCGGACGACGAGACCAAGAAGAACTTCGCCGCCTACCTCGAGCAGGTGCAGAAGTCGACCGAGATCGAGCGCCAGGACGCCACCCGCGAGAAGACCGGCGTTCCGCTCGGCCGCGTCGCGATCAACCCGGTCAACGGGGAGCGCATCCCCGTCTGGGCGGCCGACTACGTGCTCGCCGACTACGGCCACGGCGCCGTCATGGCCGTGCCCGCGCACGACCAGCGCGACCTCGAGTTCGCGATCAAGTTCGATCTGCCGGTGCGCGTCGTCGTCGACACCAACGCCCCGGTGACCGGGGCGATCCCCGTGATCACCCCCGAGATGCTGGAAGCTGGCGACCTGCTGCCGCCCGACCCGGTGCAGACCGGCGAGGCGCTCGCGGGCGAGGGACGCCTGATGAACTCGGGCCCGCTCGACGGGCTCAGCAAGTCGAACGCCATCAAGCGCGTCATCGAGCTGCTGGAGGAGGCGGGCACCGGCCGTGCCGCGAAGACGTACCGTCTGCGCGACTGGCTGATCTCGCGCCAGCGCTACTGGGGCACCCCCATTCCGATCCTGCACACCGAGGACGGCCGCGAGATCCCCGTCGAGGAGTCGGCGCTTCCCGTCGAGCTGCCGCCGAGCGAGGGTCTCGACCTGCAGCCGAAGGGCGCCTCGCCGCTCGGCGCGGCCGAGGACTGGGTCAACGTGACCCTGCCCGACGGCACCGCGGCGCGTCGCGACCCGGACACGATGGACACCTTCGTCGACTCGTCCTGGTACTTCCTGCGCTTCCTCAACCCGAACGACGACACCCAGGCCTTCGACCCGAAGGAAGCCGAGAAGTGGGCGCCCGTCGACCAGTACGTCGGCGGCGTGACGCACGCGATCCTCCACCTGCTGTACGCGCGCTTCATCACGAAGGTGCTGTTCGACCTGGGCTACGTCAGCTTCACCGAGCCCTTCAGCGCGCTGCTGAACCAGGGCATGGTGCTGATGAACGGCTCCGCGATGTCGAAGAGCCGCGGCAACATCGTGCGGCTCTCGGAGCAGCTCGATGAGCACGGCGTGGATGCGGTGCGTCTGACGATGGCGTTCGCCGGTCCGCCGGAGGACGACATCGACTGGGCCGACGTCTCGCCGGCCGGTTCGGCGAAGTTCCTCGCGCGCGCGTGGCGCATCACGGGTGAGGTCACCTCGAGCCCCGAGGTCGAGTGGAAGGGCGGCGATGCGGCTCTGCGTCGCCAGACGCACCGCCTGCTCGCCGACGCGCCGGGCCTGGTCGAGGGCTTCAAGTTCAACGTCGTCGTCGCCCGGCTCATGGAGCTCGTGAACGCGATCCGCAAGACGATCGACTCCGGCCCCGGTGCCGGTGACCCGGCCGTCCGCGAGGCGATCGAGATCGTCACGAAGCTGCTCAGCCTGTTCGCGCCGTACACGGCCGATGACATGTGGGAGCGCCTCGGCTACGAGGGCAGCGTCGCCACGACGACCCTGCGCAAGGCCGACCCGACCCTCCTGGTCGAGGAGTCGGTGACGGCGATCGTGCAGGTCGACGGCAAGGTGCGCGACCGCTTCGAGGTGGCGCCGACGATCGACACCGGCGCGCTGGAGATTCTGGCGCGCGGCTCGGATGCGGTGGCTCGCGCGGTCGGCGATCGCGAGATCGTCAACGTGATCGTGCGAGCCCCGAAGCTCGTCAACATCGCGACGAAGCGCTAGCCGCCCACAGCCGGGAGCATCCGCGGGACCGCGCGAGCGGTGCCGACCTAACCTGACGCCGTGAGCGCGCGTCTCGACCCCGACCCCCGCCGCGCCCGCGTGCGGGTCGGGGTCGGGGCCGCGCTCATGCTCGCGCTCGCGGCGCTCGGCGTTGCGGTGTTCATCACCGCCGTCACCCCGCGCGGCACCAGCGCCGTGATCGACGCGCCAGCCCCGGCCGAGACCGCCGCCGCGATCAGCGGCGCGAGCGCGACGATCTACGTGCACATCCTGGGGCTCGTCGCGCGCCCCGGCCTCTACGAGCTGAGCGACGGCGCGCGTGCCGTCGACGCGGTCGCGGCGGCGGGCGGCTTCCTGGAGGGGGCCGACCCTGAGGCCGTCAACCTGGCGAGGTTCCTCGTCGACGGCGAGCAGCTGATCGTCTACGCCGAGGGGGAGGCGCCCGCCGTCGGCTCGGGCGCGGTCGTCGGCGGCAAGGTGAACCTCAACACCGCCGATGCGGCGACCCTCGAGACGCTGCCGCGCATCGGGCCCGCGATGGCGGAGCGCATCCTGCAGTGGCGGGAGACGAACGGGCGATTCACCGCGATCGAGGATCTGCTGAGCGTCAGCGGGATCGGCGACAAGACCTTCGAGGGTCTGCGCGACCTCGTCACGGTCTGAGCCGTGCGCGGCGACTACCGTCTCGTGCCGGCGGCCCTCGT
>DCRR01000009.1:176677-179844 GCA_002325245.1 Microbacteriaceae bacterium UBA1487 | reverse complement strand
CGGGGTCGCGGCGCGCGCTCCCTCCGAGCTGGCCGAGGCCGCGGGGTCGGGTCGCAGCCTCGACCTCGAACTGGATGTGACGGGTCGACCGCGCGAGGGGCGGTTCGAGGCGACGCTGCGGGCGCTGGGCGACGCGCCGGAGCGCGAGTTCTCGGTGCCGGTGCTCGTGTTCGCCCAGCCGGATGACCCGGCCCTGCCGAACATCGTGATCGGCGCGACGGTGCACCTCACCGCGTCCGTCGACGCCGCCGAGCCGGGAGATGATCGCGCTCTTCTGGTGTTCGCGCGCAGCGAGCTGCGCGACATCCGCCCACCGCCCGCGCTGCTGGAGGCAAGCGAGGCGCTGCGCGCGGGGCTCCGGCAGGCGACGGGCGCGCTGCCGCAACCCGGGGCCGGACTGCTCCCGGGGCTCGCGATCGGCGACACGACGGAGGTCGGCGCGACGCTCGACCGCGATATGAAGCGCAGTTCACTCAGTCATCTCACCGCCGTCTCGGGGGCGAACTGCGCCGTCGTGGTGACCCTCGTCTTCGGACTGTGCCGCATGCTGGGGGCCCCGCGGGCGGTGCGCGTAGGCTGCTCGCTCGTCGCGCTGCTCGGCTTCGTGGTGCTCGTCACGCCCGAGCCGAGCGTGCTGCGGGCGAGCATCATGGCCGGTGCCGCGCTGCTCGGGTTGGCGCTCGGGCGCGCGTCCCGCGGCGTGCCGCTGCTGTGCCTGAGCGTCTTCGCGCTGCTGACGGTAGACCCGTGGCTCGCCCGCAACTACGGGTTCGCGCTCTCGGTGCTCGCGACCGCGGGGCTGCTCGTGCTCGCCGGGCCGCTGACCGAGCGGCTGTCGCGGGTGCTGCCGGGTCCGCTCGCTCTCGTGATCGCCGTCCCGACGGCGGCCCAGCTCGCGTGCCAGCCGGTCCTGCTGCTGCTCGACCCCTCGCTCGCGGTCTACGGTGTTCCGGCCAACGTGCTCGCCGCACCGGCGGCGCCGGTGGCGACCGTGCTGGGCCTGGTGGCCTGCCTGCTCCTCCCGATCGCGCCGTGGCTCGCCCAGGCGCTCGTCGGCCTGGCGTGGCTCCCGTCCAGCTGGATCGCGGCGGTGGCGCAGACCGCCGCCGCGCTTCCGGTCGCGCGCGGCCCCTGGCTCGACGGGATCGGCGGGGTGGTGCTGCTCGCCGCCGTCACGCTGGCGGCGGCGCTGCTGATCCTGCCGACCGGGGGCCGCGCATCTGCGATCCGCCGGGTCGCGGCAGGGCTGCTCGCCCTCGCATTGCTCGCCTACCCCCTCACGCTGCTGGCGGGCCGGGTGGGCGACGCGCTGGGCCGACCGGGCACGTGGCAGTACGCCGCCTGCGATGTCGGGCAGGGCGACGCGACGCTGATTCGCAGCGCCGGGCAGATCGCGCTCGTCGATGTCGGCCGCGAGCCGGAGCCGCTCGCGGCGTGCCTCGACGAACTCGGTGTCACGCGCATCGACCTTCTGGTGCTCACCCACTTCGACGCCGACCACGTGGGCGGCCTCGACGCCGTGCTCGGGCGGGTGGATCGGGCCCTGCTGGGGGTCCCCGCGGATGCCGCCGACGCGGCGATCGGCGAGACTCTGCGCGCGCACGGGGCGAGCGTCGAGGCGCCGGAGCGCGGCGCGCGTGGGGTGCTGGGCGAGTTCGCCTGGGAGGTGATCTGGCCGCCGCCGCGCGGCGTCGACCCCGGCAACGACGCGAGCCTCGTGCTCGAGCTGCGGCCGGTGGGGGAGTGCCGCACGGGATGCCTGAGCGCGATCCTGCTCGGCGATCTCGGCGAGCAGGCCCAGGCGCGGCTGCTCGCGAGCGCGCACCCCGCGTCCGTCGATCTGGTCAAGGTCTCGCATCACGGTTCGGGCGACCAGTCGGCGGCGCTGTACGCAGCGCTCGGCGCTGCGGTCGGGCTGATCGGCGTCGGAGCCGACAACGACTACGGCCATCCGACCGAGAGCGCGCTCGGCGTGCTCGCGTCCGCCGGCACCGTCGCCTACCGCACCGATCGGCACGGCATGGTGCTGGTAGCGCCGGGGGAGCGCGCGGGCGAGCTGCTGGTCTGGACGCGGCGACCCGGTGACGGTGCCGGCGGATAGGCTTGCTTCGCTTCACGACCGAGGGGATGGCATGCCGGCAGCACGTTCGACAGCTCGCGCGCGCAGCAAGGTCGCGATCCCCCAGCTCGCCTGGGATGCGGTGCGGCCCGCGCCGATCGTGCTGGTGTCGGGGCCCGAGTCGGTGCTCGCCGATCGCGCGATCCGGCTGCTGCGCGACACGCTTCGCGCCGAGGACCCGGCCCTCGAAGTCTCCGATCTCGACGCCGCCAACTACGCGCCCGGCGAGCTGATCACGCTCGCCAGCCCCTCGCTCTTCGCCGAGCCGCGGATGATCCGGGTCGACAACGTGCACAAGTGCGCCGACGCCTTCCTGGAGGAGGCACTCGCCTACATCGAGAGCCCGGCCGACGAGACGTACCTCGTGCTGCGCCACGTCACCGGGGTGCGCGGCAAGAAGCTGCTTGACGCAATCCGGGGCGGCACCGGCGGCGCGATCGAGATCGTCTGCGCCGAGCTCAAGCGCGATTCCGACAAGCAGGACTTCGTCGTCGCCGAGTTCCGCGCGGCCCGGCGCCGCATCACCGCGGGAGCGCAGCGCGCCCTCGTCGGCGCCTTCTCCGACGACCTCGCCGAGCTCGCGGCGGCCTGCCGCCAGCTGCTCGCCGACTCGAGCGAGGAGATCACCGAGCAGATCGTCGACCGCTACTACGGCGGCCGTGTCGAGACGAGCGCGTTCGCCGTCGCCGACGCGGCGATCGCCGGCCGCCACGGCGAGGCGCTCCGGCTGCTGCGGCACGCCCTCGCCACCGGCGCCGACCCGGTTCCGATGGTGGCGGCCTTCGCCAGCAAGGTGCGCACCATGGCGAAGCTCGCGGGCGCCCGAGGCTCAGCGGGAGACCTGGCCCGGCAGTTCGGCCTCGCCCCCTGGCAGGTCGAGCGCGCGCGTCGCGACCTCTCCGGCTGGGATGACGCCGGCCTCGGCCGCGCGATTCAGGCTCTCGCCAGCGCCGACGCGCAGGTCAAGGGCGCCGGGCGCGATCCGGTGTTCGCCCTCGAGCACCTCGTCGGCGTGATCGCCGCGCGCGGCCGCGCCTAGCCTGCGCCT
>DCRR01000009.1:151572-176629 GCA_002325245.1 Microbacteriaceae bacterium UBA1487 | reverse complement strand
GCCGGGCATGAGAAAGGCCCCGGAGCCGAAGCTCCGGGGCCTTTCTCGAGACGGCGTGGCGACTTAGAGGGCCGCGACCTGCTTGGCGATCGCGCTCTTGCGGTTCGCCGCGTTGTTCGCGTGGATGACGCCCTTGCTGGTGGCCTTGTCGAGCTTCTTGCTCGCGACCTGGAGGGCCGCCGTGGCCTTGTCCTTGTCGCCCTCGGCGATCGCGGCGCGCGTGGCGCGGATCGCGGTCTTGAGCTCGCTCTTGACCGCCTTGTTGCGCTCCTGCGCCTTGAGGTTCGTCTTGATGCGCTTGATCTGCGACTTGATGTTCGCCATGGAAATTCCTTTAACTGTTGCGGAACGAGTGGATAGTGCCGTTCCGGTAGAGGGGCCGTTCCGGCGAATCGCGCGCTGTGGGACACGCGGAAACCAAGGGTCTACGTTACCAGGTCGCGCGCGAGACCAGCAATCGTGCTCCGGTGCGTCGTCCGGCGGCCAGGGCGCGCGCGGCGAGCCCGCCGGAGAGCGGCGCGTCGCCGCGGCATGACGGTTCGGTCCGCCGCAGTCTGCGAGAATAGGCGGAAATGTCTCCCCGTGCCCTGAAGCCTCTCGAACCGGCCGCGACCGATCCCGCGCGCATCCGGAATTTCTGCATCATCGCGCACATCGACCACGGAAAGTCGACGCTCGCCGACCGGATGCTCGGCATCACCGGCATCGTCTCCGACCGTGACGCGCGCGCCCAGTACCTGGATCGCATGGACATCGAGCGTGAGCGCGGCATCACGATCAAGAGCCAGGCCGTGCGGATGCCGTGGCAGGTCGGCGGCGACACCTTCGCCCTGAACATGATCGACACCCCCGGGCACGTCGACTTCACCTACGAGGTGAGCCGCTCCCTCGCGGCCTGCGAGGGGGCGATTCTGCTCGTCGATGCCGCGCAGGGCATCGAGGCCCAGACCCTCGCGAACCTGTATCTCGCGCTCGACAACGACCTCGAGATCATCCCGGTGCTGAACAAGATCGACCTGCCGGCCGCCGACCCGGACAAGTACGCGAAAGAGCTCGCGAGTCTCATCGGCGGCAAGCCGGAGGACGTGCTGCGGGTGAGCGGCAAGACCGGCCAGGGCGTGGAGGAGCTGCTCGACCGCGTCGTCGAGCGGATCCCGGCCCCGGTGGGCGACCCGACCGCGCCGTCGCGCGCCATGATCTTCGACTCCGTCTACGACTCCTACCGCGGGGTCATCACCTACGTCCGGATGGTCGACGGCGCGCTCAAGCCGCGCGAGAAGATCCAGATGATGTCGACCCGCGCGGTGCACGAACTGCTCGAGATCGGCGTCTCCTCGCCCGAGCCGACGCCCACCAAGGGCCTCGGCGTCGGCGAGGTCGGCTACCTGATCACGGGTGTGAAGGACGTGCGCCAGTCCAAGGTCGGTGACACGGTGACGAACGCGCGCACGCCCTCGACCGAGCCGCTGCCCGGCTACACCGACCCGAAGCCGATGGTCTTCTCGGGGCTGTATCCGATCGACGGCAGCGACTACCCAGTGCTGCGCGAGGCGCTCGACAAGCTGAAGCTCTCGGATGCCTCGCTCAACTACGAGCCGGAGACCTCGGTCGCGCTCGGGTTCGGCTTCCGCTGCGGATTCCTGGGCCTGCTCCATCTCGAGATCGTCACCGAGCGCCTGGAGCGCGAGTTCGGCCTCGATCTGATCTCGACGGCCCCGAGCGTCACCTACGAGGTGACGACGGAGGATCGCAAGGAGTTCACGGTCACCAACCCGAGCGAGTTTCCGACCGGGGCGAAGATCCACAGCGTCACGGAGCCGATGGTTAAGGCCGCGATCCTGGCGCCGAAGGACTACGTCGGGACAATCATGGAGCTGTGCCAGTCGCGCCGCGGCACCCTGCTCGGCATGGACTACCTGGGCGAGGATCGCGTCGAGATCAAGTACACGATCCCGCTCGGCGAGATCGTGTTCGACTTCTTCGACCAGCTGAAGTCGAAGACCGCCGGCTATGCCTCGCTCGACTACGAGCCGAGCGGCGATCAGGAGGCCGACCTGGTCAAGGTCGACATCCTGCTGCAGGGCGAGGCGGTCGACGCGTTCAGCGCGATCGTGCACCGCGACAAGGCGTACGCCTACGGCGTGCTGATGACCGAGCGGCTCAAGAAGCTCATCCCGCGCCAGCAGTTCGAGGTTCCGATCCAGGCGGCGATCGGGGCGCGCATCATTGCGCGTGAGTCCATCTCGGCGATGCGCAAGGATGTTCTGGCCAAGTGCTACGGCGGTGACATCACGCGCAAGCGGAAGCTCTTGGAGAAGCAGAAAGAGGGGAAGAAGCGCATGAAGATGGTCGGTCGCGTCGAGGTTCCTCAGGAGGCGTTCATCGCGGCGCTCTCCGGCGACGTCGAGACGAAGGACAAGAAGTGACCGCCGTCGCTGCGGTGGCCTTCACGGTCCTCCTGGTGGCACTCGCGATCTTCCAGATCGCCCTCATCGCGGGCGTGCCGTGGGGCCGTGCGGCCTGGGGCGGGGCCGACGAGGTTCTTCCCGCGAGCAAGCGCATCGGCAGCATCGTCGCGGTGGTGCTCTATGTCGCCTTCGCCGTGCTCGCGCTGATCCGCGCGGGTCTGCTGGGCGATGCGGGCGATGCGCTCGGCGTCGTGATCGCCATGTGGATCGTGTTCGGCTACCTCGCGCTCGGCGTGCTGATGAACGCGATCTCGCGCAGCAAGCTCGAGCGCTTCATCATGACCCCGGTTGCGCTGGTGCTCGCGATCCTGGCCCTCGTGGTCGCGCTCGGGCGCTAGCGTCGGTCCCGACCGCCGAGAAAGGGGTCGACATGCCGGAGTGGGGTCTCGCCGCCATCGGCGGCGTCGCCGCGGGTGGTGCGCTGGTGCTCGGAGCTGCCATCGCCTGGTTCGTGCGCGTGCCGGATCGGGTGACGGCGACCATCATGGCCTTCGGGGCGGGGGTTCTGATCTCCGCTCTCGCCTTCGATCTGGTGCTCGAGGCGGAGGAGACCTCGGGCCTGCTGCTGACGAGCGCCGCGTTCCTCGCGGGCGCGGTCGTGTATGTGGCGGCGAACCTGACGCTGCACCGGCTCGGCCAGCGAGCCAAGCCGGGCACCGCGGCCGACTCCACCGGGTCCGGGATCGCGATCGGCGCGCTCCTGGACGGTGTGCCCGAGTCGGCGATCATCGGGCTCACGGCCGCGAGCTCGGGAGCGCTCAGCATCCCTCTGCTCGTCGCCGTCGGCATCTCGAACGTGCCGGAGGGGCTGTCGAGCACGGCGGCGATGAAGGCGTCCGGCCGCAGCCGCGCGTCCGTGTTCCGGCTGTGGGGGACGATCGGCGCCGTGTGCGCGGTGTCCAGCCTGGCGGGGTACTTCGGGCTCGGGGCGCTCGACGAGCACGCGCGTTCGGTGACGCAGGCGGTGGCCGCCGGCGCCATCCTGGCGATGATCTGCGACACCATGATTCCCGACGCCTTCCGCCGCACCGGCGCGTTCACCGGACTCGCCGCGACCGTCGGCTTCCTGGGGTCGTTCATGCTGCACGTCGCCGTGTAGCGCCCCCCGCTCAGGCGTGGACGGCGACCCGCGGTCGGGCGATCCGCACCACCGGATACAGCGCGGCGCGCATCCGAACGAGGCGCTCGAGGGTCTGCGGGCGCACGATGAAGCCGCCGAGCTCGCGGTCGGCTTCGACGACGAGCCAGACGCGGATGTCGTAGTGCTCCGCGAGCGCTGCGAAGGCGTCGACGTGGGACGAGAAGCGCTCGGCGAGGCGGTCCAGGCAGGCCAGCGCCAGCGGGTCCCCCTCGCTCGGCGTCGACTCGCCCTCGTCGAAGGTCCAGGAGGAGCTCGCGGCGATCTGGCCCTCGGCGGCGAAGCGGGGCAGCGGATGCGGGACGTCGGCTTCGAGCGCGAGCGTCGGCGCGACTCGCAGGGTGGCCGACACGCGCGACGCAGTGTCGAACGGCGTCTTGCCGTACAGACTCACGCTCGCGCTGGTTCGGGTAACAGCCACCCCCCGAGAATGGAGCTTCGGCGGGGGAGAAACAAGTACACGGCCCTGTCTGTCCCACCCACTGGGGTGACCCGTCTAGGGGGTCTGCCGCCAGCCGAACTTCGGCTCGTAGCCGAGCTCGCGACGCGCCTTCTCGATCGAGAGCAGCGTCTCGTTGCCGGTCAGCTCGCGGGTGAGCTCCACATCCGGGAAGAACGTCGCCATCAGCTCCGCGCTCGGGGTGTCGACCACGGTGTCGGCGTTCGCGATGACGTAGGTCTCGAAACCCGGCTTCGCCGTCTCCAGCGCGCGCAGCACCGCTTGGGCGCCGTCGCGGGCATCGATGTACCCCCAGAGGTTCCAGCGGCGACTCGACGGGTTCTTCGAGTAGTCGGGGAACTGCGCGTAGTCGTCGGGGGTCATCACGTTGGAGAAGCGCAGGCCGGTGATGCTGAGCTCCGCATCCCAGCGCACGAGCTTGCGGGCGAGCTCCTCCTCGAGGTGCTTCACGATCGCGTAGGTCGACTCCGGGCGCGAGGGGTACTCCTCGTCGAGCGGGGCGTAGGGCGGATCGATGTCGAAGGGGATGCCGAGCAGCGTCTCGCTCGAGGCCATCACGATGCGGCGGATCCCGGCGCGGATCGCGCCCTGCAGCACGTTGTAGGTCGCGGCCATGTTGTTGTGGAAGGTCGCCGAGTCGGGGGCGAGCGCGCTCGCGGGAATCGCGCCGAGGTGAACGACGGCATCGAATCCGGGCGCCCGGTCGACCCCGTGCAGGGCGTCCACGACCTGCCCGTAGTCGGTCAGATCGGTCTGCACGAATCCGGGGGAGCGCTGCCCCGTGCGATCGAAGTTGGTGACGTCGTGGCCCGCCGCGCGCAGCGAGGAGACGACTGTCGTGCCGAGTTTTCCGCTTCCGCCGGTGACTGCGATTCTCATGACGGCATCCTCGCAGGTGCGCGCGCGAGGTGCTCGCATGCCGGGAATCGGCGACAATGGTCGGATGCCCGCATCGCACCCCGCCCCGAACTCGGAGACGCCGCTCTGGCTCGTCCCCGTGACGTACGGGGCGGTCGGCGGCACGCAGGCGGCCGATCTGCTGCGCTATCCGCCGAAGGGCTATCGCCCGATCGAGCGTCGGGTTCGCCTCGGGCACGGCGCAGAGCGCTTCGAGCACGCCTGGATGCAGACGCTGACCTGGGGCATCCAGCGGCGCTCCGGATTCCGGGTCCGGGTGATCGACGCCCCGCCCGAGGTGACGGATGCGAGCTATACGCCGGTCAGCTTCGAGCCCGACGGCACGCCGATCGAGCCCGCGACCCTGGCCGCCGACGGCGAGCAGGTGTTCTCGCCGGAGGGCGAGCCGCTGCTGCGCTCGGGAGACACCGCGCTGCTGCGGCTCCTGCTCTGGCCCGTCGACGTGCCGTGCCGTGTGGTCTACGTGGTCGACGAGCCCGCGCGCAAGGGGTTCGCCTACGGCACCCTTCCCGGGCACCCCGCCCGCGGTGAGGAGTCGTTCATCGTGGACCATCGCCCCGACGACTCGGTGTGGCTCACGATCCGCGCGTTCTCGCGGCCCTCGGGCTGGCTCTACTGGCTCGGCTACCCGATCTCGCGGCTCACCCAGGCGATCATCACGCGTCGCTACGAGCGCGCCCTCACCGGTCCGATCGCGGACGCGCGGTGAGCCCGTCCGCGCTGCCCCTCGGCGACCCCGCACCGACGGATGGGCGGCTGCCGTCCTCCGTCGCCGGTGGCGCCGCGGAGCGCGATTTCGGCGTCTATCTGCATGTGCCGTTCTGCCGGGTGCGCTGCGGCTACTGCGACTTCAACACCTACACGGCCGACGAGGTCCGCGGCGTCAAGCAGAGCGACTACGCGGGCCAGGCGCTCGACGAGATCGGGCTCGCGCGGCGCGTGCTCGAAGATGCGGCGGTCGGCGGTCGCCCGGCCTCGACCGTGTTCTTCGGCGGCGGCACGCCAACGCTGCTGCCCGTCTCCGACCTGGCGCGCATGCTCGACGGCGTGCGGCAGGCGTGGGGTCTCACCGCCGACGCCGAGGTCACGACCGAGGCGAACCCCGACTCGGTCGACCGCGACGCGCTGTTCGAACTCGCGGACGCCGGGTTCACCCGCGTGTCGTTCGGCATGCAGTCCGCCGTGCCGCACGTGCTGGCCACGCTCGAGCGCACCCACGATCCCGCGCGCGTGCCGCGGGTCGTGCAGTGGGCGAAGGAGGCCGGCCTCGCCACCAGCCTCGACCTGATCTACGGCACGCCGGGGGAGTCGCTCGACGACTGGAGCGCGTCGCTCGACCTGGCGCTCGCCCAGGAGCCCGACCACCTCTCGGCCTACGCCCTCATCGTGGAGACCGGCACGAAGCTCGCGCGCCAGATCGCGCGCGGTGAGGTGGCAGAGCCCGACGACGAGCTGCACGCCGACATGTACGAGCTCGCCGAGGCGCGGCTGACGGCGGCGGGCTACGACTGGTACGAGCTCAGCAACTGGGCGCGCACGCCCACCCAGCTCTCGCGGCACAACCTCGCCTACTGGACGGGTCAGGACTGGTGGGGCATCGGGCCCGGCGCGCACAGCCACGTCGGCGGCGTGCGCTGGTGGAACGTCAAGCACCCCGCGGCCTACGCGCAGCGTCTCGCCGCGGGGGAGTCGCCGGCGGCCGGCCGGGAGGCCCTCGAAGAGGAGACGCGGCGGGTGGAGAGCGTGCTGCTGCAGAGCCGGCTGCGACGCGGTCTTGAGATCGAGCTGCTCGACGCCGAGGGGCGCACGGCGGTCGCCGGACTGATCGCCGACGGGCTCGTCGACGGGCGTGCGGCTCTCGCGGGACGACTGGTGCTGACCGTGCGCGGACGGCTCCTCGCGGATGCGGTCGTCCGACGCCTTCTGCCGGACTAGATTTCATCTCATGGAGTTCTTCACGGATCTGTTCATCGACGGCGAGTGGCGCGCGGGCGGCGGGGGAGAGCGGTTCAGGGTCACCGATCCGGCGACCGGGAGCACGCTCGCCGAGTTCGCGGTGGCGACGATCGATGACTGCATCGACGCTGTGGATGCCGCCGAGCGCGCCTTCCCGGAGTGGGCCGCGACCGCCCCGCGTGCGCGTGCCGAGATCCTGCGCCGCGCCTTCGACATCCTCACGGCCGAGAAGGAGACCCTCGCCGAGCTGATGGTGCTCGAGAACGGCAAAGCCTGGCCCGACGCGATGGCCGAGGCGGGCTACGCCACCGAGTTCTTCCGCTGGTTCAGTGAAGAGGCCGTGCGCGTGCGCGGCGACTTCCGCCTCGCCCCGGCCGGCGACAAGCACATCATCGTCGACCACCAGCCGATCGGCGTCTCGGTGCTCGTAACGCCGTGGAACTTCCCCGCGGCGATGGCGACGCGCAAGCTCGCCCCGGCGCTGGCGGCAGGCTGCACCGTCGTGCTGAAGCCCGCGAGCGAGACGCCGCTCACCTCCGCCTACGTCGTCGAGGTGCTGCGTCGAGCTGGCGTTCCGGCGGGAGTGGTGAACCTGGTCACGCCGCGGCCGACCGGTCCCGCGGTGAGCGCGATGCTGCACCACCCGGCCGTGCGCAAGCTCTCGTTCACCGGCTCGACCGAGGTCGGCCGCCAGCTGCTTCACGAGGCGGCAGACACCGTGCTCAGCACCAGCATGGAGCTCGGCGGCAACGCCCCGTTCCTCGTGCTTCCCGGCGCCGACCTCGACGCCGCGGTCGAGGGCGCCCTCGTCGCCAAGATGCGCAACGGCGGCTCGGCGTGCACGAGCGCGAACCGCTTCTACGTGCACCGCTCGCTGCACGACGACTTCGCCCGGGCGATGAGCGAGAAGCTCGGCGCCTTCAAGGTCGGATCGGGTCTCGATCGCGACAACCAGCTCGGCGCGCTCGTGTCTGTGGGGGAGCGCGACAAGGTCGCCGACCTCGTCGACACCGCGGTGGCCGAGGGCGCGCGCCTCGAGCTCGGCGGTGAGAAGAGCGCACAGGGCGCCTTCTACCCGCCCACCGTGCTCACCGGCGTCGAGCACGGCGCCACGATCAACGCGACCGAGATCTTCGGGCCGGTGACCGCGATCGTCGTCTTCGACGACGTCGACGACGCGATCCGCATGGCCAACGACACCATCTTCGGCCTCATCGCCTACGTCTACGGCGAGAAGGGCGAAGCGCTGCGCGTGGCGCGCCGGATCGACGCGGGCATGGTCGCGGTCAACCGTCCCGTGATCAGCGACCCGGCGGCGCCGTTCGGCGGCATGAAGCAGTCCGGCCTCGGACGCGAGGGCGCGAGCGAGGGCATCCTCGAGTTCCTCGAGGAGAAGTACCTCGGCGTCGAGCTCTGACTCAGTTGATGAACGGGATGGCGAGCGGGTACTTGTAGCCCTCGCCCTTGTTCGCCGCGACGGCGGCGATGATCGCGAACACGATCGAGTACACCCAGACGGCGAGGTAGGTCACGAAGCCGATCAGCACGAACATCAGGATCCACGACGCGACGTAGCCGATCAGCACGGTCAGCTGGAAGTTGAGGGCAGTCGCGGAGTGCTGGCGCACGAGCGGCCCGCGGTCCTTGAGGACCAGGTAGCCGATGAGCGGCACGAGGAAGCCGAAGAAGATTCCGCCCACGTGGATGAGCGTCGCCCAGAGGCGCTCATCGGACGGGCTCAGCGGGGACGGCGCCGCGGCGTAAGGGTTGACGGGGGGCGGAGTCTGCTCGGTCATGGCGCCATTAAACCAGCAAGCCGAGCCCCGAGGGGCTCGGCTTGCGGTGGTGCGCGGTGCGCTTACTTGATGAAGCGGAAAGCGAACGGGTAGCGGTACGAGCCGCCGTTGTTGACCTTGATGCCGCCCATGACGCAGAAGATCACGGTGACCACGACAATGGCCAGCCAGATGAGCGTCTGCACGATGCTCCACAGGCCGAACGTCACCGCGGTGAGGATCAGGCCGATGATGAAGTTCGCGATGTGCGCGATCGCGACCGTGATCTGGAAGTTCAGCGACTCCTTGGCCTCGACGTTCACCTTCGCTCCGCGGTCCTTGAGGATCAGCCAGATGAGGAGAGGCGCGAGGAAGGAGAGGATGCCGCCGAAGTGCGCCAGCGACGCCCAGAGCTTGTCGTCGGACTCCGAGAGAGGTGCCGCCGCTGCGGGTGCGGATTCAGTCATGGTCTTTGCATACCTTTCGAAGGTGTCTGGTCTCGATCCGATGTCTCACGACGACGGACCCATCAACCCACCATGGCGAACGGCCATCGTGAGCACACGGCCACGGTATCGGTCGGTGCGGGCGCGTGCAACGGTTTGGTCACACCCGCTCGCGCTACAATTGGCAGTCAAGTTGCCGGAGTGCTAAAGGCGGGCGAACGGGTCCGCGGTCGAGAGGCGGTGTCGTCATGGTTTCCGAGCGCGGTCTGGAAGTGCTTCGCGTCATCGTGCAGGACTACGTGGCCTCCCGTGAACCCGTCGGCTCGAAGTCGATCGTCGACCGGCACTCCTTCGGAGTGTCCGCCGCCACGATTCGCAACGACATGGCGCTGCTCGAGGAGGAAGAGCTCATCGCGGCGCCGCACACGTCCTCAGGTCGTGTGCCGACCGACAAGGGCTACCGCGTGTTCGTTGATCAGCTGAGCGACCTGCGGCCGCTGAGTGCCGCGCAGCGCACCGCGATCGAGACCTTCCTCGGCGATGCGGTCGACTTCGACGACGTACTGGCGCGCACCGTGCGGATGCTCTCCCAGCTCACCAACCAGGTGGCGCTGGCTCAGTACCCGAGCTTCGGCACGGCGCGGGTGCGCCACATCGAGTTCGTGGTGCTGGCGCCGTCGCGTCTGATGACGGTGCTGATCACCGACACCGGGCGCGTCGACCAGCGACTCGTCGAGCCCGGCACGACGCTGACCGACGACGCGGTGGCCGACCTGCGAGCGCGTTTCAACGGCGAGCTGGGCGGGCTGGCGCTCGCGGAGGCGGCGACTCGACTCGCCGACATCGCGGGGTCCGTCGCGCCGGAGCACCGCGCGCTGGCCGAGAAGCTCGCCGAGAGCCTCGGCGAGCAGGTGGCGGCGAACCGCCAGGACCGCCTCGTGATGGCTGGCGCCGCGAACCTCGCGCGCACCGAGCGAGACTTCACCGGCAGCATCTCGTCAGTGTTCGACGCGATCGAGGAGCAGGTGACGCTGCTCCGCCTGTTCGGCGAGATGCAGTTGGAGCACGACGGAGTTCGCGTCAGCATCGGGCGCGAGAACGACACTTTCGGCCTCGGTGAGACGAGCGTGCTCGCCACCGGCTACACGGCGACGGGCGGGAGCACCGCCCATGTGGGGCTGCTCGGTCCCACCCGCATGGACTACTCGAGCAACATCGCGGCGGTGAGGGCGGTAGCCCGCTATCTGACGCGACTGCTCGGTGAAGACTGATCATTCGACACCCTAAGGATTACCTGGTTTGACTGACCACTATGAGGTCTTGGGCCTCGAGCGCACGGCGACGCCCGAGGAGATCAAGAAGGCGTACCGCCGGCTGGCGCGCGAACTCCACCCGGACGTGAACCCGAGCGCGGACGCGGCGGAGCGCTTCAAGCTCGTCACGCACGCCTACGACGTGCTGAGCGACCCGGACCAGCGCGAGCGCTACGACCTCGGCCCGCAGGCCGGGTTCGGCGGAGGAAACTTCGGCTTCGGCGACATCTTCGACTCGTTCTTCGGCGCATCGCAGGCCCGCTCCGGCCCGCGCTCGCGCCGGGAGCGCGGGCAGGATGCGCTGCTGCGGATCGACGTCTCGCTCGACGAGGTGATCTTCGGCACCGCCCGCGAAATCGACGTCGACACCGCCATCCTGTGCGCGACCTGCGAGGGCTCGTGCTGCGCGCCGGGCACCTCGCCGATCACCTGCGACATCTGTCGCGGCACCGGCCAGATCCAGCGCACCATGCGCTCGCTGCTCGGCAACGTGATGACCTCGAGCCCGTGCGGCACCTGCCGCGGCTACGGCACGATCATCCCGAACCCGTGCCCGACCTGCGCCGGTCAGGGGCGCGTGCGCGCCAAGCGCACCGTCACGATCGACGTGCCGGCCGGTGTCGACACCGGCATGCGCCTTCACCTGGCGGGGGAGGGCGAGGCCGGCCCGGCGGGCGGCCCGAACGGCGACCTGTACCTCGAGGTCAAGGTCAAGCACGACGACACCTTCAGCCGCAACGGCGACGACCTCCTCGCCACGCTCGAGGTGCAGATGACGGATGCCGTGCTCGGCACGACCGTGACCCTCGCCGCCCTCGACGGCGACGTCGAGATCGAGGTGAAGCCCGGCACGCAGAGCGCCGACGTCATCACGGTGAAGGAGCGCGGGGTGACGCGGCTGCGCGGCGGCGGCCGCGGAGATCTGAAGGTCGGCATCCAGGTGGTGACGCCGGTGCGCCTGAACAGCAAGGAGCAGCAGCTCATGAAGCAGTTCGCGCAGAGCCGACGGCCCGTGCCGCCCGAGTTCTCGACCTTCCAGCAGGGCATCTTCGCCAAGCTGCGCGATCGCTTCCTGGGCTGAGCGTCATGGCGTCGCTGTACCTCACGACTCCGGCCGAGCTCACCGAGGGCGTCGCCGCGGGGCGGGTGCGGCTGACGGGGGACGAGGCACGGCACGCGGCCCAGGTCTCCCGGGTGCGGGTCGGCGAGCACATCTCGGTCGGCGACGGCGCGGGCACGATCGCCAGCGGCGAGGTCGAGCAGGTGGCTCCCGGCGAGGTGCTGGTGCGGGTCGAGGTCGTGCGCACCGACGACGCGCCGCGTCCCGCGCTGTGGCTCGCACAGGCGCTCGCGAAGGGCGATCGCGACGAGCTCGCCATCCAGGCCGCGACCGAGCTCGGCGTCTCCGGAGTGATCCCGTGGGCGGCCGAGCGCTCCGTGTCCCGCTGGTCGGGCCCGAAGGTCGAGAAGGGGCGTACGCGCTGGGAGACGATCGTGCGCGAGGCGAGCAAGCAGGCGATCCGGGCGCGGGTGCCCGAGGTCGCCCCGCTCGCCGCGACGCGCGACCTGGCGGCGCACTCCTCCGAGCACGCGATCGCTCTGGTGCTGGATCCGACCGCCGAGATCGGCATCGGCGAGGTGGAGGTGGCGCACCTCGACCGGATCACGCTGGTGGTGGGGCCCGAGGGCGGCATCTCGCCCGCGGAACTGGCCAGCCTGGAGGCGGCCGGCGCGCGGCGGGTGCGGCTCGGCGCCGAGATCCTGCGCACCTCGACGGCGGGGCCCGCGGCGCTGGCGGTGCTGAACGCACGGCTCGGGCGCTGGTAGCGCGAGCCGCTTAAGATGGGAACATGAGCACCGCCGAGCCGACGATCTTCGAGCGCATCGTCGCGCGTGAGATTCCCGCTGACATCGTCTTCGAGAACGAGCGCGTCATCGCCTTCCGCGACATCGCGCCGAAGGCTCCCGTGCATCTGCTGGTGGTGCCGAAGACCGCCGCGTTCGCGAACGTCGTCGAGCTCGCGGCCGGCAGCCCCGAGCTGCTCGCCGAGATCGTCGCGGTCGCGGGGCAGCTCGCGGCCGAGCACTGCGGCGGCGAGTTCCGGTTGATCTTCAACACCGGCGCCGCCGCCGGTCAGACCGTATTCCACCTGCACGCCCACGTCCTGGGCGGCACCCTCCCGGAAGGCAGCCTTGGCGCCGAATGACCCGACCCCGCCCGATGCGCCCCTCGAGAGCGCGTTCGGGCATGCCGAACTCGAGGTCGACGGTCTCGCGATGGTGCGGCTGCTCGGCCCGCAGGATCGGCTGCTGACCCGTCTCGAGCACGAGTTCCCCGGCGTCGAGGTGCATGTGCGCGGCAACAGGGTCGCCCTCGACGGCGATCCGAGCCAGGTCGCGGCCGCCGAGCGACTCGTGCGCGAGCTCGTCACGATGGTGCGCGACGGCGTGGATCTCGGCCCGAGCGATGTCTCGACCTCGGCCCGCATCCTGGAGCGCGGCGAGACGACGCCCGCCGAGGTGCTGAGCCAGGCGATCATCTCGTCGCGGGGCAAGAGCATCCGCCCGAAGACGCTCGGACAGAAGGCGTACGTCGACGCGATGGATCACCACACGGTGACCTTCGGGATCGGTCCCGCCGGTACCGGCAAGACCTACCTCGCGATGGCGAAGGCCGTCCAGGCGCTGCAGCGCAAGGAGGTCGACCGCATCATCCTGAGCCGTCCCGCGATCGAGGCGGGCGAGCGGCTGGGGTTCCTGCCTGGCACCCTGACCGACAAGATCGACCCGTACCTGCGGCCGCTGTACGACGCGCTCAACGAGATGATGGATCCGGAGATCGTTCCCAAGCTCCTGGCGACGGGCACCGTCGAGGTCGCGCCGCTGGCCTACATGCGCGGGCGGACGCTCAACAACTCCTTCGTCGTGCTCGACGAGGCGCAGAACACCACGCCTGAGCAGATGAAGATGTTCCTCACACGTCTCGGCTTCGGCACCCGCATGGTCGTCACCGGCGACATCACCCAGGTGGACCTGCCGCTCGGCGCGAGCGGCCTCCAGCTGGTGTCCCACATCCTCGACGGCGTCGACGACATCCACTTCGCCCGGCTGACCAGCGACGATGTGGTGCGCCACTCGCTCGTGGGACGCATCGTCGACGCCTACACGCGCTACGACGCCGAGCAGCAGGCGCGTCAGCACGCGCGCGAGCTCGGCGGCGACCCGGACGGCGTCAACCGCGCCGCACGCCGCGGCCGCGCCGCCGATTCCACCGCCCGCGGGCATGAGCACAAAGGACGTCGACGCTCGTGAGCATCGAGATCAACAACGAGTCGGGCATCGAGGTCGACGAGGCCGCGATCCAGCGTCTGGCGAGCTTCGCGCTCGATCACGTGCGCGTGCACGCCGATGCCGAGCTGGCAATCCTCTTCGTCGATGAGGCCGCGATGGAGCAGCTGCACGTGCAGTGGATGGACGAGCCCGGACCCACCGACGTGCTGAGCTTCCCGATGGACGAGCTGCGCCCCGGAACGGATGACGACATCACGCCGCCGGGGCTGCTCGGCGATCTGGTGATCTGCCCGCAGGTCGCGATCGCGCAGGCCGAGGAGGCCGGACATTCGCCGATCGAGGAGATGACCCTGCTGACGGCGCACGGCATCCTCCACCTGCTCGGCTTCGATCACGCGGAGCCGGAGGAGGAGAAGGAGATGTTCGGCGTCCAGCGCGACATCCTCATCGGCTTCTCCCTCGCCGAACGCCGGAGGTCGTAGTGGTCCTCGCATTCGTCGCGATCTCGGTGCTGCTCGTCGCCTTCGGCGGATTCCTGGCGGCCGCCGACGCGGCGCTGAGCGTGCTCAGCCGCGGCGACCTGGGCGAGCTCGCCGAGCGCTCGCGGGCACGCCGCTCGTTGCAGGCCATCGCCGCCGACATCGGCGCGCACCTCAACGCCGCCAACTTCATGCGCATCGTCGCCGAGACGACGGCCGCGGTCCTCGTGACGCTCTCGCTCGCGACGATCTTCGTCGAGCGCTGGTGGTGGTCGCTGCTGGTGGCGGCGCTCATCATGACCGGGGTCTCGTTCGTCCTGGTGGGATCGAGTCCGCGCTCGGTCGGGCGGGCGCACGCGCGCGCCATCGCGCGCGCCGCCGCCGTGCCGGTGCGCATCATCCGACTGATCCTCGGCCCGTTCGCCGACGCGCTCGTCGCGATCGGCAACTGGGTCACGCCGGGTCGGCCGAAGGCGGTGACGTTCTCCAGCGAGGAGCAGCTGCTCAGCATGGTGGACGAGGCGACTGAGGCGGATGTGCTCGAAGAGGGCGACCGCGAGCTGATCCACTCGATCTTCGCCTTCAACGACACGCTGGTGCGGGAGATCATGATTCCGCGCACCGACATGGTCACGATCGATGCGGACGCGTCGATCGCCGCGGCGATGAGCCTGTTCCTCTCCTCCGGCGTCTCGCGCATGCCCGTGGTCGGGGGCGACGTCGACGAGGTCGTCGGCATTCTCTATCTGCGCGACCTCGCGCGCTACAGCCACGAGCAGCCCCTGGACGCGGCGAACGTCCGCGCGCGCGAGCTCTCTCGCGAGGCGCTGTTCGTGCCGGAGTCGAAGAAGGCCGACGACGCCCTTCGGCAGATGCAGCTCGAGTCGACCCATCTGGCGATGGTGTTCGACGAGTACGGCGGGATCGCCGGGCTGGTGACGCTGGAGGACCTGATCGAGGAGCTCGTCGGGGAGATCTCCGACGAGTACGACCGTGACACCCCCGACGCGAGCTCGCTCGGCGGCGGCGTCTACCGGATCAGCGCGCGCCTGCCCACCGACGAGCTGGGCGAGCTGTTCGGCGTCGAGCTCGACGACGACGACGTCGACTCGGCCGGTGGCCTGCTCACGAAGGCGCTGGGGCGGCTTCCCGAGCGCGGAGCCTCCGCCGTCGTGTCGGGGATCTCGCTGCGCGCCGAGCGCGTGGAGGGTCGCCGGAAGCTGCTGCGCACCCTCATCGCCCAGCGCGACGCCACGCTCGACCCTCCTGTGCCCCCCACCCCCGAGAAGAGCGAGCGAAGCCGATGACCGAGAACTTCCGTGCCGGCTTCGTCTCCTTCGTGGGGCGCCCGAATGTCGGCAAGTCGACCCTGACCAACGCGCTCGTGGGGGAGAAGGTCGCGATCACGTCCTCGAAGCCGCAGACCACGCGGCACGCGATCCGCGGCATCGTGCACACGCGGGACGGCCAGGTGATCATCGTCGACACGCCGGGCATCCACCGTCCGCGCACCTTGCTGGGCGAGCGTCTCAACAGCGTCGTGACCGCCACGCTCGGCGATGTCGACGTGATCGGCTTCTGCATTCCCGCGGGCGACCGGATCGGGCCCGGGGATCGCTTCATCAACGAGCAGCTCGACGCCTTCCCGCGCGCGAAGAAGGTCGCGATCGTGACGAAGACCGACTCGGCCAGCAAGAGCCAGGTCGCCGAGCAGCTCGTCGCGGTGAGCGAGCTCCGCGAGTGGGAGGCGATCGTGCCGGTCTCCGCGCACAGTCGCGTGCAGCTCGACATCCTGCACTCCCAGCTGCTGGGACTGCTGCCGACCTCGCCGCCGCTGTACGACGCCGACACCACGACCGACGAGACGCTCGAGAAGCGCATCGCGGAGCTCATCCGCGAGGCTGCGCTCGAGGGTGTGAGCGATGAGCTGCCGCACTCGCTCGCGGTCACGATCGACGACATCGTCGACCGTGACGACAAGGACCTGGTCGAGATCTACGCCAACGTCTGGGTCGAGCGCGACAGCCAGAAGGGCATCATCATCGGCAAGGGCGGTGCGCGCCTGCAGGAGGTCGGCGCGCGAGCCCGCGCGGCGATCGAGCCGCTCATCGGCTCGCAGGTGTTCCTGTCGCTGCGAGTGAAGGTCGCCAAGGAATGGCAGCGCGACCCGAAGCAGCTCGGGCGTCTGGGTTTCTGAGCTCAGCCAGCCGTCAGAGTGACGGCATCCGCGAAGGCGTCGCCGGTGAGGTGCTCGCCGCGGGGTGCGATGACCGCGCAGTCGATGGGGTAGGTCGCGCCGTCGGCCCGGGAGCCGTCGAAGAAGGCCCAGCCCTCGGTCGGCCATACATCCGCCCACACCGAGATCCCGTCGCCGAGCGCTCCCTCGGTCAGCACCTGGCCGATCAGCGCCGCGCACACCTCGTCGGCCGCGCTGTACTCGGCCGGCTGCCCGGTGACCGGGTCGACCGCCTCGACCCAGTCGGTGCCGAGCGCCGCGCCCGCGTCGAAGCGCAGGATCGACTGGCCGGTGTGCGCGCTCTCGCACGTCACCGGGGTCCGCTGGTCGTCGTCGAGCAGCTCGAAGCACTCGCGGAGCTCGGTCGGGATCGCCCCGGTGAGAAGATCGGCGATCGTGGCGCCGGACTCGAAGCTCACGGTGCGAAGCTCGGAGGCCTCGTCGAGCCAGCCGACGGCGCAGGCGACCGAATCGTCGTCGAGACCGAACCGCGCGGCGGTATCGAGGGAGGCGGTGAGCCAGGTGGGAGATGCCACCTCGAGCGCCAGGTCGTCGCCGATGAGCTCGCCCACCATGACTCCCGAGAGGCCGGTGATGGCGCGGAACGCACGTTCGCACTGCGGCATCGCCCAGTCGGTGAACGCCACGACGAGCTCGTCGCTCGGATCGCCGAGCAGCAGTCGCTCGTAGACGGTCGCGGCGTCGCTCGCGGCGATCGCCTCCTCGGCGCCCGGCCAGGTGCCGAGGCTCGCGACGATGTCGAAGCGGTGCGGCTCGCTGCACTCCACGACGGTGTCTCGGACGGGCTGGTGGTTGAACTCCTCGGCCACGCAGTCGCCCGCCTCCAGCAGGACGGCGTCCGGCGTCGTCGCGCACCCCACCAGGAGAAGGGCGAGAACGGCGGCCAGGGAGGCGCCCGGCAGGATGCGGCGGCGTCGGGGCATGCGGGGGATCCTCCTGGTGGCGTTGGCTTGAAGGCTGAGCGTACCTCGCCGGTGCGGTCGGGGCGGCGGCTCAGCTGACGCGGTCGGTGGCGGCAACGGCGAGCTGCCGAAGCTCGTCCCGGGCTCCGCGCGCGAGGGGCGCGTCGTCGAGGGCAGCGAGCGCATCGCCGACTTCGCGCGCGATCATGCGCTCGACATGATCCACCGCGCCGGAATCGCGCACCGCGGTCTGCAGCATTGCGATCTGATCGGGGTCGAGGTCCGGGTCGCCGACGAGTTCGTCGAAGATCCGCAGCGTCGAGCTCGGCAGCTGCTTGCGGGTCAGCGCGATCAGCATGGTGCGCTTGCCCTCGCGCAGGTCGTCGCCAGCGGGCTTGCCGGTCTTGGCCTCGTCGCCGAAGACGCCGAGGATGTCATCGCGCAGCTGGAACGCGACGCCGAGCGGCAGGCCGAAATCGCGGAGCGCGCTCACCTGGGCCAGGGAGCCCTCCGCAAGGGCGGCGCCGAGAGCGAGGGGCGCCTCGACGCTGTACTTCGCCGACTTGTAGACGACGACGCGATGCGCGCGCTCGAGCGACTCGAGATCGTCGTGGTCGCGCCAGGAGACCTCGTCGAGCATGTCGAGGTACTGCCCGAGCGTCACCTCGCTGCGCATGGTCGCGAACTCGGCTCGCGCCGCGGCCGCCGCTGAGGCCGGCAGCGCGGTGAGACCCCGTTCGAAGAGGTCGTCGCTCCAGCCGAGCAGCAGGTCGCCGAGCAGCAGCGCCGCGGCGCGGCCGTAGCCGGCCGCGTCGCCGGACCAGCCGGACTCGGTGTGGAATGCCTCGAAGCGGCGGTGCAGGCTCGGCTTCCCGCGGCGCAGGTCCGAGTTGTCCATGATGTCGTCGTGGGCGAGGGCCGCCGCGTGGAACAGCTCCAAGGCAGCGGCCGCGGCGACGACGGCGTCGAGCCGGTCGTGGACCGCGGACTCATCGGTCGGGTCGAGCGAGTCGGTTCGCATCGCGACCGCCGCCCAGCCCCAGTAGCAGAATCGGGCGCGGAGCCGCTTGCCGCCGGCGAGGAACTCGCGTGCCGCGGTCGTCAGCTCGGCGAGCTCGGGGGAGACGCGCCGAAGCGCAGAGTCCTGCTCGTCGAGGAAGCCGACGAGACAATCGTGGACGAGATCGACTAATCGCGGACTCCCAGGCACGCGCCTAGCCTAGCCGCGGCGCGGAGGCTTAGAATGGAGTTTCAGCAGGAGATCGACCGATGATCGGTCGTTCACGAGGGAGCAGCAGATGCCACTTTCCGAACAGGAGCAGCGCCTCCTCGACGAGATGGAACGCAGTCTCTATCACAACGAGGCCGACGACGTCACGACGGTCGGGGCGCCTCGAGGTCGCGCCAGTTTCACCGCCATCCTGCTCGGATCGATCGCGGGTGTTCTCGGGCTCGGGCTCCTGCTCACGGGCGTCATCGCGCAGCAGCCGGTCGTCGGCGTTCTCGGGTTCGCCCTGATGTTCGGCGGCGCGGTCTTCGCCATCACGCCTCCGCTGCGCTTCCGCGTGCTCCCGTCGGGGCGCGGTGCCGCGCCCCGCGCCGAGCGCTCGAGCTTCATGGATTCGCTTAACGATCGCTGGGATCGCCGCACCGACGAGCGGGACCGCTAGCCTCCACTCTCCTCCACGGCGCCTCCGTTGCGCCGTTCACTCGGGGTCGACCATTCGGTCGGCCCCTTCTTTTGCGCCCGCGACGCCGGTGCATGTCGCTCGCCGTGCTATCTCCTCCATTCTCCTCCACGCCTCTGATCAGGGTTTTGTCAGTGTTTCTGAGTGCTACTGCGCACTCTTTGCCAATTTTCATGGACGGGTGGAGTGCTGTGGAGTAAAGTGGAGGAAACCCTGCGTCTGGCCGGAGAGTGAAGGGGGGTGGCCCACATGCTTCTTGGCACATTCGTCCCCAAGCTCGACGACAAGGGCCGTCTCGTCCTCCCGGCGAAGTTCTGGGATGAGTTCGCCGGCGGCCTGGTGATGACGCGTGGCCAGGAAGGCTGCGTGTACGTCTACAGCCAGCGCGAGTTCGAGGCCCTGCACGAGCGGATGAGCGCCCAGGCGCCCGCGCTCGGCAAGAAGGGGCGCGACTACCTGCGTCTGTTCCTGAGCGGCGCGGCCCAGGAGATCCCCGACTCGCAGCGACGCATCACCATTCCCGCAGCCCTGCGCGAGTACGCGCACCTCGATCGCGAGCTCACGGTGATCGGCGCCGGCACGCGCGCCGAGATCTGGGACACCGAAGCCTGGAACACCTACTACAGCGCCACCGAAGCCGAATTCGCCGACGCCGACGGGGAGGTGATTGCGGGCCTCTTCTAGCGCCTGGGCTCCGACCCTCAGCCGCGCTCCCTGACTCACCTTCCCCGGTGTCAGGTCGCAGCGGATGGGGATCAGAACTCAGGGGCTCGCCCCGACGAGATGACGAACAACCCACTCCACATCCCGGTGCTGCTGGAACGCTGCATCGAACTGCTCGCGCCCGCCCTCGAGCGTCCCGGGGCGATCCTGATCGACGCCACGCTCGGACTCGGCGGGCACGCGGAGGCCTTCCTTCAGCGCTTCCCCGACCTGCACCTCGTCGGGCTCGACCGCGACACGGAGGCGCTCGCGCTGACCGCCGAGCGACTGGCGCCCTACTCGGAGCGCATCGATCTGGTGCACACCATCTACGACCGCATCCCCGAGGTTCTCGACGAGCTCGGCATCGACACGGTCTCCGGCGTGCTCTTCGATCTCGGGGTCTCCTCGATGCAGCTGGACCAGGCGGAGCGCGGCTTCGCCTACTCGCAGGATGCCCCGCTTGACATGCGCATGGACCCGACCGCGGAGCTCACCGCGGCGCGCGTCATCGCCGAGTACGACGAGGCGGAGCTGCGTCGGATCTTCTACGAGTACGGCGAGGAGAAGCTCGCGCCGCGCTACGCCAGCCGCATCGTGCAGCGCCGCGCCGAAGCGCCGCTGCGCACGTCCGCCGAGCTGGTCGAGGTGCTCATCGCTGCCACGCCGGCGGCCGTGCAACGCGCCGGCCACCCCGCGAAGCGCGTCTTCCAGGCGCTCCGCATCGAAGTGAACCAGGAGCTCGTCGCTGTCGAGCGCGCGATTCCGGCCGCCCTGGACTCGCTCGAGGTCGGGGGCCGCATCGTCGTGCTCGCCTATCAGTCGCTGGAGGACCGCATCGTCAAGCGGGTGCTCGCCGCGCGATCGCGCTCGACCGCCCCGCGCGGGCTGCCCGTCGAGCTGCCCGAGCACCGCCCCGAGTTCCGATTGCTGGTGCGGGGGGCCGAACTCGCCAGCGACGACGAGAAGGCGCGCAACTCGCGCGCCGCGCCGGTGCGGCTGCGCGCCGCCGAACGACTCCGAGGTGCCGCATGAGCCACAGCACCATCGGGGCGACGGCACTGGCGTCACCGCGCCCGCACCCGCGACCCTCAACTTCGCCGCGCCGCCACCTCGAGGTCGCGCCGACCCGGGCCCAGCGTCGCGCGCGCCCGAAGCTCGTCCACGCCGTCGTGCTGCTCACCGGCGTGGTCGCCGTGCTCCTCGCCCAACTCGGCCTCAGCATGGCCGTCGCCGACGGCGCGTACCAGATCTCGAGTCTGCAGGTCGAGCAGCGCGACCTGTTGCGCGACAGCGAAGCGCTGGCTGAGAACCTGGAGAGCCTGCAGTCGCCGCAGTTCCTGGCCAGCAACGCCGAGGCGCTCGGCATGGTCGCCAGCGGCAGCCTGCCTCACATCGACGTCTCGACGGGCGCCGTGAGCGGGCGCGCGGGCGAGACCGGCGGGAGCGTCCTCGGCCGCAGCGGTGGGGAGATCGGCAACGTGACCCTCGCCGGCGTCCCGCTCGTCACCGCATCCCAGACCACCCCGACCGAGACCTCGTCGTCGAGCTCGCAGGCGAACGGCGGCCTCACCGTCGTCGGATCGAATGGCGACGGCGCGGGCGCGTCGACCGCGCAGACGGGCGCGGGGGAGTCATCCTCGACCTCAGGCACCCTGCCGTCGCCGAAGACCCGGTGACCGCGGAGCCGGGATCGCGCGAGACAGAAGCGGGAGGGCGATCGTGATCAATCCACGCAGCACTCGTCGCCGCCTGGCGCTCAGCGTGCTCCTCGTCTTCGCCATCGTGGCCGGACTCGGCTTCCGGCTGGTCGACATCCAGGTGGTGCGGGCGGAGGAGATCTCGGCGGGGGCCTCCGACCACCGCTCGCGGCAGGTCACCGTGTACGGCACGCGGGGGAGCATCGTCGACGCCAGCGGCGTCGTGCTGGCCGACAGTGTTCAGCGGTTCGACATCACCGCCTCGCCGCGCAACGTCGACTTCGTGACGACTTCGATCCTGCGTGACGACGATGGCGACGGCGAGAGCGAGCGCGTGACCGTGCCGACGTCCGAGGCAATCGAGGCGATCGCGGCGATCACCGGTGACGATGCTGCCGAGATGATGGCCGCTCTCACCGATGCCCTGGCCGACAACCCTCTCGCCGATTTCGCCTACCTGAGCCGCAAAGTGAAGCTCGAGCAGTTCGAGCAGGTGAAGGCGCTCGGGATCTCCTGGGTCTACAACGAGCAGCAGCCCGCGCGGAGCTACCCGAACGGCGCCGTCGCGGGCAACCTCGTCGGGTTCCTCGGCACCGACGAGCCGCTCGCCGGCGTCGAGAACTACATGAACGAGTGCCTCGCCGCGACGAACGGCAGCAGCCTCTACGAGGCGGGAGCCGACGGGGTCGCGCTTCCGGGCACGACGTATGTCGACACGGAGCCGGTCGACGGCGCGACGGTCCGGCTGACCATCGACTCCGACCTGCAGTGGTTCGCCCAGCAGACGCTCGCCTCCAACGCCGAGGAGCTCGGCGCCGCCTGGGCGACCGCGATGGTGGTGCGGGTCTCGGACGGCTACATCATGGCCGCAGCGGACTGGCCGAGCGTCGACCCGAACGACCTCAATTCGCTGCCTGCCGAGGACATGGGCGCCCGCAGCTTCACGAGCCCCTACGAGCCCGGCTCGATCATCAAGCCGTTCACGTTCGCGTCGCTGCTGGATGCGGGCAAGGTCTCGGTCGACGAGAGCATCCTGGTGCCGGCCACCTACACCGAGGGGCTTCCCGCGGGCAAGGTCATCACGGATGCCTGGTGGCACGGGGAGGTGCGCTGGACGGCGGCGGGAATCCTCGCCGACTCGTCCAACATCGGCACCTCGATGCTGTCGACGCGGCTCGATGCCGAAGATCGCCGCGAGTACCTGCTCGGCTTCGGCTTCAACACGCAGAGCGGCGTCGACTTCCTCGGCGAGGAGCCGGGAACCGTGCTTCCTCTCGATCGCCTCGATTCGATCACGAACGTCACGCAGCAGTTCGGCCAGGGCATGGCGGCGACCAGCGCTCAGGTGGCGAGCGCCTACCAGGCGCTCGGCAACGGCGGCGTCCACGTGCCGCTGACCCTCGTCGAAGGCTGCGAATGGCCCGATGGAACCGTGACGAACACCCCGAGCGCCGAGTCGACGCGCGTCGTCAGCGAGAGCGCGGCGAACGACACGGTCAGCGTCATGGAGCAGGTGATCACGCAGGGCTCGCTCTCGTCGATCGTCAGCTTCCCCGGGTACCGGGTGGCGGCGAAGACCGGCACCGCCGAGATCGCCGAGAACGGCGTCTACGGTGACGAGCGAATCGTCTCGATCGCGGGGATGGTTCCGGCCGACGACCCGGAGTACGTCGTGGTCGTGACGATCGCAAAGCCCGATACCATGAGAACTTCCGCGGCCGCGGCCCCGGCTTTCGAGACGATCATGCAGCAGGTCATCAAGGCCTTCCGCATCGCCCCGTCGAGCGAGTCGGCGCCGTTCATCCCCCTCACCTGGTGAGAGCGGTCGCGTTCAGTCCCCAGTCATCGAGCATCCCGAGGAGCGGCGCGTGAGTTCGCGGATTCCCCCGGTCCTCCGCCCAGAGCACCCCACCCCCCGCGCGGTCGCGCTGCTGACGCACGAGTTCGGCCTCGCCGTCGAGGGCTCCCTCGACGGACTCGAGATCACGGGCGTCACCCTCAGCACGAGCGAGGTGCGACCCGGCGACCTCTACGTCGGGGTGCGCGGGGCACGCAGTCACGGTGCGGCCTTCGCCGACGCCGCGCGCGAGGCGGGCGCCGTCGCGATCCTGACCGACGCGGAGGGGGCCGCCCTCGCATCGGATGCGGGGCTGCCCGTGCTGCTCGTCGAGGATCCGCGCGGGGCGCTCGGCGAGATCTCGGCCTGGATCTACCGCACCCACGAGGACCCGCCGCTGCTGTTCGGCACCACCGGCACGAACGGCAAGACCTCGACCTCGTACCTGCTCGAGGGCATCCTGCGTCAGCTCGGGCTCGTGACCGGACTCAGCTCGACCTCGGAGCGCCACATCGGGGAGCTGTCGATCGTCAGCCGGCTGACGACCCCCGAGTCGAGCGAGATGCACGCCCTGTTGGCGCGGATGCGCGAAGCCGCGGTGCGCGCCGTCGCGATCGAGGTGAGCGCCCAGGCGATGTCGCACCGGCGCGTCGACGGTCTCGTCTTCGACGTGGTCGGCTTCACGAACCTCAGTCACGATCACCTCGACGACTATCCGGACTTCGAGGCCTACTTCGCCGCCAAGCTCGCGCTGTTCACTCCGGAGCATGCGCGCCGAGGCGTCGTCTGCCTCGACACCGAATGGGGCGCGCGCGTGGTCGACGGCTCGCACATCCCGGTGACGACGATCGCGACGATCGGCCACGCCGCGAACGCCGAGGAGGCGGCCTGGAAGGTCGAGATCCTCGAGAAGGCCGCGACGTTCACCGAGTTCCGACTGAGCGGCCCCGACGGACGCTCGATCGTGACCCGTGAGCCGCTGATCGGCTGGCACATGGCCGCCAACGCGGCCCTCGCGATCGTCATGCTCGTGGAGGCCGGATTCGAGCTCTCGGCGATCGAGGCGGCGCTGAACGCCGATGGCGGCGTCCGCGCCATGCTGCCCGGACGCACCGAGCTGGTCTCGGGTGAGCGCGGCCCCCGCGTCTACGTCGACTTCGGGCACAGCCCTGCCGCCTTCGAGAACACTCTGGGGGCGGTGCGCGAGTTCACTCCGGGTCGCACGATCATGGTGTTCGGCGCCGACGGCGACCGCGACGCGACCAAGCGACACGAGATGGGGCGGGTCGCGGCCGAGAACTCCGACATCCTGATCATCACCGATCACCACCCGCGCTTCGAAGACCCGGTCTCGATCCGCAGGACCCTGCTCGAGGGCGCCGCGCTCGCGGAGCATCAGCCCGAGATCCACGAGGTCAGCCCGCCCGAGGCCGCCATCCGCACCGCGGTGGGTCTCGCTCGCGAGGGCGACTCGATCCTCTGGGCGGGCCCGGGACATCAGGACTATCGCGACATCCGAGGCGTGCGCACCGAGTACTCCGCCCGAGACGAGGCGCGCGAGGCTCTGCGCGAGGCGGGATGGGCATGATTTCTCTCACGGTTGCGGAGATCGCCGCGGCGATCGGCGCCGAGGCCCCGGCGGGCACGGCCGAGCAGGTCGTCGGCGGTTCGGTCGAGACGGATTCGAGACTGGTCGGCGCGGGCTCGATCTTCTTCGCCCTCCCCGG
>DCRR01000009.1:93842-151460 GCA_002325245.1 Microbacteriaceae bacterium UBA1487 | reverse complement strand
GTGCGCGCGCGCGGCCGGCTCCGCGTCGTCGCCGTCACCGGCTCCAACGGCAAGACGACGACCAAGAACCTGATGCGCGCCATCTTCAGCGCCGAAGGCCCCACCGTCGCCCCGGAGGGCTCGTTCAACAACCACGTCGGGGCGCCGATCTCGATGCTGCGCGTCGATGAGAGCACCGCCTACCTCGTCGTCGAGATGGGGGCGAGCGGCGTCGGCGAGATCGCGCGCCTCGTCTCGATCGTGACCCCCGACGTCGGCATCGTGCTGAAGGTCGGGCTGGCGCACGCGGGCGAGTTCGGCGGTATCGAGCAGACCGAGCGGGCGAAGTCGGAGATGGTCCGGGACCTGCCCGAGAGCGCCGTCGCGGTGCTCAACGCCGACGACCCGCGCGTCGACCGGATGTCGGAGGTCACGCGGGCCAGGATCGTGCGCTTCGGCCACGGCCCCGAGTCCGACCTCCGCGCCGTCGACGTCGTCTCGAGCATCGAGGGCACGAGCTTCACCTTGGAGGTGGACGGCGCTCGTCACGCGGTGCAGGTGCGGATCCTCGGCGAGCACCACGTCTCGAACGTGCTGGCGGCGCTCGCGGCGGCACGCGAGTTCGGCGTGCCGATGGAGCGTGCGATCGCCGCGCTGGGCGAGGTCGCGCGCGCCGAACGCTGGCGGATGGAGCTGCTGGACCCCGGCACCGGCTTCACCGTCATCAATGACGCCTACAACGCGAGCCCCGACTCGATGTCGGCGGCGCTGCGCACACTCGCCCAGATCGTCACGCCCGAGCAGCGCTCCGTCGCGGTGCTCGGCGAGATGGCCGAGCTCGGCGAGTTCGCCTTCGAGGAGCACGACCGGATCGGGCGTCTCATCGTGCGTCTCAACATCCACAAGCTCGTCGTCATCGGCCAGGCGGCCCGGCACATCCACCTCGCCGCGGGCCTCGAAGGTTCGTGGGACGGGGAGTCGGTCCTCGTCGACGACATCGATGCGGCATACGATCTGTTGCGTGAAGAACTTCGAGACGGCGACGTCGTGCTGGTGAAGTCGTCCAAGTCGGCGGGGCTCCGATTCCTGGGTGACCGCCTGGGCGGGGTGACCGGCTCGTGATCGCGCTTCTCATCGCGGGAGGCTTCTCGCTCGTCTTCACGCTGCTGCTGACACCGCTGTTCGGCCGCCTGTTCAAGAAGCTCAGCTGGGGCCAGTTCATCCGCGACGACGGTCCGGAGTCGCATCACTCCAAGCGCGGAACGCCCACCATGGGCGGCATCGTCTTCATCGTCGGGAGCATTCTCGGCTACCTCGTCGGCCACGCCGTCTCGGGGGTTCCGTGGACGATGGTCGGCGTCCTGGTGCTCGCGATGATGGCCGGGCTCGGCCTGGTCGGATTCGTCGACGACTTCCTCAAGACGCGCAAGCAGCAGAGCCTGGGGCTCGGCGGCTGGTCCAAGATCGCCGGCATCGTCCTCGTCACCACGGTGTTCGCCTTCCTGGCGATTCACCCCGAGTTCCTCGACGAGAACCGGCTGACGCCCGCCTCGACCTTCATCTCGGGCTGGCGCGACATCGACTGGCTGAACCTCTTCGCCTTCGGGCCGGTGGTCGGGATGGGGCTGTTCATCCTGTGGGTGAACCTCATCACCGTGAGCGCGTCCAATGGCGTCAACATCGCCGACGGGCTCGACGGCCTCGCCAGCGGCGCCTCGATCTTCGCCTTCTCGGCCTATATCTTCATCGGGTTCTGGCAGGCCAACCAGTCGTGCTTCAACGACCAGATCGACCCGGTCGTGCTCTACAAGTGCTACGAGGTGCGCGACCCGCTCGACCTCGCCGTGGTGGCGGCGGCGATCGCGGGAAGTCTCGTCGGATTCCTCTGGTGGAACACGTCCCCCGCTCAGATCTTCATGGGAGACACCGGTTCGCTCGGGCTGGGCGGAGCGCTCGCGGCGCTGGCGATTCTCACCCGCACCGAGCTGCTGCTGATCCTGATCGGCGGGCTCTTCCTGATCGTGACCGGCAGCGTCGTCGTGCAGCGGGTGTACTTCAAGATCACGAAGTGGACGCTCGGGCAGGGGCGGCGGGTGTTCCTGATGAGCCCGTTGCACCACCACTTCGAGCTGAAGGGCTGGGCCGAGGTGACCGTCGTCGTCCGGTTCTGGCTCATCGCGGCCCTCTTCGTCGCGGCAGGCGTGGGCGCCTTCTATCTCGAATGGGTCAGCCGCTGAGCCCCGAATCCGCCTCGCAGCGGCTCGCCACGCTCACGAGCTGGAACGCCGACTGGTCGGGGCTCCGGGTCGTCGTCGTCGGGCTCGACGATGTCGGATTCTCGATCGTCGACACCCTCGTCGAGCTGGGCGCCGATGTCGAGGTGATCCCGGTGGCCGCGACACCACAGCTGCGCGAACTCGCGACCGTGGTCGGCGCGAGCGTCCAGCTCGGGGTGCCCGAGGAGACCGGGCTCGACGCCGTGCGCGCGCCCGAGCTCCTGGTGGTCAGCCCGCGGGTGAGCCGCGACCATCCCGCGCTCCGGGCGGCGGGCGATCGTGGTGTGCCGATCTGGAGCGACGCCGAGCTCGCCTGGCGTGTGCGTGACAAGACCGGGACGCCGGCCCGCTGGCTCACGATGTCCGGCGGCTCAGCGACGACGCAGGTCGCCTATCTCGTCGCGTCGATGCTGCGCGAGGCGGGGCTGCGTGCGGCCCCCGCCGGGGGAGCGGGCGTCCCGATTCTGGACGCGATTCGCGACCCGTCCGGATTCGACGTGCTGGCGGTTGAGCTGTCGAGCCGGCAGCTGCACTGGGCAGACCCCCGCGCGCTCGAGGCGATCGCGCCCGAGGCGAGCCTGTCGCTCGACGCTGTCGCCGAGTCGAGCGGCTGGCACGACGACGAGACCGCGCATCGCGCGGCGCTGGCGAAGGTCTACGAGAACACGCGCGTGGCCTGCGTGTACAACCTCGGCGAGCTCGCGACCCGCGACGCGGTCGAAGACGCCGAGGTGCAGGAAGGAGCCCGGGCGATCGGATTCGGACTGGGAATCCCGGGCCCGAGCGACGTCGGCGTCGTCGAGGGGATCCTGGTCGATCGCGCGTTCCTCGACGAGCGTCGCTCGCACGCGCTGGAACTCGCCACCACCGAGGACCTTGCGGAATCGGGACTGGAGACGCGCGACGCGTTCCGTGACGTGCTGGCCGCTGCCGCTCTGGCGCGCGCCGCCGGGGTCGAGCCGCGCGCGGTGCGCGACGGGATCCTGCGTCGCGTGCGTTGACCGTCGTCCGCGGTTCCGGCGACACGCGCGCCCGACGCGAAGCGCGAGGGCGGGGCGGCCGCAGACTGGGACCGCACGGTCTCGCCGTGCGGCGAGAGGAGCGGCGGTGACTTCCACCCGACACGGCCGTCCGCCCGCATCGGAGCCGGCTCCGGAGGGCCCGGTCCGCAAGGCCGTGATCGCCTTCCGCTGGGTGTTCGCCGCCGAGACCCGCGAATACTTCGTGCTGCTCGGCACGACCCTGTTCCTGGTCGTGTTCGGCCTGGTGATGGTGCTGTCGTCGTCCTCCATCCAGTCCCTGGTGGACGACGGCGACGTCTTCTCCCGCGCCTCCCGGCAGGCGGTCTTCGCCGTGCTCGGCCTGCCGCTCATGCTGCTGGCGGCCCGTGCGCCGATCACGTTCTGGAAGAAGTGGGCCTGGCACGCGCTCGGTCTTGGGATCCTGCTGCAGCTGCTCGTCTTCACCGGACTCGGCGCAAGCTACGGCGGCAACACGAACTGGCTCAGCATCGGCGGGCTGAGCCTGCAGCCCTCCGAGCTGGTCAAGCTCGCGCTCGTCGTGTGGCTGGCATACATCCTGACCCGAAAGGGTGCGCTGCTGAACGAGTGGCGGCACGTCGCACTGCCGATCCTTCCGGTGGCCTTCGGCTCGATCTTCCTCGTCCTGCTCGGCAACGACCTCGGGACCGCCGTCATCCTGCTCGCGCTGACGCTCGGTGCGCTCTTCTACGCGGGGGTTCGGCTGCGGATCGTCGGCGCTCTGGCGATCGGCACGACGCTGCTCGGCGTGATCTTCGCCCAGGGCAGCTCATCGCGGCAGCAGCGCATCGAGGCCTGGCTGACCGGGTGCACCCGGGCGGAGGACTACGAGCTGCACTGCTGGCAGACCATTCACGGCTGGGAGGCTCTCGCCAACGGCGGCATTCTCGGGCGCGGTCTCGGCAATTCGCAGTACAAGTGGCTGTGGATCCCGCACGCCGAGAGCGACTTCATCTTCGCGATCGTGGGGGAGGAGCTGGGCCTCGTCGGGGCGCTGCTCGTCCTGGTGCTGTTCGCGGTGCTCGCGGTCACGTTCGTCCGCATCGTGCGCATGAATCGCGACCCCTTCGCGAAAATCGCCACGAGCGCGGTGATGGTGTGGATCGTCACCCAGGCCTTCGTCAACGTCGCCGTCGTGCTGGGCGCGCTTCCGGTGCTCGGAGTCCCGCTGCCCTTCATGTCGGCGGGCGGCTCGGCCCTCATCTCGTCGATGCTCGCGGTCGGTGTCGTGCTCTCGTTCGCCCGCCGGCGCCCGGATGCCGCAGAATCGAGTCGCGCACTTCGGCGCTCGACCCCAGGAGTTCCTCGCACGTGACCACCTACCTCTTCGCGGGCGGCGGCACCGCCGGCCATGTCAACCCCCTGCTGGCGACCGCCGACCGACTGCGTGAGCTGGAGCCGGAGGCGACGATCCTCGTGCTCGGAACCGCCGAGGGCCTGGAGGCGCGGCTGGTGCCCGAGCGAGGATACGAGCTGCTCACCATTCCGCGCGTCCCGTTCCCGCGCCGCCCGAACCGCGCCGCGCTCGGGTTCCCCGCCGCGCTCCGCGCTGCCCTCGCGCGCACCGAGGAGCTGATTCGGGAGCACGGCGTCGATGTCGTCATCGGCGTCGGCGGCTACGCCGCGGCGCCCGCCTACCTGGCGGCACGCCGGGTGGGAGTGCCGATCGTGGTGCACGAGGCGAACGCGCGCCCCGGGATGGCCAACCGCCTGGGCGCCGCGTTCACGCGATTCGTCGGGGTGACCTTCGAGGGCACGCGGCTGCGCCACGGCCGGGTCGTCGGGCTGCCGCTGCGTCGCGAGGTCGAGACGCTCGACCGGGCAGCGGCGCGTCGCGAAGCGCTCGAGCTGTGGGGGCTCGACCCGGCGAAGCCGGTGCTGCTCGTCACCGGCGGCTCGACGGGTGCCCGCCGGATCAACGAGACCGTGTCGGTGAGCGCGTCGGAGATCCTCGGCTGCGGGTGGCAGATCCTGCACATCACGGGCTCGCGCAGTCCGGTCGAGGACCCGCATCTGGACGGATATCACCTGCTCGAGTACTGCGATCGGATGGAGCTCGCGCTCGCGGTCGCCGAGCTGGCCGTGTCGCGCTCGGGTGCGGCGACGGTGAGCGAGCTGGCGGTCGTCGGCGTTCCGGCGGTCTTCATCCCGTATCCGGTCGGCAACGGCGAGCAGGCGTGGAACGCGCGCGAGGCGGTGTCCGCCTCGGGGGCGATCGTGACCGCCGACGCGAACTTCACCCCCGCCTGGGTCCGTCGCGAACTGGTTCCGCTGCTGCTGGACCGGGCTCGAGTGGCGCGCCTGGCGGCCGGAATGGCCTCGACGGGCGTGCGGGACGGCGCCGACCGGATGGTCGCGCTCATTCGCGAAGCGCTCTCGGCCGCGTCGACTAACGTGTCATCGTGATCAAGCCTGACCTGTCTCTGGAGCTGCCCGCGACGCTCGGGAGGCTGCACTTCGTCGGGATCGGCGGCGCCGGCATGAGCGGAATCGCTCGGGTGTTCCTGGAGTCCGGCTACCAGGTCTCCGGCTCGGATCGCAGCGACTCGGCCACCGTCGAGGGCCTTCGCGAGCTCGGTGCGCAGATCTTCATCGGCCACGCCGCCGAGCATCTCGGCGCGGCCGACACGGTCGTGGTCACGGGCGCCCTCTGGGAGGACAACCCCGAGTACCAGGAGGCGCTGCGTCGCGGGCTCCCGGTGCTGCACCGCGCCAACGCCCTCGACTGGCTCATCCGCCATCATGGCGATGCCGCCCGGCGGCGCCTCGTGTCGGTCGCCGGCGCGCACGGCAAGACCACCTCGACCGGCATGGTCGTCACCGCGCTCACCGAGCTCGCGGCCGACCCGAGCTTCGTCAACGGCGGCGTCATCGCCGGACTGGGACGCAGCTCGCGCGCCGGTGCGGGCGAGTTCTTCGTGGTCGAGGCCGATGAGTCCGACGGCTCGTTCGAGCTCTATGACACGGCGGTCGCGCTGATCACGAACGTCGACGACGACCACCTGGACCACTACGGCACGAAGGCCGCGTTCGAGGACGCGTTCGTGCGGTTCGCGGATGCCGCGAGCGAGCTGGTCGTGATCTCCAGCGACGATGTCGGCGCCGTCGCCGTGCACCGGCGCCTCGCGCATCCGCACGTGCTGACGTTCGGAACGGCGGAGGCCGCCGACGTGCGGGTTCTCGACGTCGTTGCGGAGGGGCCGGTGAGCTTCACGGCGCGACACCTCGGCGTCGACCACCGCATCGCACTGCGCGTCCCCGGTCCGCACAACGCCCTCAACGCCGCGGGAGCCTTCGCGGTGCTGGTCGGCCTGGGATTCGACCCGGCGGCGGCGGCGCTGGCGCTCGAGTCCTTCGACGGCACCGGGCGGCGGTTCGAGCTGCACGCGACCGTGCGCGGAGTTCGGGTGTTCGACGACTACGCGCACCACCCGACCGAGGTCGCGGCTGCCCTGGCGACGGCGCGCTCGGTGGTCGGGTCGGGTCGGGTGATCGCGGTGCACCAGCCTCACCTCTACAGCCGCACTCAGGCGATGGCGGGTGAGTTCGCCGAGGCCTACGAGCGTCTCGCCGACCACACGATCGTGCTCGACGTGTACGGTGCCCGCGAGGACCCGATCGATGGCGTGACGGGCGCGCTCGTGGCGGACCGATTCCGGGACGCCTCGCGCGTCGACTTCGTTCCCGACTGGCAGGCCGCCGCCGACCGGGTCGCCGAGATCGCGCGCGAGGGAGACCTTGTGATGACCCTCAGCTGCGGGGACGTCTATCGGATCATTCCGCAGGTTCTCGGTTCGCTCGAGGCGTCGGCCTCCGCGCCATCGCACGGGAGCGCTTCGGCGTGAAGCGGCCCGAGGGCTTCGACCGCGCGCCGCAGCCGCCGGCGCGCCGCGGAGCGGGGGCGTCGGCCGAGCGGAAGCGACGCGCGGCGCCCGCCCCGGAACGGCATTCCGAGGCGACAGCGCATTCTCCGACAGCGCGCCCCACGACAGCGCGACCCGAGTCGACGCAACGTGAGACGGAGCGACGCGAGTCGGCGCCGACTGAGCGTGTCGCCCCGTCGCGCGCGGCCGCGGCCGATCGACCGAAGTCGAGTGCGTCCCGCCGCCGCACCGCGCGCGCCGAGATCCGCGCCGCGGCCCGCGCCCGTCGACGCGAGGAGAAGGCGGAGGTCCGGCGGTTCACCGCCGCGACGCGTCGCCGCCGCACCGTCGCACTCTCGGCGCTCGGCGTGGTCGCTGCGGCCGTGGGCCTGGTCGCGTTCGCGGTGTTCTCGCCGCTGCTGGCGCTGCGCGAGATCGTGATAGCGGGCACCGAGCGGCTCGATCCGGATGCCATCGTCAGCGCCCTCGAGCCGGAGATCGGAACCCCGCTTGCGCTCCTCGACGAGTCGCGCATCGCGGACAACCTCTCGGAGTTCACCCTCATCCGCAGCTTCGTGATCGAGCTGATCCCCCCGAACACGATGCGGGTGGAGATCGACGAGCGCGAGCCGATCGGCGTCGTGGTGAGCGATTCGGTCTTCCAGCTCGTCGACCCAGCCGGCATCGTGATCGAGGAGACGCTCGAGCGCCCCGACGGCGTGCCGATCCTCGACCTGCCGCGGGGCGACGACGGAACGGTCCGCACGGCGGTCTCCGAGGTGCTGCTCGCCCTGCCGGCCGACGTGCTCGCGCGGGTGGATCGCATCACCGCGACGACACGCGACGACGTGAGCTTCACGCTGCGCGATTCGGAGCAGAGCGTTGTGTGGGGCTCGGCGGAGTCCTCGGATCGGAAGGCCGTCATCCTGGCCGCGCTGCTCACCCAGTGGGGCGACTCGGGGGCGGGGGAGTACGACGTCTCGGCGACGGGGAGCGCGGTGTTCCGCGAGGGATGATCGCGCGGCCCGGAAGTTGCCTGGGGATTCACCACGACACGCGCCGTCTTCACGGTCGCGCCGTTCCCGGGCACGTACCTTGTGAACGAATCAGAGTACTGAGAAAGACTCCAAACCTCAAGTAGAGGTTGAGACTTTCATCCGCACGGAGGCCGAACGTGACATCCAACCAGAACTACCTCGCGGTGATCAAGGTCGTCGGCATCGGCGGCGGCGGCGTCAACGCCGTCAACCGGATGATCGAACTGGGCCTCCGCGGCGTCGAGTTCATCGCCATCAACACCGACGCCCAGGCGCTGCTCATGAGCGACGCCGACGTCAAGCTCGACGTCGGGCGCGAGCTCACCCGTGGCCTCGGCGCGGGTGCCGACCCGGAGGTCGGCCGTCGCGCAGCCGAGGACCACGCGGAAGAGATCGAGGAGGCGCTCGCGGGCGCCGACATGGTCTTCGTGACCGCGGGCGAGGGCGGCGGCACCGGAACCGGCGGAGCGCCCGTCGTCGCGCGCATCGCCAAGTCGATCGGCGCCCTGACGATCGGTGTCGTCACCAAGCCGTTCGCCTTCGAGGGCAAGCGCCGCTCGGCGCAGGCCGACACCGGCGTGATCGCCCTCAAGAACGAGGTCGACACCCTCATCGTCGTGCCCAACGACCGGCTCCTCGAGATCAGCGACCGCGGCATCAGCATGCTCGAGGCCTTCGCCACCGCCGACCAGGTGCTGCTCGCCGGTGTTCAGGGCATCACCGATCTGATCACGACGCCCGGCCTCATCAACCTCGACTTCGCCGACGTCAAGAGCGTCATGCAGGGCGCCGGCTCTGCGTTGATGGGCATCGGCGCCAGTCGTGGTGCCGACCGTGCGATCAAGGCCGCCGAGCTGGCGGTCGCGAGCCCGCTGCTCGAGGCCTCCATCGACGGCGCGCACGGAGTGCTGCTCTCGATCCAGGGCGGCTCCAACCTCGGCATCTTCGAGATCAACGACGCCGCCCGTCTGGTCCAGGAGGCCGTCCATCCCGAGGCGAACATCATCTTCGGCGCCGTCATCGACGACACGCTGGGCGACGAGGTTCGGGTCACTGTCATCGCGGCCGGATTCGACGGGGGAGAGCCGAGTGCGCGCCCATCGAGCGAGCGGCGATCGAACTTCGTCGAAGCCGCCATCCCGGTCGCGGTCGCGGCGGAGTCCTCGGCGGGCGCGTCGAGCGGCTGGTCGGCCGAGCTCGAGACGCCGACCGGCGCGGTGCCCGTCGATCACGACTTCGATGACGACGACAGCGAACTCGACATCCCCGACTTCTTGAAGTGAGCCACGATTCGACTCTCGCCGAGCGGCTCGCCCGCGTCGACGGGGCGATCGCCGACGCCGCGCGCGAGTCCGGCCGGTCGCCCGCGGAGATCACCCGCATCGTCGTGACCAAGTTCCACCCGGCAGCGCTCGTGCGCGAGCTGGTCGAACTCGGAGTGCGCGACGTGGGCGAGAACCGGCATCAGGAGGCCGTCGCGAAGGCGGCCGAGTGCGCCGACCTCGATCTGCGATGGCACTTCGTCGGGCAGCTGCAGAGCAACAAGGCGCGCGCCGTCCGGCGCTACGTCGGCGCCGTCCACTCGGTCGACCGCCCGTCGCTGCTGCGCGCGCTCGGCGATGACGAGGCGCCTGACCTTGACTGCTTCCTCGAGCTGAATCTGACCGAGGATCCCGGCCGCGGGGGCGTGCGCCCCGAGGGGCTCTCCGAGCTCGCCGAGCTGGCCCTCGCGACGCCGGGCATCCGCCTGCGGGGCGTCATGGCGGTGGCGCCGCTCGGGGAGGAGCCGCGGGCGGCTTTCGCGCGCGTTCGCGCCGTCTCGGAGCAGCTGCGCGCGCTTGCACCTGAGGCCACGGCGATCTCGGCAGGCATGTCGGGGGACTTCGCCGCCGCCATCCGGGAAGGTGCGACACACCTTCGCATCGGGACCGCAATCACCGGAAAACGACCGGACCGCGGTTAATCTCAACTCGAAGGTTCGATCCGGAGGACGACATGGCAAACCCGCTGCGCAAGACGATGGTGTACCTCGGCCTGGCCGATGAAGAGTACGACGACGTGCTTCCCGCTGCGCCGGTCGCTCCCGTCTCCGCGCCCGCATCCGCCACGCGCGCTCCTGTGACGCCGCTGCGTCGTCCGGCCGTGCGCCAGGCCGCCCCCGCCGGTATGAACGAGATCCTGACGGTGCACCCGCGCCAGTACCGCGACGCGCAGACGATCGCCGAGAGCTTCCGCGAGGGGGTTCCGGTGATCATCAACCTCTCCCAGATGAGCGAGCCGGACGCCCGCCGTCTGATTGATTTCGCCAGCGGACTCTCGCAGGGCCTCTATGGCAAGATCGAGCGCGTGACGAGCAAGGTCTTCCTGCTGTCGCCCGAGCACGTCGCGGTGAGCGGCGACGCGGCCGAGATCGAGCCTGAGGTCGACGCCGGCTTCTTCGGGCAGTAGACCGCCCGAGCGCCCCTCGTTGCGCCGACGCCGCTGGCGCGACAGCCCTCCGCCGACTGAGAGAATGGTCGCGTGATCTTCTTCATCGTGGCCCTGATTCTTCGTGTCGCGCTCACCATCTTCTTCATCCTGATGTGGGTTCGCTTCGGCTTCGACTGGGCGCGCGTGCTCGCCCCGCGCTGGCGTCCCGCCGGAGCGATGCTGGTGCTCGCGGAAGCCAGCTACACGGTCACCGATCCGCCGATCCGCGCCGTGCGCAAGGTCGTGCCGCCGCTGCGGCTCGGGGGCGCCGTGCTCGACCTCGCGTGGAGCATCGTCCTGCTGCTGTGCTTCGTCGGGTTCTCGCTCGTCGCGGCGATCGCAGCGCTGGGTTAAATCCCAGAGGGGGGATGTACGCTGGGCTGAACGGTCGGGGCGGCGCGACAGCGCGGTGGAGATCGTGAGACTCTCATCTTCAGGGTGAGGCTGAAACTTGCTAGTTTTAGGGCAGCGCGAACGGGGAGGGTTCTCCCCTTGATGGAAAGTGGACGAGGTGGCGCACATGGCACTCACACCGGAAGACGTGGTCAACAAGCGATTCCAACCCACGAAGTTCCGTGAGGGCTACGACCAGGATGAGGTCGATGACTTCCTGGACGAGGTCGTCGTCGAGCTTCGTCGGCTGAACCAGGAGAACGAGGAGCTGCGTCAGCGTCTCGTCTCCAGCGACAGCAAGATCGCCGAGCTCCAGCGCGCTGGCGGAGCATCCCCGGCCGCTCCGGCGCCCGCCGCGCCCATCACTCCGGCGCCCGCCGCCGCGCCGATGGCGGCGCCGATGCCGACCGCGGTTCCCGAGCCGCAGTTCGCCCAGTCGATGGAGCCGGGCTCCATGGATCCCGGCAACACCAACAACCTCCTCCAGCTCGCGCGTCGCCTCCACGAGGAGCACGTGCGCGAAGGCATGGAGAAGCGCGACCAGCTGGTCGCCGAGGGCCAGGCCCAGGCGGCGCGCATCGTGGCCGAGGCCGAGCAGTCGCAGCGCGAGCAGATCGGCCAGCTTCAGCAGGAGCAGGCCATGCTCGAGCGCAAGGTCGAAGAGCTCCGCATCTTCGAGCGCGAGTACCGCGAGAAGCTCAAGGGCTACATCGAGAGTCAGCTTCGAGAGCTCGAGAACAGCAACGCGCTGAACGGCTCGAACCAGCCGCAGGCCGCTGCTCCGGCCGCGCCGCAGCCCGGCTACGCCGAGCCCGCGGCACCGGCCTACGCCGCCCCCTCGGCTCCGCAGCAGACCTACCCGGAGCCGCCGACGCCGCAGCAGCAGGGCTACCCGGCGCAGCCCGCCGCGCCTCAGCAGGCTCCGAGCGCCCCGCAGGGCTACCCGGCACCGTCGACGGACTACGCCGCGTACCCGCAGCCCACCGAGTACCCCGGTTTTGGCGGCAACTGAGCCGGTCGAGATCGAGCCCGAACGGCCCGCCGCAGCGGGCCGTCGGCGTCCGAGCATTCGCGTGCTCGTGCTGCTCGGTCTCGTCGCGCTCGTCGTCTGGGTCCTCGACCAGCTGACGAAGCACCTGGTCGTCACCAACCTCGACCTCAACGAGGTCGTGCCGCTGCTTGGCGAGATCCTCCAGCTCCACTACGTCAAGAACCCCGGTGCGGCGTTCTCGATCGCGAGCGGGTTCACCTGGGTGCTCTCGCTGGTGGCGCTGGGCGTGACGGTTGTGATCGTCTGGTTCGCTCCGCGCATCCGCTCTCTCGCGTGGGCCGTGATGTTCGGACTCGTGCTCGGAGGAGCCTTCGGAAATCTCACCGATCGCCTCATCCGAGAGCCGAGCTTCGGCGAGGGGCACGTCATCGACTTCATCCAGGTGATCTACTTCCCGGCGATCTTCAATATCGCCGACATCGCGATCGTCTCGAGCATGGGGCTGTTCATCCTGCTGTCGCTGCGCGGCGTCGGCCTCGACGGCACCCGCGCGCCGGCGCACCCGAAGGACGCGACGCCCGACACCGACGACCCGCCGATGCCCGCCTCGTGACCGAGCGTCGCACCCTCCCCGTCCCCGATGGACTCGACGGCGAGCGCGTCGACGCCGCCGTCGCCAAGCTGCTCGGCTTCTCCCGCACCTTCGCCTCGGAGGTCGTCGCGGCCGGCGGCGTCGAACTGGACGGCGCCGTCGTCGCCAAGTCGGATCGCGTCCGGGCGGGCGCCTGGCTCACGGTCGAGTGGACGCCGAAGACCGAGCCGCGCATCGTGCCGGTGCGTGTTCCCGACTTCCGCATCGTGTTCGACGACGACCACATCGTGGTGATCGACAAGCCCGTCGGGGTGGCGGCGCATCCCTCGGTCGGCTGGGAAGGCCCGACCGTGCTCGGCGCCCTCGCCGACGCGGGGTTCCGCATCTCGACCTCGGGCGCCGCCGAGCGTGCCGGCATCGTCCACCGCCTCGACGTCGGCACCAGCGGGCTGATGGTCGTCGCCAAGAGCGAGCGGGCCTACGCGGGGCTGAAGCGCGCGTTCCACGACCGCGAGGTCTCCAAGATCTACCACGCGGTCGTGCAGGGCCATCCCGACCCGTTCTCCGGCACGATCGACGCGCCGATCGGCCGCCATCCGAGCGCCGGCTGGAAGTTCGCCGTCACGGCCGACGGCAAGCCGAGCGTGACGCACTACGACACGCTCGAGGCGATGCGTCGCGCGACCCTCCTGGAGGTGCACCTCGAGACCGGGCGAACTCACCAGATCCGCGTGCACATGGCGGCCCAGAAGCACCCGTGCGCGGGTGACCCGCTCTACGGCGGCGACCCGACTCTCGCGGCCCGGCTCGGGCTGACTCGGCAGTGGCTGCACGCCATGCGTCTCGGCTTCCGGCACCCCGCGACGAACGAGCCGGTCGAGTTCGAATCGGTCTACCCGCCGGATCTGCAGCACGCGCTCGATCTCTTGCGCGCCGACTGAGCCGGATGCCGCGCGGCGGTTTACCCTGGGGGAGTCCCCGTCCCATCGACCGGAGAGCGCGTGTCTGACAGCGATTCCTTCGTGCACCTGCACGTTCACAGCGAGTACTCGATGCTGGACGGAGCAGCGCGCGTCGCCGACCTGATGTCGGCGGTCGCCAAGCAGGGGATGCCCGCCGTCGCGATCACCGACCACGGCAACAACTTCGGCGCATTCGACTTCTGGAGCAAGGCGCGCGACGCCGGCGTGAAGCCGATCATCGGCACCGAGGCCTACCTGACGCCCGGCACCCACCGCACCGACAAGACCCGCGTGCGCTGGGGCAACGGCGGGGGAGACGACGTCTCCGGCTCGGGCGCCTACACGCACATGACGCTGCTGGCCGAGAGCACCGCCGGAATGCACAACCTGTTCCGGCTCTCCAGTCTCGCCTCGATCGAGGGCTACTACTTCAAGCCCCGCATGGACCGCGAACTGCTGCAGACCTACGGCAAAGGCCTGATCGCGACCACCGGATGCCCGAGCGGCGAGGTGCAGACGAGGCTCCGGCTCGGCCAGTATCGCGAGGCGGTCGCGGCCGCCGCCGAGTTCCGTGACATCTTCGGCAAGGAGAACTACTTCGCCGAGATCATGGATCACGGTCTCGGGATCGAGAAGCGCATCATGTCGGATCTCATCCGGCTCTCGAAGGATCTCGGTCTCCCGCTCGTCGCCACGAACGACTTGCACTACACGCACCCGCACGACTCGGGGGCGCACGCGGCGCTGCTGTGCGTGCAGTCGGGTTCGACGCTCGATGACCCGAACCGCTTCAAGTTCGACGCCGACGAGTTCTATCTGAAGACCCCCGCGCAGATGCGGCAGCTCTTCCGCGACTATCCGGAGGCGTGCGACAACACCCTGCTGATCGCCGAGCGCTGCGAGGTCGAGTTCAACACCGCGGCGAACTACATGCCTCGCTTCCCGGTCCCCGAGGGGCACACCGAGGACTCCTGGTTCACCGCCGAGGTCGAGAACGGCCTGCACTATCGCTACCCGGCGGGCATTCCCGACGCGGTCCGCAAGCAGGCCGACTACGAGGTCGGCGTCATCCTCCAGATGGGCTTCCCCGGCTACTTCCTGGTCGTCGCCGACTTCATCAACTGGGCGAAGGAGAACGGCATCCGCGTCGGTCCCGGCCGTGGCTCCGGTGCCGGATCGATGGCCGCCTACGCGATGCGCATCACCGACCTCGATCCGCTGATGCACGGACTGATCTTCGAGCGGTTCCTGAACCCGGACCGCGTCTCGATGCCCGACTTCGATGTCGACTTCGACGAGCGCCGTCGCGGCGAGGTCATCCGATACGTGACCGAGAAGTACGGCGACGAGCGCGTCGCCCAGATCGTCACCTACGGCACCATCAAGGCCAAGCAGGCGCTCAAGGACTCCAGCCGTGTGCTCGGCTTCCCGTTCGGCATGGGGGAGAAGCTCACCAAGGCGATGCCCGCGGCCGTCATGGGCAAGGACATCCCGCTGTCCGGCATCTACGACAAGAACCACGAGCGCTACAAGGAGGCCGGCGACATCCGCGCCGTGATCGACTCCGATCCGGATGCGCGACGCGTGTTCGAGACGGCGCGCGGCCTCGAGGGTCTGAAGCGGCAGTGGGGCGTGCACGCGGCCGGCGTCATCATGTCGAGCGAACCGCTCATCGACATCATCCCGATCATGAAGCGGGAGCAGGACGGGCAGATCGTCACCCAGTTCGACTACCCGGCGGCCGAGGCGCTCGGGCTGATCAAGATGGACTTCCTGGGGCTTCGCAACCTCACGATCATCGATGACGCCCTCGACAACATCGAGGCGAACCGCGGTTTCCGGCCGGTGCTCGAAGATCTGGCGCTCGATGACCGCGCCGCCTACGAGCTGCTCGGGCGCGGCGACACGCTCGGCGTCTTCCAGCTCGACGGCGGCCCGATGCGGTCGCTGCTGCGCCTGATGAAGCCCGACAACTTCGAAGACATCTCGGCCGTCATCGCGCTGTATCGGCCCGGCCCCATGGGGGCGAACTCGCATACCAATTACGCGCTGCGAAAGAACGGCCAGCAGGAGATCACCCCGATCCACCCGGAGCTCGCCGAGCCGCTCGCCGACATCCTGGACGCCAGCTACGGACTGATCATCTACCAGGAGCAGGTGATGGCGATCGCGCAGCGCGTCGCCGGCTTCTCCCTCGGCCAAGCCGACATCCTGCGGCGAGCGATGGGCAAGAAGAAGAAGTCCGAGCTCGACAAGCAGTACGAGGGATTCAGCGCGGGCATGCTCGCGAACGGCTACTCGCCCGCCGCCATCAAGACGCTGTGGGACATCCTGCTGCCGTTCTCCGACTACGCGTTCAACAAGGCGCACTCGGCCGCGTACGGCGTCTTGAGCTACTGGACCGCCTATCTGAAGGCGCACTACCCGGCCGAGTACATGGCGGCGCTGCTCACCAGCGTCGGCGACGCCCGCGACAAGCTCGCCATCTACCTCAACGAGTGCCGCCGCATGAAGATCAACGTGCTGGCGCCCGATGTCAACGAATCGATCGGATACTTCGCGGCCGTCGGCGACGACATCCGCTTCGGCATGGGCGCTGTGCGCAACGTCGGCTTCGGCGTCGTCGAGCACATCAAGGCCGCGCGCGAGCGCGAGGGGGCGTTCGCGAGCTTCCACGACTTCCTGCGCAAGATCCCGCTCGCCGCCGCGAACAAGCGCACGGTCGAGTCGCTCATCAAGGCCGGCGCCTTCGATTCGCTCGGGTCGACGCGGCGTGCGCTGATCGAGATCCACGAGTCGGCCGTCGAGCAGGCCGTCAGCGAGAAGCGGGCCGCCGCCAACGGGCAGGTCGGCTTCGACTTCGACAGCCTGTGGGACGAGCCCGAGCACGCGGTGCAGGCGGTGCCCGAGAGGCCCGAGTGGACCAAGCGCGACAAGCTCGCGTTCGAGCGAGAGATGCTCGGGCTCTATGTGAGCGACCACCCGCTCGCCGGTCTCGAGAACCAGCTCGCCCGCCACGCCAGCACGACGATCGCGGAGCTCCTCGACGCCGACGCGCCGATGGACGGCGAGACGGTGACGGTCGCCGGCCTGGTGACGAGCGTCCAGCACCGTACCGCCCGCAACTCGGGCAACCAGTACGGCATCATCCAGCTCGAGGACTTCAGCGGCGAGATCACGGTGATGTTCCTGGGGAAGACCTATCAGGAGTTCTCTCCCGCCCTCGTCGGCGACTCGATCGTCGTGGTGCGCGGCCGCGTGAGCGTGCGCGACGACGGCATGAACCTGCATGCCGTCTCGCTGTTCCAGCCCGAGATCGGGCAGAGCCTCGGATCCGGCCCGCTTGTCATCTCTGTGCCGGAGACGCGGGCGACCACCGAGGTCGTCTCAAAGCTCAATGACGTGCTGATCCGGCACGCGGGCGACAACGAGGTGCGGCTGAGACTGGTGCGCGGCGACAACGCGCGCATGTTCGAGATCCCGTACCCGGTCACGGTCACGGCGGATCTCTACGGTGAGCTCAAGGGACTGCTGGGACCCAACTGCGTCGTCTGACGAGGCGACTAGCATGGTCGAGCCATGATTCAGACCCTCGACCTCCGCGGTCGCCACCCCTCCCGCGCCGAACTCGCCGATCTCGTCCCGCGTGCGCGCGTCGACGTCGCCGTCGCGAGCGAGGCCGCCGCAGCGCTCATCTCCGATGTCCGGGACCGCGGTGAGGCGGCGCTGCGCGAGCAGGCCAGTCGCTTCGACCGCGCCGAGCCGGACAGCATCCGCGTCGACCCGGCGCGGATCACCGCTGCCGTCGTCGCGCTCGACCCGGCCGTCCGCGCGGCGATCGAGGAGGCGATCGCGCGCGTGCGCGTCGCCAGCCAGGCTCAGGTGCCCGCGGCCGCGGTGACGGCGCTCGGTCCGGGGGCCGAGGTCATCCAGCGCTGGCAGCCGGTGACCCGTGTCGGGCTCTACGTTCCGGGCGGCAAGGCCGTGTACCCGTCGAGCGTGGTCATGAACGTCGTGCCCGCGCAGGTGGCGGGCGTGCGCTCGGTCGTGGTCGCGTCGCCGCCGCAGGCCGAGTTCAACGGCGAGGTGCACCCGGTCATCCTGGGCGCGTGCGGACTCCTCGGCGTCGAAGAGGTCTACGCGATGGGCGGCGCCGGTGCGATCGGCGCCTTCGCGTACGGCGTGGCCGATGTCGCGCTGGACCCGGTGGATCTGATCACCGGACCGGGCAACGTCTACGTGGCTGCCGCCAAGCGTCTCGTGCGCGGGGTCGTCGGCATCGACTCGGAAGCCGGACCCACCGAGATCCTGATCATCGCCGACGAGCACGCGAATGCCCGCCTCGTCGCCGCCGACCTCATCAGCCAGGCCGAGCACGACGAGATCGCCGCCGCCGTGCTGGTCACCGACTCGGAGGAGCTCGCCGACCGCGTGCGCGCCGAGCTCGCAGCCCAGGCCCCCTCCACGCGCCACGCCGAGCGCGTGGCGGAGGCTCTCGCCGGGCCCCAGTCGGCGATCGTCCTGGTCGACGACCTCCCGGCCGCGGCCGCCGTCAGCAATGCCTACGGTCCCGAGCACCTCGAGATCCACACCGCGAACCTCGGCGAGACCCTCGACTCGATCACCAACGCGGGCGCGATCTTCCTGGGCGCGGATTCCCCGGTGAGCCTGGGGGACTACCTCGCCGGGTCGAACCACGTGCTGCCCACGGGCGGCCAGTCGCGCTTCTCGGCAGGGCTGGGCGCCTCGACGTTCCTGCGGTCGCAGCAGATCATCCGCTACACGCACGAGGGCCTTCAGGAGGTGGCGCCGTTGATCCGCAACCTCAGCGACGCCGAGCACCTGCCCGCACACGGCGACGCCGTCGACGCGCGCTTCGCGGACTGACAGCCGAGGAGCGCACGTGGCGGTGAACAAGACCGGAGTGACGGAAGTCGACCCGAGGGAGTTCATCGCCTCGCTCGAGCACCCGCGCCAGCGCGCCGAGTCGGAGCTGCTGCTCGAGCTCATGGCCGAAGTGACGGGCGAGCCGCCGCGGATGTGGGGCCCCACCATGGTCGGCTTCGGCGCCGTGCACTACCGCTACGAGTCGGGCCACGAGGGCGATGCCTTCGTCATCGGCTTCGCGCCGCGCCGCGGGAAGTTCGCGCTGTACGGCTTCACCGAGTGGGAGGGGGCGAGCGACCTTCTCGCTCGGCTCGGCAAGCACCAGCAGAACGTCTCCTGCGTCTACGTGAACAAACTGGACGATGTCGACCGTGAGGTCCTCCGCGACGCGGTGCAGGCCGCCTGGGCGGCGAACGGGGGCTGGAGCGGAGTGGCTCCCAGCTAAGGCCGGGCGCGGGGCTTATCCTTGCCGCACCATGTTCTGCCCTTTCTGCCGTCACCCCGACAGTCGCGTCATCGACTCCCGCACGAGCGATGACGGGCTTGCGATCCGCCGCCGTCGGCAGTGCCCGGAGTGCGGCGGTCGGTTCACGACGACCGAGACGGCGAGCCTGAGCGTGGTCAAGCGCAGCGGCATCATCGAGCCCTTCAGCCGCGACAAGATCGTCGTGGGCGTGCGCAAGGCGTGCCAGGGTCGCCCGGTCACCGACGCGCAGCTCGCCCTGCTGGCTCAGACGGTCGAGGAGACGATCCGCGCGACGGGCGTCTCTCAGGTCGATGCGAACGACATCGGGCTGGCGACGCTTCCGCCGCTGCGCGAGCTCGACGAGGTCGCCTATCTGCGCTTCGCGAGCGTCTACCAGGCCTTCGACTCGCTCGACGATTTCGAGACGGCGATCACGCTGCTGCGCGTCGAGCGCGCCAGCTCTCAGCAGCCGGACGGCACGCCGGCCGACGGCGCCGCGAGCGCGTCGGCGGGCACCGAACAGCGATAGCCTGACAGCGGTATGTACCGCACTCTCTTCCGCGTCGTTCTCGCGCGCCTCGACCCCGAATTCGCCCACCACCTCGCTTTCGTGGTGATCCGCGCGCTGCCTTTCGTGGGGCTCGGCGCGCTGCTGTCGCGCACCGGCTCGCGCGACGCGCGTCTGCGCGTGCAGGCGCTCGGACTCGAGTTCGACACGCCGTTCGGACTCGCCGCGGGCTTCGACAAGGACGCCCGGGGGATCCGCGGTCTGGGCCAGCTCGGATTCGGCCACGTCGAGGTCGGCACCCTCACCGCGCACGCGCAGCCCGGCAACACGAAACCGCGACTGTTCCGTCTGATTCCCGACCGCGCCGTCATCAACCGAATGGGCTTCAACAACGGCGGCGCGGCCGCCGCGGCGCCTCGGCTCGAACGCGAACGGCGCCGCCGACGCCGCCCGGTGATCGGTGTCAACATCGGCAAGTCGCGCATCGTCGAGGTGGAGAACGCGACGGCCGACTACCTGGAGAGCACGCGCATCCTGGCGTCGCGCGCCGATTACCTCGTCGTCAACGTCAGCTCGCCGAACACACCCGGTCTTCGCGGGCTGCAGGAGCTGGATCAGCTCGCGCCGCTCCTCACCGAGGTGCGCGCGGCCGCAGGGGAGACCCCGGTGCTGGTGAAGATCGCGCCCGACGTGACCGACGAGCAGGCTCGCCGCATCGCCGAGCTGAGTGTCGAACTCGACCTGGCCGGGGTGATCGCGACCAACACGACCCTCTCGCGTGACGGCCTCGTCACCGATCAGGCGCGCATCACCGAGATCGGCGCGGGTGGACTCTCCGGCGCACCGCTCGCGGCGCGCTCGCTCGAGGTGCTGCGCATCGTGCGGGCGGCGCTCCCGGCGGACCGCTGCCTGATCTCGGTCGGCGGCGTGGAGACCGGTCGCGACGTGCGCGAACGGCTCGACGCGGGCGCGACGCTGGTGCAGGGCTACACCGGATTCCTCTACCGCGGTCCTTTGTGGGCGCGGCAGATCACGCGTGAGCTGATCGCGACCTTCGACTGACGTCGCGCGGGGGCCCGAACGCTACTTGACCTCGTCGCCGCGCTTCACCTGCGGCTTCGGGAGGCGCAGCGGGCGCATCTGCAGGGCCCGCATGGCGGCGTACCAGCGGTAGCCCTTCTCGACCTTGCTCTCGCCGAACTTCTCGCCGAGACGCTTCTTGAGGCGCGCGCCCATCAGCACGCTGTCGATGATGACCAGGAAGAAGAACGCCCAGACGGCGAGGATGCCGTACTCGGCGACGCCCGCGTAGGGGATGAACGAGATCACCAGGAAGAGCGCCACGAGCGGCAGCATGATCTCGCCCGGGCTGAACCGCGCATCGACGTAGTCACGCACGAACTTCTTCTGCGGTCCCTTGTCGCGCAGGGGCAGGAAGCGCTCCTCCCCGTTGGCCATGCCGATGCGGGCGCGCTCGCGCTGCGCGTTGAGACGCTCGCGACGCTCCTTGGAGGCGGCGCGGCGGTCGTTGGGCACGAGGGGACGCTTGCGAGCCGCTTCGCGCTCCGCACGCGTGGGCGTCGGGCGCCCCTTGCCGACGGCGAGCTCGTCGTCGTCCTCTTGCGGTGTCTGCGGGGTCTTGGCCACGGGGGTTCCTTGCTCTCGGGGTCTGCTTAAGATTAGCCGCATGGCTTCCGACTCCTCCGCACCCGCATCTTCGCTCGCCGACGCCCTGCGCGAGGCGGTGGATGCCGGCCTTCCGCGCGCGATCGCCGAGCTCTCCGATCTGGTGCGCATTCCCTCCGTCTCCTGGGACGGCTTCGATGTCGAGCACGTCCGACGCAGCGCGGCGCGGGTCGCCGAGCTGGCGCGCGAGACCGGTGTCTTCGATGAGGTCGATGTGTTCGATGCTCCGATTCCGGGAACCGACCGACGGGGCAAGCCGGCCGTGCTCGCCACTCGGGCCGCCCGGGACGGCCGTCCGACGGTGATGCTCTACGCGCACCACGACGTGCAGCCCGAGGGCGACCCGGAGGTCTGGGACTCGGAGCCGTTCGAGCCGACCCTGCGCGGCGACCGGCTCTACGCCCGTGGCGCCGCCGATGACAAGGCCGGGGTGCTGAGTCACCTCGCGGCGATCCGCGCCCTCACCGCGGCGAGCGGCGCTGACCTCGATCTCGGTCTCGTGCTGTTCGTCGAAGGCGAGGAGGAGTTCGGCTCGCCCTCGTTCTCCGCCTTCCTCGACGAGCACCGGGACGCGCTCTCCGCCGACGTGATCATCGTCGCCGACTCGGGGAACTGGGATCTCGACACCCCGGCACTCACGGTCGGACTGCGAGGCGCCGTGTTCTTCAACCTCACCGTGACGACCCTCGACCACGCCTCGCACTCGGGCATGTTCGGGGGAGCGGTGCCCGACGCGATGCTCGCGGCGATCCGCACGCTCGACTCGCTGTGGGACGAGAACGGCTCGGTCGCCGTTCCGGGGCTTCGCAGCCGCGACGCGGCGACGCCCGATTACGACGAGGCGCGCCTGCGCGCCGAGACCGGGCTGCGCGAGGGCGCACGGCCGGTCGGCACCGGCACGATCCTGTCGCGCATCTGGGATCAGCCGTCGATCACGGTCACCGGCATCGACGCACCGTCGGTGCGCAACGCCTCGAACACGCTTGTTCCGTCGGTGCGCGTCCGCGTGAGCGCCCGGGTCGCACCCGGGCAGAGCGTTGCGGAGGCGCGCGAGGCGCTCATCGCGCATCTGCAGGCGAACGCCGCGTTCGGCGCGACGCTCGAGTTCGGAGAGATCGAGGGCGGCGAGCCGTTCCTCGTCGACGCCAGCGGCTGGGCCGTCGCCGATGCCCTCGAGGTGATGGAGGAGGCCTACGGGACCGAGCCCGTGCAGATGGGCGTGGGCGGATCGATTCCGTTCATCGCCGAGCTGGTGGAGGTCTTCCCCGAAGCGCAGATCCTGGTCACCGGCGTCGAGGATCCGGACTCGCGCGCGCACAGCCCCAATGAGTCGCTGCACATGCCGACCTTCCGTCGAGCGATCCTGGCCGAGGCGCTGCTGCTGTCACGCTTGGATCAGCGCTCGGCCAGCGACGCCGCGTAGAATGGCGCCCATGACCGACACGACGACCGCCGACACGACGACCGCTGCTGCGACGAATGACGCCGAGCCGTCGGCTCACGGCGTCGCCCTCACCGACGTGGCCGCCTCCAAGGTGCGCGCCCTGCTCGAGCAGGAGGGTCGAGACGACCTGCGGCTGCGCGTGGCTGTTCAGCCCGGGGGCTGCTCGGGGCTGATCTACCAGCTCTACTTCGACGAGCGCCTGCTCGACGGCGACGCGACGCGCGACTTCGACGGCGTCGAGGTGGTCGTCGACAAGATGAGTGTGCCCTACCTCGACGGAGCCTCGATCGATTTCGAGGACTCGATCCAGAAGCAGGGCTTCACGATCGACAATCCCAACGCTTCGGGCAGCTGCGCCTGCGGAGACAGCTTCCACTGATCGCCTTTCGCGCAAAAGAAGCGCAATAAATGACGCGCCACGGGCCCCGGACGGAAAGTTCGGGGCCCGTCGCATTGCTAGGATGACTTCGAACATGCGTCGCAATTCCGAGAGGTTCCAGGTGCGCTCCCATCGCTCCCCGCGTCGGCTTGGCCGATCCCGTCTGGCCCGCTGGGCCGCACTGCCCATCGGGGGTGCCGCAATGCTGGTACTCGCCGGATGTACGCAAGAGCAGGTCCAGGGCTTTCTGCCCGGTGGTCCTGACGTCACGAACCACACCGAGGGGATCATCAACCTCTGGGTGAACTCCTGGATCGTGCTGCTCGTCGTCGGTCTGATCACCTGGGCGCTCATCATCTGGGCGGCCGTGGCCTACCGTCGCCGCAAGGGGCAGACCGGCATGCCGGCGCAGCTGCGCTACAACATGCCGATCGAGATCTTCTTCACCGTCGTCCCGCTCATCCTCGTGCTCGGCTTCTTCGCCTTCACGGTGCGCGAGCAGGTCTCGATCGAGACCGACCCGGGCGACCCCGATGTCCTGATCGAGGTCTACGGCAAGCGCTGGGCCTGGGACTTCAACTACCTCGACGAGAACGTGTACTCGGCGGGCATCCAGGCGCAGGACCGCCTCAACCTGGACGGCAGCCTCGACGAGTCGCAGCTTCCGGCGCTGTACCTGCCAGTCGGCCAGAAGGTGGAGCTCAACATCGAGTCGCGCGACGTCGCGCACTCCTTCTGGGTCGTCGACTTCCTGTACAAGAAGGACATGATCCCGGCCAAGACGAACTACATGTACTTCGTCCCCGAGAAGGAGGGCACGTACGCCGGCAAGTGCGCCGAGCTCTGCGGCGAGTATCACGCCGACATGCTCTTCCAGGTGAAGGTCGTGTCGCAGGCCGAGTACGACGCGTACATCGAGTCGCTCCGCGATGAGGGCTTCGAAGGTCGCCTTGGCGACGAGCTGAACGTCAACCAGAACCTGCCGGGCACCGGCGGAACGAGCGAGGACGAGTCCTGATGAGCACCGCGACTGCAACTCCGACGTCGACGGTCGGAACGCCTTCTGTCGAGCGCAAGGGCAACGTCTTCGTCAAGTGGATCACCACCACCGACCACAAGACGATCGGGTACCTGTACCTGATCACCTCGTTCATCTACTTCCTGATCGGCGGCGTGCTCGCGCTCGTCATCCGCGCTGAGCTCTTCACGCCCGGGGTCGACCTGGTGCAGTCAAACGAGCAGTACAACCAGCTGTTCACCATGCACGGCACGATCATGCTGCTGATGTTCGCGACGCCGCTGTTCGCCGGTTTCGCCAACGTCGTGATGCCGCTGCAGATCGGCGCGCCTGACGTCGCGTTCCCGCGACTGAACGCGCTCGCATACTGGTTCTACAGCTTCGGCTCGCTCATCGCGGTCGCCGGCTTCTTCACCCCGCAGGGTGCGGCGGGCTTCGGCTGGACGGCCTACACGCCGCTGTCGAGCACGACCTTCAGCCCGGGTCTCGGTGGAAACCTCTGGGTCTTCGGCCTCGCGCTCAGCGGTTTCGGAACGATCCTCGGTGCCGTCAACTTCATCACCACGATCATCACGATGCGTGCGCCCGGCATGACGATGTTCCGGATGCCGATCTTCACCTGGAACACGCTCGTCACCTCGATCCTGGTGCTCCTCGCGTTCCCCGTCCTCGCGGCGGGGCTCTTCGCCCTCGGTGCCGACCGCGTGTTCGAGTCCCATCTGCTGGATCCCGCGAACGGCGGAACGATCCTCTGGCAGCACCTGTTCTGGTTCTTCGGACATCCTGAGGTGTACATCATCGCGCTGCCGTTCTTCGGCATCGTGAGCGAGGTGCTTCCGGTCTTCAGCCGCAAGCCGATCTTCGGCTACAAGACGCTCGTCTACGCGACGATCGCCATCGCGGCGCTGTCGGTCACGGTCTGGGCGCACCACATGTACGTCACCGGTTCGGTCCTTCTGCCCTGGTTCGCCCTGATGACGATGCTCATCGCCGTGCCGACGGGTGTGAAGATCTTCAACTGGGTCGGCACCATGTGGCGCGGATCTGTGACCTACGAGACCCCGATGATCTGGGCCCTGGGCTTCCTCGTCACCTTCACCTTCGGTGGTCTGACGGGCGTCATCCTGGCGAGCCCGCCGCTCGACTTCCACGTCTCGGACTCCTACTTCGTCGTCGCGCACTTCCACTACGTCGTCTTCGGCACGGTCGTGTTCGCCATGTTCAGCGGCTTCTACTTCTGGTGGCCGAAGTGGACGGGGAAGATGCTCAACGAGCGCCTCGGCAAGATTCACTTCTGGCTGCTGTTCATCGGCTTCCACACGACCTTCCTTGTTCAGCACTGGCTCGGTGTTGAAGGTATGCCGCGACGCTATGCGTCGTATCTGCCCGAGGATGGCTTCACCTGGATGAACGAGGTCTCGACGATCGGCGCGTTCCTGCTCGCCGCCTCGATGCTGCCGTTCGCCTACAACGTGTGGATCACGGCCCGCAAGGCGCCGAAGGTCACCGTCGACGACCCGTGGGGCAACTCCCGGTCGCTCGAGTGGGCGACCTCGTGCCCGCCGCCGCGCCACAACTTCACCTCGATCCCGCGGATTCGTTCCGAGTCTCCGGCATTCGACCTGCACCACCCCGAGGTGGGTGTGGCTCTCGGTGTCGGGCCGGCGAAGGACGCCCCCGACGCCCCGGTGATCGACGTTGCTGACGGGAAGGTCAAGTAACCCATGCGCGCCAATTACGCGATCTTCTGGCTGCTGAGCCTGTTCTTCGGCATCTCGGCGGTCGTCTACGCCCTGTGGACGATGGCGGATGCCTCGGCCCCGCAGATCGTCGGCCCCGGCACGAACGCCGAGCTCGCCGCCCAGCCCGAGTGGGTCGGCACGGTGGGGCTCACCCTGTCGTCGATCCTGGCGACGTTCCTGGCCTTCTATGTGGGGCTTCTTCGCAAGTCGACGGGCGGCGAGCTGCCCGAAGACCGCGACGACGCTCTCATCGACGACGCCGACCCGGAGATGGGTCACTTCAGCCCCTGGAGCTGGTGGCCGCTGGTGCTGTCAGTCGGTGTCGCGCTGGTGTTCCTCGGTCTCGCGGTGGGCGTCTGGATCGCTCTCATCGGCGGACCGATCGCCGTGATCGGCATCGTCGGATGGAACTACGAGTACTACCGCGGAAACTTCGCCCGCTAGGACCCCATGATCCGCGTCGCCGTCAACGAAGACCGCGAGTCCGTCTTTCGGCTCGTCGGTCAGCTGTCGCACGCCATTCCGCTGGAACGCGGCGCGTTCGACCAGACCTGGGACCGCTATTTCTCGGGTGAGGATCCGGTCATCCTGCTGGTCGCCACGGGCGAGGAGGGGGACGTCGAGGGCTACGCCCTGACGACCGTCGTGCCGCTGCTGTCCACCAACGGCCCGTCGGCCCAGCTGCAGGAGATCGTCGTCGACGAGCAGGCGCGGGGTCGCGACCACGGCACCGCGCTCGTGCGCGCCGTGGAGGCCGCCTGTGCCGAGCGGGGCGTCACCCAGCTCACGGTCGCGAGTCGGCGCGCGGGCGGCTTCTACGACCGTCTCGGCTTCCACGAGAGCGCCGAGTACATGCGGCGGTTCTTCTAGGCTCCAGCCCCGCGGCCGCACAGAGGTCTTGCCCCTACGGCGCAGTGAGCTCAGTGAGCCCAGTGACCTGGTGCGGGGAGCGGGTGCTCCGCGCTGACCTCAGCGGTGATCTCGCAGCGCGCGCCGCCCACAGCACCTGCACACAACTGGCGCGGGCGCGCCCGGGCTTCACTGCCGCGGTCACGTGGCGCGCTGCCGCGGCTCGGCGTCGCTGCTGCGTCCAAGCGGGTCGCGCTGTCAGCGACCCGGGCCGCTGCGCCTGGGGGAGCACCGGCGGAGGGCGTGCGCACGCGGACGTCCGCGTCGCAGGCGAGACCGAGGCCCCGCAGACGACAACGCCCGCGGCTCCGTGAGGAGCGCGCGGGCGTCGTTCGCGATGCGGATCAGTGGTGCTTCGAGGCCTCGATCTCGCTCTTCGAGACCGGCGCGATGCGGTCTTCGAAGAACCAGCGCGACACCGCGGCGCGAGCACGCTCGCTCACCGTGATCTTGCCGCGCTTGTTCGGGCGGAGCATGAGCGGCTGGTAGTCGTCGTAGCTGACGAGCTTCCAGCGCTCGTAGTCCGAGAGCTGCTCGTGCACCTCGACGTACTCGCCGCCGGGCAGGCGGACGATCCGTCCGGACTCGAAACCGTGCAGCGCGATCTCGCGATCCTTCTTCTGCAGTCCGAGGCAGATCCGCTTCGTCACGATGTAGGCGACGATCGGGCCGAGGATCAGCAGAGCCTGCAGGGCGTAGGTGACCGACTCGATCGACAGCTTGAAGTGCGTGGCGATGAGGTCGGAGCTCGCGGCGGCCCACATGACGGCGTAGAACGTCACGCCGGCGGCGCCGATCGCGGTGCGGGTCGGGGCGTTGCGCGGACGCTGCGTGATGTGGTGCTCGCGCTTGTCGCCGGTCACCCAGGCCTCGAAGAACGGGTAGAGCATGACCAGGACGATGAAGACGACCATCACCAGCACCGGCACGAGGATGTTGAGCGACAGCGTGAAGCCGAAGATCACGAACTCCCACCCCGGCGGCACGAGGCGCAGAGCGCCATCGGCGAAGCCGATGTACCAGTCGGGCTGCGTACCCGCCGAGACGGGGGAGGGGTCATACGGACCGTAGTTCCAGATCGGGTTGATCGTCACCAACGAGGCCGTGAGGGCGATCACGCCGAAGATGATGAAGAAGAACCCGGCACCCTTGGCCGCGTACACGGGCATGATCGGCTCGCCGACGACGTTGTCGTTGGTGCTGCCGGGGCGAGCGAACTGCGTGTGCTTGTTGACCACCACGAGGATCAGGTGCACGCCAAGTGCGGCAACCAGGATCGCCGGAAGGATCAGGATGTGCAGCACGTAGAGGCGCCCGACGATGTCGAAGCCGGGGAACTCGCCGCCGAACAGCAGGTACGAGATCCAGGTTCCGACGATCGGGATTCCCTTGAGCAGGCCGTCGATGATGCGCAGGCCGTTGCCCGAGAGCAGGTCGTCGGGGAGCGAGTAGCCGGTGAAGCCCTCACCCATCGCGAGGATGAACAGCACGAAGCCGATCACCCAGTTGATCTCGCGCGGCTTGCGGAACGCGCCAGTGAAGAACACGCGGAGCATGTGCAGGCCGATCGCGGCGACGAACAGCAGCGCAGCCCAGTGGTGGATCTGACGCATCAGAAGGCCACCGCGGATGTCGAAGCTGATGTCGAGCGTCGACGCCATGGCCGCCGACATCTCGAGGCCCTTGAGCGGAACGTACGAGCCGTCGTAGTGGACCTCGGCCATCGACGCCTGGAAGAAGAACGTCAGGAAGGTTCCCGAGATCAGGATCGTGACGAAGCTGTAGAGCGCGACCTGGCCGAGTTCGAACGACCAGTGGTCGGGGAAGACCTTGCGGCCGAACTCCTTGACGGCGCCCGAGATGCTGGTGCGCTCGTCGATGTAGTTCGCAGCCCAGTTGGTGAAGCGCATCCCGGTGCCGGGTGTCTGCGCCTCGCTCGTGGTCGCGGGGGATTCGGTCTGGACGGTCACAGCGAGCGCTCCCAGAAGCTCGGGCCAACGGGCTCGGTGAAGTCGCTGCGCGCGACCAGGTAGCCCTCGGCGTCAACGGTGATGGGCAGTTGCGGAAGCGCACGCTTGGCCGGGCCGAAGATGACCTCGGCTTCGCGCTTGATGTCGAACTGCGACTGGTGGCACGGGCACAGCAGGTGGTGGGTCTGCTGCTCGTAGAGCGCGACCGGGCAGCCGACGTGGGTGCAGATCTTCGAGTACGCGACGATGCCCTGGTAGTTCCAGTCCTCGCGACCCGTGGAGACCGTGAGGTCCTCGGGCTTGAGGCGCATGAGAAGCACGGCCGCCTTGGCCTTCTCCTCGAGCTTGTGCGAGGACTCGTTGAGGCCCTCGGGGATCACGTGGAAGGCGGAGCCGATGGTCACATCGGCGGCCCTGATCGGCGTGCCGTCGGGGTCGCGCGTCAGGCGCACGCCCTCATCCCACATGGTGTGCTTGAACAGCTCGACTGGGTCCTCATCCGGAGCCAGGCCGCGGAAGAGCACCACGGCGGGCAGCGGGAAGATCGCCAGCGCGCCGATGAGCGAGTTGCGGATGAGCTTGCGGCGGGTGAAGCCGGACTCCTTGTTGCCGAGCTGGAAGATCTCCACCGCGCGGGCGCGCGTCTCCTCGGTGCCGCGCACCGGGTGCCGCTGCTCGACCGCGTGCTCGTTGGCCATGAGCGACTTCGCCCAGTGGATCGCACCGAAGCCGATGCCGAGCATCGACAGCGCGATGCCGAGGCCGATCAGCATGTTGCTGAGCTGCACCGAGGCAGGGTCGCCGGCCTCGAACGGGATGGCGATGTACGCGACGATCGATCCGACGGCTCCGATCATCGAGGCGAAGAACAGGCCGGCGACGCGGCGCTCGTTCTGCTTCTCCTTCTCGGGCGAGAGGTCGGAGACACGCGGGCGGTGCGGCTCGAAGCCGGGGTTCTCCACGCGGTCCGAGCTGACGACGGCAGTCCCGGAGGCCGCCGTGGGCGCCTCGTGCTTCTCGACAGCGGTGCCGGTATCGGCGCTGTCCTGCTCTGCCATGCGTTTCCCTTTCGTAGTGCGAGTTCGTGTGCGGTTGGTCGCTAGTTGGAGCGTGCGGTCAGCCACACGGTGATCGCGACGATGGAACCCAGCACGAAGATCCAGACAAACAGGCCCTCGGAGACCGGGCCCAGGCTGCCGAGGTTGAGCCCACCGGCCGACGGGTTGTCGTCGAGGTAGGCGAGGTACGAGATGATGTCGGCCTTGTCCTCGGGGGTGATGTTGAGGTCGCTGAACACGGGCATGTTCTGCGGACCGGTCACCATCGCCTCGTAGACGTGGACGGGGTCGATGTCCTGCAGGCTGGGGGCGTACTTGCCCTCGGTGAGCGCACCGCCGGCGCCGGCCACGTTGTGGCACATGGCGCAGTTGATTCGGAAGAGCTCGGCGCCGTTCGCGACGTCGCCCTCGCCCGTGAGATATTCGGCCGAGGGGATCGACGGGCCCGGGGCGAGGCTCGCGGCGTACGCGGCGAGCGCGGCGATCTGCTCATCGGTGAACTGAACCGGCTTGACCTCGGCCTGCGGGCCGCTCGCGGCCATCGGCATGCGGCCGGTGCCGACCTGGAAGTCGACGGAAGCGGCGCCCACGCCGATCAGGGTCGGCGCGTTGTCGGTTCCCTCGGCGCTCAGGCCGTGGCAGCTGGCGCAGTTGGCGATGAAGAGCTTCTCGCCCTCGTTGACGAGTGCTTCCACCGACGCGGTGGACTGCGCGGTCGCGCTGGACGTGAAGGCCGCGTAGGCGCCACCGGTCGCAACGAGGCCGATCACGAGCAGCGCCACGGAGGCGAGCGGGGAGCGGCGACCCGTGGCGCGGGTGCGGCGGAGCGGGGCGGATGCGGAGTTCGCCATGATTGCGGTGCGTTCCGTTCTGGGCAGGTCGAGTCGGCGGTTTAGCGGAGGACGTAGATGACGAGGAACAGGCCGATCCACACCACGTCAACGAAGTGCCAGTAGTACGACACGACGATCGCGCTCCCGGCTTCCTTGTGCGTGAAGTGCTTGGCCGCGAAGATGCGGCCGATCACGAGGAGGAAGGCGATGAGACCGCCGGTCACGTGCAGACCGTGGAATCCGGTCGCGAAGTAGAAGGCCGAGCTGTACGAGTCGGTCTGGAATCCGATGTGCTCGGTGACGAGCTGGGCGTACTCGTAGACCTGGCCGACGATGAAGATCGCGCCGAGCACGAACGTGGCGTAGAACCACTCGACCGTGCCCCACTTCCAGAACTGCCAGGGGCCGCCGGTGCGGCGGGCCTGCAGGCGCTCGGCGGCGAAGACGCCGGCCTGGCAGGTGAACGACGACGACACGAGGATGATCGTGTTGATCAGCGAGAAGGTGATGTTGAGCTTGTCCGACTGCTCCGCCCACAGCTCGGGCGACACCGAGCGCAGCGTGAAGTAGATGGCGAACAGGCCAGCGAAGAACATGACCTCGCTGCCCAGCCACACGATCGTGCCGACCTGAGCGGTGTTCGGCCGGTTGATCGCCGTCATGGCGGGCGGGCTGGAAACAGACGAACTAGTCACCCGACCATTATGGCCGATATCGTTCCCGGCGTTTTCCCATCCAGGGGCCTGTCGGGGGCAACTTCGCTGAAATTTTCCTTTGTTTGCGCCGGTACGATGCTGGCCATGCCCACCGAATCGTCCTGGCCGACCCTGATCACCCGGCTTCTTGCCCGCGAAGACCTCTCGATCGCCGACGCCACCTGGGCGATGGAGGAGGTGATGGCGGGGCGCTGCACCCCCGCCCAGCTCGCCGGTTTCCTGGTCGCGCTGCGCGCCAAGGGCGAGACGGTCGATGAGATCGTGGGTTTCCGTGACGCGATCCTGGCGAATGCCGCCCCCATCGACATCGAGCCTCTCGCTCTGGACATCGTCGGGACGGGCGGCGACCGCTTCGGCACGGTGAACGTCTCGACGATGTCGTCGATTGTCGCTGCGGCGTCCGGCGCGAAGGTCTTGAAGCATGGGAACAAGGCGGCGAGCTCGGCCTCCGGCTCCTCGGATGTGCTGGCCGCCCTCGGGGTGGACCTCACGATCGACGCGGCGCGGGTCGCGGAGATCTTCCGTGAGCAGGGCATCGGCTTTGCCTTCGCGGCCATGTTCCACCCGGGCTTCCGCCACGCGGGGCCGACCCGCGCCGAGCTCGGCATCCCGACGGTGTTCAACTTCCTCGGGCCGCTGTGCAACCCCGCGCGCCCCGAGGCCTCCGCGGTCGGTGTCGCCGACCTGGCGAAGGTCCCGCTGTTCGTCGGAGTCTTCCGCACGCGCGGCGCGACCGCCCTCGTGTTCCGTGGCGACGACGGCCTCGACGAGCTGACGACGACAGGCCACAGTCATCTGTGGGAGGTGACGCGGGGGGAGGTGCACGAGCACGACCTCGATCCTGCCGACCTGGGCATCGCGCGCGCGCGCATCGACGACCTGAAGGGCGGGGATGCGGCTCACAACGCCGCCATCGCCCGCGCCGTGCTGGCGGGCGAGTCGGGACCGGTGCGCGACATCGTCGTGCTGAACGCGGCCGCGGGACTGGTGTCGTGGGAGCTGGCGCGGGATCCCGCGCAGGTCCAGCGCGACATCCGCGAGCGCTTCGCCGAGAAGATCGCGGTCGCCGCGGCGACCATCGACTCGGGGGCGGCGACCGCGAAGCTCGACGACTGGGCGGCGGCGACCCGCGACGGGCGCTGACACCCGCGAGCGCGCTCGGTGTGCACGCGCGACCTCTGGCGCAATCTAGGCTGGAGGTATGTCGAAGGTTCTGAGCAGTCTCCCCATCGGTGAGCGAGTTGGCATCGCGTTTTCGGGAGGGCTCGACACGTCGTGCGCCGTGGCGTGGATGCGTGAGAAGGGTGCCGTCCCCTGCACGTACACCGCCGACATCGGCCAGTACGACGAGCCCGACATCGACGCGGTGCCGAGCCGCGCAGGGGAGTACGGCGCCGAGCTCGCGCGCCTCGTCGACGCCAAGACCTCGCTCGTCGAGGAGGGCCTCGTCGCGCTCCAGTGCGGCGCCTTCCACATCCGCTCCGGCGGCAAGACGTACTTCAACACGACTCCGCTCGGTCGCGCCGTGACCGGCACCATGCTCGTGCGCGCCATGAAGGAGGACGGCGTCGACATCTGGGGCGACGGCTCCACCTACAAGGGCAACGACATCGAGCGCTTCTACCGCTACGGCCTGCTCGCCAACCCGAAGCTGCGCATCTACAAGCCGTGGCTCGACAGCGAGTTCGTGAGCGAACTCGGCGGACGCACCGAGATGAGCGAGTGGCTCGTCGCCCGCGGCTTCCCGTATCGCGACGCCACCGAGAAGGCCTACTCGACCGACGCCAACATCTGGGGCGCCACCCACGAGGCGAAGAACCTCGAGGAGCTCAGCTCGGGTCTCGACATCGTCGAGCCGATCATGGGTGTCGCGTCCTGGCGTGAGGACGTCGAGATCGCGACCGAGGAGGTCTCGGTGCGGTTCGAGGCGGGACGGCCGGTCGCCATCAACGGCGTCGAGTTCACCGACCCCGTCGCACTGGTCCTGGAGGCGAACGCGATCGGCGGACGCCACGGACTCGGCGTCTCGGACCAGATCGAGAACCGGATCATCGAGGCGAAGAGCCGCGGCATCTACGAGGCGCCCGGCATGGCGCTGCTGCACATCACCTACGAGCGGCTGCTCAACGCGATCCACAACGAGGACACCGTCGCCAACTACCACAACGAGGGGCGGCGACTCGGGCGTCTGATGTACGAGGGCCGCTGGCTCGACCCGCAGTCGCTCATGCTGCGCGAGTCGCTGCAGCGCTGGGTGGGCTCGGCGGTCACCGGCGAGGTCACGCTGCGTCTGCGCCGCGGCGACGACTACACGATCCTCGACACGACCGGGCCGGCGCTCAGCTACCACCCCGGCAAGCTGTCGATGGAGCGGGTGGGGGATGCCGCCTTCGGCCCCGACGACCGCATCGGCCAGCTCACCATGCGCAATCTCGACATCGCCGACTCGCGTGCGCGCCTCGAGCAGTACGCGGCCGCGGGGCTCATCGGGGGACCGACCGGCGACCTCGTCGGGCGACTCGAATCGGGCAATGCGGCCGACATCCTCGACCCCGCGGAGGAGCACTCTAAGGCGGAGGACGAGCTCGAGCGCGCGACCGACGCCGCGAACGAGGGCGCCGCCTTCGACTCCGGAACGGACTAGGCGGGGACTACTGCGAGACGGTGCGGTACTCCACGCCCAGCTCGTCGATCCACTGGTTGATGACCTTGCGCTGGCTCGCGTCGCACACTCGGCCGTAGCCGTAGCTGACGTCCCAGTACTGGTACGCGCTCGTCCAGACGCGGCGGTCGAGGGTCCAGCTGCCCATCGCGTCGAGGGCATAGCAGTCCGCCATGAACTCCCAATCGTCGCCGAAGCTCTCCAGGGCGGTCTCGGTGGCCTCGGGGTTGGTGAACTGCAGCACGTGGGCGTACTCGTGGAGCGTGACCAACTCGCGACCCCAATCGTCCACCGAGGGGTGCTCCAGGTCGGCGCGATCGAGGTGAACGACATACGGGTCAGCGCCGGTGACGCAGCCGATGACGTCCTGTTCACACAGCTTGTCGGCGTTGTCGTAGGCGAGCCGGGCGAAGCCGTCGCTCACCTCGTCGAGCACGCGCTCCGCCGTCGTGCCGGTCGAATTCTTCGCCGCTTCCGCCTCCGCCGCGCTCAGAATCTCGCCCAGCTCGGCCGTGTAGCCGCGGATCTGCTCGGTGTGCTGAGCGACCATCGCGGGGGATCGGCGGTTCGCCCACGCGGTTGCGGCGACCCGCTCGTATTCGTCGAAGGGGACCAGTTCGGCCATCTGGGCGCCGTCGAGCGCGAGCGCGGTGTCCATGAGCTCGTCCATGGCGGCGCCGAACACCTCCTTGTTGTCGAGGAGGTCGTTGAGCTCGCCGATCTCGTCCTGCTGCTCGGCGACCTGATCCTGCGCGTCGAAGAACTGGACCGCGAGATAGGCGAGGCTGCTGAGCGCCGCCACCAGGAGGATCGCGAGCGCGATTATCCAGCCGCGGGCGCGGCGCGGGCGTCGCGGCGGAGCGGAGCTGACGGTGTCCATCTCCGCGGAGACGCCCGTGAGCGTGGGCGGAGGCGGCGCCGCGGCCGCGGGCGTCGGATTCCGCGAGGGCGGCGGCGGATCAGCGTGAGTCACGCGACCAGTCAAGCACGCCGGATTGACTGAGAACTACTCGATTCGCGTGAATCTGAGGTGACGGGTCACAAGACCTCGACCAAATCCCACTCTTGGAACTCGGCGACCTCGGGAAGCCAGCGGGACTCGACGAAGTGCAGGTGATCCGGGTGGTCGTTGTAGGCCGCGTAGGTGGCCTCATCGGCGAAGAGCATGGAGAAATGCCAGGTCAGCGGCGACTTCTTGCCGACCTGCTCCGAGAGGGCGAAGTCCTCGACTCCCGGGATCGAGGCGAGGACGCGGCGCCCGGCGGCCAGGAAGTCCGCCTCTGCTTCGCTTCCTCGCGGGTGAATCAGGCGAAAGGCCACGGTGTGCTGAATCATCGTTCTTCTCTCTGTCGCGACGCTGTGGGGGAGCCGGGTTACCAGGAACCGGGGGAGTAGTCCTTCAAGAAGACGCCGAACAGATCTTCGCCGGCCTCGCCGCGCACGATCGGGTCGTACACGCGCGCGGCGCCATCGACCAGATCAAGCGGAGCATGGAATCCCTCCTCGGCGAGCCGCACCTTGGTCGGGTGCGGCCGTTCATCGGTGATCCAGCCGGTGTCGACGCTGGTCATCAGGATCCGGTCGCTCTCGAACATCTCGCGCGCGCTCGTGCGCGTGAGCATGTTCACGGCGGCCTTGGCCATGTTGGTGTGCGGGTGGCCGGGCCCCTTGTACCCGCGGCCGAACACTCCCTCCATGGCGCTCACGTTGACGACGTAGGTGCGTCGCGCGGGGGAGGCCGCGAGCGAGGCGCGCAGCTTCGAGATGAGAATGAACGGCGCCGTCTCGTTGGCGAGCTGCACCTCGATCATCTCGAGAGGCTCCACGTTGTCGACGCTCTGCGTCCACGAGTTGATGTGCGCGAGATCGGGCACGAGCCCGCCGGCGTCGATCGCCGTGCCGGCTGCGAGCCGGTCGAGCGAGGAGGAGCCGGCCGCGAGCGCCGCCTCAGTGAGCTCCTCGGCCTTCGCAGCGGCCGCGGCGAGGATCGGATGCGCCGCCACCGACTGCGCGAGCGCGAGCGGGTGCGGGTCGTTGGTGTGGCCGAAGGTCTCCAACTCGGGCAGCGGGCCGTCCGGGAGCGGGGCGAGTTCGGCATCCACGAGCGGCTGGTAGGCGCCGGGGGAGCGCCGCACGGTCTGCGCGGCGTTGTTGATCAGGATGTCGAGCGGTCCCTGGGCGGCGACCGACTCGGCGAGGCCGATCACCTGGGACGGGTCGCGCAGGTCGATGCCGACGACGCGGAGTCGATCGATCCACTCGGCCGAGTCGGGGAGGCTGGTGAAGCGGCGCACCGCGTCGCGCGGGAAGCGCGTGGTGATGGTGGTGTGGGCGCCGTCGCGCAGCAGACGCAGCGCGATGTACATGCCGATCTTGGCGCGGCCGCCGGTGAGCAGCGCGCGCTTGCCGGTGAGGTCGGTGCGCGCGTCGCGCTTGGTGTGGCTCATGGCCGCGCAGCTCGGGCAGAGCTGGTGGTAGAAGGCGTCGACGAGCGTGTAGTCCTGCTTGCAGATGTAGCAGGCGCGCGCCTTCTTCAGGACTCCGGCGGTCGGCGCGGTCGTCGCGGTCGAGATCGGGATGCCGCGGGTCTCGTCATCGATCCGGTCCGGGGCGCCGGTGGCGGTGGCGGCGACGACCGCGCGGTCGTGCTCCTGGATCCGGGCACGCGTCTCGAGCTTGCGCTCGCGCTTGGCGTCCTTGAAGAACTTCGCCGTGGCTCGGCGCACGGTCTGGAAGTCGGGGTGTTCGCGGTCGACCTTCGAGAGCTGGCCCAGGACTCGCAGCGTGATCTCGAGTTCAGCGGGGTCGATCCCACTGGGGGGCATGGGGTCGTCGGAGTGCACAGGGCATTCTCTCACCGCAGAGAGGGTGTGCCGCGCCGTTCAGCTCTCGCCCGAGGCCTGGACGTCAACGGGACGGCCGGAGTTGGCCCAGTCGCGCGGGGTGGTGCCGAAATGGCTCTTGAACTCGCGACTGAACTGCGAGGCGCTCGTGTAGCCGACGCGCGCAGCGGCGCGCGTGATGCCAGCACCGTTCGTGATGAGCATGGCGGCGTCGTTGAGTCGGAGCGACTTGAGGTACTTGAGGGGGGAGAGGCTCGTGGTCGCCTTGAAGTGCCGGTCGAACGCGGCCCGGCTCATTCCCGCCCGCTCGGCGAGGTCTTCGATGGCGAGAGGCTGATCGAGGTTGCTGCGCATGTACGTCAGCACGCTCGTGAGCTCGTGCGACGGGCCACCCAGTGCACCGAGAACGGCGCCACCCGCTGGTCCGTCGAGAACGGTGTAGAGGAGTTCGCGGAGGCGGCCCGGCCCGAGGATGTCGACAGTCACCGGCTCGTCGAGAAGCTGGAGAGCGCGCAGCAGCGCCGTCTCGAAGCGGTGATCCCAGTCGGCCACAATCAGTCCGGCCGGCTTCTCCGACGCTCGACGTGAACGAGGCCGCGCGGCCCGGAACGCGATCAGCAGCTCCGCCATCGTCCGGCTCTCCAGATCGATCAGGACGCCGAGGACGGGATCGTCGGTCGTCGCGACCGGAACCTCGGCTTCGAGGGGGGTCGGCATCGTCGCGCAGAGGTAATGGTCGGGGTCGTAGGTGTGGGTGCGGCTGTCGTGGTAGGCGTGCTTCGAGCCGGCCACGACGACGCACACGCTCGGGTCGTAGACGCCGGGAACTCGTTCGACCGGCGACGAGACGCGGAAGAGCCGGACCCCGTCGAGAGGGGTCTGGTGGACGCCGTCGCCGGGGGCGTGGCGAGCCACCAGGTCTCGGATCTCCGTCCGGAGATCGGATGCATTGTGGGTGGTCACTGGAATCAATCTGAGGGAAACAGGCAACTATTCGCGGCGAAATCGCTATATATGGCCGCGTGCTGAGGCTTAGCGTATAGCCATCGACCCCGCAGGGCAACCATCCGCTCGTTGTCCTGGACCCACTGCAAAGGAATCACATGACCACGATCGATGCCCTTCCCGGCTGGACCCCCGACCACCTCGACTCGCTGGAGGGCAAGACCTACCTGATCACGGGCACGACCGCCGGCGCCGGCTACGAGGCCACGCGAATCCTGCTCTCCAAAGGGGCGAAGGTCGTGATGCTGAACCGAAGTGCCGAGAAGTCCGCGGATGCCGTCAGTCGGTTGAAGCAGGAGTTCGGCACGGATGCCGACGTGAGCTCCGTGCGCATGGAACTTGCCGACCTCGCGAGCGTGCGCGCGGCGGGGGAGGAGATCCTGGCGACCGTGCCTCGGATCGACGCGCTGATCTGCAACGCGGCGATCGCGCAGGTGCCGTCGCAGAAGCTCACCGTCGACGGCTTCGAGAGTCAGCTCGGCACCAACCACTTCGGGCACTTCGTCCTGGCGGGGATGCTGTTCGACCGCATCGACGAATCGCATGGGCGAATCGTCGTCGTCGCCAGCCTCGGCTACATGATGGGGCTCAAGACGATCAAGTTCGACGACATGAACTGGGACAACGACTACAACGCCAACAGCGCCTACAGCCAGAGCAAGCTGGCCCAGATGATGTTCGCGTATGAGCTGCAGGACAGGGTGAAGGCCGCCGGTAAGAACGTCGAGGTCTACGTCTGCCACCCCGGATCGTCCGCCACCTCGCTCATCAAGACGAGCGGGAGCCTCGCGATGCGGTTCACGTTTTACCTCATGACGCTGTCGCCGCTAGTGCAGTCGGCCGAGAAGGGCGCGTACCCGGAGGTGATGTGCGCCACGGCGGACGGCCTCGAGCAGCGCGCGCTGTACGGGCCGACCGGACGCCGCGAATGGGTTGGGCCGGTCGGCAAGGGAACGCTGAAGCCGTACGCCTACGACAAGGCCGTGATGCAGCAGCTCTGGACGCGCTCCGAGCAGGCGACGGGATTCCACTGGAACGTGGCCTGACTCGAGGCTGTCGACCCGCGGCGCGCGATCGCTCAAGCGCGCCGCGGGCTCCGCAGGGGAGAGCGAGCGATCGGTGAGAACTTTCATATTCTGACATAACGACGGTCATCGGCTACACATTTAGTATCCACCAATGACGGCTACATGGTAGCATGAGGACGTGGCGCCGAGGTGGACCGACTCAACCGGGAAGCATGGCATCCCGCGCGACGACCAGGTTCACGCCATCGTTCACGCGACCTACACCGGCAAACTGCCGGAGAACGGCGCCGGCGGCGGCGAAGTCTGGCTCTACATCGGCCGTCCACACCCGCAGACCGACCGCGAAATAGAGATCCTGGTGGAAGTGTTCACAGACGGGCGCGAAGCCCTCGTGTTCCACGCAATGGATCTCGGCCCGAAGTTCCGCCGGCATCGAGAGGAGAACCCCAATGGCTGACCCCAAGGACACCGACTACGACGAGCTCGCCGCGCGACTGACCGACCCCGCCACGCCGATGCCGAAGGTATCGAACGTAGCCACCGGCGCCGCGGCCGCGGCGCATGGCCGCGCCCTGATGCTGCGCGAGTACGGCAGCGAGGCTGCGCTGGACGCCGTGCTGCGCCGTGCCGGCCGCACCCGACTCGGCGAGCACGCGAAGGGAGCCTCCCCCACCGTGCGGGGACGACTGCCCGAGGCCGACTTCGCGGCGTTCAAGCGCCTCGAGGAGCAGACCGGCAAGAAGCAGAGCGAACTCGTGCGCGAGGCCGTGCAGCTGCTCCTCGCGGAGCACAAGATCGGGGCGTGACAGAGGCTCTGCGTAGAGCCCCTCACCTAAGTAGTGTCTCGAAATCGGCGATCCTGACATCTCGGCCAAAACTCGATGATCCCCCTCCTCAGCACACCGCGCCGGATCGCTCGGGCTGTCAAGGGTGCCCCGACGGGGCATCGCGCAGCGACGCGGACGAGCCCTTGACAGCCCGAGGCCGGCGCAACACTCGGCAGGTAGGGAGGGGTCAGCCCGGCAGCGAACGGACGTCGACGAACATCCCCGCCGGCGGCGGGGTGTACGGNNTACGGCAGCGGCTCGCCCTCGCCGTTCTGATCGCGGGATGAAGCGAACGGCCCCTCCGGGGGCATGAGCATCCGCATGTGATGGTCCGCGTGATCGCGCCACCACACGCTCATGCCGAAGGTGCCCTCGAGGCGCAGCGCCTCCCACGCGCGCCACAGCGCGTCGAGGCGACTGATCGCCTCCGGGTAGCGCCACCACGCGGCAGCCCAGCGGTTCGGACCCTGCGGGCCGACGCGACGAGCGTAGGTGTAGCGCAGTTTCTCCCGCACGAACTCGTCGACGGAGCCGAAGAACAGCTGCGGCGCCGGCGCCGCAGCAGGGGCGGGCGGGTCGTCGCCCTGAACGGCGGCACCAGGTGGGGGGCGGCAGCCTCCGTGCAGGCCGACCCTTCGCCGGCGGCGCAGCCGCCGCCTCGTCCTCCCACTCGGGAACCTCGCTCATCCCGCCCGCTCCTCATCGGCGCCGGCCTCGTCGACGACGGGAGGATCGGGCACCAGCGGCGCGGGGAGAGCCGCCGCGCCCGCCGGATCATGCGCGGCGATCGAGGCCCGCACCGCGGCCGCGTGCCGGCCGCTCATCCACGGCACCGTGCGAATCAGAGCCGCCGGCGTCCCCGAGGACAGCATCACCGTGCGGCCTCGAGGCAGCGCGGCGGTGGATCGGCTGGCCTACTCATGATGCCGAACGTGACCCGCGGGGACCGGATGGGCGGTCTGCTGAGCTACCTCGCCGGCGAGGGACGCCGCAACGAGCACACCGAGCCGCACCTGGTGACCGGCGACTCGGCGACCTTCACCTTCTACGGCGACGCCGAGCTTGATCGCGCGAGCGCGCTGGCGATCGCCAAGGATCTCGACGAGCCGCGCACCGCGTTCGGTGTCGAGGTCAACGGCGGCCACGTCTGGCACGCCTCGCTGAGCCTGCGGGCCGAGGAAGGCCAGCTCAGCGACGAGAGGTGGGCGGCGATCGCCGAGCAGTTCGTCGACCGGATGGGGTTTACCACCGCCTCCGGCAAGGCCGGCTGCCGGTGGGTCGCGGTGCGGCACGGACTCTCCGCGGCCGGCAACGACCACATCCACATCGCCGTGAACTTGGTGCGCGAGGACGGCACCAAGGCGTCGATCCACAACGACTACTCGCGGGCGCAGTCGATCGCCCGCGAGCTCGAGCAGGAGCACGGCCTACAGGTGCTCGAGTCGCGCGGGTCGAACATGGCCATGCGCGGCGAGCGAGCGGGGGAGCGCGCCGCCGCCGCGCGCCGCGGCGACGACAGCGTGGCGTCCGTGCGGCTCGAGCGAACGGTGCGCGCCGCGACCGAACGTGCCGAACGTGCCGCCGGAGCGCGGCACCGAACGATAGGGGAGAGCAATGGCTGACCTGGATGGCGACGGGGTGCTCGACGAGGCCGAGGGCACGATGCGGGTGGCGATCATGGGAGCGGCCCAGGCCGCCCGCTCGACGACGCAGCTGCGGCGCGACCAGGCGCAGCGCGCCACCCGCCGTGACCTCGAGGAAGCCGGGCAGCTGCACGCACGGCTCGAGGGGGAGCGCGCCGCGGCTCGCGCGGAGCTCGCCCCGGTGCATGAGTCATCATGGTGGGATCAGGCGCAGGCCCACGACGTCGCCCGCGCCTACGAGACGGCCGTGACCTGGCGCGAGGACGACGAGGCCGCTCGCGCCGCCGAGAGCCGCATCCGGCAGGAGTTGCGCGATCGCTACGGCGTCGACGTGAACGAGAGCGGCGCTGACCCCTCCGTGGTGCAGGCCGCCCTCGTCGAGGGGGACCAGGCGATCGCCGAGCGGGACGAACTGCGCGCCCAGGCGCGCGAGGAACAGAGCCTCGCCGACGGCATCACGATCGAGGCCGAAGTCCTCGAGCTGTCGGCCGACCTCGAGGACGCCGCGGAGGCGGAGGGGATGCGCGACCGCGCGGCCGAGGCCGAGCACGACGCCGAGCTCAGCTGGGATACGGCCGAGCGGCGCGACCAGCACATCGCCGGCATCGAGGCTGGCACAGAGCAGCCGACCGTCGCGGCGGCGTGGAAGCAGGCCGACGTCGACAACGCGCGGCACCCGCGCGAGGCCGTGCAGGGGCGCAAGGCGAAGTCGCCCCGCGCGCGCACGAAGGCAACCGCGCCCGGCCGCCAGATCGAACGCGGCCGCTAAGGTCGCCTCCATGCCCCGGCTGATCCCGCTGCCCGACACGAGCGCGCCGCTGGGTGCGCCGCGGCTGTGGATCAACCCCGAGCACATCACCAGCGCCACCGCCATCGTCGAGGACATGGGCGTGGAGCGCCGGCTGTCCGTCGAGCTGAAACTGCAGGGGCTCAACCTGAGCCGGCATTGGCTGGCCAGCGGCACGCTCGAGGACGTGCAGGCAGCGTGGCGCGACTTCCTCGCGTTGATCGACGGCGCCGCCGCCGCCGACTAGCACCCTGGAAGCGTGACGGCCCGGAGTGCCGTTCTTCGGCGGCGAACTCCGCCCTGCGGGCGGATAGCACACCGCAGCCAGGGGGCAAGGGCGCTCCGCCGGACGGCTGCGCGTCGCCGCGGCGATGCGCTCCGCGCACCCTTGCCCCCTGCCGCCGGCGCGCAGCCGGCACAGGTGCCGAAGAACGGCAGCAAGAGAGCAGAGTGGGGAACGGTCCCATGTTCAAGGTCACCAAGGAGGACGACACGGAGGTACGCCCCGGCGACCGGGTAACGGACTGCCGGGGCGAGGAGCACGTGTTCGTGCGCGTCGAGCGGGGTCCGCAGGAAGGGCGCTCCGCGAAGGTGCAGGTGGAGGGCAGCCCGATCGCCTACTACGCCACGGTGTTCAAGCTCACCGTGGAGGAAGTAGAGGCCGGCGAGACGCCGGACTGAGGTCCGCGTGGATGAAGTACCCCCGGCGGACGCGCCGGGGTACTTCTGTGACGACACCACCTCGAGAGATGACGTACCGGCGGGCCCGGCAGGAGATCCCGATGAGGCTCGGGATCGCTCCAAGCTCGTCGCGGACCATGACTAGGTCGGCTGCCTTGAGCCCCCGGCCGGACGCGGGGCGGTCAGCCATGAAGTACCTCCTGCTTGTGCGGTGCCGGCAGGGCGTCGCGGACGGGGAGGCCGCCGCGCCGTGCGGCGCGGACGCCGTTGAGGATCACGACCACCTCCGCGATTTCGTGGACGAGCACCACGCCGGCCAGTCCGAGCACGCCGAGCAGGGCGAGCGGGAACAGGGCCACGATGATGCCGAGGGAGAGCACGATGTTCCCGGTCATGATGCGCCGGCCGCGGCGGGCGTGCAGGAGCGCGGCGGGGATGAGCCGGAGGTCGTTGCCGGTGAAGGCGACGGAGGCTGACTCGATCGCCGCGTCGGAGCCGGTGACACCCATCGCGATCCCGACGTCGGCGGCGGCGAGGGCGGGGGCGTCGTTGATGCCGTCCCCGATCATCGCGGTCCGTCGGGTCGCGGAGAACTCCTCGATCGCGGCGGCCTTGTCGCCGGGCAGCAGCTCGGCGCGGACGTCGGAGACGCCGGCCTGGGCGGCGAGGGCGCGGGCGGTGCGGGCGTTGTCGCCGGTGAGCATGACGGTGGCGATGCCGGCGGCGGTGAGCTCGCGGATGGTCTCGGCGGCTTCGGGCTTGAGCTCGTCGCGGATGCCGATGATGCCCGCCGCGGTTCCGTCGAGCTCGACGACGACGACGGTCATACCCTGCTCTTCGAGCGCGGCCGCGCGTGCGGCGAGCTCGGCCGGGTCGACCCAGCGCGGGCTGCCGACGCGGGCGGTGTGGCCGTCCGCCGTGCCGGTGATGCCGTGGCCGGGCTCTTCCGTCACGTCCGTCACCGTCGCCGGCTTGTCGGCAGCGGCGGTGATCGCCGCGGCGAGCGGGTGGGTGCTGTGGGCTTCCAGACCCGCCGCGATCGCGAGCACCCGGTCCCGTGCGTCCGGGTCGACGGTCTCGACGGCGACGACCTCGGGGCGGCCGCGGGTGAGTGTGCCGGTCTTGTCGAAGGCGAGGAGCTTGATGGTGCCGAGCTGCTCGAAGGCCTCGCCGGACTTGATGACGACGCCGAATCTGCTGGCGGCGCCGATCGCGGAGATGACCGTGACCGGGACGGCGATCGCCAGCGCGCAGGGCGAGGCGGCGACCAGGACCACGAGTGCGCGTTCGGTCCAGGTGAGCGGGTCACCGACGATGAAGCCGAACACGACCATCAGGCCGGCGAGGATCAGCACGGTCGGCACGAGCGGCTTGGCGATCCGGTCCGCGAGGCGGGCGCGCTCGCCCTTGCGGGCGTTGGCCTGCTCGACGAGCTCGACGATCTTGGTGAGCGAGTTGTCTCGGCCGTCCGCGGTGGCCTCGAGCTGCAGGGAGCCGGTGCCGTTGATCGACCCGGCGGGCACCGTGTCGCCGGGGCCGACCTCGAGCGGGATTGACTCTCCGGTGATCGCGGAGGTGTCGATGCTGCTTCGCCCGCTGACCACGATCCCGTCCGTGGCAACCCGGTCGCCGGGGCGGATGACGAGGATGTCAAGCTCGCGAAGCTCGCTCGCGGGGATAGTGACCTCGCCGGAGAGCCGCGAGAGGGTGGCGGTCTCCGGGATCAGCGACAGCAGCGCGCGCAGCCCGGAGCGGGCGCGGTCCATCGCGCGGTCCTCGAGGGCTTCGGCGATCGAGAACAGGAACGCCAGCGCGGCCGCTTCTCCGACGTGGCCCAGGAGCACCGCGCCGAGGGCGGCGATCGTCATGAGCAGGCCAACGCCCAGGCGGCGGCGCAGCAGCCGCCTGATCGCGCCTGGGACGAAGGTGGCGGCGCCGGCGAGGAGGCTGCCGGCCAGGACGATCGTCGCTGGCAGTTCGATCCCGGACCATTCCAGGCCGTAGCCGACCGCGAGGAGCAGGCCGGAGGCGATCGGCAGGAGCAGGTGCCGGTCGCGCCACCACGGCACCAGCTCGTCGCTGTCGCCACCGTGGTCGTGCTCGTCGTCCTCGTCGTGGCCGTGCGCGTCGTGACCGTGCGCGTCGGCCGCGGCGTGCTCGTCGACATGGCCGGCCGGACCGGCGGTGGTCGCGTCCCGGCGGGTCAGGGTGAGCCGCTGGGGCTCCACACCGTCCTCGGGGCCACAGCACTCGCGGCTCATGCCGGCACCCCGCAGCACAGCGGCACGTCGCAGTTCTCATCCGTGCAGGCCACGCTGTCGTCGACGGCGAGCACGGTGTCGACCAGCGCGGACAGGGTGCGGGTGACGTGCGGGTCCGCGATTTCGTAGCGGGTCTGCCGCCCCTCCGGGGTGGCGACCACGATCCCGCAGCCGCGCAGACACGCCAGATGGTTCGACACGTTCGAGCGGGTCAGCTCGAGGTCGCGGGAGAGCTCGGCCGGGTATCCGGGGCGCTCGAGCAGGCTCAGCAGGATGCGGGAGCGGGTGGGATCGGCCATTGCGCGGCCGAGGCGGTTCATCACGTCGATGCGCGAGGCTATGGTCAGCATGTAATGACCATACAGTGATCGCTGTATATCCGCGAGGTCTTTGTCAGTACGGGGCTCGACGTCGGTCAGACCTCGCGCAACTCCTCCGCCCTGACGCCCAACAGGATGGCGATGCTACTTGCGGGCAGTCTTCTCGCAAATGAATAGGGATGTCGCCGCCCATGCGATCATGCCGCAGACGGTGAGAATGTCGCCGACGTTGAAGATGGCGAACCAGTCCACAGCGATGAAGTCGACAACGGTCCCGGATAGCGGCAGGCCCTCGGCTCGACTCACGCGGTCGTACATGTTTCCCCAGCCGCCTGCGGCTACCGCGGCGAGCAGTAGCACACGCCGCCGCGGTCGGCCGCTCACGATGGCCCAAGAGATCCACGACGTGAGGGCGAGAAGGATGACGAGGATTGCGATTGCGACCACCGGCCCGAGATTCGCCCCGAGGCCGAAGGCCACACCGGGATTGAATGCGAGACGAAGGCTGACGGTAGGCAGAAGCGGGATCGCTGCGCCATCGGCCAAAGCTGAGAGCGCCCACGACTTCGTGAGTTGGTCGGCGGCGATTCCTGCCGTGAAAATGAGCAGCGCGGCCGCTCCCAGCCTCAATCGAGCGGTGGCGGCCGCGCTCCCGCCCATTGCTCGGCCGCCGACGGAAGGAGCCAGGCGGTCGGTGTCATCGTCCATGGGCAGGTGCTCCAATCGCGGCGGATGCCGCTGTCGCGGAAGGGCGGCGCCAGGGAAGTGCGGCGAGCAGGGCGCCCACGCCGAGGCCGGCCAGCAGCCACTCGAGCCTCTGACCGATGAGGGAGACCGGGGTGAGAGTTTCGACAAGATCGACGTCGCTGACGATGCTGCCCGCGGTGTGCCAGGGCAGCTGCTCCACGATGCGGCCGTCCGGGGCGATGACGGCGGTGAGTCCAACCGTCGATACGTTGACGACGGTGCGCCCGAGCTCGAGGGCGCGGACTCGGGCGATCGCGAGCTGCTGCGCGCTCTGATCGGTGCGGCCGAAGTCCGCATTGTTGGAGGCGGCGACGATCAGCTGCGCGCCCTGCAGCACCGAGTCGCGGAGCACCTGATCCTCGACGATATCGAAGCAGATGTTCACGCCCACCGGGACGCCGCCGATGTCGAAGATGGGGTCGGCGGTGCCCGGTGTGTAGTCGCGTTGCACCAGGTCGATCAGTTCCGGGGCGAAGGGACGCCAGAAGGCGCGGGCGGGCACGTACTCGCCGAAGGGAACCGGGCGCTTCTTGTCGTAGAGGTCGACCGCACCCTGCCCGGCCTGCCACAGGATCTGCGTGTTGTAGGTGAGCCCGCCCCGCTCGGTAATCGCCCATCCGACCAGCGGAGCATCCGCTTCACCGGAGATCCGGTCGAAGACGGCCGCCGTGTAGATGTCCTCGAGTGGGCTGCGGTCGGTGGAGCCTTCCGGCCAAAGCACGGCGTCGAGGTCGGGATCGAGTATGGGGAGGGTGGCGGCGAGCTGCGCGGCGAGGAGGTCGCCGGGACTGCGGTCGTCGAAGTACCCGGCGGGGCCGTTGCCCTGGATGGCGGCGATCCGCAGCGTGCCGACGGGCTCGAGGGACCAGCCCGGCACCGCGACCAGGATCGTTGCGACGATCACGGGCGCTGACAGGCGGCGCAACGGGTTCACCGCGGATAGCCGTAAGGCGTCGATGATGAGCGCGACGAGGAAGACCATGAGGAAACTCACGCCGGCGATGCCAACCCACGGGAACAGTTCCTTGATCGGGCTGTCCGACTGGGACATCGCGACCCGTCCCCAGGAGAACCCCCCGTAGGGCCAAGTGCTCGAGATCGCCTCGCGGAGGGTCCAGAGTCCAGCGATCGTGGCCGCCGGCAGCAGAAGCCGGCCGGCGGGCCAGGCCCGAGGCACCCATCGCCACGCGAGGGTGATCGTCACGCAGCCGAGAGCGAAGAATAGAGCCTGCAGGACCACGAGCGCGGACATCGGCAGAGGGCCGAGGAATAGCGACGCCCACTGAATCTGGGCCAGGTAGAACGAGCCGCCGCCGACGAATCCGACGAGCAGAGCACTAGCAGCCCTGCGGCCGATAAGCGCGACCAGGATGAGGCCGATGCCGACGAATGCCAAGGGCCAGATGTCGCGATCCGGGAAACCGGCGTCAAGGACGACGCCGGCCATCGCAGCAACCGGCAGAGCGGCCCATAGCGGCAGAAGGACTGGGCGGTGGACCATCCGGCCGGGCGGGTTCGGGTTCTGAATCTCAGCTACTTCCATGCGCGGCGCGGGCGCTCGGCGTCGGCCGAGGTCGGCACCTTGACGACGATGCCGATGATGATGTACCCGAGCGCAGCGATGTACTGGCCGGCCAACCACCACGGCCCTGTGAACTCGAACGGGACGACCGGATTCCAGACCACGGCGATCGCCAACAGAATCGGCAGCCACCACCATTGCCGCGCCTGGAAGGTGAACCAGGCGATGACGAGCGCCATGATCGCGAGGACGTACCGGATGATCACGAAGGAGTCGCTATCGACGAGCGCGACTCCCACAACCGCCACGATGCCCGCCAGCAAGCCGGGGGCGAGCGCCGTGCGGTGGAATGATGACCGTCCATAGCGGGCCTGTTGTTGTGTCATTCGGGTTGCTTCCCCCGGCTGACCTCTCGGCGACGCTGGCTCCGCGCCCCGAGCACGGCGACCAGGATCGCGGAGGCGACCAGGAAGGCGACGAGTCCGCCGCCAAAGACCCAGAGCCCGGTCACGGTGCGGCTCTCATCCGCATCCCCGGAGGCACCTTCCTCAGCGGTGCTGTCGTCCTCGCTGCCAGTTCCGCACGGAGCACTCGTGGTGCCAGGGGCGGCGACCGCGCCGGTCGGCTTCTCATAGACGAAATCGAAGGTGTCGGAGGTGATGTGAGCGTCTGAGGAAGCCACTTGCCAGCGAACCTCGTAGGTCCCCGACTCCCCAAGTGCCACCGCCGTTGACGCCGTTGGGCCGTCCCGCTGCACGCAGTCGAGGTTGTAGTAGAGATCGTCCTGCCCTACCACCTGGATCGCGAACGCCCCGTTGGAGTCCCCGATGTCCAGCAGCTCATCGCTGAAGGTCAACGAGACCGTCTCGATCTCAGACGTCGCTGTGCTGCCGGCGGCCGGCGAGCTGGACACGAGGCCGTCATGTGCAGCTGCCGGGGATGGGACCGCGACGAGCAGGGCGATCGCCGCGCCGGCGATCACGATGGCGGCGGCGGGACGGAGGGAGTACGTGTTCACAGGGGCTCCATATTTCTCGTAGTGGTCGTGCTACTCGTTCTCAGCTGCTTCGGCGGACTCAGGTGTAGCCGCAGCGCGGCGAGTGCGCTCCTCGGCCTCGATCTGCGCATAGGCGTGGCGCTCGGCCCGATCGGCCCGAACGATCACTCGGATGATGAACCAGAACACCAGACCCAGCAGGATGGTCGGCGAGACCGACCACAGGGCGTTGAGCCACCAGTTCTCGATGGGAAGCATGGCGTTGGCGGACTCTCCTCGTGATCTTCTCGGCTGGTCCGGGTGCGCTCATTACGGCGCCTCCCGTGGTGGACGCTTCTCCTCGCGCCGGTGGAGCTGCGCGAGATACTCGTTGTAGGCATCGAGGTCAGGGTCGCCGTAGCGAGAGGCCCGAATGTCCGCCGCCGCTGCCTTGGATGTGTCGTCGCGGAACCATCGCTGAAGGATGTAGAGCAGCATGAGAACGTTGGGGCCCTCGCCGTATGACCAGGCGAGACCGCCCGCGATCCCTTGGTCGGCAAGGGGATCGACACCCAGCGATGGCGGCGGGCTTGCGAAGGAGTCGAGGAGGAGGTAGGGGCTCATCATCAGGAACACGCCGAAGAAGGCGTGTAGTGCAACCTCGACGGTGAGGTCGATGGCGCGTGCGGGATAGGACATCCTGATCGGAAGCGGGTCGTTGCTGAGGATGGGGAGCGTGAAGAACATTCCGGCGACCAAGAAGCCGAGCTCCAGGCCGAGATGGCCGAAGGGAAGGGCGAGGATCGGGTCGGCGAGATTCATGAGGTACAGCCCATAGAAGGACAGCAGGAACAGGGGGACGGTGAAGGCGGGGTGCAACAGCCAGCGTGCGACTCGGCTGCGGAGGCCGTGGAACGCGACACGTAGAACGATGCGGCCCCACCCGCGATGCGGGGTCGCACGCAGAAGCAACGTGCCGGGGGAGCCCAGGACCAGCAGCGCCGGGACGAGCATCATCAGGGTGAGCTGCTGGAACATGAACACCGAGAGCATGACGTAGCCGTAGCCCTCGACCCCGAGGCCGGTGACGAGCACGATAGTCAGGCATCCGAGCAGGAAGGTGATGGTTCTGCCGACCGACCAGGGCCGTCCGGTCGCCCAGAGTCGGATGGCACCCAGCAGATAGAGTCCCGCCAGTATGAGGCCGATGAGGGGGAGGAGCGGTAGCGGCTGCAGATTCGGGGCGAGGAACTGCCCGATGTCCGGCGGGGCATCGGGGATGTTCACCCAGTCGTCGTTCACCGCTGACAGAGCTCACTCATCCTGCGTTCGCGCTGAGCCAGGCGAACGGGTCGACCTTCTGGCCGTCGACGTCGATTTCGAGATGCAAGTGCGCGCCGGTGACCTGCCCGGTAGCACCGACGAGCCCAACGAACTCCCCGACCTTCACCACCTGGCCCGCTACCAGCGGGCTCGAGCCGCGCTGCATGTGCGCGTAGCTGCTCACCACCGTCTGCCCGTTGATCCGGTGCTCGAGGACGACGTAGTTCCCCCACGACCCGTACCCGTCGACGGACTCCTTGACCACCCCTTCGGCGATGGCATAGATCGGCTGCCCGGCACCAGGGTCGAAGTCGACGGCGGTGTGGTAGCTCGAACACCCGCTGCAGGGTGGGGGACGGTATCCGAAGTCGGACGAGATCCGCACGGGGGTGGGGAAGGGCCATCGGATCGGACCCGACCATGTGGTCGTGTAGGTCAGGGTGTACTGCTGGCGGAGGAGTTCGGCGCGGGTCGTGACCCCGTAGGCATCACGGGACACGGGGCCGTTCGAAGCTTCGCTGAGATTGACGAACGCCTGCGCGGGCAGCTCGGCGGCGGGCGCCGACACGACGGCAGACGCGGAAAGACCGCTCGCGGCCGGCAGCGCCGCGGCGAGCAGCAAGAGGGAGACGAACCCGAACGACGCCGCGCTCATCACCTGCGCTCCGAGCGACCGACGGGCGCCAGCCTTCCCACCGCGGCCGGGTTGGGCACGATGACGCCCCGCCCGACGAGGACGTAGCGCCGACAGACGGATGCCAAGGCGGCTCATCGTCCTCACGATCGCGTTTCCCCTTGATCGCTTGAGAGGCCGGCCTGCGGGAACCGGGCGAGCGTCACCTGGTGGGAACTCGAGAGCTCGCGAGCGATCTGACGGCCGGTGTTGCCGGCGCCGACGATCAGCACCGATCCGTCGGGAAGCTGCTTCGGATGGGTGTAGTCGTCGCTGTGCAGATTCCGTCCCGGCACCCGGACTCGGCCGGCGAACTCGGGGAACCGAGGCTCCGCGAACGGGCCGGTCGCGGCCACGACGTTACGGGCCTCGACCTCGCCGACGTTCGTTATGAGGGTCAGCCCATGCCCGTGCGGGTCGACCTGGACGCCATGAACCCTGGTATTCCACATGGGGAGGAGGCCGAGCTGGGCGGCGTAGTTCTCCAGATAGTCGGCTACTTCGTCGGTTCTCGGGTAGTGAGATCGGGGGCCAGGGAAGGGAATGCCGGGCAGCGAGGAATGCCTGGCCGGGGTGAACAGCCGGAGGGAGTGCCATCGTCGAATCCACGCACGATCGCCTGCGGCGCTGGCGTCGACGATCATGAAGTCGGCCTGTGGCTTCAGCCCGGTGCGGGCCAAGGCGTGTCCCATCGCGAGCCCGGCCTGACCGGCGCCCACCACGATTACCCGCTTCAGCCGGAGGTCCTCCAGCGGCGACGTCAACGCCCTAGTTCCGCTTCAATCGCCTCTCGAAGGTCATCGAACGAGGTCAGCTGTACCATCCGGTCGTTGACGAAGAAGGTTGGGGTGGAACCGACGCCGAGCGCCACGCCATCATCGAAGTCTGATTGCACCCGCTCGGCTGTGGCCGGATCGGCCACAGCGGCGTCGTACTCCGCTAGGTCCAGACCGAGCTCCTCGGCGAACTGACGGAACAGCGCCGCCCGCGACTCTTGCGCTTCACCCCACTCGGCCTGGGTTTCGAACATCCGCTTGTACATCGCCTCGAGCTGACCCTGCTGAAAGGCGGCTTCCACGGCTATCGCGGCGTTCTTCGAGTTGAAGTGACCGGGCAGCGGGAAGTAGCGGATGGCGAAGGTGATCTGCCCGGAGAACTCTGCGCGCAGATCCTCCACCACCGGGTAGAAGGCTCCGCACGCCTCGCACTCGAAGTCGAGGAACTCGACCACGGTCACGGCGCCGGCGCCACCGTCATCCAGAATGTGGCTGTCCTCTCGGATGGCAGAGGCGGCAGGGGGCGCGGGGTTGCCTTCTGTTTCGGGACTGGGCGGTTGGGCTTGCAGGATCGCGACGACGATGAAGGCAATCACGATGAGAACTATCGCGCCGGAGAAGACGAGGGCGACTTTAACGTTGGTGTTCATTCGGGCTCTCTCCAAGGCTTATGGGACACATCAGGTAGAGCGCGCCGGGAAGCGGGCGGGCGCGCAGAGAACGACGGCACGAGCAAAGGGCGCACAGCGCCGCAAGCTTTGGTGCCGGTTCGGGCCTACGTGCGGCTGATGGAGAGAGCGATCAGGCTGGGTCGTGGAACGCCGGCGACACCCGGTGCCGCGTCGATGATGGTCGCGGGAAGAGATCGTGCGGCTGCGATGAGCCTTCTGAACAGGTCCGCCCGCCACGCCCGCGCGGCCATGAGGGCCAGGCCCAGCGCACAGCAGGCGATCAGTACGATGCAGCCCGTGGCCAGCCCGACAGCGATGTCCCCGACGATGAAGTCGGGCGGTGCGTGACCTTCTGCCGACACCGGCTGATGAGCGGTCTTGAGCTCCACCACAACCGCGTGGCCGGGCGCGCTTTGAGCGGTCTGGGCATGATGCGCAGCCATCACGCCCAGACCGATCATCATGAGCGCCAGAACGACCGTGATGAGCCGCGTCATCGCCGCAGGCCCTGGCGGGGCCTGCAAGCAAAGGGAGGGTGTAAGGCTCATCGAAATAATACTACTGTGCCTTCTCCACGGTCGAGTGCGAGGTCGGGCGAGGAGCGCGACGCGGGTCGAAAGGACAGCGTCCGTAGGCTTGAGACCTGACGGCACCGAGTGATGGAGGAATATGGCCATGACACCCAGCGATGCTCGGCGTCCTCGGCCGGCGCTAGGGCTAGCGGTCGTCCTGCTTGTTACGGGCTCGATCGGCTGGATCGGCTCCGCGGCATTGCTCATCGAGCGTATTCGGAGCCTGCAGAACCCAGGCACGGCTCTGAGTTGTGACATCAGCCCCTTCGTGTCCTGCGGTGCCCTGTTCGACAGATGGCAGGCATCGCTGTTCGGCTTCCCCAACCCGCTCCTGGGAGTCGCCGGCTTCGTCGCGCCGATTGCCGTCGCGGCCGGCCTCCTTACAGGCGCGCGGTTCGGCTCCTGGTACTGGCGACTGTTCACCCTCGGCGTGTTCTCGGCGTGGGTCTTCGTCACCTGGCTCTACACCCAGAGCGTCTACGTCATCGGCGTGCTCTGCCCGTACTGCATGGTCGTCTGGGCCGCCACGATCCCGATGTGGTGGTACTTGCTCGCCTGGGGGCTCAAGCACGGCACCATTTTCGGGGACCGCACGCGGCGGGTGGGTCGGCAGATTTTCCCGTTCGCTTGGGTGGCGGTGCTCGCCAACTACGCGGTGATCGTGCTCACGATCCTCGTGCAGTTCCCTTCTGTCCTCTCGTTGTAGGGCGGGCTGGCCTAGGTGAACGAGGCCCTGGCTTCGAGCTAGCTGCCCGTACTCGGGCCGGGCATCCCTGGGCGGTCCTCGTGGACGATGCCACGGTGCTCGCCGTCCTTCTCGAAGCGCAGCAGCCGTAGAGCGTTCAGCACCACGATGATCGTCGAGCCCTCATGCACGAGCACGATAGGTCCCATCTCGAGTCCGATGAGGCTGGCGGGCACGAGGAATGCGACGATCGCCAGAGCCGCGATGAGGTTCTGGCGGATGATGCGTGCTGTAGCCCGGCTGAGCCGGCGGATGAACGGCACTCGGCCCAGGTCGTCGGACATCAGGGCGATGTCCGCAGTTTCGAGCGCGACGGTGGAACCCGCCGCCCCCATCGCTATGCCGATGGTCGCGTTCGCCATCGCGGGGGCGTCGTTAACGCCGTCGCCGACCATGCACGTCAGTCGGCCGCCTCTTCCCAGCTCGCGGATGGCGGCGACCTTATCCTCGGGGAGCAGCTCACCCATAGCCCGGTCGATCCCGACGGCCTCCCCGACGGCGGTGGCCACCTGCTGGTTGTCGCCCGACATCATCACGAGCTCGCTCACTCCGTCGCGGCGCAGGGCCTCGAGCGTGTCCCTCGACTCCAGTCGGGGCTGGTCCATGACCCCGATGACGCCGAGAAAACGGCCCCCGCGAGAAATGACCATCGTGGTGCGGCCTAGTCCCTGCAAACGGTCGACATCCGCGGCGACGTCGGGCGGAAGCGTGAGGCCGGCATCCGTCATCATTCGGAGGTTGCCGACGAGGATCTCATCGCCTCCGATCATCGCGCGGACTCCCCGGCCGGTCACGCCTTCGAGGTCCTTGGCGACCAGCGCGTCGCCGGCGGCGACGCGCGCCGAGAGGTCGCGGACGATCGCTCCCGCCAGCGGGTGATCGCTGAGCGACTCAACCGCGACTGCCACCGCCCGCAGCTCGTCGACGCGCGTCCCAGGAGCGGGAGCGAGGTCCGTGACGGACGGGTGGCCCCAGGTGAGCGTCCCGGTCTTGTCGAAGGCGATCGCCCGCACCTTCGCGAGATTCTCCAATGGGCCTCCGCCCTTGGTGAGCACCCCCGCCCGCGCCGAGCGGGCAAGCCCCGCCAGAACTGCTGCAGGGGTAGCGATCGCCAAGGCGCACGGGCTCGCCGCGACGAGCACGACCATCGCGCGATAGAACGCGTCGGCGAAAGGTTCGCTGAGGACGACAAGACCGAACGCCAGAACCGCGAGGACGCCAAGTATGACCGCAGGGACATAGATTCGCTGGAACCTGTCGATGAACCGCTGTGTGGGGGACTGGGTAGTGTCGGCCTCCCGGACCAGGGCGACCACCCGTGCGAGTGTGCTGTCGCTGGCTGCGGCGGTGACCACCATGTCGAAGGCGCCAGGTCCGTTCACCGTGCCGGCGAACACCCGCGACTCGAGGGCGACGCCTTCCGGGCGCGCGAGCGCGGCGGTGGAATCCGGCACCGCCGCCTTCTCCACCGGGATGGACTCGCCAGTGACCGCAGACTGGTCGATTGCGGTGTCACCGACGCTGACGAATCCGTCTGCGGGAACTCGAGAGTTCGGTCGTACCACCACGACGTCACCGAGCACGAGGGCTTCCACCGGGCGTTCTTCGACGACTCCTCCGACGCGCACGGCCGCGGTGCGAGGGGCGAGCGCCGCAAGCGCCTCGATCGACTTCGTTGCCCGAGACATGGCGTACTCCTCGAGCGCGTGGCCGAGGCTGAACAGGAACAGCAGCACCGCACCTTCGCCGAACTGCCCGACGGCCGCCGCACCGACTGCGGCGACGATCATCAGGAAGTCGACCTCGAAGCGCCCGCGTCGCACGGCACTGAACGCTTCGATCACTGTGAAGTAGCCGCCGAAGAAGTACGTCGCGAGGAACAGCGGGATGTACACCGCCCCCGGCGCCCCCACGGCATATTCGGCGATGAGGCCAGAGGCGTAGGTGACGCCTGCCGCGATGGCGAAATAGAGCTCCCAGGGGCGGCCGGTGCGGGCGCTGTCCTGCGAGCTGGTACTTGCATCCACGGGTTCTGCCTTAGTCATCCCCATAACATATCACTACTGATAAATATCAGCATGATATGATCTTAGGAATCGTTATCGTGAGGGAGGGAAGGAGCGTGATGCAACTCGACGCTGACGAGGCCGAGCACATCGCCGAGGTTATGAGCGCGCTGGCCACCCCGGCACGGGTGCGTATCCTCGCCCGGCTGCTCGACGAGCCGGCAACTGTCGGTGAACTCGTCGAGGAACTCGGGCTCGGACAGGCGTCGGTATCCAATCACTTGCGCATTCTCCGCCACCTGAATCTCGTGGTCGGAGATCGCGATGGGCGGCATGTGATCTACCGACTCCAGGATGACCACGTGCGGGCGATGATCCAGCAGATGCTTAGCCACACTCGTCACCCCTAGCGCGGAAAGCATCAACCGAACACCACTCCTTGATTCCGCAGGAAGGAGAGTGGGTCGATCGGCGTGCCGTTCTGACGGAGGATCAGATGAAGGTGACAGCCGGTGGATAATCCCGTCGTACCAGCATTTCCGATGTTCTGTCCCGGACCTACCGATTCGCCCATCCGCACCCCGATTCCGCCGTTCTGTAGGTGGGCGTAGCCGGTGACATACCCGTTGCCGTGGTCGATCTGGATGTAGTTGCCCAGGCCGCCGTTCGGGCCTGCATAGGTCACGCGGCCCCCGGCGGCCGCGTAGATCGGGGTTCCGCAGTAGTTGCCGCCGGAGATGTCCAGGGCGCCGTGGAAGCTGCTTGCCCCCGCGATCGGAGGCGGTCGCCAGCCGAAACCTGACGTGATGTACCCGCGCGCCGGTAGAGCCCATCCGCTTGCGGTTACGATCCCCGCAGCGCCGGCACCCCATCGCTCCTGTATGCCCTTGTTGTAGTCGGCCTCGGTAGCCCGGCGGTTCTCGCTCAACACCGCGAGCTGCGCGGTCAGCCTGGCTTCGTTCTCCTCCTGCTCGATGAGGATGGCTTCCGCCTCCAGGGCCGCCGCTTGAGCGGCCTCGAACGCAGCGAGCGCCTCATCCTGAAGCTTCTCGAGCTCGGTTTGCGCGACGACGGCCTGATCCTCGAGTGCCCTGGCCGTGTTCATCAGCTGGGCAGCGCGATCGTAGAGCTGGGAGTTGGCCTCCACCAGTTTCGCGACGAGACCGAGCCCGTAGAGCAGCGATTCGGGGTCCGGGGAAGAGAACAGCAACGTGGCGGTCAGATCAAGGCCGCCGGATCGCTGTGTGGTCCTGATGAGAGCGGCGATCTGAGTTCGCGCGGTAGACATCTCCGCGGCCGCGGCGTCGGCCTGGGCCCGCAGCCCCTCCGCGACAAAAGCCTGCTCATCTGCGGCCTCTTGCGCACTCGACCAGCGGGCGCCCTGCTCGGCCGCGATCTGCTGTGTGCGCGTCGCTTCCTCTCGCAGCCCGGCGAGCTGTGCCTGGATGCTTGTGATCAGGGTCTTCGTCGACGCCTCGGCCGACTGCGCTGCCCGCACGTCGTCCCAGGAGGGATAGTGGTTGTCCGCGCGAGCGGACGCTGTACCTGGCCCGAGGACGGCAGCCAGAAGGAAGGAGGCCACGCAGGTCGCGCGTAGCGCGATCTGGAGGGCTCGGCTCCACGATCTCCGGGCCCGAATGCTGCTTGACCCCTTCGCGTGCGTTCCGGCGCGGGCGTCATTGTGCCTGACCCTGCTGTTACTCAAGGATGCGTCTCCACGGCTTCAGCGCCCACGTTGGATGGGCGGGCTCGAACGTTGGTAGGAGGCTCGGCGCTTCGCTATTCCCGAATCGGTAGCGAAAGGCGCCGGAGCGTCACGTCCGGCTGATGGAGAGGGCGAGGAGCGAGATGGCCGGCCTCGATTGCGAGATCCTCGGCGATCGGGGAACCGACGTCGTGCGGGGCCGCGCGAGACGCGCTGACACGATCTGCGAGAACGATCGTCTGGCCACGAGCATGGCGCAGCAGATGATGATGAACACACAGCCGGCGATCAGGAGGGACTCGAGCCCTCCTGATGCGATCGGGCTCTCCCAAACGGCCGTGGCCGGATCGGGGGATGCGGCAATAGGGCCTGGTGCCCCGACCTCAAGGATCGTGGTCGACGGTGCCGACGGCGAACTCGCATGGTGTACGGCGCCCCCGACCACGAAGGCGAGCGCCAGCGAAACGAACGTTGCCAGCACGAAGGCCCGCGCCACTCGCATCAGTGGCGACGAGCCCTGTCCCGATCCGCCGTGCGTCATCGACTCCACGGTAACTGGCACACGCACACGAGTCGCAGCCGTGCGCGGCGCGTCCCGAGACTCAGGGGGTATCGCGGGGCTGGCTC
>DCRR01000009.1:84044-93823 GCA_002325245.1 Microbacteriaceae bacterium UBA1487 | reverse complement strand
ATTATCGGATGCGAGCCACAGGGGCCGAACGGGGCCCATCTGCACGGGTCAGGCGCGGCTTGTCGCCTGGTGGTGTCCGGGTTGCGCAGCGCAGCGACGGCGATTCGGGCGCCAACAATGACGAGCGGGACCCGTCGATGCCGCTGTCGGCGCACACGAGGGCGCTCGGAGCGCCCCGGTGCCGCGTCAGGCGGACGGTGTGAGCAATCCCGGTGTCACGGTGCTCCGAGATTCCACCGTCGTAGCTGACATAACGAAGGCGCCCCCGTCAGCCAGCGAGTCGCGCGAGCCCCGTGCGCACGAGATCCGCCAGACGGGCGGGCTCCAGCTCGAACCCGTCGACTTCGCCGCCGTCGAGTTCCGCCAGCGGGATCCAGCGCCACTCGACGATGTCGACGCGCTCCTCGTCGGTCCACTCCTCGCGGGACGGCTCGAACTCGGTGACCCGCTCCAGATACCAGGCCCAATGACCGGTCTGGTACGGATGCCAGCGCTGATCGGGGTCGAAATCCTCGTCGAGGAACGGGGCCCCGACCGTCTTCAGGCGCAGCCCGGTCTCTTCGTAGACCTCGCGCTTCGCGGCGTCGTCGTGCGTCTCCCCCGGGTCCACTCCCCCGCCGGGGGTGATCCAGCGCGGCGGGACGTCCCGCGTCTTGCCGTACTGCAGGAACATGAGCACGCGATCGTGCTCGTCAACGAGCAGGACGCGCGAGAGCGCCCGGTGCGCCATCTCAGGCCTGCTGGAAGCCGCTCACGTCGCCGACGTAGCGCGTGTTGTCGGCGGGAATCGGGTCGATCGCCGCGTGGGCGACCTCGGCCGCGAACTCGGAGACGGTGAACAGCTTGCCCGCCTCCTCGCGACGCGCTTCGATGGCGCCGGGGCGCGCCCGGTCGAGCAGCGTCGCGGTGATGGTGCCTTCGATCATGTCGCCCGACACGACGACGAACTCGATGCCCTTCTCGGCAAGCATCGGCAGTCGCTCGCGCAGTGCATCCTCGCCCGCGCGCTTGCTGCGGGCGACCGGCTCGTACTCGGGCATCGTCGAAACCGTGTTGATGAAGTGCGCCTGGTGGCTCGTGACGAACACGACGCGACCGCCGGCCTTCATGAGCGGCAGCGCCGACTCGAGCACGTTGACCTGGGCGTCGCGGTTCAGGCGCAGCGCGTAGTCCTCGCCCATGCCGCTCTCCATGCCGCCGGAGGCATTCAGCACGAGCAGGTCCAGTCCGCCCCAGGCCTCCTCGATGGTTCCCATCATGGTCGCGACCGACTCCGGCGAGGTGAGATCGGCGCCGATGGCGAGCGCCTCTCCCCCGGCGTTGACGATGCTCGCGACGACCTTGTCGGCGCGCGGCGCCTTGGCTCGGAAGTTGATGACGACCTTGGCGCCGGCGGCGGCGAGATAGCCCGCCGTGTCGGCGCCGATCCCACGAGAGGATCCGGTGACGAGGGCGCGAACGCCGTCGAGAGAGGCGGGAGGGAGGACGGTCGAGTCTGCGGCGCTGTTCACGAGTCTCGACTGTAGCAATCCCGAGGCCGCAACTCGTCCCCGCCCGCTGTGCCCGGGGGTGATAGCGTCGAGCCAACGTCGGAAAGCGCCGACGGAGCACGAAGGGTGAACGCGCCGATGTGGCTCGATCTGACGCAGTATCTGTGGATCATCTGGCTGGTGTTCGTCTTCCTGTTCATCGTCGTCGAACTGCTCACCCTCGAGTTCACGTTCCTCATGATCGCCGCAGGCAGTCTGCTCGGCGGGCTCGGCACGAACCTTCTGGGCGGCCCGTGGTGGCTGCAGATCGGCCTCGCCGCGGTCATCTCCGGGCTGCTGATCTTCACGATCCGTCCGCTGCTGCTGAAGGCGCTCAAGAAGAGCGCCGACCCGGCGAAGAGCAACGTGGATGCGCTTTTCGACCTGGGAGGCCGCGTCACGACGCGCTTCGTCGAGGGCGCGGGAATCGTCAAACTCGACAACGGCGAGACCTGGACGGCCCGGCTCGCTCGTCAGGCTCCCGATGCCGCGCTGGACGAGGGCGACCGCGTCGTCGTCACGCGCGTCGACGGCGCCAGCGTCGAGGTCGCCCCCGAAGGCTCTGCCGAAGCGCCCGGCTCCCCCGGCGTCTGAGTTCACCCGCGAAAGGATCTCTCATGGAATTCGGTGACATCATCGGGCAGCTGTTCATCATCGCCCTGCTGGTGGTGCTCGGCGTCTTCGTGCTCACCACGCTGTTCCGCGCGATCCGGATCATCCCGCAGGCCTACGCCGGTGTCGTGGAACGGCTCGGGAAGTACCACAAGACCCTCTCCCCCGGCCTCAACATCCTGGTGCCGTTCATCGACCGGGTCCGTCCGCTCGTCGACATGCGCGAGCAGGTCGTCTCATTCCCGCCGCAGCCGGTGATCACCGAGGACAACCTCGTGGTCTCGATCGACACGGTCGTGTACTTCCAGGTGATCGACGCGCGCGCGGCCACCTACGAGATCGCCAACTACCTCGGCGCTGTCGAGCAGCTCACGACCACGACGCTCCGCAACGTCGTCGGCGGCCTCAACCTCGAAGAGGCGCTCACGAGCCGCGACAACATCAACGGGCAGCTGCGCATCGTGCTGGATGAGGCGACCGGCAAGTGGGGCATCCGCGTCGGCCGCGTCGAACTGAAGGCGATCGACCCGCCGCACTCGATCCAGGACTCGATGGAGAAGCAGATGCGCGCCGAGCGCGACCGTCGCGCCGCGATCCTGACGGCCGAGGGCACGAAGCAGTCGGCCATTCTCGAGGCGGAGGGTGCGCGTCAGGCGGCGATCCTGCAGGCCGAGGGTGACGCCAAGGCCGCGGTGCTGCGTGCCGAGGGTGAAGCGGAGGCGATTCGCACCGTGTTCGAGGCGATCCACAAGGGCAACCCCGACGAGAAGCTCCTCGCCTACGAGTACCTGCAGATCCTCCCCAAGCTCGCCAACGGCGACTCGAACAAGCTCTGGATCATTCCGAGCGAGCTCACCGAGGCGATCAAGGGCATCGGCAACGGTTTCCTCGGCGGGGCGACCCCGCCGTCGAAGTAGGTGGTCGCCGAATCGGGGCCGTCGGTCTTCTTCGACGCCCCAACGCCGCGCGTCCTCGCCCATCGCGGTCTGGCCGTCGACGCGCCGGAGAACACCCTGCTCGCCTTCGCGCGTGCGGTGGCGCTCGGCGTCACCCACATCGAAACCGATGTGCATGTCTCGGCGGACGGCGTCGCGATCGTCAGCCACGACGCCGACCTGACGCGGGTCGCCGGTCGTGATGCCACCGTCGCGCAGCTGACGGCAGCGGAGCTCGCGGAGGTGCCGCTCGGCGAGGGGCAGGGGTTCGTGACCCTCGCCGAGGCTCTGGATGCCTTCCCCGACACCTGCTTCAACATCGACATCAAGACGGCGGGCGCCGCTCTTCCTGCCGCGGCCGCGATCCGAGACCTCCGCGCGACGCGCCGGGTGCTGGTGTCCTCCTTCAGCGAGTCCCGTCGCCGTGCGGCCGTGGACGCACTCCCGGGGGTGGCGACCTCGCTCTCGGCAAGCCGCGCGATTCCCGCCGTGCTCGCGGCCCGAGCAGGCGCCATCGCACCGCTGCGAGGCATCCTGGGCGGCGTCGATGCCGTGCAGTTCCCGTTGCGGATGGCGGGGATCCCGGCGATCACGTCACGCTCGGTCGAGAGCTTCCACTCCGCGGGCATCGAGGTGCACGTGTGGACGATCAACGACGCCCCGACGATGGTGCGGCTGCTCGAGATCGGCGTCGATGGTCTCGTCTCGGACCGCTCCGACACGGCTCTCGCCGTGGTGCGCGAGCGTGCATCCTGAGCGACGCTCGGGGGAATCTCGCAATCCGTCACGAGGCGGCTGTGAAAGGACTGTAAACAGACCCGTCGAGGCATGTTCCTCGCCACGCTGACGTTATACATGAGTGCCGGATCGGCGAGCGTGCGGCAATCCGCCAGCGCTCGCTTCGATCGGGAGAGCGCAGAGGAGGCCACACGATGGCAGATCGTAGTTTGCGCGGCATGCGACTTGGTTCACAGAGTCTCCAGACGGAGGACGGTGTCGAGTTCTCGCCGCGAAAGAAGAGCATTTACCGAACCGACGACGGCAAGACCTTCGAGGTCACCTTCTCGTCCGACGCCGAGGTGCCGGAGACGTGGGAGTCGCCGCGCACCGGTCTCGAGGGACGGCTCGTCGCGGAGGACGGCACACTCGTGCAGTCCGACGAAGCCGAGACCAAGGCTCCGCGCACTCACTGGGACATGCTGCTCGAGCGCCGCACGCGCCCCGAGCTGGAGGAGCTCCTGCAGGAGCGCCTCGAATACCTCCGCGCGCGCCGCGGAGCTTCGAAGACCGGTCGCAAGACGGCATAGGTCTCCCGCCGAACGACGGGTCTTCGCAGGGCCGCTGTCCTTTCGGGCAGCGGCCCTTTCGTGCGCTCAGCGGCGCGTGACGCGCCGACCGGCGAATGCGGCGAGCAGAAGCCCGATGAGTCCGAGCGCGGAGACACCCCACTCGATCTGACGTCCCAGAAGCACGGCCGGAGTGGTCGAGGTCCCGAGCGGAACATCGACCACCATCGCGTCGGCGGTGTACCAGGTCAGCTCGTCCAGGATCGTCCCGTCGGGGGCGATGATCGCGCTCGTGCCGACCGTCGAGATGCTGACGACGGAACGGCCCAACTCGATCGCGCGGATGTGCGCGATCGCGAGCTGCTGGAGGCTCTCGTCGGTGCGCCCGAAATCGGCGTTGTTGGTGGGCGCGAAGACCAGATCCGCACCCTCGCGCACGGTGTCGGTCATGACCTGGTCGTCGACGATGTCGAAGCAGATCGCGACACCCGCCAGCAGGCCGTCATCGAGTTCGAGCACCGTGTCGGTGGTTCCCGGGGTGTACTCGCGCCCGATCAGATCGATCAGGTCGGGGGCGAACTGGCGCCAGAAGTCACGATCCGGAACGTACTCGCCGAAGGGCACCGGGTGCTTCTTGTCGTAGTAGTCGCCGGCGCCCTGCCCGTCGCGCCAGACGACCGCGGTGTTGAAGTACTCCGTGTCGGTCTCGGGGTCTCCCCCTTCGGGCAGTCGTGCCGTGATGATGCCGGAGACGAGCGGAGCCCCGGCGCGCTGCGACACCTCATCGAAGATCCGCGCCGCCGAGGCGCTGCGCAGCGGGTCGAGATCGCTGCCGCCCTCCGGCCACACCACCACGTCAACGTCCTCGCCGTAGATCGGCTCCGTCGCGGCGACCTGCGCCAGCAGATTGTCGCCGGTGCGCTCCGGAGGATCGAAGTAGCTGGTCTTGCCGTTGCCCTGCACCGCGGCGACACGGGTGCTGCCGTCGGTCGCCGAGGGGAAGGCGGGGAACACCATCGCCAGAAGCAGCAGGGCGAGGTAGGCGGTTCCCAGGCGCAGCGCCGAGAGCCGCGCGGGCGCGCCGCCGGCCACCTGTGCTCCGGCGGCGCTGCGCACACGCCATGCCTCCTGCGCAAAGGCGAGCCCGGCCGCGGCGAGGAAGACGAGGAGGAAGCTCACGCCGGACACGCCGAGCCAGCCGAACAGGGCCGCGAACGGGCTCTCCGACTGCGAGAACGAGACCCTCCCCCACGAGAACCCGCCGTACGGCCAGACGCTGGCGATCGCCTCGCGCGCGGTCCAGAGCCCTGCCACGATCGCCGGAACCAGCAGCAGCCGTCCCGCCAGCCCAGACCAGACCCGCGGCGCCCAGCGGTAGACCAGGCTGATGGCCGCGGTGCCGAGCATGACCCAGAGCGCCATCAGCGTGGACAGCGCCGACCACGGGATCGGGCCGAGGAACAGCGTCGCCCACTCGATGTGCGGGAAGTAGAAGCAGGCGCCGAATACGAGCCCGACCAGCAGCGCGGGGCCGGGGCGTCGACCCTGGGCTGCCAGCAGCACCAGAGCGACGGCGGGGATCGCGAGCGGCCACCAGTCCCGGTCGGGGAACGCGGCGTCCAGGATCGGCCCGGCGGCCGCGGCGACCACCAGCGCGACTCCCAGGGGAAGCGGCGCGCGTGCTGCGTCGGGTTTCATTCAGGCGACTCCGGAGTACGCGACGATGCCACGTCGGATTCCATCGATTGACTGGCGCGCAGTGCGGCCGAGCTCCCCGTCGGCCACGAGCGAAAGCTGGTCGAGCAGGTCAACGGCCTGCTTCATCCAACGGATGAAGTCGCCGGCCGCGAGATCGGCGTCACGCAGCACCGCGTCGAGCGAGGCACCCTGAGCCCAGCGGTAGGTCGCCAGGGATAGGCCGTGCGACAGTAGGCCCGTGCTCGGCAGCCGTCGATCCTCCTCCATGATCGAGAGCTCGGCCCAGATCGTCTCGGTCGCATCCTTCGCGGCGCGGAACGGTCCGCGGGGCAGGTCGCGGTCCTGGATGTCGCGCTCCTCGCGCCGCGGCTCGAAGACGAGCGAGCTCGCGAGCGCGGCGAGGGACGGTGCGTCGAGTCCGGCCCAGGCGCCTCGGCGGAGGCACTCGGCGACGAGCAGGTCGCGCTCCCCGTAGATGCGGCGCAGCGCGCGCCCGGGCGCCGTGGCGCCCCAGACGCCGTCGCGGTGCTCCAGATAGCCGAGGTCGAGCAGCAGATCGCTGATGCGGTCGAACACGACCGAGACGGCACCGGTGCGCCCGCGGATCTGCGCGCTCAGCTGGTCGTTCTCGCGCTTCAGACGCCACCAGCGCTCGGCCCAGCGCGCGTGCGCCTCGCGATCGTTGCAGCTGTGGCAGGCGTGCTGCTTCATGCGCCGCCGCAGGTCGGCGATCTGCCGCTGTCGGCGATCGCGCACGCTGCGGCTCTCGCCTCCCACCTCGGCGCCGCGGTGTCCGCCCCGCCCCTCGCTCCGCGCGTTCTTGCGCTCGAGGTCGCTCAGCTCGCGGCGCAGCTTCGAGTACTCCGGGAAGTCGCCGAGGTGGCAGGTCATCGCCTCGGCATAGCCGCGCAGCGACTCCTCCTGCTTGCGCACCCGGCGGGCGAGATCCACGACCGCCCGGTCGGCCTGGAACTGGGCGAAGGAGCTCTCGAGGATCTCGCGAGTGCGCTCGCGCCCGAACTGCTCGATCAGGTTGACGGCCATGTTGTACGTCGGGCGGAAGCTGGAGTTCAGCGGATAGGTCCGCCGGGAGGCGAGCGAGGCGACCGCCTGCGGATCGAGCCCCGCCGTCCACTGGATGACCGCGTGACCCTGGGTGTCGATCCCTCGGCGCCCGGCGCGGCCGGTCAGCTGGGTGTACTCCCCCGGCGTGATCGGCACGCGCGCCTCGCCGTTGAACTTCTCGAGCTTCTCGAGCACCACGGTGCGGGCGGGCATGTTGACCCCGAGTGCGAGCGTCTCCGTGGCGAACACGGCCTTCAGGAGCTTGCGCTGAAAGAGCTCCTCGACGATCTCCTTGAAGGCGGGGAGCATGCCGGCGTGGTGGGCGGCGACGCCGCGCTGCAGCCCGTCGAGCCACTCCCAGTAGCCGAGCACGCCGAGATCTGGATCCGGGATCGGACGCGTGCGCTCCTCGACGATGGCGCGGATCTCGTCGCGCTCCCACCGCTCGGTGAGCCGGATGCCGGATCCGACCACCTGCTTGACCGCCGCATCGCAGCCGACGCGGCTGAAAACGAAGAAGATCGCGGGCAGCAGCTCGCGGGACTCGAGAAGGCTGATGAGCTCCGGGCGCCCTACCCGGTCTCCCCCGCGATCGCGGAAGCCGCCGCCGGAGCTGCGTCGGTACCGGTCGCGTCCCGGGTGCTGGCGCGGATACGGTGCGCGTCCGCCGCTCGCGGCGAGCCGCACGAGCTCCGGGTTCACCCGCAGCGCCGTCGAGTCGGTCGTGCCGTCGAAGAGGTCGTGCAGCTTGCCGCGCACGAGCACGTGCTGCTCGAGCGGCACGGGGCGCTCCTCCGAGACGATCACCTCGGTGTGGCCGCGCACCGCCTGAAGCCAGTCGCCGAACTCCTCGGCGTTCGAGACGGTCGCGCTGAGCGAGACGAGCCGCACGGCCGGCGGCAGGTGGATGATGACCTCCTCCCAGACCGCCCCGCGGAACCGGTCGGCGAGGTAGTGCACTTCGTCCATGATGACGAAGGCGAGATCGGTGAGCAGCGCCGAGTCGGCGTAGAGCATGTTGCGCAGCACCTCGGTCGTCATCACGACCACGCGGGCGCCGGAGTTGATGTTGCTGTCGCCGGTGAGCAGCCCGACCTGCGCGGCGCCGTGCTCGGCAGCCAGCTCGCTGTACTTCTGGTTGCTGAGCGCCTTCATCGGTGTGGTGTAGAACACCTTGGCGCGCGGGTCGCGCAGCGCGAGGTGCACGGCGAACTCGGCCACGATCGTCTTGCCCGCACCGGTGGGCGCGGCGACCAGCACGCTGTTTCCTGCCTCGAGGGAGGCGCAGGCGTCGCGCTGGAACGGGTCCAGATCGAACTCCTGGAGCGCGCGGAAGCGCTCGACCTCAGGGCTGCCCTGGCGGGCCTTCGCCCGGGCGTAGCGCTCGGCGGGTGTCAGGCTCACGTGTTCACGCTAGCTCTCGCCGACGAACGCCGCTTGGCGCTTCGCGACGCGGCGATCGTGGAGGAGGGCGATCCCGACGGCGATGAAGTACAGCGCGATCATCGGGATGGCCAGCAGGAACATCGAGATCACGTCGGCCGCGGGCGTGACGATCGCCGTGAAGATCGTGATGGCCAGAATCGCCCAGCGCCAGCCCGCGAGGATCGCGCGGCCGGAGAGCACGCCGACGAAGTTCAGCAGCACGAGGAACACCGGCAGCACGAAGGCGATACCCGAGGCGATGACGAGCTTCAGGACGAAGTCGAGGTAGGTGCGGGCGTCGAAGAGCGAGGTCGACTCGGCCGGAATGAAGCTCGCCATGAGCTCCACGATGTGGGGCAGGATGAACCAGCCGGTCGCGCAGCCGGCGAAGAACAGCGGCACGGCTGAGAAGAAGAACCCGAAGGTGTAGCGCTTCTCCTTGCGCGTCAGCCCCGGAACGAGGAACGCGAAGATCTGGTAGAGCCACACCGGGCTCGAGATCACCAGCCCGACGACGATCGAGATCTGAAGATGCTGCTCGAAGCCGCCCGTGATGGTGCCGTAATTGAGGTTGACCTCGGCGGTGTCGATTCCGCGCGCCGCCGCGATGCGCACGATCGGGTCGTAGAGCGCCGCCCAGACCGGGTCGTACAGAAACCAGCCGCCGATCGCGCCCAGCACGATCGCGCCGGCGGCGCGCATGAGCCGCTTGCGCAGCTCGATGAGATGTTCGCCGAGCGACATCCGGCCTTCGGCCGTGCGACCGCGCCGCGTTCGAGCGGCCACCGGCTACTTCGAGTCGGACGACTTCTGGTCGCCGTCGTCCGCGGCCGAGGAGGCGTCGGGAGTGGGCGTGTCGTCGCTCTTGATCTCGTTGCGGAAGATCTTCATCGACTGGCCGACGCTGCGGGCCAGCGCGGGGAGCTTCGTGGCGCCGAACAGCAGCAGCACGACCACGAGCACAATGAGGAAGTGCCAGCCGGAGAGATTGCCGAGCATGGACGATGTCCTTCCGTTGGGAGGGCCGCCGAAGGATCCGACGTCCGTGAAGTTCTCCGACCATTCTAGGCCCGTCAGCGGTACCGGGCCGCTCCTTCGGCCGCCCAGGCGCGGACGGCTTCTCGCGCCTCCGGCGGTGACACCACGTGCACCATGCCGGGAAGTCCCGCCACGAGGCGCTTCAGGCCGTGGAAGTGCGAGACGCGGAGGGTCGCGCGAACTCGATCGCC
>DCRR01000009.1:26942-83982 GCA_002325245.1 Microbacteriaceae bacterium UBA1487 | reverse complement strand
GCGACCTCGATCGTCACCTCGAGGTCGTCGGGCGAGGTCTCGAACAGCGTTTCGGGCACCTGGATCTGGCCGGCGTGGTGCTGAATCGGCTCGTCGGTGATGACCGCGTTCGCGATCCGGTCGAGGCGGAAGATTCGAATCGCCTCGCGCAGGTGGCACCAGCCGCGCAGGTACCAGTCGGCGTCGGCCGACTCGACGCGCAGCGGGTCGATGCGGCGTCGCTCGCGGTCGCCGCGCGCGTTGAGGTAGTCGAATTCCAGCTGCACGCCGCGATCCAGCGCCGTCCGCACGAGGCGGAGCGTGGCATCCGAGGGCGCGGAGGCATCGATCGCCAGGGCGCTCGGCGCTGCGGAGGCGCTGCGCGAGAGCTTGGCCATGAGCGAGTTGAGGGCCGCGCGGTCGGCGTTCTCGGGCACCGCCGACAGGTACTGCAGGCCCGCGATCACGGCCGCCGCCTCGCGTGCCGAGAATCGCGGCGAGCCGTCGATCGCCACGCGATGGGTCAGTACGATCTCGTCGTCGTCCTCGAACGAATCCCACGAGATGTCGAAGAGGTCGCCGTGCTGGTACAGCGCGGTCTCGCCCGGCACGCCGCTGACCGCGATCAGGCGCACGGCCTCACGGATCTGCTCGGGCGTCATCCCGAAGTGCTCGGCGGCGGCGCTGACCGAGACGCGCTCGTGGTCGACCAGCCAAGGCACGAAGGACAGCAGGAACGTCAGCTTGTCGCGGGCCACGAGCGGCGGATTCTTGCGGGAGTCAGCCATGGGCGGCCGCCGTTCGCTCGAGTCGCTCGCGCACGTCATCGCGAAGCTCCGGCGGTGAGAGCACCAGCACCTCGGGACCGAAGCCGCTGAGCTCATCGGCCAGGATCGCCCGGTCGATGAAGCGCAGTCGCAGGCGGTCCGGGCCGATCTGCTCGGTTGTGGTGCGGTGGGCGAGCCGCAGGGCGGCGTCGGAGCCGGGGCTCACCTCGACGTCGGCGACCTGCTCGGCGGCGACGGCGTCGAGGCGGGCCATCGCCTCGGCAGCGTGGCCGCCCGGCGGCATGGAGACCGGCCGCCCGAGCGTGACCTGTCCCACGATTCGGCGCAGCAGGAACATCTTGGGGATTCCGCTGTCCAGCTCGCGACTCGACAGGTGCCAGCGCCCCTCATAGTTGACGAGCGCCAGCGGCACGACCGAGCGCTCGCGGGCCGCCTGCTCGCCGGGCTTCAGGTAGTCGAAGCGCACGCTGACGCCCTGATCGATCGCGTCGGTCAGGGGTTCGAAGGCGGCATCGCCCAGGCGAACCCGCGGTGCGAAGCCGATGACGGGTTCGGTCGCGGCGGCCCCGAGAGAGCGGAGCTTGATGAGCGCGCGGCGCGACTCGGCAGAGAGCGAGCCCTCGCGCCAGACGCGGGCCGCGAGCGTCAGCAGTGTCGACTCCTCGGGAGTGAAGGTGATGTCCTCGGGCAGCTCGTAGCGTCCGCGTGGAATGCGGTAGCGCTTCAGCTGGTTGTTGCCCGGGTCGCTCGGGGAATCGATCGTCTCCAGCGGCACGCCAAGCTCGCGGATGTCCTCCTTGTCGCGCTCGAACTGGCGCTCGAGGTTGGCGTTGCTGCCTCCCGCCGTATAGCGCTGGCTGTAGCCGTGGACCGTCGACAGGATCTCGTTCTTCATCAGCCCGACGTCGGTCGCCAGAAGCGCCAGCACGAGGCTGAAGAGCCGTTCCTCGACCGGGACGCGAGCGGGTTTGGAGGACACGGCTGTCATCCTAGAGCGCGCGGGGCCGGAGTGAGTGCTACTCGACGATTCCGAGCACGTCGATCACCATGATCGAGTTCGCCTCGCCCTCGGCAGCCGGCGGGCTGACGACGAGCAGCTGCGAGCCGACGTTGGCGCCGGTCACGGCGGCGAGGAAGCCCTCCGGCAGCTCGTCCGAGCTCACCGTGAACGTGGCCGCGGTGCCCTCCGACCAGGACGAAGTCGAGGCGGTCGCCTCGCCGCCGGCGGCGGGCCAGTTCCAGACGGAGTAGTGGGCGACGATCTGGTCGCCCTCGGCAACGGTCGCACCTCCGCCGAGCTTGATCGTCGCGATCTGCAGCTCGGTCGGCGGGGCGGAGCTCGGAACGCTGATGCCGGGCGTCCCGTCCACCGCGGTGACAACGGTCGGCATGCCGTCCACGGGAAGCTGGTTGACGCCGTCGGCCTTGCCCAGATACACGGCGGCGACATCGAACACGAAGACCAGGGTCTCGTCGTCGGCGATGCCGCTGGTCTCCAGAGTTCCCTCGCCGTAGGCCTCGGCCGCGGACATGGTGAGGGCGAAGCGCTCCCCCGCCTGGGCGCAGATGAGCGCCGTCGGGACGGGATTCTCCGTGTCAGCGGGAATGAGCGTCGGGCTCGATGCGTCGTAGCTGGTGCCGCCGAGCGGAACCACCGCGCCGCCGGCGTAGATGGTGAACTCCGCGGCGACCTGCGAGCCTTCGACGGCGCGCGTGCCCGATCCCTCGACGAGGGTGGCGCGCTGGGCGCCATCCGTCACCAGCGGAGTCGGGAAGTCGACCTCCGGGGCCGCGCCGAGCGCGCCCGTGGCCGAGACCAGATCGACCGTCGATCCGCCGTCGTAGGCGAGCGTGCAGCCGTCGATGGTCGCCGGTCCGGCGGCGGTGCAGGCCGACAGGGTCGCGACGAGAGCAGTGGCGGCGAACAGCGCGGGAATCTTGCGCACGGAGAGATCCTGCTTTCTGGGTGCTAAATCGGTGGACGGCCGTGGGGCTGAGCCGCCACCACTCTAGTCGTTGGGCTGCGGCTCCTCGGTCGCCGCGCGCGCCTCGGCGATCGCTCCTGCCTCGCGCACGACCTTGCGCAGGCGCTTGTCGCTCTTCACGCGGTCGCCGACCGCGCCGGGGGTCCACAGCTCGACGTCCTCGTCTCCGTACTCGGTCTTCGAGGCGCGGCGTGCGACGGGCGGCAGCACGGCGCCGGGTGCGAGTCGGCGCGCGGTGAGCAGGAACGCGGTGTGGCCCACCATGCGGTGGTCGGGCCGAACGGCGAGCCCCTCCACATGCCAGCCGCGCACGATGGTCTCGCTCGACTGCGGGTCGGTGAAGGCGCGGGTGGCTCGGATCGCCTCGGCGACGCGGGAGAGCTGCGTGACGGTCGCGACGTAGCAGAGCAGCACCCCGCCGGGCACGAGCGCGTCGAGGGCGACGTCGAGGCACTCCCACGGGGCGAGCATGTCGAGGATCACGCGGTCGACCGAGGCGGGCTCGACGGCGCGCGGCAGCGCCTCGACCAGGTCTCCGATCTCGATGCTCCAGTTCCCGGGGGTCTCGCCGGTGTGCGCGGTGACGTTGGCGCGCGCGACGTCGGCGAACTCCGCACGACGCTCGAACGAGATCAGCTCGCCGTGCTCGCCGATGGCGCGCAGCAGCCACATCGACAGCGCCCCCGAGCCAACGCCGGCCTCCACCACGCGGGCGCCCGGGAAGATGTCGGCCAGGGCGAGGATCTGGCCCGCGTCCTTCGGATAGATGATGGCCGCGCCGCGCGGCATCGACATGACGAAGTCGGAGAGCAGCGGGCGCAGCGCCAGGTACTGGTCGCCGTTGCTCGCGCTCACGACCGAGCCATCGGGGGCGCCGATCAGCAGGTCGTGGTCGAGCATGCCGCGGTGGGTATGGAAGACCGCGCCGGGCTGAAGCGAGATCGTGTGCAGACGTCCCTTCGGGCCCGTCAGCTGCACGCGCTCGCCCACGCGGAACGGGCCGGAGAAGCGCGTCATCGCGCGACCCCGCTCGCGTGCGCCTCGAGGATCGGCGCCAGGTCGCTCGGGACGCGACCCTGCAGCCCCTCCGGCCAGAGTGTGTAGGCGGTGCTCGGCGGAAGAGGAATGTGCAGCGGGACCGCGACGGTGGCGACGCCGGCGGCGACCGCGGAGGCCACGCCGGGCTCGGAGTCCTCGAAGGCGAGGCACGCACGCGGATCGACGCCGAGAAGCTCGGCGGCCCGAAGGTACGGCTCGGGATGCGGCTTCGGCTCCTCGACCTGGTCGCCCGCGACCACGACGTCGAAGGCGTCGAAGCCGATCGCGTCGGCGACGAGGTGCGCCATCCGGCTGATCGACATCGTCACGAGCGCGGTTCGGACTCTCGCCTCCCGCAGGGCGAGCAGGAACTCCCGTGATCCGGGGCGCCACGGAACCTCGGCGCGGATCTGCGCGGTGACCCGGTCGGTCATGGTCTGCACGATCTCCTCGACGGAGAGCGCGACCCCCCGCGAGCGGAGAATCAGGGCGGAGTGCTCGAGGCCCTGGCCGACCAGCTGAAGCGCATCCTCGTGGGTCCAGACCCCGCCGTACTCCTCCACGAGGTCGTGTTCGGCGCGCATCCAGTACGGCTCGGAGTCGATCAGGGTTCCGTCCATGTCCCAGAGGACGGCGGCAGGCGAGGTGGCGGTCACGAGCACACAGTCTAGGCGCGCCCTATCCTGGTGAGGACGCGAGCGAACCGGCCCGCGGGAGGACGTGAGAGTGACTGACGCATCGGGTTTCGACGACGGCTCCGTGCTGATCGTCGCCTTCGAGGGCTGGAACGATGCGGGCGAGGCGGCCAGCGGGGCCGCGCGGGCCGTGCGCGATCAGCTGGAACTCGTGCCCCTTGTCGAGGTCGAGCCCGAGGACTACTTCGACTTCCAGTTCAACCGGCCGAGCGTCTCGTTCAACGAGTCGGGCGAGCGGGTGCTCGAGTGGCCGAGCGTCACGCTCTACGGACCGGCCGGAGGCGGCCCGGGCATGCACGTGCTGCTGGGAACCGAGCCCTCGCGCGGCTGGAAGACTTTCGCGAGCGAGGTGATCGACGCCCTCACGACCGCCGACATCTCGGGAATCGTGTTCCTCGGTGCCATGCTCGCCGACGTGCCGCACACCCGACCGATCTCGGTCTTCGTCAGCAGCGAGAGCGCGGAGCTGCGGTCCGAGTTCGAGCTGGAGCGCAGCACCTACGAGGGGCCGGTGGGCATCATCTCGGTGCTGTCGATGGCGGCGCAGGCGGCGGGGATCCCGAGCATGTCGATCTGGGCCTCGGTGCCGCACTACGTGCATAACGCGCCCTCCCCGAAGGCGCAGCTGGCGCTGATCTCGCGGCTCGAGGACTTCGTGCCGCTCGTCGTCGCGCGCGGCAATCTGGTCGAGGAGTCGGCGGCCTGGGAGAGCGGAATCGACGCCCTTGCCGGTGACGACGACGACATGGCCGCGTACATCGCCCAGCTCGAGCAGGCGCGCGACACGGTCGACTCCCCCGAGGCCAGCGGCGATGCGATCGCCGAGGAGTTCGAGCGCTACCTGCGCAAGCGCGACGGCAAGGCCGGCGGCGAGGACCGCCCCGGCGGGCCGTAGCTCCTGGTCGTCAGTACGCCTGGATGATCCCGAGCGACAGCAGCACCAGGAGCGCGCCGCCGAGCACGATGCGGTAGATCACGAACGGCAGGAACGAGCGCGTCTTGATGTAGCGCATCAGGAAGGCGATGATCGCCAGCCCCACGCCGAAGGCGACGACGGTCGCGAGGATCGTCTCCGGCCAGCCGTACGGCGACTCGTCGGGTTCTCGCAGCGCCGTCGCGAGCTCGTAGAGCCCGCTGCCGAAGACGGCCGGAACGGCCAGCAGGAACGAGAACTCGGCCGCGGCGGTGCGCGTGTAGCCGAGGGCGAGCCCGGCGCTTGTGGACGCCCCCGAGCGGGAGACGCCCGGGATGAGCGCGAGCATTTGCGCGAAGCCGATGGCGATGCCGTGGCCGTAGCCGAGATCTTCGAGGTGCCGGGTGCGGCGTCCGAGCCAGTCGGCGACGCCGAGCAGGATTCCGAACACGATCAGCACGATCGCGACGAGCCAGAGCGAGCGGAAGGCTCCGCGAATGTACTCCTGGCCGAAGTAGCCGACGATCACGATCGGAATGGTGCCGAGGATGATGAGCCAGCCGAGGCGGACATCGGCGTCGCCCTTGAGGATCCCGGCCGAGTGCGACCCGCCGCGGGCACCGAACGAGCGGAACCACTTCGAGAGGATGCGACCGATCTGCTTGCGGAAGAAGATCAGCACGGCGAGCTCGGTGCCGAGCTGCGTGATCGCGGTGAACGTGGCCCCGGGATCGGTCGCGTTCGGCAGGAATTCACCGACGATGCGCAGATGAGCGCTCGACGAGATCGGCAGGAACTCGGTCAGGCCTTGCACAAGGCCGAGGATCAACGCCTCGAGATAGCTCACGAGGGACGATTGTGTCAGGCGCTGCGCTCAGATCAACAATCGAGCAGGAAGTCGCGCAGCACGGCGTGTCCGAACGAGAGCGCGTCGAGCGGAACCCGCTCGTCGACGCCGTGGAACATCGACGGGAAGTCGAGGTCGTCTCCCAGTTTCAGGGGTGCGAAGCCGTAGCCCTCGATGCCGAGCTTGGCGAGCGCCTTGTTGTCGGTTCCGCCGCTCATCAAGTACGGCAGCACGGGCGCGCCGGGATCGTGGAGGTGCAGCGCCGCGACCATCCGGCCGACGAGGTCGCCGTCGAACGGGTTCTCCAGGCCGACGTCGTGGTGCACGATCTCGACCTCGATGTCGGGGCCGATCAGCTCGCGGATCTGGGCGAGCACCTCGTCCTCCTGCCCGGCGAACGGCCGCACGTCGATGAGCGCCTCGGCGCGATCCGGGATCACGTTGTGCTTGTAGCCGGCCGACAGCAGTGTCGGATTGCTCGTCACGCGCAGCGTGCCCAGGAGGAACCCCGCGGCCGAGCCGCTGCGCTCCACCAGGTCGACCGGATCCGTGTCGGGCGAGACGCCGTGCATCTGCGCCAGCTCGGCCAGGAGCGCGCTCGTCGTCGTGGTGAGGTGCAGTGGCCACTCCCGCTCCCCCAGCTTCGTCACGGCCCGGGCGAGCTTCGTGACGGCGTTGTCGTGGATGACGCGGGATCCGTGCGCCGCGACCCCGCGAGCCACCAAGCGGATCCAGATGAGCGCTTTCTCTCCCGTCTGCAGAAGGTAGGCGCGCTGGCCGGCCACGTGCACCGAGTAGCCGCCGACCTCGCTCACCGCCTCGGTCGCGCCGGCGAACAGCTCCGGCTTGGTGTCGACGAGGAAGTGCGAGCCGTACTCGCCGCCGTTCTCCTCGTCGGCGAAGAACGCGACGATGAGTTCGCGCGCCGGCAGCCGGCCACTGCTCAGGATGTCATCGAGGGCGGTCAAGATCATGGCATCCATGTCCTTCATGTCGACCGCACCGCGGCCCCAGAGCATGCCGTCCTTGACTTCGCCGCTGAAGGGGTCGACGCTCCAGTTGGCCGGGTCGGCGGGCACGACGTCCAGGTGGCCGTGGAGCACGAGCGCGGGACGGCTGCTGTCGCGTCCCGGCACGCGGGCGACGACGCTCGTGCGCCCCGGCGCGGAGTCGAACAGCTCTGGTGCAAGGCCCAGGCGGCGCAGCTCGGCCTCGACGTACTCGGCGGCGATCGTCTCGCCGACCGACTTGCCTTCACCCCAGTTGGTGGTGTCAATCCGGATCAGATCGCGTGCGATCCGAGCGGTGGCATCGAGCTCCGTATCTGCGGTCATGGGACAACGCTAGCCCGCCGTCGGCGTCACGCAGTGCGTCTCCGGCGTGCTAATCTCGTTCCTCGGTGCTCCTTGCGGGGCGCCGAGCGAAAGACACTCGCGCGGGTGGCGGAATGGCAGACGCGCTAGCTTGAGGTGCTAGTGCCCGAAAGGGCGTGGGGGTTCAAGTCCCCCTCCGCGCACGTGAGTAGGTGAAGGCCCCGGATCATTGATCCGGGGCCTTTGCTGCACCTGGACTCGCTGTCTCAGTCCCAGCCCCAGTCGGCGACCTCGGGGATGTCGACGCCGAACTCGCGCGTGTAGTCGCGGGCGCGCTGACGCGCATCCTGCATCTCCTGGCGGAGCCCGGCCTGGGCGACACCGAGCCCGGGGGTCCGGTCGATCACGTCCATCACCAGGTGGTAGCGGTCCAGGTCGTTGAGCATCACCATGTCGAAGGGCGTGGTCGTGGTGCCCTTCTCCTTGTAGCCGCGCACGTGCAGGTTGGCGTGGCCGTGGCGGCGGTAGGCGAGGCGGTGGATGAGCCACGGGTAGCCGTGGAAGGCGAAGATGATCGGCTTGTCGGTGGTGAACACCGCATCGAAGTCGTCGTCGCTCATGCCGTGCGGGTGCTCCCCCAGCGACTGCAGCCGCATCAGGTCGACGACGTTCACCACGCGCACTCGAAGTTCGGGCAGCCGCTCGCGCAGGAGCTTCGCCGCCGCGAGCGTCTCGAGCGTGGGCACGTCGCCCGCGCAGGCGAGCACCACGTCGGGCTCCTCCCCCGCGATCTCGGTGCCGGCCCAGGGCAGCACGCCCAGTCCGCGGGTGCAGTGCTCGATCGCCTCGTCCATCGAGAGCCACTGGGGCTCGGGCTGCTTGCCGGCGACCACCACGTTGACGTAGTCGACGGTGCGCAGGCAGTGATCCATCGTCGACAGCAGCGTGTTGGCGTCGAAGGGCAGATAGACCCGCACCACGTCGGCGCTCTTGTTGACCACCACATCGAGGAACCCCGGGTCCTGATGGGTGAAGCCGTTGTGGTCCTGCCGCCAGACGTGGCTCGACAGCAGGTAGTTCAGGCTCGCGATCGGAGCGCGCCACGGAATGTCCTTGCTCGCATCGAGCCATTTGGCGTGCTGGTTGAACATCGAGTCGACGATGTGGATGAACGCCTCATAGCTGGTGAACAGGCCGTGGCGCCCGGTCAGCAGGTAGCCCTCCAGCCAGCCCTGGCACTGGTTCTCGCTCAGCATCTCCATGACGCGGCCAGCCCGGGCGAGGTTCTCGTCGCCCGGGTGGTACTCGGCGTTCCACTGCTTCGCCGTCACCTCGTACACGGCGGGCGCCAGGCGGTTGGAGGCGACCTCATCGGGTCCGAACAGCCGGAAGTTGTCGGGGTTTCGGCGGATCACCTCCGCCAGCCAGGTGCCGAGCGCGCCGGTCGCCGAGGCGATCTCGGCCCCGGGCGCCGCCAGGTCGATGCGGAAGTCGCGGAAGTCGGGCAGGTCGAGCTCGCGCCGCAGCAGCCCGGCGTTGGCGACCGGGTTGGCGCTCATCCGCCGCGTGCCCTCGGGGGCGAGGGCCACCGTCTCGGCCCGCGGTGCGCCCGCCTCATCGAACAGCTCCTCGGGCCGGTAGGAGCGCATCCACTCCTCCAGCAGCGCGCGGTGCTCGGCGTTCTCGCGCACGCCCGCAAGCGGCACCTGGTGCGCGCGGTGACTGCCCTCGACCGGATGCCCGTCCACCTCGCGCGGGCAGGTCCAGCCCTTCGGGGTGCGCAGGATGATCATCGGCCAGCGGGGACGCTCCGTGCGGCCGGCGGCGGCATCCGCGCGGATCTGACGGATGCGATCAAGCACGGTGTCGAGCGTCGTCGCGAAGCGCTCGTGCATCGCCCTCGGATCCTCTCCGTCGAACCCGCCGGAGACCAGGAACGGCTCGTGGCCGTATCCGCGCATCAGCTCGAGCAGCTCCTCGTCGGGGATGCGCGCGAGCACGGTCGGGTTGGCGATCTTGTAGCCGTTCAGGTGCAGGATCGGCAGCACCGTGCCGTCGTGCACCGGGTCGAGGAACTTGTTCGAATGCCACGACGTCGCCAGCGCCCCGGTCTCGGCCTCGCCGTCGCCGATCACGCAGGCGACCAGCAGCTCGGGGTTGTCGAAGGCGGCGCCGTAGGCGTGGCTGAGCGCGTAGCCGAGCTCGCCGCCCTCGTGGATCGAACCCGGGGTGTCGGGTGCGGCGTGGCTCGGGATGCCGCCGGGGAACGAGAACTGACGGAACAGCCTCCGCATCCCCTCCTCGTCGCGCGTGATGTCCGAATACAGCTCGCTGTAGGTGCCGTCGAGATAGGCGTTCGCCACCATCCCGGGCCCGCCGTGGCCGGGGCCCGTGATGTAGAGGGTGTCGAGGTCGCGCTCGCCGATGGCGCGGTTCAGGTGCGCGTAGAGGAAGTTGAGGCCGGGGGTAGTGCCCCAGTGGCCGAGCAGGCGTCGCTTGAGGTGCTCGGGAGTCAAGGGCGATGTCAGCAGCGGATTCTCGAGCAGATAGATCTGCCCGATGCTGAGGTAGTTGGCGGCCCGCCACCAGGCGTCGATGCGGTCAAGAGTGAGTGGATCCAGTGCGGTCTGCTCCATGAGCGCGACGCTACGCGCGGGGGCTCAAATGCACCTGAGTCCTTGGTCCTGTCGGAGATACGCTGTGACGATGACACAGAGTCGGAGCCGACTCGAGGGCGAACTCGTGGGCTGGGACGATGACCGCGGCTTCGGGTTCATACGCCCGAACGATGGTGGTGCTGACGTCTTCGCGCACGTGCACGCGTTCATCGACACGACGCGGCGACCGGCGCTCGGCGACCGGGTCACCTTCCGCACCGAGCAGGCTCCCGACGGTCGCATCCGCGCGACGGAGGTGGCGCCCCGGGACCGTCGGGTTCCGGTGAGCGCTCGCAAGGCTCGCCGAGGCGGGCGTCTGGTCGGTGCCCTGGTCGCGATGCTGCTGGTCGTCGCGTTCCTCGCCTTGGCCGCACTGATCGACACTCTGTGGCCGGTTCCGACGTGGATTCCGTATTACTACGCCGTCGTGAGCGTGATGACCGCGAACTTCTACGCGCTCGACAAGGCGGCGGCGCGCCGCGGCGAGTGGCGCATCTCGGAGTCGACCCTGCACGTGCTCTCGCTGATCGGTGGTTGGCCCGGGGCTTTCCTCGCCCAGGCGCTGCTGCGGCACAAGAGCACGAAGCTGACGTTCCGGATCGGCTTCTGGTTGACCGTGGTCACGAACCTGCTGCTCTTCGTCGCCGTGTGCGTCGTGCTCGCGGCGGCGACAGCCGGGTAGCGGCTCGTCTCGGGGACGGCGGCCCGGTGTTCGTCGCCCGTGTGTGGCACAGTGTCGGCATGATCGTCGAGTTCGAGTCGGAGCTGTGGATCTGGGATGCCGAAGGCAAGGGCTCCTGGACCTTCGTCACCGTGCCCGCCGAACTGAGCGCCGAGATCGCCGAGTTCCAGGACGGCCCCCGGCGCGGTTTCGGCTCGGTGCGGGTGCGTCCCCGGGTCGGGGGCACCGAGTGGGCGACCTCGATCTTCCCGTCGAAGACCGAGTCGGCGTACATCCTGCCGGTCAAGAAGGCCGTGCGCGACGCCGAGCACCTCTCCCCCGGCGATCTGGTCACCGTGCGGCTCGAGGTGATCGACAGTTGAGCGCGGTACCCGAACCGTTCATCGTGCCGGATGCCACCGCCTGGCGCACCTGGCTCGACGCTCATGAAGACGACTCAGACGGTGTCTGGCTGATGCTCGCCAAGAAGGGCACCACGACGCCGACCTCGCTCCGCTACGACGAGGCGCTTGACGAGGCGCTGTGCAGCGGCTGGATCGACGGACAGAAGCGCAGCTTCGACAAGGCGACGTTCCTGCAGCGCTTCACCCCGCGCCGGGCCCGTTCGCTCTGGTCGCAGCGCAATCAGGAGCACGTGGCTCGGTTGATCGCCGAGGGCCGGATGCGTGAGCGCGGCCAGCGGGAGATCGACCGGGCGAAATCGGACGGCCGCTGGGAGCGCGCCTACGCGGGCGCTGCGACGGCCGTGGTCCCGGATGACCTCATCGCCGCGCTGCGGGTCGTGCCGGCGGCGAAGGAGCGCTTCGAGGCGCTGAACTCCTCGGAGCGCTTCGCGGTGCTGCATCCGCTCATGACGGCGCCGAGCGAGGCGGTGCGGCAGCGACGTCTGGCGAAGATCGTCACCCAGTTGTCGCGCGGCGAGGGCTAGCGGCGTCGGTCGTCGTTGACACACTCGAACACATGTTCGAGACTGGGAGCATGCACGCCTCCCCTGCCGTCGCCCTGCGGGCGGAGCCGATCGAGAGTGACGCCCCGCACCGCGATGAGGTGGTGCGCGCTCTGCAGGAACGGATCCGCGGCATGCAGCGCACGCGCCTGGACTCCCGCGCGCTGCCCACGCACGAGGCGCTGACCGGGCTGCTTCCCGGCGGCGCGCTCGCCGCGGGCGGCAGCTACGCGGTCGACGGGTCGACGACGCTCGCGCTGGGTCTCGCCCAGGGGCCGAGCGCCGCCGGGGCGTGGTGTGCGATCGTCGGCATGCCCGATCTCGGCGTCGAGGCGGTCGCCGGTCTGGGGCTCGATCTGGAGCGCGTGGTGCTGGTGCCGCATCCGGGCGAGCAGTGGCTCTCGGTGGTCTCGGCCCTGGTCGACGTGGTGACCGTGGTCATCGTGCGCCCGCCGCGGCGGGCGAGCGGGGCGGCGAAGCTCAGCGACTCCGCGGCGAGCAAGCTGTCGGCGCGGCTGCGCCAGCGCGAGGGGGCGCTGGTGAGCATCGGCGACTGGCCGGGAGCGGACGCGCGCCTGGCGGTCACGGCGAGCAACTGGGTGGGTCTCGGTTCGGGCTTCGGGCACCTGCAGGCGCGGCAGGTGAGTGTCGCATCCAGCTCCAAGAGCTGGGCGGGCCGGCCTCGTTCGCGGCGGCTCTGGCTGCCCGGCCCCGGGCAGCAGGTCGCTGTGGTCGAAGCTCGAAACGAGGGTGCGGCGCGACGGCTCAGGAGCGCGGCGGGGTAGCTCTCGGCGACACGGCTGGGGCGGAGTCGGTGAGGTGGGTGTGCCGAGGGGAATCGGAGAACTTGAGTCCGTACCCGATGGCCCGATCGACGGCGATGTGGAATGCCCAGCACCCGGCGATCAGGCCCAGCCAGTCCTGTGGCGTTCCCCACGCCACCAGAAGAACGTGCGCGACGGTCATCAGCGCGGGCCCGGTGTAGTTGTGCACCAGGTTGTAGCCGAGCGCTCCGATTCTCTGGTCTCGGAGATAGCCGAGGCCTGAGACGTCGAAGGCGAGAAAAAGGGCGAGAAGCCACCACCAGTCATAGCCGGCAAGCACGAACGCCACCGCGATCATGGCCGCAAGGGCGACGTTCTCAAGTCGTTGGAAGGCAGTGGGGCTCATGCCTCCAGGGTAGTGTCGGTCGCGTTTGACAGAATCGAACACATGTTCGAAACTGGATTGTGGAACGCGACATGAACACCGTTGACGCACGGATGGCCGTGCTGTGGTGCCCCGACTGGCCCGTCGTCGCCCACGCGCGCGCCGAGCGGCTCTCCCCGGGCGAGCCGATCATCCTCATCGACAAGGGCGTGGTGTTCGCCGCCAACCAGCCGGCGCGCGCCGAGGGGGTGCGGCGCGGCATGCGGCAGCGCGAGGCCCAGTCGCGCTGCGCCGCCGTGCACGTGCTCGCCTACGACCGCTCCCTCGACGCGCGCGCCTTCGAGCCGGTGCTGACCGCGCTGGAGCAGTCGGTGCCGGGGTGGCATCCGCTGCGCCCGGGTCTGGTGGCGGTGCGCGCCCGCGGGGTGGCGCGCTACTACGGCGGCGAGCGTGCAGCGGCGAGAACCCTGCTGACGATCGCCGAGGGGCTCGAGCTGCCGGCGGCGGTCGGCATCGCCGACGGGCTGTTCGCCGCCGAGCTGGCGGCCCGGCGCACCCCGATCGACGAGCGCACCCGCATCGTGCCCGCGGGCGAGGCCGCGGCGTTCCTCGCCCCGCTGCCGATCACGCTGATCGACGACGCCGAACTGGTCTCCCTCCTGCCGCGACTCGGCATCCGCACGCTCGGCGGCTTCGCTGAGCTGACCGCCTTCGATGTCGCGTCGCGCTTCGGCGAGAACGGCGCATGCTGGCACGCGCTGGCCCGCGGGCGCGATGCGCGCGCCGCCACCCCGCGCATCCCCCCGCGCGATCTCGACGCCGTCGTCGACTTCGAGCCGCCGCTGGAGCGCATCGACCAGGTGGCCTTCGGCATGCGCGTGGCGGCCGACGACTTCGTCGCGGCGCTGCTGGCTGAGACGCTCGTCTGCACGGCGCTGCGCGTTGAGTTCACCGGCGAGGACGGCGAGACCAGCGAACGGGTGTGGCTGCACCCGCGGTCGTTCGCTCCCGCCGAGGTGGTGGACCGCATCCGCTGGTCGCTCGAAGCGCAGACCGGCTCGGATCGCGACCACGGCCTGCGCTCCCCCGTCGCGCGTGTGCGCCTCGCCCCCGAATCGGTCGACCCGGTCGGCGCGCACGAGCGCGGCCTGTGGGGCTCGGGGCCCGAGGAGCAGGTGCATTCGGTGCTCTCACGGGTGCAGGGCATGGTCGGGCACGCGGGGGTGGTCACGGCGACCCGGGAGGGCGGGCGCTCCCCCGCCGAGCGGCAGACGCTCGTGCCGTGGGGCGATCGGCCGGTGGTGCGGCGCGACGTGCGGCGTCCGTGGCCGGGTGCCGTGCCGCCGCCCGCGCCGGCGACGGTGTACGAGGTGCCGCGGCCGCTGCGGGTCGAAGACGCGCGCGGCCGCCCGGTCGCGGTGGATGCGCGCGGCACGCTCAGCGCCTCCCCCGCGGTGCTGGTCTCCCAGACCGGCGCACGACGCGATCTGACGGCCTGGGCGGGCCCGTGGCCGCTCGACGAGCGCTGGTGGGACCAAGCGGCCGCGCGTCGCACCCAGCGCTTCCAGGCGGTCGACACGGCTGGAGAGGCCTGGCTGCTTGAGCTCGACGAGGCCGGGGAATGGTGGGCGGCGGGCCGCTATGACTGAGCTGCGTTCAGACCTCGAGCCGCATGAGCCAGCGGTCTCGATGTGCGAGGTGAGAATCCGTGAGCATGACGCGCGTGAAGCCCGCTTGCTCGAACAGGCTCGTCCCGCCGACGTAGCCCGAGATCGTGTCGACGCGTCCCTCCTCGTCCGAGACCGGATAGCCCTCCAGCACTCCTCCGCCGTGCGCACGAACGTGCTCGATCGCGCCGCCGAGAAGCGCCCGCGCGACCCCCTTCTTGCGGTATCCCGCCCGGACAACGAAGCACACGATCGCCCAGGGGTCGCGCTCGTCGATCTCCAGCTTCTGCAGGTTCGGAATGGTGCGCGAGTTCATCAGCCGGCGGTAGCTGGAGCGCGGGGCCACCGAGCACCAGCCCGCCACGACACCCTCGATGTAGGCCAGCACGCCCGGCCCCGGCTCGGTGGCGCACTCGCTCTTCATGTGCGCGATGCGGTCGTCGAGTCCCTTGCGGGCGTCGCGATAGGCCATGCACCAGCACCCTGGTGTTCCGGGCGTCTTCGGGCCGACGACTGCTGCGAAGTCATCGAAGGCGCCGCGCGCGGGCCGCACCTCGATCGGGCGGCCGTCACGCGTCATCCACGTGCTCATGCCCTCACCCTAGAGGCGACACCGGGCATCAGAAAGGCGCCCTGATGGGCTGGCAGAATCCGCCGATCCAGTGGAGCGAGCTCGAGCGCACGCTCTCGGGGTCGCGCCCGGTCGCCGCACTCGACACGCCCCTCTCGCGCAAGCGCGGGCCCTACGTCGCGCCGTCGGAGCGCGTGCGCGACGCGGCTGCCGTGCCCTACGCCGAACTGCACGCGCACTCCAGCTTCAGCTTCCTCGACGGAGCCTCCAGCCCCGAGGCGCTGCTCGAGGAGGCGGAACGGCTGGGGCTCCGTGCGCTCGCGATCACCGACCACGACGGCTTCTACGGCATCGTGCGGTTCGCCGAGGCGGCCGAGACGGCGCAGGTCGCCACGGTGTTCGGGGCCGAGCTCTCGCTCGGGCTCTCCGGTCCGCAGAACGGGGAGGCCGATCCGGAGGGCACTCATCTGCTCGTGCTGGCGCGGGGGCTCGAGGGCTACCACCGGCTCGCGGCCGCCATCACCGAGGCGCAGCTGCGCGGCGCCGAGAAGGGGCGCCCCGTCTACGACCTCGACGAGCTCGCCGCCGCCGCCGACGGTCACTGGGCGATCCTCACCGGATGCCGCAAGGGGGCGGTGCGGCAGGCGCTCGCGGGCGAACCAGCGCAGTCTGCGGCCGCTCCGCATCCGGATCAGGTCGAGGAGGCGTCGGCCGAGCTCGACCGTCTGGTGGCGCTGTTCGGCTCCGAGAACGTGAACGTCGAGCTCATCGACCACGGGCTGCCGCTCGACAGCGCCCACAACGACGTCCTGGCTGCCCTCGCCGCCGAGCGCGGCCTGCCGGTCGTGGCGACCGGCAACGTGCACTACGCCCGTCCCCAGGATCGCCGACTCGCGACCGCGATCGCCGCCGTGCGCGCGCAGCGCAGCCTTGACGAGCTCGACGGCTGGCTTCCCCCCGCGGGCAGCGCGCACCTGCGCTCGGGGGACGAGATGCAGGCGCGGTTCGCGCGCTACCCCGGCGCCGTCGAGCGTAGCGTCGAACTCGCGGAAGAGCTCGCCTTCCCGCTGCGCCGCGCCAAGCCGGCTCTGCCGAAGCAGCAGGTGCCCGAGGGGCACACCCCGATGTCGTGGCTGCGCGAGCTGGTCTGGCGCGCGGTGCCGCGCAAGTACCCGGACCTGTCGGACGAGGATCGGCAGCGCATCGAGAACGAGCTCGCGGTGATCGAGAAGAAGGACTTCCCCGGCTACTTCCTCATCGTGCACGACATCGTCGCCTTCGCGCGCAGCCGCGGCATCCTCTGCCAGGGGCGCGGCTCCGCCGCCAACTCGGCCGTCTGCTACCTGCTCGACATCACCGCGGTCGACTCGATCTACTACCGGCTGCCGTTCGAGCGCTTCCTGTCGAGCCTGCGCGACGAGGAGCCCGACATCGACGTCGACTTCGACTCCGATCGCCGTGAGGAGGTCATCCAGTGGGTGTTCGAGAAGTACGGGCGGCGCAACGCCGCGCAGGTCGCGAACGTGATCCAGTACCGGCCCAAGAACGCCATGCGCGACATGGCGAAGGCACTCGGCTACTCCCCCGGGCAGCAGGATGCCTGGAGCAAGCAGGTGGAGGGTGGCGCGCTGGAGCTCAGAGCGGAGGCCATTTCCGGCCTCCGCAGCGACGCCAGCGCTGACGGCCGTCTCGGCCGTCAGACTGACTCGAGTGCGCACACGATCCCCGAGAATGTCGTCGAGCTCGCCACCGAGCTGCTGAAGGCGCCGCGGCACCTCGGCATCCACTCCGGCGGCATGGTGCTCACGGATCGACCGGTCGGCGAGGTGGTGCCGATCGAGCATGCCCGCATGGAGAAGCGCACCGTCGTGCAGTGGGACAAGGACGACTGCGCCTGGATGGGACTGGTCAAGTTCGATCTGCTGGGCCTCGGGATGCTGTCGGCGCTGCAGCACTCCTTCGACCTGATTCGCGGCTCGACGGGCGAGGAATGGGAGCTCTCGACCATCCCGAAGGAGGATCCCGAGGTCTACGACATGCTGTGCGCCGCCGACTCGATCGGGGTGTTCCAGGTGGAGTCGCGTGCCCAGATGGGGCTGCTGCCGCGGCTGCGTCCGCGTCGGTTCTACGACCTGGTGGTGCAGATCGCGATGATCCGGCCCGGGCCGATCCAGGGCGGCGCGGTGCATCCTTTCGTGCGCCGCCGGCTCGGCAAGGAGCCGATCACCTACCTGCACCCGAAGCTCGAACCGGTGCTCGAGCGCACCCTCGGGGTGCCGGTGTTCCAGGAGCAGCTGATGCAGATGGCGATGGCCGTCGGCGACTGCACGGGTGAAGACGCCGACCTGCTGCGGCGGGCGATGGGCTCGAAGCGGGGGCTGGAGCGCATTGACAGCCTGCGCGAGAAGCTCTACGCGGGCATGGCGCGCAACGGGCTGAGCCGGGAGGACTCCGACACGATCTACCGGCAGATCCAGGCCTTCGCCAACTTCGGCTTCGCCGAGAGCCACTCGCTGAGCTTCGCGCTGCTCGTCTACGCGAGCTCGTGGGTGAAGCTGCGCTACCCGGCGGCGTTCCTCGCCGGGCTGCTGCGCGCCCAGCCGATGGGCTTCTACTCCCCCGCCACCCTCGTGGCGGATGCCCGCCGCCACGGCGTCGAGGTGCGCCGCCCCGACGTGCAGCTCTCCGACGCCCAGGCCACCCTCGAACCCAGCGGCCAGAGCGGGTTCAGTAGCGCTGAAGGCGCATATCGAAACCGCGTGAGCGGGTTGAGTAGCGCCCAAGGCGCGTATCGAAACCCAGAAGTCCAACCCCGCGGGCTCGATACGCCGCCATCGGCGGCTACTCAACCCGCAGGTTTCGCCGTGCGGCTGGGCCTCGCCGGCGTCACCCGGATCGGCGCGAAGCTCGCCGAGCGCATCGTCGCCGAGCGCACCGAGCGCGGCCCCTTCGCCTCGATGGAGGACCTCGTGCACCGCACCGGTCTGAACACCGCCCAGCTGGAGGCGCTCGCCAGCGCGGGCGCCTTCGAGACGCTCGGCATCGGCCGTCGCGACGCGCTCTGGCGCGCCGGCAGCGCGGCGCAGCATCGGGCCGAGTACCTGCCCGACACCGCGGTGACGGTGCAGCCGCCGCTGTTCCCCGATCCCAGCTCCTTCGAGGTGCTCGCCTCCGACCTGTGGGCGACCGGGCTCTCGGTCGACGATCACCCGCTCTCCCATTTCCGCGACACGCTCAGCGAGCGGGGGGTGCTCACGGCGGCCGCGATGCGCACCGCGGAGGACGGCCGCCGTGTCGAACTCGCCGGCGTCGTCACCCATCGCCAGCGCCCCTCGACCGCGAGCGGCATCACCTTCCTCAACCTCGAAGACGAGACCGGGGTGATGAATGTGGTCTGCTCGATGGGCGTCTGGGGTCGCTACCGCCGCATCTGGCGAGAAGAGTCCGCCCTGGTCGTACGCGGCATGCTCGAGCGCTCCCCCGAGGGCGTGGTGAACCTGCTCGCCGACCGCGCCGAACCGCTGCGCCTCGGCGTGCGGCACGCCTCGCGCGACTTCCGCTGAGCGCGATACGGCTGAGCAGGTTGAACAGCGCCGACGGTCCGTATCGAAACCGCGTGAGCGGGGTGAGTAGCGCCGAGGGCGCGTATCGAAACCCCAGGAGGGGCGAGCACCGCGGTTTCGATACGCCGCCATCGGCGGCTACTCAACCCGCAGCGTCTTGCGGTTTCGATACGCCGCCATGGGCGGCTGCTCAACTCGCAGCGGGCTGAGAGGATTGGAGGGTGAACTCCCCCGCTCTTGGACTCCTGCTCGACGTCGACGGCCCCATCGCCAGCCCCGTCACCCGCACTGTCGCGATCGATTCGATCGCGCACGACCTGGTCGCGCTGGCCAACGCGGGCAACCCGGTGATCTTCAACACGGGGCGGTCGGATGCGTTCATCCGAGACGTGGTCCTCGACGCGATGCTCGGCGCCGGACTCGAGCCCGGCGCGCCGGTGCACGCGATCTGCGAGAAGGGCGCCACCTGGTTCTCCATCGTCGACGGGGTCGCCGGTGCGACGCAGGTCGACCCCGAGCTGCAGGTGCCCGCCGACCTCGGCGGCTTCGTGCGCCAGTTGGTCGAGGAGCGCTTCGCCGACACGATGTTCTGGGACGACACCAAGCTCACGATGATCTCGGTCGAGCAGCGCGTCGAGGTGCCGAGCGAGACCTATCATCGGGCGCAGGCCGAGTTCAACGCGATCGTCGCCGAGCGGATGCGCGAGCAGGGCCTCGATTCTCGGCTCCGCCTCGACCCGTCGATCATCTCGACCGACGTCGAGGATGCGCGAGTCGGCAAGGACATGGGCGCCCGGCGCGCGATCGAGCTGCTGCAGACCTTCGGGGTTCCGAAGGTGTGGCGCACCGCCGGCGACTCGCGCAGCGACTACGCGATGGCCGACTGGCTGCACGAGGCCGGCTACGAGGTCGAGCACCTTGACGTGCGTCCCGCGGACGGCGTGCCCGAGACCCCGTACGCGGTGCGGATGCACGACTCCCTGATCCACGACGACGCGGCCGCCGTGTTCCTCGCCGAGTGGCGCGGGGAGTTCACTTCCCCGCGTTGAGCCGACCGCGGATCCAGTCGATGCGCGCCTGAAGCTGGGCGACGGTCGCGCGGGCGACCTCGGGCCCGCCGCAGGCTCGCCGCACCTCGGCGTGCACCATCGCGTGGGTCTGCCCGGTGCCACGGGCGCGAATCGAAACCAGTGAGTTCAGCAGCTTGCGCTGCTCGGCGAGGGTGCGGTGCAGGGGCTGGGGGGCGGGCGCCGGCGGCGCGCTCCCGACGTTCTCCTCGCCGTGGAAAGCGGCGCGGCGGGCCTGGCGGGCCTGGCGGTGCTTCAGAAGCTCGCTGACCTGCTCCGGCTCGAGGATTCCGGGAAGCCCGATGAAGTCCCACTCCTCGTCGCTTCCCGGCTGCGCGAGCGCGCCGTACTCCTCACCGTCGTAGAGCACCTTCTCGAAGGTGGCCTCCGAGCCGAGCGCGGTCCACTCGTACTCATCGAGCAGCTCGGCCGAGGCGGAGTCGCCCTGCTCGGCGCGCTCGAGGAGCGAGTCGTCGAGCAGGTCGTCGCCGGAGGACTCGCGATCCAGCGCGTGGTCGCGCTCGCGCTCCAGCTCGCTCGCCAGGCGAAGGAGGACGGGCACGCTCGGCACGAAGATCGAGGCGAGCTCGCCGCGGCGCCGGGCGCGCACGAAGCGGCCGATGGCCTGCGCGAAGAACAGCGGGGTGGAGGCGCTGGTCGCGTAGACGCCGACGGCCAGCCGCGGCACGTCGACCCCTTCGGACACCATGCGGACGGCGACCATCCAGCGGTGCGTGCTCGCCGAGTACTCGGAGATCCGGTCGCTGGAGGCCTTCTCGTCGCTGAGCACGACGACGGGCGCCTCGCCGGTCAGGTTCTCCAGAATCGTCGCGTACGCACGGGCGGTCGTCTGATCGCTCGCGATCACGAGTCCCCCGGCGTCCGGCACCGACTGCCGCACCTCGCTGAGCCGCTTGTCGGCGGCGGTGAGGACCGCCGGCATCCAGTCGCCGTCCGGGTCCAGAGCGGCGCGCCAGGCCTGCGAGGTGACGTCCTTGGTGTCGTCCTGCCCGAGGGTCGCCTCCCACTCCTCGCCCTGCTTCGTGCGCCAGCGCATCGAACCGGCGTAGCTGAGGAACACGACCGGCCGCACGACCCCGTCGCGGAGCGCCCGCCCGTAGCCGTAGGCGAAGTCGGTCTGCGACAGTCGCACTCCGCGCTCGTCGCGCAGATAGCGCACGAACGGGATCGGCGCCGTGTCGGAGCGAAAGGGTGTTCCGGTCAGGGAGAGGCGGCGCTCGGCCGTCTCGAAGGCTTCGCGGATGGCGTCGCCCCAGCTGAGCGCGTCGCCGCCGTGGTGGATCTCGTCGAGGATGACGAGGGTGCGCGCCGACTCGGTGAGCTGGCGGTGCAGCCCCGCGCGCACCGCAATCTGCGCGTAGGTGACGACGACGCCGTGATACTGCCGCGACTCGCGGGAATGCCGGTTGCTGAAGCGCGGATCCAGCCGGATGCCCGCCCGGTGAGCCGCGTCCGCCCACTGCGTCTTGAGGTGCTCGGTGGGGGCGACGACCGTGACGCGGTCGACGACGTGGCGCTGCAGGAGCTCGCTCGCGAGGCGGAGCGCGAACGTGGTCTTGCCGGCGCCCGGGGTCGCCGAGACGAGGAAGTCGCGGGGCCCGTTGCCGTCACCGCGCCCGTCGTCGGTGTCGAAGTAGGCAGTGAGCGCCTCTTCCTGCCAGGCGCGAAGGCGACCGGCGGTGCCCCACGGGGCGCGCTGCGGGTAGCTCGGAGGAAGATGCTCGGCCGCGGCGGCGGCGCGGAAGGTGCTCCCGGCGTCGACGGACGCACGCGAGGCGGCGTCGAATTCGGCGGAAGTACTCACTTGAAAAGACGATACCGCGCGCCGCCGACGGCGTCAGTCGCCATGGCCGAATCGCCGCGTTCGCGCGCCGCGCAGCAGCGCCGCGGAGCGCACACTGCCGTCACCGAACCGAGCGTTGAGCTCGTCCATCGTCGTCTCGGCCTCGCGCCACGCCTCATCGTCGTCCCACAGGCTGAGCCGGGCGACGTCGCCGGTGAGCTGCTCGGCGCGCACCCCCACCAGTCGCACGGGGCGCTGCTCCGGGTTGGCCCCGTCGTACAGCGCCCGCGCCTCCTCCGAGAGGCGACGCCCGACGTCGGTGGCATCGGCGAGCGTGCGCGAGCGGGTGAGCGTCGTGAAGTCGGAGAAGCGGAGCTTCAGACTGACCGTGCGGGCGCGGACCCCGGCCCGGCGCAGGCGAATGCCGACACTGTCGGCGAGCTGCAGCAGAGTGCGGTGGATGGCGTCGCGGTCGAGCACATCGGTTTCGAACGTCGTCTCGTGGCCGACGGACTTCTCTTCTCGACCCGGCGCGACCACGCGCGGGTCGCGACCCCAGGCGAGCTCTCGAAGGCGTGTCGCGCCGACTTCGCCGATGCTGTGCCGCAGCGTGTCGAGCGGCAGCTCGGCGAGATCGCCGATCGTGCGCAGCCCGAGCCGCGCGAGCTGCTCCTCCGTCTTGGCGCCGACGCCCCAGAGGGCGGAGATCGGCTGCGGATGCAGGAAATCGAGCGTCTCGGCGGCCGGAACGATGAGCTGGCCGTCCGGCTTCGCGCGGCCCGAGGCGAGCTTCGCCACGTACTTCGTTGCGGCGGCGCCGACGGTGGCGTTGAGACCGGTCGCCTCGAACACTGCGGTGCGCAGGCGGGTGGCGATCTGCCACGGGGTTCCGAACAGCCGGCGCGCGCCCGCGATGTCGACGAACGCCTCGTCGATGCCGAGCGGTTCTACGAGCGGCGAGATCTCGCCGAGCGCCGCCATGAACAGCGAGGAGTAGTGCTGGTAGCGCTCGAAGTGCGGTTCCAGCACGATCGCCTGCGGGCAGCGCTGCCGGGCGAGCGCCATCGACATAGCGGAGTTGACCCCGAATCGGCGCGCCTCGTAGTTGGCGGCGGTCACCACCGAGCGCGCGCTCGCGTGCCCGACGATCACCGGTTTGCCGACGAGCTCGGGGCGCTCGAGCAGCTCGACCGAGGCGTAGAAAGCATCCAGGTCGACGTGCAAGATCGTCGCCGTCAGGTCGTCGACGGGCGCGTCGCTGACCAGCCGGTTGCGCCCATCCTGCTTGCTCACCCGGCTATCCTGCCACCGCCCGCTGACACCGGTGCGGGCGCGACGAAAGGGGCCCCGACGACGCTGTCGAGGCCCCGGCCACCGAAGACTCAGAGCGTCCGCGCGGTCGAGCTCCGCACAGAACTGAGGGCGGCTCCGAATCGGAACCGCCCTCAGTCAAGCAGTGCGGGGCGTGAGCGGCAAGACGCAGCCCTCCCCGCGGATGATGATCAGGCGCGACGCGACCCTCGCGTCACGAGCCCCCAGATCAGCAGCACGATGATCGAGCCGCCGATGGCGAGAAGCCAGGTCTGGATGGAGAAGAACTCTTCCAGTCCTTCGCCGAAAATGAGTCCGCCCAGCCATCCGCCGAGCAGTGCCCCCACAACGCCGAGCAGAAGCGTCGCGAGCCAGCCGCCCGCTTGCTTTCCCGGCAGAATGAGCTTCGCGATGGCTCCGGCGATCAGCCCGAGCAACAGGAATCCCAAGAACCCCATGTCAACCTCCCAGTCGATAGAGGAATCACTCCGGGTCTCGAAGTGACAACTCCACACTGCTCGCCCCCCGAACGAGGGTCAAGCCGGAATGTGCTGACCGATTGATGTGCCTTTGCTGTGCGTTACTGGGATGCGGAATGAGAGGGTGTAGGCCGCATCCGCGGGTCCGCTTGCCGAAAGCATGTCCCGCGGGCACGCTAGTGGCATGAGTGTGCAGCACCCGTGGTCTCGCTACGTCGCCATCGGCGATTCCTTCACCGAAGGCATCGGGGATCCGGAGGAACGCAGTCCGGGCGGCCACCGCGGCTGGGCCGATCGTGTCGCGGAGGTGCTGGCAGAGCAGACCGAGGACTTCGCCTACGCCAATCTGGCGATTCGCGGTCGATTGCTGCAGCAGATTCTCGATGAGCAGGTGGATGCGGCCCTCGAACTGCGGCCCGACCTGATCACGATCTCGGCGGGCGGCAACGACATCATCCGCCCGCGCACCGACCCGGATGACGTCGCCGCTCGCATCGAAGGCGGCATCGCGCGGTTGCGCCGCGATCGCGCCACGGTGGTGCTGTTCAACGGTCCCGATATCGGCGGCACGCCGGTGCTGGGACGCATCAGGGGCAAGGTCGCGATCTACAACGAGAACCTCCGCACCATCGCGCAGAAGCACGACTGCGTCGTGGCCGACATGTGGTCGCTGCGCGAGCTCACCGATCCGCGCATGTGGGCGCCCGACCGCCTGCACTTCTCCCCCATCGGACATCAGACGATCGCCCGGATGGTGCTGGCGGCGCTCAATGTGGAGAACAGCCTCGAGCCTTTCGAGGCCGAGCCGATGCCGTCGCAGTCGTGGCGGCAGGCGCGCATCGACGACATCGGCTGGGCGCGCGAGCATCTGGCGCCGTGGATCCTGCGCCGGATTCGGCACCAGTCCTCCGGTGACTTCATCGAGCCGAAGCGGCCGACACCGGGGCGCGTCCGCGAGAGCTGAGCCCGCTTACGGATCGCCCGTGATCAGCCCGGGATGCGTGAGACGCCACCACGCCCCCGGATCGCCGAGCGCGGACGTCGTCGCGAGGCCGACGCGCAGCTCTACCGCCGTGCTCTCGCCGGACCCCTCGAACACGAGCGTGCCGACGCTCTCGCCCGCGTCGACGAGTGTCACCTGATCGTTGTCGATGCGCGCCGTGAAGACGGCGTCGCCCCAGACGAGCGCCTGTGCGGTGTCGGTCGTGACGATGGCGGTGTCGGTCTCCCACCGGGTGGTCAACAAACCGAGTTCGATGCCGGGCTCGATCAAGGTGACCGCGGCGATGTTCGCGAATGCGGTGTCGAGCAGGTCCTCGACATCGTCGTTGAGCACATCGTGATCCGGCGCCCCGAGGATCACGCCGATCACGGTGACCGGCTCGGCACGCCCCTCGATCGCACGCTCGGCCGAGAACAGCAGGTTCGCACCGAACGAGTACAGCGTTCCGGTCTTGATCCCGTCGACACCGTCGGTGCCGAGCAGCGCGTTCGTGTTCTCGATCGTGCCGCGGTTGCTCACCGTCTCGCTCGCACTGCCCACGATGTCGGCCATCAAGGGGTCGGCCAGCGCCAGGCGACCGAGCTCGATCAGATCCGTGACCGTGCCGACGTTCGCGTCGTCGATTCCGGTCGGCTCGACGATCGTGATCGAGTCGAGCTCGTGCTCCGCGAGCCACGCCGCGGCGGCCGTCAGGAAGGCGTCCTCCGAGCCGAAGGCCCACACAGCGAGGCTGGTCGCGAAGTTGTTCGCCGACTTGATCAGCGTCAGCTCGAGCAGGTCGCGCTGGGTGTACCGCTCCCCCGCTGCCACCGCGGTGACGCTGCCGTTCATGGCGAGCTGCTGCGAGTAGTAGCTCACGTCGGCCGAGCTCATCGTGATCGTGGGCCCGTCATCTCCGAGCGAGAGCGGATGCGCGTCCAGCACCGTGAGCGCCGTGACGACCTTCGTGATGCTTGCGAGGGGCAGCGCCTTCTCGGAGCCGTCCTGGGCGCGCACCTCGGGCAGCTCGACGACGCCGAGTGCGCTCGCGCCATAGCCCGGCCAGTCGAGGTCGGGTGCGTCGATCGTCACATCCGCGGGAACCGTCGTTGCGGCGGCGCTGGCGGGAAGCGGCGCCAGCAGAGTCATCGGCGCATAGAAGCCGACCGCCAGCACGGCGAGGGCGATCATCGCCGCGACCAGGCGCCGGCGTCGATACACCGCTCGAGAGTGCCGCTGTCGCGGAGTCGTCGCGATCCGGCTCACCCGGCAATGCTAAGCGACCCGCAGCGCCCAGAGGGCCACCGCGGAGGCCGCGGCGACGTTCAGCGAATCCACGCCGCCCGACATCGGGATCGTGACCGTCACGTCCGCCGTGCTGAGCGCGCGTCGGCTCAGCCCGTCGCCCTCGGTGCCCAGCAGGATGGCCACGCGCTCGGGCGGATCGGCGGCGAACTCGTCGAGTCCGACCGCCCGGTCATCGAGTGCGAGCGCCGCAACGGTGAATCCGGCGTCCCGGAGCTGGTCGAGACCTGCCGGCCAGGACTCGAGCCGCGCCCACGGCACCTGCAGCACGGTCCCCATGCTCACGCGCACCGAGCGGCGGTACAGCGGATCCGCGCAGCCGGGACTGATCAGCACGGCGTCGGCGCCGAGTCCGGCGACGGCACGGAACACCGCGCCCACGTTGGTGTGATCGACGATGTCCTCGAGCACGACGATCCGTCGCGCGGAGGCCAGCAGCGTGGGGATGTCGAGCGGGGCCGGGCGATGGAACGACGCGAGCGCTCCGCGGTGCATCGCGAAGCCGGTGAGCTCCTCGAGAACGCCGGGCTCGGCGAGATAGACGGGTACGTCGTGGCCCTCCAGCAGCGGCTCGATGTCCGGCAGCCACTTCTGCTGCAGCAGCACCGAGCGCGGGCGGTGGCCGGCCGCGAGCGACCGGGCGATCACCTTGCTGGACTCAGCCAGATAGAGCCCGCCCGCGGGCTCCAGCAGGCGCCGCAGCTTGCCGTCGGTGAGGTCCCGATAGTCGCGCAGCCGCTCATCACCGGCGTCGCCGATGGGAATGATCTTCATGTCGGATCCCTCCACCGCTCGCCGGGCTGACAGCCCCCGGAAACATATCGGAAAACTCGGGGCCGTACGCTGGGGGCACCGGCACAGGAGGTGTGCGTGACGACGATTCCCGTGGCGACGACCGCCCCGGCCGACGGTGACCGCGATCTCGCTCGCGACATCGAGCGAGTGCTCGACGTGCTCGCGGGGCGGCGGATCTCGGTGCTCACCGGCGCGGGCGTGAGCACCGACTCGGGTATTCCGGACTACCGCGGCACGGGAGCGCCGGTGCGCTCGCCGATGACCTTCCAGACCTTCATCGCCGACTCGCGCGCCCGCCAGCGCTACTGGGCCGGCAGCCATCTCGGCTGGCAGCGGTTCGCGACGGCGGCACCGAACGCGGGGCATCGCGCGCTGGCCGACCTGGAGAGCCGGGGCATCGTCAACGGTCTCGTCACCCAGAACGTCGACGGGCTGCACCTGCGCGCCGGATCACGTCGCGTCGTCGACCTGCACGGAGCGCTCGACCGCGTGCGCTGTCTGACCTGCGGGCAGAGCTTCGACCGCGGCAGCATCGCCGACCGGATGGCGGCCGCCAACCCGTGGCTTGCCGAGCCGGGGGCGCTCGAGCTGAACCCCGACGGCGATGTCAGCGTCGAGCACGTCGACGAGATGGTGGTGCCCGACTGCACGGTGTGCGGCGGTGTGCTCAAGCCCGAGGTGGTCTTCTTCGGGGAGTTCGTCCCGACCGAGAAGTACACCGAGGCGCGGGCCCTGGTGCGATCGTCGGATGCGTTCCTGATCGCCGGCTCGTCGCTCGTGGTCAACTCGGGGATCCGTCTGCTCGACCAGGCCGTCAAGAAGCGCCTGCCGGTGGTCATCGTCAACCGCGGACAGACGAAGGGCGACGCGCGCGCAACCCTTAAGATCGAGTCGGGCACGTCCGAGATCCTCACCGCGCTGCGGGACCGACTCGCGGGCTGAGCGAGATCCGCCTCCCGGCTGCCTGGGAGACCTTCTGTGACCGAGCTTTTTCTTGTCCGCCACGGCGAAACAGAGTGGAATCGCGAGCGCCGGATCCAGGGTCGCACTGACATCCCGCTCAACGAGACGGGTCGGGCGCAGGCGCGCGCGACCGGAGCCCTGCTCGCCCGGCGTCGCTGGGATGCGGTGCTCTCGAGTCCGCTGTCGCGCGCCCGGGAGACCGCCAGCCTGATCGCGGCCGAGCTCGGGCTGCCCGGCCCCGAGCTGATCGACGGGGTGATCGAGCGCAACTACGGCGACGCCGAGGGGCTCAACTTCCACGAGGTCGATGAGCGGTTCCCCGAGGGCACGGATGTGCCCGGTCGCGAGTCGCGGGACGAGGTCGCCGAACGCGTCGTCCCGGCACTGGTCGAGCTGGCTCGTCAGCGTCTCGGGCAGTCGCTCGTCGTCGTGAGCCACGGTGGTGCGATCCGCGCCGCGCTCTCGGTCGCCGAGCCGGGCGTCTCGCACGGCATGATCACCAACGGCTCCGTGCACAGCTTCCGCGTCATCGACGGCACGCTGCGGCTGATCGCCTTCGATGACCCGATCGAGTTCGAGTCGATCGGCGCCGACACCGGCGCCCTGAGCGCGCAGAACGCCGTCGAGGCACGGGATCGCGAGCTCACGTGAACGCCGCCACCGAGCGCTTTCTCGCCGCGGTCGCCCCGCACGGGCTCGAGCCCGAGGTTCGATTCTTCGACGAGAGCACGCACACGGCGGCCGAGGCGGCGGCCGCGATCGGCTGCGAGGTGGCAGCGATCGTGAAGAGCCTCGTCTTCGTCGCGAACGGGGAGCCGCTGCTCGTGCTGGTCTCGGGTCCGCGGCGCGTCGACACGGCCGCGCTCGGCGCACGGATCGGCGCGGCGATCGGCAAGGCGGATGCGGCGCTTGTGAAGTCGGCGACCGGCTACAGCATCGGCGGGGTTCCGCCGCTCGGGCATCCGGTGCCGATCCGCACCCTGGTCGACGAGGGGCTTCTCGAGCTGGAGGAGCTGTGGGCCGCCGCCGGGAGCGCATTCTCGGTGTTCCCGATCGCGCCCGCGCGCCTGGTCGAGCTCAGCGGCGCCCAGGTGCTGCGCGTCGACTGACGACCCGCTCGACGAGCTCGAGCAGCTCGGCCGCGCTGCGATCCCAGTCGAAGTTCGCGGCCTGCGCGCGGGAGGCGCTCGACGCGCGCGCCCAGGTGTCGGCGTCGGCGAGCTCGCGCACCGCCGCGGCGACGGCGGAGGCATCCTTCGGCGGCACGAAGCGCGCGGCCTCGCCGCCGATCTCGCGGAAGATCGGGATGTCGCTGACGACGACCGGGGTGCCGAGCGACATCGCCTCGACGAGCGGAATCCCGAATCCCTCATCGAGGGAGGTGCTGAGCAGCGCCGTCGCGCGCGAGAGCACCGCGCGGTACTCCTCGTCGCTCGCACCGTCGTGGAAGACGAGCGCGCCGTCGGGGGCCAGCTCGGTCAGCCGGGCCCGGTCGGCAACGCCGATACGGCTCATCAGGTGCAGGCGGTGGTCCGAGAGCTCGTGCAGCGCGCGCGCCAGAGTCTCCACGTTCTTGTAGGGCATGAACGAGCCCATGTAGACGAGTTCGCGGACGGCGTCGCCGCTCGGCGCCGAGCGCGGTGTACCGGGTGCCGGATCGGCGGCATTGCGCACGACCGTGATCGGGCGCCGCGTCAGCCGGTGCCGCTCGATGAGCGTCTTGCTCGTCTCCGAGACGGTCGCGACCTCGTCGGCGCGGTTCAGCAGCAGGCGCTGCGGCCACCAGGCCAGGTGGTACAGCCGCCAGAGCAGCCGGATCACCGCGGGCAGATCGCGCGGGGGCGTTCGGTTGCGGTAGTAGATCAGGTCGTGAAGCGTCAGGACGAGCCCGTAGCGACGCCCCCACGAGCCCATGGTCTGCATCGGGGTGAACACGACGTCCGGGTTCAGCCGGTTCACCTGGCGCGCGACGAACAGCTCGCGCACGCTCGTCGGCGAGGAGATCTTCACCCAGGGCAGATCCGGCAGCATCTCGAGCTGCCGTTCGTCGCTGATCAGCATCGTGACGGGATGCCGACGGGCGACCGCCTCGGTCACCCGCGCGGCATAGCGGCTGATTCCGTCGTGATGGCCGAGACGCGTGTAGCGGCAGTCGATGACGAGCTTCATCTGATCAGGCCCGATCGTGCTGCTCGGCCAGGAACTCCCGGATCGCTGCTGCCGCCTCCTGGCGCGCCTCGTAGTGGATCAGGTGCCCCACCTCGGGGAACACGATCAGGCGCGCATCGGGGAACTTCTGCACCGTCTCACGCTGACCCTCGACGGGAGTGATGCGGTCCACTCCCCCGGCGATCATGAGGGTCGGGACCGCGACCCTCGGGGCGGCGAGGCCGACCTGGGTGCTGAGCGAGGCGTCGAAGGCCTCGGCGACCGTGGCGGGGTCGGAGAATCCGCTGAAGTAGCGGTGGTGCTCCTCATGGATCCAGCGGCGCAGCCGACGGTCCGGGGTCGTCACGAGCGACATGCTCATGAACTGCACGATCAGCCAGCTGCCGAGCAGTGCCCGGCCAAGACGGTCGGGAAGCCGGCGCGCGACGTCGTAGTAGAACTTCGTCAGTCGCGTGATTCCGGCACCGGCACCGGTGAGCGGATCGCTCGAGATCGGGTTCACGAGGATCAGCGCCGGCGTGTCCAGTCCGGCCGCCACCGCGTGACTGGTCACCATCGAGCCGAACGAGTGCCCGAGCACGATCGCGCGACCGCGAAGCTCCAGCGCGTCCAGGAACCCGGCGTACCAGTCGCCGTAGCCGGCGATGTCGTGCGGACGCTCGGTCATCGGGGTCGAGGCGCCGAAGCCCGGCAGATCGGGCCCGATCACGCGCACCTCCGGCAGCAGGGCGATGACCGGTTCGAGACCGTGGTGGTCACCGCGGTAGCCGTGGCAGATCACGATCGTGTCGCGGGCATCCGCGGGACCGTACTCCCAGTAGCGGGTCGCGCTTCCCAGCACCTGAACAGTGTTCTCGCGGACCGGGATCCTGGCCAGCTCGTCGGCGTGGGGGGCGGGAACAGTCATCGTTCCCATCCTAGGCGCGAGCACTCGTAGACTCGGACGGTGTCTTTCACCGCACCCCACACCCTGCCCGGTCTCACACTCGACCCGCACTGGTACCGTCGTGCGGTCTTCTACGAGGTCATGGTCCGCTCGTTCGTCGATTCCAACGGCGACGGCTCGGGAGACCTCGGCGGTCTGATCTCCAAGCTCGACTACCTGCAGTGGCTGGGCGTCGACGCGCTGTGGATCCCGCCGATCTTCGACTCGCCGCTGCGCGACGGCGGCTACGACGTCTCGGACTACCACTCGATCCTGCCCGAGTTCGGCACGATCGAGGAGTTCCGCGAGCTGGTCACCAAGGCGCACGAGCGCAACATGCGCGTCATCATCGACCTCCCGCTGAACCACACCTCGGATCAGCACGAGTGGTTCCAGCAGTCCCGGCTCGACCCGGAGGGCCCGTACGGCGATTTCTACGTCTGGAGCGACTCCGACGAGAAGTTCGACAACATCCGCATCATCTTCACCGACTACGAGGAGTCCAACTGGGCGTTCGACTCGGAGCGGCGCCAGTTCTACTTCCACCGCTTCTTCTCGCACCAGCCGGACCTGAACTACCACAACCCGGCCGTGCACGAGGCGGTGTTCGAGGTCATCCGGTTCTGGATGGACCTCGGCGTCGACGGCTTCCGACTCGACGCGATCCCCTACCTCTACGAGTCGGAGGGCGGCACCGGCGAGAGCGAGCCCGAGACCCACGAGTTCATCCGGGCCGTGCGCCACATGATGGACACCGAGTATCCCGGCCGGGTGATGATCGCCGAGGCGAACCAGTGGCCGTCCGAGGTCGTCGAGTACATGGGCACCAACGAGGAGCCCGAGTGCCACATGGCCTTCGACTTCCCCGCCATGCCGCGCATCTTCTACTCCCTGCGCTCGCAGTCGGCGCAGGAGCTGACCCGCGTGCTCGCCGAGACCACCGAGGTGCCGGACGGCGCCGGGTGGGGCGTGTTCCTGCGCAACCACGACGAGCTGACGCTCGAGATGGTGAGCGAGGAGTACCGGCAGGCGATGTACGGCTGGTACGCCTACGACCCGCGGATGCGCGTCAACGTGGGCATCCGTCGCCGGCTGGCGACCCTGCTCGACAACTCGCGCGCCGAGCTGGAGCTCGCGCACGCGCTGCTGTTCTCGCTGCCCGGCTCGCCGTTCCTGTACTACGGCGACGAGATCGGGATGGGCGACAACATCTGGCTCCCCGACCGCGACGCCTCGCGCACGCCGATGCAGTGGACGCCGGACCGCAACGCCGGGTTCTCCACCGCCGATCCCGGCAAGCTGTTCCTTCCGGTCGTGCAGTCGCTCGTCTACAACTACACGCTCGTCAACGTCGAGTCGCAGCTCGCGCAGTCGCGTTCGCTGCTGCACTGGGTGCGCAACGTGATTCACGTGCGCAAGCAGCACCCGACCTTCGGGCTCGGGTCGATGCGCGTGCTGCGCACCGACCACGAGTCGGTGCTCGCCTTCGTGCGCGAGTACGAGGGCTCGGGAAGCCAGTTCGGCGACGCCCCCGAGCGCGTGCTGTGCGTCTTCTCCTTCGCTCACAACCCGGTCGCGGTGAACATCGAGATCGGCGAGGAGTTCGCCGGGCAGCCGCTGTACGACCTGTTCGGCGGAGCGGAGTTCCCGCGCGTCGCCGAGGACGGGACCGCGACGCTGACGATGGGCTCGCAGGGCTTCTTCTGGCTGCACCTCGGGGAGGCGCGGTTCCAGGGCGGCGGCGCTCGGTGACCGCTGCTGTCTGCCGCACCCCCTAGCCTGGTGCCATGAACAACTGGGGCGGCCGGCTCGGCGTATTCGATCTCGAGACGACGGGCGTCGATGTGCGCACGGCGCGCATCGTCTCGGCCTGCGTGGCGGTGCTGGATCCCGAGGGCGGCGTGCTCGAGCGCCGAGACTGGCTCGCCGACCCCGGCATCGAGATCCCGGAGCAGGCGGCTGCCGTCCACGGGATCACGACTGAGCGCGCCCGTGCCGAGGGGCGCCCCGCCTCCGGTGTCGTGGCCGAGGTCACCGACTCGCTGCGCGAGCTGCTCGGCAGTGGAACGCCGGTGACGGTCTACAACGCGCCCTACGATCTGTCACTGCTCGCGCATGAGTGCGCGCGCCACACAGTCGCGCCGCTCGCCACGCTCTCCCCGATCATCGATCCGCTGGTGCTCGACAAGGCCGTCGATCGCTACCGGCGCGGCAAGCGCACGCTCGAGGTCACCGCGCAGCATTACGGCATCGCGCTCGACGACGCGCACGACGCCGGCGCCGACGCGGTCGCCGCCGGGCGCGTCGCGCAGGCCTTGGTGAAGGCGTTCCCCGCCGAGCTCGATCTCGACCCGCGCGAGCTGCACACCCGCCAGGCGGCCTGGTTCGCCGAGCAGGCGGCGAGCTTCGAGGAGTACATGCGTCGGGTCAAGGATCCGTCGTTCGTCGCGTCGCGCGGGTGGCCGATCCGGTGAGCTCGGGCGTCCTGCGGATCGCGGCCGCGGTCATCGAGAACGAGGCCGGCCAGCTGCTGTTCGTGCGCAAGCACGGCACCGTCGCGTTCATGCAGCCCGGCGGCAAGATCGAGCAGGGCGAGTCCCCGGCGGAATGCCTGGTGCGCGAACTGGCAGAGGAGCTCGGTCTGGTGCTCTCCCCCGCCGACCTGATCGAGATCGGGCGCTTCGACGCGGATGCCGCGAACGAGCCCGGCATGACGCTCGACGCCTGGTGCTACCGGGCGCCGTTGACCGGCGTGCCCGAGATCGCCGCCGAGATCGCCGAGGCGATCTGGTGGGACCCGGCGCGGCCGCTGCCGTCGATGGCGCCGCTGAGCCGCGACTACCTCGTGCCGTTCGTCCTCGCCGCTCGCTGAGGAGCGGACATGGCCGGGCCCGCGGGGTGCCGATCGGTCCGTGCTGGCCCGCTCGGCTCTCGAGCCGTCAACGACGAAGGCCCCCGCCGGAGCGGGGGCCTTCGAGGGACGACTTACTTGGAGCCGCCGAAGCTCTTGAAGCGCTGGTTGAACTTCTCGACACGACCGGCCGAGTCCATGATGCGCTGCTTGCCCGTGTAGAACGGGTGCGAGGCGGACGAGATCTCGACGTCGATGACCGGGTAGGTCTGACCGTCGAGTTCGATCGTCTTGTCGCTCGTGACCGTCGAACGCGTGAGGAACGTCTCACCGCTCGCGAGGTCGCGGAACACGATGGGCGCGTACGCCGGGTGGATGTCGGACTTCATGGGAAACCTCGGAAGTAAATGGAAGCTTGAATGGCCAGAGCGGACCAAGGGACGACTATACCAGGTGGCGGCCCGGTTCAGACCGCACGCGCCGCGAAACGACCCGTGTCGCTCGTGGAGACCTCGAGGCGCAGGCCGAACGCCTCCGACAGATTGTCGGCGGTGATCACCTCGGCGATCGGCCCGGCCGACTGGATGCGGCCGCCCGCGAGCAGCATGGCGTGCGTGAAGCCCACGGGGATCTCCTCGACGTGGTGCGTCACCATCACCATCGCGGGCGACTCGGGGTTCTGCGCGTAGGCGCCGAGCAGTCCGACGAGCTCTTCGCGCGAGCCGAGGTCGAGGCTGGCCGCCGGCTCGTCGAGCAGCAGGAGCTCCGGATCGGTCATGACGGCGCGAGCGATCTGGGTGCGCTTCTGCTCCCCGTCGCTCAGCGTGCCGAAACGGCGGTCCTGGAGGTGGTCCAGCTTCCACTCGGCGAGCACGCGCGTGGCGCGCTTGCTGTCGACGAGGTCGTAGTTCTCGTTCCAGCGGCCGGTGACGGCGTAGGCCGCCGTCATGACCACGTCGAGCACGGTCTCGTCGCCGGGGATGCGACGGGCGAACGCGGTCGATGCGAAGCCGATGCGCGGACGCAGCTCGAAGACGTCGGTCTTGCCGAGCTTCTCGTCGAGCAGCACGGCAGAGCCCTCGGTGGGGTGGATGTTCGCGGAGGCGATCGAGAGCAGCGTGGTCTTGCCCGCGCCGTTCGGCCCCAGAATCACCCACCGCTCCTCGGGATTGACGACCCAGTTGATGCCGTCGAGGATGCGATTGCCGTCGCGAATGACGGCGAGGTCGGAGAGCGTGAGCACCGCAGACATGATGCTCCTAGCCTACGGCAGGAGCGAGTCGTAGATTCGCCGCGTGCGCTCGGCGATCGAGGTCCACGCGAAGTGCTCCTCGGCGCGCTGCCGCCCGGCCTCCCCCATGCGTCGGGCCGTCTCCGGGTCGCTCGTGACTTCGGTCAGCACCTCCGCGAGATCGGCGATGAAGCGCTCGGGGTCGAGCGGCGTTCCCGTGCCGTCGTCGACCTGCTCGATCGGCACCAATCGGCCGGTGATCCCGTTGCTGACGACCTCCGGGATGCCTCCGGTCGCCGTGCCGACGACAGCGGCACCGCAGGCCATCGCCTCGAGGTTCACGATGCCGAGCGGCTCGTAGACCGAGGGGCAGACGAAGGTCGTGGCCTGGGACAGGATCGCGGACAGCTCGTTGCGCGGCAGCAGCTGCTCGATCCAGACCACGCCGCTGCGCTCGCGCTGGAGCTCGGCGACGCCGGCCTGCACCTCGGCGAGGATCTCAGGGGTATCCGGCGCTCCGGCGCACAGCACCAGCTGCACCTCCGGCGGCAGCAGGCGCGCCGCGGCCAGCAGGTACGGCAGCCCCTTCTGGCGGGTGATGCGTCCGACGAAGACGACGCTCGGCCGCCCGGGATCGATCCCGAAGCGCTCGAGCGTCGCCGGGTCCTCGTGGCGGTGCCAGCGCTCCAGGTCGATGCCGTTGTGCACGACGTGCACGCGCGCCGGGTCGATCGCCGGGTAGCTGCGCAGGATGTCGGCGCGCATCCCGTCGCTCACGGCGATGACGGCGTCAGCCGCCTCGTAGGCGCTCTGCTCCACCCAGCTCGAGACGCGGTAGCCGCCGCCCAGCTGCTCGGCCTTCCACGGGCGCAGCGGTTCGAGGCTGTGCGCGGTCAGGACGTGCGGGATGCCGTGCAGCAGCTTGGCGAGGTGCCCCGCCGCATTGGCGTACCAGGTGTGCGAGTGCACCAGATTGGCGCCCGCGACGTCGCCCGCGATCAGCAGATCGGTGCCGAGGGTGGTCAGCGCCGGATTGGATCCGGTCAGCTCGGCGGGCACGCCGTAGGCGTGAACGCCCGGCTCGTCGCGTGGCGCGCCGAAGCAGCGCACCTGCACCTCGACATCGGCGCGGAGGGCGGCGACGAGTTCGGCGACGTGGACGCCCGCGCCGCCGTAGACCTCCGGTGGATATTCCCTGGTAATCACATCGACTCGCACGTCTTGACGCTAGTACAGGCGCGGTGGCTGACCTACTGTAAGGACATGGCAGCGAAGAAGGTGTTCGGGATCGTGCTCGCCGGCGGCGAGGGCAAGCGGCTGATGCCGCTGACGGCGGACCGGGCCAAACCCGCGGTCCCCTTCGCGGGGGGCTACCGGCTCATCGACTTCGCGCTGTCGAACCTCATCAACTCGGGGCTGCGCCAGCTCGTTGTGCTCACCCAGTACAAGTCGCACTCGCTCGACCGTCACGTCTCGCAGACCTGGCGGCTCTCGGGTCTGCTCGGCAGCTACGTCGCCTCGGTGCCCGCGCAGCAGCGCCTCGGCAAGCGCTGGTTCAGCGGCTCGGCCGACGCCATCTTCCAGAGCCTCAACCTGATCCGCGACGAGAAGCCGGACATCGTCGTCGTGGTGGGCGCGGACCACGTCTACCGCATGGACTTCAGCCAGATGATCGACGCGCACATCGCCTCGGGTCTCCCGGCGACGGTGGCAGCGATCCGCCAGCCGCTGGCGCTCTCTGATCAGTTCGGCGTCATCGAGGTCGATCCTGAGAACCCGGAGCTGATCTCGGCGTTCCGCGAGAAGCCCAAGGATGCGGTCGGTCTGGCCGACTCCCCGGGCGAGTTCCTGGCGTCGATGGGCAACTACGTGTTCGATGCCGATGCCCTCATGGCGGCCGTCGAGCGCGACAGCGAACTCGCCGGATCGAGCCACGACATGGGCGGCGACCTGATCCCCGACTTCGTCGCGCGCGGCGAGGCGGGCGTCTACGACCTCATCAAGAACGACGTGCCCGGCTCGACTGAGCGCGACCGGTTCTACTGGCGCGATGTGGGGACGATCGACTCGTTCCTGGACGCGCACATGGATCTGGTCTCGGCGCTGCCGGTGTTCAACCTCTACAACCGCGACTGGCCGATCTTCAGCCAGCAGCTGAACGCGCCGCCCGCCAAGTTCGTCCGCGACGAGAAGAACGCGATCGGCACGATCATCGACTCGATCGTCTCGCTCGGCTGCGTCGTCTCCGGCGGTCACATCGAGCGCAGCGTGCTCGGGCCGTGGACGAGCGTGGAGTCCGGTGCCAAGGTCGTCGACTCGGTCGTCTTCGACCGCGTGACGGTGGGGGCGGGAGCGATCGTGCAGCGCGCTATCCTCGACAAGGACGTGGTGGTCGAAGCCGGCGCGACGGTGGGTGTCGATCACGACGCGGATCGCGCGCGAGGCTTCACCGTGACCGAGAGCGGCATCACCGTGGTCGGCAAGGGCCTCCCCGTCAGCTGATTCTCTCCGACCGGATGCCGCATCCGGCGCCGCTTCCGGAAGGCTCCCCTGCATGGCCCGCTTCCTCGTTGTGCTCGACGTCGACTCGACCCTCATCGAGCAGGAGGTGATCGAGCTGCTCGCCGAGGAGGCGGGGGTGCTCGAGGAGGTCGCCGAGATCACCTTCCGCGCCATGAATGGCGAGCTCGACTTCGAGCAGAGCCTGCGCTCACGCGTCGCGACGCTCGCGGGGCTCGACACCGAGGCGATCGCACGCGTGCGCGAGCGGGTCACGGTGACCCGCGGCGTGCCCGAGCTGGTGGCCGGTGTGCAGGCGGCCGGCGGGGCCGTCGCGGTGGTGTCGGGGGGATTCCACGAGGTGGTCGACCCGATCGCGGCGCGCCTCGGACTCGACGAGTGGCGCGCCAATCGCCTCGAGGCGGCCGAGGGACGTCTGACCGGCGCCGTGATCCCGCCCGTCGTGGATGCGGCCGCGAAGGCCCACGCGCTCGAGGAGTGGGCGACCGCGCGCGGCATCCCGCTGGCCCAGACCGTCGCCATCGGCGACGGCGCCAACGACCTCGAGATGATGGCGCGCTGCGGGCTCGCGATCGGCTTCGACGCCAAGGCGCCGGTGCGCGACGAGGCGCACGTGATCCTCGACGAGCGCGATCTGGCGCTCGTGCTGCCGCTGCTGGGGCTCCCCCGGGCCTAGTGGCCCATGCCGAGTCCGCCATCCACCGGGATGACGGCTCCCGAGATGTAGGCAGCGTCGTCGGAGGCGAGCCAGGCGATCACCTTGGCGACCTCGGAGGGCTGCGCGAAGCGGCCCGCCGGAATCGACTTCTTGTACTCGGCCTGCTGGGTCTCGGGCAGCTCCGCCGTCATGTCGGTCTCGATGAAGCCGGGAGCGACGACGTTCGCCGTGATGCCGCGGCCGCCGAGCTCGCGCGTGATCGACCGCGCCATGCCGACGAGGCCCGCCTTCGAGGACGAGTAGTTCACCTGGCCGGCGCCACCGAACAGGCCGACGACGCTCGAGACGAGGATGATGCGGCCGAAGCGGGCCTTCAGCATTCCCTTGCTGGCGCGCTTGACGACGCGGAACGCGCCGCCGAGGTTGGTGTCGACGACCTGCTCGAAGTCGTCGTCGCTCATGCGCATGAGGAGCGTGTCGCGCGTGATGCCGGCGTTCGCGACGACGACCTCCACCGGTCCGAGCTTCTCCTCGACCTCGGTGAAGGCGGCGTCCAGGGCCGCGCTGTCGGTGACATCGGCGCGCACCGTGAGCGTTCCCTCGGGGCCTTCGCCGGAGCGCGCGGTGACGGCGACGCGATGGCCCTGGGCCACGAACTCCTCCGCGATCGAGCGGCCGATGCCGCGGTTGCCGCCGGTCACGAGGATGGTGCGCGTAGTCATATCTGGGAGCCTACCGAGCCGACGACGATGCCACGAAGCGCGTAGGCTTGAGTCAGCCATGCGAACCTCTGCCCCCACGATCACGATGCTTCCGCCGTCACCGGATGACGAGCGGCGCGGACGCATGATCAAGTACACGATCGCGATGGCGATCCGGGTGGTCTGCATCATTCTCTGCATCGTGGTTCCGGGCTGGTGGGTCGTCATTCCGGTGCTCGGCGCGGTGTTCCTGCCGTACTTCGCCGTGCTCATCGCGAACTCGACGACGCCGAAGTCCGGCTCGATCGAGTCGCCCGGCGGCGTCATGGTTCGCGTGACGCCCCCGTCGAACGAGTCGGCATGATCGGGTTCGGCGAGACCGCCGTCCGGTGCTCGGCATCCGGGTGCAACGACGCGGCCGACTGGCGGGTCAACTGGCGCAATCCGCGCATCCACAGCGCCGACCGCGTGAAGGTGTGGCTGGCCTGCGACGCCCACCGCAGAACGCTCGACGACTATCTGACGACGCGGGGCTTCCCAACGATCGTCACCGCGCTCGACGAGGTTCCCGAACTCGTGCCGGACCGCGCATGAGCGAGGCGAGACAGCCCTCGGCTCCCACGGGAGTGCAGCGCTGGGGCGGATACGTCGCGTTCGTGGTCATCTTCGCGATCGCGTGCGGACTGCTCTCCTGGTGGCAGTGGGCACGCCGCGACGAAGCGGTCGGCGAGATCGTGCGCGTCGAGACCAACTACGACGCGCCCGCCGAGGCCGTCGAGCGGGTGCTGCCGAAGCTCGACACCGCCGACGAGGAGCTCGAATGGCTGCCGGTCGTGCTGCGTGGTGAGTACCTGTCGGAGTACGAGCTGCTCGTGCGCAACCGCGTTCGCGACGGGCTGCCCGGCTTCGAGGTGCTGGTGCCGTTCCAGCTGCAGAGCGGCGAGGTCTTCGTCGTCAACCGCGGCTGGCTCCCGCTCGCGGCGACCGGCTCGCTCCCCGAGTTCGTGCCCGCGGCGCCGGACGGCGAGGTCGAGGTCATCGCGCGCCTTCAGCTCGGCGAGCCCGAGATCCCCGGCCGCGGAGCCCCCGAAGGTCAGATCGCGACGATCGAGCTGCCGGCGATCGATGCGCTCGTCCCGGAGGCGGTCTACACGGGCATGTACGGCCTCCTCGCCAGCGAGGACCCGGCGCCCGCCGAGAGCCCCGCGCTGGCCGTCAAGCCGGAGGCCGACGAGGGTCCGCACGCCTCGTACGCGCTGCAGTGGATCCTGTTCGGCGTGATCGCCATCGTCGGGCTGGTGTGGGCCTACCGGCGCGAGCGGCGCATCGCCGCGCTCCCGGTCGCCGAGCAGGCCGCGGCCCGCGCCGAACGGCCGCGCTCGGCGGATGCGGAGGAAGAGGACGCGATCCTCGACCGGCTGTAACGCGCGGCCGCTCCAGCCTCAGGCCAGCGAGATCAGCTCGGCGTAATCCGGCGTCCAGTGGTCCTCGACCCCGTCGGGCAGGATCAGCACGCGCTCCGGGTTGAGCGCCTCTACGGCGCCTTCGTCGTGGCTGACCAGCACCACGGCGCCGGTGTAGCCCGCGAGGGCGCCGAGGATCTCTTCACGGCTCGCCGGGTCGAGGTTGTTGGTCGGCTCGTCGAGCAGCAGCACGTTCGCCCCGCTCACCACGATCATCGCGAGCGCGAGACGGGTCTTCTCACCACCGGAGAGGACGCCGGCGAGCTTGTGACCGTCGTCGCCGGTGAACAGGAAGGATCCGAGCACCTTGCGGGCCTCGGTCTCCGTGAGGTTCGGGCTGGCCGCCACCATGTTCTGCAGCACGGTGCGCTTCACGTCGATGGTCTCGTGCTCCTGCGCGTAGTAGCCGATCCGCAGGCCGTGCCCCGGCTCGACCTGCCCGGTGTCGGGCTTGTCGACGCCCGCCAGAATGCGCAGCAGCGTCGTCTTGCCGGCACCGTTCAGCCCGAGCACGACCACCTTCGAGCCGCGGTCGATCGCAAGATCGACAGCCGTGAAGATCTCGAGCGAGCCGTAGCTCTTGCTGAGCCCGCTGGCGGCGAGCGGAGTCTTGCCGCAGGCGGCCGGATCGGGGAAGCGCAGCTTGGCGACGCGGTCGGCGGCGCGGACCTCGTCGAGGCCGGAGAGCATCTTCTCGGCGCGCGCGACCATCTGGTGAGCCGCCGCCGCCTTGGAGGCCTTGGCGCCGAAGCGCGCCGCCTGCAGCTGCAGCGCGGTCGCCTTCTTCTCAACGTTGACGCGCTCCTTCTTGCGGCGGTCCTCGTCGGCCTCGCGCTGGCGCAGGTAATGCTTCCAGCCCATGTTGTAGACGTCGATGACCTGCCGGTTGGCGTCGAGGTAGAAGACCTTGTTGACGACCTCCTCGACCAGGTCCACATCGTGGCTGATCACGATCACGCCGCCCTGGTACTGCTTCAGGAACTCGCGCAGCCAGACGACGCTGTCGGCGTCGAGGTGGTTGGTGGGCTCGTCGAGGATCATCGTGTCGGCGCCCGAGAACAGGATGCGCGCGAGCTCGATGCGGCGGCGCTGACCGCCGGAGAGCGTCTTCAGCTGCTGATCGAGGATGCGGTCCGGGAGCGCGAGGTTCGAGGCGATCGCGGCGGCTTCGGCCTCGGCCGCGTAGCCGCCGAGGGCGAGGAAGCGATCCTCGAGCTTGGCGTAGCGCGTCATCGCGGCCTCGCTGATGGCGGCATCCGGGCTCGCCATGTCGACGGTGGCCTGCTGAATGCCGATCACCAGGCTGCCGAGTCCGCGTGCATCGAGGATGCGGGTGCGGGCGGTCTGCTCGGGATCTCCGGAGCGCGGATCCTGCGGCAGGTAGCCGATCTCGCCGTGGCGATCGATCTTCCCGCCGCTCGGCACGGTCTCCCCCGCGAGCGTCTTCGTCAGGGTCGTCTTGCCCGCGCCGTTGCGGCCGACCAACCCGATCTTGTCCCCCTTGTCGACTCGGAAGGTCACCTCCTCCATGAGGAGGCGGGCCCCCACACGGATTTCGAGGTCTTGCACGGCGAGCACTGTGACGTTCCGTTTCTTCGGGAGGTTTTCGACAAGAGGCTGGAAGAGCCAGCCCGCTAGTCTAACCAGTGGGGCGCCCGCCTCACTCCCACCGACGAACGCCAAGGAATCAGATATGACGTCTCTCGTCCCCGCCGCCCCGCGCCTCGTCCTCGCGGACCGCCTCGTCTCGCGCACGCTGACCACCGATGTGGTGCTCGTCGCGGCCGGTGCCGCGCTCACCGCGATCCTCGCCCAGGTCTCGATTCCGATGTTCCCGGTGCCGATCACCGGTCAGACGCTCGCCGTCCTGCTCGTCGGCGCCACGCTCGGAGCGGTCCGCGGCGCCTCCTCGCTCGCGCTCTACGCCGTCCTCGGCCTGGTCGGACTGCCGGTGTACGCGCCGCAGGCCGACGGCAGCCACCTGACCGGCTTCCTCGCGCTGGCCGCCCCCAGCTTCGGCTACATCGTCGGCTTCGTCTTCGCGGCCGCCATCGTCGGCTCGCTCTCGGAGCGCACCTGGGACCGCAAGTTCTTCAAGGCGCTCGCCACCTTCGTCGGAGGCTCGGTCGTCGTCTTCGCGTTCGGCCTTCCGTGGCTCGCGTTCGTGCTCGGCGCGAACCTCGCCCAGACGCTCGAGTGGGGCCTGTACCCGTTCATCATCGGCGGACTCATCAAGGCCGCGATCGCCGCGGCGCTGCTGCCGGCTGCTTGGTGGGGCGCCGACAAGCTCGCCGAGCGTCGCGCGCAGGACGCCGCGTAGCGCTTCGTCAACGCGAAAGGGCCCCGGAGTGATCCGGGGCCCTTTCGCGTTGCAGGCTGTCAGATGCTGAAGCCGATCCGCCTGTCGGCGGCGCGATCGGCACTGACAGTGCAACGCGCTCTCAGATGCTGAAGCCGATCGCGCGCATCATGTCTCGACCATCGTCGGTGATGCGCTCGGGGCCCCACGGGGGCATCCAGACCCAGTTGATGCGGAAGCGCTCGACGATGCCGTCGAGCGACTGGCCGATCTGCTCCTCGATGACATCCGTCAGCGGGCAGCCGGCCGAGGTGAGCGTCATCGAGATCACGAGCGCGTCGTTCTCGTCATCCCAGGCGAGATCGTAGATCAGCCCGAGGTCGACGATGTTGACACCGAGTTCGGGGTCGATGACGTCCTTGAGTCCCTCTTCGACCTGGTCGAAGAGCTTCGGTTCGAGGGCGGTAGGCATGGCTTCAGGCTACGCGGTTCGTCGGGGAAACGCCGAGAGTCACCGGATCAGGCCTCGACGAGGTAGCGGTCGTAGCCCTCGTTCTCGAGCCGCTCGGCGAGCTCGGGGCCGCCCTCTTCGGCGACCTTGCCGTCGACGAAGACGTGCACGAAGTCCGGCTCGATGTAGCGCAGGATCCGCGTGTAGTGAGTGATGAGCAGGATGCCGAGGCCGGTGTCGTCGTGAGCGCGGTTGACACCCTCGGAGACGATCTTGAGCGCGTCGACATCGAGACCCGAGTCGGTCTCGTCGAGCACCGCGAACTTCGGCTTCAGAAGCTCGAGCTGCAGGATCTCGTGACGCTTCTTCTCGCCGCCCGAGAAGCCCTCGTTGACGTTGCGGGCGGCGAAGTCGCCGTCCATGCGGAGGTTCTTCATCGACTCCCGAACCGTCGTGGTCCAGCCGCGGATCGCCGGTGCCTCGCCGTCGATCGCGGTCTTGGCGGTGCGCAGGAAGTTCGAGACGGTGACGCCGGGGATCTCCACCGGGTACTGCATCGCGAGGAACAGCCCGACGCGGGCACGCTCGTCGACGCTCATCGCGAGCACGTCCTCCCCGTCGAAGGTGATGGAGCCGCCATCGACGTTGTAGCGCGGGTGGCCGGCGATCGTGTAGGCGAGAGTCGACTTGCCGGAGCCGTTGGGGCCCATGACGGCGTGGATCTCACCCGAGTTGATGGTGAGGTCGACGCCCTTGAGGATGGGCTTCTTGCCCGCGTCGGTGTCGATGCTGACCTGGAGGTCGCGGATCTCGAGAGTGCTCATGTGTGGGTTCCTTGCTTCAGACCGCGAGCCGCTGGCTCGCGTCGATGTAGACGTCGCCGTCGATGACCTCGACAGCGAAAACGGGAACCGGCTCGTAGGCCGGAAGGGTGAGGGGCTTGCCGGTGGTCAGCTCGAACTTGGAGCCGTGGGCCCAGCATTCGAGAGTGTCGTCCTCGACGAACCCCTCGGAGAGCGAGATGTCGCCGTGCGTGCAGGTGTCGCCGAGCGCGTGGACGGCGCCGGCGGAGTCCATCACCACGGCGATGGGCACGCCGTCGACGACGACCTTCTTGGCGGTGCTGGGCGAGAGCTCGCTCGCCGAGCAGACCTTCGTGGCGCTCACGCGGCACCCTCCAGCTCGTTCTCGAGCGCCTCGATGAGTCGCGCCTCCAGAGTCGGCTCGCCGATCTTCTGAACGACCTCGACGAGGAAGCCGAGCACGACGAGTCGGCGCGCCTCCTTCTCGGTGATGCCGCGCGACTGCAGGTAGAACAGGTGCTCGTCGTCGAAACGGCCGGTCGCGCTCGCGTGGCCCGCGCCCGCGATGTCGCCGGTCTCGATCTCGAGGTTCGGGATCGAGTCGGCGCGCGTGCCCTCGGAGAGCACGAGGTTGCGGTTCTGCTCGTAGCTGTCGGTGCCGGTGGCGTCGCGCCCGATCAGCACGTCGCCGATCCAGACCGTGCGCGCCCCGGCGCCGTTGAGAGCGCCCTTGTAGGTCACGCGGCTCACCGTGTGCGGCGCGATGTGGTGCACGAATACCTGCTGCTCGAGGTGCTGCGCCGCATCGGCGAAGTAGACGCCGAGCGACTCGACCTCAGCGCCCTCCTCGGCGAGAGCGGTGCTGGGGTTGACCCGCACGACTCCCCCGCCGAGCGAGACGACGATGTGCTTGAGCTTCGCGTTGCGCCCGACGCGCGCGAACTGGCTCGAGAGGTGGATCGCCTCGTCGTTCCACTCCTGCAGGCTCACGACGGTGAGCTGCGCGTCGTCGCCGACGATGATCTCGACGTTCTCGCTGAGCTGAGCGGCGCCCTGGCTGTCGAGCACGATCAGGCCCGAGGACTGCGCGGCAGCCTCGATCAGCACGTGCGCGGCGCGCGGCGCCTCGCCGAGCGAGTCGCGCGTCACCGTGAGGACCTCGCCCTCGCCGGTGACCGAGATGTGCAGCGCGTGCTCGAAGGCGGCCCAGGCGTTCGCGGACGCCTTGTCCTCCGGGGTTCCGGCGCTGCCGATGCGAGCGTCGTCGCGGCCGATCCACTCGACCGCGACTCCCTCCACCTCGGGGTAGAGCACCGCGTAGGCGCTGCCGTCGAGCTCGCCGTCGATCAGCGGGCGGAGCCGCTCGACGGGTGAGAGCTTCCATTCGGCCTCGCGGCCGGTGACCGCGGGGAACTCGTTCGGGTCGGTGGAGGCGAAGCGCTCGGAGCGCGTCTGCACCGGGGCCGTGCCGGGGCCGTGCGAATGCTCCGCCAGGCCGTGCTGATTCGGCGCGACGGCCTCATCGGTGGTCGTCGTGGGAACTGCGGACATCTAGCCGACGCTGCCTTCCATGCTCATCTCGATGAGCTTGTTGAGCTCGAGTGCGTATTCCATCGGGAGTTCTCGCGCGATGGGCTCGATGAACCCGCGCACGATCATGGCCATCGCCTCATCCTCGGGAAGGCCGCGCGACTGCAGGTAGAAGAGCTGCTCCTCGCTGACCCGCGAGACCGTGGCCTCGTGGCCGAGCTGAACGTCGTCGACGCGGATGTCGATGGCCGGGTAGGTGTCCGAGCGCGAGATCGTGTCAACCAGCAGCGCGTCGCATCGCACGGTGTTGGCCGAGTGGTGCGCGTTCTCGGCGACGCGGACCTCGCCTCGGTAGCCGGCGCGACCGCCGCCCCGGGCGATGGACTTCGAGACGATCGACGACGTCGTGTACGGCGCCATGTGGACCATCTTGGCGCCCGCATCCTGGTGCTGGCCCGGGCCGGCGAAGGCGACCGAGAGCGTCTCGCCCTTGGCGTGCTCGCCGACGAGGAAGATGCTCGGGTACTTCATCGTGACCTTCGATCCGATGTTGCCGTCGATCCACTCCATCGTCGCCCCCTCGTGCGCGACCGCGCGCTTGGTGACGAGGTTGTAGACGTTGTTCGACCAGTTCTGGATCGTCGTGTAGCGAACGCGGGCGTTCTTCTTCACGATGATCTCGACGACGGCCGAGTGCAGTGAATCGGACTTGTAGATCGGGGCGGTGCAGCCCTCGATGTAGTGGACGTACGAGCCCTCGTCGGCGATGATCAGCGTCCGCTCGAACTGACCCATGTTCTCGGTGTTGATCCGGAAGTAGGCCTGCAGCGGGATCTCGACGTGCACGCCCGGCGGAACGTAGACGAACGAGCCGCCCGACCACACGGCCGTGTTGAGCGCGGCGAACTTGTTGTCGCCCGAGGGGATGACCGTGCCGAAGTACTCCTGGAAGAACTCGGGGTGCTCGCGCAGCGCCGTGTCGGTGTCCATGAAGATGACGCCCTGGGCCTCGAGGTCTTCGCGGATCTGGTGGTAGACCACCTCGGACTCGTACTGCGCGGCGACGCCGGCGACGAGGCGCGAGCGCTCCGCCTCCGGGATGCCGAGCTTCTCGTAGGTGTTGCGGATGTCCTCCGGGAGGTCCTCCCACGACTGCGCCTGCTTCTCGGTGGAGCGCACGAAGTACTTGATGTTGTCGAAGTCGATTCCGGTGAGGTCGGCGCCCCATGTCGGCATCGGCTTCATGCCGAAGATCTTGAGCGCCTTGAGGCGCATCTTGAGCATCCAGTCGGGCTCGTTCTTGAGCGTCGAGATCCCGGCGACCACGTCTTCCGAGAGCCCGCGCTGGGCCACGGAGCCGGCGGCGTCGGAATCCGACCACCCGAACTCGTATTGACCGAGGCTGGCAAGCTCTGGTCGGTCGATGAGCACGTCTGACATGCGTTACCTCTCTCCTGCCGAAGCGGACTGTTCTGCCCGTGTCGGAATCTCGGTCCAGGCTCGCGCGCGAATGTTCGGCGACCCGAGCGCAGCGCTGCGGTGCGCCTGAACCCTTCGATCTTACAGGCACCACCTGCCCGCGCGCCGTGTGGGCCGGGGCTTGTCGCGTGCGCGCGACTCGGACGCCCGACCTAGACTCGAATGCGCGTCGATCTCAGGCGCGGCAACGTCTGAATCGGAAGGCTCTCCGCCCGTGACCCTCGGCACTTCGTCGGCTCTCCCCGTGTCCGCCCGCATCCGCGAATGGCTCCCCTCGAGCTCGGACGATGCGCGCATCCGCGTGCTCGCCTGGGCTTCCTTCGTGGCGGAGGTGCTGATCATCGCGACGGGCGGCGCCGTGCGTCTCACCGGCTCGGGCCTCGGCTGCCCGACCTGGCCGACCTGCACCGCGGATTCCCTTGTCTCGACGCCCGAGATGGGCATCCACGGCATCATCGAGTTCGGCAACCGCACCCTGACCGGCCTGGTCGGCATCCTGGCTCTCGCGGTCGTCGTGCTGGTGTGGCGAATCCGTCGCGAGCGCCGCGATCTGTTCGTGCTGGCGCTTGTCGTCCTCGGCGGGGTGGTCGCGCAGGCGATCGTCGGCGGGATCACGGTGCTCACCGGGCTGAACCCGTTCATCGTCGGCTTCCACTACGTGGCCTCGGTCGCGCTCGTCGCGGTCGCCGCGACGTTCCTGGCGCGGCGCACCCAGGCCCCGGGCCCGCGAGAGCTCGTGGTGCCGCGCTGGTATGCGATTCTCGTGCGTCTCACCGGACTTGCGCTTGTGGTGACGATCTTCGTCGGCGTGCTGACGACGGGCGCGGGGCCGCACTCGGGCGACTCCGAAGCGGGGCGCAACGGTTTCGACGCGGAGCTGCTCTCGCACCTCCACTCCTGGCCGGGCTACATCTTGTTCGCGCTGACGCTTGTGCTCGCGCTCGTCGCGTGGCGCGCGAAGCTCGCTCCGGCGGGCTGGATGCTCGCCCTTCTCGCGATCGAGCTGGTTCAGATCATGGTCGGCCTCTACCAGGCGCGCAACGGCCTGCCCGAGCTGGCCGTGGGCGTGCACATGGTGCTGGCGGCGCTGACGGCGGCCGCCTTCACGGTCGCCAGCACGCGGCTGCGTCGACCGCGCGCGTAGTCCGCGCGCGCAGCCCCGTCGGCGGTCAGAAGCCGATCGGCAGATGCAGCAGCGGGTCGAGGCCCACGGCGAGGAAGACGACCGTCAGGTAGCTGATCGAGGCGTGGAAGACGCGCATCGGCTGCACCTCGCCGTCGCGGATCGCCCGCGAGTAGAGCCGGTGCGACTCGAGCAGGAACCACGCGCCGGCGAGCGTCGCCGCCACCGCGTAGAGCGCGCCCATCGGCGCGATCGGGATGAGCAGCAGCGAGCAGGCGACGGTGGCCCACGCGTAGAGCACGATCTGCAGGCCCACCACGGTGCGACCGCGGACGACCGCGAGCATGGGCACTGAGACGGAGGCGTAGTCGGCGCGGTAGCGCATCGACAGCGGCCAGTAGTGCGGCGGCGTCCAGAGGAACACGATGCCGAACAGGATCACGGGCGCCCAGTCGAGCGAACCGGTGACTGCGGCCCAGCCGATCAGCACGGGCATGCAGCCCGCGGCACCGCCCCAGACGATGTTCTGCGGGGTGCGGCGCTTCAGCACGAGCGTGTAAACGAGCACGTAGAAGAGGATCGCCGCGAGCGAGAGCACAGCCGCGAGCCAGGTGGTGAACACCCAGAGCCAGGCGATCGACACGACGCCGGTCACCCAGGCGAACACGAGCGCCTCGCGGTCGCTCAGCTCCCCCGTGACGAGCGGGCGCTTCTGGGTGCGCTTCATGACGCGATCGATGTCGCGGTCGATGTAGCAGTTGAAGGCGTTGGCGCTGCCGGCCGACAGCGAGCCGCCGACGAGCGTGGCGAGCACGAGCCACAGGTTCGGAATGCCCTGGGCGGCGAGCACCATCACGGGCGCGGTCGTGACGAGCAGCAGCTCGATGACGCGCGGCTTGGTCAGCGCGACGTACGCCTTGATCTTCTGCACGACCCCGATGCGCCGCGGGTCAGCGGTCCGCTCGGCGTTCAGGGCGGACGTGTCGACGACTCCGGACATAGCTCCTCGGATGGTGGTTCGGCCGCTTCAGTCTAGGCGACGCGACCGCGGGCGACCGACCCGTCCCCGACGCCGCGGGACCGAGTGCGCTCCCACGGTCGCCCCGACGCGACGATCGGAGCGATTCCCTATACTCGTAGCGTTCCCTGGCCGCGAGCCGGACTCCCCCCACACATCGTGACCGTGGGTGTCGGTTGCCGCGGTGCGCCAATGAAGTCGGTCGGTGGAACCTGCACTGCAGGAGCTTCCGCCTCCTGCCCGGTTATCGAAAGGTCTACACCTCGTGGCACCACTCTCCTGGGATGAACTCGACGCGAAGGCCGTCGACACCGCTCGTATCCTCGCCGCCGACGCGGTCGAAAAGGTCGGCAACGGCCACCCGGGTACGGCGATGAGCCTCGCGCCGGCTGCGTACCTGCTCTTCCAGAAGGTGATGCGCCGCGACCCGAAGGACCACAGCTGGCTCGGTCGCGACCGGTTCATCCTGTCGGCCGGTCACTCCTCGCTCACTCAGTACGTCCAGCTCTACCTGGGCGGCGAGGGCCTCGAGCTCGACGACCTCAAGGCGCTGCGCACCTGGGGCTCGAAGACTCCCGGTCATCCGGAGTACGGCCACACCGCCGGCGTCGAGATCACCACCGGCCCGCTCGGCCAGGGCCTCGCCTCCGCCGTCGGCTTCGCCTACGCGGCGCGCTACGAGCGCGGTCTGTTCGACCCGGAGGCGGCGGCGGGCACCAGCCCGTTCGACCACTTCGTCTACGTGGTCGCCGGCGACGGCGACATCCAGGAGGGCGTGACCGCCGAGTCGGCGCCGCTCGCCGGACACCAGAAGCTCGGCAACCTGATCGCCATCTACGACTCGAACCAGATCTCGATCGAGGACGACACCCAGATCGCGTTCAGCGAGGACGTCGCGAAGCGCTACGAGGCCTACGGCTGGCAGGTCCTCACCGTCGACTGGAAGAAGACGGGCGAGTACGTCGAAGACGTGCACGCACTCTACGAGGCGATCGAAGAGGCCAAGGGCGAGACCGACAAGCCGTCGCTCATCATCCTCAAGACCATCATCGGCTGGCCGAGCCCGAAGAAGCAGAACACCGGCAAGATCCACGGCTCCGCGCTCGGCGCCGACGAGCTCGCCGCCGTCAAGCAGGTGCTCGGCTTCGACCCCGATAAGACGTTCGACGTGGCCGACGAGGTCATCGAGCACACCCGCAAGCTCGCGGAGCGTGGCGCGGCCGCCCACGCCGAGTGGCAGGTCGCGTTCGACGCCTGGGCCGCGGCGAACCCGGAGCGCAAGGAGCTGCTGGATCGGCTCGAGCGCGGCGAGCTGCCCGAGGGCGTCGACGAGGCGCTGCCGAGCTTCGACGCCGGCACTGACGTGTCCACGCGTGCCGCGAGCGGCAAGGTGCTGACGGCGCTCGGCGCGGTCATCCCGGAGCTCTGGGGCGGCTCGGCCGACCTCGCCGAGTCCAACAACACCACGATCGGCGGCGCGAAGTCGTTCGTGCCCGCCGAGCACTCGACGCACGAGTGGACGGGCGACCCCTACGGTCGCGTCCTCCACTTCGGCATCCGCGAGCACGCGATGGGCTCGATCCTGAACGGCATCGTTCTGCACGGCAGGACGCGCGCCTTCGGCGGCACGTTCCTCATCTTCAGCGACTACATGCGCCCGGCCGTTCGTCTGGCCGCGCTCATGCAGGTGCCGTCGATCTTCGTCTGGACGCACGACTCGGTCGCCCTCGGCGAGGACGGCCCGACCCACCAGCCGGTCGAGCAGCTGACGACCCTGCGTGCCATCCCGGGTCTCGACGTGGTTCGTCCCGCCGACGCGAACGAGGTCGGCGTGGCCTGGAAGACGATCCTGGAGCGCCGCAGTGCGCCCGCGGGCATCGTCCTCAGCCGCCAGAACCTGCCCGTGTTCGAGCGCGGTGACGCCGAGGCGACGGGCGAGACCTTCGCCGCGGCGGAGTTCGTCAGTAAGGGCGCGTACATCCTCGCGGATGCCCCGAGCGGGACGCCCGACGTCATCCTCCTCGCCTCCGGCTCCGAGGTGCAGTTCGCCGTCGAGGCGCGCGCCGCACTCGCCCAGGAGGGCATCCAGGCGCGCGTCGTCTCGGTGCCGTGCCAGGAGTGGTTCGAGGAGCAGAGCGCGGAGTACCGCGAATCGGTGCTGCCGGCGAGCATCCAGGCCCGAGTGTCGGTCGAGGCCGGCCTCGCGCTCACCTGGGCGCCGTACCTGGGCGACGCCGGCCGTTCGGTCTCGATCGAGCACTTCGGCGCCTCGGCCGACTACAAGACCCTCTACCGGGAGTTCGGCATCACCACGGAGGCGGCCGTCGCGGCCGCCAAGGAGTCGCTCGCCGCCGCGAGCAACTGACACCGTTTCGGTCCACCACTTTTCACCACACACGGAAGATCACGCTCATGGCAGACAACACCTCCCCCACCGCCCAGCTCTCCGAGGTCGGCGTCAGCATCTGGCTCGATGACCTCTCGCGGGAGCGCATCTCGACCGGCGGCCTCCAGAAGCTGATGGCCGAGCGGAACGTCGTCGGGGTCACCACGAACCCGACGATCTTCGCCGCGGCGCTCGCCAAGGGAGAGGCCTACGACGCTCAGGTTGCGAGCCTCGCGGCCGCGGGCGCGAGCGTGCCGGAGGCGGTCTTCGAGATCACCACCGACGACGTGCAGGCGGCCTCGGACATCTTCCGTCCCGTCTACGACGCGACGAACGGCGTCGACGGCCGCGTGTCGATCGAGGTGGCACCCGATCTCGCGCACGACGCCGCCGGCACGATCGCCGAGGCGAAGCGCCTCTGGGCCAAGGTGGATCGTCCCAACGCGATGATCAAGATCCCCGCGACCATCGAGGGCCTCGAGGCGATCACCGAGGTGATCGGCGCGGGCATCAGCGTCAACGTGACCCTGATCTTCAGCCTCGCGCGTCACCAGGCGGTCATCGAGGCGTACCTCGCCGGACTGGAGAAGGCGAAGGCTGCGGGCATCGACCTGTCGACGATCGAGTCGGTGGCCTCGTTCTTCGTGTCGCGCGTTGACACCGAGATCGACGCGCACCTCGAGGCGATCGGCACGCCGGAGGCGCTCGCGCTGAAGAGCAAGGCGGGCGTTGCCAACGCTCAGCTCGCCTACCAGCTCTTCGAGCAGCAGTTCGCGACCGAGCGCGCCCAGGCGCTGCTCGCGGCGGGCGCCAACAAGCAGCGTCCGCTGTGGGCCTCGACCGGCGTCAAGGACCCGTCGCTGCCCGACACGCTCTACGTCACCGAGCTCGCGGTGGACGGCGTCGTCAACACGATGCCGGAGAAGACGCTCGAGGCGACCTTCGACCACGGCGTCATCGAGGGCGATCGGGTCACCGTCTCGTATGGCGAGGCGCAGCAGGTCCTCGACCAGCTGGCCTCCGTCGGCGTCGACTACGACGACGTCACCGCCCAGCTCGAGAAGGAAGGCGTCGAGAAGTTCATCGTCTCCTGGAACGAGCTCCTGGACACCGTCACCGCGGCGCTGGAGGCCTCGAAGTGACCGTCACGGTCCACGCCACGGGCGCGGCGGCCGACGCCGTCGCGCGCGTCGTGCCGCAGCTCGTGTCAGACGGAGTCGCGAGCGGGATCACCTCGCTCGACGCCACGCTCTGGGGACCCGAGGCCGAGGCCGAGGCCGCGATCCGGCTGGGGTGGACCGAGGCGGTCGCCCTGTCGACCCCGCTCGTCGACGACATCCTCGCCCTGCGCGACCAGCTGCGCGCGGCCGGCGTCGACCACATCGTCCTCGGCGGCATGGGCGGATCGTCGCTCGCGCCCGAGGTCATCACGAAGACCTACGGGGTGCCGCTCACGGTGCTCGATTCGACCGACCCCTCGCAGGTGCGCTCGGCGGTCGGCGACCGACTCGCGCGCACCGCGGTCGTGATCTCGTCCAAGTCCGGTTCGACGGTCGAGACCGACAGCCAGCGCCGGGCCTACGAGCAGGCGTTTCGCGAGGCCGGAATCGACCCGATCTCGCGCATCGTGATCGTGACCGACCCGGGTTCGCCACTGGATGTCTCCGCGCGCGAGACGGGCTACCGCGTCTTCAACGCCGACCCCAACGTCGGCGGACGCTTCTCGGCGCTCACCGCGTTCGGTCTCGTTCCGAGTGGCCTCGCCGGCGTCGACATCCAGCAGCTGCTGGACGAGGCGGAGGCGGTCTCGCTCGAGCTCGCCCTCGACTCGGCGAGCAATCCCGGGCTCGTCCTGGGCGCCGCGATCGCCGGCACGCGTCCGCTCAAGAACAAGCTCGGCATCGTCGCCGATGGCACGCACATCGTAGGCTTCGCCGACTGGGCCGAGCAGCTGATCGCGGAGTCGACCGGCAAGAGCGGAACCGGCCTGCTGCCGGTCGTGCTCGAGGTCGACGCGCCCGAGCTGACGATGGACCTCCCGGATCTGCAGATCGTGCGACTCGTCGCCGACGCGCGCGCCACCCGCGAGGTCGCGGAGGGAGAGATCGAGATCTCCGGCAGCCTCGGCGGCCAGATCATGGTCTGGGAGTACGCCACGGCGGTCGCCGGACGCCTGCTCGGGATCGACCCGTTCAACCAGCCTGATGTCGAGTCCGCGAAGGTCGCCGCCCGCTCGCTGCTCGACGCCCGTCCGGAGCCGACCGAGCCCGCCTTCGTCGCCGACGGCATCGAGGTGCGCACCGCGGGCCCGCTCGCGATCGAGAGCACGACCCTCGCCGGTGCGATCGACGCCCTTCTGGCGACGCTGCCCGCCGACGGCTATCTCTCGGTCCAGGCCTACCTCGACAGGCTGGCCTACCCGGAGCTCGAGGAGCTGCGCGGGCTGCTCGCGGCACGCGCCGGACGCCCGGTCACCTTCGGGTGGGGCCCGCGCTTCCTCCACTCCACCGGCCAGTTCCACAAGGGCGGACCGGCGATCGGCGTGTTCCTTCAGCTCGTCGGCACCACCGCCGAGGACCTCGAGATCCCGGACCGCCCGTTCACCTTCGGACAGCTGATCCAGGCGCAGGCCGTCGGCGACGCGACCGTTCTGGCCGAGCACGGCCGTCCGGTGCTCTCGCTCACGGTGGACGACGTCGCGAGCGCGGCCGCGGCGCTGCGCGCCGCGATCGGCTGACCCCTCTCGCCCGAACGACGTCAAGGAACACCTATGCCAGTCGAGATCACGCCGGACTTCAACCCCTTGCGGTTGGCGTCGGATCGTCGCCTCAATCGAATCGCCGGTCCGAGCGGACTGGTCATCTTCGGCGTCACGGGAGACCTCTCCCGCAAGAAGCTGATGCCCGCGGTCTACGACCTCGCCAACCGCGGCCTGCTGCCGCCCGGCTTCGCGCTCGTCGGCTTCGCCCGTCGCGAGTGGGAGGACGAGGACTTCGAGAAGGAGGTCCACGACGCGGTCAAGAAGCACGCGCGCACTCCGTTCGATGAGGACGTGTGGCGCCAGCTCAGCCAGGGCATCCGCTTCGTGCAGGGCGACTTCGACGACGACGCGGCCTTCGACCGCCTGAAGGCGACGATCGAGGATCTGGATGCTCACCGCGGCACGATGGGCAACCACGCCTTCTACCTGTCGATTCCGCCGAAGTCGTTCCCGCTGGTGACCGAGCAGCTGCGCCGCTCCGGACTCGCCGAGCAGGTCGACGGCCAGTGGCGCCGGGTCGTCATCGAGAAGCCGTTCGGCTCGGACCTGAGGACGGCGCGCGAGCTGAACGACGTCGTCGAATCGGTGTTCCCGCCCGACAGCGTGTTCCGCATCGACCACTACCTCGGCAAGGAGACGGTCCAGAACATCCTGGCGCTGCGCTTCGCCAACCAGCTGTACGAGCCGATCTGGAACGCCAACTACGTCGACCACGTGCAGATCACGATGGCCGAGGACATCGGCGTCGGCGGCCGTGCCGGCTACTACGACGGCATCGGCGCCGCGCGCGACGTCATCCAGAACCACCTGCTGCAGCTTCTCGCCCTCACCGCGATGGAGGAGCCGGTGTCCTTCGACGCGGCCGATCTGCGCGCCGAGAAGGAGAAGGTGCTCTCGGCGGTGCGCCTCCCGAAGGATCTCGGGGCGGCGACCGCGCGCGGGCAGTACTCGAGCGGCTGGCAGGGGGGCGAACGGGTTCCCGGCTTCCTCGACGAGGACGGAATGAACCCGGACTCGGTCACCGAGACCTTCGCCGCGATGCGACTCGACATCAACACGCGCCGCTGGGCCGGGGTGCCGTTCTACCTGCGCGCCGGCAAGCGACTGGGTCGCCGCGTGACCGAGATCGCCGTCGTGTTCAAGCGCGCGCCGCAGTACCTCTTCGCCGAGAGCCAGACGAGCGCGCTCGGTCAGAACGCGCTCGTGATCCGCGTGCAGCCCGATGAGGGCGTCACGATCCGGTTCGGCTCCAAGGTTCCGGGTGCCGGCATGCAGGTGCGCGACGTCACGATGGACTTCGGCTACGGCCACGCCTTCACCGAGGCGAGCCCGGAGGCCTACGAGCGCCTCATCCTCGACGTGCTGCTCGGCGATCCGCCGCTGTTCCCCCGGCACGAAGAGGTCGAGCTGAGCTGGAAGATCCTCGACCCGATCGAGGAGTACTGGGCGACCCAGGGTCAGCCGGAGCAGTACCGGCCGGGCACCTGGGGTCCGTCCTCCGCGGATGAGCTATTGGCCCGCGACGGCCGAGTCTGGAGACGCCCGTGATCGTCGATCTGCCCGCCACGACCACCAGTCAGGTCTCGAAGGCGCTCGTCAAGATTCGCGAGGAGGGCGGCGCCGTCGCACTCGGTCGCGTGCTCACCCTGGTCATCGCGGCCGTGCACGGGGCCGAGGAAGAGGCGATCGAGGCCGCCAACGACGCCTCGCGCGAGCACCCGATGCGCGTCATCGTGCTCTCCCGCAGCGAGGACCCCGAGGGCGAGGAGGCCCGACTCGACGGTCAGATCCGCGTCGGCGGCGACGCGGGCGCGAGCGAAGTGGTCGTGCTGCGTGCGTACGGCGCCGTCGGCGGCGACGAGGAGGGACTCGTCACGAGCCTCCTGCTGCCGGATGCCCCGGTCGTCGTCTGGTGGCCCACGGCGCACCCCGACAACCCGGCGAAGTCCCCGCTCGGGCGGATCGCGCAGCGACGCATCACCGATTCCGCCGCGGCGGAGAACCCGCTCGAGTCGATGACGACGCTCGCGCGCACCTATGCGCCCGGCGACACCGACTTCTCGTGGACCCGGCTCACGCTCTGGCGTGCGCAGCTCGCCGCCGTCCTCGACCAGCCCCCGTACGAGCCGGTCACGGCCGTTGAGGTGAGCGGCGCCGCCGACTCGGCCTCCACGTCGCTGCTCGCCGCCTGGCTGGGACTCCAGCTGCAGGTCGACGTGGCGCTGGAGATGCGCAACCACTCTCACGGCTCGAGCGGCATCCACGGCGTCAGCCTGACGCGGGATTCCGGCGAGATTCTGCTCGAGCGAGGACAGCCAAACGTCGCCACGCTGACCCAGCCGAACCAGCCCACGCACGACATCTCGCTCCCCCGGCGGAACCTGCGTGATTGCCTGGCCGAGGAATTGCGTAGGCTCGATCCCGATGACCTCTACGGAGAGGTCCTCACCCAAGGAATCGGACACATGGACGCGATCGCGCATGACGTGACAGCGTCTCGTGGCAAGTGAGGCTGAACGCATGACCAATGAACGGCGAGTTCTCGTCCACCCCGACAAGTCATCTCTTGCGGGCAGTGTGGCGGCGCGCTTCATCACGAAGATCATCGACGTGATCGAGGAGCAGGAGTTCGCCCACGTCTGCCTCACCGGGGGCACGATGGGCGCCGCGGTGCTGGCGGCGATCAACTCGTCCCCGGCGCGCGACAGCGTCGACTGGAGCCGCATCACCTTCTGGTGGGGCGACGAGCGCTACCTGCCGCGCGGCGATGCCGAGCGCAACGAGACCCAGTCTCGTCAGGCGCTGTTGGATCACCTGCCGATCGACGAGTCGCAGATCAAGTCGTTCCCCGCTCCGGGAGAGCACGCGGACATCGAGGAGGCGGCACGCGCCTTCGAGTCCGTGCTCGCCGAGGCGGCCCCCGAGGGGCGCCGCTACCCGCGGTTCGACGTCACCTTCCTCGGCGTCGGTCCGGACGGGCACATCGCCTCGCTGTTTCCGGACCATGTCTCGGTGCACGAGACGGACCGCGTCGTGCTTGCCGAGCGCGACTCCCCCAAGCCTCCCGCGGAGCGACTGACGCTGACGCTCCCGGTGATCAACGCCTCGGATCGCATCTGGCTGGTGCTCGCCGGTGCCGACAAGGCGGGCGCGCTCGGGTTGACGCTCGCCGG
>DCRR01000009.1:0-26840 GCA_002325245.1 Microbacteriaceae bacterium UBA1487 | reverse complement strand
TACTGGACCGCAGCGCACGACCTGCCTTCGAACTGACGCTCGTCGCGTGCGCGCGGCGGGTCCCCGCATGCGCGGAGAACCCGCAGGGGCTCAGGAGGCGGCGGCGGTTCCGCGACGCTCGCGCAGCTGCTGCAGCGCGTCGGTGAGGATCTGCTGCGCCTCGTCGTCGCTGCGGCGCTCCTTCACGTAGGCCAGGTGCGTCTTGTAGGGCTCCATCTTGGAGACCGCGGGCGGGTTCGCCTTGTCGCGGCCGGCCGGGAGGCCCGACGCCGGGCAGTCGATGGTCTCCGGGATCTCCTCATCGGGGAGATTCGCCGCGAAGTACCGCACCGTCTCGTTGCCGAGGGCGTCCCAGTACGAGATCGCGACCCGGTCCGCGTGATAGCCGCGGTCCTGCTCGCCCATCGGACCGGATCCGACGCGGGATCCTCGAATCGCGCTGCCGCCAGATGCCATGATGCCTCCGTGTGAAGTGGGTGATCGGGTTCGGCGCGGCTCAGGCGCCGGTGTCGAACTTGATGATGAGGCCCAGCACAACGATGCTGGCGACCCACACAAGCGCGAGGATGACCGTGATGCGGTTGAGGTTTCGCTCCGCGACACCCGATGAACCCAGGTTCGACGTCACGCCGCCCCCGAACATGTCGGAGAGACCGCCACCGCGACCACGGTGAAGCAGGATCAAGAGCGTCAGGAGCAGGCTGGTGATGCCCAGCACGACCTGCACGGCGACTGTCAGAAATTCCACGCGAAACCTTTCGATGCCGAAACTCGGCCGGGGGTCAGTATATCGGCTGGTCTACAGGCCGACGTGCTTCTGGAAGCGCACGATGCTCGCGAACTCCTCCAGCTGGAGGCTCGCGCCGCCGACCAGGGCCCCGTCGACGTCGGTCTCGCGCATGAATCCCGCGATGTTGCCCGACTTGACCGAACCGCCGTAGAGGATGCGCGTCGCCTGGGCGACCTCGTCGCCGAGCTCCTCGGCGAGAGCGGCGCGAAGCGCGGCGCAGACCTGCTGCGCCTGGTCGCTGGTCGCGGCCTGGCCCGAGCCGATGGCCCAGACGGGTTCGTAGGCGATGACGATCTCCTTGCCCTTCGCGGCGCCCGCCAGCGCTGCGCGCATCTGGGCGACCGGCACGGCGCTCGGGCCGTGCTTCTCGAGGTCCTCGGCGGTTTCGCCGACGCAGAGGATCGGGACGAGCCCGTGACGGTGCGCGGCGGCGACCTTCTCGGCGAGCTGCTCGTCGGTCTCGCCGTGGTACTGGCGGCGCTCGGAGTGTCCGACGATCACGTACTCGGCATCGAGAGCGGCGAGGAACGCGCCGGAGATCTCACCGGTGTACGCGCCGTTGTCGAAGCGCGACAGGTCCTGCCCGCCGAACTTGAGCGGCAGGTCGTCCGCGCCGACCAGCGTCTGCACGGAGCGCAGGTCGGTGAACGGTGGGAACACCGCAACCTCCACCGCGCCGAAGTCGTGTCCCGCGTCCTTGAGCGTCCACGCCAGCTTCTGGACGAACGCGATCGACTGAAGGTGGTCGAGGTTCATCTTCCAGTTGCCCGCAATGAGCGGAGTGCGTCCTGCCATCAGTGGTGCTCCCATCCCAGAACTTCGAGACCCGGGAGCTGCTTGCCCTCCAGGAATTCAAGACTCGCTCCGCCGCCCGTCGACACGTGGCCGAATTGCTCGTCACGGAAGCCGAGCTGGCGGATTGCCGCCGCGGAGTCTCCGCCGCCGACGACGCTCAGGCCGTCCACCGCGGTCAGAGCCTCGGCGACCGCGCGGGTGCCGGCCGCGAACGGCGCCAGCTCGAACACGCCCATCGGGCCGTTCCAGAAGACCGTCTTCGAGCCCGCGATGATCTCCGCGAACTTCGCCGAGGTGGCCGGGCCGATGTCGAGACCCAGTCCGCTCGCGCCGAACGGCGTGTCCTCGATCGAATCGGCGGCGGCGACGACGTGCTCGGCGTCGGCCCCGAACTTCGAGGCCACCACCACGTCGGTCGGCAGCACGATCTCGACGCCGCGCTTCTCCGCCTCGGCGAGGTAGCCGCGAACCGTCTCGATCTGGTCGGCTTCGAGGAGGCTCGAGCCGACCTTGTGGCCGAGCGCCGCGAGGAACGTGAACAGCATCCCGCCGCCGATCAGCAGCGTGTTCACGCGCGGCAGGAGGTGGCCGATGACGCCCAGCTTGTCGGAGACCTTCGACCCGCCCAGAACGACCGCATACGGCCGCTCCGGCTTGCTCGTCAGGCGCTCCAGAACGTCCAGCTCGGCCGCGATCAGCGTACCCGCGGCGCTCGGAAGCGCCTCGGCGAGCTCGAACACGCTCGCCTGCTTGCGGTGCACGACGCCGAAGCCGTCCTCGACGACCACATCGCCGAGCGCCGCGAGCTTCGCCGCGAACTCGGCGCGCTCCGCCGCGTCCTTGCTGGTCTCCCCCGCGTGGAAGCGGAGGTTCTCCAGCAGCACGACCCCGGGCTCGCTGAGGCTGGCGATGGCCTCCTCAGCGCCGGGCCCGAAGGTGTCGCCGGAGAAGACCACCGGGCAGCCCAGCATCTCGCTCATGCGCTGGGCGACGGGAGCCAGGCTGTACGCGGGGTTCGGCTCGCCATCCGGCCGTCCCAGGTGCGACATCGCCACGACCGTCGCACCGGAGTGCAGCAGCGCGTTGATGGTCGGCAGCGACGCGCGAATGCGCCCGTCGTCGCCGATCACACCGTCTTTGAGCGGAACGTTGAGGTCGCAGCGAAGCAGAACGACCTTGCCGGAGAGCTCACCGAGGCTCTCGATTGTGCGGAGCGCCATGGTGTCGTGTCCTCGAGTCTTAGAGACGCGCGGCGACGTACTCGGTCACGTCGACGAGGCGGTTGGAGTAGCCCCACTCGTTGTCGTACCACGAGGCGACCTTGACCTGGTCGCCGATCACCTTGGTGAGGCCGGCGTCGAAGATCGACGAGTGCGGGTCGCCCGCGATGTCGCTCGAGACGATGTCGTCCTCGGTGTACTTGAGAATGCCCTTCAGAGGGCCCTCGGCGGCGGCCTTGTACGCGGCGTTGATCTCCTCGACCGTGACCGACTTCGACGCGGTGAGCGTGAGGTCGGTGATCGAGCCGGTGATGACCGGGACGCGCAGCGCGTAGCCGTCGAGCTTGCCGACGAGCTCCGGGATGACCAGGCCGAGCGCCTTGGCGGCACCCGTCGAGGTGGGGATGATGTTCGCGGCGGCGGCGCGGGCGCGACGCAGGTCGCCGTGCGGGCCGTCCTGCAGGTTCTGGTCGGCCGTGTAGGCGTGCACCGTGGTCATCAGACCGCGCTCGATGCCGAAGTTGTCCATGAAGACCTTGGCGAGCGGCGCGAGGCAGTTCGTGGTGCAGGACGCGTTCGAGATGATCGAGTGAACGGCCGGGTCGTAGCTGTCCTCGTTGACGCCGAGCACGAGGGTCGCGACGTCGTCGCCCGTGGCAGGAGCCGAGACGATGACCTTCTTGGCGCCGGCGGCGATGTGCTTGGCGGCATCCGCCGACTTGGTGAAGCGACCGGTCGACTCGATCACGATGTCGACGCCGAGCTCGCCCCACGGAAGGTTCGCCGGGTCGCGCTCTTCGAAGACCTTGATGGCCTTGCCGTTGACGATGATCTGCGTCTCGTCGAACTCGACGGTTCCGTCCAGACGACCCGTGATGGTGTCGTACTTGAGGAGGTGGGCAAGCGACTTGTTGTCGGTGAGGTCGTTGACAGCAACGATCTCGATGTCGCTGCCCTTGGCGAGGGCGGCGCGGAAGAAGTTGCGGCCGATACGGCCGAATCCGTTGATACCGATCTTGACGGACACTGGGTCTCCTAGCTGCAGCGCGCGCACGCGCATCCGGTTTTGTGGTGGTTGTGGTGGAACGATTCTGGTGATGCGTGAGGGGCCGGAACTCACCTCACGAAACCCCTACGACAGTAGCAGGAGCCCATCACCGGTCTTGCGCGCGCTCTCGAAGCGCGCACCGGCGTCAGCCCAGTTGGCGATGTTCCAGAATGCCTTCACGTAGTCCGCCTTGACGTTGACGTAGTCGAGGTAGAACGCGTGCTCCCACATGTCGAGCTGAAGGATCGGAATGACGCCGAGCGGGGTGTTGCCCTGCTGGTCGAAGAGCTGGTGGATGAGCAGACGCGAGCCCACCGGGTCCCAGGCGAGCACAGCCCAGCCGGAGCCCTGCAGGCTCATCGCCGCGGCCGTGAAGTGCGCGACGAACTTGTCGAAGGAGCCGAAGAACTCGTCGATCGCGGCCGCCAGCTCACCGGTCGGCTTGTCGCCGCCGTTCGGCGAGAGGTTCTTCCAGAAGATCGAGTGGTTGATGTGGCCGCCGAGGTGGAACGCGAGGTCCTTCTCGAGCTTCGGAATCGAGCCGAAGCTGCCCGTGTCGCGAGCCTCGGCGAGCTGCTCCAGTGCGGTGTTGGCGCCCGCCACGTAGGCCGCGTGGTGCTTGTCGTGGTGCAGCTCCATGATGCGCGCACTGATGTGCGGCTCGAGCGCTGCGTAGTCGTAGGGAAGTTCAGGAAGCGTGTAAACGGCCATCGGTTGTCTCTCCTCGCGTTCGGTCTCCGGGGGCGCCGATCCGGCGCTCGGGTGACGAATCCAGTCTAGGGATGCGCGCGGGCGCGCGCAGGTCTGTTGGGGTGCTGCTCAGTCAGCGAGCTCGGCCGGAACGCCGAACTCGGTGCCGGGGATCCCGCGATCGCTCGCGGACTTGTCGGCCATCGCCAAGAGGCGTCGGATGCGACCGGCCACCGCGTCCTTGGTCATCGGCGGATCGGCGTGGTGGCCGAGCTCGTCGAGGCTGGCGTCACGGTGGCTGAGACGCAGCTCGCCGGCGTAGCGCAGGTGGTCGGGAACCTCGTCGCCGAGGATCTCCAGCGCGCGCTCGACCCGGGCGCACGCGGCGACGGCGGCCTGCGCTGAGCGGCGCAGGTTGGCGTCGTCGAAGTTGACGAGGCGGTTGGCCGTGGCGCGCACCTCGCGGCGCTGCCGCAGGGCCTCCCAGTCCGCGAGGGTCTTCTCGGCCCCGATCGCGCGCAGCATGTCGGCGATCGCCTCGGTCTCGCGCACGATCACTCGGTGCACTCCGCGGACCTCGCGCGCCTTGGCGGAGATGCCCAGCCGCCCGGCGGCGCCCACGAGCGCCATGGCCGACTCGTTGCCCGGGCACGAGACCTCGAGCGCGGCCGATCGGCCCGGGTCGGAGAGCGAGCCGGCGGCGAGGAAGGCCCCGCGCCAGATCGCCGCGAGCTCCTCGCGAGATCCCGTGGTGAGCCGGTTGGGAAGGCCGCGCACGGGGCGTCGGCGGGCATCCAGCAGACCGGTCTGGCGGGCGAGCGTGTCGCCGCCTTCCATGACGCGCACGAGGTAGCTGTTGGAGCGGCGCGCGTTGCTGCCGGAGATCACCGAGACATCGCTGCGGATCCCGTACAGCTCGGCCAGGTCCTTGCGGATGCGTCGAGCGATCTGCGGGGAGTCGACCTCGGCCTCGACCGCGATTCGGTTGGAGATGATGTGCAGTCCTCCGGCAAAGCGCAGGAGCGCGGTCAATTCTGCGGCCCGAACGGTTGTCTTACCCAGTTCGACGGCCGTGAGTTCTTCTTTCACGTCGGAGGTCAGTGCCACCGGATGCCCTTCGTCTTCTATTCGCGACCGAGGTCGCGATGCTTCACGCTGACGGCGACGCCGGGCAGGGCGTTCATGCGTCGAGCGAGCTCTTCAGCGACGGCCACCGAGCGGTGCTTTCCACCGGTGCAGCCGATGGCGATCGTCGCGTGTCTCTTGTTCTCCTTACGGTACCCCGTGAGCACGGGACCCAGCGCGGTCAGATATGTCGTGATGAATGTATCCGCATCGGCCTGACCGAGGACGTAGTTTCGCACCTCGGGGTCCTGGCCGGTGTGCGGACGCAGCTCGGGGATCCAGAACGGGTTCGGCAGGAAGCGGCAGTCGGCGACCAGGTCGGCGTCCGGCGGGAGCCCGTACTTGTAGCCGAAGCTCATGACCGTGACGCGGGTCTCCTTGCTGGCGGCGTCGCCGAAGTGGTCGTTGACGACGCGGGAGAGCTCGTGGATGTTGAGGTTCGAGGTGTCGATGATCAGGTCGCTCGCGGCGCGCAGCGCCTGGACGCGGCGGCGCTCCTCGGCGATGCCGTCCAGCAGGGTGCCCTGGCCCTGCAGCGGATGCGGCCGTCGGACTTGCTCGAAGCGGCGGACCAGCACGGCGTCGGTAGCGTCGAGGAACACCACGCGCACGGCGGCCGAGCCGCGCAGCAGCTCGAGAGCGGCCTCCACGTCGGCAAACAGCTTGCCGCCCCGGATGTCGACCACCGCGGCCACGCGCGGGATCGCCTCGCCGGTGTGCTCGGCGAGTTCGACGAGCGGGCGCAGCATCTGCGGTGGCAGGTTGTCGACGACGTACCAGCCGAGGTCCTCGAGGGCGTTGCCGACGGTGGATCTGCCCGCGCCGGACATGCCGGTGACGAGGAGGATCTCGCGCTCGGCTCGGGTATCGGTCATGCGCTGTGCTGCTTTCCCTTGGGTGGGTTCAGCCTAGCGACGATCGTCTCCGCCAGGGCGGGGCCGATTCCGCGGACCTCCGCGACCTCGGCGGCGGACGCGCCGCGCAGCTTGGACACGGAGCCGAAGTGCGTGAGCAGCTCCTTCACCCGCGCCGGGCCGAGGCCCGGGATCTCGGAGAGCGTCGATGACACGCTCGCCTTGCGCTTCTGCCGCTGGAACGTGATCGCGAAGCGGTGCGCCTCGTCGCGCAGCCGCTGCACCAGGAACAGCGCCTCGCTGTTGCGGGGCAGGATGACCGGGAAGTCGCTGCCGGGCTGCCAGAGCTCTTCGAGCCGCTTCGCGATGCCCACCACCGGGATGTCGTCGATGCCGAGCTCGTCGAGCACGCGCGCGACGGCCGCGACCTGCGGCTGGCCGCCGTCGACCAGCAGGAGTCCGGGACGGTAGGCGAACCGGCGACGCGGCGACTCCCCCTCGGTCTCGACGTCGGCCGGGTCGTCGTCGAGCCGGGCCAGTCGGCGGCGCATCACCTGGGCGAGCGCGGCCGTGTCGTCCGCGTACTCGGCGATCGAGAACTTGCGGTAGTCGCTCTTCTTGGGCAGTCCGTCCTCGAACACCACCATCGACGCGACGATGCCGGTGCCGCCCAGGTGCGACACGTCGTAGCACTCGATCCGCAGCGGCGCCTCGGCGAGCCCGAGCGCCTCTGCCAGTTCGTTGAGCGCGGTCGTGCGGGCCACGTAATCGGCACTGCGGCGCGTCTTGTAGAGCGCGAGCGCCTGGCGGGCGTTGAGCGTCGCCGTCTCGAGCACGGCGGCCCGATCGCCGCGCTGCGCGGTGCGCACGGACACACGGCCTTTCGCACGTCGGCCGGTGAGCCAGGTCTCCAGGGCGGGGGCGTCGACGGGAAGCGCCGGAACCACGACCTCCTTCGGCGGCTCGTCGCGGTCGTAGGCGCGCTCGAGCACCGACTCGACGAGCTCATCGAGCGGCACATCCAGCTCCTTGTCGACGACCCACGAGCGCACGCCGCGCACTCGGCCGCCGCGGATCATGAACTGCTGCACGGCGGCCGCCAGCTCGTCGTGCTCGATGCCGAAGACGTCGGCGTCGGGGGCGCCGGGCAGCACGACGGCGCTCTTCTCGAGCACGTTGTTGAGCGCGTGGATGCGGTCGCGAAGCACCGCCGCCCGCTCGAAGTCGAGCTCGGCCGAGGCGGCCGCCATCTGCTTCTCCAGCTCGGTGATGAAGCGCCGGTCGTGGCTGGACATGAAGGCGATGAACTGGTCGACGATCGCGCGGTGCTCGGCGACCGTGACCTTCTGCGAGCAGGGTCCGCCGCATCGGCCGATCTGCCCGGGGAAGCACGAGCGCCCGGTCTGCATCGCGCGCTTGTAGCTGGAGTCCGAGCAGGTGCGGATGGGGAACGCGCGCACCATCTCATCGATCGTCTCGCGCACCGCCCAGACCTTCGGATACGGACCGAAGTACTTGGCTCCGCGGATCCGGTCATTGCGGGTCACCATCACGCGCGGCGCCTCATCGGCGAGCGTGATCGCCATCAGCGGGTAGGTCTTGTCGTCGCGGAACTTGATGTTGAACGGGGGCGCGTACTCCTTGATCCAGCTGTACTCCAGCTGGAGCGCCTCGACGTCGCTGCCGACGCTGGTCCACTCGACGGAGCGCGCCGTGAGCACCATGTGCCGGGTGCGCTCGTGAAGGCTCTTGAGCGGCTGGAAGTAGTTCGCCAGGCGTGCGCGGAGGTTGATCGCCTTGCCGACGTAGAGCACCCGACCGGTGCCGTCGCGGAAGCGGTAGACGCCCGGCCCGGTGGGGATGTCGCTCGGCTTGGGCCGCCACGGAAGAGCGTCGGCGCGCGGCGGACGCGAACCCGAGGCTGCCATCATCCGGCCTTCCGGCCACCCGCTCCGCGGTCGGCCTCGAAGAGCTCGCGCAGGAACAGCCCGGTGTGGCTCTCGGCGACGCTCGCGAGATGCTCGGGCGTGCCGACAGCGAGCACCTCACCGCCTCCCGCCCCGCCCTCGGGGCCGAGGTCGATCAGCCAGTCGGCGCTCTTGATGACGTCGAGGTTGTGCTCGATGACGATGACCGTGTTGCCCTTATCGACGAGACCGTCGAGCACGAGCAGCAGCTTGCGCACATCCTCGAAGTGCAGACCGGTCGTCGGCTCGTCGAGCACGTAGACGCTGCGCCCGTTGGAGCGCTTCTGCAGCTCGGTCGCGAGCTTTACGCGCTGCGCCTCGCCGCCGGAGAGCGTCGTCGCGCTCTGCCCGAGTCGCACGTAGCCGAGGCCGACGTCGACGAGCGTCTTGAGGTAGCGGTGGATCGCGGTGATCGGCTCGAAGAACTCGGCCGCCTCGCTGATCGGCATCTCGAGCACCTCGGCGATGTTCTTGCCCTTGTAGTGCACCTGCAGGGTGTCGCGGTTGTAGCGCGCCCCCTCGCACACCTCGCACGCCACGTAGACGTCGGGGAGGAAGTTCATCTCGATCTTGATGGTGCCGTCGCCGGAGCAGTTCTCGCAGCGCCCGCCCTTGACGTTGAAGCTGAAGCGCCCCTGCTGGTAGCCACGGGCTTTCGCCTCGATCGTCTCGGCGAACAGAGCGCGGATGCGGTCGAAGACGCCCGTGTAGGTGGCGGGGTTGGAGCGCGGGGTGCGCCCGATCGGCGCCTGGTCGACGTGGACGACCTTGTCGAGCTGATCGAGTCCCAGCACGCGCTTGTGCTTGCCGGGCACCTGCTTGGCGCCGTTGAGCTGGTTGGCGAGCACCTTGTAGAGGATGTCGTTGACCAGGCTGGACTTGCCGGAGCCCGAGACGCCGGTGACGGCGACGAACACGCCGAGCGGGAACTCGACGGTGACGTCCTTGAGGTTGTTGGCGCGGGCGCCCTCGACCGTGATGACCCGCTTCGGGTCGACGCTGCGGCGTTCGTCGGGGATCGCGATGGAACGTCGCCCGGCGACGTAGTCGCCCGTGATCGAGCGCCGGTTGGCGAGCAGCTCGTCGTAGCCGCCCGAATGCACGACCTCTCCGCCGTGCTCGCCCGCGCCGGGTCCGATGTCGACGATCCAGTCGGCGGTGCGGATCGTGTCCTCGTCGTGCTCGACGACGATGAGGGTGTTGCCGAGATTCTTCAGCTTGACGAGGGTGTCGATCAGGCGGCGGTTGTCGCGCTGGTGCAGGCCGATGCTCGGCTCGTCGAGCACGTAGAGCACGCCCGTGAGGCCGGAGCCGATCTGCGTGGCCAGGCGGATGCGCTGCGCCTCTCCCCCGGACAGACTGCCGGCCGCGCGCGCCATCGTGAGATAGCCGAGGCCGACCTCCAGCAGGAACTCGAGGCGCACTCGGATCTCGCGCAGCACCTGCGCCGCGATCCGCGCCTCGCGCTCGGTGAGTTCGAGCTCCGCCATGAACTCGTACGACTCCTGCAGGCTGAGCTCGGCGACGTCGGAGATGCTGCTGCCGGCGACCTGCACCGCGAGAACCTCGGGCTTCAGACGCATGCCGTGGCAGACCGGGCACGGGATCTCGCGCAGGTACTCGCCGTAGCGCTGCTGCGACCAGTCGGACTCGGCCTCGTGGTACTTGCGCTCGATGTAGGGCATGACGCCCTCGAAGCCCGTCGAGTACTTCATGGTGCGCCCGAAGCGGTTGCGCCACTGCACCGAGACCTCGAAGTCGTTGCCGCGCAGAATCGCGGTCTGCACCTCCTCGCTCAGCTCGCCCCACGGGGTGTCGAGCGAGAAGTCGAGGTCGCGCGCGAGACCCTGGAGCAGACGCTGGAAGTAGCTGTAGAGGCCCTTGCCGCCTTGATTCCAGGGCAGGATGACGCCCTCGTTGAGCGTGAGCTCGGGGTCGCCGATGAGCAGCTCCGAGTCGACGCTCATCTTGGTGCCGAGGCCCGAGCACTCCGGGCAGGCGCCGAACGGGGCGTTGAACGAGAAGGTGCGGGGTTCGATCTCGGTGAGCTGGATCGGGTGCTGGTTCGGGCAGGACAGCTTCTCGCTGAAAGTGCGGATGCCTCCCGCGCCCTCGACGTCGACGAAGTCGATCATCACGATGCCGTCGGTCAGGCGGAGCGCCGTCTCCAGCGAATCGGTCAGACGCGTGAGCAGCTCGTCGGAGGCCACGAGCCGGTCGACGACGACCGAGATGTCGTGCTTGTAGGACTTCTTGAGCGTCGGCGGTTCGGTGAGCTGGATCAGGTCGCCGTCGACGACGGCGCGCGAGTACCCGCTGGCGGCCAGCTCGGCGAAGAGGTCGACGAACTCGCCCTTCTTCTGGCTGACGACCGGCGCCAGCACCTGGTAGCGCGTCCCGGTCTCGAGCTCCATCAGCTGGTCGGCGATCTGCTGGACCGTCTGCCGCTGGATGCGCTCACCGCACTCGGGGCAGTGCGGGATGCCGATGCGCGCCCAGAGCAGTCGCATGTAGTCGTAGATCTCGGTGATCGTGCCGACCGTGGAGCGCGGGTTGCGGTTGGTGGACTTCTGGTCGATCGAGACGGCGGGGCTGAGGCCTTCGATGAAGTCGACGTCGGGGCGATCGACCTGGCCGAGGAATTGGCGGGCGTAGGAGGAGAGGGATTCGACGTAGCGGCGCTGGCCCTCGGCGAAGATCGTGTCGAAGGCGAGGCTCGACTTGCCGGAGCCGGAGAGCCCGGTGAACACGACGAGCGAATCGCGGGGGATCTCCAGGTCGACGTTCTTCAGATTGTGGACACGCGCTCCCCGCACACTCAGAACGGAATTCTGGGACGCTTTTCCGGGCACGGCAGAGATCGACACCCCGTGAGTCTACGGAGCACCGCCGTCATCCCGCTCGTCGGCGGATGACGCCCCGAGCGAACGACGGAGCTCGAGAGCGCCCACCACGGTGGCGAGGCGGTCGCTCATCGGACGTGGCCCGCGGCCTCCATCTGCCGCAGCTCCTTCTTGAGGTCGCCGAGTTCGTCGCGCAGCCGCGCCGCGAGCTCGAACTTGAGCTCGGCTGCCGCCTGCAGCATCTGGTCGTTGAGGTCCGAGATGATCGACTCCAGCTCGGCGGCTCCCGCCGCCCCGACGCCCTCGCGGCGCAGGTTCGGGGTCGGTGAGCGCTTCGTGCCGCCGCGCTCCGCGAGCAGCTTCGCGGTGTCGGCGCCCTCCCGCGCGAGCACCTCGGTGATATCGGCGATCTTCTTGCGCAGCGGCTGCGGATCGATGCCGTGCTCGAGGTTGTAGGCGACTTGCTTCTCGCGGCGGCGGTCGGTCTCCTCGAGGGCCTGCTTCATCGAGTCGGTGAGGTTGTCGGCGTACATGTGCACCTGGCCGCCCACGTTGCGGGCCGCGCGGCCGATGGTCTGGATCAGCGACGTCGAGGAGCGCAGGAAGCCCTCCTTGTCGGCGTCGAGGATCGCGACCAGCGAGACCTCGGGCAGGTCGAGACCTTCCCGCAGCAGGTTGATGCCGACGAGCACGTCGTAGACGCCGGCTCGCAGCTCGGTGAGCAGCTCCACCCGGCGCAGCGTGTCGACGTCGGAGTGCAGATAGCGCACGCGCACCCCGTGCTCGTCGAGGAAGGCCGTGAGCTCTTCGGCCATCTTCTTCGTCAGGGTCGTGACGAGCACGCGCTCGTCGCGGTCGGCCCGAACCCGGATCTCCTCGAGCAGATCGTCGATCTGGCCGGCGCTCGGCTTGACGACGATCTGCGGATCGACGAGACCGGTGGGGCGGATGATCTGCTCGACGACCCCGTCGGATACGCCGAGCTCGTAGCGGCCGGGGGTGGCCGAGAGGTAGACCTTCTGGCCGACCCGGTTGAGGAACTCCTCCCAGCGCAGCGGGCGGTTGTCGAGCGCGCTCGGCAGCCGGAATCCGTGCTCGACCAAGGTGCGCTTGCGGCTCGCGTCGCCCTCGTACATGGCGCCGATCTGCGGCACCGTCTGGTGCGACTCGTCGATCACGACCAGGAAGTCGTCGGGGAAGTAGTCGAGAAGGGTGTTCGGCGGCTCGCCCGGCGAGCGGCCGTCAATGTGCCGCGAGTAGTTCTCGATGCCGTTGCAGAAGCCGATCTGCTCCATCATCTCGAGGTCGAAGCTGGTGCGCATCCGCAGCCGCTGCGCCTCGAGCAGCTTGCCCTGCTTCTCGAACTCGGCCAGTCTCTCGGCGAGCTCTTCGCGGATCGTCACGATCGCGCGCTGCATCGCCTCGGAGCTCGCGGCGTAGTGGGTCGCCGGGAAGACGGACACCGCATCCATCTTCTGGAGCACTTCGCCGGTGAGCGGATGCAGCGAGTAGAGCGCCTCGATCTCGTCGCCGAACATCTCGATGCGCACCGCGTGCTCCTCGTACACGGGGATGATCTCGATCGTGTCGCCGCGGACGCGGAACTTGCCGCGGCTGAAGTCGATGTCGTTGCGCTCGTACTGCATGTTGATGAAGCGCCGCACGAGGCGATCGCGCGAGATGTGCTCTCCCACCTGCAGCGCGGTCATCGCGCCCAGGTACTCCTCGGCGGCGCCGAGGCCGTAGATGCAGGAGACCGTCGAGACCACGACGACGTCGCGCCGGCTCAGCAGCGAGTTCGTCGTGGAGTGGCGCAGCCGCTCGACCTCGGCGTTGACCGACGAGTCCTTCTCGATGAAGGTGTCGGACTGCGGGACGTAGGCCTCGGGCTGGTAGTAGTCGTAGTAGCTGACGAAGTACTCGACCGCGTTGTTCGGCATGAGCTCGCGGAACTCGTTGGCCAGCTGGGCGGCGAGCGTCTTGTTGTGCGCGAGCACCAGCGTCGGCCGCTGCAGCTTCTCGACGAGCCACGCCGTCGTCGCCGACTTTCCCGTGCCGGTGGCGCCGAGCAGCACGATGTCGCTCTCGCCCGCCGTGACGCGATGGGCGAGCTCGGCGATCGCGGCCGGCTGGTCGCCGCTCGGCTGATACTCGCTGACGACCTCGAAAGGCCGGACGGCACGGGTCGGCTCCATAGCCTCCAGCCTAGGGTCCCCCGCCGACAGTCGCCGGGTCAGCGGGCGTAGGCCTGACGCAGATGCGCGATCAGCCGCTCCCGGGCCGGGTGCGTGCTTCCGCGCCGCCACACCAGTCGGACCCGAATGGGCTCGGCGTCCTCGATCGGGAGGAAGACGACACCCGGGCGAGGCTGGTGATGCGCCGTCGCGACCGAGGTGATTCCGATGATCCGGCCCTCCGCGATCTGGTCGAGCCACTCGTCGATGTCCTCGGTCATCGCGAGCTCGGGGGTGCGCTGCTCCCCCGCGTCGAGCCACAGCTGCGGTGTCGTGGTGCCGGTCTGCGCGTCGACTCCGACGACGTAGGGCACGGCGTCGCGAAGCGAGAGGGAGCCGCGATCGGCCAAGGGGTGGTCGATCGCGACCGCGCACTGGCGGGCTTCGCGCCCGAGAACCGCGCTGTCGAAGGCCGGCTCGGCGACGTGGTGGCGCACCACGGCGAAGTCGGTGCGACCGGATGACAGGCCGACGTCGCGCGAGGCCGCGTGCACCATCCGCAGCGGCGTGGCGGGGTGCTCGCGATTCCAGCCGCGCAGCACGGATGTCGTGTGGGCGCCGAGGGCGGCCCAGGCGTACCCGAGTCGAATGTCGCGCGGGTCGCCGCGAACGTGGGCGACGGCGCGATCCAGCTCGTCGAGCGCCCGGCGGGCCGCCGTCACGATCTCGTCGCCCGCGCTCGTGACCTCGACGCTGCGGGTGGTGCGCGCCACGAGCGCCGCGCCGATCTCGCTCTCGAGGGCCGCGACGGACCGAGACACCGAGGCCTGCGAGACTCCGCGCACCGAGGCAGCCGCGGTGAACGAGAGCTCGTCGGCGACCGCCACGAGATCACGCAGCTGCCGCACTGTCAGATTCATACGTTGAGTGTATCGATCACACACGATTGCATTTCTGGATTGCATAATCCGGATCTAGCGTGAGTCCATGAACCGAGAGCGAATCGCCCCCGTCGCGAGCGTCGCGGGTTCGATCTCGGTGCAGACCGGAGCGGCGCTCGGCGCCACGCTCTTCCCGCTGATCGGGCCGCTCGGCGTCGTGGCCGTTCGCCAGGCTGTCGCGGCTGCCGCCCTCCTCGCCATCGCGCGGCCCCGCTGGTCGGGCTTGACCCGGCGGCAGCTCGTCCCGGCCGCGCTCCTCGGCGTCGTGCTCGTGGTCATGAACCTGTCGCTGTACTCGGCGGTGGAGCGCATCGGGCTCGGGCTCGCGGTGACGCTCGAGTTCCTCGGCCCGCTCGCTGTGGCGCTCGCATCGTCGCGGCGCAAGGTCGACGGCGTGCTGGCGCTCGTGGCCGGCCTCGGGGTCGTGCTGCTGACCGGAAGCGTCCCCGGAATCGACCTCGCCGGGGTTCTGTTCGGACTCGTGGCCGCGGTCGCGTGGGCCGCCTACATCCTGCTGAACCAGCGGGTCGGCGCGCGGCTCCCGGGCGTGCAGGGCACCGCCCTGGCGAGCGCGGTCGCTGCTCTCCTCACCGCCCCCGTCCTGATCGGCGCGCTCGCGCGTGTGCCGGGCGAGCAGCTGCTCATGATCGTCGCCATCGGAGCGGTCGTCGGGGTGCTGTCCTCGGCGGTGCCGTATTCGATCGATCTGATGGTGCTGCGGGTGCTGCGACGCGAGACGTTCGCGATCCTGCAGAGCGTTCACCCCGCCGCTGGGGCGGTGGCCGGGCTGATCGTGCTCGGTCAGGTCCTGACGAGCGCGCAGCTGCTCGGGATCGCGCTCATCTCAGGGAGCAACATCGTCGCCATCGTGCTCGGCAGGAGATCGATCGCTCCCGCCGCTCGCCTCGCCGCCGGCGCGTGACCGCAGCGACTCCCACAGCGCGTCGACCTGGGCCCGCGTGTCGGCGAGGGTGCCGTTCGCGTCGATCACCACATCGGCGATCGCGAGGCGCTCCGCGTCGCTCGCCTGCGAGTTGATCCGATGCCGCGCCTCCTCGCGCGTCATGCCTCGCAGCTCGACGAGGCGCTGGATGCGCGTCTCGGTGTCGGCCTGCACGACCACGACCAGACCGAACTCGCCGAGGCGCTTGCCGCTCTCGACCAGCAGGGGCACGTCGTAGACGACGATCGCGTTCGGGTCCTCGGCCGCGGCGGCCCGGAAGCGCGCCTGCGACAGCTCGGCCACCGCCGGATGCGTGATCGCGTTCAGCTCGAGCCGCTTGTCGGGGTCCTGGAAGACGATCTCCCCCAGCGCCGCCCGATCGAGCGTCCCCTCGGACGAGACCAGGTGCGAGCCGAAGGTCTCGGCGATCCGAGCCAGCGCCGGTTCGCCCGGCGCGACGACGTCGCGCGCCAGCTGGTCGGCATCGACGACCCGAGCGCCCAGCTCCCCCAGTCGCGCCGCGACGACGGACTTGCCCGAGGCGATCCCCCCGGTCACGGCGACGAGCAGCATTCGGCCATGCTAGCCCTCCTCGCCGCGCGCGCGACCGGGTGCTAGCCTCACCGCATGCTCGAGTTCCTGACCGGAACAGGCCTCGCCGCCGCCGCCGGCCTCAACGCCTACATCCCGATGCTGGTGCTGGGGCTGTCGAGTCGCCTCTTCGACGTCGTCAATCTGCCCGCTGCCTGGGCGTGGCTCGAGAACGAGTGGGTGCTCGGCATTCTCGCTGTGCTCCTGCTGCTGGAGATCGTGGCCGACAAGATCCCCGCGGTCGACACGATCAACGACTGGATCCAGACGATCGTGCGTCCCGCGGCCGGCGGAATCGTGTTCGGCTCGGGCACCGCCGCCGAGACGGCGGTCGTCACCGATCCGGCGGAGTTCTTCGCCAGCAACCAGTGGGTTCCGGTCGTCATCGGCATCGTGCTCGCGCTCACCGTCCACGCCGGCAAGATGGCGGCGCGCCCGATCGCGAACGCCGCCACCGCGGGGGCCGCCGCCCCGGTGCTCAGCACCGTCGAAGACCTGTCGAGCCTGCTGCTCAGCGCCGTCGCGATCGTGATCCCGGTGCTGGTGGTCGCCGGTCTTGCCAGCCTGGTTGTGGGCCTCGTGCTGCTGCGTCGTCGGATGCGGCGCCGCGCGGCACGCCGCACGGCGGTCGAGAGCGCATCCGCTCCGCCGATCCCCCCGCACCGCAGCGCTTAAACGACCAGCGGGTCGGACGCCCGAAGGCATCCGACCCGCTGAGAGCGTGAACTAGTTGCTGCTCGACAGCTTCTCGCGAAGCGCCGCCAGCGACTCGTCGTCGGCCAGGGTGCCGGCCGAGCTCGAGTCGCTCGAGAACGCACCCGACGCCGAACCGGACGACGCCGCACGCGGCGCGCTCTCGGCGGCTGCGTCGGCAGCCTCGGCGGCGAGGATCTGCGCCTTGTGGGCCTCCCAGCGCGCCTGAGCGGCCGCGTACTCGGCCTCCCACGCCTCGCGCTGGGTGTCGAAGCCCTCGAGCCACTCGCCGCTGGTCGCGTCGAAGCCCTCGGGGAACTTGTAGTTGCCCTGCTCGTCGTACTCGGTGACCATGCCGTAGAGCGCGGCCAGACCGGAGTCGAACTCGGCGCTGTTCGGGTCGATGCCCTCGTTGGCCTGCTTGAGGCTCAGCGAGATGCGGCGACGGTCGAGATCGATGTCGATGACCTTGACGAAGACGTCCTCGCCGACCGACACGACCTGCTCGGCGAGCTCGACGTGCTTGCCGCTGAGCTCCGAGATGTGCACGAGGCCCTCGATGCCGTCCGCGACGCGGACGAAGGCACCGAACGGAACGAGCTTGGTGACCTTGCCCGGTGCGATCTGGCCGATCGCGTGGGTCCGGGCGAACACCTGCCACGGGTCTTCCTGCGTCGCCTTGAGCGAGAGCGACACGCGCTCGCGGTCCAGGTCGACCTCGAGGATCTCGACGGTGACCTCCTGGCCGACCTCGACGACCTCGCTGGCGTGCTCGATGTGCTTCCACGAGAGCTCGGAGACGTGCACGAGGCCGTCCACGCCGCCCAGGTCGACGAACGCGCCGAAGTTGACGATCGAGGACACGACGCCCTTGCGGACCTGGCCCTTCTGGAGGTTGTTGAGGAAGGTCGAACGCGACTCGCTCTGCGTCTGCTCGAGCAGCGCGCGGCGGCTCAGCACGACGTTGTTGCGGTTCTTGTCGAGCTCGAGGATCTTCGCCTCGATCTCCTGGCCGAGGTACGGCGTGAGGTCGCGCACGCGGCGAAGCTCGATGAGCGAGGCCGGGAGGAAGCCGCGGAGGCCGATGTCGACGATGAGGCCACCCTTGACGACCTCGATGACCTGACCGGTCACGACGCCATCGGTGTCCTTGATCTTCTCGACGTCGCCCCACGCACGCTCGTACTGAGCGCGCTTCTTGGAGAGGATGAGGCGGCCTTCCTTGTCCTCCTTCTGGAGAACGAGGGCCTCGACGCTGTCGCCGACGTTGACGACCTCGCTGGGGTCGACGTCGTGCTTGATCGAAAGCTCGCGGGAGGGGATGACACCCTCAGTCTTGTAGCCGACGTCGAGGAGAACCTCGTCACGGTCGATCTTGACGACGGTGCCTTCGATGAGGTCTCCGTCGTTGAAGAACTTCAGGGTCTTTTCGACCGCGGCCAGGAAGTCTTCAGCAGATCCGATGTCGTTGATGGCGACCTGCTTGGGGGCCGTGGCGGTCGTTGCGGTGGTCATGTAGTAGATGCTCCGAATGGGGACAAAATAGGGCCTGAGACGGGTGATGCAGGTTGTGGTCGCCGCAGGCATGCGGACAGAACGTTGCGAAAGCAACACTCGAGTCTAGCGATTCTTGGGCCTCGAGTCCACGACCTGGCGCAGCGCGCCCTCCAGCTCCGGGTACTCGAACGAGAATCTCGCCTCCTGCAGTCGTCCCGGGATGACCCAGCGGCTCTTGAGAACCAGCTCGGTCTCGGTGCGGATCAGCCACGCACCCGGCTCGAGCATCCAGCGGTGCATCGGAAGACCGACGGGAACGCCGAGGACGCGCCTCAGCGTCTCCATGAAGGTGCGGTCGTCCACCGGGTTCGGCGACGCGAGGTTGATCGCCCCCGTGAGGCCCGGGTTCGCTTCGAGGAAGCGGATCGCGCCGGCGACGTCGGCGAGGTGCACTCAGGAGAAGCGCTGCCGCCCGCCCCGTGTCGAGAGTCGATGCTCAGTGCCGAGCTCGCGCCGACGACGGCTCGAGAACCAAGGCCCGTCGTGGTGCGCGCCGCCGAGCCCCGGCCGGGCGAGTCGGATCAGCGGCGTCAGCACGCCGCCGTCGCCGAGCACGATCGCCGTGCGCAGCGCCACGCGGCGGGTTGCTGGCAGCGGGAGCTCGAAGAAGGCCGCCTCCCATGCGGTCGCGACGTCCACCGAGAACCCGGTGCCGATGTCGCCGGTCGTCTCGTCCTGCGGGCGGTCATCGGCGTGGCGGTAGATCGTCGCGGTTGAGGAGTTCACCCAGAGGGGCGGCGGAGACGATGCCGAGGCGATCGCCTCGCCCAGAGCGCGTGTGGTGTCGACGCGAGAGTCCACGATCTCGGCACGGTTGCGCGCCGTGTACCGGCAGTTGACCGAGCGTCCGGCCAGGTTCACGACCAGCGAGGCCCCGTCGACAGAGGAGCGGATTCCGGCCGAATCCGACCACAGCACGTCGCTTCCGGCGCCGCGACCGATCGTGATGACCCGATCACCCGAGGTGCGGCACCGCTCGACCAGGTGCCGCCCCATGAAGCCGGACGCCCCGGCCACGACGACGGTGCGGGTCACGACAGCAGTGCCGACCGCAGGGTGTCGAGGCCGACGCCGCCGAGGTCGAGCGCCTGCTTGTGGAAGTCCTTGAACGAGAAGGCGTCCCCGGCGCGGCGCTGCGCGTTCGACCGGATCTCCTCCCAGATCCGCTGGCCCACCTTGTACGACGGCGCCTGTCCGGGCCAGCCGAGGTAGCGGTTCACCTCGAAGCGCACGAAGGCGTCGTTCATGTTGACGTTCTGGCGCATGAAGTCGAGCGCGTAGTCGTGATCCCAGACGCCCGAGCCGTCGAGGCGGGGCTTGCCGAGGTGGACGCCGATGTCGAGCACGACGCGCGCGGCGCGCATCCGCTGGCCGTCGAGCATGCCGAGCCGGTCGGCCGGGTCGTCGAGGTAGCCGAGCTCCTCCATCAGCCGCTCCGCGTAGAGCGCCCAGCCCTCGGCGTGGCCGCTCGTGCCGGCGAGCTGACGCCGCCAGGTGTTGAGGGTGCCGCGGTTGTAGGTCGCCTGCCCGATCTGCAGGTGGTGCCCGGGAATGCCTTCGTGGTAGACGGTGGTGAGCTCGCGCCAGGTGTCGAACTCGGTGACGCCCTCGGGCACGCTCCACCACATGCGACCGGGGCGAGAGAAGTCGTCGCTCGGGCCCGTGTAGTAGATGCCGCCTTCCTGCGTCGGGGCGATCATGCACTCGAGACGACGGATCGCGTCGGGGATGTCGAAGTGCGTCTTCGCCAGGTCGGCGACCGCGCGGTCGGAGGTCTCCTGCATCCACTCCTGCAGCGCCTTCGTGCCGTGCAGCTTGCGCGAGGGGTCGGCCTCGAGAGCCGCGATCGCCTCTTCGACGGAGGCGCCGGGGACGATCTCGCCCGCGGTGCGGGTCTGCTCGTCGATCATGCGGCGGAGCTCGGCGATGCCCCACTCGTACGTCTCGTCGAGGTCGATCTCGGCGCCCAGGAAGGAGCGCGAGTGCAGCGCGTACATGTCGCGGCCGACGCCGTCCTGCTCCCCCGCACTCGGGGCCAGCTCCTTCTCAAGGAAGTCGGCGAGCTCGCCGTAGGCGGCGGAAGCGGCGGCGGCGCCGGAGCGCAGCCCCTCGCGGAGCGCCGCGGGCAGCTCGGCCCCGCCCTCGGCGGCGGCGCTGTCGGCGAACTCGCCGAAGAATCCGGCCGGGTTGGCGTGCTTGCGCGCCTGCTTGGCCACCTCGGCGACCTGGCGGCGCGCGGGCACGATGCCACGGGAGATCCCCTCGCGCAGCGTCTCGATGTAGCCGCTGACCGCGCCGGGCACGTTCGACATGCGCTCGGCGATGCGCTCCCAGTTGTCGTCGGTCGCGGTCGGCATCAGGTCGAAGGAGTCGCGGATGCCCTGGGCGGGCGAGGCGATGACGTTCAGGTCGCGGAGGTGCAGGCCGAGCTCGGCGCTCTCGAGCTCGAGGTTCAGCTGCGCCAGCAGATCGGTCTTCGTCACCTCGTCGACCGCGTCGACAGGCGCCTCCGCGCTCAGTTTGGCCGCGGCGGCACGGGCGGCGGCGGTGCGCGCCTCGTGGCCCGCGGGCGAGAGGTCGCCGTACTCGCCGGTGCGGCCCTCGACGCCGATCCAGATGGCGTAGTCGGGGTCGAGATCGACCAGCGTGGTCACCCATTCCTCGGCGATCGCGTCGATCGCGCTGGGCGTGCGGACAGGAGGAGTCGAAGCTTCCGTCATGTTCCCAGCGTAGTTCGCCGGGGGCCGAAATCAGTGTGCGGCGGCGTCCCAGTTCGGACCGGTGCCGAGCTGCACGTCGAGCGGCACCTTGAGCTCCGCTGCGGTCGACATTCGCTCGGTGACGATCTTCGTCATCGTGTCGAGCTCACCCGCGCCCACCTCGAAGACCAGTTCGTCGTGCACCTGCAGCAGCATGCGCGAGGCGAGGTTCTGTTCGCGGATATCGGCGTCGATCTGGAGCATGGCGCGCTTGATGATGTCGGCCGCCGAGCCCTGGATCGGCGAGTTGAGCGCCTGACGCTCCGCGTTGTCGCGCAGCACGCGATTCGAGGAGGACAGCTCGGGGAACGGCCGGCGACGGCCGAAGATCGTGGTGGTGTACCCGTCGATGCGGGCCTGCTCGACCACCCCGCGGAGGTAGTCGCGCACGCCCCCGAACCGCGCGAAGTAGTCGGTCATCAGCGCCTTCGCCTCGGACTGCTCGATGCGCAGCTGCTTGCTGAGACCGAAGGCGGAGAGACCGTAGGCGAGGCCGTAGGACATCGCCTTCACCTTCGTGCGCATCGTCGGCGTCACCTCGGACGGGTCGACGCCGAAGACCCGCGAGCCGACGAAGCGGTGCAGGTCCTCCCCCGACTGGAACGCCTCGATGAGGCCCTCATCGTCGGAGAGGTGCGCCATGATGCGCATCTCGATCTGCGAGTAGTCGGCGGTGAGCAGCGTCTCGAAGCCCGCCCCCGACTGGAAGGCGGCGCGCACCTCGCGGCCCACCTCGGTCTTGATCGGGATGTTCTGCAGGTTGGGGTCGTTGGAGCTGATCCGGCCGGTCGCCGAGCCGGTCTGCTCGTAGGTGGTGTGGATGCGCTCGTCGTCGCCGATGCTCTTCTCGAGGGTCTCGACGATCTGGCGGATCTTCGTCGCGTCGCGGTGCTGCAGCACCAGCTCCAGGAACGGATGCGGGTGCTGATCCTGCAGATCGGCCAGGGCCGCCGCGTCGGTGGAGAACCCGGTCTTGGTGGCGCGGGTCTTCGGCATGCCGAGCTGGTCGAAGAGCACCTCCTGCAGCTGCTTGGGCGAACCGAGGTTGACCTCGCGATCGATGGTCTTGAATGCCGCCGCCTCCACCTCGGCCGCGCGCGCGCCGAGCCGCGCGTTCAGCCCCGCGAGCAGCTCGCGAGAGACCGTGATGCCCTGCCGCTCCATGCGCACCAGCACGGCGATGAGAGGCAGCTCGATGTCGACCAGGACCTCGTGGGAGCCGTCGTCGAGCTGCCCGGAGAGCTCATCGGCGAGCCGACGCACGTACCAGGCCTCGGTCGCCGGGCTCAGCGGCTCCGTCTCCGGAACGAGCTGGTGCGGATCGGGCTCGGGCAGCGTCTCGCCGAGCTGCGCGTAGACCAGACTCGCGAGGCTCTCGAACTTCGAGGAGGGTTTCAGCAGCCACGAGCCGAGCGTGACGTCGAAGGCGATGCCGTTCAGCTCGAGGCCCGCCGCCGCCATCGCGGTGACCTGTCCCTTGCCGTCGTAGACGTGCTTGGGCGCAGCGCTGGCCAGCCAGTCCTCGAGCGCGACATAGTCGGGGCGCCCGGGAGCCCAGGGCACCCACGCCGAGTCGGTGCCGCTCGCGATGCCGAAGCCGGTGATCTCGCCGTCGAAGGTGGCGACGCGCAGGCCCAGCGGCTCCGTGCCCTTCTTCGAGGCGTCGTCGAGCCACTTGGCGAGCTCCTCATCGACCATGGTGCGGATCGCGGGCACCGCGCTGGTGTCGGAGGCCGGGGCCGTCTCCCCCGCGTCGGTGATGCCTTCCAGCTTGAACACCCGATCGAGCAGGGTGCGGAACTGCAGGCGGCCGAACACCTCGCGGATAGCGGCCGCATCCGGTTCGCCGCGCACCAGATCGGCCGGGCCGAGCGGCAGCTCGATGTCGGGCAGCAGGCGGTTGAGCTTGCGGTTGCGCACGACGCGATCCATCTGATCGCGCAGGTTCTGGCCGACGACGCCGGTGATCTCCTCGGCGTGGGCCATGATCTCGTCGAGCGAGCCGTACTTCTGGATCCACTTCACGGCGGTCTTCTCGCCGACCTTGTCGACGCCGATCAGGTTGTCGCTGGTCTCGCCGACGAGCGCCGCGATCTCGGGGTACTGGTGCGGTTCAATGCCGTAGCGCTCGCGCACCGCCGCGGGGTCGTAGACCTTCAGCTCGGAGACGCCGCGCACGTTCGGGTAGAGCAGCGTGACCTCGTCGTTGACGAGCTGGATCGTGTCGCGGTCGCCCGAGACGACGAAGACCTGGAACCCGTCGGCGCTGCCGCGCGCGGCGAGGGTGGCGAGGATGTCGTCGGCCTCGTAGTCCTCTTTGCTGAGCGTCTGGATGCCCATGGCCGCCAGCGCCTCCTCCAGCAGCGGGATCTGGCCCTTGAACTCGGGCGGCGTCTCGGCGCGGGTGCCCTTGTACTCGGGGTACTCCCGGGTGCGGAACGAGAACCGGGAGATGTCGAAGGCGACCGCCAGGTGGGTCGGCTTGTAGGTCTGCAGCAGGTTCAGCAGCATCGAGATGAAGCCGTGGATCGCGTTCGTGTGCTGGCCGTCGCGCGTGACGAAACTGTCGACGGGAAGCGCGTAGAACGCGCGGAAGGCCAGGGAATGGCCATCGATGATCAGAAGGGTAGGCTTTTCGACGCTGTCCGACACGGAGTCAGCCTAGTCGCGGCTCCCGACACCTCGAGGAACGGAAGTTCATGACGAAGCTGCCCGCCGATCTGGATCCCGAACTCGTCGAACGGCTCACCGGCACCGGCGGCGGCGCTCTCGCTCAGAAGATGGACATCGAGTTCCTGGAGCTGTCGGCCGAGTACTCGGTCGCCACGATGCCCGTCGCGGGCAACACCCAGGTGGTGGGGCTGCTTCACGGCGGCGCGCACGTAGTGCTCGGCGAGTCGCTCGGCTCGATCTCCTCGGCCATTCACGCCGGTCCCGGCCGATACGCGGTCGGCATCGAGATCAACGCGACGCACTCGCGCTCGGTCACCGAAGGCCTGGTCACCGGCACCTGCCGCGCGCTCGTGCTCGGGCGCACGCTCTGCACGCACGAGATCGTGATGACCGACGAACAGGGTCGTCGACTCTCCACGGTGCGGATGACCAACTTCCTCCGCGACCGGTAGGCGCTACTTCTTCGCGGAGAGCTGCTCGATGATCGCCTGGGCGACATCGTGCATCGTCAGGCGACGATCCATCGAGGCCTTCTGGATCCAGCGGAACGCGTCCGGCTCGCTGAGGCCCATCTTCTCGTTGAGCAGCCCCTTGGCGCGGTCGACGAGCTTCCGGGTCTCGAAGCGCTCGACCATGTCGGCGACCTCGGCCTCGAGCGCGACGATCTGCTGGTAGCGGCTCAGCGCGATCTCGATCGCGGGCAGCAGGTCGCTCGGGGTGAACGGCTTGACGACGTAGGCGAGTGCGCCCGCCTCGCTGGCGCGCTCGACGAGCTCCTTCTGGCTGAACGCGGTCAGCAGGACGACGGGCGCGATGTGGTTCTTGGAGAGCCGCTCTGCGGCCGAGATGCCGTCGAGCTGGGGCATCTTGACGTCCATGACGACCAGATCGGGCTTGAGCTCGGTGGCAAGCGCCACGGCGGTCTCGCCGTCGCCGGCTTCACCGACGACCTCGAAGCCGTTGTCCCGGAGGATCTCGACGATGTCGAGCCGAATGAGCGACTCATCCTCGGCGACGACAACGCGTCGCGGAGCAGTGGTGGTGGTTTCCTGCGGGTCTGTCACCCGATCAGCCTACGGTATCGTTTGGCATGCTGTGCTTCGCCGTGGGCGGGCCGCACAGGCCGGATTGGCGGAATGGCAGACGCGACCGACTCAAAATCGGTTGTCCGTGAGGACGTGTGGGTTCAAGTCCCACATCCGGCACCGTCCATCACTTTCGAGTGCCGGGGCCTTCTCGTTCCGGGCATGGTCCGCGGGCACGGAAGGCGATGAGCCCGACTATCCGCGCGCGCACGAAGGCGGTCGACACACGTATGGCCTTCGGGCTGTCCGAGCTCGCGCCGCTGCGGTTCGCGTCGGTGACCAGGGACCGCATCACGCAGTGGTTCAAGGGTCGCTCGGACGCGCGCGCACCGAAGACCGTGAAGAACGAGCACGCGCTGATCTCGGCGGTGCTTGCTCGCGCGCCCAAAGAGCGCTTGAACGACTCGAACCCTGGGCACGGGTTGAAGCTTCCGGTCGGCAGGGATCCCGTCGAGCTGGTCATCCTCAGCCGAGACGAGTTCCGAGGGCTGCTCGACGCCGCGCCCGCGATCGCGCCGACGTCGATGACCGTGTTTTGGCGCGCGCTGATCGACTTCCGTTTCGTGATCGCCCCGTCAACCGAGTTGCGGCCGTCCGGGTTGCCGGGTTCGCATGTGTGATTGTTCCGGATAGCGTTCATGACCCTGTTGTGTGCGGGTGAGCTCAGCTCGCGGTGCCGCCAGCGGCGAGTGCGGAAGCCGATCGACAGCGGTGAGCGAAACCCGCCTCGCTCATCGAATCCGTGCCCGCCGGAGTCCTGCATCCCAGAGATCCTGTGCCGTTCAAGCTCAGCAGCATCGGCGCGCTCCCTCTTCGTGATAAGAACTCATTGAGTGCGACGCCTCTCGCACTCCTATCGTCAGACCAGTGAACAGGCGGATGATGCCCCAGGTGGACTCAGAAGACCCGAACACGGCCGTCGCACCGCGAAAGCGGTGGAAGATCGCGTTCGGTGTTGCCGCGGTTGCGATCGTCGTCGCCGGGGGCACCACAGGCGGCGTGGCGATCGCCAATGCTCAAGCTGCCGAGCAGGAGCGCATCGCGCTCGAGCAGGCTGAGTTCGCGGCCGCGCGCGAAGCTTTTCGCGACGCTCGCGCCGAAGCTCAGCCGGTCGCCAACAACGTCAAGCTCTCGCTGGAGGCCGGTGCCGACCTCGGGGTCGACACGGAGACCCTGGACGAAGCGCTCGACGCCTTCCGGCCGCTCGCCTATGCCGGCGTTGATCCGGCGTCGACCGCTTCGCAGCTCGATACCCAGACGGATGCGCTCATCGCGGCACAGGCCGCTACCGAGGAAGCCTTCGCGGCATACCTCGCTGCGCTCATGGAGGCGTTGACCTCCGACGTCGACGCACTGAGCCTTGCCAGCTCGTCGACCACCAATGCCGCGAGCGAAGCGATCGAGGCGATCGGCGTCGACGGGGCGGCAGATGCGGCTCCACTGATCGAGGCCGCGCTGGACGCGCTGGCCAAGGCGAAGAAGTCGCACGACGACGAGAAGGCTCGCCGTGCTGCCGAGGAAGCCGCCGCGTCGAGCGGAGGTGGCTCGTCGGGCGGTGGCTCGTCGAACGGGGGCTACACAGGTGGTGGCTCGTCGAGCGGAGGTGGCTCGTCGAGCGGAGGTGGCTCGTCGAGCGGCGGCTCGTCGGGCGGAGGCGGCTCGACGCCGTACACCGACGCTCAGGCCATCGCCGCCGTCCAGTCGACCTACGGTGACGCAACCCACGGAGTTTATGGCTCGTGTCTCGCCATCAACTACGGCACCTGGGGACGCACCTCGACCCCGCCGCCGCCGAACCGCAGCAAGATCGCTCCCGGCGGATCGCTGCACTTCACCGCCTACTCGACCGGTGAGGGCGGCTCGGTGCAGTACTACGCCTGCTACTGAAGGCTTGGAAGTCTGCCCTTTGGTGCACCCCGACACTCTCGGCCAACGAATCTTCGCCCCTCGTTGGCGCCCTTCCGGTACCGATTAGCTCTGGAGCTTTGGCCTGCGGTAGGGCCTCGGCATGCTGTAGTGCCAAGGGCCACACAGCGCTTCGGGCTTGATAACAGCCCGGCGAGCTTGACTTCGCCGGAGTCGAACTCGATGC
>DCRR01000022.1:162988-229546 GCA_002325245.1 Microbacteriaceae bacterium UBA1487 | reverse complement strand
CACCACGCCACGGGACTTGACCTGCCCGCGATTCGCAACACACACAACGCGACCCCGAAACGGGCCGGTTAAACAGAGGGGCGGCGCCCATTGGGGGGAACGGGCGCCGCCACAGCAGCGCAGGATTGGGGGGAATCTTGTGCGCCGCATGCCGAGCTTGCGCCCGGATGGCTTGAGTGTACTCCAAAAGGAGGACACCGCAACGGAGATTCTCCGAGAAATCGCTGATGTTGACGACAACTCGGTGACGATGTCGCTCCGGGGCGCCGTGCCGGCGCGAAACAGGACGTCACACGCCCCGCGACCCGGTCTGCGACGCCCGATAGGATCGTCGCGTTCACCAGATGATTCCACGCGACCGCCAGGCACGGTCGCGGTCGAGCGAGGATAACGACGTCCATGAATTCGATTGACAGCCTGATGCACGAGAACCGCCGGTTCGCGCCGAGCGCCGAGTTCGCCGCCAACGCGATCGCCTCGGCCGACCTCGCCGAGGCCGCCACGGCCGACCGGCTCGGGTTCTGGGCCGAGCAGTCCCGGCAGCTCCTGCATTGGCAGACCCCGTTCACCGAGACCCTCGACTGGTCGAACCCGCCGTTTGCGCGCTGGTTCGGCGACGGCAAGCTGAACGTCGCCGAGAACTGCCTCGACCGGCACGTCGCCGCCGGCAACGGGGACCGGGTCGCCATCCACTGGGAGGGCGAGCCGGGCGACACCCGCAGCCTCACCTACGCTGAACTCACCGCCGAGGTGAAGCGCGCCGCCAACGCGCTCGAAGCGCTCGGCGTCGGCCAGGGCGACCGCGTCGCGATCTACCTGCCGGTCATCCCGGAGGCCGTCATCGCCATGCTCGCTGTCGCGCGCCTCGGCGCCGTGCACTCCGTCGTCTTCGGCGGGTTCAGCGCCGAGAGCCTGCGCGCCCGCATCGACGACGCGGAGGCGAAGCTCGTCATCACCGCCGACGGCGGCTGGCGCAAGGGCCGCGTGTTCGGACTCAAGGGCACCGTCGACACGGCGCTGGCCGCCGACGCCATCGACGGCAACCCGAGCACCGTGCAGCACGTGCTCGTGGTGCGCCGCGGCGAGAACGAGGTCGACTGGACCGAGGGCCGCGACGTCTGGTGGCACGACGCGCTCGAGGCGGCGGATGCCGAGCACGAGCCGCGCGGCTTCGAGGCCGAGAACCCGCTGTTCATCCTGTACACCTCCGGCACCACGGGGAAGCCGAAAGGCATCCTGCACACGAGCGGCGGATATCTCACCCAGGTCGCGTACACCCACAAGAACGTCTTCGACCTGCACCCCGAGACGGATGTCTACTGGTGCACCGCCGACGTCGGCTGGGTCACCGGGCACAGCTACGTCGTCTACGGCCCGCTCGCCAACGGCGCCACCCAGGTCATGTACGAGGGAACCCCCGACACGCCGCACCCCGGCCGCTGGTGGGAGCTGATCCAGAAGTACAAGGTGTCGATCTTCTACACGGCGCCCACCGCGATCCGCTCGTTCATGAAGCTGGGGCGCGAGATCCCGGATCGCTTCGACCTGTCGAGCATTCGCGTGCTCGGCAGCGTCGGCGAGCCGATCAACCCGGAGGCGTGGATCTGGTACCGCGACGTCATCGGCGGCGGCAGCGCCCCCATCGTCGACACCTGGTGGCAGACCGAGACCGGCGCGATCATGGTGAGCGCGCTGCCCGGGATCACGGAGCTGAAGCCCGGAAGCGCGCAGTGCCCGGTGCCGGGAGTCTCGATCGGCATCCTCGACGAGGACGGCACGCCGGTGCCGCACGGCAGCGGCGGACTGCTGGTGGCGACCGAGCCGTGGCCGGCGATGCTGCGCGGCATCTGGGGCGACCCGGAGCGGTTCCGCGAGACCTACTGGTCGAAGTTCGCCGAGGTCGAGGGCGGGCCGATGTACTTCGCCGGCGACGGCGCGCACTACGACGAGGACGGCGACGTCTGGCTGCTCGGCCGCGTCGACGACGTCATGAACGTGTCGGGTCACCGGCTCTCGACCGCCGAGATCGAGTCGGCGCTCGTCGCGCATCCCTCCGTCGCCGAGGCGGCGGTCGTGGGCGCCTCGGACGAGACGACCGGGCAGGCCGTGGTCGCGTTCGTGATCCTGCGGCAGGAGTTCGCCGAGGAGATGGCGGTGGAGGCCCCGGTGCTGCTGCGCTCGCACGTCGCCCAGCAGATCGGCGCGATCGCGCGCCCGCGCGACATCTACATCGTGGCCGAGCTGCCGAAGACCCGCTCGGGCAAGATCATGCGCCGCTTGCTGCGTGACGTCGCCGAGGGGCGCGAGGTGGGCGACACGACGACCCTCGCCGACACCAGCGTGATGCAGATCATCTCGGACAAGCTCGGCGGCGTCTGAGGCGCGCGGGCCTGCGCCCGCGCGCCCCAGCGTCTAGTGGAACTCGAGGACGAGCTCGACCTCGACGGGCGAGTCGAGCGGCAGCACGGCCACTCCGACCGCGCTGCGCACGTGCTGGCCGGCCTCCCCGAAGACCTCGCCGAGCAGCTGCGACGCGCCGTTGGCGACGGCGGGCTGGCCGGTGAAGTCGGGGGTGGACGCCACGAACACGACCGCCTTGACGACACGTGTGACCCGGTCCAGCGATCCGATCGCGTCCTCGGCGGCGGCGAGCGCGTTCAGGGCGCAGATGCGGGCGTAGCCGGCGGCGTCCTCAGGCGTGACGTCGCCGCCGACCTTGCCGGTCGCGGGGAGCGCCCCGTCAATGAAGGGAAGCTGCCCCGCGGTGTAGACGAGGTCGCCGGAGACGATCGAGGGAATGTAGGCGGCGACGGGCTTCGCGACGGCCGGCAGGGTCAGACCGAGCTCGGCCAGACGCGCGGCGACGGCGCTCACGCGGAGGCCTCCGCGGCGACCGGGCGCTTCAGGTAGGCCACGAGCCCGCCTTCGGGACCGGTCACCACCTGCACGAGCTCCCAGCCCTGGCTGCCCCAGTTGTTGAGGATCGCGGCGGTGTTGTGGATCATGAGCGGTGTGGTCAGGTATTCCCACCTGGTCATCTTTCTGCTTCCGTTCAGCTTGAAGTTCGGAGTCGTCCCGTACCCTAAAGACTATGCCTGCCCAGAATCTGACGGCCGGCGGGGTGCTCGGTGCGATCTTCGGAACGCTTGGCCTGAGTGCGCTCGCCGGACTGCTTGTGACCGTCATGGTCGCCCCTGCCATCGCCGTGACCGGTGTCACCGCCAGCAGCACCATCGGGATCTTCGACAGTCTTCCCGACTACATCGAGCTCGATGAGGGTTCGCAGCAGAACCAGATCATCGCCTACAACGACGACGGCGACGTGGTCAACATCGCCACGGTGTTCTACCAGAACCGCGAGCAGATCAGCCTCGACGAGATGAGCCCGTACCTCGCGCAGGCGGCCATCGCGGGTGAGGACCGCCGCTTCTACGAGCACGGCGGCGTCGACCTGCCCTCCGTCATCCGCGCGGCGCTCGGCCAGGCGACGGGCGAGGATGCGGGTGGCGCCTCGACGCTCACGATGCAGACCGTGCGCAACATCATCGTCACCCAGATCGTCAACAACCCCGACTACGACATCGACACCCAGACAGAGCTCATCGCGGAGGCGCTCGACCCGTCGATCGACCGCAAGCTGCGCGAGATGAAGCTGGCGATCGGCCTGGAGCAGCGCTACACGAAGGAAGAGATCCTCACCGGCTACCTGAACATCGCCGGTTTCGGAGGCAACACCTACGGAGTGCAGGCGGCCTCGGAGCAGTACTTCTCGAAGGACGCGAGCGAGCTGACGATCGCGGAGGCGGCGAGCCTCATCGCGATCGTGCAGTACCCGAACGCGCGCAGCCTGGCGACGCCCGACAACTACGCAGCCAACCAGGAGCGTCGCGACGTGATCCTGACGGCGATGCACGAGGAGGGCTACATCACGCTCGAGGAGCGCGATGAGGCGCTCGCCATCCCGGTGGATGAGGAATTCGTCAACTACTCCGCGCCGCATAACGGTTGCCTGGCTGCTGAGAAGCAGTACCGGTTCGCGTGCGACTATGCGACTCGCCAGGTGGAAACCCTGGCGAGTCTCGGAACGACCGAAGAGGAGCGTTCCGAGAACTGGAAACAGGGCGGCTACACGCTCGTGCTGTCAATCAACCCGAACCTCGCCGGGACCGCCAATTCGACAGTCAAGCAGTACGCGCCGGCCGATGAGAGCAGGTTCCAACTCGGTGCCGCCGTCTCGAGCGTCGAGGTGGGCACCGGCCGCATCATCGTGATGGCGCAGAACAAGACCTTCGACAACACCCTCGACGGGGGCGGCAATTCCACCACAGCGGTCAACTTCAACACCGACCTCGCGGGCGGCGGCGGCAGCGGTTTCCAGCCGGGGTCGACGTACAAGCCGTACGTTCTGCTCGCCTTCCTCGACGCAGGTCACGGCGTGAATGAGGCCTTCGACGCCGGCATCACCGAGTTCAACTACGCCGAGTTCTTCGACTCGAACATCGGCGGAACCTACGGCGGCACCACCTTCAAGGTGCGAAACGACGCGGGCGAAAAGGGGTCGTACACGGTCGTCCGCGGCACCGCCGGCTCGGTCAACTCGGTGTTCATGCAGATGGCCGCCGATGTCGACCAGGCCCGCATCGCCGAGCTCGCCGCGTCGATCGGCGTGCACCGCGGCGACGGCGCCACTGACGGCTCCGACCTCGCGACCAACCCCTCGTGCGCAATCGGCGGCTGCGAGAACAACATCGCACCGCTGACGCAAGCCGCGGCCTACGCGGCGATCGCGAACGAGGGCGTGTACTGCGAGCCGATCATCATCGACGCGGTCATCCAGCCGGACGGCACCGAAGTCGAAGGCCAGCCTCAGGTCTGCGGCCAGTCGCTCGTCTCGCCCGAGGTCGCGAACACGGCTGCCTACGCGATGGCGGCCGTGATGACGGGCACCGCGGCGGCCTCGAACCCGTACGACGGCACCCCCTACATCGGCAAGACCGGAACGACGGATGCCTCGGTGCACACCTGGATGGTCGGCACCTCGACCCGGGTCGCGACGGCCGTCTGGGTCGGCAACATCGTCGGCACGCAGGCGCTGCGAAGCATTTACATCAACGGCATCCAGGCTGCCGTTCTGCGCCACTCGATCTTCAAGCCGATCGCGCTCGAGATCGACAAGCGCTTCCCGGGCTCGGCGTTCGCCGATCCTGACCCGGGCCTGCTGACCGGCAACCCGGTGACGATTCCCGACGGCCTGATCGGCGGCACGCCCCAGGCGGCGAAGTCGGCGATCGAACTGGTGGAGCTGCGCTACACGGACGCCGGGGAGGTCGACTCCGATCTGCCCGAGGGCACCGTGGCGAAGATCTCACCGAGCGAGGGCTCGTCGGTGCCGCGTGGCACCGAGGTGAAGGTCTACACCTCGAACGGCAAGTCGGCAGTGATCCCCGACGTCTCGACGCAGGGCTACGACTACTCGACCGCTGAGACGGTGCTGAACGACGCTGGGTTCACGAATGTGGTGGAGACGTGCGCTGTCGCGGACGTGGGCGACCCTCCCGCGTCACTCGGCACCGTGGTGGCGCAGGACCCGGCTGCCGGAAGCGTGCTCAACAAGAGCAATGCCATCACGCTGACGGTTCGAGAAGTCTCCTGCCCGTGAGTTCCGAGCTTCGCCGCGTCGGCGCCGGAATCGGCACCGCCGCGGCGCTCGGCGCAGCGGCTTTCGCCTACGGCGCGCTCGTCGAACGGGTGCGCTGGACGGTGCGTGAGGAGACGCTGCCGATCCTCGCACCCGGCTCCCGTCCGATCACGATCCTGCACCTGAGCGACCTCCACCTGGCCCCGTGGCAGCGCTCGAAGATCGACTTCGTGCGCTCGCTCGCGCGGGTGGAACCCGACCTGATCGTGAACACGGGCGACAATCTGGGCCACCGGGACGCGATCCCGGCCGTGGCGGAGGCTCTGGAGCCCTTCCGCGACGTGCCCGGTGTCTTCGTGCACGGGTCGAACGACTACGTCGGCCCGACCTTCAAGAACCCGTTCCACTACTTCAGCGGCCCGTCGAAGTCGCACAGCGAGGGTGTGAAGCTGGACACCGCCGCCCTGGAGCACCTGTTCGTCGAAGCCCACGGCTGGTCGGACCTGAACAATCGCGCCGCCGCGATCGAGTTGAAGGGCACGGCGTTCGAGTTCGTCGGCACGGCGGATGCACACCGTGGCTGGGACGACCTCGGCTCGATCCCGGCGAACCTGGAGGCGGTGCGCGAGAACGTGGCGTGGACCGACAAGGTGGCGCTGCCGCCGCTGACGGTCGGCGTCACGCACGCCCCCTATCAGCGGGTGCTCGATGACTTCGTGACGGAGGGGGCCTCCCTGCTGTTCGCCGGGCACACGCACGGCGGCCAGGTGCGGGTGCCGGGCATGCCGGCGCTGGTCACGAACTGCGACATTCCGCGCGAGCAGGCGCAGGGGCTGAGCGTCTGGCGGCACGCGCGCGGCGCGGCGCTGCTGAACGTGTCGGCCGGTCTGGGCACCTCGATCTACGCGCCGGTGCGCTTCGCGTGCCCGCCCGAGGCGGTTGTGCTGACCTTGACCGAGATGCCCGCAGAAATCGGCTATCCTTGACAGGTTGCCGTTCACGGCAAGTGCATCACCGGGGTATGGCGCAGCTTGGTAGCGCGCGTCGTTCGGGACGACGAGGCCGCAGGTTCAAATCCTGTTACCCCGACCACAACCGAAACGGCCGTCCGAGAGGGCGGCCGTTTCGCGTTTCCGACGTGCTGAGCGCGCCCGCTCAGGCGAAATCGGCGTCGGGTCCGCTGGTGTAGCTGAAGTCGATGCGCGGCCGCCAGCCGCGGTTGAGCGTGCCGCCGCTCTCGTCGAGGTAGCAGGCTCCGCACAGCGATTCGTAGACCACCTCAGCGCCGTCCTCGATGGCGACCTGGTTGCCGTCGAAGACGAACTCGCCGTTGATGGTGCGCGCGTTGAAGACCGCCTTGCGTCCACACCGGCAGATGGTCTTCAGCTCTTCGAGCGAGTGCGCCACCTCGAGCAGCCGGCGGCTGCCGGGGAAGGCGACGGTCTGGAAGTCCGTGCGGATGCCGTAGGCGAGCACCGGCACGTCCTGCTGGATGGCGATCCGCAGCAGGTCGTCCACCTGCTGCTCGTCGAGGAACTGCGCCTCGTCGACGAGCAGGCAGCTCAGATCCTGTCCGCTCTCGCGTACCAGTCGCGCACGCTCGGCGACGAACAGCGCCGCAAGATCGGCGCTGGGGCCGATGGTGAAGTCGACGGGCCGCGCGACTCCCAGCCGCGAGACGATCGAGTTCTCGCCTTTGGAGTCGATGGCGGGCTTGGCCAGCAGCACCCGCTGGCCGCGCTCCTCGTAGTTGTAGGCGGCCTGCAGGAGCGCCGTGCTCTTGCCGCTGTTCATCGCGCCGTAGCGGAAGTAGAGCTTCGCCACCTACTCCTCCTCCAGAATGCCGTCTTCCGTCGCGCGACGGATGAGCTCGATCTTCTTGCTGGCCGGCCGGCCCACCTTGGCGTACTTCTCGCGCACGCGGCGCAGGAACGTCTTGGCGGTCTCGTACTGCACGTTCATCTCGCGCCCGACCTCGATGGTCGAGAGGCCGCTGCAGTACAGCTTGAGCGCCTGCGTCTCACCGGGGCTGAGCTTCGGGCGGTTCGCCCGCTGCAGGGCGTCCTGATGCCATTCGGCGGCGATGCCGGGCTCGGAGCCGGCGAGGGCGCGCACGGCGTCGGCGAGCTGCTCGCGGGTGACGATGTCGGCGGCGCCGGCGGCCTTCCAGCGCTCGGCGAAGGCGCCGTCGAGGTCGCGGGTGACGGCGATCACGCGAGCGCTGGCGGCGCGGCTGGCCCGCACCCGCGCTTCGACCGACGGGGTCGCACTCTCGTCGTCGGCGTCGAAGATGACGGCCTGGGTCGGGAAGGCCTCGTGGGAGACGGTCTCCATCCAGGTGCCGACCGAGACGGCAACGGATTCGGCGAGGCCCGCCAGCTGAAGCCCCTGCTCCAGCTCGGCACGCAGCTGCTCATCCGCCGCGACGATGCCCACGCTCGGGACGCGCGAAAGGCGAGCGGAGTCGGTCGTCGTCGGCTGAGCCTCGCCTGGTGTCACCTTTTCAGCATAGAGGCCGACGCCGGGCGCGTGCGCCCGCGGGCCCCGCAACCGGCGGAAGGGCGAGGCGCGAGCACGTCAGACTGCGACTCAGCGGCCGGTGCCCGCGTGCACGACCGCGTCGACCTCGCCGTCGAGGCCGAAGGCGTTGTGGACGATGCGCATGGCGTCGGCGAGCGTGTCGGCGCGCGTGACGACCGAGATGCGGATCTCCGAGGTCGAGATCATCTCGATGTTGATGCCCGCATCCGACAGCGAGGTGAACAGCTGCGCCGAGACGCCGGCGCTGGTGCGCATGCCGGCACCGACGACCGAGAGCTTGCCGATCTGGTCGTCGTACTGCAGCGACTCGAAGCCGGCGCCCTCCTGCGCCACGCGCAGCGCGGTGAGCACCTTCTCGCCCTCGGCCTTGGGCAGCGTGAACGAGATATCGGTGACGCCGGTGGCAGCCGCCGATACGTTCTGCACGATCATGTCGATGTTGGCGCCGGTCTGCGCCACGATCGTGAAGATCTCGGCCGCCTTGCCGGGCACGTCGGGCACACCGACGACGGTGATCTTCGCCTCGCTCAGGTCGCCCGCGACTCCTGTGATGATGGGCTCTTCCATCGTCTCTCCTCTATTGCCGTTGACGACCCAGGTGCCCTCGTTGTTGTTGAACGACGAGCGCACGTGCAGCGTGACACCGTGGCGCCGCGCGTACTCGACCGCGCGAATGTACAGGACCTTCGCCCCCGCGGCCGCCAGCTCGAGCATCTCCTCGCTCGTGACATGCTCGATCTTGTGCGCCTTCGGCACGACCCGCGGGTCGGCCGTGAAGACGCCGTCGACGTCGGTGTAGATCTCGCAGACATCCGCCTTCAGCGCCGCCGCCAGCGCCACCGCGGTGGTGTCGGAGCCGCCGCGGCCCAACGTCGTGATGTCGCGGCTGTCGCGGTTGAAGCCCTGGAAACCCGCGACGATCGCGATCGCGCCGTCGTCGAGCGCTTCGCGCACGCGGCCCGGGGTCACGTCGACGATGCGCGCCGAGCCGTGTCGCGAGTCGGTGATCATGCCGGCCTGGCTGCCCGTGTACGAGCGCGCCTCGTAGCCCATGCTCTTGATCGCCATCGCGAGCAGCGCCATCGAGATGCGCTCCCCCGTCGTGAGCAGCATGTCGAGCTCACGCGGCTCGGGGATCGGCGCGACCTCATGCGCGAGGTCGATCAGCTCGTCCGTGGTGTCGCCCATCGCCGACACGGCGACGACGACCTCGTTGCCCGCCTTGCGGGTCTCGACGATGCGCTTGGCCACCCGCTTGATGCTCTCGGCGTCGGCGACGGACGAACCGCCGTACTTCTGGACGATGAGGCTCACGGGGTTTGGCTCCTGGATCGCGGGTGCAGACGCACAATTCTAGACGCCCGCGCCGCCGTGACTGAAACCGGCGGTGCGGCATCGCGGTGAGCTACTGGGGCGTGGGCGCTGTCAGCTCGAGCTTCGCCGCGGTCGACGTCAGCGTGCGCGCCGCCGCCTTCTCGTCGTCCGACAGCTTCGAGCCGAGGCTCGGGATCATCGACTGAAGACCCGGACGCCAGCCCGCGAAGCGCTCCGGGAAGCAGCGCTCGAGCAGCCCCAGCATGATCGGCACCGCCGTCGAGGCGCCGGGCGATGCGCCCAGCAGACCGGCGATCGAGCCGTCGCCGGCCGCCACCACCTCGGTGCCGAGCTGGATGACCGGGGTGCCGTTCGCATCCCGCTTCATGATCTGCACCCGCTGGCCGGCCGTGATCAGGCGCCAGTCGCCGCGCTTCGCGGTCGGGGCGAACTCCTGCAGCACGCGGTGCTTCGCCGCCCGCGAGGCGAGCAGCTCCCCCACCAGGTACTTCACCAGACCGAGGTTGCGCAGCCCCGCGCCCACCATCGTGCCGAGGTTGTGCCAGCGGATCGAGCCGAACAGATCCCACCAGGTTCCGGTCTTCAGGAACTTGGGGGTGAAGCCCGCATACGGGCCGAACAGCAGGCTCTTGCTGCCGTCGACCACGCGGGTGTCGAGGTGCGGCACCGACATCGGCGGGGCCCCCACCGAGGCCTTGCCGTAGACCTTGCCGTGGTGACGCTCCACCACGCTCGGCTCGTCGGTGCGCAGGAACTGGCCGCTGATCGGGAAGCCGCCGTAGCCCCGGATCTCGCGGATGCCCGAGCGCTGCAGCAGCGTCAGCGCGCCGCCGCCCGCGCCCACGAACACGAACCGGGCGTTCAGCTCGAAGGCTGTCAGTCCCACCTCGCGGCGGCCCCGGATGCGCCAGACGTCGCCCTTCTTCTTCAGCCCCGTGACGCGGTGGCTGAGCCGCAGGTCGGCGCCGCGCGCCACCAGGTGATCGATCAGATCGCGGGTGAGGGCGCCGAAGTCGACGTCGGTGCCGGAGGTGATGCGCGTCGCCGCGATCGGCTGCGACTTGGCGCGCCCCGGGATCAGCAGCGGGGCCCACTCGCGAATCGTGCGCGCATCCTCGGTGTACTCCAATCCGGCGAAGAGCGGGTGATCTTTCAGCGCCTCGAAGCGCTTGCGCAGGTAGGCGACGTTGTCCTCACCCCAGACGAAGCTGAGGTGAGGCACCGAGTTGATGAAGCGCTCCGGCTCCGGGATGACGCCCTGCTCGACCAGGAAGCTCCAGAACTGGCGCGACACCTGGAACTGCTCGTTGATGTCGATCGCCTTGCTCACATCGACCGTGCCGTCGGGGCGCTCGGGCGAATAGTTCAGCTCGCACAGGGCCGCGTGGCCGGTGCCGGCGTTGTTCCACGCGTTCGAGCTCTCGAGCGCGACATCGCCGAGACCCTCGAGAATCGTGATCGACCAGTCGGGTTCGAGTTCCGAGATGAGGGCACCGAGCGTCGCGCTCATGATGCCGCCACCGATGAGGGCAACGTCAACGGGTTCAGGCACGACATCCATCCTAGAACCCGGGGCGCCACGCCGTCGGCGGCCGAGACGCGAAGAAGTCGGGTTCTTCACCCGTCGCTGCGCGTCAGACCGGCTGGGCCGCCATCACCTTCGCCGCCGCCAGCTCGGCCAGCTGCACCGCGTTCAGCGCGGCGCCCTTGCGCAGGTTGTCGTTCGAGATGAACAGCGCAAGCCCGCGGCCCTCCGGGGCTCCCTCGTCGGTGCGGATGCGGCCCACCAGGCTCGGGTCGGCGCCGGCCGCGTCGAGCGGGGTCGGCACGTCCATCAGCTGGACGCCGGGAGCGCCGTCGAGCAGCTCACGGGCGCGCGCGGGGCTGAGCGGGCGGGCGAACTCGGCATTGATCGAGAGCGAGTGGCCGGTGAACACCGGCACGCGCACGCAGGTGCCGCTGACCCGCAGCTCCGGCAGCTCGAGGATCTTGCGGCTCTCGTTGCGCAGCTTCTTCTCTTCGTCGGTCTCGTTGAGGCCGTCGTCGACGATGCTGCCGGCGAGCGGCACCACGTTGAAGGCGATGCTCTTGGGGAACTTGTTCGGCGCCGGCAGCTCCACGGCGCCGCCGTCGTGCACCAGGCCGATCGCGTCCTGCGCGACCGCGGCCGTCGCCTGCTCCAGCAGCTCCTCGCCGCCGGCCAGTCCCGCGCCGCTGACCGCCTGGTACGTGCTGACGGTCAGGCGCTCCAGGCCCGCCTCGGCATCCAGAACCTTCATCACCGGCATCGCGGCCATGGTGGTGCAGTTCGGGTTCGCGACGATGCCCTTCACCGCCTGATCCATGGCGTGCGGGTTCACCTCGCTCACCACGAGCGGAACATCCGGGTCCATGCGCCACGCGCTCGAGTTGTCGATGACGAGCACGCCCGCCTCCGCGAACCGCGGCGCCTGCACGCGGCTCATCGTGGCGCCGGCGCTGAAGATCGCGATGTCGAGGCCGCTCGGGTCGGCGACCGACGCATCCTCGACGGTGATCGGCTCCCCGCGGAACTCGATCGTCGTGCCAGCGCTGCGGGCGCTGGCGAAGAAGCGGATGCTGGCGATCGGAAAGTCGCGCTCGGCGAGAAGGCGACGCACGACGGCGCCGACCTGACCGGTGGCGCCGACAACGCCGAGGTGGACTCCTGCGGAAGTGCTCATAACGGACGATTCTAGGTGCGCGCGGCGGATGTCGCCGCCGCAATCGTGCCAGCGCGGCGCAAGATAGTGCCGTGCGCGGGGGCCTCGACTACCGTCGCGCGGCGAGGAACTTCTCGATGAAGGCGGCGGTGTCCTCCCAGCCCTCCACGGCGATGCACTCGACGCCCATCGCCTTCACCGGGTAGTCATTGCCGTCCGGGTCGAGCCGGTCGCCGACGAACAGCATGTCGTCGAGCGGAATGCCGGTCAGCTCGGCCAGCTTGCGCATGCCGTAGGCCTTGTCGATGCCGCGGCGGGTGATGTCGACGCTCGTCGACCCACCGGAGCGCACCTCCAGCTCAGGCAGCAGCTCCTGCACCGCGGCGCGCAGCGCGTTCTTCTTGTCGCCGGACGGATCCCACGCCTTTTTGGCGTCGACGGGTGCAGCCTGGCCGAGCGCGGAGAACGTGATCTGCGAACCGCGGTCCTCCAGGATCGGCCCCCATGTCTCGCTCTCCCAGAAGCCGAGGCGCTTTGCCTCCTGCTCGACCGCCGCGAGCGCGGCGGCCTTCTGCTCCTCGCTCAGGTTCTCGGCGTACTGCGCCGCCCAGCCGCCTTCCTGGAACAGGAAGTACTGGGTGCCGCAGGTGGGCATCAGGTGCAGACGCGCCAGCGCATCCGGGTGATCCAACGGCAAGTTGTCGACAAGCTGCAGCTCGAACTGGGCGAAGTTGCCGCCCGAGATCACGCACACCTCCACCGCGCCGAGCAGGTCGACGATGAGCGTCGCCATGCGCGGGTCGAGCGGCGACTTCGAGGCGGCGAGGGTGTCGTCGAGATCGAAGGCGACGAGACGGGGGGTCGTGGTGGCGTTGGTCACGGGAGAAGATTCTTGCACGCGGGCGATGACAGAACGCTCAGTTCTGAACGAAACGGCGCCCCTCGAAGGCGCGACCGAGCGTGACCTCGTCAGCGTATTCGAGGTCACCGCCCACCGGTAGCCCCGAAGCGAGCCTCGAAACCCGCAGCCCCGGCTGCGCCTGCAGCAGGCGGCTGAGGTAGGTCGCGGTGGCCTCCCCCTCCAGGTTCGGGTCGGTCGCGATGATCACCTCGGTGACGGTGCCGTCGGCGAGGCGCGACAGCAGCTGCGCGATGCGCAGGTCGTCGGGGCCGATGCCGTCGATCGGGCTGATCGCGCCACCGAGCACGTGGTAGAGGCCGCGGAACTCGCGGGTGCGCTCGATCGCCACCACATCCTTCGCCTCCTCGACCACGCAGATCGAGGCGGGGCTGCGGCGCGGATCGCGGCAGACCGCGCAGGTGTCGAGCTCGGAGACGTTGCCGCAGATCGAGCAGAAGCGGATCTTCTCGCGGATGTCGGTGAGGATCTGCGCCAGCCGCTGCGTGTCGAAGCTCTCGGTCTGCACGATGTGGAAGGCGATCCGCTGCGCCGACTTCGGGCCGATGCCGGGCAGGCGACCGAGCTCATCGATCAGGTCCTGGATGATTCCTTCGTACATGGCTAGCTCCCGGCCGGGTCAGCGGGGGTGGCGCCCGGGGCCTCGCTCGGAGAAGCGCCCTCTGCCGACGCGGGCGCCGGAGCGGACGCCAGCGAGTGCTCGCCGATGAAGTTCGCACCGAGCAGCTCGCGCACCACCGCCTCGCCGTAGCGCTCGCGCGGGGCGGCCGCGCGGGCGGAGGGGTGGGTGGGGGCGTCAGCGGGCTTGGCGGGCTCAGCGGCCTCGGGTGCGTCGGGGGCGGCGGGGCCAGCGTTGGCGGGGTCTGGCTTGGCGGCGTCGGGTTTCGATACGCCGCTCGCGCGGCTACTCAACCCGCTCGCGGCCGCGGGGGCGGCACCGGGGATCGAGACGACGTTCCAGCCGTCGGCGTCGTCGGGGCGCGGCGGTTCCGCTTCCGGGTCGGGGACGTCGTCGGGCTCGGGCCCCGGCTCCGCGCTCGGTGCCGCCGCCTGCCGAGCGGGTCGCTTCTCCGGAGATTTCGGCGCAGTGCGGGCAGCATCCCCTGCGTTTCCGGGGGCGGCCGGCGAATTCTCCGGAGAGACGCTGCGCTGCGCTGCGGCCGGGGCGGTCGCCTCGACCCGCGGCAGGAACTTGACGCGCACGCCAAGCACCTGCTCGATCGCGACGCGCAGATGGTCGCTGACGTTGTCGCCCGGCTTCTGCTTCGGGCGGAAGTCGTTCACGTCGTTGTCACTGCGGAACGAGAGGGTCAGCACTTCGTCGGCGTACGCGCGCGGGGTCGCGGCGAACACCACGAGCCACGAGTTGCGCTTCGCCTTCTTGACCGCCTCGAGGATCTCGGGCCAGGCATCCTTGATCTGCTGGAAGGTGACCGGGCCGACCGGTGCCGCCGTCGCGGGCGCGGCAGGCGACTCAGTGGGTCGTTTCTCCGGAGTCTTCGGCTCCGCGGAAGCGGATGGCCCCGGAGTCTCGGCAGTGGCCGGCGAACCCTCCGGAGTAGCGACACGCTCCGCGGGGGTGGCGGGAGCGGATGCGGCAGGCGCGGCGCCGGGCCGGGCCGTCGACACGGGAGCCGGAGCTGCCGCAGGCGTGCGTGCCGGCGCGACGGTCGACTCGGGCCCGGCGCCGTCGATGCCGATGCGGCGCTCGAGGCGCTCGACGCGGGCGAGCGCGCCGCGCTCGGCGTCGTCCATCGCGGGAACCAGCAGACGGGCGGCGAGAAGCTCCAGGTGCAGACGCGGCGAGGTCGCACCCGACATCTCGCTCAGGGCCGCGTTCACCAGATCGGCGGCACGCGACAGCCCGGCGGTGCCGAAGGCGGTGGCCTGCACGCGCATCCGCTCCACCTCGTCGGCGGGGATGCCGCGCAGCACGGCGGCGGCGCCCTCACCGGTGGCGGCCACGACGATCAGGTCGCGCAGGCGCTCCAGCAGGTCGTCGACGAATCGGCGCGGATCCTGCCCGGTCTGGATGACCCGGTCGATCGCCGCGAACAGCGCGGGGGCGTCGCGGTCGCCGATCGCCTCCACCACCTCGTCGAGCAGGGCGGCGTGCGTGTAGCCGAGCAGCGCGACCGCGCGCTCGTAGTCGACCCGGTCGCCCTCCGATCCGGCGATCAGCTGATCGAGCAGCGACAGCGTGTCGCGCACCGACCCGCCGCCGGCGCGCACCACGAGCGGCAGTACGCCCGCCTCGACCTCGACACCCTCGGTGCTGCTCAGCTGCTGTACATAATCGAGCATCTGCGCGGGCGGCACCAGCCGGAACGGGTAGTGGTGGGTGCGGCTGCGAATCGTGCCGATCACCTTGTCGGGCTCGGTGGTGGCGAAGATGAACTTCACGTGCTCGGGCGGCTCTTCGACGATCTTGAGCAGCGCGTTGAAGCCCTGCGGCGTCACCATGTGCGCCTCGTCGAGGATGAAGATCTTGAAGCGGTCGCGCGCGGGGGCGAAGGCGGCGCGCTCGCGCAGGTCGCGCGCGTCATCCACGCCGTTGTGCGAGGCGGCGTCGATCTCGACGACGTCGAGCGAGCCGGAGCCGTCGCGGCTGAGCTCCACGCACGAAGGGCACACGCCGCACGGGGTGTCGGTGGGGCCCTCGGCGCAGTTCAGGCAGCGGGCCAGGATGCGCGCGCTGGTCGTCTTGCCGCAGCCGCGCGGGCCGCTGAACAGGTATGCGTGATTCACCCGATCGGTGCGCAGCGCCGTGCGCAGCGGATCGGTCACCTGCGACTGACCGATGAGCTCGGCAAAGGTCTCGGGCCGGTAGCGGCGATACAGGGCGGTAACCACTCGCCCAGCGTAGTCGGCACCACCGCGACCGGGCGGGCTCAGCGCGGTTCCGCCTCCGACAGGCGGGTGGGATAGTATTGCCGCGGCTCCCCGCGTGGCGCCAACCAGGCCAACTCCCCCAGGGCGGAAACGCAGCAAGGGTAACCGGGCTCTGGCGGGTGCGCGGGGGGTCCTGCCAGGAGGATTCGCCTAGTGGCCTATGGCGCACGCTTGGAAAGCGTGTTGGGTGAAAGCCCTCGGGGGTTCGAATCCCCCATCCTCCGCTGTTGAACCACCACCACGAACTCCGCACCACATCACCTGTGCCGCTCGAAGGGGGGCGTGTGTCGGCCGACCTCATCACGATCCGCCCCCGTCGCTCGCTGATGGTGACGGCCGTGCTGTCGTTCCTCGCCGCGATGGTGCCGATCTTCGGGGTGCTCTACTGGTTCGCGAGCGCGCGCGACGCGATCGTGCCGGTGTCCGTGGTGCACGCGATCGTGCTCGCCATCGGGGCCGGCGTGCTGCTGCGCCAGCTTCAGGTGCGGGCGGTCGTCACCGACACTCAGCTCACCGGCAACGGCATCTTCTCGCCGACGATCCGCGTCGACCTCGATGACATCGAGGACGTGCTGCTGGTCGAGACGCACGTCGGGCCGTCGCCCGACACCGTCACCCAGCTGATCGCCCGCGACGTCGACGGGCACACCCTCTTCCGGATGCGCGGCAACTTCTGGCACGAGCACGACCTCGAAGCGCTGGTCGCCGCTCTGCCGGTCCCGGTGACCCGCGTCGCCGGGCCGCTCAGCATGGCCGAGTTCTTCGACGAGTACCCCGGCAGCGTCTACTGGTTCGAGAACCGGCCGGGACTGAAGGCCGCCGCGGCGGCCGCGGGCCTCATCGCGCTGGCCGGCGTGATCGTGCTCGTGACGAGCGTGCTCGGCTTCTCGATCCCCGGAATGTAGCCCGCTCAGCGCTTGCGCGTCGAGCCGAAGATCGTGTTGACCAGCACGCGTGCGACCTTGACGCCCGCGTTGACAGTCTGCTTCAACCGGCGCTCGTCCCGCGCCGCCTGCTCGCGCGCCCGCTTCGCCTCGGCGCGCTCGGCCGCCTTCGCGCGCTTCTCCGCCTCGCGCTGCGCCGCCTTCATGCGCTTCTCGACGGCCTTCTGCTCGGCGGCGAGCTGACGCTCCAGCGCGGCCGCCGTGGCCGTCGCCTCCGCCTCCGCGGTGCGCGCCTGCTCCGCCTCGGCCGCCTTCATCGTCAGCTTCTCCCGCGCCGAACTCGGGTCGATCGCGACCCCGTACTTCGCGGTGAGCGGTGAGGCGTCGACCGCCGCGGCGATCACCGCGGGATCGGTGGGACTCATCGAGCCCTGCGGCGCGCGCAGCCGGGTCCAGGCGACCGGCGAGGGGGCGCCCTTCTCGTTCATGACCGTCACGATCGCCTCGCCGGTGGCGAGATTCGTGAGCACCTCGTCGAGCTCGTAGCCCGAGTTCGGGTAGGTCGAGACCGTCGCCCGCAGCGCCTTCGCGTCGTCGGGGGTGTGCGCGCGCAGCTGGTGCTGAACGCGACTGCCCAGCTGCGCCAGCACATCCGACGGCACATCCTTCGGGGTCTGCGTGACGAAGAAGATGCCAACGCCCTTCGAGCGGATCAGGCGCACCACGCGCGTGACCTGGTCGAGGAAGTCCTTGGAGGCGTCCTTGAACAGCAGGTGCGCCTCGTCGAAGAAGAACACCAGCTTCGGCTGCGGCAGGTCGCCCACCTCGGGCAGCGTCGAGTAGAGCTCGGCGAGCAGCCACATCAGGAACGTCGAGAACAGGGCCGGCTTGTCGTGCACGCTCGGCACCTCGAGCAGGCTCACGATGCCGCGCCCGTCCGCGCTGGTGCGCATGAACTCCGCCACGTCGATCTGCGGCTGGCCGAAGAACACATCGGCGCCCTGATCGGCGAACATGATGAGCTCGCGCAGGATCACGCCCGCGGTCGCCTTCGACAGCCCGCCGAGTTCGGCCAGCTCAGCCTTGCCCTCGGCGCTGACCAGGTGGCTCACCACGGCGCGCAGGTCGGCGAGGTCGACGAGCGGCAGCTCGGCCTTCTTGGCGTAGTGGAAGACGAGGCCGAGACTCGACTCCTGAGTGCTGTTCAGGCCCAGCACCTTGCTCAGCAGAAGCGGTCCGAAGCTGTCGATGCTCGCCCGGATCGGCACGCCCGAGCCGAGCCCGCCGAGGGAGAAGAACTCGGTGGGGCTGGCCGCCGGCTGCCATGCCTGCCCGATGCTCTCGGTGCGCTCCAGCAGCTTCTCGCTCGAGGTGCCCTCACTCGCGATGCCCGACAGGTCGCCCTTGATGTCGGCGGCGAACACCGGCACCCCGGCCGCCGACAGCTGCTCGGCGAGCACCTGGAGTGTCTTCGTCTTGCCCGTTCCCGTCGCCCCCGCGACGAGGCCGTGACGGTTCGTCATTGCGATCGGGATGCGCACCGGCACCTCCGCGAGCGCCTCCCCGTTGACGAGGGCGCCCATCTCCAGCGCGGGCGCCTCGAAGGCGTACCCTGCGCGAATGGCCTCGACGGCGGCGTCGTCGAGCGGCCCGACGTTCTTCGGAGCGTTCATGGCGGTCAGCCTAGCCGCGCGCGGCGAACTCAGACCGGGGTGCGCTCCTCCAGGCCCCAGGCCTGGCCGTAGCCGCCCTCGGCCTCCGGCTTCGCCATCAGCTCGAGGAACGGGGCCGCCGGGAAGGCCTCCGGACCGAGCACGCCGACCCCCGACCACACGCCGCCAGCGAGCAGCTCGAGCGCGATCACCGGGTTGAGCGCGGTCTGCCAGACGACGCACTGCGCCTCGTACTCGGCCATCGTCCACTCGTTGTCGCTCACGTGGTACAGGTACACGGCGCGCGGCGCCCCGTCCTTGCCGGTGCCCGTGACGTAGACGCCTGCACAGGTCTTGCCGGTCATCCGCGGTCCGATGCTCGCCGGGTCGGGAAGCGCCGCCGCCACGACGTCACGCGGGGCGACCTCGACGGGACCGTCGGCGCTGCGCACCCACAACGGGGTCGTCTTGTCGAGTCCGAGCAGATTGAGCGTCTTCAGCACGCCGATGAACTCGTCGCCGAGGCCGTACTTGAAGGTGACGCGATTGGCGTCGAGCCAGCGCGGCATCAGCAGCACCTCCTCGTGCTCGACGTTGACGCACTCGACCGGCCCGATGCCCTCCGGGAACTCGAACACCTCCGGCTCGCTGAACGGCTCCGTCGTGTACCAGCCTGCGTCCTTCTCCCACACCACGGGCGGGTTCAGGCACTCCTCGATCGTCGTCCAGATCGAGAAGCTCGGCGCGAAGACCTCGTTGCCCGCCTCGTCGCGCACCACCAGGTTGGCTCCGTCGCGCGTTCCCAGCTCGTCGATCTCGCTGAACAGCTCGTCGCTCGCGTAGCGGGCGAACACGTCGCTGAGCCCCGGTTCGACTCCCATCCCCACGAGTGCCAGCTGTCCGGCCTTCTCCCAATCGGGCGACTGCGCGAACTGGTCGTCGCCGAGCTTCACGTGGGTGAGCGCGTACGGCTCCTCCGGATGCGGCTCCGACAGGCTCATCGCCATGTCGAGGTAGCCGGCGCCCGCGGCGAGCGCCCCCGCGAAAATCGTCGGCACGAACTTCGGCTCGACCGCGTTCATCACGTGCGTGACGGCGTGCTCGCGCGCCAGCCCCGCGACCGAGTCGGGACTCGACGCGTCGACGTGGGCCGCGACGAAGCGCCCCGCGGCCTCCGCGCCGTGCTTCTCGGTGATCCACGCGATCGTGCGCTCCGCGCGGCTTCGGTCGTAGTCGCTAACCACGATCAGCTCGAAAAAGTCTCGTCTCGCCGCGATCTTGGCGATCGCATCGCCGACACCGCCCGCGCCGACCAGCAGGATCCTCATGGGCTGACGCTATCGCGCGGAGCGTCGACTCGGGAAGAGCGGAGCGGGCTCAGCTGCCAGCCGGCGCCGCCTCGTCCTCATCCGCTGCCCCGGCGGCTTTCTTGAGCCACAGCTCCACCCCCGCGACGTGCGCCGCTCTGCGGTGCTTCGCCGCGCGCTGCCGGGTGTCGGCGCGACTCATGCTGCAGCCGCGGCGCCCACAGCGCCCACACGAACACCGCGACCCCGGCGCCGACGATCGCCCCCGCGAGCGTGTCGGTGAGCCAGTGCACGCCGAGATAGGTGCGCGCGAACGCCATCGCCACCACCCAGATCGCGCCCGCGATCCCGACGCTCCAGCGCCGCACCAGGAGCGTGAGCAGCACCGCCATCGTCGCCGCGTTCGCGACATGCCCCGAGGGAAACGAGGCCGACTCGAGCTGCAGCAGCGCCTCCAGCGGGCGATCGCGATCGGCCAGCAGCTTGACCGCCTGCACCACGAGCGCGCTCGCCGCCGACGCCGTCACGAAGGTGAGGGCCGCGATCGGACGGCGCGCGACGAGGAACGCCGCCGCGAGGGCCAGCGGAATCACCAGCACTCCGGCCCAGCCGCCGCCCAGGAAGTCGAGCAGCCGCGACGGCAGCTCGAACCAGGGGCCCGGGTTCTCGCGCAGCTCGTCGATCCAGGCCAGATCGAGCGCGCTGGGACCCTCGGCCACCCGCAGAGCGAACAGGCCGCCCACCGCCACGATCGTCAGCACGGCCGCGGCGCTCGCGAGCAGAGTCGCGCCGCGGCGCGAGATGCGGCGGCGACGCGGGGAGGTCATCGTCCTATGTTCCCGCGATCGACGGCACCGTGCGCGGTCGCACCACGATCCACAGCACCAGGATCGCGACGCCGAGCGTGGCCAGCTGCACGCTCGCCATCGGCAGCGCCGAGTCGATGCCCAACCAGCCGACAATCGGCGAGATCAGACCGGCGAGGCCGAAGTTGACCGCTCCCAGCAGCGACGCCGCCGTGCCCGCCTCCTTGCCGTGGTGGGCCAGCGCCGCCACCTGGATCGCCGGGAACGTCGCCCCCGTGAGCGAGATGAGCACGAACAGCGGGATGAGCACCGACCACAGCCCGCCGCCGAGCAGCGCGAACACGGCGATCGCCGCCGCCGCTAGGAACATCCCCGTGAGCGTCACCGCGACCACCCACTGCGGACCCACCCGGCGCATCACCCGCGACGAGATCTGCGAGCACACTGCGAGGCCGAGCGAGTTGACCCCGAACAGCAGGCCGAACTGCTGCGCATCCATGCCGTACACGTCCTGGAACAGGAATGACGACGCCGCGAGATAGGCGAACAGCGACGAGAAGTTCATCGCGCCGACGATCGCGACGCCGACGAACACCCGGTCGGTGAACAGCGCGCGGTAGCGGTCACGCGCCGTGCTGTGGCCGACGTCGCGGCGACGCGCCGGCGGCAGCGTCTCGATGATGAAGAACCAGGCGAGCGCCAGCACCACGATGCCGTAGCCCATCAGCACCCAGAAGATGCCGCGCCACTCCATCACCTGGAGCAGCTGCGAGCCGATTACCGGGGCAAGGATCGGGGCGAGTCCGGTCACGAGGGCGAGCCGGGCCAGCATCCGCACCAGCGGATGCCCGCCGAACAGGTCGCGCACCATCGCCATCGCCACCACGCTGCCTCCCGCGGCGCCGATGCCCTGCAGCACACGGAAGAAGCCGATCAGCCCCAGGTCGGGGGCGAGGGCGACGCCGAGGCTCGCCGCGATGTGCAGCGTCGTCGCCACGAGCAGCGGCGTGCGGCGCCCCACCTTGTCGCTCCACGGGCCGACGAACAGCTGCCCCAGGCCGAACCCGACCGTCGTCGCGGTCAAGGTCAGCTGGATGGCGGCATCGCTCGCGTCGAACACCGTGGCGATTGCCGGGAACGCGGGCAGGTAGAGGTCGATCGTGAACGGGCCGAGCGCGACCAGGGCCCCCAGCACCAGCACGTAGACGAGACGCTGACGCTTGGTGAGCGAGTCACCGGGGTGGAGGATGATCGGCTTGGTCGGCGGGTGCGCCTCGACGCTGATCTCAGAACTCACGAAGCGACGCTAGCCCAGGTCGGGGGTGCGGTGCTCGCGGATGACGTCGGCGAACCAGCGGGCGGAGTCCTTCGGAATCCGCTCCTGCGTCTCGTAGTCCACGCGCACGATCCCGAAGCGCTTCGAATAGCCGTAGCCCCACTCGAAGTTGTCGAGCAGCGACCACACGAAGTAGCCGCGCAGGTCCACCCCGCGCGCGATCGCGCGGTGCGCCGCCGTGAAGTGGCGGTTCAGGTAGTCGATGCGGTCGGCGTCCGGAACCCGCGCTCCGTGCTCGGTCTCGACCACGCGGTCGGGGAATGCGGCGCCGTTCTCGGTGACCATCAGCGGCTGGTCCGGGAACTCCTCGTGCAGGTGCACGAGCAGCTCCTCCAGCCCGTCGGGGGCGATGTTCCAGCCCATGTCGGTGTAGGGGCCGGCCTGCGGCAGGAACTCGACGTTGCGGCTGCCCGGCCAGGGCGATCCGCCCATGTCCTTGTGACCGTCGTTGTTCGTGCGGGGCGTTGCGCCGTCCCACATCTTCACCGTCACAGTCGAGTAGTAGTTCACGCCCAGCACCTCGATCGGCTGGTGGATCTGCGCCAGGTCGCCGTCGCGCACGAACGACCAGTCGGTGACCTCCGCGGTGTCGGCCAGCAGGTCGTCGTCGTAGCGGCCGCGCAGCAGCGGACTCGTGAAAGCGCGGTTGGCGAGCGCGTCGATGCGGCGGATCGCCTCGGGACTCGTGTCATCCTCGCCCCGGATCACGTGGAAGTTGAGAGTGATCGACAGCTCCGGGTCGTTCGTCGCCGCGCGGCGGATCTCCGGCACGGCGAGGCCGTGCGCCAGGTTCAGGTGGTGCACCGCGGCGAGCGCGTCGGCCCCGTCGGTGCGACCCGGGGCGTGGGCGCCCGAGCCGTAGCCGAGGTAGGCCGAGCACCACGGCTCGTTGAACGTCGTCCAGGTGTGCACCCGGTCGCCGAGCGCCTCCACGGTGCGCGCGGCGTACTCCTCGAAGCGGTAGGCGGTATCGCGGTTCGGCCAGCCGCCCGCGTCCTCGAGCGGCTGCGGCAGATCCCAGTGGTACAGCGTCGCCACCGGCCGGATGCCACGGGCCAGCAGCCCGTCGACGAGCCGTGAGTAGAACTCGACGCCCTTCCGGTTGAACGAGCCCGACCCGGTCGGCTGGATGCGCGGCCAGGCGATCGAGAAGCGGTACGCCTCCAGCCCCAGCTCTTTCATGAGGTCGAGGTCGGCGTCGAGCCGGTGGTAGTGGTCGTCGGCGACGTCGCCGGTGTCGCCGTTCCAGGTCTTGCCGGGAGTGTGACTGAAGGTGTCCCAGATGCTCGGGCCGCGGCCGTCCTCGTGGGCGGCGCCCTCGATCTGATAGCTCGCCGTCGCGGAGCCGAACACGAAGTCGGGGGCGAACGAGAGTCCGCCGTCGCGGTAGTCGGGGGAACCGGTGGTCGCCATGAGGGCACGGCCTTTCCTGCAGTGGTGGTGGAACTCGCGGCGGCGGTGCCCGCGAGCCGTTCCCCCATCCTGACGCACGCGCTGCGCGCGGCGGGGACTCTGGGTGGCGGGCTTGCGGCGCTACGCGCGCGGTGCGCGCACGCCGATTCGCTCCAGGTGCGCGTTCGAGAACCGCCCCTCCGGGTCGAGCCGCTCGAACACCGCGCGCGCCTCGGCGAGCTTCGGCGTCACCGCGGCGATCCGCTCGGCGTCGAAGGCATGCCACTTGCCCCAGTGCGGGCGCGCGTCGAACGGGGCGAGCGCTGCCTCGATGCGCGGCAGCAGGGCACGCACCGGCTCCGGCTCGTTCTTCCAGGTGAAGTGGATCCCCAGCACGTCGCGCTCGAACGCCTCCGACAGCCAGAGGGAGTCGGCCTTCGCGGTGCGCAGTTCGGTCGCCGCCAGCAGCGGGGCGATGTCGTCGCGCAGCTCGCGCACCGCGGCGAGCGCGGGGGCGCCGATGGCGCGGTCGACGAAGTACTCGGTCTGGATCTCGTCGCCGTTGCTCGGAGTGGCATCGAGCCGGAAGTGCGGCAGACGCTCCGACCAGGGACCGGGCACGCCGCCCTGCGTGGTCAGGTTCTCCGCCGGTGCGAAGATCGGCTCAAGCGCCGGATCGCGAGACGCGTCGAACAGCGTCTCGGGCACCTCGCCGTCGCCCTCACCTTCGATGCGCGACTTCATCCAGATGTCGCCGGCGCCCTCGCCGAGCCAGTTCGACAGAAGGCTCACGCTGTAGCCGGCTCCGGTCACCGCCTCCAGCTCGGAGAGCAGGGAGTTCCAGCTGAGGCCGACGAACACGTCCTGACGCACCCGGTAGCTCGGCTCGATCGCCAGCGTCACCCGCACCGTGATGCCGACGGCGCCGAGCGAGATCACGAGGGCGTCGAAGTCGGGGTCGCCGTGCCGCACCGAGCGGAGCTCGCCGGCGGCATCCACGTAGTCGATCCCGCGCACCGCCGTCGCGAGCACGCCGTTGCCGTTGCCGGAGCCGTGGGTTCCGGTCGCGATCGCGCCCCCGATCGAGATGTGCGGCAGCGAGCCCAGATTGTGCAGCGCCCAGCCGCGCTGCTCGAGCCAGACGGCCAGCACGCCGTAGCGCGTCCCGGCGCCGACCGTGACCTCGCGGGCCGCCTCATCGAGCACCGGATCGGGATCGATGCCGAGGACGGAGACGAGCGCACCCGTCGTGTCGGCGATGTCATTGAACGAGTGCCGCGTGCCGAGCGCGCGCACCGGGCCCCCCGCGCGCACCGCCGCCTGAACGTCGGCGATCGCGCGGGCCTCGACCAGACGCGGAGCGGTGAAGCGGTGGGTGCCTGACCAGGTCTGCAGCGGAGACGAAGAGTTCACGAAAGGAGCCTACGCCGACGCCGATTCCGCCGACGCCGAGTCGCCCAGGAGCGATCGGCGAGCAATATTCGGCGACCGGAGCGGTGATTCTGGGTTTCGCCGGGCAGCCGCCCGCTACACTTCACGGCGTGTCCATCATGAAGGTGCCACCCGGCTCGCAGTCTTCATTGCGTGAAGCCAACCGCGCCCGCGTGATCGAGTCTCTGACTCGGCACGGTCGGCTGACGCAGGTCGAGCTGGCCCAGCTGACGGGGCTGTCCCCCGCCACGGTGTCGAACATCGTCAAGGAGATGGTCGCCGCCCACGTCGTCGTCACGAGCACGACCATTCGCACAGGACGTCGCGCGATCGAAGTGAAGCTGGCGAGGCGCATCGGCCTGGTCGCCGGACTGCACTTCTCGTCGCGCCACCTGCGCATCGCGATCGCCGATGTGGGCCACACGATCGTCGCGGAGAACCGCGTCCCGCTCGCCCTCGACCACCGGCACGACAGCGAGTTCGATCGAGCAGCGCTCCTGCTGGGAGACATGCTCGAGACGATCGATGCGAGCGTCACGGATCTCCTCTCCATCGGACTCGCCGTGCCGGCGCCGCTCGATTCACGAACCGGCCGCCTGTCGAGCCCCGGCCTGCTGCGCGGCTGGGACGGCATCAGCCTTGCCGAGACGCTCTCCCGGCGGCTTGAGGTGCCGGTCTTCGCCGACAGCGAAGGTCATCTCGGGGCCCTCGCCGAGGCCCGTTTCGGAGCCGCTCGGGACACGCGGGGGGCGGCCTACCTCCGACTCGGCCACACCATCAGCGCCGGGCTGGTGATCGACGGGCAGGTGTTCAGCGGAGTGACCGGCAAGGCGGGCCAGATCGGACACCTGACCATCGACGAGAACGGTCCGCTCTGTCGATGCGGAAGCCGCGGCTGCCTCGAGACTCTCGCCGGCGGCCCCGCACTCGTCGACCTGTTCCGCGACGACCCCGGCATGCAACGGGTCCACGACATTCTCGTCCACGCCGAACGGGGCGACGCCGCCGCTCGGCGCGCCATCGCCGATGCCGGCCGCCACATCGGTGTCGCCGTCGCCTCGCTCAGCAACCTGTTCGACCCCGAGGTCATCGTCGTGGGCGGGGAGCTCGCAGAAGCGGGAGAACTCCTGCTTGCGCCGCTCCGCCACGCCATGGACCGCTCGGCACTGCGTTCGAGCACGGGCCTGCCGGATGTCGTCGCGGGGGAACTGGGCGAGCGGGCCGAGCTGATCGGCACGATCGCATTCGCCGTCGAGAACACGCCGCTGCCGGTCGCGGCTGCCGCGCAGCCCGCGCCCGCGACCACGGCCGCGGGGCCGTCGGACGCCGGCGCCAGCGCGACCGACTGACGTCATCCGCTCCCGCGCGTCCGCGGTTCTCATCGCCGCGTCAACGAATTGTCACAAATTGACTTCAAGAGTTGACGTCAAGACGTGAATGCGGGATTCTGGCTGAGTTCCACCGACGGCGGTGGAGCAGGGAGAGGTTTTCAATGAAGAGCACCGCCATGCGGATCACCGCACTCGTCGCGACTGCCGCCACGGCCGTCGCCCTCGCCGGCTGCACGACCACCGGCGCAGCATCGGAGAGCGAAGGCACCATCGCACTCTTGCTCCCCGAATCGCAGACAGCCCGCTATGAGGCATTCGACCGGCCGATCTTCGAAGAGCGCGTCGCAGCACTCGGCGACTTCGACGTCTTGTACTCCAACGCCGACCAGGACGCCGCCAAGCAGCAGCAGCAGGCCGAAGCCGCTCTGACGGCGGGAGCCGAAGTGCTCGTGCTCGACCCGGTCGACGCGCAAGCGGCGGTCAGCATCGTCGAGACCGCCAACGCCGAAGGGATCCCCGTCGTCTCGTACGACCGCCTCGTCGCGGGCGGCGAGCTCGCCTACTACATCTCGTTCGACAACGAGCAGGTCGGCGTCCTCCAGGGCGAGACCCTCGTCGCCGCACTCGACGCAGATGGGGCCACCGGCGGCATCCTCATGGTCAACGGCTCGCCGACCGACGGCAACGCGGCGCTGTTCAAGGCTGGCGCGCACAGCGTCATCGACGACAGCGGATACACGGTGCTCGCAGAGTTCGACACCCCGGATTGGAGCCCCGAGAACGCACAGCAGTGGGTGGCCGGCCAGCTCACGCAGTTCGAGGGCCAGATCTCGGCGATCTACGCGGCCAACGACGGCACCGGCGGCGGCGCGATCGCTGCGCTCAAGGCGGCCAACGTCAGCCCGCTGCCGCTCGTCACGGGGCAGGATGCCGAGCTTGCGGGCATCCAGCGCATCGTCGCCGGCGATCAGTTCATGACGATCTACAAAGCCATTCGCGCGGAGGCGGAACTCGCCGCCGAGATCGCGGTGGCACTGCTCCGCGGCGAGACCGTCGAGGGCGACACGACCGTCGACGGCACCCCGTCGACACTGCTCACGCCGGTCGTGGTCACCGTCGACAACATCCTCGACACGGTGGTCGCCGACGGCTTCTACACCGCCGAGCAGATCTGCACCGCTGAGTACGCGGACGCGTGCGCGGCAGCAGGCATCCAGTAGACGAGGTGCGAGTGGCTGGCCGGGTCGCCCCGGCCAGCCACTCCATCGTCGTGATCGTCGACCCGAGGTCTAGGGTCGGAATACGCCGGACAGGAGATCCCGCATGACCACGAGCCCCACCCCGCCACTGCTCGCGATGAAGGGCATCAGCAAGCGCTTCGGAGCCGTCCAGGCGCTCAAGGACATCGAACTGACCGTCTCGGCCGGAGAGGTCGTCGCCGTCGTCGGCGACAACGGCGCGGGGAAGTCCACCCTCGTGAAAGTCCTCGCCGGTGTCCACCATGCCGACTCCGGGACGGTCAGCCTCGACGGAAGTCCCGTGCGGATCGGCTCGCCCACCGACTCCCGCGACCTCGGCATCGCGACGGTCTACCAGGACCTGGCGCTGTGCGACAACCTCGACGTCGTCGCCAACCTGTGGCTCGGGCGCGAGATCACGGCTCTCGGTGTGATCGACGAAGTCCTCATGGAGAAGGAGTCGTGGAGCCTGCTCCGCGAGCTGAGCGCCAAGATCCCGTCGATCCGCACCGCCGTCGCATCCCTCTCCGGAGGGCAGCGGCAGACCGTCGCGATCGCACGATCCCTGATCGGCGAACCGCGCATCGTCATCCTCGACGAACCGACGGCCGCCCTCGGCGTCGCCCAGACCGCCGAAGTGCTCAACCTGATCGAGCGACTCCGCGACAAAGGCTACGGAGTCCTCCTCATCAGCCACAACATGGCCGACGTTCTCGCCGTCGCCGACCGAGTCGTCGTACTCCGACTCGGACGGAACAACGGCGACTTCCGAGTCGCCGACGTCACCAGCGAAGACATCATCGCCGCGATCACCGGCGCCACCGACAACGCCGTGACCCGTCGCGCGGGCCGCGGCAGCAAGGACACCCTATGAGCAGCGACACCCGCCGTGAGGGCGAGACACCCGTCACCGACCAGCTGAACACCGTGGCTCTCGACCTCCAGGACGAGCGGCTGATCCGCGAGGCAGGCGTCGGCGGCGCCATCCGGGCCTTCATCCAGCGCGTGCGCACCGGCGACCTCGGGCCGCTTCCGGTCATCATCGGAATCGTCGTCATCTGGGGCGTATTCCAGGCGCTGAACCCGTTCTTCCTCTCGGCGCGAAACCTCGTCAACCTGACCATGGACTTCTCGGCGGTCGGCGTGATCGCCCTCGGCATCGTGCTCGTCCTGCTGCTCGGAGAGATCGACCTCTCCGTCGGCTCCGTCTCCGGACTCGCCGCGGCGATTCTGGCGGTGCTCTTCGTCAATGAAGGGGTGTGGGTGGGCTTCGCCGTCATCGCGGCGATGCTCGCCGGAACCGCGATCGGCTTGACATACGGCCTGCTCTACACCCGATTCGGCGTCCCGAGCTTCGTCGTGAGCCTCGCTGGGCTCCTGGCCTTCCTCGGAGCGATGCTCTGGGTGCTCGGGCCCCTGGGAACCATCAACATCCCGTTCCAGTCCATCGTCGTCCAGTTCGGGCAGCAGATCTTCCTCCCCGACTGGCTCAGCTACCTCGTTGTCGCCGCGTTCGTGCTCAGCTATGCCGGATCCCAGGTGTGGACCGGCAACCGGCGCACACGCGCCGGCCTGTCAGCGCAGACGCCCACCTCGATCATCGTGCGCACCGCGGCGCTCGCGCTCGTCCTGCTGATCATCGTCTGGTACCTGAACCAGAATCGCGGAATCGGGCTCATGCCGCTCGTCTTCGTGCTGCTCGTCATCCTGTTCCAGACTCTCCTCACGCGGACACGGTGGGGGCGCTCCGTCTACGCGGTCGGCGGCAATGTGGAAGCGGCGCGACGATCCGGCATCCGCGTCGATCGGATCTACATCTCCGTGTTCATGCTGACATCGACACTCGCCGCGCTCGGCGGGCTCTTCGCCGCAGCACGACTCGGTGCGGCGAACCAGGGCTCCGGCACCGCCGACACGAACCTCAACGCGATCGCGGCCGCGGTCATCGGCGGCACCAGCCTCTTCGGAGGCCGCGGGTCGGCCTACTCCGCGCTCATCGGCGTCGTCGTGATCATGTCGATCTCGTCCGGGCTCACACTGCTCAACCTCGACTCGTACGTGCGGTACGTCATCACCGGCGCCGTGCTCCTGCTCGCCGTCATCGTCGACTCGCTCTCGCGACGCACCCGGCAGGCATCGGGGCGCGGCTGACCGCGCGCCCGGCAGTGCCGGGGGGTGCCGGGCGAACCGCGGCGAGGAGCTACGACCGCGGTGAGCCCGCCGAGGCCGGGTCGCTGAGGATCGGCTGCCAGGCCAGTTCGGCGGCCCCGATCAGCAGCCGGTCCTCCCCGAGCGCGGCCGGCTGGATGCGCACCCCCTCGAACGCGGCGGGCACCGTGGTCGCGGCAACGGTGCGCTCCAACTCGACCGGGTCGCAGGCCAGCAGGCTCGCCAGGAATCCGCCCAGCACCACCAGCTCCGGGTTGACGACGTTGATCGCGTTGCCGAGCGCCACCGCGAGCACGCGCTGCTGGCGTGCCACCTCGGCGGCGACCGCCGGGTCATCGGCCGCGAGCAGCGCCCGCTCGAGCTGCGGCTCGTCGGCGCTCGTGAGCCCCAGCGTCGCGAGCAGTCGGGCGCGGCTGACCTCGTCTTCGAGCGTGCCGTGCTCGGTCACGCGGTCGGCGGAGTCGGTGAGGCCCGGGCGATTCTGGCCGAACTCCCCCGCGTAGCCGTTCGCGCCGCCGAGCAGCTGGCCGCGCACAATGACGCCGCCGCCGATGCCGCTCGCGCCGCCGTTCAGGTAGACGAGTTCCTCGACGCCGCGGCCAGCCCCGAAGATGCGCTCGGCGAGCGCGCCGAGGCTCGCGTCGTTGTCGACAACGGTCGGGAGGCCCAGCCGCGCGCCGACGAGCTCGGCGATCGGCTCGTCTTGCCAGCCGAGGTGGGGGGCCCAGCGCACCACACCGTCGCTCGCGCGCACCAGCCCCGGAACGGCCAGACCCACGCCGAGCAGGCGGGGTTCGACGGCAGCCTCGGCAAGGTGCGCGTCGACCGCCTCCGCGACGATCTCGGCGGTCTCGAGCGCGGTCACCGGGTGATCGACCTCGCGCCGCACGCGGTGCTCGACGCGGGCGCCGAGGCCGACGATCGCGACGGTGACCGCGTCCAACTCCGGGTTCACCGCCACCACCGCGGGGCGCGGATGCGGGCGCACCACCGGGGAGGGGCGGCCGACGCGGCGGGTGGCCGGGGCATTCCCCTCTTCGACCAGGCCGAGGCCCTCCAACTCGGCGACCAGCGCGCCGATCGTGGAGCGGTTCAGGCCGATCTCGGCGGTGAGGATCGCACGTGAGGCCGGACCGCCGCGGTGCACGCGCGTCAGCACGGCCGCGAGATTGCGGCGGCGGACGCCGTCCGATCCATCCTTCACGCTGACCATCCGTTCACCATATCCGCGCGCCTCGTCGTCTCTTCTCGCTCTTCCCTCGCGCGCCCACCATGATATAAGTTGGAGCACGCAACATTTAGCGTTCACCGTCGAACCAGGAGCATCATGGCCCTCCAGCCCACCCCCGCCGACAAGTTCACCTTCGGACTCTGGACCATCGGCTACAACGGCACCGACCCCTTCGGCGGCCCCACCCGCAAGCCCCTCGACGTCGTGCACGCCGTCGAGAAGCTCGCCGAGCTCGGCGCCTACGGCCTCACCTTCCACGACGACGACCTGTTCGCCTTCGGGTCGACACCCGCCGAGCGCGAGAAGGAGATCGAGCGCCTCAAGGGCGCCCTCGCCGCCACCGGCCTCAAGGTGCCGATGGTCACCACCAACCTGTTCAGCGCGCCCGTGTTCAAGGACGGCGGCTTCACCTCCAACGACCGCGAGGTGCGTCGCTTCGCGATGCGCAAGGCGATGCGCCAGCTCGAGCTCGGCGTCGAGCTCGGCGCCACCACCTTCGTCATGTGGGGCGGCCGCGAAGGCGCCGAGTACGACGCGGCGAAGGATGTGCGCAGCGCCCTCGAGCGGTATCGCGAGGCCCTCAACGTCTTCGGCGACTACGTCACCGACAAGGGCTACGACATCCGCTTCGCCATCGAGCCGAAGCCGAACGAGCCGCGCGGAGACATCCTGCTGCCGACCGTCGGGCACGCGATGGCGTTCATCGAGACGCTCGAGCGCCCCGAGCTGTTCGGCCTGAATCCCGAGGTCGGCCACGAGCAGATGGCGGGTCTCAACTTCACGGCCGGCATCGCGCAGGCGCTGTACCAGGGCAAGCTGTTCCACATCGACCTCAACGGCCAGCGCGGCATCAAGTACGACCAGGACCTGGTGTTCGGGCACGGCGACCTGCACAACGCGTTCTCGCTCGTCGACCTGCTCGAGAACGGCGGCCCGAACGGCGGGCCCTCCTACGACGGCCCGCGGCATTTCGACTACAAGCCGAGCCGCACCGAGGACGAGACCGGCGTCTGGGATTCGGCCGCCGCGAACATGCGCACCTACCTGCTGCTCAAGGAGCGCGCCACGGCCTTCCGCGCCGACCCCGAGGTGCAGGAGGCGCTGATCGCCTCGCGCGTGCCCGAGCTGGCGGTGCCGACGCTCGCCGCCGGTGAGACCTACGACGACCTGCTGGCCGATGCGAGCGCGTTCGAGGACTTCGACGCCGAGGCCTACCTCGGCGGCAGGGGCTTCGGCTTCGTGCGCCTCCAGCAGCTCGCCACCGAGCACCTCCTCAACGCCCGCTGATGCCGCTGGTGTGCGGCAGGGATGCATCCCGGGCGTCAGGGAGTGCCGCGTGCGGCACGCGGTTGGGGCGCGGGTCACGCGGTTGGGGTGAGCTGTGACGCTCGTCGCAGGGGTCGATTCCTCCACCCAGAGCTGCAAGGTGATGATTCGCGACCTGGAGACCGGAGCCGTGGTGCGCACGGGGCGCGCCGGGCATCCCGACGGCACCGAGGTGCATCCGGATGCCTGGTGGACCGCCCTCCAGGCCGCGATCGCCGACGCGGGCGGCCTCGATGACGTCGCCGCGATCTCCATCGGCGGGCAGCAGCACGGCATGGTCGTGCTCGACGCCGCGGGCGAGGTGATCCGGCCCGCGCTGCTGTGGAACGACACGCGCAGCGCCGGGGCGGCATCCGCCCTCATCGCCGAGTTCGGCGCCGCCGAGCTGGCACGCCGCACCGGCAGCGTTCCCGTCGCGAGCTTCACCGCCACCAAGCTGCGCTGGCTGCGCGACGCCGAACCGGAGCACGCCACGCGCGTCGCCGCGGTCGCGCTCCCTCACGACTGGCTCACCTGGCGACTGCTCGGCTACGGCCCGACGGGCTCGAGTCCGCTCGGCCCGGAGCTCGCCGCGTTGACCACCGACCGTTCCGATGCGAGCGGCACCAGCTACTGGAGCCCGGCCGACGGCGAGTACGACCGCGAACTGCTCATCGCCGCGCTCGGGCACGACGCGACCCTGCCGCGGGTGCTCGGCCCGGCCGAGACCGCCGGAGCCACGACGGCCCACGGGGTCGTCCCGGCGGGGGTCGTCGTCGGCCCCGGCGCGGGCGACAACGCGGGAGCGGCGCTGGGCCTCGGGGCGCGCCCCGGCGACGTCATCGTCTCCATCGGCACCAGCGGCACCGTCTTCGCGGTGAACGAGCAGCCGGTGCGCGACGAGACCGGCGCGGTCGCCGGATTTGCGGATGCCTCCGGCGCCTACCTCCCGCTCGTCGCCACGCTCAACGCGGCCCGCGTCCTCGACGCGACGGCACGGCTCCTCGGCGTCGACCACGACGAGTTGGGGCGACTCGCCCTGGACGCCGAGCCGGGCGCCGCGGGACTCGTGCTGCAGCCCTACTTCGAGGGCGAGCGCACCCCGAACCTGCCCGACGCGACCGCGACCCTGTTCGGCATGACCCTGGCGAGCACGACCCGCGAGAACCTGGCGCGGGCTGCGATCGAGGGCATGCTGTGCGGCCTGGCGGACGGGCTCGATGCCGTGCGCGTGCACGGCATCGCAGCCGAACGCGTGCTGCTGATCGGCGGCGCGGCGCAGAACGAGGCGGTGGCGACGATCGCGGCGCAGGTGTTCGACGCCCCCGTGGTGGTGCCGGAGCCGGCCGAGTACGTCGCGCTCGGCGCGGCCGTGCAGGCGGCGTGGGCGCTGTCCGGGGAGCGTCCGGCGTGGCCGGTGTCGACCGCGGCGAATCCCGCGCCCGATCCGCACGCGGTCATCCGCGAGCAGTACGCTGCGCGCGCGTAGTCACAATCCCGAGCCGTGTCGCGGGCGCGAGGCTTCTGTCCACGATCGGCCCGGTGTGGCCCGCTTCATCGGGGTTTTGAGGACACGGCTACAGCCCCTGCGCCAGCCGGAAGTAGCTCGCGTTCACTCGCAGTTCGCGTTCGAAACCATCGAGGCTGGTATCACCCGTGATCGCCAATAGCTCGATCTTCGACATTCGCGCAAAGTCCTGGAACACCTCGAGGCCGACCTGCGTCGACATGACGGTGTGGTGCGCCGCGCCCGCCATCAGCCACGCCGTGGCGGACGTGCGGAAGTCCGGCGCAGGTCGCCAGACGGCCCGGCCCACCGGCAGCCTTGGCATCGGGGCGGGCAGCGACACGTTCTCGACGACGTTCGCCACCAGCCGGAAGCGGTCGCGCTGGTCGCTCAGCGCGACCACGATCGCCGGGCCGGCGTCGGCGGTGAAGACGAGCCGCACCGGGTCGTCCTTGCCGCCGATGCCGAGCGGGTGCACCTCGAGGCTCGCCGTCTCGCTCGACAGCGATGGGCTCACCTCGAGCATGTGGGCGCCCAGGATGAGCTCGTTGCCGGGCTCCAGGTGGTAGGTGTAGTCCTCCATCAGGCTCGCCCCGCCCGGAAGGCCGGCGCCCATGACCGCAGCCGTGCGCACCAGCACCGCGGTCTTCCAGTCGCCCTCTGCGCCGAAGCCGTAGCCGTCAGCCATGAGCCGCTGCACGGCGAGACCGGGCAGCTGCGGCAGCGTGCCGAGATCCTCGAAGGAGGTGGTGAATGCGGAGAATCCGCCGGCCTCGAGGAAGGAGCGCAAGCCGAGCTCGATGCGGGCTCCGTCGCGCAGCGAGGTGTGGCGCTCGGCGCCGGGCCGCAGCTCGGGGGCGACGCGGTACAGGTCGAGGTACTCCGCCACCAGCTCGTCGACGTCGGACTCGGTCGCCGCGTCCACCGCCTGCGCGAGGTCGTTGACGCCCCAGGTGTTGACCTGCACGCCGAGGCGCAGCTCGGCCTCCGTCTTGTCGCCCTCGGTGACGGCGACGAAGCGCATGTTGTCGCCGAACCGGGCCAGTCTCATCGTCTGGGTCGCCCAGCGGCCGGCGGCCGCGCGCGCCCAGGAGCCGACGCGGGCGGTGACCGCCGGGTCGGAGACGTGGCCGACGACCGTGGTGCGCGGGATGCCGAGGCGCGTCTCGATGTAGCCGAACTCGCGGTCGCCGTGCGCCGCCTGGTTGAGGTTCATGAAGTCGAAGTCGATCTCGCCCCACGGCAGGTCGACGTTGGCCTGGGTGTGCAGGTGCAGCAGCGGCTTCTGCAACGCGTCGAGTCCGGCGATCCACATCTTGGCGGGGCTGAAGGTGTGCATCCAAGCCACCAGGCCGACGACGTTCTCGGCGGCGTTCGCCTCCAGGATCAGGCGCTTGATGCCCTCGCTGTCGGTGAGCACCGGCTTCCAGACAACCGTGACCGGCACCTCGGCGGCGCCGTCCAGGGCGCGCGCCACCTGCTGCGACTGCTCGGCCACCTGGGCGAGCGTCTCGGGGCCGTAGAGGTGCTGGCTTCCGATGAGGAACCACACCTCGAAGCTCTGGAGGTCGGGGACGATGCTGCGGGCGGTCACTGGAGTTCTCCCTGGGGGGCCTGGCCGTACACGTTCTGATAGCGGTCGAAGAGCGCGTCGATCCGGTGCTGCGGGATCGGCAGTGGGTCGCCGAGCTGGCGCGCGAGGTGGATCGTGCGGGCGACGTCCTCGCACATCACGGCCGCCTTGACGGCGTCGCGGGCATTCTTGCCGATCGTGAACGGGCCGTGATTCTGCATCAGCACCGCGCGCGAGCGGTGTCCCCGCAGCGTCTCGACGATTCCGCGGCCGATCGAATCGTCGCCGATGATCGCGAACGGGCCGACCGGGATCTCGCCGCCGAACTCATCGGCCATCCCCGTGATGACGCACGGGATCGGCTCGCCGCGCGCCGCCCACGCCGTGGCGTAGGTCGAATGCGTGTGCACGATGCCGCCGACCTCGGGCATCTCGCGGTAGACGTAGGCGTGCGCCGCGGTGTCGCTGGAAGGGCTTCGATCGCTTCCCGGCGTCGAGCCGACGACCTCGCCGGCAAGGTCGCACAGGATCATGTTCTCCGGAGCCAGGTCGTCGTAGCTGACGCCGCTCGGCTTGATGACGAACAGCTCGACGCCGGGGACCCGACCGCTCACGTTGCCGCCGGTCCAGATCACCAGGCCGTAACGCGTCAACTCGCGGTGCAGCTGGGTGACCTCGTCGCGCATGCGGGCGATGGCAATCTCTATCTCGGGTGCGAATCGGCTCATGACAGCACCTCGCGTCGGTGCGCCTTGAGTCGCTTCATCACGTCGTTTCCGCCGCGGCCGAACCAGTCGTGCAACTCGCGGTACTCCGCGTAGAGGGCGTCGTACGCATCCGCCGAGGCGGCATTCGGCGTGTACACGTCGCGTTCCAGCTTGCCCATCGCGTCACTCGCGGCACGGATGTCGTCGTACACGCCGGCGGCGACCGCCGCGTGGATGGCGCTGCCGAGTGCGGGGCCCTGCTCGCTCGCGATCGTCGAGATCGGCATCCGCAGCACATCGCTGTAGGTCTGCATCAGGTGGGGGTTCTTGAGCAGACCGCCGGCGACGATGAACTCGGTGACGGGAACCCCGGAGGCGGCGAACGTTTCCACGATCTGGCGGGTGCCGAACGCGGTGGCCTCGAGCAGCGCTCGGTAGACCTGTTCGGGTCGGGTCGTCAGCGTGAGCCCGAGGATGAGCCCCGAGAGCTCGGTGTTGACGAGCACGGAACGGTTGCCGCTGTGCCAGTCAAGGGCGAGCAGACCGTGCGCGCCGACCGGCTCGGTGAACGCGAGGTCGGTGAGGTGCTGGTGCACACTCTGGCCCGCCGCGGCGGCGTCCTCCTGTGCCGACACCGAAACGTGGTTGTTGACGTACCAGGCGAAGATGTCGCCGACCCCCGACTGCCCAGCCTCGTAGCCCCACAGCCCGTCGACGATGCCGCCGTCGACCGCGCCGCACATGCCCGGGACTTCGACCAGGCGCTCGCTGTTCATGACGTGGCAAGTGCTGGTGCCCATGATCGCCACCATCTGGCCGGGGCCAACGGCGCGCGCGGCCGGCGCGGTGACGTGCGCGTCGACGTTGCCGACGGCGACTGCGATCCCTTGTGGAAGGCCCGTCCAATCAGCGGCCTCGGCGGTCAGTCCGCCCGCCCGCCCGCCCAGGACGCCGATCTCAGCGTCGAGCTTGTCGGTCGCGAAGTCGGCGAATGCCGGGTTGAGCGCACGGAGGAAGTCCTGGCTCGGCGAGGAGTCATCTTGAAAGATGCCTTTGTAGCCGGCGGTGCAGGCGTTGCGCAGGTAGCGGCCGGAGAGCTCCCACACGATCCAGTCGGCCGCCTCGACCCAGCGGTCCATGCGTTCGTAGACTTCCGGGTCCTCCTCGAGCAGCTGCAGCGCCTTCGCGAACTCCCACTCGCTCGAGATGAAGCCGCCGTAGCGCGGCAGCCAGCCCTCGTCCCGCTCGGCGGCGAGCGCGTTGATGCGGTCGGCTTGCGGCTGCGCGGCGTGGTGCTTCCAAAGTTTCACATAGGCGTGCGGCCGGTCGACGAACTCGCGCAGTTCGCACAGCGGCGTTCCGTTGGCGAGCACCGGCATCGGCGTGGATGCGGTGAAGTCGGTCGCGATGCCGATCACCTGGGCGGGGTCGATGCCCGCATCCGCGATGGCGGCCGGCACGGCGATCTGGAGCACGTCGCGATAGTCGTTCGGAACCTGCAGCGCCCACTCGGGCGGAAGTGCCGCGCCGGTGGCGACGAGAGCGGTGTCCATGACGGCGTGGCGGTACTCGTGCACGCCGGCTCCGAGCTCAGCGCCGTCTGTGACGCGGACGACAACGGCGCGGCCGGAGAGGGTGCCGAAGTCGACACCGATCGTGTACTGATCGTCACGTTTGGCCCGCAGGGCGGTCGCTGCTCTCACGAATCTGACTCCGTCGCGTCGGGTCTCATTGCATCTAATGTGATCGTTCACACTGTTGGATTCACCCTATCGGCGAAACGATCACATCGGCAATGAGGTCAGCTTTCCCCGGAGCGCGTCGAAGCTTTCGGTCAGGTGTGCGTTGACCGAACGGCGCTCGTCGACTCGCGCAGAATGAGCTCCGGGGGGACCATCTGGTGGTCGACTTCCATGTCCCCGCGCAACTCGGCGAGGATGATTGCCACCGCACGCCGCCCGATCTCTACGAAGTTCTGGCGGATCGTCGTCAGCGGTGGAGCGAAGTGCGCTGCTTCCGGGATGTCGTCGAACCCGATGACGCTCAGTTCGTTGGGTACGTCAACGCCGAGTTCCCGCGCGGCATGCAAGAGCCCCAGCGCCATCTGGTCGTTTCCCGCGAATACCGCGGTGACGTCGCGCGCCCCAAGAAGCTCTAGCCCGGCGCGATAGCCGGACTCTGCACTCCAGTCTCCGACCACGGGAGCTCTCACCTGGAGCCCGGCAGCCGAAAGCGCCTCCCGGTAGCCCCGCGTTCGAGCGAGAGCCTCGATCCAATCCTGCGGGCCGGTGATGTGCACGATCTCCCGATGGCCGAGTTCGACCAGATGCTGCGTCGCCAGCCGCGCGCCCGCGACCTGGTCGACGGAGAGGCTCCCGCGAACATCGCGGCCGGTGGACTCGAGAGTGACGATCGGCACGCTGACTGACAGGTCCTGAATCGCCTCGAATACGTGCGCCTGTGGCGCGACCACGACGAGCGCTTCGACCGCCTGGCTCATCAGGTAGTCGATCCCCGCCTTGATCGAAGCGTAAGCATTCGATGCCGTGCTCGTGATGCTCAGCCGGTAGCCTGCAGCGCGGGCCGCCGATTCGATTGCGGCGATGCTCGTTGCGGGCCCGTAGTGTGCGGACTGCGACGACAGCACCCCGATCGTGCGCGAGCGGCTGGTCACGAGCGCGCGAGCCGCCGGGTTCGGACGGTAGCCGAGTTCGTCAATCGCCTCGAGCACCCGCTCGCGGGTCCCCGGACGGATGCTCTCGCTCTGATTGAGCACACGCGAGACCGTCTGGTAGGAGACCCCTGCGACACGAGCGACGTCGCGGATGTTCGGGGCGCGGACCTGCTGAGTTTTCATCGGACTGCCCTCCACGCTCCACCGTGTGTACGTTCACACCAAGTCCCGCCCATTATGCCTAGTGAGCGTGACACGGGCGAGTCCGTCCCGCGGGCCCCAGCAGCACGCGCGCGCTCCCTGCGTCCGCACCCGCCCGCCGCGCACCCACGCAACCGCGTGACCCGCGCCTCAACCGCGTGCCGCGCACCTCACGCGCCGGCGGCAGGGATGCATCCCTGCCGCCCCGACCCTAGAGGCGGGTGAGGGCGGAGAGGACGTCGGCGAGGAGGTCGTCGGGGGACTCGATGCCGACCGAGAGGCGCACCACGTTCTCGGGAACCTCGAGCTGGGTGCCCTTGACGGAGGCGTGGGTCATCTCGCTCGGGTAGCAGACGAGCGACTCGACGCCGCCGAGCGACTCCGCCAGCTGGAACAGCTCCATCGACTCGGCGAAGCGCCGCGCGGCCTCGCCCCCGCCGCGCACGGCGACCGAGATCATGCCGCCGAAGCTGCGCATCTGCGTCGCCGCGAGCTCGTGGCCGGGGTGCTCTGGCAGGCCCGGATAGTAGACGCGCTCCAGCTTCTCGTGGCCAACGAGCGCCTCCGCGATGCGCTGCGCATTCGAGGAGTGCCGGTCCATGCGCACCCCGAGGGTCTTGATGCCGCGCATCGTGAGCCAGGCATCCATCGGGCCGGAGACGGCGCCGACGCCGAACTGCAGGAAGCCCACCTGGTCGGCGAGCGACTCACCCCGCACGAGCGTCTCGTTCTTCAGCACCACCGCGCCGCCGAGCACGTCGCTGTGGCCGCCGAGGTACTTGGTCGTGGAGTGCACGACGACGTCGGCGCCGAACGACAGCGGCTGCTGCAAGTAGGGCGAGGCGAAGGTGTTGTCGACGACGACGATCGCGCCGATGCGGTGCGCGAGCTCGGCGACCGCGGCGATGTCGGTGATCTTCATCAGCGGGTTGCTCGGGGTCTCGAGCCAGACCACCTTGGTGGCGTCGGGGCGCAGCGCCTTCTCGACGGCATCCAGGTCGCCCATCTCGACGGTCGACAGCGACACGCCCCACGGCACGTGCACGCGGCTCACCAGTCGGTGCGTGCCGCCGTACACGTCGTTGCCCATCAGGATGTGATCGCCGGGCTGCAGCGCGGCCCGCAGCAGGGTGTCCTCGGCGGCGAGACCGGAGGCGAAGCTGTAGGCGCGGTCGCCGCCCTCGAGCGAGGCGAGCAGGGTCTCGAGCGCGGTGCGGGTCGGGTTGCCGCCGCGGGTGTACTCGTAGCCGCCGCGGAAGCCGCCGATGCCGTCCTGCACGAACGTGGTCGTGAAGTAGATCGGCGGGATGACGGCGCCGGTCGTCGGGTCGAAGTCCTGACCGGCGTGGATGGCGCGAGTGGTGAAGTCGTTCTCGGAGTTCATGGGGTTCTTTTCTTGATCAGGAGGCGAGGGCGCGCACGAGCGCACCGCGAGTCAGGAGGGCGACGGGCTTGCCCTGCTCGAGCACGAGCGCGGCGCCGGTGTCCGCAAGCGCGTCGCGTGCCACGTCGAGCGGCTGGGCCAGGCCGACGAGCGGGAGCACGTCGCCGAGGAGGTCGTCGATCGGATCGGCCGGGGTCACGTCGCCGGCGAGGAGGGCATCCGCGAGGGCGCGCTCGGTGACCGTGCCGGCGACCTCGCCGAGCACAACGGGGGTGTCGGCCTTGAGGACGGGCAGCGCGGAGGCGTCGGCCGCGCGCAGCGCCGCGACCGCCTCGGCGACCGTGCTGCCGGGGCGCACGTGCGGGAGCGCTGCCGCGTCGACCGGGCCGAGCACGTCGGCGACGGTGCGCTCGGAACCTGCGGCACCGAAGCCGTGCCGATCCATCCAGGTGTCGCTGAACACCTTGCCCAGGTAGCCGCGGCCGCCGTCGGGAAGCAGGATCACCATCACGTCGTCCGGTCCGAGGTCGCGGGCCGCCTTGAGTCCGCTCGCGATCGCGAGACCGCTCGATCCGCCGACCAGCAGCCCTTCCTCGCGGGCCAGACGCCGGGTGAACTCGAAGCTCTCGGCGTCGCTGGAGGCGATGATCTCGTCGACGAGGCTCGCGTCGTAGGCGGTCGGCCAGAAGTCCTCGCCCACGCCTTCGACCAGGTACGGCTGCCCGGTGCCGCCGGAGTAGACCGAGCCCTCCGGGTCGGCGCCGATGATGCGCACGCCGGGGTTCTGCTCCTTGAGGTACTTGGCCACACCCGAGATGGTGCCGCCGGTGCCGACGCCCGCCACGAAGTGGGTGATCCCGCCCTCCGTGTCGCGCCAGATCTCGGGGCCGGTCGACTCGTAGTGGCTGATCGGCCCGTTGGGGTTCGAGTACTGGTCGGGCTTGAAGGCGCCGGGGAGTTCACGCGCGAGCCGGTCGCTGACGTTGTAGTACGAGCGGGGGTCCTCGGGGGCGACGCTGGTCGGGCACACCACGACCTCGGCGCCGTACGCCTTCAGCACGTTGCGCTTGTCTTCACTCACCTTGTCGGGGCAGACGAAAACGCACTTGTAGCCGCGCTGCTGGGCGACGAGGGCGAGGCCGATGCCGGTGTTGCCGCTCGTCGGCTCGACGATGGTGCCACCGGGGGCGAGCTTGCCCTCGCGCTCGGCCGCGTCGATGATCCGCGTGGCGATGCGGTCCTTGGACGAGCCGCCCGGGTTGAGGTATTCGATCTTGGCGAGCACAGTCGCCTGGATCCCCTCGGTGACCGAGTTGAGCTTGACGAGCGGCGTGTTCCCGACCAGGTCGAGGACGGTTGCGGCGTAATGCATGCCACGAGCCTACTTCCGCCGCACCCCGTGTTACCGGCGTTCGTCCGAGGCGGAATCCGAGCCTGAGTCTGAGTCTGAGTCTGAACCGGAGTAGGAGCCGGATGCGCCGCCGAGCCGCTGCCGCTCGAACAGCCGGGCGTACACCCCGCCGACCTCGAGCAGCTCGGCGTGGGTGCCGCGTTCGACGATGCGCCCGCCGTCGACGACGAAGATGACGTCGGCGTGCACGACGGTCGAGAGCCGGTGGGCGATCGCGATGGTGGTGCGGCCGCGCGCCGCGTCGTCGAGCGCGGTCTGCACGACGCGCTCCGAGACCGCGTCGAGCGCGCTGGTGGCCTCGTCGAGCACGAGCACCGCCGGGTCCTTCAGCAGCACGCGCGCGATGGCGACGCGCTGCTTCTCGCCGCCGGAGAGGCGGTACCCGCGCTCGCCGACGATCGTGTCGAAGCCGTCGGGGAAGCGGGAGATCGTGTCGTGGATGTTGGCGGCCCGCGCCGCGGACTCCAGCTCGGCATCGCTCGCGCCCGGCCGGGCGTAGCGGAGGTTCTCGGCGATGGAGGCGTGGAAGAGGTACGTCTCCTGGCTGACGATGCCGATCGCGTCCAGCAGCTCCACCTGCTTCAGGTCGCGCACGTCATCGCCCGCGAACAGCACCCGCCCCGAGCTCACGTCATGCAGGCGCGGGATCAGGTATGAGACGGTCGTCTTGCCGGCGCCGGACGGTCCGACGAAGGCCGCGTACTGGCCGGGTTCGATGCGGAACGACACCCGGTCGAGCGTCGGCGGGGTGTCGTCTCCGGCGTCCGGATAGCGGAACGTGACGTCGTCGAACTCGACGACCCCCAGCTGCTCAAGGTCGACCGCGTATGCGTCCGGGCGGTCGGTGATCGTCGGGGTGAGGTCGAGGTATTCGAAGATGCGGGCGAACAGCGCTTGCGAGGTCTGCAGGTCGAGCGCCACCCGCATGAGCCCGAGCAGCGGCCAGCTGAGGCGCGCCTGAACGGTGGTGAACGCGACCACCGTTCCGGCGGTGACCGACACATCCTGGAAGATCAGCCACGCCGCGACCAGGTAGATGATCGCCGGGATCACCGAGAGGAACACGTTGACGATCGCGAAGAACCACTGGCCGCTCATCGCCTGCTGCACCTGCAGCCGGATCTGGTTGCGGTTCTCGTCGCGGTAGCGGTCGACCTCCCACTCCTGGCGCGAGAAGCTCTTGGCCAGCAGCACCCCGGAGACGCTCAGCGTCTCCTGCGTGATGGCCGTCATCTCGGACAGTGACTCCTGCGTCTTGGTGGCGATGCGGGCGCGCACCTGGCCGACCTTGCGCTGCGCGATCACGAGCACCGGCAGCAGGATGACGGCGACGATCGTCATCTGCCAGCTCAGCACGATCATCGCCACGAGCGCAGCGATCACGGTGACGGTGTTGCCGATCACGCTCTGAATGGTGTTGCTGAGCACCCCGGCGACGCCGCCGACGTCGTTCTGCAGGCGCGACTGGATCACGCCGGTCTTGGTGCGCGTGAAGAAACCGAGCTCCATCGACTGCAGGTGCGAGAAGAGGCGCACGCGCAGCTCGCCCATGACGCTGTTGCCGACCTTCGCCGTCAGGTAGGCCTGGCCGACGCCGATGCCGGCGGAGGCCAGCCAGAGCAGCACCATCAGCGCGACGAGCTCGACGAGCACGGGGACGTTCGGGGTCCCTTCGGGCGGGAACAGGCCGCGGTCAAAAGCCTGCTGGGTCAGCAGCGGCGGCAGCACGCTGATCGCGGCGCTGACCAGCACGAGCGCGATGGTGACGGTGAGCGGTCGCCGATACGGGCGGAACAGCTCGCCGATGCGCGGCAGCAGGTTCGGGATGCGCGGGGCCGTCGCGTTCGCGGCGCGCTGCGCGTCGGCATCCGCTCCACTCACCCGGCCGCGGAGCTTGCCGTACTGGCCGACGCCGCCACCGCCGCGTCCGCCCATGCTCACCCTGTGAGCCTATGCCGCGCAGCACGGGAAATGCCGGGTGGCGAGACCCTGATTCTCGCCACCCGGCATCGGCTCCGAGGTGAATCCCGCCCGATCAGCCCTTCGTGGATCCCGCGAGCAGTCCGCGCACGAAGTAGCGCTGCAGCGAGAAGAACACGATCAGCGGCACGATGAGCGCGAGGAACGCACCCGCCGGCAGCAGCTGGGTGTTGCGACCGAAGTTGCCGACCAGCTCGGCGAGTCGCTGTGTCAGCGGCGCCACGTCGACCGTGCCTCCGGAGAACACGAGCGCGACGAGCAGGTCGTTCCAGACCCAGAGGAACTGGAAGATCGCGATGCTCGCGAGCGCCGGCACCGACAGCGGCAGGATGATCCGGAAGAACATCTGCGTGTGGTTGGCGCCGTCGACGCGCGCGGCCTCGATCACGTCGCCGGGGATCTCGGAGATGAAGTTGTGCAGCAGGAAGATGCACAGCGGCAGGCCGAAGATCGTGTGCGCGATCCACACGGCGGGGAAGGTTCCACTGATGCCGAGCACCTGGGAGAAGATCTGCAGCAGCGGGATGAGCGCCATCTGCAGCGGCACGATCTGGAGCGCGAACACCAGGATGAACACGGCGTTGCTGCCGGGGAACTTGATCCAGGCGAAGGCGTAGGCGGCCATCGAGGCGAGCACGATCGGGAACAGCGCGCTCGGCACCGCGACGATGATCGAGTTGATGAAGTACGAGCCGAGGTTCGCCGAGGAGGCGCCGCCCGAGAACAGCACGTCGGCGTAGTTCTCGAGGCTGAAGCTCGGGTTGGTGAAGATCGTCCACCAGCCGCTGGTGCGGATGTCGACGGCCGGGCGGAACGAGTTGACGAAGAGCCCGAAGGTGGGGATGGTCCAGACGACCGCGATGAGGATCGCGGCGGCGGTCGCGCCGCGCGAGGTCAGCCTCTGCTTGACCCGCTTCAGCTTGGGTCCGTTGCCCGAGGGGTCCCGTTCTGCCACACCCACGGTGGCTGCCACGCCGCTCATCGGATCTCCTTCTGCTTGCGCATGACTCTCACGTTGTAGATCACAATCGGCAGAACCATGATGAACAGGACCAGCGCGAGTGCCGAGCCCTGACCGAACTCGCCGCGGTTGAAGGCCTGCGTGTACATCTCGTTGGCGATGACGCTGGTGTCGAAGTTTCCACCGGTCATCGTGCGGACGATGTCGAAGACCTTGAGGGTGGCGATGGTGATCGTGGTGACGACCACGACCAGGCTTCCCCGAATCTCGGGGACGGTGACGTTGGTGAACTGCTGCCAGGCGTTCGCGCCGTCGAGGCGAGCCGCCTCGAGTCGCTCGATCGGCACGCCCTTGATCGCGGCTGAGAGCAGCACCATCGCGAATCCGGTCTGGATCCAGACCATCACGACGATGAGGAACAGGTTGTTCCACGGCGAGTTGATCAGGAACTGCTGGGGTTCGAGGCCGAGCCAGACGAGCACCTGGTTGAGCAGGCCGATCTGCTCGAAGCCGGTGGCGCGGTACTCGTAGACGAAGCGCCAGATGATGCCGGCGCCGACGAACGAGATCGCCATCGGCATGAACACCAGCGACTTGAGCACCTTCTCGCCGCGCGACTTGTCGATGAACACCGCGTAGGCCAGGCCGACGGCCGTGGAGACGGTCGGCACCAGCGCGACCCAGAGGAGCGTGTTGCCGAGAGTGGTGAGGATGTCCGGCTGCGTGAACATCCAGACGAAGTTGTCGATGCCGATGAATTCGCCCGTGCGGTTCGTGAAGGCGAGGTAGGTGGTGCGCACCGCCGGATAGACGAGTCCCACCCCCAGGAGGATCAGCGCGGGGGCGACGAAGGCCAGCAGCTGCAGGAAGTCACGCCCCCGTTTCGGCGCCCGATCGGCCAGGAACAGCACGAGACCGACGACCGCGGCGAAGGCCGTGAGGCCGATCGCGAAGACTCCGAACTTCTCCCAGACCGAGCCCCAGAAGTCGCCCCGGGCGGCGAACGGCACGGCTCCGGCCAACATCCCCGGCATCATCATCGTTGACACGCCAGTTCCTCCCTTTGGTATGTGAACGCTACCGAGCAGTCGGCCCACCGAGCAAGAAGCCCGGTGGGCCGACCACGGTTCAACTGCTCAGTCCCGACCTACGGGAATGTGCTGTCGATGAATGTCAGCACCTCATCGGTGCTCTTCGTTCCGACCACCCAGTCGACCATGCCGGTCCAGAACGAGCTGGTCCCGACCGCGGCCGGCATCAGGTCCGAGGCGTCGAAGGCGAACACGGTGTCTTCGCCCTGCAGGATCTCGATCGACGCACGGCCGAGCGCGGAGCCCGCGAGCGAGGCGTCGAGGCCCTTGTTGGCGCTGATCACGCCGCCGAGAGCCACGCGGTTGTTCGCCCAGGTGTCGCTGGAGAGGTAGGTCTGCAGCGCGTCGACGGCTTCGCCCTCGACGAACTTGGCGACGAACTCGCCACCACCGGTGACCGAGTCGCCCGCGGTGGGGTCGGTCTTCGGCGTGATGAACGCCCAGATGTCACCGTCGGGAGCAACGGTCGTGCCCTCCGGCCACTGCGCCTCATAGAACGAGGCCTGGTGGTGGAGCGAGCAGTTGCCGTCAAGGATCGGCAGACCACCGTCGTTGAAGGTGGTCGACACGATCGACTCCACGCCGCCGAATCCGCCGTTGACGTAGTCCGGGTTGAGGATGATGTCGCCGACAAGGTCGAAGGCTTCGCGGATCTCGGGCGAGTCGAACTTCAGGTCGCCCGCGACCCACTCGTTGTAGGCCTCAGGGCCGGCGGTGCGCAGGACGAGGTCCTCCACCCAGTCGGTGCCCGGCCAGCCGGTGGCGTCACCGGATCCGAAGCCCACGCACCACGGCTTGTAGGTCGCCGTGTTGTTGGCGGACATGTCCTCGGTGAGGGCCATCAGCTCGTCCCAGGTGGTGGGAACCTCGTAGCCGTTGGCCTCGAAGTCGGTCGGCGAGTACCAGATCCAGCCCTTGACGCTCGCCATCAACGGCGCCGCGTAGAAGGTGCCGTCGACGGTGCCGTAGCCCTTCCAGCTCTCCGACCAGAACTCGTCGACGTTGTCTTCGACGGTGGAGGCGGCCGGCAGCACGTAGCCGTCGCCGACCAGGCGCTGCAGGAGGCCGGGCTGCGGAATGATCATGAGCTCGGGGGCGTCACCGGCGGCGGCGCGCACGTTGATCTGCGTCTCCGCCTCCTGGGTGCCGACCGTGTCGACCGTGATGCCGGTGCAGGTCTCAAAGTCGACAATGCTCTCGACCAGCTGGTCGAGCTCGACGCCCTGAATCGTCGTGTAGAGCTCGACGGACTCGCCGTCGAACGTGCCGTACTGCTCGTAGGCCGAGCAGTCGGTGTCGCCCGTGCCGCTGTCGGTCGTCGCCGTGCAGCCCGCGAGCGCGAGGCCCGCGATTCCGGCCGCCGAGACCGTCGCCAGCATGCGACGTTTGGTGAGTGAACGCACTGTGGTCCTCCTCGTTGAGGGTCGTGTGCCCGCCTCGGGCGGGCATCGTGTGGTGGTGCAGGTCGGAGCACAGACCGCACGACGCCGAGATTTCGCCGCAGTGCGGAACCGGTTCCAGTCTCAACGCTAAGCGCTCCCCCGGGCAGGTGCAAGCCCGAAAACGGGCCGACACCAATTCGTGACTCAATGATCCGTCAGGTTGCGAGACCCGGTCGGTCGCGCCATCCGGCCCAATGCCCCTAGGATGTTGGAACCGGTTCCGGGGTCCATCGATGCATCCGAGGAGGAGTCCGCGTGAGTTCGCTCGCTGAAGTCGCACGCCACGCCGGCGTCTCCAAGGCCACCGCCTCGCGCGCACTCAGTGGCGCGGCTCACGTCTCCGACGCCACCCGTGCCCGCGTCGCCGCCTCCGCTGCGGAGCTCGGCTTCGTCGCCTCGACGAGCGCCGCCAGCCTCGTCACAGGCCGCACCCGCAACGTCGGCGTCGTCACGCCCTTCATCAGCCGATGGTTCTTCGGCGAGGTCATCGAGGGAATCGAAGAGGCGCTCATCGATGCCGGCTACGACCTCAGCCTGTTCCGCGTGCAGGAGGATCCGGACCTGCGGCAGCGGGTGTTCGACTACTTCCTGGTGCGCAAGCGCGTCGACGCCGTCATCACCGTGTGCGTCGCGCTGAGCCCGGAGGAGATCCGAGCTCTCGCCGCGCTCGGCAAGCCCGTCGTCGGCATCGGCGGCGGAATCGCGGGGATGAGCAGTCTGCGGATCGACGACGTCGCCGCCAGCCGACTCGCGACCGAGCACCTGCTCAGTCTCGGACACCAGCGGATCCTGCACGTCGGCGGCGACCAGGAGGAGCGCATGGACTTCCACGTCCACGCCCAGCGCCTCGCCGGATTCCGACAGGCGATGGCCACCGCGGGGCACCGTCCCGGCGACGACTTCGCGGCGGCGACCGAGTTCACCATCGCGGGCGGCTTCGCCACCGGCCTGCGGGTGCTCGGCAACCCGGCCACCCGCCCGAGCGCCATCGTCGCGGCCAGTGACGAGGTCGCCATCGGGGTGATCCTCGCGGCGCGCCAGCTCGGCATCCAGGTTCCGCGCGATCTCTCCGTCGTCGGCATCGACGACCACGACCTCGCCGAGATGTTCGGGCTGACCACCGTGCGCCAGGTGCCGCGGGCGCAGGGGCGCGATGCGGTCGGCATGATCATGGCGTCGATCGACGCGCGCGAGATCACGAGCCACGACCTGCAGCTGCCGCTCACGCTGCGCGTCCGGTCGAGCACGAGCGCCCCCCAGCCCGACTGACGGCCCCCTCGGCACAACGAGAACGGGCGCCGCCCGAAGGCGACGCCCGCTCGTGCGACCTGAGGCCGCGGGGAATTACTTGAGGACGACGGTGGCGCCAGCCTCTTCGAGCTGAGCCTTGGCCTTCTCGGCCGTCTCCTTGTTGGCACCCTCGAGGACGGTCGCCGGAGCGCCATCCACGAGCGCCTTGGCCTCGCCGAGGCCGAGGCTCGTGAGCGCGCGGACCTCCTTGATGACCTGGATCTTCTTGTCGCCAGCGGCCTCGATCACGACGTCGAACGCGTCCTTCTCTTCGGCCTCTTCGGCGCCCGCGCCACCGGCGGGGGCACCCGCGGCCGCGACGGCGACCGGAGCGGCGGCGGTGACCTCGAAGGTCTCCTCGAACTTCTTGACGAACTCGCTGAGCTCGATGAGCGAGAGCTCCTTGAACGCCTCGAGCAGCTCGTCGGTGCTGAGCTTAGCCATGATTTCTCCTTGGTTGTTTCTGTGGGTCACTGCCGCGGACTAGGCCGCGGTCTCCTGCTTCGCGCGCAGCGCGTCGACCGTGCGAACGGCCTGCGCGAGCGGTGCGTTGAACATGTAGGCGGCTCCGAACAGCGAAGCCTTGAAGGCACCGGCCAGCTTGGCCAGCAGCACCTCACGGCTCTCCAGATCGGCGAGCTTGCCCACCTCGGCGGCGGTCAGCGGGGCGCCATCGAAATAGCCTCCCTTGACCACGAGCAGAGGGTTCGCCTTGGCGAAGTCACGCAGCGCCTTCGCGACGGCGACCGTGTCACCGTGCACGAATGCGATCGCCGACGGACCGACAAGGTCATCGTCGAACGACGTGATTCCGGCCTCGTTGGCCGCAATCTTGGTCAGCGTGTTCTTCACCACGGCATAGGTCGCGTGCTCACTGATCGACTTCCGCAGCGTCTTCAGCTGCGCGACCGTGAGTCCGCGATACTCGGTGAGCACGACCGCGTTCGAGCTGCGGAAGTTCTCCGTCAGCTCGGCGACCGTTGCTTCCTTGTTCGCCATGGCGCTCCTGTGGTTCTCGTATGCATTGCCGGCATCCGGGTGGATGCCTCGGCCGAGACGAAGAAGGGAACCCGCAGAAAAAAGCTCCGGCGCGAGCGCACGGAGCTGGGGCCCGAAAGAGATCGGGACTTGCTTCACACACCTGCGCGGGACCCTCACGGGGAGGACTTCGTCCGGTGCGTCGCTTTCACGACACAGCGGAGACCAGCGGTCTTCGGCCTCCGCAAGACTACGGCAGCACGCCGACCGGCGCAAACCCGATTCCGCCGGGACGGTTGCCCCGCGCGGGAGTGTCAGCGAGAGCGTCGCTGCTTCAGCATGCGGCCGAGCCGAGCGGCACCCGGCTTCGCCGCGGGGCGCTCAGCTGCCAGCTCCTCGCGTTCGAGGGCGCGCTTGATCTGGCGACCGGTGCGGGTGAGGCTCTGTTCGCGTCGAAGGCCCGCCGCGGCGGAGCCGCCTTCCGCCGGTGCCGCCTCGCGAGTTGCCGCCTCGCGAGGTACCGCCGCCGCACGCCGTGCGCGACGTGCCGGGCCCAGGCGCGAGGGCAACAACAGTGCGAGCGCGATCGCCGCAAGCAGCAGAACGACCGCCCCCGCCGCAATCGGAATTCCCGTGCTCGTCGTCGAGGCCTCCCCCGCGTCGTCGGCCGGCGGCACGATGGCGACGTCGGCGAGCGGCGCCGGGCTCTCCAGACCCGAGCGCCCCGCCACGAGCGGTGTCAGGGTCTCGTCCTGCAGAGCGAACCAGGCGTCGGCGCCCTCGTCGTGCACGAGCGCCGCCGCATCCGGCACGTCGGAGAGCGCGAGCGCGAGTTCCGGGTCGGGAACGAACAGGGCGAGCTCGGGCAGCACTGTCTCGGGCTGGATCCACACCGTGGCAAGGCCCACCGGTTCGTCGTCGACGAGGATCGGAACGATCCACTCGTTCAGCAGACGGACGACGTCGTCCGTCTCGATCCCGGCGAGGTAGTCATCGGTCCACGCGAAGACCCGGCTGATCTCCCCCGTCTCCGTCTCGTCGGTGAAGTCGGTGCCACGCTCGCCGCTCGCATCCAGGCCGTAGACGTCGCGGAGTTCGACGAGGAGCTCGCCCCCGGTGATGAACTCCTTCACCTCGGCCGGAACCGAGCCGAGGCTCTCCGCCGCGCTCGGCGCCGCGGTCGAGGACGCCTGCACCGACACGAACGCGGCCGCGAGAAGCGCGGCGGCGATCGCGCCACGACGGGCGGCCGTCGAGATCGTGGGCCGAATGGTGCGCATGTCTGTCCTTGGATCCGGGAGTGCGGGCTGGGTCTGACGTTACCCGGCCCTCGCCGGACGGCGTGCGACGCGCTCGGCGCGCCGGATGGGGGTCAGAATGGGGTGGTGTCCGCTCCGCATACCGCCGTGCCGCTCTGGGGCGAGCCGGTCCCCGACCACCGCGACCGCATCGTGGCGGATGGTTCGGACCGCGTGGCATGGTTTCGCGCCCGTTCGCGCGGCGTCACCGCGAGCGACGCGGCGCGACTCGGTAGCCGCCGCGCGATCGCCGCGCTCGCCCGCGACAAGACCTCGGGCTCGGGCTTTCGCGGCAACGCCTACACGGAACACGGCCGACGGCGCGAACCGGAGATCGCGGCGTGGGCGGGGCGCGTCTATGACATGACCCCCAGCGGCGCGCTGTTTCACGCGGTCGGCAACCCGCTGCACCTCGCGACACCGGACGGCCTGCGCGAACGCGACGGACGGGTGGAGTTGTGTGAGATCAAGACGACGAGCAGCGGCTGGTCGACGATCCCGCGCTCCTACCTCCGCCAGGTGTGGTGGCAGCAGTACGTGTTGGGCGCCGAACGCACGCTCGTGGTCTGGGAGCAGCACCGAGACTTCGTCCCGATCCACCGCGAACCGACATGCCAGTGGGTCGACCGCGATGACGCTCAGATCCGCGCGCTCGTCGGCCTCGCCGACGAACTACTCGACGCGCTGCGCTCCTGAGCGCGCGAGCGAACGCCGCGACACCCACACCGCCCCCGCACCGGTCACGGCGATGATGACCGCGATCAGCACCACGTAGAAGGCGACCGAGAGGTAGCCGTTCGCCGAGAGGCCCGGGTTGAGGAACGGGTACGGGTACCACGGTTCGCCCGTGCGGCTGTCGATCGCGAACGGCCCGCGCACGAGCGTGTAGGCCGCCCACACGATCGGGAACACGATGATCGTCCGGACGGTCGCCCACGCCATCTGGGCGCGCCCCGGGGCGAACAGCCAGTCGAGCACGAGGTAGATCGGACCGACCACGTGCAGGATCTCGTTCGACCAGCCGAGCGTGCTGCCCTGCGGGAGTTCCACCCCGCGCAGCAGCAGGTTGTAGACGATGCCCGTCACCGCCATATAGGTGACGACGGAGATCCGCACGACGGCGAACCAACGCGGGTCCTCGCCGCGTCGCACGAGCAGCAGCACCGCCCCGATTCCGAGCACGACCACACTGAGCACGTTCGACTCGATCGTGAAGAAGCTGAAGAATCCGAGGAGCAAGAAGGGGATGTCGGACGTCGGGTCCTGACTCCAGAACTCGATCGACGTGATCAACTGGCCGACGATCGCCGCGGCGATGGCGAGCGCCATCCCGGCCCGAACAACGGCAAACAGAATTCGCATCAGTGCGTTCCTCCCCCGGGGCGAGCCCCCACTCTTGACGGGAGACTAGCGGGTCTACTGTCTGCGGAACTTTTGCGACACCGTGACACGTCGGAAACATCACTGAATCATCAACGAACTTAACTGTTATCTACCATGCACGAAACACAGCCTTCAACGATGCGCGCGATGACGATATCCCGGTCGGGGGATGCCGACGTGCTCGAACTCGCGGAGATCTTGCGTCCGGTCCGGACGAATTCCGAAGTTCTCATCCAGGTCGCCGCCGCCGGGGTCAACCCGATCGACGCCAAGACGCGCGCCGGCCGCGGGGGATTCCCGGCCATTCGCGAGTTCCCCGTCGTGCTCGGAAACGACTTCAGCGGCGTCGTCGTCGAGGCCCCGTTTGAAACGCATCCCCTCCAGCCCGGCACCGAGGTCTACGGCATGACGACCGTGCCTCGCGCACAGGGCACGTACGCCGAATACGTCAGCGTCAACGAGATGAGCGTCGTGCGCAAGCCTCCGACGCTGTCCCACGTCGAGGCCGCCGCGGTGCCCCTCGCTGCTCTCACCGCGTGGGGGATGGTCGTCGAGACCGCCCGCGCGCACGAGGGACAACGGATGCTGATTCACGCCGGCGCGGGCGGGGTCGGGCACTTCGCCGTCCAATTCGCCTCGTACTTCGGTGCCCATGTGATCGCCACGGGCTCGGCCCAGAACGCCGAGTGGCTGCGCACCCTCGGCGCCGCCGAGGTCATCGACTACACCGCGACGCGGTTCGAGGAAAACCTTGCCCCGGTTGACGCAGTGATCGACCTGATCGGCAACGTCAGCGACGACACCGCGACCCGCTCACTGACCGTGCTGCGGCCCGGCGGGATCATCGTCAACGGCCCGACCGGAAGTTGGCCGACGCTCGTCGAGGAGTGCGCCGCCGCGGGCGTGCGGGGCACCGGATACCGCGTCTCGCCCAACGGCGCGACGCTCGCGATCATCTCCCGCTTGCTCGGCTCGGGAGATGTGCGCGTCGCGGTCGACCAGGTCTTTGATCTGCCGGACGCCGCCGCGGCACACCGCGCCATCGAAACCGGCCACACTCGCGGAAAGATCGTCCTGCAGGTCGCCGAGATCTGAGCGCCGAGCGTGACTGTACAGTCATGACGCACCGCACACCGGCGGTGTCGGCCCGCGCACGCAAGCGTCAGGACGGCACCAACCACGCAAACCCATCGGCCTCCAGCGACAGCGCGTCCGTCAGCGCACCGGACAAGACGTCCCGCCCGGCCACCCCTTCCAGCGTGACCGCGGCACCAGACACATTGACAACCACCGTCACCGTGTCCGCCCCTTCCCCACGCCGTACCGCGAACACCTCGGGCCCCAACTCGAGCACCTGCTGCGGCGCATCTGGTGCGAAGGCCGGGAAGTCGCCGCGCCTGCGCAGCAGCTCCGCCAGGCCCTCATACACGCCGCGCCGACGCGGGTCTGAGTCGAGCTGGTCGCGCAGTTCGTCGGCATCAAGAGTCGCGCGGTTGATGCGCCGGGGGATGCCCGTGCGCTCGACCGCCGCTGTGTCGTGATGCGAGCCGAAGAGCGAGTGGTAGTAGATCGCGGGTACGCCTGCCATGGCGAACATGATCGCGTGGGCCGCGAGCGCTCGACCGACCTCGTGCGCCGTATCGCCGACGCGCTCGGGCTCCGCTAGGGCATCGAGATAGGAAGTGTTGAGCTCATACACGGACCGGCCTCCGCCGGGTTCGCCCGCAAACGAGGCGAGGCCGCCGTGGGCCTGAACTCGCGCGACGAGGGCCTCAACATCCGCCTCCGCCAGTAGCCCCTTTGCTGGGCGCATCCCGACCCCGTCGTGACTCGCGAGGAAATTGAACCAGGTCGACCCCGCCGGGAGCGGCTCGAGACCAGCTGCCCACGCGGTCAATGCGCTCGAGTCGCCTGCGACGAACGAATGCAACACCAGCGGCGGCAGCGCGAACTGGTACACCATGTGCGCTTCGTCGTGACCGTTGCCAAAGTACGACACGTTGTCCCGGTGCGGCACGTTGGTCTCCGTCAGCAGCCGAGCCCGCGGCATGAGGTCGTCGATGAGCACGCGCCACAACTTGATGACGGCGTGCGTCCCGGGGAGGTGCAGACACGTCGTCCCGGACTCCTTCCACAGGAAGCCGATGGCGTCGAGCCGGACGGTACTTGCCCCCGCAGCGAGGTACCCCAGCAATACGTCGGTGAGGTCGAGCAACACCTCGGGATTGCCCACGTGGACATCCACCTGATCCGGACCAAAAGTCGTCCACGCGGTCGCGAACGTGCCGTCGGGACGTTCGTAGTCGTGAGTGAGCGGGGTCGTACGCGGCCGGACCACGGCTGAAGTGTCGAACTCGGGTCCTGGCTCGAAGAAATAGTCGGCGTACCTCGCGTCGCCCGCAAGCCAGCGAACGAACCACTCCGACTCCGACGAAATGTGGTTGGCGACGAAGTCGAACATGAGACCGCGGCCCTCGCCGACCGCGGTGACGTCGTCCCAGGTGCCGAGCGCCGGGTCAATTCGGCGGTGATCAACGACCGCAAAGCCGTCGTCCGACGTCCAGGGGTACATCGGCAACAAGTGAACGTCAGAGATCTCGGTGCCGAACTCGTCGAGCACGTAGGCGAGGGTCCGCAGGGGCGCCTCTCCGTCACGAGTAAACGACGACCCGTAGGTAATCAGAAACGCGGTGCGCTGCGAGTTCGGCGCGACATCTCGGGCGGCCAGCGTGTCTCGGTACCGCTCCGCGAGCTCGAGCACACGCGGAAGCACGCTCTCCACCGTCGCGTCGTCGTAGAGCGCACCGAGGTGGCGCCGGACGGTTTCGGTCCTATCGGCAGAAACGCCAGACATCATCGTCTCCTCAACTCTCGGCAGTCGGCCAGAGCTCGACCGTAGCGCAGATAACAGCTTTGTTGCACTCCTTGCACATCTTATGGACATCTGTTAGACAGAACGCCTTCGGGTTGCGGCCCGCGCTCAACGACGAGAGAAGAGGAATAGATGTTTAAAACGACACGGCGACTACTCTTACCAGCGGCTCTGATCACTGTGGGAGCCTTCGGTCTGACGGCCTGCGGCTCGGGCCAGCAGGCCAACGACGCATCCGACGGACTGCTCATGTGGACGCTGGAAGTTCAGCCGGACCGCTTGGCAACACAGCAGACGATGCTCGACGGCTTCACGGCCGAGACCGGCATCGAAGTCGAACTCGTACCGGTTGAACAAGACCAGGTCGCCCAGCTGATGGCTGCGGCCGCTTTGTCGAACGAAATGCCCGACCTCCTCGGATCTGTGCCCCTTGGGCTCGTGCGCAACTTCGACTCCGAGGGCTACGCCAGCTCCGACATTTCTGCAGCGGCTGTCGACGCCCTCGGCGCGGACACCTTCTCCTCTGGCGCGCTCGACCTCACCAGCGACGGCGGCCGCCAACTCTCGGTGCCGTCCGATGCATGGGCTCAGATCCTGGTGTACCGCACGGACCTGTTTGACGCCGCCGGCCTCGCAGCGCCGACCACCTACGACACGCTGCTCACCGCCGCAGAGACGCTGACGACCGGAGACCAGTTCGGCATCACACTCTCGACCGACCCGGCGGGGAGCTTCACGCAAGAAACCTTCGAAGCTGTCGCGCTCGGCAACAACTGCCAGCTCGTCAACGACGACGGAAGCGTCGCACTCGATTCGCCGGAATGTACTGCGGCGATCGAGCTCTACACGGCGCTTGCGCAGGACTACTCCCCCGCCGGAACACAGGATGTCGTGTCGACACGTGCGTCCTACTTCGCGGGTCAGTCCGCCATGATCATGTGGTCGACGTTCCTGCTCGACGAGATGGCGGGTCTCCGCGACGATGCCGCACCGTCATGCGACGAGTGCACCACATCCACGTGGCTCGCTGAGAACTCCGGCATCGTGCCTCTCATCACGGGTCCGAATGCCGGTGACAACGCTGGCTCCTTCGGTGAAATGACGTCGTTCGTTCCCACGTCGGCGGCCTCTCCCGAAGAGACCCAACAGCTCATCGAATACGTCATGGGCGACGGCTATGTCGAATGGTTCGGGATGGCTCCCGAAGGCAAGTTCCCCGTTCGCCTTGGAACCGCGGACAACCCCACGGAGTTCTCCGATGCCTGGGCCGAACTTGAGACCGGCGTCGACTCCCGGGCTGCGCTCGGAGACATCTACGAGGCCGCCACAATCGACACCCTGACCGGAGCCGCAGCAAGCATGTCTCGCTGGGCGTTCCTCCAGGGCCAGGGCGAGATCGTCGGAGTGCTGTCGGCCGAGCTGCCCATTGCCAAGATCATCGCCGACGCCGGATCTGGCGCCATCGATGCCGCGACGGCGCAACAGGAGATGGTCGAAGCCGTCGACGAGATCGCAAGCCGCTGAGATGTCACTAAAAGCGGCATACCGTGGGGTGGGGGCCAAGCGCCCCCGCCCCACGGTGGCGCAGCGCAGGGCCAACCGCGACGGTTGGTCGATGGCTCTCCCGATCACGTTGATCGTGCTCGCGGTCATCATCGTGCCGATCATCTGGACGTTCATTCTGTCGTTCCAAGAGGCGCGCTATTCGGACGTCGCCCGCAACGGAATGTTCAACCCGCTCACGCTGTCGAACTACACGGACGTCCTGACCTCTGCGGGGTTCTGGGAATCCTTGTGGGTCACCGTGCTCTACACGGCCGGCACCACCATCGGCTCCATTGTGGTCGGATTTGCCGCAGCCTTGGCTCTGCGAGGGGCATTTCGCGGACGGGGTGCCGTCCGCGCCATCCTGCTGCTCCCCTACGTTGCGCCCGTCGTGGCCGCGGCCTACGTCTGGAAGGTGATGCTCAACCCGCAGTACGGCGTCATCAATGAACTCGGCACGACCTACCTCGGCTGGGAGCAGTCGATCGACTTCCTGGGGCGCCCACCATTCGCTCTCCTCACCGTGATCGTGTTTGAGATATGGCGCTACTTTCCGTTTGCCTTCATCTTCTTTGCCGCTGCACTTACCGGACTGTCACGAGACATCGAAGAGGCAGCCCTGATCGACGGCGCAACGCCGTGGCAGAAGTTCTGGCACGTGATCACACCCCAGGTCATGCCCGTCATCGCGTTGCTGACGTTGCTCCGCCTGGTGATGACGTTCAACAAGTTTGACGACATCTTCCTCCTCACCGGAGGCGCAGCTGGTACCCAGGTCGCCGCCGTCCGCGTCTACGACCAACTCGTTGGATCGTCAGACATCGGGGGAGCGTCCGCCAACGCGGTGTTGCTGGCTCTCGTCCTCGGTGCCGGGCTCACCCTCTACCTGCGACTGACGCGGCAAAAGGAATCCTGATGAACTCTTTCCGCATCCAAACCGAAGTCTTCCGCTTCCTCAAATGGGCACTGATCGTGTTCCTGCTGATCGTGACGATCTTTCCGTTTTACTACATGATCGTCATGAGTTTTGTGCCGATCCAGGATCTGCTGCGCAACCCGCTCGCTCTCGTTCCTGACATCGGCCAACTCACCCTCGATACGTATGTGCGAGTCATCGCGCCGGAAGGCGACGGTGGGTTCGGGTTCGGGCGATTTATGCTCAACTCGGCGATCGTGGCCACCGCCGCGACACTGCTGACGATGCTGCTGTCCGTGCCAGCGTCATACGCCATGACGCGCCTCAAGTTCGCGGGCCGCAAGCAGGTCTCCGCCATGTTCCTGGCGGTGTACATGTTCCCCGCCATCATCATCGCGGTGCCCGTGTTCGTGGGATTCCAGGTCATCGGGCTCGGGACGACCCTTGTTGGCCTCACCATCGCGTACATCGCCCTCACCGTTCCGGTGTCCGTCCACATGCTGCGCTCGTACATGCTCGGGCTTCCCGAGTCGATCGACGAGGCCGCGATGATCGACGGCGCCACACGATGGCAGATCATGCGCAAGATCACGGTACCGCTGTCGCTCCCGACCATCATGTCCACGGCGCTGTACTCGTTCATGATCGCGTGGAACGAGTTCCTGTTCGCGCTCTTGTTCCTCTCCGCCAAACCAGATCTGTGGACCGTGTCGCTCGGCCTCACGCGTCTGGCTGACGGCCAAGAGGTCTCCCGGACAATCCTCATGGCGGGTAGTGTCTTGCTAACGCTCCCGATCGTGATCATGTACGGGTTCGCGGAACGCTGGCTGACCGAAGGGCTGACCGTAGGTGCAGACAAAGGGTAGGCACCGTTGAACCCGGGACCTGGCCAGACGCTGCGGCTGATTCGCTCGGGTGAGGCCACCACGCGCGGAGCGTTGCTCGCGGCAACGGGGTTGTCCCGTGTCACGGTCGCGCGCCGTATCGAGAAACTCACTGCGGCCGGAATCATTCGCGAAGCGGGAACCGGCGACGCCACCGGCGGGCGCCGCGCGACCACGTTCATTTTCGACCCGGACGTTGTCGTGGTCACGGCCGCCCTGGACGCCGTCGGCGGCACCGTTGCGGTCGTGAGTCCGCACGGCAAGGTTCTCGCGAGCACAAGCATCGATACCGACGTCACAGACGGCCCCGAAGCTACCCTGAGCACGACCGCCGCGGCGATCGAGGAACTGATGCGCACCCACGATGTCGCCGTCGAACGCGTGGCAGCGGTCGCCATTTCTCTGCCGGGTCCGATCGACCCGGCCGAGCACCGCCTCAGCGACCCGCCCATCATGCCGGGCTGGGACGGCTGGCCGATTCTTGATTCGTTGCGCGAGACGATGAACGTGCCAGTTTTCGTCGAGAACGACGCGGACGCGATGGCGTACGGCGAGGCTTCCCAACTCCACGGCCCGACGGCGGCATTGGTCTTCATCAAGGCGTCGTCATTTCTCGGTGCCGGCCTCGTCATCCGGGGTGAGATTTTTCGCGGAGTCGACGGCGGAGCTGGCGACATCGGACACGTCTCGGTTGGCGGTGCAGCAGAGTGCCGCTGCGGCAGGGACGGTTGCCTCGCGGCGGAAGCCTCGGGAACGGCGCTGATCAGGCGACTCGGCGAAACGGGCCGTCACCTGGAACACATCAGCGAGATCCACGACCTCGTGGACCGTGGCGACTCAACGGCTGCGGCAGAACTGCGGCGCGCCGGCGAACTGATCGGCCAGGTGCTCGCGACTGTCGTCGGCGTGATTAACCCCGCTGTCGTCGTGGTGGGCGGGCCCATGGTGTCACCAGAGCTCATCGCCGCCATCAGGTCGACCGTCTACGCCGGGACACTGCCGCGAGCGACGAGGCATCTCACCATCCGTGCCTCCGAGCTCGGCGATGAGGCAGCGCTCATCGGGCTCGCACTCGTCGCGGTTGACAGTCTCTATTCCGAGAGTGCGATCAACGCGCGCCTCGGAGTGGACGAATGACCCCGGCGACGCAGCCGCACGCAATCACACCGTCGCTGGCGCAGGACGTCGTGGCAGTCCAAGCGCCCACCCAGGTGTGGTCTGCAGCTGACGGGCAGGCACGGACCGGCGTGCACGGCATCATCCACTCCGATGTGCGCTACATCAACTCGCTCACGCTGACCGTGGGGGGACAACAACCCGAACACCTCTCGACTTCGGTCGAGGCGCGCACTGCTTGCTTCGTGTCCATGGCGCGCAACGTCGACGATGCGGGCAAGGATCCCCACGTCATCGTGACAAGGACCCGGGTGGTGTCGTTCGGGTGCGTCAACGAGTCGATTGAGGTTCGGAACGGATCGAAGGAGGCCCTGCGCACTACTGTCCGACTCGACTTTGCGACCGAATTCGCACCGCTCCCCAGTGTGCGCGCCGGGCGACCGACCTCGGCAACCGCGACGGCACAACTTCACGGTGGAGCGGTGGTGGTTGAGAGCGGTCCACGACGACTCACAGTCGACGTCGTGGCCGGCGGCGCGACCGCGCATCAGCTCGAGGCCGAGTCGGCGACCTGGCAGATCGTGGTGGAGCCAGGTGAAGCGTGGGAGGGCGCCATCAGTTTCATCATGATCGACGATGCGACCGCGCTCATGCCGCCGTCCCCTCGCGTTCTCGGGTCCGCGCTGAGCGAGCATTCATCCGGGACCAACCCAGACCTGGATCGCTGGCGAACCAGGGCGCGAGACGACCTGAACTCGCTGATGTTGGCGAACGACGCGGTCCCCGACGCCGTCTTTTCCGCTGCGGGAGCCCCGTGGTACCTGACCCTTTTTGGCCGGGACGCGCTGTGGACCGCACGCCTTTTGTTGCCCGAAGCCCTCCCGCTCGCCCACGGCACCTTGAGGGCTCTTGCCGCGCACCAGGCCACGACATACGACAACGCGGCCGCCGCGGAACCAGGCAAGATCCTCCACGAACTGCGCGATGCGCGTCACAGCATTCCACGGGAAGGGCTCGAGTTTCCCGCCGCCTACTACGGGAGCGTCGACTCAACGCTGTTGTGGATCGTGCTCCTCAACGAGGCGCGCGAAGCTGGCCTGCCCGTGGAAGCTGTGCGCGAGTTGCAAGACAACCTGCTCGCAGCGCTGACGTGGCTCGAACGAGACGCGGATGCGGACGGTGACGGGTTCGTCGAGTATGCCGACTCCTCCGGAACTGGCCTCGCCAACCAGGGGTGGAAGGACTCGTCGGACTCAGTCCGACACGCGGACGGAAGCGTGGCGGTGGGTCCGGTCGCACTCTGCGAGGTCCAGGGCTACGCCTATCAGGCGGCGAGAGCGGGAGCCGATCTGCTCGACATGCTCCATCTCCCGGGGGGCGCGAAGTGGCGCAACTGGGCCGAGGACCTTTCGGATCGATTCAGGAAGAAGTTCTGGGTCGAACGTGGCGGCATGAGGTTTCCGGCGATGGCGCTGGACGGACAGAAGAATCCCGCCGATGCCCTGACGTCCAACATCGGCCACCTGCTGGCAACGGGCATCCTCGACTCGGCGGAGGAACTTCTTGTCCGAGACGCCCTCATGCGCCCCGACATGCGCTCCGGGTTCGGCATTCGAACGATGGCGGCGAGCGAGGCAGCGTACTGGCCGTTGTCATACCACTGCGGGTCTGTCTGGGCGCACGACACGGCAATCTGCATTGAAGGGTTGAGTGCCGCTGGTTTTCGCGCGGATGCAAGACTCGTGGCGCAGGAACTTCTGAGCGCTGCGGCCTCGTGTGAGTTCAGGGTCCCCGAACTCTTCAGCGGCGATGCCCCCACTGGCTCCGGCCGGGTGACCCGCCACCCGACCGCGTGTGTCCCACAGGCATGGTCTGCTGCGGCCGCCGCCGCCGTGTCACGCGCGCTCCGCTAGGCTCCCCGCGAACGCCGGTGATCTGGCGGACGACCCCGCGGCACACCTGGCCGTCGAAATGGGACACACCCGCGGCAAGATCGAGCTGCAGGTCACGGAGATCTGACCGCCGCGCACTAGGGTTCTGGCATGACTCGCCGCACGCCCACGGTGTTTGACCGCACCGCGTGGCCGGATTCCCTTCTGGCGTCCGCGCTCGCGCCGTCGCGCCAGGCGGTTCCCTGGCTCGAAGACCTCGGCGAGCGGCCCGAACGACCGCGCCTTGGCGGTGACGTCGACGCCGATCTGGTCGTCGTCGGCGGCGGGCTGACCGGACTCTGGACCGCCGTGCGCGCCAAGCGCCGCGATCCGGGGCGACGCGTCGTGCTGCTGGAGGCGAAGCGGATCGGCTGGGCGGCATCCGGTCGCAACGGCGGGTTCTGCGATGCGAGCCTGACCCACGGCGCCGACAACGGCCGCGCGCGGTGGCCGGAGGAAATCGAGACCCTCGAACGCCTGGGGCTGGAGAATCTCGCCGGATTCGAGCGCGACCTCACCGAGCTCGGCGTCGACGCCGAGTTCGAACGGGTCGGCGGTCTCGACGTCGCCACCGAGGAGCACCAGCTCGAGTGGCTCGACGAGATGGCGAGCGAACCCGGCCGACACCGCGTATCCGCGCTCGGCGCGCGCGCCCTCGTCGACTCCCCCACCTACCTCGGCGGCGTCGTCACGAGCGGGGAGTCGCTCGCCCTCGTGCATCCCGGCAAGCTGTCCGAGGGCCTCGCCGCTGCCGCCGAGTCGCTCGGCGTCGAGGTGTACGAGCACAGCCCGGCCACGGGCCTCGAGCGCGAAGGCGAGCGGATGCGCGTGACGACCTCCCACGGCCGTGTGCTCGCCGACCGCGTCGCGCTGGCCACGAACGTCTTCCCGAGCCTGTTGACGCGGGACCGCCTGATGACAGTTCCGGTCTACGACTACGCGCTCATGACCGAGCCGCTGTCGGCCGCGCAGCGCGAATCGATCGGCTGGGAAGGCCGGCAGGGCCTCGGCGATGTCGCCAACCAGTTCCACTACTACCGACTCACGAGCGACAACCGCATCCTGTTCGGCGGCTACGACGCCGTCTACTTTGCGGGAGGTCGCGTCCGTGAGGAGTACGAGGATCGCCCCGCGAGCTTCCGCAAACTCGCCAGCCACTTCTTCACGACGTTTCCGCAGCTCGAGGGGCTGCACTTTGCCCACCGCTGGGCCGGCCCGATCGACAGCTCGACCCGTTTCTGCGCCTACGTCCGCCTCGCGCGCGACGGACGGGTCGCCGCGGCGCTCGGCTTCACGGGTCTCGGGGTGGGCGCGAGTCGCTTCGCCGCCGAGGTGATGCTCGATCGACTCGACGGAATCGCGACCGAACGAACCGAGACGCGGATGATGCGAGAGCTCCCGCCGCCGTTTCCGCCCGAACCGATCGCGAGCATGGGAATCCAGGCCACCCGTTGGTCGCTCGATCAGGCGGATCACCGCGGCGGTCGGCGCAACCTCATCCTGCGCACTCTCGATGCGCTCGGACTGGGCTTCGACTCGTGAGTGTGCCGGTGCCCGAGCTGCCCGCGGGCGTCGCCCTCGACCTGACCGCCCTCGCGCTTCAGCACGAGGCCGTCGCGCCCGATCAGCGCACGGCGGGCGAACCCTCGACCGCCTACACCGTGCTCGGCACGGTCGGCGAAGCCGAACTCGGCGTCTGGGAGATGACCCGCGGCGGGATGCGCGACGTCGAGGTCGATGAGGTCTTTGTCGTTCTCGCCGGCGACGCCACGATCACGTTTGAGGATGGCCGCCCCGGCGTCGAACTGACGCCCGGCGCACTCGTGCGCCTCGCCGCCGGCGACCGCACCGAGTGGACGGTGCGACGCACGGTGCGCAAGCTCGTCATCAGCTGAGCGGGCGCTCCATCACGTAGTCCTCTTCGAAGCGATCGCCCACCAGGAACGTCTTCGTGCCGACCACGGCGAAGCCGTGCTTGCCGTAGAAGCGCTGCGCGCGGGCGTTCTCTTGGTTGACGCCCAGCCAGATCGAGCGGGCCCGTGTCCCCTCGGTTGCCGCGAGACTCACGCGCAGGAGCTCGGATGCGACCCCTCCGCCGTGCGCGTCGGGGTGCACGTAGACCTTGGAGAGCTCGATGGTGGGACGCGCGCTCACGGCCGCCGCCACATCCGGATCGCCCGGCTCCCCCGCCACCAGCATCGTGTAGCCGAGGAGAGCCTCGCCCGACTCGGCGACGAAGAGCTGCCGGGCGTCGTCGGCGAGGTAGGTCTCGAAGTTCGCGCGACTCATGTTGTCGGCGATGAACGCCTGTTTCGCCGCCTCGGTGGTGTGCGGAGGGCAGGCGAGCGGGAAGGTGAGCGCCGCAAGTGTCGCCAACGCCTCCGCGTCGGCCGCGCGGGCAGGGCGAACGGTGACGATCATCCGGCCCCCTTCGAGAAAGCACGGAAGGGGCCCGCGAGTGCGGACCCCTTCCGGTGGTGCGTTTGCTGTGGTGCGGGTGACAACAGGAACTGTCGTCGAACGTGCCTCTTAGAGCACGCTGACGTCGAGCGGAACGCCCGGGCCGAAGGTCGTCGAGAGCGTCGCCTTCTGGATGTAGCGGCCCTTCGACGAGCTCGGCTTGATCCGCTGGATCTCGTCGAGCGCGGCGTGGAAGTTCTCCGCGAGCTGCTCGGTCGAGAACGCCGCCTTGCCGATCACGAAGTGAACGTTGGAGTGCTTGTCGACACGGAACTCGATCTTTCCGCCCTTGATCTCCGCGACGGCCTTGGCCGCATCGGGGGTGACGGTGCCGGTCTTCGGGTTCGGCATGAGGCCACGCGGACCCAGCACCTTTCCGAGGCGACCGACCTGGCCCATGAGCTCGGGCGTCGAGACGGCCGAGTCAAAGTTGGTGTAACCGCCGGCGACCTTCTCGATGAGCTCGGCGCCGCCGACCTCATCGGCACCCGCGGCGATCGCCGCTTCGGCGGCCGCACCGGTCGCGAAGACGATGACGCGCGCGGTCTTACCCGTGCCGTGCGGCAGGATGACGGTTCCGCGAACCATCTGGTCCGCCTTGCGCGGGTCGACACCCAGCTTCATCGCGACCTCAACGGTCGAGTTGAACTTGGCGGAGCCGGTCTCGCGGACGACGGCAACAGCCTCGTCGGGACCGTAGAACTTGCCGTCTTCGAGCTTGTCGAGGGCAGCGCGGTAGGACTTGGAATTCTTTCCCATGATTACGCCTCCACCGTGATCCCCATCGAACGGGCCGTGCCCGCGATGATCTTCATGGCCGCTTCGACGTCGTTCGCGTTGAGGTCGGCCTGCTTCTGCTCGGCGATCGCGCGAACCTGGTCCTTGGTGAGCTTGGCCACCTTGACGGTGTGCGGCGTGCCGGAACCCTTGGCGACGCCGGCAGCCTTCTTGATGAGCTCGGCGGCGGGCGGGGTCTTCAGGATGAACGTGAACGAGCGGTCCTCGTACACGGTGATCTCGACCGGGATGACGTTGCCGCGCTGCGACTCGGTCGCGGCGTTGTAGGCCTTGCAGAACTCCATGATGTTTACGCCGTGCTGACCAAGCGCCGGCCCGATGGGCGGCGCGGGGTTCGCGGCGCCGGCATTGATCTGGAGCTTGATCAGGCCGGTCACCTTCTTCTTCGGTGCCATGCTTCTACTCTCTGTCGTGCGCCCTGCGGACGCGCTCCCGCCACACCAGCGAACCTGGAGTGCGGTGAGGGATGTTTCGGCCGATGTCGATTTCGACACAGCCGACAGGTCAGCATACCCGAATCGCCCGGGTGCCGCGAGGCGAGGGAGCTACTCGGCCGTGCTCTCGGCGAGCACGTCGCGACCGGTGGCGATGCGGCGCCGCACCAGACGAGACTCCACGAACAGCAACCCGACGACGAGCGCGGCGCCGGCAACGACAAGAGCGATCACCATCGGCAACTGCGCACCCTCGGGCGCGAGCACCCCGCCGGTCTCGGTCTGCCAGGGCCACAGCGCGCGCAGCGAGCCGAGCATCAGACCGGTCATGATCGCGAGCGTCACCTGACGACGGCGCTCGAGAAGCCACTGCAGGAGCGGCGCGAAGCTCGCAAGACCGAGCACCGCGCCCAGCGCGAAGACGCCCAGGTAGCCAAGATCGCGATCGTTCACGGCGTCGAGCGTCGGCGCGTACAGCCCCATCGCCAGCAGCAGGAACGAGCCCGAGACCCCCGGAAGCACGAGCGCGCAGATGGCGATCGCGGCGGCCACCGCGACGAACCACAACTGAGGTTCCGCGTCGCCCGCCGCCGGAAGACCGGTCAGCACGAACGCGAGCACCGCCGCGAGCGCCGCCAGCAGCACCTCGCGCGAACGCCACCGCCCGACCATGCGAATCGGAACGACGAGCGAGGCCAGAATCAGTCCCACGAAGACGGCGCGCGTCTCGACGGGGTGGCTGTCGATCGCGGGAGCCAGCAGCGCCGACGCCACGAGCACCGCGACCGCCATGCCCGCCAGCACAGGGAGGATGACGCGCCAACTGACCGCCGAGAAGTGGCCGCGCGCCCGCGCGGTTCCCCGCCCGGACGGCACATCGACGATCGCGGACACCGTGCCGCGCACCACCGCCGCGGCGGAGCCGATCAGCCGGTCGTAGACCCCGACGATGAGCGCGATGGTGCCGCCGGACACGCCCGGAACGACCTCCGCCGTTCCGATGAGTGCCCCGCGGATGACGTCGATGCCGACGCCCGCGACCGAGCCCAGGCGGCTCAGAGCTTCGTCACCTGGTCGAAGCTGAGCTCCACCGGCGTCTCGCGCTCGAACAGCGACACGAGCACCGTGAGCTTGCCGCTCTCGGGCTTGATCTCGCTGATCGTGCCGGGAAGACCCGCGAACGAGCCCTCCTTGATCGTGATGGTCTCGCCGATCTCGAAGTCGACCTCGGCGGGAATGACGCGCGCGGCCTGCTGACCGCCCTTGGCGGCACCGGGCTTCGTCGGAGCCTCGACAACCTGCACGAGGCTCTTCAACATGTTGAAGGCCTCCTCGAAGCGCAGCGGCGTCGGGTTGTGGCTGTTGCCCACGAATCCGGTGACCCCGGGGGTGTGGCGCACGACCGACCAGCTGTCCTCGTTGAGGAACATGCGCACGAGCACGTAGCCGGGGATGCGGACGCGGGTGACGAGCTTGCGCTGCCCGTTCTTGATCTCGACAACGTCTTCCATCGGCACCTGGACCTCGAAGACGAAGTCCTCCATGCCCATCGACTGACGACGCGACTCGATGTTCTGCTTGACGCGCTTCTCGAAGCCCGCGTAGGAGTGGATGACGTACCACTTGCCCGGCTT
>DCRR01000022.1:137484-162702 GCA_002325245.1 Microbacteriaceae bacterium UBA1487 | reverse complement strand
TCGCCGAACACCCAGGACACGAGCCAGCCGAAGCCGTAGTCGAGTCCGTAGATGATCCCCATCATGATGACGACGAACACCAGAACGACTCCGGTGAAACTGATCAGCTCGCGCCGCGTCGGGGTGACGACCTTCTTGAGTTCGTTGATGACCTGACGGATGAAGAGCGCAACCCGCGCAAACGGCCCTCGCCGTTCGGCGCGGTCCCGCTTGGCACTCTCGACGAGGTCCTCACTCGGCTCGTCGACCACCTTGCGTGCCACTTTCTCCACCTTTCGGCCGCTGAATCCCGGGGAAGACCCGAGATCTCGCAGGGCGGACAGGAATCGAACCTGCAACCTGCGGTTTTGGAGACCGCTGCTCTGCCAATTGAGCTACCGCCCTACAGTGCCGGGAATCACCGCTCGTCCTGACCGTTCCCGGGCACGACGAAGCTTGGCGATTTCCACCACCGAGACCAGTGTAGGGCATCCCGCGGGGAGCCTCCGAGGGGCGGCGGCTCGCTCAGAAAATTCGGGAGAAAGTTTCGCAACCCGCGTCATGGAGGGCGTACCGGTCTGTCTCTTCCTGTAACGGCAGAGCCACCAACTCAGCCGGACACAACGAAACACCGAACCGGGCGTAACGAAGCTGAGATCAGGCAGAGATCGTTCGCCCAATGATGACCCCCGCGGGGAGGCCACGGCCTCCCCCGGGGTTGTCGTTGGCGATCCCCGCCGCGATTGATGCTTCCGCGTCCACTCCTTGGATCAGGAAGGCACACATCGTGTTCACCACACACCACTCGCGCACCCCCCGCGCGGCCGCAGGGGTCGGGACCCTCGCGCTCGCGGGAGCACTCATTCTCACGGGCCCCGCGGCGAACGCCGCCCCCACTGCGCATCTCGACAGTCACACCGACGCGACGTTCGCGGAGGGTCAGTTCCTGACCGGCACTGTCGCCGGCTCCTCTCTCGACAGCATCGTGAGCATCGATGGCGCCCAGGCCTTCAACGACGGCACCGAGGAGACACAGACCGTCGTGCACCCGCTCTCGGTCACCGCGCTCAGCGCGGTCACCGTCGGCACCGGCACGCCGGTGACGATCCCGCTCAGCGACGCCGTCGAACTCGGCACCGTCGCGCAGTTCGCGCTGGCCGACCCGGGGGCCGCCGTGGGCGCGTCCGGCGCCGTCACGAGCGACGGCGGCCTGGGCGTCGGTTCGGACGCCTCGATTCCGGATGGCTCGGCGACGGTCGACCTGCAGGCCCTCATCTCCCCGGCCTTCGCCGAGACGGTCGCCGACCTCAGCCTGGAGCTCGAGAAGATCGCCGCGCGCGCGGAGCGCGACGGCGGCGAGTCGGAGGGTGACTACTACCTCGCTGGCGCGACGCTCCACTTCTCCAGCCCGGCGATCGCGCGGCTGACCGAGAAAGTCAACCGTTCGCTCGACGTCGTCATCGATGAAATCGACGACCTGAGCGGGCACGATGGCGAGCTCCTCGCACTGGTGTCGGCGCTCGTTCAGGATCTGAATCCGGCACTCAACCTCGTCGGCACCAACGCGAACGTCTCGGCGTCGATCGACTCGAGCCAGCTGCGCAGCGCCGTGTCGGCGATCCTCACCTCCGCCTACGGCGACGGCGGCGTCTCGTTCAACCTCGAGACGGGGGTCGTCTCGATCGACCTGGAGCACTACGTCGGAAGTCTCAACAACCTCCCGGTGAACACGGAGCTGCTCACCGACGCGGTGATCTCGCGCGTCCTCCACACCGTGACCGACACGGTCTCCGGACTCGCGGATGACGTCGTCGCCAAGGTCGAGGATGTCATCCGCGACCTGACGGTCGACGTGCACGCCGATCTGGTCGTCAACGTGGCGCAAGCCCCCGTCGTCACCGAGGTGTGCAAGACCGTCGAGCGAGTGATTCAGGTACCCGTGCTCGGCGGACTTCTCGGCAACGTCATCGGAACCGTCGACAAGATCGTCGAAGAACTCGTCTGCACCGAGGAAACCCGGCTGCTCGACCCGCTGACGACGAGTCTCGTGCTCGACATCTCGGCGACCGTCGACGAACTCGTCAGCGGCATCGGCGTCGACGCCGACATCACGGCTCAGGTGCTGGGCCTGCCGATCAACGTCAACGCGAACCTCTTCGTCGGCGCGATCGGAGACCTGCTGAACGATCGACTGCTGGGCGACGGCGCAATCTCGGACCTCGTGGATGCGCTGGAGCTGAACCTCGTCGACCCCGCCCTCGATGGGCTGCTCGACGACACGTCCTCGATTCAGAATCTGCTCACAGACGTCGTCTCGATCACGGTCAACGTGCAGGAGACCTCGGTCACCGGTCCCGCGGGAACCGCGCCGAGCGATGACCCTTACTTCTCGCAGACCGCGGTGCGCGTCGGCGTCCTTGACGGCGGCGAGCTGCTGTCGCTCAGCCTCGCGTCTGCGACGGTCGGGCCGAACGCTGACGGGGCCGACGACTCCGGCTGCGTCACCGACTGCGGTAGCGGCGGCGGCGGAGGCGGCGGCGGAGGCGGCGATGACGGCTCCGACATCGCGAGCCTCGCGCTCACCGGCGTCGGGATCGCCCTGCTCGTGGCGATCATCCTCGGCCTCCTCATCGTCGGCAGCGCGCTGCTGATCGCACACCACCGCCGGACCCAGGGCGGTGCGGTGCTCGGCTGATCCAAGCGAGCGCCGGGTAGTACGGAGCCGGAGTCGCCTGGGGGTAGGCGGCTCCGGCTCCGCTGTCCGCTCACCAACCCAGCCGAGTAGGCTGAGGGGGTGCAGCGCGTTTCTCACCGCATCGGATCCATCGCCGAGTCCGCGACCCTCAAGGTCGACGCCAAGGCCAAGCAGCTGAAGGCCGCCGGTCGGCCGGTCATTAGCTTCGCGGCCGGTGAGCCCGACTTCCCGACGCCCGACCACGTCGTCGAGGCCGCCGTCGCGGCGGCCCGCGACCCCAAGAACCACCGCTACACGCCCGCCGCGGGCCTTCCCGAACTCCGCGAGGCGATCGCGGCCAAGACGCTGCGCGACTCTGCGCTCGAGGTCGACCCCTCGCAGGTGGTGGTGACCAACGGCGGCAAGCAGGCGGTCTACCAAGCCTTCGCGACGTTGCTCGACCCGGGCGACGAGGTGCTGCTGCCGGGGCCGTACTGGACGACCTACCCCGAGGCGATCGCGCTCGCCGGCGGCGTCCCCGTCGAGGTGTTCGCGGGAGCCGACCAGAACTACCTGGTGACGGTCGACCAGCTCGAGGCCGCCCGCACGCCGCGCACCAAGGTGCTGCTGTTCGTCTCGCCCTCGAACCCCACCGGCTCGGTCTACTCGCCCAAGCAGACGGCCGCGATCGGCGCCTGGGCCGACGAGCACGGGCTCTGGGTGATCAGCGACGAGATCTACCAGAACCTCGTCTACGACGGCGTTCGCGCCGCCTCGATCGTGGAGGCGACGCCCGCGCTCGCCGACCGCACCATCCTCGTCAACGGCGTCGCCAAGACCTACGCCATGACCGGCTGGCGGCTGGGCTGGATGGTCGGGCCGAAGGATGCGATGACAGCCGCCGCGAACCTGCAGTCGCACCTCACCTCGAACGTCTCCAACATCTCCCAGCGCGCCGCGCTCGCCGCGCTCAGCGGACCTCAGGACGCGGTGGACGAGATGCGCCTCGCCTTCGATCGCCGCCGCCGCGCGATCGTCGCGGGGCTCGGCGCGATCGACGGGATCACCGTGCCGCTGCCGCAGGGCGCGTTCTACGTGTACCCGGATGTCTCGGGGCTGCTCGGCCGCGAATGGGCCGGCGTCACGCCGACCACGAGTCTCGAGCTCGCCGATCTGATCCTCGAGAAGACCGAGGTCGCCGCCGTGCCCGGGGAGGCCTTCGGGCCGAGCGGGTACCTGCGTTTCAGCTATGCGCTCGGCGACGCCGACATCGCCGAGGGCATCGCCCGCCTGCACAAGCTCTTCGGGTAGCGCGCGTATCCACCGACCGGTGGATACCGCAACCCACCGCCTCGTCGTTGTCGCGACCGCTCGCACGGAGCAGAGTTGAGGCATGACAACGGACACAGTGGTAGAGGTGCGCGATCTCCGCAAGGAGTACCGCGGCGGTGTGCTCGCACTGCGCGGCCTCGACTTTGACATCCATCGCGGCGAGACCTTCGCCCTGCTCGGCCCCAACGGTGCCGGCAAGAGCACCACGATCGAGATTCTCGAGGGCTACCGCGACCGCACCAGCGGCGAGGCGCGCGTGCTCGGCGTCGATCCGCAGCACGGGGGGCTCGCCTGGAAGGCACGGCTCGGCATTGTGCTGCAGAGCAGCGGCGAAACCGGCAATGCGACCGTGCGCGAGCTTTTGCGACTCTTCGCCGGCATGTACCCGAACCCGCGCGAGGTCGACCAGGTCATCGCGGCCGTCGGGCTCGAGTCGAAGGCCGATGTGCGGATCAAGAAGCTCTCCGGCGGTCAACGCCGACGCGTCGACGTCGCCCTCGGCGTGATCGGTCGCCCCGAGCTGCTGTTCTTGGACGAGCCCACCACCGGGTTCGACCCGGAGGCGCGTCGTCAGTTCTGGGACCTCATCCGCGACCTCAAGCGCGAGGGCACCACGATTCTGTTGACCACCCACTACCTCGACGAGGCCGCGCAACTCGGCGACCGGGCGGGAATCGTCGCCGGCGGGCGGCTGGTCGCCCTCGGACGCATCGACGAAATCGGAGGCGCCGAGGCGCGCGTGCCGATCGTGCGCTGGGTCGAGCAGGGCACGGTGCGCGAGGAGCACACCGATCGGCCCGCCGCCCGGGTCACCGAACTCGTCGCCCAGAACGGCGGCACCGAACCGGATCGCCTCGAAGTGATCCGACCCAGTCTGGAAGACATCTATCTCGGTCTCGTCGGCGAGACCGCGCGTCAGGAAGAGGCCCTCGCATGACCATCGCCACCGCCCCCCTCCGCCCGGGCCGCGTGATCCCGCTCGGACTCGCGCGCATCCGCTACGAGGTCGCCATGTACTTCCGCCAGGGCGACACCGTGTTCTTCACCTTCCTGTTCCCGCTCGTCATGCTGACGATCTTCTCGGTCGCCTTCAGCGAGGCCAGCTTCGGCCTCGACCCCGACGGCGAGACCGTGACGGCGGCCGCCTACTACCTGCCCGGGATGCTCGCCGCTGGCGTGCTCCTGTCGGGACTTCAGAACATGTCGATCGACATCGCCATGGAACGAAGCGACGGCACCCTCAAGCGCCTCGCCGGGACGCCCCTGCCGATGATGAGCTACTTCGTCGGCAAGATCGGGCAGGTGCTCGTGACGGGCATCCTGCAGGCCGCGCTGCTCATCCTGGTCGCGGGCGTCGTCTTCCAGGTGCCGCTCCCGACGGATGCGGAGAGCTGGGCGACCTTCGCCTGGGTCTTCTTCCTCGGCGTCGCCACCTCGGCGGTGCTCGGCATCGGTCTCGCCAGTCTGCCGCGCAGCGGCAAGAGCGCGACCGCCGTCATCATCCCGATCGTGCTCGTCCTGCAGTTCATCTCGGGGGTCTACCTGCGCTTCAGCGACCTGCCGGAGTGGCTGCAGAACGTTGCCAGCGTGTTCCCGCTCAAGTGGCTCGCGCAGGGGATGCGCGCGGTGTTCCTCCCGGAGAACTTCGAGGCCTTCGAGCCGGGCGAGGTCTGGAACCTCGCGGGGGTCGCGATCGCGACCGGCATCTGGCTCGTCGTCGGACTGGTGCTCGCGCGCCTCACCTTCCGGTGGATCCGGAAAGATAGCTGACATGAACAACCCGCGGTGGTGGGACGTCGCGATCCTCGGCTCGAGCCTCGTGCTCGCGGGGATCGTGACGTTCTTCGCCGACGGCACGGATCGGGTGGTCGGCTACGCGATCCTGACCGTCTTCGCGATCTCCTGGCTCGCCATCGGGCGCCCGGCGTACCGGCGCGAGCAGTACCACGCGATGTCGATCTTCATCGTCGTCACCGTCCTCGTCACGGGCGCCCTGGTCGCCATCAACCCCGTCCTGGCCTTCGCCCAATCGATCGCCTACCCGATCGTCTGGGCCCTCGCGCCGTCCACGCGGCGCGCGATCATCGCCAACATCGGCATCGCGCTCAGTGTGGGCGCGGGCTTCGTGGTGAACCTCGGCACGGCACCCGCGGCGCTGCTGTCCACCTTCGTCACCGTCGTGCTGTCACTCACCTTCAGCCTGGCGCTCGGACTCTGGATCACCCGCATCGCCCGATTCGGGGCGGAGAAGGCGCTGCTCGTCGACCAGCTCACGGCCGCTCAGCGAGAACTCGAAGTGCTGCACCGCGACCGCGGCGTCACCGAGGAGCGCGAGCGGTTCGCCCGCGAACTGCACGACACCATCGCGCAGAGCCTCACCGGCATCGTGCTGCTCACCCAGCAAGCGCGCCGGGAGTTCCGCACCGGGCGCCTCGACGATGCCGCGCTCGAGATGCTCGAGACCGCGGCACGCGACACCCTCACCGAGACCCGCTCGCTCGTGGCCGGCACCGCCCCCGTCGATCTGGGCGGCGGGATCACGACCGCCCTCGCTCGACTCGCCGCGCGCTTCGAGCGCGAGACGGGGATGACCGTCACCCTCGAGGCCGCCGAGGGCATCGTGCTGGACCGCGACGTCGAGGTCGTGGTGCTGCGCTGCGCGCAGGAGGGGCTGGCGAACGTGCGCAAGCACTCCGCCGCCTCGCACGCCCGCATCGAGCTGAGCATCGATGACGGCGCCGCCCGGGTGCGCGTCATCGACGACGGCGTCGGCTTCGACCCCACGGTGCGGCGCGGCGCCGGCTTCGGCCTCGACGGGCTCACCGCCCGGGTCGAACTCGTCGGCGGCACGGTCTCCGTCGACGGAACTCCGGGCGCCACGACGCTCACGGCGCGCGTCCCGCTGGGAGCCGGCTCATGATCCGCATCCTGGTCGCCGACGACCACCCGATCGTGCGTGCGGGCCTGGTCGCCCTGCTGGAGGCCGAGGACGACGTCGAGGTCGTCGGCACAGCGACGACGGGCGTCGAGGCGGTCGAGCAGGCGCTCACGAAGCGACCCGACGTCGTGCTCATGGATCTGCGGATGCCCGAGCTCGACGGCGACGCTGCGACGGCCCAGATCCGGGCCGGCGCCCCCGAGGTGAAGGTCGTCATCCTCACCACCTACGAATCCGACGATGCCATCCTGGCGGGCGTCGAGGCGGGCGCCAGCGGCTACCTGCTGAAGGCCGCCCCCGAGCAGGAGCTGCTGGCTGGCGTGCGCGCGGTCGCCGCCGGCGAAGTCGCCCTCGCGCCGCGCGTCGCCGCGATGCTCGTCACCCGGGCGTCGCGTCCGCCCGAGCCGGCCGCGGCGCTCAGCCCGCGCGAGCTCGACGTGCTGCGACTCGTCGCCGACGGCCTCAGCAATCGCGCGATCGGCGAGCGGCTGTTCGTCGGCGAGTCGACCGTGAAGACGCACCTCCTGCACGTGTTCGCGAAGCTCGACGTCGCCGATCGCACACGCGCCGTCACGCGCGCGATGGAACTCGGGATCCTGTAGGGCCCTGCGCTCAGAGCGCGGCGGCGACCTCGTCCCAGGTGGGGATGGAGCTGGTGGCGCCGGGCCGCGTCACCGCGATCGAGGCGGCCACGGTGGCCGTGCCGACCGCATCCTCGAGCTCATCCCCGGCCACGAGCCGGGCCACCAGGGCCCCGACGAAGGTGTCGCCCGCCGCGGTCGTGTCGACCGGGGTCACCTTCCGCGCCGGCACCTCGGCCACGATCTCTCCCGCCCGCGCGATCACCGAGCCGTGCTCACCGCGCGTCATGATCACGGTCGCCGCCTGCAGGCTCAGAGCCCGCGCCGCGGCGAGCTCGTCGCCGACGCCCGCCAGTTCGCACGCCTCCCCGGCGTTCGGAACCAGGATGTCGACGAGCGCGAGCAGCTCGGCCGTCAGCGGGCGCGCCGGCGCCGGGGTGAGGACGGTGCGAACCCCGGAGGCGCGGGCGAAGGCGAGCGCCTCCGCGACGAGCTCCAGCGGACGCTCCAGCTGGAGCACGAGCGCGGCGGCCCCGGCGATGTGCGAGCGCGTCGTGTCGTCGAGCTCCGTGACGGCGGCGTTCGCGCCCGGGACCACGACGATCGAGTTCTCGCCGTCGTCGACGACCGCGATGTGGGCGGTGCCGGTGGGGCCGGGGACCTCGAGGAGCCCGGCCAGGTCGATGCCCTCGCCCGCGAGGCACTCGCGAAGCACTCGACCCGCATCGTCGGCGCCGACGGCGCCGAGGAAGGTGACGTCGCCGCCGGCGCGTGCCGCCGCGACGGCCTGGTTCAGGCCCTTGCCGCCGGGGACGGTGACGAAGTCGTGGCCGAAGATCGTCTCCCCCGGTTTCGCGAGCCGCGGCTGGGTCACCACGAAGTCGAGATTGGCGCTTCCGAGCACGGCGATGTGAGGCATTGTTCGAGCGTAGCGGGACTAGAGGTGCACTCCGACGAGCACCGGCTCGGGATGCAGGACCACGCCGAACTGCGAGAGCACGCGCGTCTGCACGTAGCTCGCGAGCTGCACGATCTCGGCCGCGGTGGCGCCACCGCGGTTGACGATCGCCAGGGTGTGCTTGCTCGAGATCGCCGCCCGGGAGCCCGGCAGCGCGAACCCGCGCGTCACGCCGGCCCGCTCGATCAGCCAGGCGGCGGAGAGCTTGACCAGGTACTCGCCCGAGGCGGGCCGCGCCAGGCTCGGCACCTCGGCGCCGAGCGGCAGCACCCGATCCGGCTCCTCCGGTGCGGTCGGCCAGCGCGGGGCATCGCTCGGCAGGCCGCGCGCGAAGTGCTCGCTCACGACCGGGTTCGTGAAGAACGACCCAGCGCTGCGCGAGTCGGGGTCGCTCGGATTCCAGAGCATCCCCTTGCTCGCCCGCAGCTCGAGCACCGCGGACCGCACCTCGCGCACCGGGATGCGGTCGCCGAGGCGGACGCCGAGGGCGTCGGCAAGCTGCGCGTAGGCGATCGGCTGCGAGAGCGCTGCCTGCCCGGGTGCCGGCTCGAAGAGCGCGAGCTCGAGGGAGACCACCAGCCCCAATCGCCCGCGCTTGAGCGCGCTCGTGCGATAGCCGAGGCCGAGCGCCGCTGCGGGGATCCGCGACAGCTCGCCGGTCTCGAAGTCGAGGAATTCGATCGCGGTCAGGCTGGAGGCGAGCTCCTGCCCGTAGGCGCCGATGTTCTGCACGGGCGCGGCTCCCGCGCTGCCGGGGATGCCGGAGAGCGCCTCGATGCCCGCCCAGCCCTGCTCGACGGTGTGCGCGACGACGTCGTCCCAGCTCTCGCCCGCCTCCACCCGCAGACGCACGGTGCGCTCGCGCGCCCCGTCTCCGGCAGGGTGCTCGGGGGCGCCGGGCTCGCGCACGCGCGGCGGTTCGCCGGGCAGCCGCTCGATGCCGTGGCTGGCGACCCGAACCACGGTGCCGTCGAAGCCGTCATCGCCGATGACCACGTTGGAGCCGCCGCCGAGCAGCAGCCAGTCCTCCGGCTCGGACCATGCGGACTGCACGGCGTCGAGCAGCTCGGCGCGGGTCGCGGGCGTGACCAGCTGCGCGGCCGCGCCGCCGACCCCAAGGGTGGTCAGCGCGGCGAGCTCGGTCACGTCGGCGGTCACGCGGGCAGGGCGACGACGGCCTGGGCCTTGCCGAGCACGGTCTGGCCGTTGCAGCTCACCGTGAGGTCGATGCGCACTCCGGCGTCGTCGAGGGCGCCCACCTTGGCGCTGACGCTGACGACCGCTCCGGTCTCCGGATCCACGACGACCGGGCGGGTGAAGCGCACCTGATAGTCGAGGATCCTGCCGCTGTCGCCGCCGAGCCACTCGACGACGGGCTGCACCGCGAAGCCCATGGTGAGCATCCCGTGGGCGAGCACCCCGGGAAGCCCGACGCTCGCGGCGACGTCGTCGCGGTAGTGGATCGGGTTGAAGTCGCCGGAGGCGCCGGCGTAGCGCACCAGATTGTCGCGGGTGAGACCGAAGCTCGACTCGGCGACGACATCGCCGACGGCGAGGGCGGAACGATCGGGCAGGGCGCTCATGACTCATCTCCTCGGACGACGAGCGTCGAGATGGCGGTGACGACGTGCGCGCCCTCGGCATCCACGATCTCGGATGACGCGGTCACCATGCTGTTGCCGCCGAGCGACTTGACGCTCGTCACGGTCATGGTGGCGCGCAGCTCATCCCCGGCGACGACGGGGCGCGTGTAGCTGAAGCGCTGGTCGCCGTGCACGACGCGCGAGAAGTCGATGCCCGCGTCCTCGTCGGCGAGCAGCTGCGCGAGCGTGTGCTCCTGCACCACCACCGGGAAGGTGGGCGGCGCCACCACGTCGGCGTAGCCGGCCGCACGCGCGGCCTCGGGGTCGAGGTTGATCGGACTCGTCGACAGCACGGCGCGAGCGAACTCGCGCACCTTCTCGCGACCGACCATGTACGGCTCGGTCGTCGGGTAGCTGCGACCCTGGATTTCGGGGTTCACGGACACGCGTCACAGCCTACCGGCGCGCGCCGCACGGTTCGGAGGCCGGCGGCCCGGCGGGAACGACCGAAGCCCCGGGGCCATGCGGCGCCCGAGGCTTCGGAATTCTCGTTCCCGGCCGTGGCCGGGGTCAGTGGTGTGCCTTACTGGCAGCTCTCACACTGCAGGTCGTCCATCGGATCGACCGGGACAGCGTAACCACCAACGGTGTCGACGTCGTTCATGTGAGCCTCCTCATTTCAGCGGTTCCCCTACGCCGTCCGGAGCTGGAAAAGCCTCGACCGGTGAGTTGGTCCTTCACTATATACCGGGAATTCCACTGATGTAATTACCTAGATGTTGTGATTTCGGCGTGTCGCCGGTTTTTTCTGATCGGGGCCGCCGCCGAGCCCCGGCCGCGCCAGCGTCGCGGCCCGGGGAACGGCGCCGGAGCGGCCGAGCGGGCGCCCCGACGCCCTGCCTAGACTGGCGCGCATGGCAGCGATCGACCTCAACGCCGACCTCGGCGAGGGCATGAGCGAGGACGCCGAGCTCACCGCCCAGGTCACCAGCGCCAACGTCGCCTGCGGCTTTCATGCCGGCGATGTCGAGACGATGGCGGTCACGGTGCGCCGGGCGCGCGAGCACCGGGTGGCCGTCGGTGCGCATCCCTCGTATCGGGATCGCGAGAACTTCGGCCGCAGCCCGATGAATCCGTCGCCCGACGCGCTGCAGGCCGACCTGGAGGCGCAGCTCAGCGCGCTCGCGGAGGTGGCCGTCGGCGCGATGGTCGAGGTGCGCTATCTGAAGCCGCACGGCGCGCTGTACAACAGGATCGCGATCGACCCTGAGCAGGCGGAGGTGGTGGCGCGGGTGGCGGCCGCCGCCGGACTGCCGCTGGTGGGACTGCCCCACAGCGCGATCGAGGCAGCCGCCGATCGGCTCCGAGTGCGCTTCGTGCGCGAGGCCTTCGCCGACCGCGGCTATCTGCCGGACGGCCGGCTCGCCCCGCGCGGCGAACCGGGCGCCGTGCTGAGCGATCCTGAGGTGGTCGCTCTTCGCGCCGTGCGGCTCGCGCGCGAGCACCGCGTCACCGCCCTCGACGGCACCGAGATCACGGTGGAGGCCGCCTCGCTCTGCGTGCACGGCGACACCCCCGGCGCCGCACGGCTCGCCCGCGCCGTGCGCGCCGCCCTCGAAGCCGAGGGAATCGACCTGCGGGCGTTCGCGTGAGAGTCCTGCCCTTCGGCGACCGGGCGCTGCTCGCCGAGTACGACACGCTCGAGCGCACGATGGCCGCCGCCCGCGCGATGGAGCGCACCGTGCCGCCCGGCGTCATTGAGCTCGTCCCGGCGGCCCGCACGGTGCTCGTGCGGGTGGAGCCGGGGATGTCCCTTCGCGCGATCGAGGCCTGGCTGCGCGGCGTCGGCGACCCGGAGCCAGCCGCTGGCGGGCACGCGGACGCCCCCGTGGTGTCGATCCCGGTGCGCTACAACGGGCCGGACCTGGCCGAGGCGGCCGCCGCGGTCGGGCTCAGCGCCGAGGAGCTCGCGGAGCGCCACGCGGCAAGCACCTGGGTGTGCGCATTCACCGGGTTCGCACCCGGCTTCGGCTACCTCGTCTCGCCCGACTTCGGACTCGAACTGCCCCGCCGGGCGACCTCGCGCCCGCGCGTGGAACCCGGCTCGGTGGCGCTCGCGGCGGAGTTCTCGGGCGTCTACCCGCGCGCCTCCCCCGGCGGCTGGCAGCTGATCGGCAGCACCGACGCGGTGCTCTGGGATGCCGCGCGCGAGCCCGCGGCGCTGCTCTCCCCCGGCACGCGCGTGCGCTTCGAGGCGGTGCCATGAGCCTTCACATCATCGAGCCGGGGCCGCTCGCTCTCGTGCAGGACCTCGGCCGACCTGGCCACCTCCGCGACGGGGTCGGCGTCTCGGGCGCCATGGATCGCGGCGCTCTCGCGCTCGGCAACCGCCTGCTCGGCAATCCGGCGAGCGCCGCGGGTCTCGAGCTCCTGCTCGGCGGGGCGCGCCTGCGCTTCGCGGCCCCGACCTGGTTCGCGCTGACTGGCGCCTGGCTCGCCGCGGACCTGGACGGGATGCGCGTCGAGCCGCACACCGCAACGCACGCCGCGGCAGGCGCCGAGCTGCGGCTCGGGCTCGCGACGCACGGCGCGCGCGGCTACCTCGCGGTGCGCGGCGGGATCGCGGCGCACCCGGTGCTCGGATCTCGCTCGCGCGACACCCTGGCCGCGCTCGGCCCGAAACCTCTGACCGCCGGCGACCAGCTGCCCCTCGGCCCGGAGCCCGCGCTTCCGATCCCCGCGGTCGACTTCGTGCCCGTCGACCCTCCGAGCACGGGGGCGCGCACGATCGCGCTGCGTCCGGGACCGCGGCAGTCCTGGTTCACGGCCGCAGCGTGGCACGCGCTGCTGGCCGAGGAGTGGGTGGTGTCGGCGCGCGCCGACCGCACCGGCATCCGCCTGGACGGCCCCGCGCTCACCCGGGTCGACGACCGCGAGCTGCCGAGCGAGGGGATGCTGCCGGGCGCCATCCAGGTCTCCCCCGACGGCGCTCCGACGATCCTCGGCCCCGACCACCCGGCCACCGGCGGCTATCCGGTGATCGCCGTCGTCACGGAGGCCGACCTCGACACGCTCGCGCAGCTGCGCCCCGGTCAGGCGGTGCGCTTCACCCTCGCCGCCGGCGCCGCGTAGCGCGCGCGGAGCGGGCCGCAGCTCAAAGCCGCTCGGCCGCCTCGACCACGTTCTGCAGCAGCAGCGCGCGCGTCATCGGCCCGACCCCGCCGGGGTTCGGCGACAGCCAGCCCGCCACCTCGGCCACGTCCGGGTGCACGTCGCCGTGCAGGCGGGCGCGCCCCGAGTCGGTGGTGCCGACACGGGTGACCCCGACATCCAGCACGGCAGCGCCGGGCTTGATCCAGTCCGGCTGCACGAAGTGCGGAATGCCGAGCGCCGCCACCACGATGTCGGCGCGGCGGACCTCGGCGGCCAGGTCGACCGTGCGCGAGTGCGTGAGGGTGACGGTCGCATCCACGCCCTTGCGGGTGAAGACGAGGCCGAGCGGACGCCCGACCGTGAGGCCGCGCCCGATGATCGTGACGTGCTTGCCCGCGATCGGAACATCGTGGCGGCGCAGCAGCTCGACGACGCCCGCCGGGGTGCACGGCAGCGGCGAGTTCATCTCGTTCGCCACCCCGAGCACGAGCCGGCCCAGGTTGGTCGGGTGCAGGCCGTCGGCATCCTTCGCCGGATCGATCAGCTCGAGCATCGCGTTCTCGTCGATGCCCTTCGGCAGCGGCAGCTGCACGATGAAGCCGGTGACGGCGGGGTCGGTGTTCAGCCCCGCGATCGCGGCGCGCACCTCCGCCTCGCTCGCCGTGTCGGGAAGCTCCACCCGGATCGACTCGATCCCGACCTCGGCCGAGTCGCGGTGCTTGCCGCCGACGTAGGAGACGGATCCGGGGTCGCTGCCGACCAGCAGGGTCCCCAGGCCCGGCGCGATGCCCGCCGCCCGCAGGGCCGCGACGCGCTCGGTGAGCTCCGCCTTGATCGCGGTCGCGGTCGCGACGCCGTCGAGTCGGATCGCAGTCATCGCCAGGTGCCCGGCGAGGAGAGGCCTTCGTACAGCGGGAAGGCATTCGCGAGCGTCTCGACACGCGTGCGGAGCGCCTCCAGGTCCGAGCCCGGGATGAGGGTCTGGGCGATGATGTCGGCCACCTCGGTGAACTCGGCGTCGCCGAAGCCGCGGGTCGCGAGCGCGGGCGTTCCGATGCGGACACCGCTGGTGACCATCGGCGGGCGCGGGTCGTTCGGCACCGAGTTCTTGTTGACGGTGACGCCGACCTCGTGCAGACGGTCCTCCGCATCCTGGCCGGTCATCTCCGAGTGGCGGAGGTCCACCAGCACGAGGTGCACGTCGGTGCCGCCGGAGAGGACGTCGATGCCGGCGGCCTTCGCATCCGGCTGGGTGAGGCGGTCGGCGAGAATCGCCGCGCCGCGCATGGTGCGCTCCTGGCGGTCGCGGAACTCCGGCTCGGCCGCCAGCTTGAACGCGGTCGCCTTCGCCGCGATCACGTGCATGAGCGGGCCGCCCTGCTGGCCGGGGAAGACGTTGGAGTTCATCTTCTTGGCGATGTCGGCGTCGTTGGTCAGGATGAAGCCCGAGCGCGGGCCGCCGATCGTCTTGTGCACGGTCGAGGAGACGATGTGCGCGTGCGGCACCGGCGAGGGGTGCAGTCCCGCGGCCACCAGACCGGCGAAGTGCGCCATGTCGACCCAGAGCTTGGCGCCCACCTCGTCGGCGATCGCGCGGAACGCGGCGAAGTCCAGCTGACGCGGGTAGGCCGACCAGCCGGCGATGATCACCTGCGGCTTCACCTCGAGCGCCTTCTCGCGCACCGTGGCCATGTCGATCTTCATCGTCTCGGGATCGACGCCGTAGGCGTGCGCCTCGTAGAGCTTGCCCGAGAAGTTGAGGCGCATGCCGTGGGTGAGGTGGCCGCCGTGCGCCAGCTCGAGACCCAGGATGCGGTCGCCGGGCTGCGCGATCGCGCTCAGCACCGCGGCGTTGGCGCTCGCCCCCGAGTGGGGCTGCACGTTGGCGAACTCGGCGCCGAACAGCGCCTTGGCCCGCTCGATGGCGAGCGTCTCGACGATGTCGACGAACTCGCAGCCGCCGTAGTAGCGGCGGCCGGGGTAGCCCTCGGCGTACTTGTTGGTGAGCACCGATCCCTGCGCCTCGAGGACGGCGCGCGGCACGAAGTTCTCGCTCGCGATCATCTCGAGCGTCGAGCGCTGGCGGGCCAGCTCGAGCTCGAGGGCCTCGGCGACCTCCGGGTCGACCTCAGACAGCGGCGAATTGAAAGTGGAGGGGATGGACACGGGCGCTCCTAACGTTCACGAGAAAACTACCTGGTTGGTGCAGGGGCGGCCCAGGCGTACGGCCGCCGTTCACGTGATCGTCGCTCCCCGATGGTGACCCATCCGAACGCCAGTCGCGACGCGCCCCAGTCTACGCGACGCTGCGCTGCTCGCCCGAATGCGGAGCCAGGCGGATCCGATCGGTGAGCAGCACGAAGACGAGGGCGCAGACGAACAGCAGCACCGCCGCCCACGGCAGCACCTCGATGCCCACCTCGTCGAGCAGCAGGCCGCCGACAAGCGCCCCCACGGCGATCGCGACGTTGAACGCGGTCGTGAGCCACGCCGCCCCGATGTCGCGCAGTCGCAGCGAGGCCGTGTGCAGGATGCGCGCATGCATGATGGCGGGGATGCCTCCGAACGAGACGCTCCACAGCGCCAGCAGGATCAAGGCGGCCACGAAGCCGTTGCCCCAGATGGAGACGGCCGCCATGCTCGCACCCACCCCGACGAGCATCGCGATGAGCGTCGCCTGCGGCGCGCGGTCGCCGAACGCCGCGGCGAGAGCGAGCCCGAGCGCCCCGCCGATCCCGTTGACCAGCAGGATGACCGGAACCAGGTCGGGCACGATCCCCGCGACCTCGATCGACCACGGCGCGATGTAGGTGGAGAACACGTTGTAACCGGTGACCACGAGCACGACGGTGAGGCAGACGATGACGATGCCGGGCAGCGTCGGATCCTTGCGCGCCGACGTCGCGATCTCGCCGGTGGCCAGCGGAACACGGTGCTCGACCGGCGGCAGGTAGAGCACGACGAGCGCCGCGAAGACCACCACGACGAGCGCCATCACGACGAACGCGGCACGCCAGCCGAGCGCGTGGCCGAGCGCTGTGCCGACCGGCACCCCGAGGATGAACGCGGCCGTGCCGCCGGCGTTGGTGATCGAGATCGCCTTGGCGAGCTGCGTGCGCGGAACGAGCCGGGAGGCGTACGGCCCCGTGACGGCCCAGAACAGCCCGTGGGCGAGACCGCCCAGGATGCGCGCCCCGACCAGGAACTCGTAGCTCGGGGCGACGCCGGCCAGCACGTTCGCCACCGCGAAGATCCCGAGCAGGACGACCATCAGCCACTTGCGCGAGTACCTGTGGGTGATCGCCGCCAGGGGGGCGGTGCTGACGACGACCGTGAGCGCGAAGATCGTGACGAGCAGGCCGACGCGGGACTCGGAGACGTCAAGATCGCGCGCCATGTCGGGCAGCAGACCGGTCGGCAGAAACTCGCTCGACACCGAGACGAAGATGGCGCCGGTCAGGACGAGAAGCCGCCCGAGCGGAAAGGGTGCCGTGGCCGTGGTGGGCGCAGAAGAAGTCGACATAACAGAACTCTCGAGAACGAGGGGGTGGCGCGTATCGCCGGCCGCGGGAGCGCGCGTGACGCGGGCTCCCGACGAGTCTATGGAGTCGTCGACGTTCGCGCTCGTCCCACTCGCTGCCGCGCCGCGGCCGGACACGTCGACCTCTGCACGACCCGGCCGAACGCCTGCCCTACGCTGGAAGCGTGACCACCCCGACGCACTGGATCCTGACACTCGTCTGCGAAGACAAGCCCGGCATCGTCCACGCGATCAGCGGCGCCATTGTCGCGGCCGCGGGGAACATCACCGAGTCGCAGCAGTTCTCCAGCGACGACACGGGCACGTTCTTCATGCGGCTCCAGGTCGAGTCCGCGGCCAGCCGTGACGAGTTCGAGGCGGCCCTCGCGCCGGTGACCGAGCACTACCAGATGCAGTGGCAGCTCGACGTCGTCGGCCGTCCGCTGCGCACGCTCGTGCTCGCCTCGAAGTCCGGCCACTGCCTCAACGATCTGCTCTTCCGCCAGCGCGCCGGCCAGCTCGCCGTCGACATCCCGCTCGTCCTCAGCAATCACCCCGATCTCGGCGAGCTCGCCTCGTTCTACGGAGTGCCGTTCGAGTCGCACCCGGTCGTGAGCCCGGGCCAGAAGCTCGCCTTCGAGCAGCGCATCCTCGAGGTCGTCGAGGAGCACGACATCGAGCTCGTGGTGCTGGCGCGCTACATGCAGATCCTCTCGCCCGAGCTGTGCGAGGCGCTCGCGGGACGCGTGATCAACATCCACCACTCGTTCCTTCCCGGTTTCAAGGGCGCCAACCCGTACAAGCAGGCGCACGCCCGCGGGGTGAAGATCATCGGTGCGACCGCGCACTTCGTGACGAGCGACCTCGACGAGGGCCCGATCATCGAGCAGAACATCGTGCGGGTGGATCACACGCGCACCGTCTCCGAGCTCGTCGCCATCGGGCAGGACGAGGAGAGCCGAACCCTCACCCAGGCCGTCAAATGGTTCAGCGAGGATCGCGTGCTGCTCGACGGCGCGCGGACGATCATCTTCCGCTGACCTCCGGGAGGAACACATGCCCCTGCTCTTCGAGAACGCTCGACTGCTCGACCTCGACGGCGAGCGCCGCGGCTGGCTGCTGATCGACGACGACACGATCACCGCCACCGGCGCCGGCGCACCCCCGGACGATGACATGGTCGCGGGGGTCGAGCGCGTCGACGTCGGCGGCGCCTGGCTGACCCCCGGCTTCATCGACCTGCACGGGCACGGCGGCGGCGGGTACGCCTTCGACGACGGTCCGAAGTCGATTCGCACCGCGCTCGCCACGCATCGCGCCCACGGCACGACGCGGAGCGTGATCTCGCTCGTCGCGAATCCGCTCGACACCCTGACGGCGAGCCTTCGCACGGTCGCCGAACTCGCCGCGCAGGATCCGCTCATCCTCGGCTCGCACCTCGAGGGCCCGTACCTGGCGGTGCGGCGCCGCGGCGCCCACGCTCAGGAGTTCCTCATCCCGCCGGACCCCGAGGTGGACGCCCGACTGATCGACGCCGCCCAGGGGACGCTGCGCCAGATCACGATCGCGCCCGAGCTCCCCGGCGCGCTCGAGTCGATCGACCGCTTCACCGCGGCCGGAACGGTGGTCGCGATCGGCCACACCGAGGTCGACTACGAGACCGCGCGCCAGTCCTTCGCGCACGGGGCGCGACTGCTGACGCACGCCTTCAACGCGATGCCCGGGATTCACCATCGCGACCCCGGGCCCCTGGTGGCCGCCTTCGACGACCCGAACGTGGCGATCGAGCTCGTCGCCGACGGCATCCACGTGCACCCCGGGGTGCTCGAGATGACCTTCCGCGCCGCCCCCGAGCGAATCGTGCTCGTCACCGACGCGATGGCGGCCGCGGGCAGCGCCGACGGGTTCTACTCGATCGGGTCACTCAACGTCGTGGTCAAGGACGGCCGGGCCGTCCTCAACGGCACCGACACGCTCGCCGGCTCGACGCTCACCCTCGACGTCGCCCTGCGCACCGCCATCACCGCCGCACGAGTGCCTCCCGCCGATGCCGTCGCCGCGCTCACCTCGACCCCCGCGCGCGTGCTCGGGCTCGACGACAGCCTGGGACGCCTCGCTCCCGGATTCGCCGCCGATCTCGTGGTGCTGGACGAAGAGTGGAACGTCGACGCGGTCTGGGCGCGCGGGGAGCGCATCCCCGCCTGACCTCGCCGCCGGATTCATCGGCAGTCCATCACGGCCTCGCGGCATCCGCACAGCGAAACCGGGCGCCGGACTGGAAGGCTGGTGGCAGCAGACCAGAGCCCCCGATCACCTCAGGAGCCCCCATGATCTCCCACCCCCGCCTCGCGAGCGTCGGGATCGCCGGCCTCGGCATCAGCGTCGCCCTCACCGGATGCGCGACCGCCAGCGACGCGGTCACGACGACCGGGTCCGGCGGCTATGCCGACGGCGACTACACGGCGACGGGCGACTACCAGGCGCCCAGCGGCGCCGAGTCGATCGTCGTCACGGTGTCGCTGCGGGACGACGTGGTGACCGCGGTCGACGTGACCGGCGACGCGACCGACCCGCAGGCCGCGGAGTTCCAGTCGCTGTTCGCGGCCGGCATCGCGAGCGAGGTCGTCGGCGTCCCCCTCGACGAGATCTCCGTCTCGCGGGTGGCCGGCGCCTCCCTGACGACGCAGGGCTTCATGACGGCCCTGGACGCCATCAAGTCGGAAGCGCTCGACAGCTGATTGTCGACCCGCTCCCCGTCGCCTGGCGCTTCGAGGCGATCGGCACGACGTGGCGCATCGACACGCGCGCGCCGCTCCCGGAGTCGCTCGCCGCCGCGGTGTCGAACCGGATCGACCGCTTCGATCGCGACTGGTCGCGGTTCCGAATGGACTCGCTCGTGCACCGGATCGCCAGCTCCGCCGGCCGCTACCGGCTGCCCGCCGATGCTCCGCCGCTGATCGGCCTCTACCGCGAGCTGTACGAGGCCACCGCGGGGCGGGTGTCGCCGCTCGTGGCCCGACAGCTCGATCGGCTCGGCTACGGCGCCGGCGCCGAGCTGCGCCTGGCGCCGGAGACCGCCGTGCCCGCCTGGGATGAGGTCCTGGCTTGGGACGGCGATCACTTGGAGACCACGGCGGGCGCGCTGCTGGATGTCGGCGCCGCCGGCAAGGGCTACCTCGTCGACCTGGTGGCCGAGCTCCTGGACCTCGCCGACATCGCCGAGTACCTCATCGACGCCAGCGGCGACCTGCGCGGCTGCGGCGAGCTCGGTCTCCGGATCGCCCTCGAGCACCCCGCCGATCCGCGACGCGCGGTCGGCGTCGCGGAGCCCGGCCGCCGCGCGCTGTGCGCCAGCGCCACCAATCGTCGGCGCTGGGCCGACGTGAACCATCACGTGCTGGACGCGATCACCGGCCTGCCGACCCCGCACGTCGTGGCGACCTGGGCGATCGCCGATTCCGCGCTCGTCGCCGACGGCGCCGCCACGGCGCTGTTCTTCGACGTCGACCCGGCCTTCCTCCGGCGGCATCGCGTGGAACACGTCAGACTGTTCGCCGACGGACGCTTCGACGTCTCCGCCGACTTCCCCGGAGAGCTCTTCCTGTGATCACCCCCCTCGATCGATTTCTCGGCCATCTGACGACCTACCGGCTGGTGATCGCGAGCCTCAGCCTGCTCGTCGTCGCGGCGCTCGGACTCGCCGCATTCGGCGAGCTCGCCTTCACGCCGCTCGAACTGCTCGGCTCGCTCGCGGTGCTGCTCGTCGCCACCCATGCCGCCAACCTCGCCGCCGCCCGCATCGCGCGCGTGAGCCCGCACTACGATTCGTCGACGATCACCGCCCTGCTGGTGTTCTTCATCCTTCCGGCGAGCCTGGACCCGTGGAGCCTGGCGGCGAGCGCGGGCGCCGGGGCGATCGCCGCGTCCAGCAAGTACCTGCTGGCGGTGCGCGGGCGTCACCTGTTCAACCCCGCCGCGACGGGCGTCTTCGTCGCCGGCGTGTTCGGGCTCACGACGGCGACCTGGTGGGTCGGCACGCCGCCCCTGCTGCCGCTCGTCGCAATCGCGGCGGCGCTCATCCTGTTCCGGACGCGCCATCTGCCTCTCGGCGCGGTCGCCGTGGCGGTCGCCACCGCGATCCTGTTGACCCGGTACCTCAGCGCCGGCTCGGACCTCGGCACCGCGCTCGGCTTCGCGCTCGCCTCGTCGCCCCTGATCTTCTTCGTCGGCTTCATGCTGAGCGAGCCGCTCACGCTGCCGCCGCGACGACGCCAGCAGGTCCTCATCGGCGCGCTGGTCGCCGTGATCCTGAGCGTGCCGTTCTCGACGGGCTCGCTCGAGCTGGGAGCGCTCACTCTCGGCCCGATCAGCTCGACGCCCGAGTTCGCGCTGATCGTCGGCAACGCGGTGTCGTTCCTCCTCGGCCAGCGTCGCGGAATCCGCCTGGAGCTCCTGGCCAAGCGCCAGCTGACCCCGACGAGCTGGGAGTTCGAGCTGCGGCCGCTCGCGCCGGTGCGCTTCACGGCGGGCCAATTCATCGAGCTGGCCCTGCCGCATCGGCGATCCGACGGTCGCGGCGACCGACGAATGTTCAGCATCGCCTCCGCCGCAGACGATCGGCTCAGGATCGGCGTGCGCGTGACGCCGCCCGCCTCCAGCTTCAAGCAGCGCCTGCTCGCGCTGGAGCCGGGAGCGCGCCTCGGCGCAACCTCGGTCGGCGGCGACTTCGTGCTGCCCCGCGACCCCGCCGCGCCCCTGCTGCTCGTCGCGGGCGGGATCGGCATCACGCCGTTCATCGGACACCTCGAGCAGCTGACGGCCGACGGCCGGGAGCGCGGTGTCGCCCCGGACGTCGTCGTGGTCTACGCGGTCTCCGACAGCGCCGAGCTCGCCTATCTGCCCGAGCTGGAGCGCAGCGGCGCGCGCGTCGTCATCGCCTCCCCCGACGAGCCCGCCGAGCTGCGGCCGGGCTGGAGCTGGATCGGCCCGGATCGTCTGAGCGCCGAGGCGATCCTGGCCGCCGTGCCCGACGCGCCCGCACGCACCTCCTACCTGTCGGGCCCGCCGTCACTCGTGGGAGCCCTGCGCCGCGCCCTCCATCGCGCGGGTGTCCGACACCCCCGCACGGACGTGTTCCTGGGCTACTGATTTTTCGCGCCGTCCGGGTCGCAGGGCGCGCAGCGCCGCCAGGATGGCGACGAGGTCGACGACCTCCTGGAGTCCCGCCCCGACGATCGCGGGCAGCGAGCCGGTGAGCGCGAACAGCATGAGCCCGATGCTGATCGCGATGCCGATCCAGATGCTCTGCAGCGCGATCGACACGGTGCGCTGGCCGATCGCGACGGCGCGGGCGACGCCGTGCAGGTCGTCGAGCAGCAGCACGATGTCGGCGGACTCGCTCGCGACGGTCGTGCCGCGCGCGCCCAGCGCGATGCCCACCTCGGCGACAGCGAGCACCGGCGCATCGTTGACCCCGTCGCCGGTCATCATGACGGGGCGCTCGGGAAGCTCGCGCAGAATCCGCACCTTGTCCTCGGGGCGGCACTCCGCGTGCACCTCCGCGATGCCGACCTCGGCGGCGATCGACTCGGCGGTGTCGCTCACGTCCCCGGTGACGACGAGGGTGCGCTGGATGCCGAGCGCCGACAGCGCGGCGAGCGTCTCCCGCGCCTCGGGTCGCGGCCGGTCGCGCAGAATGACGGCCCCCGCGAACGCGCCATCGACACCGACGTAGACGGCCGCCTCGCCGGGCTCGAGGGTCGCCCGCTCCAGCCCTTCGACGCTCTCCGCCACGAAGGCGGGCTTGCCGACGAGGACCGTGCGGCCGTCGACGATCGCCCGCACCCCGGTCGTCGCGACCTCCTCCGCCTCGCCGACCGGCGGCTCGACGATGCCGCGCGCCGCGATCGCCGCACGAAGCGCCTGCGCGAGCACGTGACTGGACGCGCGCTCGGCGGCGCCGACAAGCCCGAGGAGCTCCCGCTCGGAGAGCTCGCCCGCGAGCTCGACGCGCACCAGCTCGGGCATCCCGCTCGTCAGCGTGCCGGTCTTGTCGAAGACGGCGGTGCGCACGCGGGCGAGGGTCTCCAGCGAGCCGGCGGACTTCATGACGATGCCCTCCTTGGCGGCCCGGCCCATTCCGCCCATGAACGCCACCGGGGCCGCGATCAGCAGCGGGCACGGCGTCGCGACGACGAGCACCTCGGCGAAGCGCACCGGGTCGCCGGAGATCGCCCAGCCGAGCGCGGCGAGGCCCAGCGAGACGATGGTGAACGGCACCGCGTAGCGGTCCGCCAGTCGCACGAGCGGCGCCGTGCTCGCGGTCGCCTCGCGGACGAGGGCGACGATGCGCTGGTACTGGCTGTCGGCGGCGAGCGTCGTCGCCTCGATCTCGACCACGCCGGCGCCGTTGACGGCGCCGCTCGACACCGCCTCGCCGCGCTGCCGATCAACGGGGAGGCTCTCCCCCGTGATCGACGACTCGTCGAAGGTTCCCGAGGCGCTGATCAGTACGCCGTCGACCGGGATCACCTCGGAGGGGCGCACGAGGATGCGATCCCCGACCCGCACGTCGTCGGCCGCGACGTCGACGAGTGACTCGCCGTCGACCCGGTGGGCGATCTGCGGGCTGCGGTCGAGCAGCGCCGTGAGCTCCCGGTTCGCGCGCCCCGCGGCGAAGTCCTCGAGCGCCTCGCCTCCGGTGAGCATCAGCACGACGATCAGCGCGGCCCAGTACTCGCCCACGGCGATCGTGCTGACGATCGCGACGAGCGCCAGCAGGTCGAGTCCGAATTCGCGGCGCAGCAGGCTCCGCAGCATGCTGATGCCTTCGCGCAGCGCGACCAGCGCCGCGAATCCGCCGACGAGCCATGGCACGACCGCGCTCAGCGGTGTCGCCAGCAGGATCAGTCCGACCACGCCGACGCCGAGGGTGATGCCCACCAGCGGGTACCGGACGAAGAAGCCCACGACGCGTCTCATGGCCCTTGTCTACGCCTCTCCGGCCCCGACTGCCAGTAAGCACAGGCTCCCCTGACCAGGGTTTTCGCCGTCCGCGTACACGGCAGATCCCAAGCCGAATCCATTGGCACTCTCAGGTCGAGAGTGCTAATTTATGAACAGTTGAGTCACAGTGACTCAACCCTTGAGTTATCTGCAGGAGGACCCGATGACACTTCTCTTCGACCCCTTCCGTGAGCTGGACCGCGCCACCGAGCGACTGCTCGACAGCCGTCAGGGGCCGCGGCTCATGCCCATGGACCTCTACCGCGACGGCGACCACTACGTGCTCACCGCCGACCTTCCGGGCGTCGACCCGGGCAGCGTCGACATGGACGTCGATGGCCAGCTGCTGACCATCCGCGCCGAGCGCACCCCGCGCTCGCAGGAGGGTGTGAAGTGGCTGACGCGCGAGCGTCCCGCCGGCAGCTTCCTGCGCCAGCTGAACCTGGGACAGGGCATCGACACCGCCAAGATCTCGGCGAGCTACGAGAACGGCGTGCTGAGCGTGCTGATCCCGGTGGCGGAGGAGGCCAAGCCGCGCAAGATCGAGATCCAGGCGAAGCACTCGGGCAAGGCCGAGGTCAAGGCCTAGACCGAGGTCGCGGCCGCGGCCGCCCCCTCACGCGGACCCGGATGCTCCCCCGCATCCGGGTCCGTTTCCGTTCGCGCCGGTGCGGGTCGCAGCGGGTCAGGCCTGCAGCGCCTCGGCGACCGGGGTGCGCCCCGTGTTGAACCGGATCGTGCGGTGGATCGTGCGCGGCTCGACCAGGGTCTGCGCGATCACCGCGGCGACGTCGCCCCGACTCACCGATCCGGCGCTCTCGGCCTCGGCGTCGATCTCCCCGGTCGGCTCGTCGAGGGTCAGGCTGCTGGGCGCGAGAATCGTCCAGTCCAGCGCGCTCGCCCGCAGGAACTGGTCGGCGATCGACTTCGCCTCCGCGTACGCGAAGAACGGGTTGTCGTCCGGCACGCCGTGATCGGCTCCGGCCCCGAAGTACGAGACCATCACGAATCGGGCGGCGCCCGCCGCGAGCGCCGCGTCCATCATGCGGATCGCCGCATCCCGATCGACGGCGTAGGTGCGGTCCGCGTTGCCGCCGCCGGCCCCGGCCGACCAGACGACCGCGTCCAGTCCCTGCGCGAGCGCGGCCAGTTCGTCGACATCCGCCGACTCGACGTCGCAGACGACCGGCGTCGCGCCGCGCGCCTCCACCTCGCGCGCATGCTCCGGGTTGCGGATGACCGCGGAGACCGCATCACCGCGCTCCGCCAGGATCGGGGTCAGCAGCAGCGCCACCTTGCCGTGACCGCCGATCACCAGGATGCGTGCCATGAGAACCTCCGCGAATCGATCGTCGCCTCCGCTGCGCGTCCGCGCTGCGGATGCCTCGACGCTACTCGGGTTCCCGACGGCACGCCGGGGCGCGGCGTCGTTAACGGCGTCAGCGCCCGCGCCGAGGCACGGGCGCTGACGACGAAGACGTCGCGGGGCGACTAG
>DCRR01000022.1:132514-137412 GCA_002325245.1 Microbacteriaceae bacterium UBA1487 | reverse complement strand
GTGGTCTGCCACTCCTGCTCGGGGCCGACCAGCAGCGCGAGGTCCTTCGTCATCTTGCCGCTCTCGACCGTCGTGATGACGACGTTCTCGAGCGTCTCGGCGAAGGTGATCAGCGCCTGGTTGCCGTCGAGCTTGCCGCGGTGCATGAGGCCCCGCGTCCAGGCGAAGATCGAGGCGATCGGGTTGGTCGAGGTGGGCTTGCCCTGCTGGTGCTGGCGGTAGTGGCGCGTGACGGTGCCGTGCGCGGCCTCGGCCTCCACGATCTTGCCGTCGGGCGTCGTGAGCACGCTCGTCATCAGGCCGAGCGAGCCGAAGCCCTGCGCAACGGTGTCGGACTGCACGTCGCCGTCGTAGTTCTTGCAGGCCCAGACGTAGCCGCCCTCCCACTTCATGGCCGAGGCGACCATGTCGTCGATGAGGCGGTGCTCGTAGGAGATGCCGGCGGCCTCGAACTGGTCCTTGAACTCGGCGTCGTAGATCTCCTGGAAGATGTCCTTGAACCGGCCGTCGTAGGCCTTCAGGATCGTGTTCTTCGTCGAGAGGTAGACCGGATACTTGCGGGCCAGGCCGTAGTTCAGCGAGGCGCGCGCGAAGTCGCGGATCGACGCATCCTGGTTGTACTGCACCTGCGCGATGCCGTCATCGGGCGCGTCGTAGACCTCGAACTTCATCGGCTCGGAGCCGTCCTCGGGCGCGAACTCCACCGTGAGCTTGCCCTTGCCCTTGAACACGAAGTCGGTGGCGCGGTACTGGTCGCCGAAGGCGTGACGGCCGATGATGATCGGCTTGTTCCACCCCGGAACCAGTCGCGGGATGTTCGAGATGATGATCGGCTCGCGGAAGATGACGCCGCCGAGGATGTTGCGGATCGTGCCGTTGGGGCTGCGCCACATCTTCTTCAGGCCGAACTCCTCGACGCGCGCCTCGTCGGGCGTGATCGTCGCGCACTTGACGCCGACGCCGTGCTTCTGGATCGCGTGCGCCGCGTCGACCGTGACCTGGTCGTCGGTGGCGTCACGGTGCTCGATGCCGAGGTCGTAGTATTCGAGCTCAATGTCGAGGTAGGGGTGGATTAGGCGGTCCTTGATGAACTGCCAGATGATCCGCGTCATCTCGTCGCCGTCGAGTTCGACGACCTTGCCTTCGACCTTGATCTTGTCGACCACGCCGCGTCCTTTCGGGAGACTGTCAGGGGACCGGAACCGGCCCATCACAGACTACCCGCTCTCAGAACTATCTCGACATCGAGAGATTCCACCGCGAATCGTCGCGGGGCGTTACCCTGTCGTTATGGCAGAGCTGAGACTGCATGACCTGACCGCCCAGACCATTGCGGCGGCGAACAGCCTCACGCTCAAGCCCGGTCAAGAGGCGTTCATCGAGCCCGAGACTTACACCGCCGCCGAGGACAAGCTCGATGCCTCCGGCTCCTGGCCCCGCGTCGTGCTCGACGAGAACGACCATGTCGTCGGCTACATCATGGGCGCCTTCGACGCCGACGCGAGCGAAGAATACCTGCGCGCCGCGCTGTGGCGCGTGCACGTCGCCGCCGAGGCGCAGGGAAAGGGCGTCGGCCGGTTCGCCGTGAAGGCCTTCGCCGACGAGGCGCGCAGCCGCGGCTTCGACCACGTGACCGTCGTCTGGGCGAGCGGCGACGAGGGCCCCGAGGAGTTCTTCAAGGCGGTCGGCTTCGAGATCATCGGCGAGACCCCGTACGGCGAGAAGCTCGGCGCGCTCAAGCTCTAGCCGCGCCCTCCGAAGCCTCCTCGTGACCCGCCCGCAGCCCGACTTCGCCTCGGCCGTGCTCGACCTGGTGGCCGAGATCCCGCCCGGGAACGTCATGAGCTACGGCGACATCGCCGCCGCGCTCGGCTCGCGCGGGGCCCGCACGGTCGGCACCGTCCTGGCCCGCTCGGGCGCCGACGTTCCCTGGTGGCGCGTCATCCGCTCCTCCGGCCACGCGGCGGCCGGGCACGAGGAGCGCGCCCTCGAGCACTTCCGCGCCGAGGGCACGCCGCTCATCTGGGCGGCCGACGGCAGCGCGTACCGCGTCGCGCCGTCCGCCCGCTGGGCGCCGCGCTAGACCAGCGAGTCGCGCCAGGCGGCGTGCAGCTTCGCGAAGCGCCCGCTGCCGCCGATCAGGTCGGCGGGGGCGCCATCCTCGACGATGCGGCCGTGCTCCATCACCAGCACCCGGTCGGCGATCGCGACCGTCGACAGCCGGTGCGCGATGATGATCGCCGTGCGGTCGGCCAGCAGCGTCGTCAGCCCCTCCTGCACGAGCCGCTCGCTCGGGATGTCGAGCGAGGCGGTCGCCTCATCCAGGATCAGCACCGCCGGGTTCGCCAGAAACGCGCGCGCGAACGACAGCAGCTGGCGCTGGCCCGCCGAGACCCGGCCGCCGCGCTTGTTCACATCGGTGTCGTATCCGTTCGGCAGCTCCTCGATGAACTGGTGCGCGCCGACCGCCTTCGCCGCCTGGATGATCTCGTCGAAGGTCGCGCCGGGCTTGCCGAGCGCGATGTTCTCGGCCACCGTTCCGCTGAACAGATAGGCCTCCTGCGTGACCATCACGATCGCGCGGCGCAGATCCTTCGGATGCAGCCGGCGCAGATCGACGCCGTCGAGCGCGATCCGGCCCTCGCTCGGGTCGTAGAAGCGGGCCACCAGCTTGGCGAGGGTCGACTTGCCCGCCCCGGTGGAGCCGACGAGCGCGATCGTCTGCCCCGCGGGGATGTGCAGGTCGAACTCGGGCAGGATGACGCGATCGGCCCGGTAGGCGAAGCGCACCTTCTCGAAGTCGAGCGTGCCCTCGGCCTCCCAGAGATCGACCGGGTCCACCGGATCCGGAACGCTGGGCCGCTCCTCGAGCACGCCCGAGATCTTCTCCAGCGCCGCCGCGGCTGACTGGTAGGAGTTGTAGAACATCGCCATCTCCTCCATCGGGTCGAAGAAGCGGCGCACGTACAGCAGCACGGCGAGCAGCGCGCCGACCGCCAGGCTGCCGTCGATCACCCGGAAGCCGCCGAACAGCAGCGCGACCGCGACCGCGACGTTGCCGATCAGCACCAGCCCCGGATCGAAGATGCCGAACAGCTGGATGACGCGCGCGTTCGACTCGCGGTAGTCCTCGACGTGCGCGCCGAACTCGCGCGCGTTGCGCGGCTCCTTGCGGAACGCCTTCACCGCGCGGATGCCCGTCATCGTCTCCACGAAGTGCACGATCACCTTCGCCGAGGCGACCCGGGTGCGCCGGAACGCGCGCTGCGAGCGGGTCTGGAACCAGCGCGTCAGCAGCAGCAGCGGCGGCAGCGAGCCGGCCAGCACCAGCCCCGAGACGGGGTCGAGGATGACGAGGGCGGCCGCGATGAACACCATGTAGAGCACGCCGCGCACGAGGCCGTTGACACCCGAGTCGAGCAGTTCGCGGATCGAGTCGAGGTCGCTCGTCTGGCGCGCGATGATGCGGCCCGAGGTGTAGCTCTCGTGGAACTCCAGGCTCAGCCGCTGGGCGTGCAGGTACACCCGGCGGCGCAGGTCGAACAGGATCGCCTGGCTGATCCTCGCCGAGAGCACGGTGTACTGCGCGATGAGGATCGCGCCGATCAGCCCGGTGATCAGATACGCGGCCACGATGAGCAGCACGGGCATCCAGTCCTGGTTCTCGAGCAGCGCCGGAAGGCCCCGGTCGATGCCGAACGCGATCAGCGCGGGACCGGCGACCTGCGCGCCGGTGCTGACCACGACGACGAGCATCGTCAGGGCGACCCGCAGCTTCAGCGGGGCGAGCAGCGAGCCGAGCAGGCGCAGCGAGCGCTGGCGGATCTCGCGGGACTCCGCCTTCGTGTAGTCGTCGCGCTCCTCACCGGTGACACCGCTGACACTCATCGCGCACCTCCCCCGGGGATCGTGATGGTGCCGGTCTCGGTCGAGATCGGCGCGGTCGTCGTCGGCACGATCTCCTCGGGCAGCGCGCGTTCGCGACCCGGCGGGATGTCGTCGTCGAGCGAGGAGATGACGTAGCGGTAGTGCTCGTTGTGCGCGATCAGCTCCGAGTGGGTGCCGACGGCCGTGACCCGTCCGTCCTGCAGCAGCGCGACCCGGTCGGCGAGCTGCACGGTCGAGGGCCGGTGCGCCACGATGAGCGCGGTCGTCGTCGCGAGCACGCGGCGCAGGCCCGCCTCGACGCGCGCCTCGGTGTCGACGTCGAGCGCCGAGAGCGGGTCGTCGAGCACGAGCACCGCCGGGGCGGCGGCGACCGCGCGGGCGAGCGCGAGCCGCTGGCGCTGACCTCCCGAGAGGCTGAGCCCCTCCTCGCCGATGAGCGTGCCGACGCCCTCCGGCAGCTCATGCACGAAATCGGCCTGCGCGATCTCGAGCGCCTCCGCCATGACGGCGTCGCCCTCCTCGCGTCGCGCGCCCTCGTCGAACTCGGGCCGCCCGAGCAGCACGTTGTCGCGCACCGAGGCCGAGAACAGGGTCGCGTCCTCGAAGCCCATCGCGATGTGGCGGCGCAGCTCGTCGCGGGTCAGGTCGCGGATGTCGACGCCGTCGAGCAGGATGCGCCCGCCGGTGACGTCGTACAGCCGGGTCGCGAGCGCGGTCAGCGTCGTCTTGCCCGAGCCGGTGAGCCCGACCAGCGCCATCGTCTCGCCGGGTTCGAGCTCGAGCCGGATGCCGTCGAGCAGGTCGCGGGCGCCGTCCGGCGCATCCTGATAGCGGAAGTGCACGTCGTCGAAGACGAGCCGGCCGTGCGGCTCGGCGACCGTCGCGGGCGCCTCCGGGTCGGTGATCGTGTTCGTCTCGTCGAGCACCTCGAACAGCCGGTCGACGGCGGTGCGGGTGTCGAAGGTCATCGACAGCAGGAAGCCGATCGACTCGATCGGGAAGCGGAGCAC
>DCRR01000022.1:26277-132437 GCA_002325245.1 Microbacteriaceae bacterium UBA1487 | reverse complement strand
GCGACATCGGGCACCAGCAGCAGCCAGAACCAGATCCCGGCGACCGCGCGGGCCTTCTCGAGCTCGGTGCCGCGCAGCTCCTCCGCCTGCCGGGTGAACTTCTCGAGCGAGTACTTGCCGCGCCCGAACGCCTTCAGCACGCGGATGCCGTGCACGCTCTCCTCGACCGCGGTGGCCAGATCGCCCTGCTGATCCTGGCTGCGCCGCGCCACGATCGAGTACTTCTGCTCGAACAGGTAGCCGGTGATCCAGAGCGGGATCGACAGCACCAGGAACAGCACCCCGAGCATCCAGCTCCAGTAGATGAGCACGCCGAAGCCGATCACGATCGTGACCACGTTGACGACGAGCAGCACCAGGCCGAACGACAGCCAGCGGCGGATGTGCCCCAGGTCGCTCATCGCGCGCGAGAGCAGCTGACCCGACTGCCAGCGGTCGTGGAACGCGACCGGCAGATCCTGCAGCTGTGCGTAGAGCGTGTTGCGCATGGCCGCCTCGACGTGGGTGCCGGGGGTCAGCACGAACCAGCGGCGCAGGGCGATGAACACGGCCTCGAGGACGCCGAGGCCGAGCACGGCGAGCGCGGCCGGCCAGATCAGCCCCGGATCCCCCGCCGCCAGCGGACCGTCGACCAGCCCCTGCAGCACGACCGGGATCACGAGCGCGACCACACCGGCGAGCAGCGCGGCGGCGCCGCCGAGCCCGATCCGCGGAATGGCGGGGCGCACGAACGGCACCAGACGCAGCAGCGTCGCGACGGTGCCGCGCGGGCGCGACGTCGCGGGGGACGAAGAAGGCATTGCAGTGGTCCTTTGGGAACGCCGAAGCGTCGACGGAGCTGAGAGGAAGTCGAAGCCCTGGTGGGCAGCCTTCCAGAGTAGGCGCGCGATGCGCGCCGGGCAAGTGGTGCGGCCTAGTGGAAGAAGTGCCGCTCGCCGGTGAAGTACATGGTCACGCCCGCGGCGTTCGCCGCCGCGATCGTCTCCTCGTCGCGCACCGAGCCGCCCGGCTGCACGATCGCGCGCACGCCCGCGTCGAGCAGGATCTGCGGACCGTCGGCGAACGGGAAGAACGCGTCGGAGGCGGCCACGCTGCCCGCGGCGCGCTCACCGGCGCGCTCGACGGCGAGCTTGCAGGAGTCCACCCGGTTGACCTGGCCCATGCCGACGCCGACGCTCGCGCCGTTCGTCGCCAGCAGGATGCCGTTGCTCTTCACGGCGCGGCAGGCGCGCCAGGCGAAGTCCAGGTCGGCGAGCGTCGCCTCATCGGCCGCGGGACCGGCGGCGAGGGTCCACTCGCTCGCGGGCGCGAAGTGAGCGTCGACCTCCTGCACGAGCAGGCCGCCGGAGATCTGCTTCAGCTCGGCGGGCTCGCGGCGGTAGTCGGCCGGCAGCTGCAGCAGGCGCAGATTCTTCTTCGCCTGCAGCACCTCCAGGGCGCCGTCCTCGAAACCGGGCGCGACGATCACCTCGGTGAAGATCGGGGCGATCGACTCGGCCGCCTCGCGGGTGATCGGTCGGTTCGAGGCGATCACGCCGCCGAAGGCCGACACCGGATCGCAGGCGTGCGCGAGCGCGTGCGCCTCGGCGATCGTCTCCGCCGTGGCGATGCCGCACGGGTTCGCATGCTTGATGATCGCAACCGTCGGCGTCTCGTGGTCGTAGGCGGCGCGCAGGGCGGCGTCGGCATCCACGTAGTTGTTGAACGACATCTCCTTGCCGCCGAGCTGGGTCGCCTGGGCGATGCCCGCCGAGTGCGCGACCGTGTAGAGCGCGCCCGCCTGGTGGCTGTTCTCGCCGTAGCGCAGCGTCGCCGCGCGCTCCGCCGACAGAGTGAAGGTGGGCGCGAACTCGATCGCGGCGCTCGCGTCGGGCACGGCGCCGTCGGCGACGGCCTCCGCCTCCGCCAGCAGCGCGGTGCTCTCGAACCAGGCAGCCACGGCGGCGTCGTAGTCGGCCGTGTGCCGGAACGCCTCGCGGGCGAGCTCGAAGCGGGTGGCCAGCGTGGTGCCGCCGGCGCGCACCGCCTCGACGAGGGAGTCGTAGCGGGCCGGGCTCGTGACGACGGCGACGTTGGCGTGGTTCTTGGCGCTCGCGCGCACCATCGCCGGGCCGCCGATGTCGATCTGCTCGACCACGGCGTTCGGCTCGGCACCCGAGGCGACCGTCTCGCGGAACGGGTACAGGTTCACCACGACCAGCTCGAACGGGGCGATGCCGAAGCTGGCCAGCTCCTTCTCGTGCCGCTCGAGTCGCAGGTCGGCGAGCAGGCCCGAGTGCACCGCGGGGTGCAGGGTGCGCACGCGACCGTCGAGGTGCTCCGGGAATCCGGTGACGTCGCCGATCTGGGTGACGGGGAGTCCCGCATCCGCGATCGCCTTCGAGGTGCCGCCGGTCGACACGATCTCGACGCCCGCCTCGACGAGCGCGGTCGCGAGCTCCACCAGTCCCGTCTTGTCGCTCACGGCGATGAGGGCGCGTTTCACGGGGACGACATCGCGGTCACGGTACTCGGCGGGGTCGATGGCGGGGCCGGACATCACAGTTCCTTGAGGTCGATGTGCGAGTTGGCGATGTCGAGCACGACCTGCACCAGCAGTTCGCGTTCGACCCGCTTGATGCGGTTGTGCAGGATCTCTTCCGTGTCGCCGGGCTGAATCGGCACGCGCTCCTGCGCGATCACGGGGCCGGAGTCGACACCCTCGTCGACGACGATGACGCTCGCCCCGGTCTGAGTGGCCCCCGCGGCGAGCGCGTCGCGCACCGCGTGCGCGCCGGGGAACTCGGGCAGGTAGGCCGGGTGCGTGTTGATCAGGTTGGGTGCCAGCTCGCGCACCGCGCTCGCGGGCAGCAGGCGCATGAAGCCGGAGAGGATCACCAGGTCGGCATCCCATTGGCGGATCTGCTCGACGAGCGCCTCGCCCCACGCCTCGCGGTCGGCGTAGGCCTGGAACGGCACGACGAAGCTGGGGATCGCGTAGTGCTCGGCGTGCTCGAGGCCGTCGGCGTCGCGGTCGGCGCCGATCGCGACGACCCGCGCCGGGAATTCGGCGTCGTCGCTGGCGTCGAGCAGGGCCCGGAGGTTGGACCCGCCCCCCGAGATGAGGACGACGAGGCGGAGCACCCCCCCAGCCTACTCGCGCGCGCGTGCGACATCGCTCCGAGCTCGCGCCCGGTTCCCCGCGCCCGGTTCCCCGGTCCCCGCTCGCCGGTGTGGAAGAGCAGGGGCGCCTCAGCCGCGGCGGCGACGATCGGCGACGAGGAAGCCGAGCCCGATCGCGACCGTGAACTCGATCAGCGCGACAAGGCCGACGGTGAGCGCGTCGGGGCCGACCTCGGCAAGCCGCCCCGGGCCCGCCGCGCCGGCGGAGGCGGCAGCGAGCCCCGCCATGACCAGCGCACCGAGGACTCCCGCGGCGAGCACGGTGGTCGTGAGCGACAGCACGCCGCGCACGGGCGCCGCGCGATCCTCGGCCGCGTCGCGGAGCATCCGCCGCCGCGCCGCGGCGCCGACCAGGAACGCGGCGACGACCGGCACGAGCAGTCCCAGGTAGCCGAACGCGCCGATCTCGGGCGGGATGGCTCCGAGAATCGGGAGCGCGGGGACCGGTCCGAGCACGGTTCCGAGCGGCGAGACCGCCGACCCCATGCCCACCGCGAAGCCGGGCCCGAGCAGCCAACTGGCTGTCCAGATGACGAGGTTCGGCAGGATCGCGAACTCGGCGGCGGTGACGACCGCGCCGCCCAGCACCTCGCCGTGCAGCGACTCGTACAGGCGAATCACCTCGGCGTAGCGCAGCAGCAGCGCCGCGGCGAACACGACGGCGGAGGCCGCGAGGGTCAGAGCCGCCGCGCCGAGGCCCGCCCGGGCCGCGCCGAGTGCCGCGGCGCGCAGGCTCGGGTCGATGCGCCCCACCCAGCGCACCTCGGGCGCCGGGCGGCGCCGGGCGCGCTCACGGAGCATCCCGATCACAAGACCGAGGGCGTAGACCAGGGCCGGCAGGATCGCGGCCTGCACGAGCGAGGGGCGCGCATCGGGGTGCAGGCTCACCGCTGTGAGGCCGAAGCTCAGGAGCGCGACGGCGAGGATCGCGCCGAGGGCGCCGAGCATCCGATGCCCCGCCTCGGCGATGCGATGTCCGGCGCGCGCCGCCAGCAGCACCGTGAGGAGCGCACCGCCGAGCAGCGAGATCGTCACCGGCACGGCGACCTCGGCTCCGGCGATGCCCAGCACGGATGCGGTCACCTCGTCGAGCCGGAACGTCACGTCGACGCCATGCCCGAGCAGCCACACGTCGAGAGCGCCGCGCCAGAAGACGAGCCAGTCGACGCCGAAGCCGAAGTAGCCCGCCCACATGATCGTGAGCGGAACCAGCGGCAGCGCGATGCCGACCGCGACCGTGAGCGCCGCCTCGAACATCGAGAACAGGACGGTCAGGCGGCGGCTCACGGTGCGACCCTACCGCCGAGCCGCGGCCGGACCGGGGCGCCTCGCGCGCATCCCGCGTGCCGTCTCGTCGCGCACGCGCTCGCGGCCCCGCCACCTCTCACGGCCCCGCCATTCGACGAAATGCAGGAGATTCTGCGTGGGCGGGGCCGCGCCTCCCCCTGCGCGCGGGGGAGAGCCTCCGCGACTCCTGCATTTCGTGAGGAGAGGGTCGGCGGCGAGACCGCCGCGCGCCTCAGCACATCGGGTCGGCAGCCGGGACCTCGTCGCGCAGCAGGTACGCATCCACCGTGTCGTCAATGCAGGAGACACCGTGCGCGTAGATCGTGTGCCCCTCCCCCTCGTAGCTGATGAGCACCCCGCTCGACAGCTGCTCGGCGAGGGAGACCGCGTTGGCGTACGGGGTCGCCGGGTCGTTGGTCGTGCCGATCACGAGGATGGGCGGCGCCCCGTTGGCGGCGAACGACGTCGGCAGGTCGGCAACCGGCACCGGCCAGTTCGAGCAGGCGACATCGAGCACGGCGTAGTCGTCGTAGGCGAAGTAGCGGCCGAGGATCGGAGCCCGGTCGTCGATGATCTCGACACCCTCCAAGGGGGTCACCCCGTCGGTTCCGAGGTCGCCCTCGTTGCAGGTGACGGCGGTGTAGACCTCGTTGCCGTTGCCGTCGTACCACCCGCCGTAGCGGCCGTAGTAGGCGTCGGCGTTGTCGAAGGCGGGGTCCGCATCGCCGACGGCGAGCGCCGCGAACATCCCGGTCAGCGACGGCCAGCTCCACTCCGAGTACAGCGTGTAGGCGATGCCGGTGCCGACGGTGGCGGAATCGAGCTGACGTCCGTCGCTTGCGACCAGTTCGAGGTCGTCGATGCGGTCGAGCAGGTCGCGCACCTGCAGCAGCCCGTTGTCGACGCTGCCGGTGAACGGGCAGTCGCTCTCGGACAGGCACCACGCCATGTAGGACGCCAGCGCGCTGTCGAATCCGGCCATCTGGGTGGCGAGCGCCTCGAGGTCGCTCACCTGCGGATCCACGGCCCCGTCGAGCACCATTCGCCCGACCTTCTCGGGGAACAGCTCCGCGTACACGGCACCGAGATAGGTGCCGTAGGAGTAGCCCAGGTAGTTGAGGGTGCTGTCGCCGAGCAGCGCGCGGATCACATCCATGTCGCGCGCGACGCTCGCGGCGTCGAGGTGCCCGAGCAGCGGGCCGGTGTTCTCCAGGCACGCGTTCGCCCAGTCGAGCTCGCGCTCGGTGAGCTCGTCGATCCACTCGGGCGTGCCGTAGTCGACGTCGTAGGTGCCGTAGAGCAGCTCGTCCTGGTCGGCGGGATCGGTGTAGCAGACGACGGGGGTCGAGCTGCCGACGCCGCGGGGGTCGAAGCCGATGACGTCGTAGCTGGCGAGCACATCATTGGTGACGACGTAGGCGGCCGAATCGACGACGAAGTCGAAGCCGGAGCCGCCGGGCCCGCCCGGGTTGATCAGCAGCGAACCGGTCGGCGTGCCGGGGGCGCTGTGCCGCGAGACGGCGATCTCGATCGTGGCGCCGCCCGGGTCGCTCCAGTCCAGCGGCACCGTCACGCGCGTCTCATCGACACGGGTGTCGATGTACGACCAGGTCAGCTCCTGCGTGTAGTACTGCGCGAGCTCCGCCGCCACGTCCTCACCGGTCGGCTCGTTGCCCCCGCTGGTGGTCTCGCCGCCGAACAGCGAGATGAGCGAGCATCCGCTCAAGACCATGCCGACGGCTGCCACCACGGCGGTGGCGGCGACGATGCGCGGACGATACACGGGGGCCTCCTCGCGGGCCGCGCGCGTCTCGCGCAGCCCGCGACCAGCCTAGGCGGGGTTCCCCGCTCAGCCGAGGACCGCGCGGGCCTCCTCGCGCGCCGCGGCCGGGCTGGACGCCCCCGCGGCGGCGTCGGCCAGCCGACGGCAGTCGTCACGCGTCAGGCCGCCGAGCTTCTGGGCGACGCGCGGAATCGCGCGCACCGACATCGACAGGGAGGTCACCCCGAGCCCGACGAGCACGGCGGCGAGCGCCGGGTCGGCCGCCGCCTCGCCGCAGACGCCGACCGGCGTGCCGGTCGCCTCACCCGCAGACCCGACGGTGCGGATGAGGCGGAGCACGGCCGGCTGCCACGGGTCGTTGAGCTCCGCCAGCTCGCCGAGCTGACGGTCGGCGGCCATCGTGTACTGGGTGAGGTCGTTGGTTCCGAGGCTCACGAAGTCGACCGCCTCGGCCAGCTCGGGGGCGCTGAGCGCCGCCGCCGGGGTCTCGATCATGATGCCCGCACGCTCGATGCCGTGGTCACGGCAGAGCGCCACGAACGCGGCGGCCTCCTCGACGGTCGCGACCATCGGCGCCATCACCTGCACCTCGGCGCTCTCCTCGGCCGCAGCCTCGGCGATCGCCCGCAACTGGTCGGCGAGGATCTCGGGACGGCGCCACGAGGTGCGCAGCCCCCGCACGCCGAGCGCCGGGTTCTCCTCCCCCGCCGCCGTCACGAAGGGCAGCGGCTTGTCGGCGCCCGCGTCGAGCGTGCGCACGACGACCTTGCGGCCGGGGAACGCGGCGAACACCTCGCGGTAGGCGGTGCGCTGCTCCTCGACGCTGGGGGCCTCGGCGCGGTCGAGGAACAGGAACTCGCTGCGGAAGAGTCCGATGCCTTCCGCCCGGCCCTCCGCCGCCGCGCGGGCGTCGGCGCCGCCGCCGACGTTCGCCAGCAGGGCGACCGGATGCGCATCCGCCGTCGCGCCGACGCCGGAGAACTCGGGCACCGCGGCGGTCTCGCGCACGCGCGCGACCTCCTCGGCATCCGGGTTGGGGCTGACCTCGCCGGTCTCGCCGTCGACCAGCACGAGCATTCCCTCAGGCAGGTCGAGGGCGCCGCGCGCGGCGACGACCGCGGGGATGCCGAGCGAGCGAGCGATGATCGCGGTGTGCGAGGTCGGCCCGCCCTCCTCGGTCACGAGCGCGAGGCAGGTGGCGGGGTCGAGGGTCGCGGTGTCGGCCGGGGCGAGATCGCGCGCGACAAGGATGAAGGGCTCGTCCCGCTCCGGGATTCCCGGAACCGGCAGGTCGAGCAGCGCGGCGACGATGCGGTCGCGCACGTCGCGCACGTCGGCGACGCGTTCCGCGGTGCGACCGCCGAGCCCCGCGAGCATGTCGGCGAGATCCCCGGCGGAGGCCCACAGCGCGTTCGCGGCGGGGGTTCCGGCGGACTCGATCGCGGCGACGGCGGGGTCGATGAGCCCCGGGTCGGTCGCCATGAGCGCGGTCGCCTGCAGGATCTGCTCGGCCTCGCCGGAGGCGGCCTCGGAGCGCACCGTGAGCTGCGACGCGATCGCCGTCGCGGCCTCCCGCAGCCGCGTCGCCTCGGCGGCTCGGGCGGACTCGGCCAGCGCCTCGCCTGGCGCGGGTTCGGAGATCGGCGCCGCCACGTGCACGACGTGGCCGACGGCGCGGCCGGCGCTGACGCCGAGCGGTCCGGCGGCCCGGGCGGGCGCCGGTGCTGCGGCGGGAGCCGGCGCGTTCAGCTCGCCGAAGCCGTCGTCGACGAGCGTCTGGATGCGGTCGAGCACGGCAGCGGCGTCCGGTCCTGCGGCGGAGATCTCGATCTCGTCACCGCCGCGGCTTCCGAGCCCGATAAGGGCGGTGGGGCTCGCGGCGGCAACCGTCGCGCCGGTGCGCAGCAGGGCGAGGCGCGCGTTCTCGGCGCGGCCCGCCTCGGTGGCCAGCAGCGCCGCGGGGCGGGCGTGCAGGCCGAGCGGGTTGCGGAGCGTCAGCCGTCGGGTGATGCGGTCGGACTCGGCCGCGCTGGGTGCCTCCGGCGCCGCCGCGGGGGCAGCCTCGGCCTCCCCCAGCTGTCCGCTCTTCGGGGCGAGCGCGCCGCGCGCCTCGGCGGCGACCTCGGCGAGCGAGGCCCCTCCGGCCGCGCGCACCACGGCGGCGAGCAGGCCTTCGACGAAGGGCGCCGCCGACAGCGTCACCTCGACGTCGCTCATCCGCAGCTCGAGCGCCAGTTCGGCGCTCAGCACCGCGGAGCCGAGATCCATGAGCACCAGGACACCGTCGGTGTCGGCGAGCTCATCGATCGCGGTGGCGACCTTCATCGCGTCGGTGCCGATGATCGGGATGCCGTCGGCGTCCGTCCCGGCGCCGGCGGCGAGCACCACGCGCGGCGCCCCGTTCGGCACCATCGCGAGGGCAAGTTCGAGGGCCGTCTCGGCCAGTTTCAGACTGTGCGAGACGACGACGAGGCCGATCATGCTCTAGCTCTCGAGCGTCTGTGCCAGGCAGCGCAGCAGGAGCGCGCTCGAGGCGGCGCCCGGGTCGAGGTGGCCGGCGCTGCGCTCCCCGAGGTAGCTCGCGCGGCCCTTGCGGGCGACGAGCGGCTCGGTGGCGTCGCGCCCCTTCTCCGCGGCGGACGCCGCGGTCGCCGCCGCCTCGGCGGGGCTCTTGCCCTCCGCCAGCGCGGCGTCGAAGGCGTCGAGGGCAGGAGCCAGCGCGTCGAACATCGTCTTGTCGCCGAGCTCCGCCTTGCCGCGCGCGACGATGCCGTCGAGCCCGGCCCGCAGGGCCGCCGCGAGCGCCGCACCGTCGAATTCGGTGACGGCGCCCGCGGTCATGCCCATTCGGAGGAAGAACGTGCCGTACAGCGGACCGCTCGCGCCGCCGACCGAGGTGACCAGGGTCATCCCGACGCTCTTGAAGAGCTCGTCAGCGGTGGCGGGAGCGCCCTCGTCCAGCTTCGCCATGACCGCGGCGAAGCCGCGAGCCATGTTGGCCCCGTGGTCAGCATCGCCGATCGCGGAGTCGAGCTCGGTGAGATAGGCGCGCTGCTCCGTCACCTGAGTGCGGTAGTTCTCGAGCCATGCCACCAACCGGGCGAGGGGGACCGTGCTGTTCGTCATGTCAGTTCTTCCGTTTCCTTGCGTGTGTAACTCAGACGCCCCAGCGAAGGCCCGAGGTGTTGACGGGAGCATCCCACAACCCGAGCAGCTCGTCGTCTGCCTTGAGCACCGTCACCGAGCAGCCCGCCATGTCGAGCGAGGTGATGTAGTTGCCCACCAGGTTGCGGGCGATCTTCACGCCCGCCTTCTCGAGCAGCTTGGCGACCTCGCCGTACATCAGGTACAGCTCGATGAGCGGCGAGCCGCCCATGCCGTTGAGCATCACGATCGACGGACCCGACGTGAAGTCGAGGTCGGCGAGAATCGGCTCGACCAGCTGCTGGGCGATCTCGTGCGCCTCGGCGAGCGGCACGCGGTGGCGTCCCGGCTCACCGTGGATGCCCACGCCGATCTCCATCATGTCCTCGGGCAGGTCGAAGGTCGGCTTGCCGGCCGCGGGCACCGTGCAGCTGGTGAGCGCCATGCCCATCGAGCGGCCGGAGTCGTTGACCTTGTTGGCGAGGGAGACGATCGACGCGAGGTCGCGGCCCTCTTCCGCCGCGGCACCGACGATCTTCTCCATCAGGACGGTGACGCCGACGCCGCGGCGGCCCGCGGTCCAGGTCGAGTCCTGCACGGCGACGTCGTCGTTGGTGACGACCGTCGCGACCTCGACGCCGGCTTCCGCGGCGGCGAGCTCACCCGCCATCTCGAAGTTCATGACGTCACCGGTGTAGTTCTTCACGATGTGCAGCACGCCGGCACCGCGGTCGACGACCTTGGTCGCCTCCTGCATCTGGTCGGGCGTCGGCGAGGTGAAGACCTCACCGGCGCATGCCGCGTCGAGCATGCCGAATCCGACGAATCCGCCGTGCAGCGGCTCGTGGCCGGAGCCACCGCCGGAGACGAGCGCCACCTTGCCGTCGGCCTTCGGGGTCGCGCGGTAGATGATCCGGTTCTTGTGGTCGACCGTGAGGTCGGAGTGGGCGGCCTCGACACCGACCAGGGCGTCAGCGAGAACCGCCTCGGGGGCGTTGATCAGCTTCTTCATGCGTTGGCCTTCTCTTCCGTGAGGGCGGTCTTCAGGCCGGTCTTGTCGGCCTGGGTCTTCGAAATGGCACCGAACAGCAGCGCGGCGACGATTCCGCCGAGCACCTCAGCGAGGATGTACACCCAGTACTGCTCCCAGGCGACGTCGCCGCCGAGAATCGACTGCACGATCATCGGGCCGGTGGTGCGCGCGGGGTTGATCGAGGCGCCGGTCGCCGGCGCGACGGGGATGATCGCCGCGAAGACGACGAGGCCGATCGCGAGGCCCGCCCAGCCGGGCGCCGCCTTGCGGTGGATGACGCCGAACACGGCGAAGACGAGCAGGAAGGTGCCGATGAACTCCGCGAACAGCGCCTGCGGAATCGATACGACCTCCGGGTCGAACGCGGCAACGCCGAGTCCGAGCTCACTCGCGCGCATACCGAGAACGCCGACGATGGCGAAGGCGCCGGCGGTCGCACCGAGCACCTGGGCGATGAGGTAGCCGGGCACCGACTTCCACGGGAACTTGCCGGTGACGGCGAGACCAAGGGTCACCGCCGGGTTGATGTGGTTGCCGGAGATGTAGCCGAACACGTACACCGTGACGACGACGATCGTGGCGAACGACAGCGAAATGAAGCCCAGATCGCCACCGGTGAACGGTCCGTCACCTCGCGCGATCGCGAGCGCCGGCACGGAGCCGACACCGACGAAGACGAGGAAGGCGGTGCCGAGGAACTCCGCGGCAAGCTTTTGCCACGTGCTGTTCTCATCCATATGTACTCCTTTGGACATGCGGTTTTCTCTCGATGCGGCGGATCCGCAAGCGTTTCATTTCGGAACGCTATTCGATAATGTCGAATATGCTCCGATAGCGAGGGTGTTGTCAAGCCCTAGGAGTGAACGGCAAGGGCGCCGACCGCGCCCATAATGGAGACCTCGTCGAAAGGGGTGGCGGTGATTCAGGCCATCGACCGCGCAGCGAAGGTGCTGAGCTCGCTGCAGGGCGCGCGGCACCTCGGCATCACCGAACTCGCCGCCGCACTCGAGCTCCCCCCGTCGACCGTGCACGGCATCGTGAAGTCGCTGCAGCAGCACGGACTGGTCGCGAAAGAGCGCGGCAGCAACCGGTACATGCTCGGCCCGGCGCTGCTCAAGCTGAGCAACGTCTACCTCGACACGCTCGACGTGCGCGCTCGCGCGATGCGCTGGACCCGCGAGCTCTCGCGGCGCACCGGTCTCGCCGTGCGACTCGGCGCGGAGCTGTTCGACGAGGTGATCGTCATCCATCACAACCGCCGCCCCGACGGAAGCCAGCAGATGCTCGAGACCGGGCTCACGATCCCCGCGCACGCCTCCTCGATGGGCAAGATCCTGCTCGCCTACGACGCCGACTACGCGGCCGAGGTGCTGAGCAAGCCGTTGCGCAGCCTCACCGGCGACACGGTGACCGATGCCGCCAAGCTCTCCCTCGGCCTCGCCCAGATCGCCAGTCGCGGGCTCGCCACCGAAGAGGACGAGGCCGTGCTCGGCGAGTCGAGCGTCGCCGCCCCGGTCTCGGACGCCTCCGGCAACGTGGTCGCGGCGGTGGCTGTGGTGGTGCCGACGAGCGAGTGGCCACCCGAGGATCCGGTGCTCAACGACCTGCGCGAGACCGCGCGCAACATCTCGCGCGAGCTGGGAGCGTCAACCTGGCCGCCGCGCGCACCCGACGGGCCCGTCATCGGGGACGAGGACGACGACCTCAGGCCGTGAGCGCCGTCACCCCGACGGCAGCGAGCGCCCCGAAAACGACGCCCCACATCACGATCGAGACGATCTGCCACACGATCACCTGGCGCTGCGAGGCGCCGAACCCGACCATCGCGGCCGACGTGATCTGGCTGGGCAGCACCGTCTGACCCAGCAGGCTGACCCCGGGCACGCCCCACCGATCGAAGCTTCGCTTCAGCCGCTCACGACGGGGCGAGAGCGGCTTCGCGTCAACGCCGGTCTTGGCTCGCGCCGACGCGGCGACCGCCACGAACACGATCATCGAGCCGACGTTGCCGACGATGGCGGCAAGAATCGCGACGACCGGCGGCACCCCCGCGAGGACGCCGATGACAGAGCCGAAGTACGACTCGACGAATGGGATCGCGCTTGCCGCCGCGATCGCCAGCCATTGCAGAACCGACGGCGCGCCGTCGACCCAGTCCTGGAGGCCCTCCAACAACGTCGTCCTCCCGTGCTCGTCGTCGAACGCTGCAGCGCGGCCTGCGCCGCGGCTGCGGACGTGCTCTAGAGTCCCGCGATGATCTCGCGCATGAGGGCAGCCGCCTCGCTCGGCGTCTTGCCGACCTTGACGCCGGCCGCCTCGAGGGCTTCCTTCTTCGCCTGAGCCGTTCCGGCGGAACCGGAGACGATCGCGCCCGCGTGACCCATGGTCTTGCCCTCGGGCGCCGTGAAGCCGGCGACGTAGCCGACGACCGGCTTCGTCACGTTCGCCTTGATGAAGTCGGCCGCGCGCTCCTCCGCGTCCCCGCCGATCTCACCGATCATGACGATCGCCTTGGTCTCGGGGTCGGCCTCGAAGGCCGCGAGAGCGTCGATGTGAGTGGTGCCGATGATCGGGTCGCCGCCGATGCCGATCGCGGTCGAGAAGCCGAGGTCGCGCAGCTCGAACATCATCTGGTAGGTCAGGGTGCCCGACTTCGACACGAGGCCGATCGGTCCCTTGCCGGTGATGTTGTTCGGGGTGATGCCGACAAGCGACTCACCGGGCGTGATGATGCCGGGGCAGTTCGGGCCGATGATGCGAGTCTTGTTGCCCTTCGCCTTGGCGTAGGCCCAGGCCTCCGCCGTGTCGAGCACGGGGACGCCCTCGGTGATGACGACGAGCAGCGGGATCTCGGCGTCGATCGCCTCGACCATCGCGTCCTTGGTGAAGGCCGGCGGCACGAACGCGATCGAGACGTCGGCTCCGGTGGCCTCCATCGCCTCCTTGACGGTGCCGAAGACGGGCAGGCTCACGCCGCCGTCGTGCTCGACCGTGGTGCCGGCCTTGCGCGCGTTGACGCCGCCGACGATCTGGGTTCCGGCTTTGAGCATGAGGGCGGTGTGCTTGGTGCCTTCGCCGCCCGTGATGCCCTGCACGATGACCTTGGAGTCCTTGTTCAGGAAGATCGACATTCTGTTTCTCGATTCTGGAGTTCGATACGCCGCGAACGGCTACTCAATCAGCGGGATACCGGCGGGCTAGGCCGCGGCGAGTTCGGCGGCCTTGTCGGCGCCCTGGTCCATGTTCTCGGCGATCGTCACCAGCGGGTGGTTGGCCGCCGCGAGAATGGCCCGGCCCTCCTCCACCTGGTTGCCATCGAGGCGCACCACGAGGGGCTTGGTCGCGGCGTCGCCGAGGATCTCGAGCGCCTTCACGATGCCGTCGGCCACCGCGACGCAGGAGGTGATGCCGCCGAAGACGTTGACGAAGACGCTCTTGACCTGCTCATCGCCGAGGATCACGTCGAGCCCGGCAGCCATGATGGTCGCCGAGGCGCCACCGCCGATGTCGAGGAAGTTGGCGGGCTTGACGCCGCCGTGGTTCTCGCCGGCGTAGGCGACGACGTCGAGGGTCGACATCACGAGCCCCGCGCCGTTGCCGATGATGCCGACCTGGCCGTCGAGCTTCACGTAGTTGAGGTCGTGCTCCTTGGCCTTCGCCTCGAGCGGGTCGGTGGCGGCCGCATCCTCGAGCTCTTCGTGCTCGGGGCGACGGAACGCCGCGTTCTCGTCGAGCGAGACCTTGCCGTCGATGGCGAGGATCGCGCCGCCGCCGGTGAGGATCAGCGGGTTGACCTCGACGAGCGTCGCGTCTTCCTTCACGTACACGTCGTAGAGGGTGACGAAGACGGGAGCGACCTGGTCGACCAGCTCGGCGGGGAACTTCGCGGCGATCGCGATCTCCTTCGCCTTGGCCAGGTCGAGACCCTCGCCCGGGTCGACCTCGACGCGCGCGAGGGCGTCGGGGCGCTCTTCGGCGAGCTGCTCGATCTCCATGCCGCCCTCGTAGCTCGAGAGCGAGAGGTAGGAGCGGTTGGCCCGGTCGAGCAGGACGGAGAAGTAGTACTCCTCCTTGATGTCGGCGCCCGCCGCGACCATGACGCGCTTGACGACGTGGCCCTTGATGTCGAGGCCGAGGATCGCCTCCGCGGCGGCCTCCGCCTCATCGGGGGTCTTGGCGACCTTGACGCCGCCGGCCTTGCCGCGGCCTCCGACCTTCACCTGCGCCTTGACGACGGTCACGCCGCCGAGCTTCTCCGCGGCCGCGCGGGCCTCGGCGGGGGTGTCGGCGATGATCCCGGGGAGTACGGGAACCCCGTATTTCTCGAAGATGTCACGGGCCTGGTACTCAAAAAGATCCACGCTTTTGCTTCTTCCGTTGCAGTGGAGGGATGCGGTGCCGCGTTGCCGAGATAGTTCGATATCGAGACAGTTGGGCCAACAGGCACTCTACCTGCTCCGGCTGGAGCGTTTTCTCGACGGCGCCGATCCGGCCCGGGAAAGTTCAGTGTTTCTTGCCGCCCGGGTGCGACCATGAGGCATGCCGAGGCGCGATCGCGAGCTGGACCGCTACACGCGGGAGGGCGCGCTGCTGTTCGGCGGAGTGCTCGCGATCCTGCTTCAGCTGGGCGACCCGGTGGTCGCCCGCGGCGTCGCCGCGCACAGCTCGTTCGCGACGGATCCGCTCGGCCGGCTGCGGCGCACGCTCGAGTACGTGTATGCGATCCGACTCGGTCGCGACGAGCACGAGCGCCTCGCCCGCCAGCACGTCAACCGCGCCCACGCGGGCGTGCCGGGGGCACGGGAGGCGGCGCACCAGCTGTGGGTGGCGGCGACGCTGTACGCGATCGGCGTCGAGACCCACGAGCGCCTCGTCGGGGGCATCGGCGACGCCACCCGCGACGAGATCTACGCGGCGAGCGCGCGGCTCGGCACCGCCCTGCAGCTGCCCGAGGATGCCTGGCCGGCCACGCGCGACGCGTTCGAGGAGTACTGGGTCGAGCGCGTCGCCGGGCTGGAGTTCACGCCCGAGGCCCTGATCGTCGCCGAGCAGCTGATGCACCCGTCCGGCCCGTGGTGGCTGCGCCGCGCGATGCCGTTCGTGGTCGAGGTGACGGCGGCGCTGGCGCCCGCCGCGGTGCGCGCGCCGCTCGGCCTCACCGAGGATCCGGCGCGGCATGCTCGGGCGCTCCGGCGAGCGCGCACGCTCGTGCGCGTCACGCCGGGGCCGCTGCGGCGTCTGCCGTCACGCCTCCTGCTGCGCGGACTGGTCGCCGGGCGACCTCACTCCGCGAGGATGCCGTAGAGCGACTTGCGCAGCGCCTCCATCTCGGCGATCGCGCGCGTGCGCTGCTCGGCGGTGGCCTCGTGCGGGAACTGCCAGAGCGCGCGCATCAGCCGACCCGCCGCGTCGCGGTACTCGCGCAGCTCGGCTCGGGCGTCGGCACGGTCGGCGCCGACGTTCCACGCCGCCGCGATCTCGTCGGCGTGCTCGTCCACGTAGGCACGTCCCTCGTCGGTGAGCGCGAACTCGCTCGCGCGACCGCCGCCGCCGGTCGAGGCGATGAGCTCCTCGTCGACGAGCTGCTGCAGGGTCGGGTAGATGGAGCCGGGGCTCGGCCGCCAGGCGCCCTCCGAGCGCTCCTGGATGCGCTTGATGAGCGAGTAGCCGGAGCCGGCCTCCTCGGCGAGCAGCCCGAGGATGGCGGCGCGCACGTCTCCGCGACGGGCGCGCCCGCCCGGGCCGCCACGGCGGCCGCGCGGTCCGAAGGGGAAGTCGAAGGCCTCGGGACCGAAGCCCGGTCCGCCGCTGAAGCCGGAGTCGAATCCGGGGCGGCGTCCGCGCGACTCCCAGCCGGGGTGAGATGAGTGGTTCATGGTTTCTCCTGAATGTCGTGGGATCGCGACGAACTATTCGCGATAGGTCAACGATATATCGCTAATGCATCGCCCACAAGCCCCCTAGGCTGTGCGCGTGAGATTCGCTGCGCTGCGCGCCCGCTGGTACAAGGGCTATCTCACCGGGGGAAGCCTGCTCATGGCGGGCGACAACGCCGAGCACGCCCTCACCTACTGGGTCATGTGGCAGCTGTTCGAGTCCCCACTGCTCGCTGGCTTCGCGGTGGTCAGCCACTGGGTGCCGCACCTGTTCTTCTCGATCCCGTTCGGCGCGCTCGCCGACCGCTTCGACAACCGGCGCATCATCCAGATCTCCTGCGGCATGTTCATGCTCGCTTCGCTGATCTGGGGCGTGCTCATCCTGAACGACGCGCTCGAGGTGTGGCACTGCATCCTGCTGCTCCTGCTGCACGGCTTCGCCAGTGCCCTGTGGCGCCCCGCCGACCAGGTGATGATCTACGACATCGTCGGGCCGCGGGACCTGCCCAGCGCCGTGCGACTGATGGCGACGGGTCTCAGCCTCGGCCAGCTCGTCGGCCCCGCCTTCGGAGCGGCGATGCTCTTCACCGTCGGGCCCGGCATCGGGATGCTGCTGAACATGGCGATGTACCTGCCGTTCGTCGTCTACCTCGCCCGCACCCCGCTCGACGGGCACCAGCACCGCACCACCCCGCGCCCGCGCGTGCACGTGCGTGACGTGTTCACGGTGGTCAGGAAGCTCCCGCGCTACCCGTCGATCCTGATCGTCATGATCGTGCAGGGCGCGACCGGACTGTTCATCGGGGCGGCCCTGCTGCCGCTGTTCCCGGAGTTCGGCAACCTGCTCGGACTCGACGACTCGGGCCTCGGCTACGGGCTGCTGATCGTGTCGATGGCCGCGGGTGCGGTGATCGGGGGGATCAGCCTCGAAGCCATCGGGCGCATCCGCACCGGTGTCGGCCTCGCCGTCGGCGCGGCGATCGTCTATGCCGCCTGCCTGCTGATCTTCGCCGTCTCGCGCGAGTACCTGATCTCGCTGCCCATGCTGCTGCTGGCCGGATTCGCGCTCATCTGGTCGGAGTCCTCCGGCCAGACGGTCGTGCAGCTGGACGCGCCCGCCGACGAGCGCGGGCGCTTCGTCGGCGCCTCGAGCGTCACCGGCTTCGGGTTCCGGGCCGGCAGCGGCGTGCTGGTCGGCATCCTCGGCGGCATCGTCGGGGTGAGCGGAGCGCTCGCCATCGATGCCGGGGCGCTGCTGCTGATCGCGGGCGCGCTCGGCATCGTCGTGCTGGCCCGGGGCATCCGCTCGCGCGCCGACGCGCCGCACGTGCCGGTGCACGCCGAGCCCGAGGACTGACCCGCCACGCGGGCCGCGGCATCGCCGGACGGCCCGGCTAGAGCTTCTCGATCGGCGCGATCTTGATCAGCAGGCGCTTGCGGCCAGCCGAGTCGAACTGCACCTCGGCCACCGACTTCGGGCCGGTGCCCGAGACGTCGGTGACGCGACCCTCGCCGAAGTCGGCGTGACGGATGCGGTCGCCGACCGCGAGCGCCAGGTCGCCGTTGTCGCGCACCTTGTTGGTGACCGGGCTGGTCCACTCGGTCTTGGCCCGCGCCGGCGGCAGCGAGGTCGAGTAGGAGAAGCGGTCCTCGCGCGGGCTGCGCGCGTTCAGCGCGCGCGGACGCAGGCCGCCGCGGGAGGTGGCGTCGCCCGGGCTCTGCCGCCACTCGATGAGGCCCGTGGGGATCTCCTGCAGGTAGCGCGAGGGCATCGCGACGGTCGTCTCGCCGAAGGTCGAGCGGCTCATCGCGAGCGACAGGTGGAGCTTCTTGCGCGCGCGCGTGATGCCGACGTAGAACAGGCGCCGCTCCTCGGAGAGACCGCCCGGCTCCCCCGCCGACATCTGGTGCGGCAGCAGCCCCTCCTCGACCCCGGTCAGGAACACCGCCTCGAACTCGAGGCCCTTCGCGGTGTGCAGGGTCATCAGCGAGACGGTGCCCGAGCTGTCGTCGAGGTCATCGGCGGCCGCGACGAGCGCGACCTCGGTGAGGAAGTCGATCAGGCCGCCCTCGGCGTTGTTGCGCCCGAACTCCTTCGTCACGGCGACGAGCTCTTCCACGTTCTCGATGCGCGCCTCGTCCTGCGGGTCGCGGGTGGCGCGCAGCGCCTCCACGTAGCCGGTCTTGTCGAGCAGGAACGTCAGCACGTCGGCGGGAGCGCCGCCCGGCCGGCCGCCGCCGGGAGTCGTCGCGATGCGCGTCGCCTCGTCGAGCGTCGCCGCAAGCGTCAGGATCGCCGCCGTCACCTTCGGCCCGAGACCCAGCTGGTCGGCATCCCGCAGCGCCTCGCGCAGCGGAACCTCCAGGCGGTCGGCGTGCGCCTGCAGCGCCGCCTCCGTCGCCGGGCCGATGCCGCGCTTCGGGGTGTTCATGATGCGGCGAAGCGCCAGGTCGTCGGCGGGGTTCGCAACCTGGATCAGGTACGCCATCGCGTCCTTGATCTCGGCGCGCTCGTAGAACTTGGTGCCGCCGAGCACCCGGTAGGGCAGCCCCGAGCGGATGAAGATCTCTTCCAGCGCTCGCGTCTGCGAGTTGGTGCGGTAGAACACGGCGATGTCGCTGTAGCGCATGCCCGCCGAGTGCAGGGTCGCGATCTCATCGGCGACGAACTGCGCCTCGTCGTGTCCGGAGTACCCGGTGTAGCCGACGATCGGATCGCCCGCCCCGACGTCGGTGAACAGATTCTTCGCCTTGCGGTCGAAGTTGTTCGAGATGACGGCGTTCGCCGCGTCGAGGATGTTCTGCGTGGAGCGGTAGTTCTGCTCGAGCAGGATCACCTTCGAGTCGGGGAAGTCGCGCTCGAACTCGACGATGTTGCGGATGTCGGCCCCGCGGAAGGCGTAGATCGACTGGTCGGAGTCGCCGACCACGGTGAGCGAGGCGGCGGGGATGCCGCCGTCCGGCGCGAGCCGCATGCGGGTGTCGGCAGGAACGTGCTCGGGCTTGACGGCCCGCACCAGCTCGCGGATGAGCGAGTACTGCGCGTGGTTGGTGTCCTGGTACTCGTCGACCAGCACGTGCCGGAACCGGCGCTGGTAGAGCGCCGCCACCTCGGGGAAGGCCCGGAACAGGTGCACCGTCTCGCCGATCAGGTCGTCGAAGTCCATCGCGTTGGCGCGGCGCAGGCCCGCCGTGTAGCGGCGGAAGATCTCGAGGAACATGACCTCTTTGGGGTCATCGGCGTTGACGTTGCGCGAATACGCCTCGACGTCGGAGAGCTCGTTCTTGAGCTTGGAGATCTTGGCGCTCACGTTGCCGGGGGTGAAGCCGAAGGTGTCGGCATCCATCTCCTTGATGATCCGCTTGATGAGCGCGCGGCTGTCGGCGGAGTCGTAGATGGTGAAGCCCTGCGTCATGCCCATCACCTCGGCCTGACGACGCAGGATGCGCACGCACGCGGAGTGGAACGTCGAGATCCACATTCCCTCGGCGGCACCGCCGACGAGCTGGTTGACCCGCTCGCGCATCTCGGCCGCCGCCTTGTTGGTGAAGGTGATGGCGAGGATCTGGCTCGGCCACGCCTCCCGGCTCTGCAGCAGCCCGGCGATGCGGCGGGTGAGCACGCTCGTCTTGCCCGATCCGGCGCCCGCGACGATCAGCAGGGACGGCCCGCGGTGCAGCACCGCCTCGCGCTGGCGCGGGTTGAGCCCCTCGAGCAGCGCCTCGTCGACCGCGATCGGGCCGCCGGCGCTCTCGGCAGGGGGCATCCAGGCCTCCGGGTCGGAACCGAAGGGGACGGAGTCGGTGGGGAGGAAGCTCATGACCGGTCGAGTCTACGGCGGGCCGGCGACGAGGACAGCGGTCGCGCCCGCCCAGGAACACCGCCGACCAGGATCGCGCGGAGGCGCGGGTCGCGAACTCCCGCGGGCCGATGACGCCGTGTCTACGTCCGCGGGAGCAGCGCGCGCGGCAGATCGGGGTGATCCGCGAACACCCCGTCGATTCCGGTGCCGAGGATGAGCTCGAACTCGCGCTGCCAGTCGCCCCAGGCGGCGGGCGACGACCCGCGGCGATGCGGCGGCGCGAGGAAGCGGTTCTCGGGGCGCAGCGTCCAGGTGTAGACCTCGAGCCCCGCGTCGTGGGCGCGGGTCACGAGGTCGGTCGCACGCATCCGGTCGCCGTCCGTCTTCATCAGCAGCGCCTTGTTCACGCTGATCCCGTCGACCTCGGCAGCGAGGCGCGCGAGACCGGCGGTGGTCAGCTGCGTCGAGTAGGCCGGTGCCTGGCGGCCGAACCTCGCGCGCAGGTCGGGCGCGGCCCCTGACTTCTCGATCAGGTAAACGAATCGCCCCCGCAGCCCGAGGTCGCGCAGCTCGGTGAGCGCGGACTGCTCGAAGCACTCCACCGTGAGCTCTGGCCGTCCGCTCCAGGCGGCCAGCTCACGCGCCACCGCCTTCTCGAGCGGGAGCCCGATCGAGGCGAAATAGCTCGGATGCTTGACCTCGGCCACCAGCCCGATCACGCGTCCGGTGCGCGCCCGCGCCTGCTCCAGCAGGTCGAGCAGGTCGACCAGTCGAAGGATCGGCTCCTGCCCGTCGAAGGTGGTCGAGCTCTGCCGGAGCTTCGGCAGCCGCTCACGCGTGCGCAGCGTCGCCAGCTCGGCCCAGTCGAAGTCCTCGGTGAACCAGCCGGTGAGCTTCTGCCCGTCGACGATCTTGGTGGCGCGTCGGTCGGCGAACTCGGCTCGCTCGGCCACGTCGGTGGTGCCCGAGATCTCGTTCTCGTGACGGATCACGAGCACGCCGTCGCGGGAGCTCACGATGTCGGGCTCGACCGCGTCCGCGCCGAGCGCGATCGCCAGCTCGTAGGCCGCGCGGGAGTGCTCGGGGCGATAGCCGCTCGCACCGCGGTGCCCGATCACGAGGGGCTCGGTAGAGGTCACGGTGCCACGATAGTGTGGCCGCATCATGGCTCCCCGCGACCGCGCCACCTCATCGTCGCGCCGGTCGCCGTGGCGGGAGCCCGTCTCGCTCATTCCGCTGCGCTGGGGCTGGTATCGCGAGCGCCTCGCACTCGGAACCGCCCTGATCTTCTCGGGCGGCATCGCCATCGCCGGATCGAACACCTGGTCGCTCTGGCTGCTCGGCCTCGGCACGACCGCCTACCTGGTCGGATGGAGCATTCTGCCGTCCGCGGGCTGGCGGCGCGTCGTCGTCCTGTTTCCGGCGACGCTTGCCGCCTGGCTGCTGCTCACCGGACCGCGCTTCATCGGCGTACTCGTCGTGCCGTACCTGGCGTGGCTGCTGGTGCGCCACCGACCGCTGCGCAGCTACGCGACGGTGCTGTTCGTGATCGCCGCCTCCGTGATGATCGTGCGCATCGTCACCAGCGGCTCGGTGTTCACCGAGTACGAGTACATGACGATCGCCCTCGGCTCCGGCCTCGCGGTCATGGTGCTCTCGTCGTGGGCGGCCCGCGCGCTGCACGCGGCGGGCGCCGCCAGACCGGTGCCGACGCGAGTGCGCGCCGAGCGCGGAGACGCTCCGCCTGCGGCGAAAAGTCAGCATCGCGAGCGCGAGACTTCCTAGACTAGGAGCGGCGACGCAGCCGCGTCGCTTCGCCCCCGAATTATCGAGGACACACAGACACCATGGCCGAGTTCGCCTATCGCAACATGCCCACCAATCCGCAGGCTGCTGCCGCGTCGGCCGCCGTCATTCCGACCGCGGCCCAGCTGAACCAGCAGTTCACCCAGCCGACCGCCACGCCGGACCAGATGGAGCGGATGAGCTACGAGGACACGATCGCCAAGGTCGTGGGCGCTTTCGCTGTGCTTCTCGTCGGCGCGGCCGTCGGCTGGTTCGTGCCCGCGCTGTGGATTCCCGCCGCCGTCGTCGGCCTCGTGCTCGGCCTCGTCAACGCCTTCAAGAAGCAGCCCTCCCCCGCGCTGATCCTCATCTACTCGGGTGTTCAGGGCGTCTTCGTCGGAGGCATCTCGGCCTTCTACGCGAGCCTGTGGGACGGCATCATCCCGAGCGCCGTGCTCGGCACCCTCGGCGTCGTCGCGGTCACCCTGGCCCTGTTCGCCAGCGGCAAGGTGCGCGCCTCGAAGCGTGCGACGAAGATCTTCCTCGTCGCGATGGTCGGCTACCTCGCCTTCTCGCTCATCAACGTCGGCCTCATGGTGTTCGGCGTCACCGACTCGATGTTCGGCGCACGCGACTTCACGATCCTCGGCATCCCGCTCGGCGTGATCCTCGGCATCTTCGTCGTCATCATGGCCGCGTACTCGCTCGTGCTCGACTTCGACTTCATCAAGCGCGGCATCGACTCGGGCGCCCCTCGCGTCTACGGCTGGACCGGCGCCTTCGGCATCATCGCCACGGTCGTCTGGCTCTACCTCGAGATGCTGCGACTGCTCAGCTACTTCATGCCGCGCAACTGACGCGTCACAACGAAAGCGGCCCGAGCCTGGAAAGGCTCGGGCCGCTTTTCGTTGACGGCTCAGCGGGACAGCTTCGGGTCACCCGGTGCCCCGAGCCCCGAGACGGGGCCCGGGGCGCAGCCCGCGACGGCCAGAAATGGCCGTCGCCCACGGGCTACTCCCACTCGATGGTTCCCGGCGGCTTCGACGTGACGTCGAGCACGACCCGGTTGACCCCGTCGACCTCGTTGGTGATGCGGTTCGAGACGCGCGCCAGCACGTCGTAGGGCAGACGCGTCCAGTCGGCGGTCATCGCGTCCTCCGAGCTGACCGGGCGCAGCACGATCGGGTGACCGTAGGTGCGACCGTCGCCCTGCACGCCGACACTGCGCACATCGGCGAGCAGCACGACCGGGCACTGCCAGATCTCGGCGTCGAGGCCGGCCGCGGTGAGCTCCTGGCGCACGATCGCGTCCGCCGCGCGCAGCAGTTCGAGCCGGTCGAAGGTGACCTCGCCGACGATGCGGATGCCGAGCCCGGGCCCGGGGAACGGGTGGCGCCCGACGATCGCCTCAGGCAGCCCCAGCTCGCGGCCGATCGCGCGCACCTCGTCCTTGAACAGGGTGCGCAGCGGCTCGACGAGCTCGAACTGCAGGTCCTCGGGAAGCCCGCCCACGTTGTGGTGGCTCTTGATGTTGGCCGTGCCGGTGCCGCCGCCCGACTCGACGACGTCGGGGTAGAGCGTGCCCTGCACGAGGAACTTGATCGGGTCGCCCTCGGCGGCGAACTCGGCGACGAGCTCCGCCTGCGCAGCCTCGAAGGTGCGGATGAACTCGCGCCCGATGATCTTGCGCTTCGTCTCGGGGTCGCTGACGCCGGCGAGCGCGGTCAGGAACTGATCCGCCGCATCCACCGTCACCAGACGGATGCCGGTCGCCTCGACGTAGTCCTTCTCCACCTGCTCGCGCTCACCCTGGCGCAGCAGGCCGTGGTCGACGAAGACGCAGACCAGCTGGTCGCCGACCGCCTCGTGCACGAGCGCCGCGGCCACGGCCGAGTCGACGCCGCCGGAGAGCCCGCAGATCACCCGACCCGAGCCGACCTGGGCCTGGATGCGCGCCACCTGCTCGGCGATCACGTTGTCGGCGTTCCACTCGGGCGCGATCCCGGCGGCACGGTGCAGGAAGTTCTCCAGCACCTGCTGGCCGAACGCCGAGTGCTTCACCTCGGGGTGCCACTGGACGCCGTAGAGCTTGCGCTCGTCGCTGCCGAAGGCCGCCACCGGGGTCGAGTCGCTGGAGGCCAGCACCTCGAAGCCCTCCGGCGCCTTCACGACCGAGTCGCCGTGGCTCATCCACGCGCTCTGAGTGGGCGGCTGCTCGTTCAGGAACACGCCGCCGTCGCCGGCGAGGCGCACCTCGGTGGAGCCGTACTCGCGCGCGCCGGTCTTGGCGACCTCGCCGCCGAGCTGCTGGGCCATCACCTGGAAGCCGTAGCAGATGCCCATCGTCGGAATGCCGAGCTCGAGGATCTCCGGGTCGAGGCTCGGCGAACCGGGCTCGTAGACGCTCGAGGGGCCACCCGACAGCACGATGCCGACCGGGTTCTTCTCGCGGATCTCGGCCGCCGTGATCGTGTGCGGCACGATCTCGCTGTAGACGCTCGCCTCGCGCACGCGGCGCGCGATCAGCTGCGCGTACTGGGCACCGAAGTCGACGACGAGAACCGGGCGGGATTCGGCGTGCTCGGCGGCAGCGGCATCCGGGTTGTGCGTCACGCGGTCACCTCGACCGGGCTCGCGGCGTCCTCGACCTTAGCGATTTCAGCTTTCACGAACTTCGGCACCTCGTATTCGAACCAGAACGACAGGAAGGGGATGATTCCGCCGAGCGCGATCCACAGGAACCGGAAGAAGCTGAACCGCAGCATCCGCCAGAGCATGAAGTCGAGCGCGAGGTAGAGCACGTAGAGCCAGCCGTGCACCGACAGCAGCACGACCGACAGGTTGATCGCGGTGAGCTGGCCCACCTGGGTGAGCGCCAAGAAGCCGAACGGGCCGCCCAGTTCGATGTCGAGGTGGAATCCGTAGCGGAACACCATCATCAGGACGAGTCCGAGCAGGAAGAACCCGGTGATCATGGCCGAGACGCGGTACACCGCGAGGACCGTACGGATGCGGGGAACGTCAGAGAGACTCGGTCCGGCAGGCATGGCTCTAGTCTACGGTCGCCGCCTCGACCTCTTTCTCGACCTCGTCCATGACCAGTCGGTACCAGAGGTAGAAGGCGAAGCCGGCGAAGATCAGCCACTCGAGCGCGTAGAACAGGTTCAGCAAGTTCACGGAGGCCTCGGGAAGCGGCGCGGGCGCGTAGATCAGCGTGAGGCCGGCGGGCGCGGTGTCGGAGATGAGATAACCGCCGTAGACGGTTCCGCGGTAGTCCGACCAGACATTGACGAAGTCGGCGATCGAGACCGCCGAGCGCTCTCCCGTCTCCAGATCCTCGGTCCGCGGCGCCTCGCTCGGCAGGTAGCGCCCCTGCAGCTCGACGATCGCGTCGTCGTCGGGAGCGGCGGCACGCGCCTCCGCCTCGGTCGCCGACCAGCCGAGCGCGACCGCGAGCGAGACCGGCTCGGCGGCGTCCGGTGCCTCCACCAGCAGCCGGGCGACCGTCCAGTATCCGGTGTCGCCGTCGTGCAGGCGCGACGCGAGCACCAGGGTGTCCTCCGGCACGAACTGGCCGCTGACGGAGACGACCCTGCCGAGCTGCTCTCCGGTGACCGACACCGCCGGCGTCGCGAGCTCGGTCAGCGGGACCACCGTCTCGGTGTCGACCTCGTTGACGACGCTCGCCGCGAGGCTGCGCTCCAGCTGCCACCGGCCGAGGCCCGCGAACGCCGCCGCGACCGCGAGCACGAGCACGAGTGCCGCGATCCACTTCGCCTGCCGGGCGAGGCGCCAGAAGCGCGTCGATGTGCTGTCGTTCAATATTCCGGATCCCTCTCCCGCGTCGGCACGATGCCGTCGCTCTTCTCCGCGGCCCGGGCGGCGCGTGCCGCCGCCTCCTCGACCTCGTCATGCTCGTCGCTGCGCACCCGCGCGGCACGATCGCTCGGCGGGCTCTCCGCCACGCGGCGCTCATCGGCGGCGGCCTCCGACGCCTGCTCCGCCTCGGCGGGCTCTGCGGACTCCGCCGCCATGATCTCCTCGGCGAACGCGATGAGCGGGTCAACCGGCGCCGCGACGCCCACGCGCGCGACACGGCGCCGCCGCAGCACCGCGCCGAACTTCTCCGAGTTCACCGCCAGCACGGGGCCGATCACGGCCATCGAGAGCACATAGAGCCCCGCGAACGGCGTCAGGCGCTCGTCGAGTCCCGCCGCCGCGGCGAGCGTCGCCAGGATCAGCGCGAACTCGCCGCGAGTCTGCAGCATCGCGCTGACGTTGAGCCCCTGGGCGGCCGTGAGCTTGTTGAGGCGCGCGATCAGCTGACCCCCGGCGGTGTTGATCACGAGCGTCACGACGATCGCCGCCACCACCGGCCAGACGACCTCGCCGAAGGTCGAGGGGTTCAGCGCGAGGCCGAAGGCGAGGAAGAAGAAGGCGGCGAACACGTCGCGCAGCGGCCGCGTGAACTGCTCGATGCGCGCCCGCAGATGCGTCGAGCCGAGCACCAGCCCGATCAGGAACGCGCCGATCGCATCCGACACCCCGAGCAGCTCGCCGATGCCGCCGAACGCGACGGCGAGACCGAAGAACAGGATCGTGAACAGCTCGTCATCGCGCGTCTGCACGAGCCGCGCCACCAGGCGGCCGCCGAACCGGGCGAGCGAGAACATCGCCACCAGGAACGCGAACGAGATCGCCAGCTCCACGACGATCGCCCAGAGCTCCGTCTCGCCGCCGATCACGACGCCGACGATCGCCAGATAGATCGCGATGAACACGTCTTCCACCACGGCGATGCCGAGGATCACCGGCGTCTCGCGGTTCGCCAGCCGGTGCAGCTCGATCAGCAGCTTGGTGATGATCGCGCTCGACGAGACGCCCGTCATCCCCGCCACGATGAGCGCCTCACGGGACCCCCAGCCGAGGAACAGACCGAAGGCGAAGCCGACGCCGAAGTTGATCGCGATGCGCGTGCCGCCCGAGATCAGCAGCGCCTTCGCATTGCCGAAGAACTCGTCGAGATCGAACTCGAGGCCGAGGCTGAACAGCAGGAAGATCAGCCCGAAGATGGCGACCAGTTCGACGTCATCGGCGCTGAAATCCAGCGGGAAGAGCGCGAAGTTGGGGCTCGCCAGCAGACCCACCAGCATGTAGATCGGGATCGCCGGAAGTCCGATGAACTTGCCGAGCCGTCCCAGCACATAGGCGATGAGGAACAGGACGCCGAGGACGAGGAGTTCTTCGCCGTGCATGCGCTACTCCCCGGGCGGGGAGTCCTGCACCGGGATCGCCGTCGTCGGCGTCTTCGCCTTGACCTCGCCCGTGCGGTAGAACTGGAACGCCTTCGCCACCTTCTCGGGGCTTCCCGCCACCACGAGGGTATCGCCGGGGAACACCTTGAAATCCTCCGCCGGCACCGGGTTCGCCGCATCCGAGCGCACGATCGCGACCACCGTCACCCCGGGCAGTCCGCGGCTCGCCATGTTGCCCAGGGGCTGACCCGCGATGTGGTCCTCGTAGTCGACATGGAACCAATCGATCGACAACCCGGGGATCTCGTCGATGCCCGAGATCGCCTCGGTGATGCGCGTGCCGCCGAGGAGCTCCGCGAGGGTGTGAGCCTCATCCTCGTCCAGCCGCAGCGAGACCTTGTTGCCGTCGTCCACCTCGTCCGCGTCCGCGAAGGCGATCAGGTCGCTGTGACCCGAGCGGTGCGTGATGACGCCGACCTTTCCGCCGTCGCCGGAGATGAAGGTGTGAAGCACGCCGACACCGGGCAGTTTGACTCGACGAACGTCGACCATTCACGGCTCCTCTCGGCGCGAGTGAGGTCAGTCTAGTTGGGGCTGAATTCCGGCGCCTGACGGCGGATGCGGTCGGCCGACTCGTCGTCCGGCTGACGCTGGCTCTCCAGCTCCGCCTCGACGCGCGCGCGGTACAGCGCGACCTCGCGCTCGATGCGCGTCGCGTCCCAGCCGAGCTCCTCACCCATCAGCCGCGCGGCGACCGGCGCCGCCGCGATTCCGCGATCCCACGACTCGATCGAGATGCGCGTGCGGCGCGCGAGCGCGTCGTCCAGGTGCAGTGCGCCCTCGTGGCTGGCCGCGTAGACCACCTCGGCGCCGATGTAGTCGTCGGCGCCCGGCAGCGGATCGAGCAGCTCCGGCCGCGCCCGGATCAGGTCAAGCAGCTCGTCGGTCAGCACCCCGTAGCGTTCGAGCAGATGCTCGACCCGGAACTTGTGGATGCCGAAGGCGCGCGCGATCTTGCCCCGCTTGTTCCAGGCCGCCTGGTAGCCCTCGGCCCCCAGTAGTCCGATGTTCTCGGTCACCGACTCGGCAGTGCGGCCGTCGAGGGCCGCGACGGCCTCGTCGATCGCGTCCTTCGCCATCACGCGATAGGTCGTCCACTTGCCGCCCGCGACCACGACCAGCCCCGGCACGGCGTGCGCCACGACGTGCTCGCGGCTCAGCTTGCTCGTCTCGTCACTCTCGCCGGCGAGCAGCGGACGCAGTCCGGCGAACACGCCCTCGACGTCGTCGCGCGTGAGCGGCACCGACAGCACCTCGTTCACGTGGTCGAGGATGTAGTCGATGTCGGCGGCGGTCGCCGCGGGATGCGCCTTGTCGAGCGTCCACTGGGTGTCGGTGGTGCCGATCAGCCAGTGCCGGCCCCACGGGATCACGAACAGCACGCTCTTCTCGGTGCGTAGCAGCAGCCCCAGCTTCGAGTGGAAGCGGTCTCGCGGCACCACCAGGTGCACGCCCTTTGACGCGCGCACCTTGAACTGCCCGCGCTCCCCGACCATCGCCTGGGTCTCGTCGGTCCAGACCCCGGTCGCGTTCACGACCTGCTTGGCCATGATCTCGAAGTCCTCGCCGGTCTCCACGTCGTGCGCCTTCACGCCGACCACGCGCTGCCCGACCTTCACGAAGCCGACCACCTTCACCCGGTTGGCGACGTGCGCGCCGTAGAAGCTCGCCGTGCGCGCGAGCGTCGCCACGTAGCGCGCGTCGTCGACCTGCGCGTCGTAGTAGCTCAGCCCGCCGACGAACGCGTCATGGCGCAGGCTCGGCGCCGCCCGCAGCACCTGCCGTCGGCTGAGGTGGCGGTGGTGCGGCACCCCCGGCGGGCGGAGGCCGGTGTAGCTGAAGATGTCGTAGAGCAGCATCCCCGCCCCGACGTAGGCGCGCTCCAGCAGCGGCTGGGTCAGCGGGTAGAGGAACCGCACCGGCTTGACCAGGTGCGGAGCGATCCGCTGCAGCAGGAGTCCGCGCTCGATGAGGGCCTCCCGCACGAGCGGGAAGTCGAGCTGCTCCAGGTAGCGGATGCCGCCGTGCACCAGCTTCGAGCTGCGGCTCGAGGTGCCCGAGGCCCAGTCGCGCGCCTCCAGCATGCCGGTGCGAAGGCCGCGCGTCACCGCGTCGAGCGCCGCCCCGGCGCCGACGATGCCGCCGCCGATCACGAGCACATCGAGCTCTTTGGCACGCATGTTCGCGAGGGCGGCCGCCCGCTCCTCCGGTCCCAGCTTGTTCGACCGGGTGACAGAAGCAGGGCTCATGCGAACGCTCCTCGCGGTTCGGCTCCGACGGTTCAGCTCTGGCGGTACGGTGCGATGACGACCTCGACGCGCTGGAACTCCTTGAGATCCGAGTAGCCGGTCGTGGCCATCGCGCGGCGCAGCGCTCCGATCAGGTTGACGCGGCCATCGGCGGTGTCCGACGGCCCGAACAGCATCTGCTCAAGCGGGGCGACCGTGCCGACCTCGACGCGGTGGCCGCGGGGCAGCTCGGCGTGATGCGCCTCGGCTCCCCAGTGCCAGCCGCCGCCCGGCGCCTCCTCGGCGCGGGCGAGAGCAGAGCCGAGCATGACGGCGTCGGCTCCCACCGAAACCGCCTTGACGATGTCACCGCTCGAGCCGAGGCCGCCGTCGGCGATGACGTGCACGTAGCGGCCGCCCGACTCGTCGAGGTAGTCGCGGCGAGCGCCCGCCACATCGGCGACCGCGGTCGCCATCGGGGCGTGGATGCCGAGGCTCGAACGGGTGGTCGAGGCGGCGCCGCCGCCGAAGCCGACCAGCACGCCCGCGGCCCCGGTGCGCATCAGGTGGAGCGCGGCCGTGTAGGTCGCGGCGCCTCCGACGATCACGGGAACGTCGAGCTCGTAGATGAACTCCTTCAGGTTGAGCGGCTCGACCGTCTTGGAGACGTGCTCGGCGCTCACCGTGGTGCCGCGGATGACGAAGAGGTCGACTCCCGCATCCACGACGGTCTTGTAGTGCTCCTGGGTGCGCTGCGGGCTGAGCGCGCCGGCGACCGGCACGCCCGCGGTGCGGATCTCGGCCAGGCGGGCCTTGATGAGCTCGGGCTTGATCGGCTCGGCGTAGAGGCGCTGCATGGCGGCGGTCGCCTCGTGCGGCGCGAGCTTGCGGATCTGCGCGAGCACCGGCTCGGGGTCGTCGTAGCGCGTCCACAGGCCCTCGAGGTCGAGCACGCCGAGGCCGCCCAGCTTCCCGATGGCGATCGCGGTCGCGGGGCTCACCACGGAGTCCATCGGCGCCGCGAGGACGGGGATGGTGAACGTGAAGGCGTCGATCGTCCAGCTGACGCTGACGTCCTTCGGGTCACGCGTGCGGCGGCTGGGCACAATCGCGATGTCGTCAAAGGCATACGCGCGGCGGGCTCGCTTGGCCCGTCCAATCTCGATGTCGCTCACCCCCCAACCCTACCCACCCCCGTCTCGTGTGGCGGGGATGCATCCCGGGCGTGGGAGCGTGCCGCGTGCGGCACGCGGTTGGGGCGCGAGTCACGCGGTTGGGGGCTGAGGCCGGCGCGTCGGGGCACGCCGCCCGCGTCAAGCGCCCGAACGAGCCGCTCCCGGCTCATCACATCCGCCCAGACCAGCCGCACCATCGCCTCCGCCTGCCGCCGCAGCCGGTCCTCGCGCAGCTTCTCCCGCCACAGCACCGCCTGCGGATCCTCGCCGCCGTTGCCCTCGCGCTGGTACTTCTGCCTGCCGTCAAACTCGCCCACGATGCGCCTGTTCGCCCAGGCGAAGTCGGCGCGCATCACCCCCTCGGCGTCGACGAACTCGACCTGCAGCTCGGGCGTCTCGAACCCGGCCAGGAAGATCGCGGCCCGCGCCGCCGACTCCCCGGGGCTCTCCGAGGCCCCGTCGGCGAACTCGATCGCCCGCGCGGCGGCGCGCGTCGCCAGTCTCGGCCCGGCGCCGTCGAACTCACGCCACAGCTCGGCGCGGGGCGCGCCGGAGCGGAGCACCGCATCCGCCGCCATCACGCCGGCCACGAAATCGCCTCGCGCGGCGAGCTGAAGCGCGGTGCGGGCGCAGGTCGTCGCGCGGACACCGCCGACATCGACGATCTCCGCGGTCTCGAAGCCGGCGGTCACCCGTCGCACGCCGGGGTCGCTGCGGCCTCCGCCTCGGTACGGGCCGAGCAGCGTCACCGTCGGCGGCCAGCTGCCGAGGATGGGGAGATCCCAGACGGCTGCCGCCGAGAGCCCGGCGGCAGAGAACTCGGGGCCGACTTGCGAGAGGGCCGCGCGGACGCGGGCGACGTGCTGCTCGCGCGGCGATAGCGAGCACCAGAGCGCGCTGTCGCAGTAGATGCCGAGCCGCACACGCGTGAGCGCACCCGCCGCGCAGGCGATGCGCAGAGCGCGCGGGTCGCCGCCCCGTTCGCGGTAGCGCGCGACCGAGAGCAGCCCGTGCTCGTCGGCGGCGAGCGCCAACTCGAGGGAGAGGTCGGGTGGGATTCGCACCCCACTACGCTGGCGCCGACACCCGCGCCGCGGCGACGACTGCGACACCTCTGGGGAGGAGCGTGCCACCGCTCACCCTGCGAACGAGTTGCTCGCACCCCGACCGCGTGCCGCGCGCGGCACTCGCTGGCGTCAGGGATGCATCCCCGCCGCCAAGAGGCCATGAGTCAGCGGGTGTAGTTGGGGGCCTCGACGGTCATCTGGATGTCGTGGGGGTGGGACTCCTTGAGTCCCGCGGGGGTGATGCGCACGAACTTGCCGAGCGACTTCAGCTCGGCGATGTTGCGCGCACCGACGTAGAACATCGACTGCCGCAGGCCGCCCACCAGCTGGTACACGGTCGCGCCGAGCGCGCCGCGGTACGGCACGCGCCCCTCGATGCCCTCGGGGATCAGCTGCGCATCCGAGGGCACATCGGCCTGGAAGTAGCGGTCGCGCGAGTAGGAGGTCTTCTTGCCGCGATCCGAGAGAGCGCCGAGCGAGCCCATGCCGCGGTAGTTCTTGAACTGCTTGCCGTTCTGGTAGACGAGGTCGCCGGGGCTCTCATCGGTGCCCGCGAGCAGCGAGCCGAGCATCACGGTGTCAGCACCCGCAACGAGCGCCTTCGCGATGTCGCCCGAGTACTGCAGGCCGCCGTCGGCGATCAGCGGCACTCCCGCGGCGCGCGCGGCGAGGGAGGCCTCATAGACCGCCGTCACCTGCGGAACCCCGACACCCGCGACGACGCGCGTCGTGCAGATGGACCCCGGACCCACGCCCACCTTGATGGCGTCGGCACCCGCATCCACGAGCGCCTGCGCGCCCGAGCGGGTGGCGACGTTGCCGCCGATCACGTCGACCGCGGCGAACGCCGGGTCCGCCTTGAGGCGGGAGATGATCTCGAGCACGCCCTTCGAGTCGCCATTCGCGGTGTCGACGACGATGACGTCGACGCCCGCGTCGCGCAGCGCCCCGGCCCGCTCCCACGCGTCGCCGAAGAACCCGATCGCCGCACCGACCCGCAGGCGACCCTCCGCGTCCTTGGTCGCGTTCGGGTACTTCTCGCTCTTGTCGAAGTCCTTCACCGTGATGAGGCCGCGCAGCCGCCCCGCGCCGTCGACCAGCGGAAGCTTCTCGATCTTGTGCTGGGCGAAGATCGCGATCGCTTCATCCGGGTCGATGCCCTCGGGGGCGGTGATCAGCGGCGCCGTCGTCATGACGTCACGCACGAGCGTGTTCTTGGCCTCGAACTCTGAGACGAAGCGCATGTCGCGGTTGGTGATGATGCCGACGAGCGTTCCGTCGCCCTCGACCACGGGGAGGCCGGAGACCCGGAACTGCCCGCAGAGCGCGTCCACCTCAGCGACCGTGGCATCCGGCGTCGTCGTCACCGGGTTCGTGATCATCCCGGACTCGCTGCGCTTCACCTTGTCGACGTGACGCGCCTGCTCCTCGATCGAGAGGTTGCGGTGCAGCACGCCGAGGCCGCCCTGTCGCGCCATCGCGATCGCCATGCGCGACTCGGTCACGGTGTCCATCGCGCTGGACACCAGCGGCGCGGTCACGCTGATCCGCTTGGTCAGGCGCGAAGAGGTGTCCGCCTCGCTCGGGATCACGTCCGTGTGCCCGGGCAGAAGCATGACGTCGTCGTAGGTGAGTCCGACGAAGGCGAAGGGGTCGTGCTGGTCCATGTCGCTCCTGCAAGGCGTGGTTGTGGTCGCCGACTACAACACTGGAGACGGGTACATGAAGCTTAACGGCTCACCGCGCAGGGAAATCCGTCACAAGTTGAGTTCGCATGGAAACACCGTCGCAACATAGGCTCAGTAGCGTCAACGACGACGTTCGTGTGTGTCTGCGCTCGTCGCGCCTGCTTTTCACCCGAGAACTGGAGGTCCTGTGGCTCTCGCCGCCGACCGACCCACGCGCCATCGCGTGCGCATCGTGACAGGAGTGCTCGCGACCGCCATCGCGGCCATGGCACTCTTCGCCGCTTCCCCGGCCTACGCCGACGAAGTCGACACCGACACCTACGACTACCGGGTGAGCGGCAACGTTCAGCTGGACGGCAATCCCCTCGAGGATGTCGAACTCACCGTCTCCGGCAACGGTATCGACACGGTGGTCGAGACGGATGCCGAGGGCCAGTGGGCCGTCGGCGTCCCCGAGCGCAACGTGACCTATACCGTCACCCTCAACGAGGACACCCTCCCCGAGGGCATCGCCGTCGTCGATGAGACCTCCGAGACGCCGAACGTGCGCGACGCCGCCGTCGGGGCTGGCGGGCGCGTCACCGTGAACTTCTTCATCGGAGAGGGCGAGCGCAACGTCACGAGCTTCTTCGACCAGCTCGTGCAGCGACTCGTCAACGGCCTGAACTTCGGACTGATGCTCGGCCTGGCCGCGATCGGCCTGTCGCTGGTCTTCGGCACGACCGGCATCTCCAACTTCGCGCACGCCGAGATGGTGACGTTCGGCGCCGTGATGACGCTGATGTTCTCGACGCTGTTCAACTTCCCGATCTGGCTCGCCATCCCGCTCGCCGTGGTGATGGGCGCCGCAGCCGGCTGGGGCCTCGATGCGGGTCTGTGGAGACCGCTGCGCAAGAAGGGCGTCGGCATCGTTCAGCTGATGATCGTGAGCATCGGCCTCTCGCTGACCGCCCGCTACGTGTTCCAGTTCTTCATCGGCGGCGGCACGATCCAGCTTCCCGGCGCCGACGCCGCCAAGATCCCGCTGTTCGGCGTCGTCTCGCTCAGCGTGATCGACATGGCGAGCATGGGACTGTCGATCGTTGTCATCCTGGTCTTCGCCTGGTGGCTGCTGTTCACCAAGCTCGGCAAGGCCACGCGCGCGGTGTCCGACAACCCGTCGCTGGCGGCGGCATCCGGCATCGATGTGGACCGCGTGGTCCGCGTGGTCTGGGTCGTTGCCGCAACGCTCGCCTCGCTCTCCGGCGTGCTGTGGGCGTACTTCCGCCCCGGCATCAAGTGGGATATGGGCGCGCAGATCCTGCTGCTCGTGTTCGCCGCGGTCACGCTCGGCGGTCTCGGCACGGCGTTCGGCGCGCTGATCGGCTCGATCATCGTCGGCATGCTCGTCGAGGTGTCGAGCCTGTGGATCCCGGCCGACCTGAAGTACGTCGGCGCGCTCGGCGTGCTCATCATCGTTCTGCTGTTCCGACCTCAGGGCATCCTGGGTCGCCGAGAGAGAATAGGTTAGGCGCCCGCCATGGATTGGCTGCAAATCCTCTCGAACACCGGCTCCTCGATTCTGAGTCCGGCCACCCTCGCCTACGCTCTCGCGGCGCTCGGCCTCGCGGTGCACTTCGGCTACGCGGGCCTGCTCAACATGGGCATCGCGGGCTTCATGGCGATCGGCGCCTACGGCTACGCGATCTCCATCCTGACCTTCGGCTTCCCGTGGTGGGGCGGCGTGCTCGTCGGCCTGGTGGGCGCGGTGATCTTCGCGCTGATCCTCGGAATCCCGACACTCCGTCTGCGCGGCGACTACCTCGCGATCGTGACCATCGCCGCGGCCGAGGTGCTGCGGCTGCTGTTCCTCACGACCGCGTTCGACGACGTCACCGGCTCGGCGGACGGCCTCAGCGGCTACCACTCGAGCTTCCGCGAGTCGAACCCGATCCCGCAGGGCACCTACGGCTTCGGTCCGTGGGAGTACAACGAGACCCAGTGGTGGGTGCGCATCATGGGCCTCATCACGCTCGCGCTGGCGATCCTGCTCGTCTGGTCGCTCATGCGCAGCCCGTGGGGGCGCGTGATCAAGGGCATCCGTGAAGACGAGGATGCGGTGCGCGCCCTCGGCAAGAACGTCTTCTCGTACAAGATGCAGGCGCTCATCATCGGCGGCGTGATCGCGGCGGCGGGCGGCATCGTCTACGCCCTGCCCTCGGCGATCAGCCCCGGCGTGTACGTCACCTCGCTGACCTTCTTCGTCTGGACGGCGCTCCTGCTCGGCGGTGCGGCCACGGTCTTCGGTCCGGTGATCGGCGCGGTCATCTTCTGGGTCATCCAGACCCTGCTGAGCAACGTGCTGCCGGCCATGGTGCAGGCGGGCGTACTGCCGTTCATGTCGTCGATCCAGGCTCAGACGCTCCGCTTCGTGCTGGTCGGTGTGGCCCTGATGCTCATCGTCATCTTCCGGCCCCAGGGGATCCTCGGGAACAAGAAGGAGCTGACCTTTGTCAAGTAGCGATCAGACGCCTCCCGTCGCGCGCGAGAAGACGACGGGCCTGCACCAGGGCGAGATCAAGCCCGGCGTGGCCAAGGTCGACCCGGTCATCGTGATGGATGGAATCCAGCGGCGCTTCGGCGGTCTCACCGCGGTCGACGTCGACCACCTGGAGATCCCGCGCAACGCGATCACCGCCCTCATCGGGCCGAACGGCGCCGGCAAGACGACGCTGTTCAACCTGCTGACCGGCTTCGACAAGCCCGACCAGGGCGAGTGGTCGTTCGACGGCCGCTCGATCTCGGGTGTGCCCGCGTTCAAGGTCGCCCAGCGCGGCCAGGTGCGCACCTTCCAGCTGACCAAGGCGCTCGGACTGCTCACCGTGCTCGAGAACATGAAGCTCGGCGCAAAGGGCCAGACGGGCGAGCGGTTCCTCCCGAGCCTGTTCCCGTTCCTGTGGCGCGGGCAGGACGAGCAGATCGAGAAGAAGGCGGAGGTGCTGCTCAAGAAGTTCAAGCTCGACGCCAAGAGCGACGACTTCGCCGCCAGCCTCTCCGGTGGGCAGCGCAAGCTGCTCGAGATGGCCCGTGCCCTGATGTCCGACCCGACGCTGGTCATGCTCGACGAGCCGATGGCCGGTGTGAACCCGGCGCTCACGCAGTCGTTGCTGGATCACATTCTCGACCTGAAGGAAGAGGGCATGACGGTGCTCTTCGTCGAGCACGACATGCACATGGTGCGTCACATCGCCGACTGGGTCGTCGTCATGGCCGAGGGCAAGGTCGTCGCCGAGGGTCCGCCCGACGCGGTGATGAAGGATCCCGCCGTGATCGACGCCTATCTGGGCGCCCACCAGGACGTCGACCTGGGCATCGTGACCGGACGCATCCCCGACCCCGAGGGCACCGGCAAGAAGGCCGCCGAGCAGATCGAGGCCGAGTATGAGGCCGAGCTCGACGCCGAAGCCCCCGCCTCCAAGCGCAAGAAGAAGTGAGCGAGACCATGGCCACTCCTGCATCCGCCACGAAGACCGCGGTCGTCGACGTCAAGGATCTCGTCGCCGGGTACCTCCCGGGCGTCAACATCCTGAACGGCACCAACCTGGTCGCCCACCAGGGCGAGCTGATCGGCATCATCGGCCCCAACGGCGCCGGGAAGTCGACGCTGCTGAAGGCGATCTTCGGCCAGGTGAAGATCCGCAGTGGCAGCATCTCGCTCGAGGGCGACGAGATCACCGGGCTGAAGGCGAATAAACTGGTCGCCCGCGGCGTCGGCTTCGTTCCGCAGAACAACAACGTCTTCCCGACGCTGTCGATCGAAGAGAACCTGCAGATGGGGATCTACCAGCGGCCGAAGGCGTACAACGAGCGTCTCGAGTTCGTGACGAGCATCTTCGCGGAGCTCGGGTCGCGGCTGAAGCAGCGCGCCGGCTCGCTCTCCGGAGGTGAGCGCCAGATGGTGGCGATGTCCCGCGCGCTGATGATGGACCCGAAGGTGCTGCTGCTCGACGAGCCCTCCGCTGGCCTGTCGCCGGTGCGCCAGGACGAGGCGTTCATCCGCGTCTCGGAGATCAACAAGGCCGGCGTGACGACCATCATGGTCGAGCAGAACGCGCGCCGCTGCCTGCAGATCTGCGACCGCGGATACGTGCTCGACCAGGGCCGGGATGCCTACACCGGCACCGGGCGCGAGCTGCTGAACGACCCCAAGGTCATCGGCCTCTACCTCGGCACCCTCGGCACCTGACCCCCTGCGAGTTGAGTAGCGCCCTCCGGGCGCGTATCGAAACCCCGCGCCTCAGCGGGTTGAGTAGGCGCCATTGGCGCCGTATCGAAACCGCAAGGCGCTGCGGGTTGAGTAGCGCCCTATGGGCGCGTATCGAAACCCGTACACGCCCCACTGGTCTTCTCGATACGTCGCTCCGCGACTACTCGACCGCCAAGCTCGAGCGGGTTGAGTAGCGCCCCGCGGGCGCGTATCGAAACCGCAAGGCTCTGCGGGTTGAGCAGCGCCTGCGGGCGCGTATCGAAACCGCAGTCCCCCACCCCCTACCCCCGCCCGAACACCTTCCGGCTCAACCCCGGAAGATCGTCCCAGCGCGACTCGATCAGCGCCTCCCGCTTGCGTCGAGACCAGCCCTGGAGCTGCTTCTCCCGCACGTACGCCTCGTCGATGCGGTCGAACTCCTGGACGAACACCAGCTCTACCGGCTGGCGTTTGGAGGTGTAGTCGCCCCCAGCGCCCGTCGAGTGCTGCCAGAGCCGGTGCTCGATGTTGCGCGAGCTGCCGACGTAGTAGCTGCCGTCGCCGCACCGAAGCATGTAGACGCCCATCATGAGTCGATGGTGCGGGATGTCGCGGGACGTGGAGAAGTCGGGTTTCGATACGTCGCTGAGCGACTATTCAACCCGCAGAGCCTTGCGGTTTCGATACGCGCCCGGAGGACGCTACTCAGCCCGCAGGGCCTTGCGGTTTCGACACGGCGCCGGAGGCGCCTACTCAACCCGCTCATCCCGCTCGAGCTTGACGGTCGAGTAGGCGCGCAGCGGCGTATCGAGACCTGCTGGGCGGTCTGGGTTTCGATACGTCGCTGAGCGACTACTCAACCCGCGGGGGCTTGGGGTTTCGATACGCGCCCGGAGGGCGCTACTCAACCCGCTCGGGGGGACGGGAAAGGGCCCCAGCCAGAAGACCGGGGCCCCTCCGTTACCGCTTAGTACGCGGTGTAGGTGTTGTCGTCACCGTAGATGTAGATGCCGATCGACGCCTCGGTCGGGTCGCCGACCTCGTCGAAGGTGATCGGACCGGAGATGCCGTCGTAGTCGGCAACTCCGCCATCGAGGATGATGTCGGCGCACGCCGCGAAGGTCGTGCACGTCTCACCGTCACCCGAGCCACCGGAGACTTCCTGCAGCTTCGCCGCGATGTCGGCACCCTCGGTCGAGCCGGCCGCGAGAGCGGCAAGCGAGAGGAGGATGACGGCGTCGTACGACTCGGCCGCGTAGCTGTACTCGTCGAGCGCAGCCGAGCCCTCAGCCTCAAGGAAGGCGTCGAGTGCCGAGGTGAAGTCACCCAGGGTGTCGACGCTGAGACCGGGCAGGGTGCCCTTGGCGCCCGTGAGGGTGCCCTCGGCGAACTCGTCACCGAAGTTGGCGAGGTTGCCGTCAACGAAGTAGAGCTTCTCCGCGGGGAAGTCGCTCACGATGTTCGGGATGATCGTCGAGACCTCGGCGAACGTGATCAGGGCGATCGCGTCGGGGTCCGCCGCGAGCACCTCCGAGATCTGCGCGTCGAAGGTCGTGTCACCCGTGTTGTAGGTCGGAGCCGCGACGACGGTACCGCCGGCGGCCTCGAAGGCCTCCGTCACGTACTTCGCGAGTCCGGTGCCGTACGAGTCGTTCAGCACGATCATGCCGAGCGTCTGGTTGCCGTCCTCGGCGATGAGGTTTCCGAGAACCTCACCCTGGAGAACGTCCGACGGAGCCGTACGGAAGTACAGGCCGTTGTCGTCGTAGGTCGAGAACGCGTCCGACGTGTTGGCCGGCGAGAACTGGATGACTCCGGCGCCCGTGACCTGGTCGATGAACTGGAGCGAGACGCCGGAGGACGCCGCACCGAGGATCGCCGAGACGTCCTCGCCGAGGAGACGCGGGATCTCGGTCTCGTAGGCCTTGTTGTCGGTGTCGCCGGAGTCGCCGTAGACGATCTCGAGGCTGAGTCCGGTGGTCTCGGCGTAGGCCTCGACCTCGGAAGCCGCGTAGGCAACGCCGGCCTCTTCGGGCGGGCCGAGGAACGCGAGGTTACCGGTCTGCGGAAGCGCGGTACCGATCTTGAGCGTCAGGTCGCCTGCGGGGGTCGTTCCCTCGTCGGTGGTGGCGCAGCCGCTGAGCACGAGGGCGGTCGTCGCCAGAATCGCGACACCACCGATCGACGTCTTCAGCGACCGGGAACGAATGGCGTGAGCCTTCGTGCTGGTCATGTTGCTCCTCATCGTGTTCAGGACAGGGCGGTGCCGCAGGAGCAGCACTGCTGGGTTTCACGCTACGGGTCAGAGCAACAACGAACAATTCATCACTGTTACAAGCGTGTAACACGGTCCGAATCGTTATATTCGACGATTTCCGTCGCGATCAGCCGATTTCGGTGCTCTTTCGCGTGACCGTGTTCTTCGATCCGTACTCGTAGATGCCGTAGGAGCCGCGCGTGGGGTCGCCGTTCTCGTCGAGGTTGAGCACCCCGCTGAGGCCGTCGTAGTCAGCGTCCGGCTCGGTCCGGAGCACAGAGGCGCACTCGCCGAAGCTCGTGCACTTGATTCCGCCGACGCTCGCATCGATGAGCGCCCCGCGCACCGCGAGGGAGTCGTCGCTGCCGGCAGTGAGGGCGGCGAGCGCCGCGAGCACCGTGGCGTCGAACGCTTCGACCGAGTACCGGTACTCGGTCACCTTGGGGTCTTCGCGCTTGATGAGCGCGCTGAACGCCTTGTCGCCGGGCGCCCCCTCGAGAATGGCGTTGGCGCCCTTCAGCACGCCGGAGTCGAGCGACTGCGAGTAGTCGGCCATGTTGAGGCTGGTCAGCCACAGCTTCGAGCCGCCGAGCTTCGCCTTGGTGAGCGCCGTGATGTAGCTGCGGGTGGCCTTCCCGTTGTCCGTCGTCGCCAGCACGACGGCGTCCGGCTCGGCCTCCGCGACGGCCTCGACGACGTCGGCCACCTTCGAGTCGCTCGTGATGCGAATGCTGGCGACCAGTTCGCCGCCCGACTCCTCCAGCGAGTTCGCCAGCGGCGACACCAGCGACTGCCCGTAGGGGCCGTCGACGTAGATGAGGGCGACACGCTCCTGCTCGCGCTCCGGCAGCACGCGGCCGAGAACGACACCCTGATGGTCGTAGCTCGCGATGGTGCGGAACACCCAGTCGGCGGTGTCGTACGTCGTCAGTTGGGGCGAGGTCGCGGCGGGGGTGATGATCGGGATCCCCGCCTCTTCGGCGAGTTCGAGGATGCGGAGTGTCAGCACGGAGGTCGACGGGCCGATGATGACATCGACGCCCTTGTCGACGAGTTCGGCGAAGCTCTTCTCGAGCTTCTTCTCGCCGGCGTCGGAGGAGTCGCGGTGGACGACCTCCACCTTGGCCCCGAGCACGCCGCCCTCATCGTTGATCTGGCGCACGGCGGCGTTGACGCCGGCGACCTGGCCGTCGCCGAGGTATTCGAGGTCGCCCGAGGTCGGGAAGAGCGTGCCGATCCGCAGAACGCCGTCGCCCGCGGCCGTGGCGCTCGGGGTCGGGTTCGGCGTCGGCATGGCGACGGGCTCCTCGGCGCAGGCGGAGAGCAGGCTGCCAGCGAGGACGAGCGCCGTCACGGCACCGAGTCGGGCGAGACCGCGCGGCATCCAGGCTCCTTTCGGCGATTGAAGCGACTGTACCGCGGGCTCAGAGCGGCGGCGCGGAGGCGCGGCGGCTCGCGCGCCCTGCGCGCACCATGTCGACCGAGAGGATCAGCAGCGCCACCCAGACGAGCGCGAACCCGATCCAGCGCTCCAGCGGCATCGGCTCGCCGAGGGTCGCCACCCCGATCACGAACTGCAGGACGGGCGTCAGGTACTGCGCCAGCCCGACCGCGACGAGCGGGAGTCGCCTCGTTCCGGCAGCGAACATGAGCAGCGGCACCGCGGTGACGACGCCCGCCGAGAGCATGGCGACCGCCTGCCCGACGCCATGCTGCCCGAAGGCGAGCCCGGCCGTCGAGCCGAGCACGAACAGCTGCGCGAGGGCGAAAGGGGCCAGCGCGGTCGTCTCGATCGTGAGCCCGCTGAGCGCATCGACCTGCGCGCCGACGCGGCTCTTCACATACCCGTACATGCCGAAGGAGGCGGCGAGCACGAGGGAGATCACCGGGAAGGTGCCGTATCCGATGGCGATCACGAGCACCGCGATCGCCGACACCCCGACAGCCACCCACTGCGCGGGACGCAGCGATTCGCGGAGCATGAACACACCCAGCAGAACGGTGACGAGCGGGTTGATGAAGTAGCCGAGGGATGCCTCGACCACCTGGTCGTTCAGCACGGCGAAGACGTAGACGAGCCAGTTGACGTAGATGAAGATCCCGGCGAGCGCCATGGCGCCGACCACACGCGGCTGCCGGACGAGTCCGAGGATGGCGCGCCAGCGCCGGAACACCGTGATCAGCAGCAGGCAGAAGACGAACGACAGGACGATCCGGAAGCCGACGACTTCGAGTGCGCTCGCGGGCGCGAACAGCAGGAAGTACAGCGGGAAGGTGCCCCAGAGCGCGTACGCGGAGATGACATAGGCGAGCCCTGTGCCCCGGCGCCGCGCGTTCTCGGGGGCGAGGGAGGGGGGCACGAGTACCAGCGTAGGTGTCCGGGAAACGCGAAAGGCCCCGATGGCAGAGCCACGGGGCCTTTCGGCGGGTATTCGTCGCTTAGGAGACGACGACCGCGAGCACGTCGCGAGCCGACAGCACGAGGTAGTCCTCGCCGCCGTACTTGACCTCGGTGCCGCCGTACTTCGAGTAGATGACCTTGTCGCCGACGGCGACGTCGAGCGGGACGCGGTTGCCGTTGTCGTCGATGCGACCCGGTCCGACTGCCACGACCTCGCCCTCCTGGGGCTTCTCCTTCGCGGTGTCGGGGATGACGAGACCCGACGCGGTGACCTGCTCGGCTTCGACCTGCTTGATGACGATGCGATCCTCGAGCGGCTTGATGGAGACCGACACGTGTGACCTCTTTCTGAAACTCATGGTTGGCACACTCCCACTGAGAGTGCCAGACCCACTATAGGGCCTGATTAGCAGTCGATCAACGCGAGTGCCAGCGGCGGGACCGTGCCCGGTAGCGTGGGACGCATGGATTCGGCCGAACTGCGCGAGGTGCTCACCCCCGAGGGGCTGCGCCTGCTGGACGAGGTCGGCCCGATCGACTCTCGGACCGACATCGTGAGCACGGTCGCGCGATTGCGCAAGGCGGGCCACCCGGCCGGCCGGGTCGCCGCCGTGCTCGGCCAGGCCAGGCTGCGCGCCAAGGCGCGCGTCAAGTTCGGCGATTTCGCACACCGGATGCTGTTCACCCCGGAGGGCCTCGAGCAGGCGACGAGGCTGCGGGTGGCCTCGGTGCACGCGGGCCGCTTCGCGGGGGCCGGAATCGATGTCGTCGCCGACCTCGGATGCGGGATCGGCGCCGACAGTCTCGCCCTGGCGGCGCTCGAGCTGGGCGTCGTCGCGGTCGAGCGCGACGAGGTGACCGCCGCCCTCGCCGCCTACAACCTGGCGCCATTCGCCTCGGCGCGCGTGGAGCACGGCGACGCCACCGAGGCTGACCTTGCGGGTGTCGGCGGGCTCTGGATCGATCCGGCCAGGCGCTCCGGCACGACCCGGCACAGCGACCCGGACGATTGGTCGCCGTCGCTGGACTGGGCGTTCGCGCGAGCCCGGGAGCTGCCGACCGGGATCAAGCTCGCCCCGGGCCTGGACCGCGATCTGATTCCGGCGGAGGTGGAGGCGCAGTGGATCTCGGCCGACCACGAGGTCGTCGAACTGGTGCTGTGGTCGGGTGCGCTCGCGCGCACCGAGGTCCGGCGCGCCGCCCTCGTGCTCGGTGCGCACGGCGCGGCCGAGCTGGTCGCGGCGGCCGACAGCGCCGACGCCGAGGTGCGGGCGCTCGGCGAGTTCCTCGTCGAACCGGACGGCGCGGTGATCCGGGCTCGGCTGATCGGGGATCTCGCGCGCGCGATCGACGGCGGCATGATCGACGAGACGATCGCCTGGATCACCACCGACACCGCGCCCGAGACGCCGTTCGGTCAGGTGTTCCGGGTGCGCGAGCGCTTCCCGCTCGACGCGAAGAGGCTCAAGCGCGAGCTCGCGGCGCGCGCGATCGGCACGCTCGAGATCAAGAAGCGCGGCGTCGACATCGACCCCGCCGCGTTCCGCGTGAAGCTCGCGCTCAAGGGCTCCGAGAGCGCGACGCTGATCATCACCCGTGTCGCGGGTGAGCGCGTCGCGATCCTCGCCGACCGGGTCTGAGCCGGCGCGCGAACACGACAACGGCGGGGGCGACTGCCGCCTCCCCCGCCGTCGAGTGCTGCTTAGTATCCGTAGGTGCCGTAGCTCGCCACGAAGATGAGCGGCAGGATGATCGACACGATGACGAAGATGATGTTGATCGCGATCGCCACGAAACCGGCGATGATGCCGACCAGCCACATCCACTTCGGAGCGGCGAGCTCCTTCTTCTTGCCCATGAATCCGAGGATCACCGCGGCGAGACCGCCGAGGAACCCGAGGACGGGAACGAGCGCGAAGAGGAAGCTCGCGAGGCCGACGATGAACGAGATCAGGCTCAGAGTCTGAGCCGGTCCGGGCGCCGGAGCGGGAGCGGCTGCCGGGGGCGGGGTGCTGTCAGTCATGGAGGTCTCCTTAGTTAGGCACTGGTGTCCCAGCACGGCAATGCTTCCAGCGTGCTCAGGGGCTGTCAACGGATGACACGGCGTGCCGCCCACCCGCTGAGCGAAGGTCAGGACTGGATCGTCGTGACGGGAAGCGTCGAATCGGCGCCGATGTCCAGGCTGGAAGGGGCGTGCCCGGCGGCGATCAGCTGAGCTCCGAGCGCCGCGATCATCGCGCCGTTGTCGGTGCACAGCGACAGCGGCGGGATGCGCAGTGCGACCCCCGCCTCCGCGCAGCGCGCGGTCGCGACCTCGCGCAGGCGGGCGTTGGCCACGACGCCGCCGCCGAGCAGCAGGCGAGGGATGCCGTGCTCGGCGCACGCGTCCAGCGCCTTGCTGATCAGCACGTCGACGACCGCTTCGCGGAAGCTCGCCGCAACGTCGGCGATCGCCGGGTCGTCACCGCGGTCGTGCGCCGCCTCCACGTGCCGCGCGACCGAGGTCTTGAGACCTGAGAAGGAGAAGTCGTAGCGGTGCCGCGCCTGGTCCTTCGGTGCGGTGAGCCCTCGCGGGAAGCGGATCGCGGTCGGATCGCCACTCGCGGCCGCGCGATCGATCTGCGGCCCGCCCGGGTAGGGCAGCCCCAGCAGTCGCGCCACCTTGTCGAAGGCCTCGCCGGCGGCATCGTCGATCGTCTCGCCGAGAAGCTCGACGTCGCTCACCAGATCGCGCACGAGCAGCAGCGAGGTGTGACCGCCGGAGACCAGCAGAGCGATCGTCGGCAGCTCGAGGGGCTCGTCGCCGGTGCCGCCGAGCACGTCTGCGCCGACGTGGCCGACGAGGTGGTTGACGGCGTAGAGCGGCCGGTCGAGCGCGAGGGCAAGCGCTTTCGCGGCGCCGACGCCGACCATGAGCGCGCCCGCGAGCCCCGGGCCGTTCGTGACGGCGACCGCGTCGAGGTCGGCAAGGCTGACGCCCGCCTCGGCGAGCGCGGCCCGAAGGGTGGGCTCGAGCGCTTCGAGGTGGGCGCGGGCGGCGATCTCGGGAACGACCCCGCCGAAGCGCGCGTGCTCATCCATCGACGAGGCGATCACGTTGGCCAGCAGCGTCTGGCCGCGCACGATTCCAATGCCGGTCTCGTCGCAGCTGGTCTCGATTCCGAGAACGAGCGGTTCGCTCATGCGGGCACCACCTCGTGGTCGCCGAAGACGAGCCGCATCACGAGCGCGTCCACGTCGTCGGGCTGGTAGTAGCGAGGGCGCACCGCGATCTCGTCGAAGCCGTGCTGGCGGTACAGTGCCTGCGCCGCCGGGTTGTCGTCGCGGACCTCGAGGAACACCTCGCGCATCCCCCGATCGCGGGCCTCGGCGAGCAGAACGCCGAGCAGCGTGCGGCCCAGGCCCTGACGGCGCGCGGACGGCGCGACGCCGATCGTCTGGATGTCGCCCTGCTCAGTGCCGCGCGGGGCGCGGAGGCCGGCGTAACCGACCAGGCCGGTGTCGGACTTGGCGACGACGTAGTACCCGTGCGGGGAGGAGAGCTCGTCGGCCATCTGCCCGCGCGACCAGGCGTCGCCGGGAAACAGCAGCGTCTCGAGCTCCATGATCGCGTCGAGGTCGTCGGCTCGCGCGCGCCGCACCTGCCGCGTCATCCGGTCACCCGCTTCGGCGTCGAGAGCGTCACGTCGGGCGCCCGCAGGTAGAGCGGCTCGACCGTGTCGGCGATGTCGCCGCGCGCGCGGCGGGCGGCGGCCAGCAGCCCGAGCGCACCAGCCGGGATCTCGCTGGCGTCGATCCGGTCGAAGTCGCCCTCGAGTCCGGCATCCGGCGGGCCGGCCTCCCCCAGTTCGGCGGCGAGGATCAGGGAAGGCCCGGCGAGACGCACCGGCAGCCCGTCCGCATCCGGCAGCCCGTAGCTCGACCAGGCCAGTTCGCGGCGGCGCGCGTCGGTGACCACGAGGATCGGGCGCATCTGCCCCGCCCGGGCCGAGGCGAAGGCCACGGCGTCGTGGGAGGCGAGCGGCAGCACGGGGCGGTCGATCCCCACGGCGAAGGCACGCGCGGCGGCGATGCCGACCCGCAGGCCGGTGAACGGCCCGGGCCCCATGCCCGCCACGACTCCGCTCACCTCGCGCGGACCGGCGCCGGTCTCGGCGAGCACCCGCTCGATGAGAACGCCGATCACCTCGGCGTGGCGGCGTGTGTCGGCGACGGTGTGCTCGGCGAGCACGCCGCGCTCCGGGTCCACGAGCGCGACGCTCGTGCCCGTGGAGGTGTCGATCGCGAGAAGCACAGAGAGAGCCTAGTTCGACGGGTCGGCGTCGAGGGCGGCGTAGAGCGCCGCCTCGAGTTCGCGTCCGCGGGCGCCCATCCCGGTGATGCGCACCGCCCGCGGCTCGTCGGCGAGGTCGGGGTCGGCATCGGCGTCGAGCGCGGCGCCCCCGCCGTGCGGTCGTTCGATCTCGATGCCGAGCCACGACTCGATGTCGTCCAACTTGCCCGAGCCCCATTCGACGACCACGATCGAGCCCTCCAGGTCGAGGTCGAGGTCGTCGACGTCGCGGCCCGTGCTGAGTCGGTAGGCGTCGACGTGCACGAGCGGCACGCCGCTCGTCGTGGGGTGCTCGCGCGCGAGCACGAAGGTGGGACTCGTGATGGCGCCGCGCGCGCCGAGCGCCGCCCCCAGGCCGCGCGTGAAGGTCGTCTTGCCCGCGCCGAGCTCGCCGTCGAGGCGCACCAGATCACCCGCACGGAGCATCGGCGCCAGCCGTGCTCCGAACGACTCCATCGCCTCGGCGTCGGGAATGATCAGGTCAAACATCGGGCTCACCATCCACCGGCGTGCGGGTGACGCGGGGTCCGACGCGCGTCACGATCTCGTAGTTGATGGTGTCCGCCCACTCAGCCCACTCGTCCGCACTCGGCACCCCGGTGGCCGGGTCGCCCCACAGCACCGCGCGATCGCCCACCCGCACCGGCGCGTCGCCGACGTCGACCAGGAACTGATCCATGGCGATGCGTCCGACGATCGGATGCCGCACCCCCGAGATCGCCACCTCGGCACCGCGATTGGAGGCGCTGCGGGGCACGCCGTCGGCGTAGCCGAGCGGCACGAGGGCGAGCGTCGTCGGGGCGGGGGCGCGGTAGGTGTAGCCGTACGACACTCCGGCCCCCGCGGGCACGCGGCGCACGGCGGCCACGCGGCCGGCCAGCTCCATCGCGGGGCGAAGCCCCAGGGCCGCGGCGTCGATGCTCGGATCCGCGGCGAGGCCGTAGATCGAGATGCCGAGCCGCACCAGGTCGAAGCGCGCCTCGGGCGTCGTGATGGCGGCCTGGCTCGCGGCGAGGTGCCGCAGCTCGGGCCGGAGTCCGGCTGCCGTCGCCATGTCGACGGCGGCCGTGAAGCGGGCGCGCTGCAGCGCATCCTCGGCCGGGTCGGTGTTGGAGAGGTGCGAGAAGATGCCGCGCACCTCGAGTCGACCCGCGGCCTCCAGGTCGGCGGCGCGCGTGACGAGCGCGATCCAGTCCTCGGGCGCGCAGCCGTTTCGGCTGAGTCCGGTGTCGATCTTCAGGTGCACCCGACCGCGGCCGTGCTCGGCGACCTGCTCGAGCTGGGTGAGCGAGCTCACGCCGAGATCGATCTCGGCGGCGAGCGCCGCACTCAGGTCGATCTCAGGGCCATGCAGCCAGGCGAGCAGCGGCGCCTCGATGCCCGCGGCGCGCAGCGCGAGCGCCTCGTCGATGTCGGCGGCGCCGAGCCAGTCGGCGCCTGCCTCGAGCGCCGCGCGCGCCACGAGCTCGGCGCCGTGCCCGTAGCCCTCGGCCTTGACGACGGCGAGCACCTGCGCGGGCGCGACGAGTTCGCGCAGTGCGCGGATGTTGCCGCGCACGGCGGCCAGGTCGATGCGCGCCTCGCGCACGGGTGCGGTCACGGCGCCTCCTCCGCGATCACCTGCGCGATGGCGATGCCCGCGTCGTGCGACATCGTGAGGTGCAGGGCGCCGATGCCGCGGCGTTCGACGATCTCGGCGACGGCCCCGCTGACGCGGAATGAGGGGTTGCCCTCGGCGTCGCGCACCACCTCCATGTCGTGCCAGGCGACGCCGTCGGTCTCGCCGAGCGCCTTCATGAGCGCCTCTTTCGCGGCGAAGCGGCCCGCGAGCGAGCGCAGGGGCAGCTCGCGCCCCTCGTGCACGAGTTCGCTCTCAGCGAACAGGCGGGTGCGCAGGCGCGGGGTGCGGCTCACCGCCCGCTCGAAACGAGCGAGATCGACGATGTCGATGCCGATCCCCGCGATCATCGCCGACCGCCTACTCGACCGTGACCGACTTGGCCAGGTTGCGCGGCTGGTCGACGTCGAGCCCCTTGGCGCTCGCCAGCTCCATGCCGAAGATGTGCAGCGGCGCGACGGCGAGCAGCGGCTCGAACATCGGCGCGGCCAGCGGAATGCGGATCACCTCGTCGGCATGCGCGACGACCTCGACGTCGCCGAGCTCGGCAATCGCGATCACCCGAGCGCCGCGAGCGCGGATCTCCTGGATGTTGGAGACGACCTTCTTGTGCAGCGAGCCCGGGTCGCGCGGGCTCGGCACGATCACGAAGACGATCTGGCCGGGCTCGATGAGCGCGATGGGGCCGTGCTTCAGCTCCCCCGCGGCGAAGCCCTCGGCGTGAATGTAGGCGAGCTCCTTCAGCTTGAGGGCGCCCTCCAAAGCGATCGGATACCCGACGTGGCGGCCGAGGAACAGCACCGACTGGGTGTCCCCCATCCAGCGCGCGAAGTCGGCGATCCGCTCCGAGCCGGAGGCGACGACCTCGGCGAGCTTCTCCGGAATCGCCTGCAGCTCGGCGACGTTCTCGGCGATCCGCTCGGCCGCGAGCGTGCCGCGACGGGCCGCCAGGTCGAGCCCGAGCAGGTAGAGCGCCGTCACCTGCGCGACGAACGCCTTGGTCGAGGCCACCGCCACCTCGGGGCCGGCGTGCGTGTACAGCACCGCGTCGGACTCGCGCGGAATCGTCGCGCCCTGGGTGTTGCAGATCGACAGCGTGCGCGCCCCGCGCTCGCGCGCGTACTTGACCGCCATCAGGGTGTCCATCGTCTCGCCCGACTGGCTGACCGAGACGACGAGCGTGCGCTCATCGAGCACCGGGTCGCGGTAGCGGAACTCGTGGCTGAGCTCGACGTCGACTGGAACCCGGGCCCAGGCCTCGATCGCGTACTTGCCGACCATGCCCGCATAGGCGGCGGTGCCGCAGGCGATCACGATGACCCGGTTGATGTCGGCGAGAACACCGGTGAGGGGCTCCAGCTCGGGCAGCGTGACCGCTCCGTCGTGCACGCGACCGAGCAGCGTCTTCTCGACCGCCTCGGGCTCTTCGCTGATCTCCTTCTTCATGAAGCTCGACCAGCCGCCCTTTTCGGCCGCCGACGCGTCCCACGAGATCTCGAACTCCTTGGCCTCGACGGGCGCTCCGGTGAAGTCGGTGACGACCACGGAGTCGGGGCGGATCGTCACGATCTCGTCCTGCCCGATCTCCATCGCGCGGCGGGTGTGCTCGACGAAGGCCGCCACATCCGAGCCGAGGAAGTTCTCGCCCTCACCCAGGCCGATCACCAGCGGCGAGTTGCGGCGAGCGCCGACCACCACGCCCGGCTCGTCCTGATGCACGACCAGCAGCGTGAAGGCGCCCTCGAGGCGCACGGCGACCGCGCGCAGCGCCGCGGTCAGATCGCCAGTCTCGCGGTAGGCGCGCCCGACGAGCAGAGCGGCGACCTCGGAGTCGGTCTCGCTCGTGAAGGTGTCTCCGGCATCCAGCAGCTCCTGCTTCAGCTCGGAGAAGTTCTCGATGATCCCGTTGTGGATGAGCGCGAGCTTGCCGTCGTCGCCCAGGTGCGGGTGCGCGTTGCCGTCGGTCGGCCCGCCGTGCGTCGCCCAACGGGTGTGCCCGATGCCGGTGTGCCCGTCGCTCAGCCCGTCCGCCTCGAGGTCGTCGACCAGGATGCCGAGCTTGCCGGCGCGCTTGCGGGTGCTGAGCACCCCGGCGTCGTCGAGCACCGCAACTCCGGCGGAGTCGTATCCGCGATATTCGAGCCGCTTCAGGCCGCCCAGCAGCACCTTGACACTGCTACCCGGCCCGACGTACCCCACGATGCCACACATGCTGTCGATTCTAGGTGGGCGAAGCGGCACTATCCTGAGGGGGATGTCCGACGCCCATTCCACCGGCAATGGGGCGACACCGTTCCTGGAGCTCGACCGCGGGGACTGGGCCGCTCTCGCCCCGCGCACCTCGCAGCCGTTCCGGCCCGACGAGCTCGCGCAGATCGCCGGCATCGGCGAGCGTCTCGACGTCGCGGAGGTCGCCGAGGTCTACGCCCCGCTGAGCGGACTGCTGAACCTGTACGCCACGAGCTCGCGCTCGCTGCGCACCGACGTCGCCGGGTTCCTTCGCCAGACAGCGCAGCACACCCCGTTCGTGATCGGCGTCGCCGGATCCGTCGCCGTCGGCAAGTCGACGACCGCGCGTCTGCTGCGGGAGCTGCTCGCCGGCTGGGTGGGCACCCCGCGGGTCGAGCTGGTGACCACCGACGGATTCCTCTACCCGAACGCCGAGCTCGAGCGCCGCGGTCTGCTGCGCCGCAAGGGCTTCCCCGAGAGCTATGACCGCCGCGCGCTGCTGCGCTTCGTCTCGCAGGTGAAGAGCGGGGTTGCCGAGGTGCACGCGCCCGTCTACTCGCACCTCGTCTACGACATCGTGCCGGGCGAGCACATCAGCGTGCGCCGACCCGACGTGCTGATCGTCGAGGGGCTCAACGTGCTGCAGCCGCCCGCCGGCGGCGCGCACCTCGCGGTGAGCGACCTGTTCGACTTCTCGGTCTACGTGGATGCCCGCACGAGCGACATCGAGCGCTGGTACGTGGAGCGGTTCCTGCGCCTCCAGCGCGGCGCGTTCGCCGACCCGGAGTCGTACTTCCATCGCTACGCCGACCTCGCCGAGGACGAGGCCGTGGCGATGGCGCGCTCCATCTGGGCCGAGATCAACGGCCCGAACCTCGAGCACAATGTGCTGCCGACGCGGGCCCGCGCCGACCTCGTGCTCCGCAAGGCCGCCGACCACACGGTGTCGAGCGTCCTCCTGCGCAAGATCTAGGCGTCGAACGGCTCCAGCACGAACACCGGGATCACGCGCTCGGTCTTCTTCTCGTACTCGTCGAAGTCGGGCCAGGTGGCGACGGCGCGCTCCCACCAGGCGGCGCGCTCCTCGCCGGTCACCTCGCGCGCACGGTAGTCCTTCTTCACCGGGCCGTCCTGCAGCTCCACGTGCGGATGCGCGACGATGTTCCAGTACCAGACCGGGTGCTTCGGGGCGCCGCCCAGAGACGCGATGACCGCGTAGGCGCCGTCGTGCTCGATCCGCATGAGCGGCGTCTTGCGCAGCTTGCCGGTCTTCGCGCCCACGGTCGTGAGGATCACGACGGGGCGGCCGTGGCGCTCGGTGGCCTCGGTTCCGCCGGAGCTCTCGTAGCGCTCGGCCTGCTCGCGAGCGAACTCGACCGTGCTGGGGGCGTACTCGCCGGTCAGGGGCATGGGTCTCCTCGTCGGGGCGACGCGCCGGTCAGCCGGCGGCGCCCAGTCTGGTGCGGACGACCTCGGCGAGGTCCTCCGCGATGCGCTGTGCGATGGCCTGCTCGGCCGCCTCCACCATGACACGAACCAAGGGCTCGGTGCCGGACGGACGCAGCAGCACGCGCCCGGTCTCGCCGAGCTCGGCCTCCGCGGCGGCAACGGCGGCGGCGATCTCCGCGTCGCCGGCGAGCCCGCGGCGGTCGACGCCGCGCACGTTGATGAGCACCTGCGGGAACACCGTCATGACGCTCGCCAGCTCAGCCAGGCTCTTTCCGCCTCGCGCCATCTCAGCGACCAGCTGCAGACCGGTCAGGATGCCGTCCCCGGTGGTGGCGTGCTGGCGGAAGATGACGTGCCCGGACTGCTCGCCCCCGAGCGAGAGCCCGCGGGCGCTGAGCTCCTCGAGCACGTAGCGGTCGCCGACGGCCGTCTCGATCATCGAGATGCCGTGCTCGCGCATCGCGATGCGCAGCCCGAGGTTGCTCATCACCGTCGCGACGAGGGTGTCGTCGGCGAGCTCCCCGCGCGCGTGCATGGCCGTCGCGAGGATCGCCATGATCTGGTCGCCGTCGACGACATTGCCCTCGGCATCCACGGCGAGGCAGCGGTCCGCATCCCCGTCGTGCGCGATGCCGACGTCGGCCCCGTGCTCGCGCACGGCGGCCGCGACGGTGTCGAGGTACGTCGAGCCGACGCCGTCGTTGATGTTGAGTCCGTCCGGATCGCTGCCGATCACGGTGACCTGCGCGCCGGCATCCGCGAACACCCGCGGCGAGATGCCCGCCGCGGCCCCGTGAGCGCAGTCGATGACGACGTGCACCCCGTCGAGTCGGGTCTTGCCGAGCGTGCCGAGCAGGTGCACGACGTAGCGATCCTCGGCGTCGGAGAAGCGGCGGATGCGCCCCACGCCGCCGCCGGTCGGCGTCAGCTTGGGCAACTCGAGCGCGCGCTCGATGCGGTCTTCGACCTCGTCCGGGAGCTTGACGCCGCCGAGCGCGAAGAACTTGATGCCGTTGTCGGCGGCGGGGTTGTGCGAGGCCGAGACCATGACGCCGAAGTCGGCGCCGACATCCGCGACCAGAAAGGCGCAGGCCGGCGTCGGGATCACGCCGGCGTCGAGCACGTCGATGCCGGAGCTGGCGAGCCCGGCCGCGACCGCGGCCCCGATGAACTCGCCGGAGACGCGCGGATCGCGCGCCAGAACGGCCTTCGAGCGCAGACCCTGGGCCTTGAGCTCGTCCGCGTGCCGTCCCTGAGTCAGGACGACCGCGGCGGCCTGCGCGAGGCCGAGGGCGAGCCCGGCGGTGATGACCTCACCGTTGGCAAGCCCTCGGACCCCGTCAGTGCCGAAGAGACGCGACATCGCGTACCTCCCGAGGTGGGATTAACGCTTCGAGAACTGCGACGCCTTGCGGGCCTTCTTGAGACCGGCCTTCTTGCGCTCGATGACGCGCGCGTCGCGAGTGAGGAAGCCCGCCTTCTTGAGCGTCGGGCGGTTGTTCTCGCGGTCGATCTCGTTGAGCGCACGGGCGATCGCGAGACGGAGCGCACCGGCCTGGCCCGAGGGACCGCCGCCGGTGATCTTCGCGATCACGTCGTAGCTGCCGAGCAGTTCGAGGACCTTGAACGGGTCGTTGATGAGCTGCTGGTGGAGCTTGTTCGGGAAGTACTCCTCGAACGTGCGTCCGTTGACCGTGAACGAGCCGCCGCCGGGGACGAGGCGCACGCGGGCGATCGCCTCCTTGCGGCGACCGACGGCCGCGCCGGGAACGTTGAAGGGTGCGCGCACGGGGGCCGCAGCCGCCTCGGCAGGGGTCTCGGTGCTGTAGCTCTGGGCGAGCTCCGGGGCCAGGGAATCTTCGATCTTCGCCATGGTGTCGTGAATCCTTGAAATCGTCCGGCCGGCGCTACTGCGCGACCTGGGTCAGGGTGTAGGTCTTGGGCTGCTGCGCGGCGTGCGGGTGCTCGGCACCGGCGTAGACCTTCAGCTTCTTGATCTGGGCGCGGCCCAGCGAGTTCTTCGGAAGCATTCCGCGGATGGCCTTCTCGACGGCGCGCGTGGGGTGCTTCTCGAGCATCTCCACGTAGGTCGTCGCGGTCAGGCCGCCCGGGTACCCCGAGTGGCGGTAGGCGAGCTTCTTCTCGAGCTTCTGACCGGTGAGGGCCACCTTCTCGGCGTTGATGATGATCACGAAGTCACCCATGTCCATGTGCGGAGCAAAGGTGGGCTTGTGCTTGCCACGAAGGATCGCGGCGGCGTGGCTGGCAAGACGACCGAGCACGATGTCGGTCGCGTCGATGACGACCCACTCACGCTTGATGTCCGCCGGCGTGGGGCTGAACGTACGCGTCACGGAATGACTGCTTTCTGTCGAGGTGTTCGTGAATCCCGCTCCGGTGTGCGTTCCTCGTGGATCACGGGGAACCCAGCGGTGGAGGGCTCAGTCGCGCCCGCGGATGCGGACACAACTTCGCAAGCGTAGTCGATCTCGATGGGTGCGGTCAAACCACCGTGCGGCTCACTCCTCGAGCGCCCGGCGGGCCCGGGTCTGCTCGGCGCGCGCGGCGAGCTCCTCCGTGCCGGGGTAGCCCACCTCGACCAGGGTGAGTCCGTGCGCCGGCAGCACCTTGAAGGCGGAGGTGCGGGTGGCGGCGTCGCGGAGCTCGGCCACCTCGTGCGACTCCAGCTTGCGCGTTCCGGCGGCGACGGCGGCGCCCACGAGCGCCCGCACCATGCTGTGGCAGAACGCGTCGGCGCGAACCTCGGCCACGACGACACCGACCTCGTCGCGCCGCCAGGCGAAGTGCTGCAGCGTGCGGATCGTGGTCGCTCCCGCACGCGGCTTGCAGAAGCTGGCGAAGTCGTGGAGCCCGAGCAGCACGTTCGCCGCCTCGTTCATCCGGTCGACGTCCAGCGCCTCCGGGGCCCACACCGTCGAGCGCCGCAGCCTCGGATCCTTCACGGCGACCGCGTCGGCGATCCGATACTCGTAGCGGCGCCAGCTGGCCGAGAAGCGCGCATCGAAGCCGGGATCCGCCGGCCTCGCCTGCGAGACGTAGAGGTCGCCCGCAGCTCCGGCGATCCCGTTGAGACGTCGGGTGAGCGATCCGATCGCCACTGCCGGGTCGTCGGTGGAGCGGACCCCGCGACGCGCGATGCGCAGCCTGGCGAGCTGCGGAGGCGTCAGGTCGAGGTGCGCCACCTGTCCGGTCGCGTGCACCCCGACGTCGGTACGTCCTGCGACGACGAGGGTCGGCGCCGGAAGATGGCGCGAGAACAGGGTCGCGAGGGCGCTCTCGAGTTCACCCTGCACGGTGCGGAGCCCGGGCTGCTTGGCCCAGCCGTGGAAGTCGGTGCCGTCGTAGGCGAGATCGAGGCGCACGCGCGCGCCCGACGAGTCTCCGAATTTCACCCTGAGAGTCTAGGCGGCGCCTGCTCCGCCGCGGCGAGGCACCGCCTCGCGCCTAGAGCTCCTCGACGTGCGCGACCGAGCGCGAGGTCGCGACGAAGCCCATGCCGGTGTAGAGCCCCAGCGCCCCCGTCGGATTCTCGCTGTCGACGTCGAGCGCGATCCGCTCGTGTCCGGCTGCGCGCGCCGCGCGCATCACTTCCGCCAGCATCGCCGGAGCGACACCGCGCCGCCGCCAGTCGCGCACCACTCCCACGAGCGCGACGTAGCCGCCGACGTAGCCCTGACGCTCGAAGTCGTCCGGGTTCACCTGGGTCTCGACGAAGCCGACGACGCGATCGCCGTCCCAGGCCACGAGCGACAGGTCGACCGCGCGGGTGGGCAGGCTCCACCCCGAGTGCCACTGCTCCGCCGAGGTGGGCTGGCTGCCCCAGTGATCGCGGAAGGCCTCGTTCTTGGCGACGCGCACCGCCTCACGGTCCGCATCGCGCGGGAGCTCGAAGCGCAGCCCGTCCGGCACCGCGATCTCGGGGATCGGATCGCTGAGATCGCGCTCGAGCTTCGAGAACCAGCGCACCAGCGGCATCCCGGCGCGCGCGAACAAGTTTCGGGCATCCGTGGTCCGCTCCTCGGCGTAGCCCATGATCCAGCCCGGCATCGGCTGGTCGACGGCGGCGAGCTGCTCGCGGGCGCGCTGGCGCTGCCAGGCGAGCAGCTGGCGTCCGAGCCCGCGGCCGCGGTGCTCCGGGTGCACCCCGCCGAACAGGATCGAGCGGGCGATCGTCTCGGGATCGGGCGGCGCCATCACATGCCCGAAGGCGACGAATCCGTCGGCGGTCTCGCCGATCAGGGTGTCGCGGGCAAGGTCAACCCAGGGATGCCGGAACTCCTCGTCGATCTCGTCGAGCGTCTCGACCCACTCCGGGTGATCGGCCGAGGCGAGCGCGCCGTAGAAGGCGAGCACCGCGGGGACGTCGTCGATCGTGGCGGCCCGCCAGGAGATCTCGGCCGTGTCGGCCGGCGGACGCGGCGCCTCCACCGCGCCCAGCCGTTCGCGCAGCGAACTCATCGTCATGCGGTGAATCTACTCGGTCGTCGCCGTCGCGGCGAGACAACAAAGGGGGCCCCTCAGGGCCCCCTTCGCGTGTCGAATCTCTCGACGACTACTTCTCGTCGCTCTCCGCGACCTCGGCCTCCGCCTCGGCCTCGGCCTCGGCGGGGGCGTCCTCGACGGGCGCCTCCTCGACCGGAGCCTCCTCGACGGGGGCTTCCTCGGCGACGGGCTCGGCCTTGGCGGGAGCCGCCGCGGCCTTCGCCGGCTTGGCCTTCTTCGTGACGGGCTCGAGAACGAGCTCGATCACGGCCATCGGCGCGTTGTCACCCTTGCGGTAACCGGTCTTCGTGATGCGGGTGTATCCGCCCTCACGCTCGGCGACGAGCGGCGCGATCTCGGTGAAGAGCTCGTGCACGACGCCCTTGTCCGAGATGACCGACAGCACGCGACGGCGCGCGTGCAGGTCGCCGCGCTTGGCGAACGTGATGAGGCGCTCCGCGAGCGGACGCAGGCGCTTGGCCTTCGTCTCGGTCGTCTGGATGCTCTTGTGAGTGAAGAGCGCCGCCGCGAGGTTCGCGAGGAGCAGACGCTCGTGGGCGGGTCCGCCTCCGAGGCGGGGTCCCTTCGTAGGCTTAGGCATGTCGTTTTTCCTTGGTTTCCTAGCTCAGAAGCGGCGGGGCGGCCGGCTCTAGAGGTTCTCTTCCTCGTCGTATCCGCCGTAGAAGTGTGCGCCGTCAAAGCCGGGCACGCTGTCCTTGAGCGAAAGGCCCATCTCGACGAGCTTGTCCTTCACCTCATCGACCGACTTCTGGCCGAAGTTGCGGATGTTCATCAGCTGCGTCTCGGAGAGCGCCACGAGCTCGCTCACCGTGTTGATGCCCTCGCGCTTGAGGCAGTTGTAGCTGCGCACAGACAGGTCGAGGTCTTCGATCGGCATGCTGAGCTCGGTCGACAGAACGGCTTCGGCCGGGGCCGGGCCGATCTCGATGCCCTCGGCCGCGGTGTTCAGCTCGCGGGCGAGACCGAACAGCTCGGTGAGGGTGCGACCGGCGGACGCGATCGCGTCGCGCGGGCTGATCGCCGGCTTCGTCTCGACGTCGACGACCAGGCGGTCGAAGTCGGTGCGCTCACCGGCACGCGTGGCCTCCACGCGGTAGGTGACCTTGAGAACGGGCGAGTAGATCGAGTCGATCGGGATCTGGCCCGCTTCGCTGAACTCGCTGCGGTTCTGCGTCGCCGAGACGTAGCCGCGGCCGCGCTCGATGGTGAGCTCGAGGTCGAACGTCGCCTTGTCGTTGAGCGTCGCGATGACCAGCTCGGGGTTGTGGATCTCGACCCCGGCCGGCGCGGAGATGTCGGCGGCCGTGACCTGGCCGGCACCCTTCTTGCGCAGGTACGCCGTGATCGGCTCATCGTGCTCGCTCGAGACGACGAGGTTCTTGATGTTCAAGACGATCTCGACGACGTCTTCCTTCACACCCGGAACGGTCGAGAACTCGTGCTGGATGCCGTCGAGGCGGATGCTCGTGACCGCAGCACCGGGAATCGACGAGAGGAGCGTGCGACGCAGCGAGTTCCCGAGCGTGTAGCCGAAGCCGGGCTCGAGGGGCTCGATGATGAAGCGCGAACGGAACTCCGAGATGTTCTCCTCGGACAGAGTGGGACGCTGTGCAATCAGCACGTTGGTGTTTCCTTTCGGCGAGAGCGTCCGCCATATGACGCTCACGGGAAGACGGCGGGTGGCTGGGCCGCCGGGTTATTGAATTGTCAGAACTGCGCCGCGATTCCGCGGGTGGGCCGGGTGCGCTGCGCGCGCGGAGCGCACCCGACCACGCCACGTGAACCTGTCAGCGCGGCGTCTGAGACTTAGACGCGGCGACGCTTCGGCGGGCGAACACCGTTGTGAGCCTGAGGCGTCACATCGTTGATCGTGCCGACCTCGAGGCCCGCCGACTGCAGCGAACGGATCGCCGTCTCGCGACCCGAACCCGGGCCCTTCACGAAGACGTCGACCTTCTTCATGCCGTTCTCCTGCGCCTTGCGCGCAGCCGCCTCGGCGGCCATGCCGGCCGCGTACGGGGTCGACTTGCGCGAGCCCTTGAAACCGACGTCGCCGCCGGAGGCCCAGGCGATGACCGCACCCGAGGGGTCGGTGATCGAGACGATGGTGTTGTTGAACGTCGACTTGATGTGGGCCTGGCCCACGGCGATGTTCTTCTTCTCCTTGCGGCGGGGCTTGCGCGCGGCCGACTTCGGGGTAGCCATTACTTCTTGCCTGCCTTCTTCTTACCGGCGACGGTGCGCTTCGGGCCCTTGCGGGTGCGGGCGTTGGTCTTGGTGCGCTGTCCGCGCACCGGAAGGCCGCGACGGTGGCGGATGCCCTCGTACGAGCCGATCTCGACCTTGCGACGGATGTCGGCCTGAACCTCACGGCGCAGGTCACCCTCGACCTTGTAGGTGCCCTCGATGTAGTCGCGAAGGGCGACGAGCTGGTCGTCGGTCAGATCCTTCACGCGGATGTCACCGGAGATTCCGGTTTCCTTGAGGGTGGCGAGGGCGCGAGTGCGCCCCACACCGTAGATGTACGTCAGTGCGACCTCCACGCGCTTTTCGCGCGGGATGTCGACGCCGGCGAGACGTGCCATGGTGGCTTCTCCTGGGAGTCATTCGGAGGTGTGACACACCGTCGGTGCCCGGGCCTCCGACCCGGGGTGTCCCCTCTCGCGAGGTTCTGACGGTGCTGATTCAGCTATTCAGTTGTGGAGCTTGTGCGTGTCAGCCCTGGCGCTGCTTGTGGCGCGGGTTGGACTTGCAGATGACCATGACGCGACCGTTGCGGCGAATGACCTTGCAGTGGTCGCAGATGGGCTTGACGCTGGGGTTGACCTTCATTGTTCTCTCTCGCTGTCATCGTGCGCGGACACCGTCAGGTGCCCGGCCGTTACTTTCCAGCAGTCCTTACTTGTAGCGGTAGACGATACGGCCGCGAGTCAGGTCGTAGGGGCTCAGCTCTACGATCACCCGGTCCTCAGGAAGGATCCGGATGTAGTGCTGACGCATCTTGCCCGAAATGTGGGCGAGAACCTTGTGTCCGTTGCTCAGCTCAACGCGAAACATCGCGTTGGGAAGAGCTTCGACCACCGATCCCTCGATCTCGATGACTCCGTCTTTCTTGGCCATAACCTCTCAAGCGCTCACGTGTGTACTGCTGGTCGTGCGGTGGGTGGGTGATGCAGGCACGCCCGAAGGCACACGGCACCAAAGATCGAGCCTAGCCCATCGGGGGAGTTTTCGCCACACGCCGACACGGATGCCGGGTGCAGCAAGGTTGTGCGCTAAGCGGCGCCCAGATCGCGCGCGTCGAGCGCAGCGAAGATTCGTGCGGTGACCTCGTCGATGGGTCCGAGTCCGTCGACCTCGATCAGCAGCCCGCGCTCGTCGAACATCTCGAGCAGCGGCGCCGTCTCGCGCTGGTAGACCTCCTGGCGGTGCCGGATGGCCTCCTCGGAGTCGTCGACGCGGCCCTGCTCGATCGAGCGCTGGCGCAGACGCCGGACGACCTCCTCCTGGTCGGCGGCGAGCCGCACGACACCGTCGAGCGCGTGGCCGTGCGAGGCGAGAAGCTCGTCCAGGTAGCGCACCTGGTCCGGCGTGCGGGGGTAGCCGTCGAGCAGGAACCCGCCCTGGGCGTCTGCCTCGTTGAGGCGATCCGTCACGAGCGCGTTGGTCAGCGAGTCGGGGACGTAATCGCCGGAGTCGACGATCGCCTTCACCTGCTTGCCCAGCTCGGTCTCGTTCGCGATGTTGAAGCGGAAGATGTCACCCGTCGAGATCGTCGGGATCCGGTACTTCTCCGCGATCCGCGCCGCCTGGGTGCCCTTGCCGGCACCCGGCGGTCCGACGATCAGCAATCGGGTCACTTCAGCAGCCCCTCGTAATGGCGCTGCTGCAGCTGCGAGTCGATCTGCTTGACCGTCTCGAGGCCCACGCCGACCATGATCAGGATGCTCGTGCCGCCGAACGGGAAGTTCTGGTTGGCACCGACGAGCACGAGCGCGATGAGCGGAATCAGCGCGACGAGACCCAGGTAAATCGAGCCCGGCAGCGTGACGCGCGTCAGGACGTAGTCGAGGTACTCGGCCGTGGGGCGCCCGGCGCGGATGCCCGGGATGAAGCCGCCGTACTTCTTCATGTTGTCGGCGACCTCGTCCGGGTTGAACGTGATCGCGACGTAGAAGTACGTGAAGCCGACGATGAGCAGGAAGTACGTGAGCATGTACAGCGGGTGGTCACCGGCCGTCAGCGTGTCCGAGATCCAGCTCACCCAGGCCGCGGGCGCTTCGCCGGCGGCAGGCTGGTTGAACTGCGCGATGAGCGCCGGCAGGTACAGCAGCGACGAGGCGAAGATGACCGGTACGACGCCCGCCATGTTGACCTTGATCGGGATGTACGTGTTGTTGCCGCCGTAGGTGCGGCGACCGACCATGCGCTTGGCGTACTGCACCGGAACGCGGCGCTGCGACTGCTCGACGAAGATGACGGCGACCATGATCAGCACGCCGATCGCGAGCACGAGGATGAAGATCTCGATGCCGCGCGTCGTGGCGATGGTGCCGAGCGAGGTCGGGAACGTCGCGGCGATCGAGGTGAAGATCAGCAGCGACATGCCGTTGCCGATGCCGCGCTCGGTGACGAGCTCACCCATCCACATGATGACGCCGGTGCCGGCCGTCATGGTGATGACCATGAGCAGGATCGCGTACCAGGCGTCGTTGGCGATGAGGTCGGAGCACTCCGCGACCGAGCCGGTCGGGAACAGCGCACCGGAGCGCGCGACCGTGATGAGCGTGGTCGACTGCAGAACGCCGAGCGCGATCGTCAGGTAGCGCGTGTACTGCGTGAGCTTCGCCTGACCCGACTGCCCCTCCTTGTAGAGGGTGTCGAAGTGGGGGATGACCACGCGCAGCAGCTGCACGATGATCGATGCCGTGATGTACGGCATGATTCCGAGCGCAAAGATCGACAGCTGCAGGAGAGCCCCGCCGCTGAAGAGGTTGACCAGGTCGTACAGGCTCCCCGCAGTGGAGTTCCCGGCAAGACAGGCCTGCACGTTCTCGAACTGCACAAACGGCGCTGGGATGAACGACCCCAGGCGGAAGAGCGCGACGATGCCGAGCGTGAACCCGATCTTGCGACGCAGGTCGGGCGTGCGGAAGATCCGCGCGACGGCACTGAACACGACGCCTCCAGAAGTTTTTGGGACAGTGCGACCTTACCCGGTCGCAGAGACGGCGGCTCCCCACTTCGGGGAGCCGCCGTCAGAAACTACTTGACCGAACCGCCGGCGGCGACGATCTTCTGCTCCGCGGAGCTCGAGACCTTGTCCACCGTGACGTTCAGCTTGACGGCAATGTCGCCGCCACCGAGAACCTTGACCTTCTCGTTCTTGCGAACGGCGCCCTTGGCCACGAGGTCGCCGACGGTGACGTCGCCGCCCTTCGGGTAGAGCTCGGCGAGCTTCTCGAGGTTGACGACCTGGTACTCGACGCGGAACGGGTTCTTGAACCCGCGCAGCTTCGGCGCACGCATGATCGAGTTGAGGTTTCCGCCCTCGAGTCCGGCCGCCACCTGGTAGCGCGCCTTGGTGCCCTTGGTTCCGCGACCCGCGGTCTTGCCCTTCGAGCCCTCACCGCGACCCACGCGGGTCTTGGCCTTCTTCGCGCCCGCAGCCGGACGCAGGTGGTGGGCCTTCAGGATCTGCGGGCGAGCCTCGGCGGGCTCGGCAGCCTTCTTGGCAGCGGGCTTCGCCGCGGCCTTGGCCGGAGCCTTCGCCGCCGGAGCCTTCTCAGCAGCGGCCTTCTCGGCCGGAGCCTTGTCAGCAGCGGCCTTGGCCGGAGCCTTCTTCGCGGGCGCCTTCTCAGCAGCCGGCTTGTCGGCGGCAGCCTTGGCCGGAGCCTTGGCGGCGGTCGACTTGGCGGCCGTCGACTTGGCGGCCGTGGTCTTGGCCGGAGCCTTCTTCGCGGGCGCCTTCTCAGCGGCCGGCTTGTCGGCAGCGGCCTTGGCCGGAGCCTTCTTCGCCGGAGCCTTCTTCGGAGCCGCCGCAGCGGTCTCCTTCTTGTCTTCCTCAGCCATTAGTCAATCTCCTCGACCTTCACGAGGTGGGCGACCGTGCGGACGTAGCCGCGGTTGGCCTGGGTGTCCTCACGCACGACGACGTCGCCGATGCGCTTGAGGCCCAAGCTCCGCAGCGTGTCGCGCTGGTTCTGCTTCTCGCTGATAACGGACTTGATCTGGGTCACCTTGAGGCGCGCAGCCATCATGAACCTGCCTTTGCACTTGCCGCGGCACGAGCGTCGGCCTCGGCGCGCACGAGGCGCTCCGGAGCGACGGCTTCGAAGTCGAGGCCACGACGTGCGGCCACCGCGCGCGGCTCTTCGAGCTGCTGCAGCGCCTCCACGGTCGCGTGAACGATGTTGATCGTGTTCGACGAGCCGAGCGACTTGCTCAGGACGTCGTGGATGCCGGCGCACTCGAGCACCGCGCGGACCGGACCACCGGCGATAACACCGGTACCGGGGCCGGCGGGACGCAGCAGGACGACACCGGCAGCGGCCTCACCCTGCACGGGGTGCGGGATGGTCGCACCGGAGCGCGGGACGCGGAAGAAGTTCTTCTTCGCCTCCTCGACGCCCTTGCTGATCGCGAGCGGCACCTCACGCGCCTTGCCGTAGCCGACGCCGACCATGCCGTTGCCATCGCCCACGACGACGAGCGCCGTGAAGCTGAAGCGACGGCCGCCCTTGACGACCTTCGACACGCGGTTGATGGTGACGACGCGCTCGAGGAACTGGCTCTCCTCACGGCCGCCACGCGCACCGCGATCGTTGCGCGGTCCACGCTCACGGCTGCCACGACGAGCCTCGCGAGGCTCGGTCGACGGCGCCGTCCCGGCCGCCGTCTCCACGACCTTGCCGGCCGCGACGGTGGTCTCGTCGGTCACGTTGTTCTGCTCCTGGTTTTCAGTGGCCTCGGTCACAGCTCCAGCCCTCCCTCGCGAGCGCCCTCGGCGATCGCGGCCACGCGTCCTGCGTAGCGGTTGCCACCGCGGTCGAACACGACTGCGGCGATGCCGGCCTTCTTGGCACGTTCGGCGACGAGTTCGCCGACCTTGCGGGCCTTTGCGGTCTTGTCGCCGTCGAAGGCGCGAAGATCCGCCTCGAGGGTCGACGCGGAGGCCACGGTGTGGCCCTTGCTGTCATCAACGACCTGCACGAACACGTGACGGGCCGAGCGGGTGACGACGAGGCGCGGACGCTCCTCCGTGCCCACGATGCGCTTGCGCACACGGGTGTGGCGACGGGCGCGCTGCGCGGACTTCGAATCCGAACGCTTGACGATTCCAGCCATGATCACTTACCACTCTTTCCGGCCTTGCGACGAACGACCTCGCCGGCGTAACGCACACCCTTGCCCTTGTAGGGCTCGGGCTTGCGCAGCTTGCGAATGTTCGCCGCGACCTCGCCAACGGCCTGCTTGTCGATGCCCTTGACGGTCAGCTTGTTGTTGCCCTCGACCTCGAAGGAGATGCCGGCGGGCGGGTCCACGGTGATCGAGTGCGAGTAGCCGAGAGCGAACTCGACCGAGCTGCCCTTCGACGCGACGCGGTAACCGGTGCCGACGACCTCGAGGCTCTTGGAGTAGCCCTCGGTCACGCCGACGATCTGGTTGGCGATCAGCGTGCGGGTGAGTCCGTGCAGCGAACGCGATTCGCGCTCGTCATCCGGACGGGACACGACGACCTGGCCCTCTTCGAGCTTGACCTCGATGGGGCTCTTGACGGTGAGCGACAGCTCGCCCTTCGGACCCTTGACGGCGACGGCCTGGCCGTCGATCGTCACGGTCACGCCGGCGGGCACGTCGATGGGAAGACGTCCAATACGCGACATGTCAGATCACCACACGTAGGCGAGGACTTCCCCACCCACGCCCTTCTTGGTCGCCTCGCGGTCCGTGAGGAGCCCCGAGGAGGTGGACAGGATGGCCACGCCGAGTCCGCCGAGGACGTGAGGGATCTCCGTCGACTTGGCGTACACGCGAAGGCCGGGCTTCGACACGCGCTTGATGCCCGCGATCGACCGCTCACGGTTGGGGCCGTACTTGAGGTCGATCGTGAGCGTCGAGCCCACGCGCGCCTCTTCGACCTTCCACCCGGAGATGTAGCCCTCCTTCTGGAGGATCTCGGCGATGTGGGTCTTGAGCTTGCTGTTCGGCAGCGAAACCGTGTCGTGGTAGGCGCGGTTCGCGTTGCGCAGACGGGTCAGCATGTCCGCGACCGGGTCTGTCATCGTCATTGTGTGTGTTTCCTTCGTTCAGCCGGTTTCGACATCCGCTAGCTCCTCAAGAGCACCGACCGGATGCCGACCTGGTTGATGGTCGACGGGGCGGTTGCCCCGTCGGGTGCTACTGGGCGTTCTCCGCCGACTTGAACGGGAAGCCGAGCGCGCGCAGCAGGGCGCGACCCTCGTCATCCGTCTTCGCGGTGGTGACGACCGTGATGTCGAATCCGCGGACGCGGTCGATCTTGTCCTGATCGATCTCGTGGAACATGCTCTGCTCCGAGAGACCGAAGGTGTAGTTGCCGTTGCCGTCGAACTGCTTGGCGCTCAGGCCGCGGAAGTCGCGGATGCGCGGAAGCGCGAGCGACAGCAGGCGGTCGAGGAACTCCCAGGCACGGTCGCCGCGCAGCGTCACGTGGGCGCCGATCGGCATGCCCTCACGCAGCTTGAACTGCGCGATCGACTTGCGGGCGAGCGTCACCTGCGGCTTCTGACCCGTGATGAGCGTGAGGTCCTTGATGGCCCCCTCGATCACCTTCGAGTCGCGCGCGGCTTCACCGACACCGGTGTTGACGACGATCTTGACAAGACCAGGAACCTGGTGCGGGTTGGTGTACCCGAACTCTTCGCTGAGAGTCTTGACGATCTCCGTGCGGTACTTCGACTTGAGTCGGGGCTGGATTGTGCCAGCCTCAGTCGTCGCGGCCATCAGATCACTTCTCCGGACTTCTTCGCGTAGCGCACGCGAACGGTCTTCTTGACGCCGTCCTTCTCGACGGTCTCCTCACGGAAACCGACGCGGGTCGGCGTCTTGGTCTTGGGGTCGACGAGTGCCACATTCGAGATGTGGATCGGCGCCTCGTGCGTCTCGATGCCGCCGGTCTTGGTGCCGCGCTGCGACTGCCCGACCTTGACGTGCTTCGTGACGTAGTTGACGCCCTCGACGATGACGCGGTTCTTCTCGGAGAGAACCTCGATCACGCGACCCTGCTTGCCCCGGTCACCGCCGCGGTCCTGCGAGGGACCGCTGATGATCTGGACGAGGTCGCCCTTCTTGATGTTGCGGCCCATAGTTAGAGCACCTCCGGCGCGAGCGAGATGATCTTCATGAACTTCTTGTCGCGCAGTTCGCGGCCGACCGGTCCGAAGATGCGGGTTCCACGGGGGTCCCCATCAGCCTTCAGGATGACGGCGGCGTTCTCGTCAAACTTGATGTAGGAGCCATCGGGACGACGCGTCTGCTTGACGGTGCGCACGATGACGGCCTTGACGACGTCGCCCTTCTTGACGTTGCCGCCCGGGATCGCGTCCTTGACGGTCGCGACGATGACATCGCCGAGACCGGCGTAGCGACGGCCGGAACCACCGAGCACGCGAATCGTCAGGAGCTCCTTGGCGCCGGTGTTGTCGGCGACCTTGACTCGAGATTCTTGCTGCAGCATGGCTTACTTCGCCTTCTCGTTGATCTCGACCAGACGCCAGCGCTTGGTCGCGCTCAGCGGGCGAGTCTCCGTGATCGTGACGAGGTCGCCGATGCCGGCCGTGTTGTTCTCGTCGTGAGCCTTGATCTTCGAGGTGCGGCGGATGACCTTGCCGTAAAGCGGGTGCTTCACGCGGTCCTCGACCTCAACCACGATGGTCTTGTTCATCTTGTCGCTCGTCACGTAGCCGCGGCGAACCTTGCGGTAGCCACGCGCGCTCTCGTCGCGAACGTCGTGGGCGGCGGACTCGTGTCCGGCCTCGGCCTTCTTGACCTGTGCCATTACTTGCTCGCCTCCTCGGCGGTGTCAGCAGCCTCGGCCTCGGTAGCCTCAGCGGCCTCCGACTTCTTGGCGGACTTCTTGGGCGCCTTCGCGGGAGCCTCGATCGGCGCGGGCGTGGCCCGGATGCCGAGCTCGCGCTCACGGATGACGGTGTAGATGCGAGCGATGTCGCGCTTCACGGCACGCAGGCGTCCGTGGCTCTCGAGCTGACCGGTGGCCGACTGGAAGCGCAGGTTGAACAGCTCTTCCTTGGCCTTCTTCAGCTCTTCGACGAGTCGCTCGTCTTCATAGGTGTCGAGCTCGATCGGGGCGAGCTCCTTGGATCCGACGGCCATTACGCGTCGCCCTCCTCGCGCTTGATGATGCGTGCCTTGAGGGGCAGCTTGTGAATTGCACGGAGCAGCGCCTCACGGGCGAGCTCCTCGTCAACGCCGGCGACCTCGAAGAGGACGCGACCCGGCTTGACGTTGGCGACCCACCACTCCGGCGAACCCTTACCGGAACCCATGCGGGTTTCGGCCGGCTTCTTCGTCAGCGGACGGTCGGGGTAGATGTTGATCCACACCTTTCCACCACGCTTGATGTGACGGGTCATCGCGATACGAGCGGACTCGATCTGACGGTTGGTGACGTACGCGGGAGTCAGCGCCTGGATCCCGTAGTCACCGAACGACACCTTGGTGCCACCGGTGGCCTGGCCGTCACGGCCGGGGTGGTGCTGCTTGCGGTACTTGACCTTGCGGGGAATAAGCATGATTACGCCTCGGCTCCTGCGGTGGCGGGCGCGGCTTCGGCACGGGGGCCACGGCCGCGCGGGCCGCCGTCACGACGCTCGGGGCGCGACGACTTCTGAGCCGCCTGCTCACGAGCAAGTTCCTTGTTGGTGATGTCGCCCTTGTAGATCCACACCTTGACGCCGATGCGACCAAAGGTGGTGCGGGCCTCGTAGAAGCCGTAGTCGATGTTCGCGCGCAGCGTGTGCAGCGGCACACGACCCTCGCGATAGAACTCCGAGCGGCTCATCTCGGCGCCACCCAGACGACCCGACACCTGGATGCGAACACCCTTGGCGCCGGCGCGCTGAGCGCCCTGCAGACCCTTGCGCATCGCGCGACGGAAGGCGACACGAGCAGAGAGCTGCTCGGCGATTCCCTGCGCGACCAGCTGAGCCTCGGCCTCGGGGTTCTTCACCTCGAGGATGTTGAGCTGGATCTGCTTCTTGGTGAGCTTCTCGAGGTCGGCGCGGATGCGCTCGGCCTCGGCGCCGCGGCGACCGATCACGATGCCGGGACGCGCGGTGTGGATGTCCACACGCACGCGGTCACGGGTGCGCTCGATCTCGATGCGAGCAACACCAGCGCGGTCCAGGCTCGTCTTGAGCAGGTCGCGGATCTTGATGTCCTCGGCCACGAAGTCGGCGTAGCGCTGACCGGGCTTGGTCGAGTCGGCGAACCAGCGCGACACGTGGTCGGTGGTGATGCCGAGACGGAAACCGTACGGGTTGACCTTCTGGCCCATTACTTCTTCCCTGCCTTCTGCGTCGGCGCTGCGTTCGAGACGAGCTCGTCCGGCGTCGCCAGCACGACGGTGATGTGGCTCGTGCGCTTCAGGATCTTGAAGGCGCGGCCCTGGGCACGCGGGCGGAAGCGCTTGAGCGTCGTTCCCTCGTCGACGTAGGCCTTGGCGATGACCAGGTCCTGCTCGTCGAGGAAGGTGTTCGAGGCATCCGCCTTCACACGTGCGTTAGCCATGGCCGAGGCCACGAGCTTGTAGATCGGCTCGCTGGCGCTCTGCGGGGCGAACTTCAGGATGGCGAGAGCCTCCTGAGCCTGCTTGCCGCGGATGATGTCCACGATGCGACGAGCCTTCATGGGCGTGACGCGGATGTGCTTCACGCGGGCGATCGACTCAACCATCAGCGACGCCGTCCCTTCTTGTCGTCCTTCTCGTGCCCACGGAAAGTGCGGGTGGGCGCGAACTCGCCGAGCTTGTGCCCGACCATGGTCTCGGTCACGAAGACCGGGATGTGCTTGCGACCGTCGTGCACGGCGATGGTGTGCCCCAGCATGGCGGGGACGATCATCGAACGGCGCGACCAGGTCTTGATCACGTTCTTGGAGCCTGCATCGTTCTGGACCTGAACCTTGCGGAACAGGTGGTCGTCGACGAAGGGACCCTTCTTGAGACTGCGCGGCATCTTCTTCTACCTCTACTTGCGCTTCTTGCCGACGGTACGACGACGGACGATGAGCTTGTCGCTTTCCTTGTTCGGATGGCGCGTACGGCCTTCCTTCTGACCCCACGGGCTGACCGGGTGGCGTCCACCGGAGGTCTTGCCCTCACCACCACCGTGCGGGTGGTCGATCGGGTTCATGGCGACACCACGGACGGTCGGGCGGACGCCCTTCCAGCGCAGACGGCCGGCCTTGCCCCAGTTGATGTTCGACTGCTCGGCGTTGCCGACCTCGCCGATCGTCGCGCGGCAGCGCAGGTCGACGTTGCGGATCTCGCCCGAGGGCAGACGCAGCTGGGCGTAGGGGCCGTCCTTGGCGACGAGACGGACCGAGGCACCAGCCGAACGGGCCATCTTCGCTCCGCCACCGGGGCGCAGCTCGATCGCGTGGATGACGGTACCGACCGGGATGTTCTTCAGCGGCAGGTTGTTGCCGGGCTTGATGTCGGCCGAGGGACCCGACTCGACGATGTCGCCCTGCGACAGCTTGTTCGGCGCGAGGATGTAGCGCTTGGTGCCGTCCACGAAGTGCAGGAGCGCGATGCGCGCCGTGCGGTTCGGGTCGTACTCGATGTGCGCGACCTTCGCGTCGACGCCGTCCTTGTCATTGCGACGGAAGTCGATGAGTCGGTACTGACGCTTGTGGCCGCCACCGATGTGACGCGTGGTGATGCGTCCGGTGTTGTTGCGGCCACCCGTCTTGGGCAGCGGGCGAACGAGCGACTTCTCGGGCGTCGAGCGCGTGATCTCCGCGAAATCGGCGACCGACGAGCCACGACGACCGGGGGTCGTCGGCTTGTACTTGCGAATTGCCATGATGGTCTCCTGAGGTCCTAGCCGACAGCCGTGAAGATGTCGATCGAACCGGACTTGAGGGTGACGATCGCGCGCTTGGTGTCCTTGCGCTTACCGGCACCGAAACGCGTACGACGGGTCTTGCCGTTGCGGTTGAGGGTGTTCACCGAGGCGACCTTCACGTTGAAGATCTTTTCGATGGCGAGCTTGATCTCGGTCTTGTTCGAGCGGGGGTCCACCTCGAAGGTGTACTTCCCGTCATCGATCAGGCTGTAGCTCTTCTCGCTCACGACGGGCGCGAGGATGATGTCGCGCGGGTCCTTGTTGTAGCCGCTCATGCGCTGGCCTCTTCCTTGTTCGACTTCGAGGCGACGAACGACTCGAAGGCACCCTTGGTGAAGACGATGTCGTCGCTGACGACCACGTCGTAGGCGTTGAGCTGGTCCGCGAACAGCACGTGCACGTTGCGGAGGTTCCGCACGCTCTTCGCGCTGACCTCGTCGCTGCGCTCGAGCACGACGAGCACGTTCTTGCTCGTCGCGACCTGCGTGAGCAGCGAGATGGCGGTCTTGGTGCTGGGCAGCTCGGCGAGGCCGAAGCTCTCAACGACGTGCAGACGCTCGCCGCGCGCGCGGTCCGAGATGACGCCGAGCAGAGCCGCGGCGATCATCTTCTTGGGGGTGCGCTGCGAGTAGTCACGCGGGACCGGTCCGTGGACGATGCCGCCGCCGCGGTGCTGCGGCATGCGGATCGAGCCCTGACGAGCACGGCCGGTGCCCTTCTGCTTGAAGGGCTTGGTGCCGGAACCGGACACCTCGCCGCGACCCTTGACCTTGTGCGTTCCCTGGCGGGCGGCCGCGAGCTGCGCGGTCACCACCTGGTGGATCAGCGGAACGTTGGTCTGGACGTCGAAGATCGAAGCGGGCAGCTCGACCGAGCCGGACTTCTTTCCCTTCGCGTCGATGACGTCGACAGTGGTGTTAGCCATGACGATCACGCACCCTTCACGGCGTTGCGGACGAACACGATGCGGCCGCGCGCGCCGGGAACGGCGCCCTTGACCAGCAGGAGGCCCTTCTCGGCGTCCACGGCGTGGACCTTGAGGCCCTGAACCGTGACGCGCTCGCCACCCATGCGGCCGGCCATGCGCATGCCCTTGAAGACGCGGCTGGGCGTCGAGGAGGCACCGATCGAGCCGGGCTTGCGGTGGTTGCGGTGCGCACCGTGCGAAGCGGAGACGCCCTTGAAGTTGTGGCGCTTCATGACACCGGCGAAGCCCTTGCCCTTGCTCGTGCCGACGACGTCGACGAACTGGCCGGCTTCGAAGATGTCCACGGCGAGCTCCTGGCCCGCGGTGTACTCGGCAGCGTCAGCCGTCCGAACCTCGGTGAGGTGACGGCGCGGCGTGACGCCGGCCTTCTCGAAGTGGCCGGCGGCGGGCTTGTTGACCTTGCGGGGGTCGATCTGCCCGTAGGCGATCTGAACCGCGGCGTAGCCGTCCTTCTCCACCGAGCGGACCTGGGTCACGACATTCGGGGAGATCTGGACGACGGTCACCGGAACGAGCTTGTTGTTCTCGTCCCAGACCTGGGTCATGCCGAGCTTGGTGCCGAGCAGACCCTTGGTCGTCTTGACTGCAGACATTGGAATTCCTTGATTTCTGAGCGCCAGTCGCGGGGACTAGAGCTTGATCTCGATGTTGACGTCGGCGGGGAGGTCGAGGCGCATGAGCGAGTCGACCGCCTTGGGAGTGGGGTCGATGATGTCGATCAGACGCTTGTGGGTGCGCTTCTCGAAGTGCTCGCGGCTGTCCTTGTACTTGTGGGGAGAACGGATCACGGTGACCACGTTCTTCTCCGTCGGAAGCGGAACCGGACCGACCACGGTGGCACCCGCACGGGTGACCGTGTCAACGATCTTGCGCGCCGAGGCGTCGAGGCCAGCGTGGTCGTATGACTTCAGCCGGATGCGGATCTTCTGTCCCGCCATGTGCATCTCTCTTCTCTGTCTCACACCTCGCGTTGCGAGGCATCGCGCAACAACGTCCGGTTCTTCACGAACCTTTCGTGCTGACGCACCACTGTTCTTCTGTCAATCCACCCCACTCGGCGGCACGCGCGCGCGAACGCACGAATTCCCGACGAGGATTGGATTCGATTGAAGCTTTTTGTTCTGCTCCCCGCGGCCTAGCCTGCGTCAGAACCGTAGTTCCGGCGGCTATGCACTGCCTGGCAGTGATCCGCGCATCAAAGCGCGGAATGTCGAACTAGAAGAGTTTGCCACACCCCGGCATTTGCTGCAACCCGGGCGTGTCGCGGCCCCGCAGCGGTCGTTTCGCGCCGCCTCGACGGCTCCGCGGCGCGCTCTCACCACGATTCCGAACGCGGCTCGACGGCGCGACGGTGCGGGCTCCCGGGATCGAGCGCGGGGTTCGGCAAGATGACCGGACGGGGGAACGTTCCGCTGCGCCGTCTCCGCACTCCGTGGCGCCGGTTCAGCACCTCTGCCCGCCGCGTCCGCGCACGAAAGGCCCTCTCATCCGCCATGCCGTCGTCCAACCGACTGCCGCGCCTTCCCACGACCCACTGCAGCCGCGGTCGCGTCAGCGACGCTCTCACGGCGGCGAGCTCCGCTCCGATCGTGATCGTCCGGGGTCCCGGCGGCTCCGGAAAGACGACGGCGGTGGTCGACTGGCTCCGGCACCGCCCCAAGGCAAGCGGTGCCCTTCTCTGGCTGAATGTCGACGAGAGCATGGGATACCGGTCCCGGTTCTGGAATCGACTCGTGCGGGCCCTCGTGACTGACGGCCTGGTCGCACACGACGCGCAGCTCGAGGCCTTCCTCGCGGATCGGGATGACGACAAGATCGCGCCGGCTCTGGTGCTCGAGCGGCTCGAGCGCCGCACGGCCGATCTCTTGCTGGTGCTCGACGACGCTCACGTGCTGAGCGACGACACCCTGGTCGAGCTGGGTTGGCTGCTCGAGCGGCTGCCCCGCGTCCGGGTCATTGCGACCAGCCGGCGACGACTGACGTTCGAATCCGGCAACGCGCATGCGCGGCTCTCGCCCGCCGTCGTGAGCGCTTCAGATCTGGCGTTCACGCTCCGCGAGACCGAGGGGCTGCTGCAGCTCGCATCCGCGACGCTGGGCCGCGATGCCGCGATGCCGCTCGTGACCGGCACGCACGGGCATGCCCTGACGCTGCGCCTCGCGGTCTCGGCGCTCGACGCCAACCCTCATCTGGCCGCGCAGACCGAAGGAGCGCGCGCCCGCGTGATCTCCGACGTGACGACGGCCGCGACCCAGGAGTCCCTCCCCGCCTTCGCAGATCCCGCGGACCGGGAGATCGCCCTGCGTCTGGCGCTGAGCCCGGTGCTGACACCGGCGCTGGCGCGCGCGCTCTGCCCCCAGCGCTTCCTCGACGCTTCGTTGCACCGTTTCGCCGAAGCCGGGCTGGGTGAGGCTCAGCCCGGAGGCGACACGGCGGCGTTCAGCTTCCATGCGGTCGTTCGACAGGCCCTGCTGACGGAGGCCGAGCGCACCCTCGATCCGGCTGAGCGCGACGACCTGCTCGCAACCATCGCGCGGCACCTCGATGTCGAGGGCTATCCGATCCCCGCCATTCGCGTGCTTCAGCAGCTGGGTCGCTACGACCAGGTCTGGCCTGTGATCGCGCGTCACTTCTCGGCACTGATCACGCACTTCCCTGACGAGCTCGAGAGCGTGCTGGCGGAGAACTCCCCCGCCATCCTGGAAGCGGAGCCGACGCTGGCCATCGCTCTCGCGGTGGTTCGCAGCGAACGCGAACCGCTGCCCTCGAACTACCTGCTTCAGCTCGTCGACGGCGCGGTTCCGCAGCTCGAAGCCCGGCGCGACGCCTTCGGCACCCCGGGCACGGGCGTCGCCGCGCTCTGGAACGAGCTCTCGATCTTCGCCGGGCTCCGAGCCTCGCGACGCTACGAGGCGGCGGCGCACGCGGGCGACCGTGTTCTTGCCGCCGTGGGGATGCTCGCCGCTGCGGAGCGGACGTCCCTCGGTGTGGATGCGGGCCCCGGCCTGACCCAGGTCATGATCACCTACATCCTGGTGGGCCGGTGGTCAGACGCGGTCACCCTCGGCCGACAGCTGAGTTCCGATCCGCACCCCGGACGCTCCCAGCACCGGTCATGTCTTCTGGCATTCGCGGAAGCGGTGCGCGGCGAGATGCACGATGCCGAGCGGCATGCGGCGAGCGTCACTCAGGCGGTCTTGCCCCTCTGGAAGCGAAGCGCCGGCGGAACCGGCTGGTACGTCGCGCGCGCCCTTCTGCTGCTGGAACGCGGCGATCCCCGCGCAGCACTCGACGCGATCGCCGAACTCGACCACCGTCTCGACCTCATCGAGCATTGGCCCACCGTGCTCTGGGTCAGGGCGACGGCTCGCCTGCTCGCCGACGAGCACGAGATCGCCCTCGACGAGCTCCACGGCGCTCTCGCGCGCTTTCGCGGCCGGATCGCGAGCACGGACGGGGTCAGTCAGCTCACGGCAGTCCGCATGGATCTGCTGATCGCGACCGGGCAGCTCCATCGCGCCGAGCAGCTTGTTCGGGCGGGTCGAACCGATTCGCCCGCGATCCGGATCGCGCGCGGGCGAATCGCACTGGCGAGACAGGAGCCCGCCGCGGCGCGCGCCGAGATGAGTGCACTGCTCGCCGGCGACGTGGAGACCTCGCGCCACCTCGCCGACGCGCTGCTCGTCATCGCTGTCGCAGAGCATCAGTTGGGGCTCACGGACAGCGCAGCTGTCAGCCTCCGCCGCGCCTTCGCGATCCTGGACCGCACGGGCATGAGGATTCCGCTCTCGCTGCTGCCGCGCGCCGACCTGCAGACGCTCGTGGCTTCGGGGTTGCCGGAACGGGCGGCGGATCTTGCCGGACTTCCCGACCCGTTCCACCGCGTCGCGTACACGCAGCAGCTCACGACGCGCGAGCGAGCCGTGCTCGAGCTGGCAGCCGGGGGCCCGACCGTCGAGGCCATCGCCTCCGCGCTGTACGTGTCGCCCAACACCGTGAAGACGCAGCTGCGCAACGTCTACCGCAAGCTGGGCGCCAGCTCACGGTCCGAAGCGATCTTGAAGGCCCGGCAGCGCGGCATCATCGATGCCGGCAACGGGTCCACCGTGACATGAGGGCCCGTGGCGACACCCGCCCCGGGCCCTCATCTCCGGACTGCGCCGTTAGTCGGTGCCGACCGCTCCATCGGCGGCGTCCCGCGCGGCCGAGATCTGGTCGCTGAACTTGCCACCCGTCGCGCCGTCCGCGACCTCTTCGAGCTTGTCGAGAACGTTGTCGCTGATGTCCTCGGCCTGCTCGCTCTTGAGCGCGTCCTGCACCTGGTCGCTCTCCAGGAAGTCCTTGGCCTTGTCGCCGAGGTCGCCGATGTCGAATCCCATGAGTCCTCTTCCTGCCGCGGAGCAGATCCCCACGCGCACCCCCATTCTTCGGACTCCGCCCGGCCACGGCAAGCCGTGCCGGCGAACAACGTCCGGGAACGACGAAACGGGGCCGAGCCTTGCGGCTCGACCCCGTTCGCGGAAGTACGAAGGTACTTACTTGTTGATCTTCGTGACCTTGCCGGCGCCCACGGTGCGGCCACCCTCACGGATGGCGAAGCCGAGGCCCTCCTCCATGGCGATGGGCTGGATCAGCTCAACCGTCATGTCGGTGGTGTCGCCGGGCATGACCATCTCGGTGCCCTCGGGCAGCGTGATGACGCCGGTGACGTCGGTGGTGCGGAAGTAGAACTGCGGGCGGTAGTTCCCGTAGAACGGGTTGTGACGGCCACCCTCGTCCTTGGACAGGATGTACGCCGTGCCCTCGAAGTTGGTGTGCGGCGTAACCGAACCGGGCTTGACGACAACCTGGCCGCGCTCGACATCCTCGCGCTTGGTGCCGCGGAGGAGCAGACCGCAGTTCTCGCCGGCCCAGGCCTCGTCGAGCTGCTTGTGGAACATCTCGATACCCGTGACCGTGGTCTTCTGCGTCGGGCGGATGCCGACGATCTCGACCTCGGAGTTGATCGCGAGGGTGCCGCGCTCGGCGCGACCCGTCACGACGGTTCCACGACCGGTGATGGTGAAGACGTCCTCGATGGGCATGAGGAACGGCTTGTCCTTGTCACGCACCGGGTCGGGGATGTTGTCGTCGACGGCCTGCATGAGCTCGACGATCTTCTCGCTCCACTCGGCGTCGCCCTCGAGAGCCTTGAGGCCCGAGACGCGCACGACCGGCGCGTTGTCGCCGTCGAAGTCCTGGCTCGAGAGGAGCTCGCGCACCTCGAGCTCGACGAGCTCGAGGATCTCCTCGTCGTCGACCATGTCGGACTTGTTGAGCGCGACCAGCAGGTACGGCACGCCGACCTGCTTGGCGAGCAGCACGTGCTCACGGGTCTGCGCCATCGGGCCGTCGGTCGCCGCAACCACGAGGATCGCGCCGTCCATCTGGGCCGCACCGGTGATCATGTTCTTGATGTAGTCAGCGTGACCGGGGGCGTCGACGTGCGCGTAGTGGCGCTTCGGGGTCTCGTACTCGACGTGCGAGATGTTGATCGTGATACCACGCTGGCGCTCTTCCGGCGCCGAGTCGATCGAGGCGAAGTCGCGCAGCACGTTGACATCCGAGGGGTACTTCTCTGCGAGAACCTTCGAGATGGCAGCGGTGAGGGTCGTCTTGCCGTGGTCGACGTGACCGATCGTTCCGATGTTGACGTGCGGCTTGGTCCGCTCGAACTTGGCCTTAGCCACTTGGGTCCTCCTCAGGACTCGGCGCGGAACCCGGGTGGTTTCCGGATGATCCGCTGTTTGGGTACTTGGTTACTTTAGTGGGGTTCGCAGACGAGAGACCTGAAAGGTCACTCGCCCTTGCTCTTCTGGACGATCTCGTCGGCCACGGCCTTGGGGACCTCGGCGTAGGAGTCGAACGTCATCGAGTACACCGCGCGGCCCGAGGTCTTCGAGCGCAGGTCGCCGACGTATCCGAACATCTCGGACAGCGGGACCTTTGCCGACACGACCTTCACGCCGGTGGCGTCCTCCATGGACTGGATCTGACCGCGCCGCGAGTTGATGTCGCCGATGACGTCGCCCATGTACTCCTCGGGCGTACGCACCTCGACCGCCATCAGCGGCTCGAGCAGAACGGGACTCGCCTTGCGCGCGGCCTCCTTGTAGGCCATCGATCCGGCGATCTTGAACGCCATCTCCGAGGAGTCGACGTCGTGCGAGGCACCGTCGAGGAGCGTCGCCTTGACGCCCACCGTCGGGAAGCCGGCGAGAACGCCGACCTGCATCGCATCCTGGATTCCGTGATCCACCGAGGGGATGTACTCACGCGGAACGCGACCACCCGTCACAGCGTTCACGAACTCGTAAGTCGTCTCCGGAGTGACCTCCAGCGGCTCGAGCTTGATCTGGATCTTCGCGAACTGACCCGAACCACCCGTCTGCTTCTTGTGGGTGTAGTCGAACTTCTCGATGGTCTTGCGAATCGTCTCGCGGTAGGCGACCTGAGGCTTGCCGACGTTCGCCTCGACGTTGAACTCGCGCTTCATGCGGTCGACCAGGATGTCGAGGTGCAGCTCGCCCATTCCCTTGATGACGGTCTGACCCGTCTCCTGGTTCTGCTCGGTGCGGAACGTCGGGTCCTCTTCGGCGAGCTTCTGGATGGCCGTTCCCAGCTTCTCCTGGTCCGCCTTGGTCTTCGGCTCGATCGCGACCTCGATGACCGGCTCAGGGAAGGTCATCGACTCGAGGACGACCTGCTCCTGCATGTCGGAGAGGGTGTCACCGGTGGTGGTGTCCTTCAGACCGATCACGGCGTAGATGTGACCGGCGCTGACGCTCTCGACCGGGTTCTCCTTGTTGGCGTGCATCTGGAAGATCTTTCCGATGCGCTCCTTCTTGCCCTTGGTCGAGTTGGCGACCTGCGAGCCCGACTCGATGGTGCCCGAGTAGACGCGGATGTAGGTGAGACGACCGAAGAACGGGTGCACCGCGACCTTGAACGCGAGCGCCGAGAAGGGCTCGGTTGAGGAGGGCTTGCGGATGATCTCCTTCTCCTCGTCGCGCGGGTCGTGCGCGACCATGTCGGGCACGTCCAGCGGGCTGGGGAGGTAGTCGACGACCGCGTCGAGCATCGGCTGCACGCCGCGGTTCTTGAACGCCGAGCCGCAGAGCACCGGGTAGAGCTCGCTCGCGATCGTCATCTTGCGGATCGCGCCCTTGATCTCGGCCACGGTGAGCTCTTCGCCCGAGAAGAACTTCTCGAGCAGCGCGTCGTCGCTCTCGGCGACGGTCTCGAGAAGCTGCTGGCGGTACTCGTTGGCCTTCTCGACCAGGTCGGCCGGGATCTCCTCGATCTCGTACTTGGCGCCCATCTGGACGTCACCCTTGGAGTCGCCGCGCCAGGTGAGGGCGCGCATCTCGACCAGGTCGACGACACCCTCGAAGGTGTTCTCGAAGCCGATCGGAAGCTGCAGCACCAGCGGCTTGGCGCCAAGGCGCTTCACGATGGTGTCGACCGTGTAGTAGAAGTCGGCGCCGAGCTTGTCCATCTTGTTGACGAAGCAGATGCGCGGAACGTCGTACTTGTCGGCCTGGCGCCAGACGGTCTCGGACTGGGGCTCGACGCCCTCCTTGCCGTCAAACACGGCAACCGCGCCGTCGAGCACGCGAAGCGAGCGCTCCACCTCGACGGTGAAGTCGACGTGGCCGGGCGTGTCGATGATGTTGATCTGGTGCTTGTCCCAGAAGCAGGTCGTCGCGGCCGACGTGATCGTGATGCCGCGCTCCTGCTCCTGCGCCATCCAGTCCATCGTGGCAGCGCCATCGTGGACTTCACCGATCTTGTGGGTGATACCCGTGTAGAACAGGATGCGCTCGGTGGTCGTGGTCTTTCCCGCATCGATGTGAGCCATGATGCCGATGTTGCGGACCTTGGTCAGGTCAGTGAGCACGTCCTGTGCCACGGGCAGTTCCTAACGTTAGAAGTTGATGTTGGGGCGCCGGTCGAGCAGGCGCGAAGCGGCGTCTCGAAACCTGGGTCTCGGTCCGCGCTCGCGCGCTGCTCGACCAGCTGCTGGCTACCAGCGGTAGTGAGCGAATGCCTTGTTGGCTTCGGCCATCTTGTGCGTGTCCTCGCGGCGCTTGACCGCTGCGCCGAGACCGTTCGACGCGTCGAGGATCTCGTTGGTCAGGCGCTCGGTCATCGTCTTCTCACGACGCGACTTGGCGTAGCTGGTCAGCCAGCGAAGCGCGAGGGTGTTCGCGCGGTGCGGCTTGACCTCAACGGGAACCTGGTACGTCGATCCGCCGACGCGACGGCTCTTGACCTCGAGGGTCGGGCGCACGTTGTCGAGCGCCTTCTTGAGAACCTGGACGGCATCCTGACCGGACTTCTGAGCGACTCCGTCGAGCGCACCGTAGACGATGCGCTGAGCGAGGTCCTTCTTTCCGTCGAGGAGGATCTTGTTGACGAGCTGGCTGACGACCTGCGCGCCGTACACCGGATCGGCGACGACGGGACGCTTCGGGGCGGGACCCTTACGAGGCATTACTTCTTGTCCTTCTTCGCGCCGTAGCGGCTGCGGGCCTGCTGACGGTTCTTGACGGCCTGGGTGTCGAGCGCGCCGCGCACGATCTTGTAGCGCACGCCGGGGAGGTCCTTCACACGACCGCCGCGGACGAGCACCATCGAGTGCTCCTGCAGGTTGTGGCCCTCGCCAGGGATGTAGGCGGTGACCTCGGTGCCGTTGGAGAGCTTGACGCGCGCGACCTTGCGAAGGGCCGAGTTCGGCTTCTTCGGGGTGGTCGTGTAGACGCGGGTGCAAACCCCGCGCTGCTGGGGATTGGCCTTCAGTGCCGGCGCCTTGGTCTTGACGACCTTCGGCGTCCGGCCCTTGCGGACCAACTGCTGAATGGTGGGCAAAAGTGCTCCTCAATAATCGCTGCACGGTGACAGCGGCTGATGGGTGGTAAATCGTCCATCGGGATCCATCCGCGAGCCGGAACCGACTCGCGTGTGTGTGATGGATATGCCGTGGGGGCCACCCGCACCGAATCGCTTCGACGGGCGTGACCCTCTGGATGCGCTCAACTCACTCCGACTCCCGACACACGCGACCGAGGTCACGGGAGCACGAGGAATCGTGTGCAAAGAGCACACACGCAGTCGATGATAGTCCGGCGCGTAACCGGGCGCAATGTCGCGGGGAGCGATTCGGCCCGGATCCGGCCCCAGGCTACGGCGTCGGGGTCGGGGTCGGGGTGTCCGTTGGCTCGGCGGTCGGCTCCGCGGTCGGCTCCGCTGTGGGCTCGGCCTCCTCGGGCGCGGGCGCGTCGGGGTCGTAGGTCGGGTCGTGCATCACGAAGATGTACGCCGTGATCGTGGCGCTCGGGTCATCGGCGTCATAGCCTCCGGCGAACGATGCGCTCGTCACCAAGATCAGCCGAGTGCGCTCCTGCAGCGCTGCGATGAAGTCGAACGCCTCGTTCGGCTTGTTTCGCACGGTGATGCTGACCGGTATGACGTACAGCGCTTCGGCCGCGCGCCCGGTCGGGGCGGGAGCCGCGACCTGCGCGCCCTCCGCCACCACGATCGGCGCACCGTCCGCCCCGGTGCCGTAGAGCTGAGGCTCCCCGGCGGTCAGAGTCGTGATCGTGACCTCAACGTCGTCCGCGGTCTGCGACATCTGGGCATAGAAGGCCTCGATGTCGGAGCTCGCGGGGATCGTCTCTCGGAGCGCGTCGAGCTCGATCCGGTACTCCTCCACGTTCTCGAACTTCGCCCGGAGTTCGACGAGTGTTGCCGCTTGCGCGACGTTCGTCGCCTCCGCTGCTTCGCGCTGATCATCTGCATCGCTGGCCGCTGCCAGGAGCGGAGAGACGCCCAGCAGCCATCCCATGCCCAACACGGCGACAACCACGATGGCCGTCACCAGAGCCCACAGCCGCTGTGCGTTCACGGTGTCGCCTCCTCGGTCGGCTCGGCCGAGGGATCCGCTTGCTCATCATTCGCCTCGGCGTCGGACGGGGCGTCCTCAGTGGCCGCCCCGAAACGCTGCAGCAGCGCGCTGGCGTCGAGGCTGACGACGATGTTGGTCATGTAGGTATGCACGTCGTCGTCGTACTGCGAGAGCGGAACCCACGACGAGGCGTAGCCCGTCATCGTGTGCAGCCGGTCGGCGATCTCCGCCGCCGTGATGATCTTGTCGGACTGGACGACGATCGAGACTGAGATCAGTCCGTCGATGTTGTCGATGTCCGTCGTCGTCGGAACGAGCCCCTCCCAAGGCGCCGGAACCATGACGACGCCCGAGTCGATGCTGGTGTCCGACGCAAGACGCCGAGAGATCTCGGAGTAGATGCCGCCCCAGTCCGCTTCGGTCGCCGTCACGAGCAGCAGTGCCGACTCCGTCGCCTCGACGAGGTCGGCGACTGATGCGGCCTCGGCATACGTCAGCTGCTCGGCCAGCAGCGCGTCGGTCTTCGCCTGCGCTTCGGCGAGCGCGATCTGCGACGCCACGGAACGCGAGAATGCGAACGTCACGCCACCTGCGACTACGACGACCGCGAGGATCATGAGCAGAATCATGACCCGGCGCGACTCGCGCACCTTGGCGCGATCACGCACCATCGGCGGAAGGAGCTGAACGCTCGGCTCGCCCGCCAGCGTCAGCTTCTTGGCTGCCTTGCTGCTCATTGGTGACTCCCCCGTGCCAGGCCGAAGGCGACCACGAAGCGGTCACTCTCGGCGGCGGTCCGGCGCTCCCGCACCTTCGACGCAACCTGCTCCAGCGGCTCGGCGACCGCCACGGGCAAGCCGGTGAGGTCGGCGAGCGCATTCGGCACGCCGGTCATTTGAGCACCGCCGCCCGAGAGCAGGATGCGACCGACCGGTTCGTTCGGCTTCGCGTTGGCGTAGTAGCTCAACGTGTTTCGCACGCTCGACAGCAGCTCTCCGACCACTTCATAGATGATCTCGATCGCGGGCCGATCCTCCGGGCGCAGCATCGCCGTCCCCATCCCCAGCGAGCGCTTCGTCTGCTCGGCACGCTCCGGCGCCCACTGCAGCCGTGTCGCGAGCGCCCGCGTGATGTCGTCGGCTCCGTTCGGGATGATCCGGACGAAGTGCGGCACCCCGTCAGACACGACGACCACGTTGGTGGTGTTGGCGCCGAGCGAGACGACGACCTCGCGACCCTTCGAGGTGCGGCGCGGGGTCATCGCCCGCACCAGCGCGAAGGGGATGAGGTCCACGTGGACAGGATCGAGGCCCGCGTTGATCACCGCCGAGACGTTGGCGTTCACCGCTTCCTTGACCGCCGCGACGAGCAAGCCCGACACCTCGGAGCCCGACTCGCTTCCGTTCTCGGAGACCGGGTAGTAATCGAGAACCGCCTCGGGGACCGGCACGGGGAGCAGATCCTGCACGAGAAAGGGCAGCGACTCGCGAATCTGCTCGAGGGGTGCTCGCGGCACCGCGAGGTCGCGGGCGAAGACCCGCGTGCCGCCGATGCCCAGCACCACCTTCTTCGAGCCGAATCGACCGGTCGCCCACAAGCGGCGAAGCGCAGTCGCAACCGTCGCCACTTCGATCACCTCGCCTCGCCGCACCGAGGTGTCGGGGACGGGAACCTCATGCGCGCGCACCAGCACGGGCTTGGCCGTGTCGAAATCGCGCACCTCGACGGCGCGAATCGACGCACTGCCGATGTCGACGCCGACCACTGTGCCACTCATCTTCGTCCCCCGTATTCCGCGCTACAGCGCTAGTCCCAACAGCCCGAGGTAGGCGCGGAAGATCGCAGGCCCCCCGAGGATTCCTACCCATGCGCCGAGGAGCATCCACGGCCCGAACGCTATCGCAGCCTTGCGTCCGCGCCCGGCAAGCATGAGTGCGACACCGAAGACACCGCCCGCGAGAAAGCCCGCGAACATGCCGACTCCGAGTGTCGGCCAGCCGAGAAAGCCCAGGAAGAGCCCAAGCACGCCCGCCAGCTTGACGTCGCCGAACCCCATGCCCCCGGGCCAGATCACGGCCAGCGCGAAATAGAGCCCGCCCCAGATGGCCAGACCGAGCCCTGCCGTCGCGAGCGCGACCCACTCCCCCGTCAACGCGGCGACGAGCGTGAGCAGCACCCCGCCGACGACATACGACGGCACCACGAGCACGTTGGGCAGTCGCCGGGTGTCGAGGTCGATGAGCGCGAGTGCAATGCTGATCGCCGCGAGGTAGAGGTAGGCCACGAGCTGGACGATCGCGGCGGCAAGCGCGGTCGGCGTCGTCGCCGCGATGATCGCCGGAGCGAACACCCACGCGACGATCGCGAAGACGAGGGCGGTGGCCAGCTCCACCAGCGGGTAGCGCGGAGAGATCGGCGCCCGGCAGTCGCGGCACCTGCCGCGCAGCACCAGCCAGGAGACGATCGGGATGTTGTCGTAGGGCCGAATCGCGTGACCGCACGCGCCGCACGCGCTCGGTGGCGACACCACCGAACGCCGTGCCGGCACCCGGTGGACGACGACGTTGAGGAACGATCCGATGAGCGCTCCGAACGCCCCGACTGCGAGAGCGATGGTCAATTGCCCACGCTCACGTTTCGCGACGACACGACGGCGCGATCGATCTCGCTCGCCGAGACGGTCGTCTCCTGACCTGTGCTGAGGTCGACGCCCGGAAGGCCGACGGCGACGTACCCGAGAGTGGCCCCGCCGGCGATCCCCGCCTGGCCGGAGAAGACCTGCCCGCGGAACGTCGTGCTGGAGCCGAGGGACACATCGCACGGCGTGTACAGCATGACGCTGAGGTTGGTGCTGAAGCTGAACCCGCCGGAGATGCTGTAGGAGTTGTTTCCGCTGGTGCACGTCGGCTGGTCATTGTCGGTCTCATCGGGCGTGATCAGCCACAGCCGCTTGGCGCTGCTCGCCGTGAATCCGCCCCCACCGCTCAGGCTGAGCTTGTTCGTGAAGATGGCGGTGTCCGCGGTGAGGGTCACGACGTCGCTTCCGCTGATGGAGATCCCCCGGGAACAGCCGAGTGCGTTGATCAGGACCTTGCTTCCCGCAGCGCTGCTGATCGCGCTGACGACCTGCGCGTACGAGCAGGTCGTCCCCGTGATCGTCTTGACGGTGAAGCCCTCCCATTCGCTCGGGTCGTAGTCGAAGTCGACCCAGTCGGGCACCAGAGGCGCCGTGGGCGCCGACGGGTTGGTGGCATAGGGGCTCGAGTTCGCCGTGCTCGAGGCAACCGTCGTCGTTCCCCCGACCAAGCCGCTCGAGTAGTTGGGCTGGGAGATCGTGGCGGTGCGCAGATTCTTCTCGATCTTCGAACCCCAGTCGAGCGTCGTCGCCCCGTAGACCCAGGCGTGACCCTTGACGAGTCCGCCGCTCTTGAAGGTCAGGGTACCCGCCGTGATGTTGCCGCCGACGGTTCCCGAGTTCTTGAAGTTCGCGAGGCCGGTGACCTGCACGTTCCCGTTCACGGTGCCGCCGTTGGCGAAGTCGATGCTCGCCGCCGTCGCGTTGCCACCGACCGAGGCACCGCCCGACATGCTGATGCCGTTGGTTACCCAGACACTTCCGCCGACCTCACTGCCTCCGGTGATGGAGATCGCGCTGGCAACCGCGTTGCCGCCGATGTCGGGCCCGCCGGGCATGCTGATGCTGCCGGATGCCCAGGCGTTGCCGGAGATGAGGCACCCACCCGCGACCTTGAGGTTGCCATTGGCGACGACGATGTCGGTGTCGCCATCGGCGCCGCCCGTGCAATCGACATCGCCCGTCTTGATCAGGATCGCGGGGTTGGAGCCCTCGACGCCCACGAGCGACCCGCCTCCGGAGAAGCCCGTCGCGCTGAAGGCATAGACGGCGGGCCCCGTGGCGTTGATCTGCGTCGGTGTCGTCGCGCTCGAGAGGACGACCTCGAGGTGGCTGGTGTCGTGGGCAGAGTTTCCGGCGACGCCCGCCGCGCTGGCGTAGCCCGTCGAGAGGATTCGCACCTGCGTCGTGAGGTTGGCGGGGCAGCCGCGCTGCCATCCCGCGCCGAGCGGGACCCAGATCGTCGCCAGGTAACGCGGCGTGGCACCGGAGGCGCTCGCGTACTGGTTGCCCGAGGCTGCGCAGGTGCCCGCGACGAGACCGGCCCGCGCGGCCGCGACGCCTGCTTCGGCCGCAGCCTGCGACTGAACGTTGGCGCGCGCGCTGGAGGTGACGCCCGTCGCCGTCACGACCGAGCTGGCGACGAGGGTCGACAGCAGCAGCGAGACGGCGAGAAGCGCCATCACGGCCGCCATCGCGGCTCCGCGGTCGTCGTCACGCCACGCGGTCAACCGAGAGTAGACCCGAGTCAGTAGCATGATGCGTCCTCCGATACACCCAGCAGCGATGTCGTCGTGAAGTCCATCTGAACGGGACTCGTCCCTGTCACGGCAACAAGAAAGCCGACCTCGACACTGGAGCCGGATCGGGTGAACACCGTGCTCCCCGAGCTCGGAGTGACGCCATCGACCAGGAGCGTCCAGGTCGCGAGCTGCGCGGCGCTGGGAACCGAGATCTTGGTTCCATCGGCAGTCTGCGTCATCCACAGCTTCCCAGCGCCGGCGGCCGAGTAATACCAGGCGCGACAGTGCCACGTCAGCGTGGCGTCAGCACCGGCGACCTTCGCGACGAGCAGCTGATCGCTGCCGGATGCCGTGAGATTGAGGGCCGCAGCATTGCGGATCCCGGAGTCGATGCTGTCGGCAGTCGCTTGCGCCATGTTCGCCGCCGAGGTCGCCGTCGTCACCTGAGTCTGGGCGTTCGAAACGCTGATCATCACGCCCCCGAGCGCCAGAGACACCAGCGAGAAGACGGCCGCGGCGGCGATCATTTCGGTCAACGTGAAGCCGTCATCGCGGCGAAGTCGAGGTCGGATCATGTCGTCACGTACACCAGGGTCGCGGCGGACACGATCGTATCGCCAGTGTCCATGCGCTCCGCCGTCACGCTCGCCCTGACGGTGCCGGCGGCCGACGTCGGGCAGGACTCGATCACGGTCGTGATGCGGATGGTCACGCCGCGCGGATCGACGGTGTCGGATTCGCCGACGAGCACCTGGACTGCATCGCAGTACGGCCCCGCCTCCTGCACGAGGGCGAGCTGCTCGTTCACGAGCTGGTTCGCGGTCGCCAGCGTGGTGTTCTCGGCGGAAAGCTTGAGGCCCTGCACGAGCAGGGGGATGAAGGCGAGCGAGAGCGCCGCCAGCACGAACATCGAGACGACAATCTCGATCAGGCCGAAGCCGCGGTCATCGTGCGCAGCGCTGCGAAGTCCGAGGCGAACCTCGGTGCGAGTCAAAGTGTCCATGCGATCGAGCCCCCCTCTCGGATCGTGATGCGGATGCTGTGGGGCGCCGGAGTGACTCCGGCGCCCCACAGGCTGGTCGCGCGTTAGCCGACCGAGCAGGCGGTGGTGGACACCGCCGAGTCCTCCGAGATGTAGAACGTGGTGGTGGTCGCCGACGTCGCCGAGATGCAGAAGTCCGACGAGGTCGAGCCGGAGGTGATCGCGATGGTGCCGACGCCGTCCGAGGCCACGTAGCCGAAGTTGGCGAGCGCGGCAGCATCCGGCGTCGAAGCACTCGGGTTGGCCGTGAAGTAGGAGACGAGAGCGACCTTGGCGACGCCGAGGTCCGACTTCGCCGCGGCGTCCTTCGCCTGGTCCTGCTGGCCGATGAACACCGGGACCGCGATCGCGGTCAGGATTCCGATGATGAGGACGACGACGAGGAGCTCGATGAGCGTGAAGCCCTGCTCGTCGTTCTTGATCGCGTCGCGCTTCGCGGCGATCGACTTGTGAATTGCAGACATCATTTCTTTGCCATCCTGTTCGAGTTATCGAGATTTGGATGGGCGGCCCCCCATGGTGCTTGACCCCCCACATCAATATTCAGTTGTGCGCCCCCATCCCGGAATCCCGCGAACGGGGGGAGAAGCAGCCTTTGGCGCCCCCAGTTGGAGGGGCCTAACCGCCGATCTGGTCGTAGAGCGCGAACATCGGCATGTACAGCGCGAGAATGATGCCGCCGATGATGACGCCGATGAACGCGATCATGAGCGGCTCGATCAGCGCCGTCAGCTGCTCGGTCATCGACTGCACCTCGTCCTCATAGAAGTCCGCGATCTTGCCGAGCATCTGCTCCATCGAGCCGGAGTCCTCGCCGACCGAGACCATCTGCACCACCATGGGCGGGAACACCGGCTCCGCGGCCATCGGCCCGGAGACCGACTTGCCGGAGCGGACCGAATCCTGGATCTTGCGCAGCGCGTCCTCGATGACCCAATTGCCCGAGGTGTCGCCGACGATCGCGAGCGACTGCAGGATCGGCACTCCGGAGCGTGTCATGGTGGCGAAGTTCCGAGCGAAACGGGCGATGGCGACCTTGCGGAACAGCTCGCCGAAGACCGGAATCTTGAGTCGCCACGGGTCCACCGTCGAGCGCACCTTGTCGTCGTACTTGTGCTTGTTCCACCACCAGGCGCCGGCGCCGCCAGCGGCCAGCACGATCGGCAGGATCCAGTACATGTTCTCCGAGAGCACGACGAGGACCTGTGTGGGCAGCGGGAGCTCGCCGCCGAGGTCGGCGAACATCGTCTTGAACACGGGGACGACGAAGAGCAGCATGCCGATGACCGCCACGATTGCCATCACGAGCACGACGACCGGATACGTCATGGCCGACTTGATCGTCTGCCGCAGCTGCACGTCCTTCTCGAACGTGTGCGCCGTCGATTCGAGCGACTGGTCAAGGAAGCCGCCGGTCTCCCCGGCGCGAACGAGGTGGATCATGAGCGGCGGGAACACGCGGCCCTGACGTGCGAGCGCATCGGAGAAGGAGCTTCCGGTTTCGACCAGCTGTCGAACATTGCCGAGTGAGCGCGCCAGCGCCTTGTTCTCGGTCTGCTCCGACAGAATCGTCAGCGCCTTCAGCAGCGAGAGGCCGGCGGCGATCATCGTGGCCAACTGCCGCGACATGACCGCGAGGTCCTTGAGCTTGACCTTCTTATCGCTGGTGCCGAAGCTCAGCTCCATCTGGAGCCCGGTCGCTGCGGCGGACTGGTTGATCTCGATCGGTGCGATCGACATCGTCCGCAAGCGGTTGACCACCGCCGCTTCGCTCGGGGCCTCAACGCGGCCCTTCACGAGCTTGCCCGCGGCGTCGCGTCCCTTGTAGGCGTACGTCAGAGTGTTCGACATCTCACAACCCTCGTCATTTCATCTGGCTCGTGAACATGGGGGCGCCGGCATCGGCCTCACCGGACCGGTTGACCAGCCGCGTGAAGTCCTCGAGATCGTGCGCCTTCTCGACCGCGGCGCCGAAGGCGACCTGGCCGGTGTTGACCAGCTCCGCCAGGTGCTGGTCCATCGTGTGCATGCCCACCCCGCGACCGGCCTGCAGCGCTGATCGCACCTGGTAGGTCTTTCCCTCGCGAATCAGGTTCGCGATCGCCGAGGTGGTGACGAGCAGCTCGGTCGCGACCGCGCGCCCCGAGCCGCTGGCGCGCTTCACGAGCGTCTGACAGACGACGCCCTGGAGCGTGCTCGCGAGTTGCGCTCGCACCTGCGCCTGCTGATGCGGCGGGAAGACGTCGATCACGCGGTCGATCGTCTGCGCAGCGTCCTGCGTGTGCAGTGTTGCGAAGACGAGGTGTCCGGTCTCGGCCGCGGTCAGCGCGACGGAGATCGTCTCCAGGTCGCGCAGCTCGCCGATCAGGATCACATCGGGGTCCTGACGCAGCACATGCTTGAGTGCGCTGTTGAAGTCGTGCGTGTCGTGGCCGACCTCGCGCTGGTTCACGAGCGAGCGCTGGTTTCGGTGCAGGAACTCGATCGGGTCCTCAACCGTCACGATGTGGTCGGTGCGCGTGCGGTTGACGAGGTCGATGAGCGCGGCGAGGGTCGTCGACTTGCCGGATCCCGTGGGCCCGGTGACGAGCACCAGTCCGCGCGGCAGCTTCGCGAAGTCGCCGACCTTCTCGGGGACGCCGAGCTGGCCCAGTTGCTTGATCTCAGTCGGAATGAGCCGGAACGCGGCTCCGATCGCGCCGCGCTGCTGGTAGAAGTTGACGCGGAAGCGCGCATTCGCCGACAGCGTGAAGGCGAAGTCGAGCTCGAGCGCGCGCTCGAATCGCTCGGACTGCGCATCCGTCAGCAGCGACCGCAGCGCATCTGAGACACGCGCGCGGTCCCACGCCTCCGCGTTCTCGATGGCGCGCAGTGCGCCGTCGATCCGCAGCATCGGCGGGCTGCCCGCGGAGACATGGAGATCCGATGCTCCCAACATGAGCACCTGCTGCAGAGCCGAGATCAGGTCGCCGTCGACGGTCTGCCTCGCCGCCGCCGTGAACTCGTCGTCGACGAAGGCCGGGGCGGCGGGCTGGAGCGTGGCGACGAGGCTCGGGGCCTCCTGGAAGTCCGGGATCGGCAGAGCCGGCGCGTTCGGGGCCGGAGTGAGCCCGGACGTCGCACCGGGCGCCGGCGTGAAGCCCGGCATCGCGTCCGGCGCCGGTGTGAAGCCGGGGGCGGCGCCGTGCGGCGGTGCCGCGGGTGGGCTCTGCGGCGCGGGAGTGAACCCGGGGGGCGGCGGCGCGAATCCCGTCGCACCGGGCTCCATCGGCCCGGTGGGCGCACCGACGCTCGCGGTGCCCGGTTGCGGCACGGAGCTGCCGCGATGCGCGGCTGCGGGCGGTGCGCTGACCGCCTCGGACGGTGCTGCGGTCGGCGCCGGGGCCGACAGGTACGACGCTGCAGGCGAATCCGCGGGGGGCGGGAGCTGCGTGTAGTCGACCCTCGTCGGCCCCGACATCTGGCCCGGCGCTGCACCGTGTCGAGGCGTCGTCGCCCCGCCGGCCCCGGGCGTGCCGAACGGCGGCAGCCCTTCATCAGTCACCGGAAGCTCGTAAATGGGCTTGTCCATAGCCCCTCCTTTTCGCGCACGAGCCCGTCGCCTCAGGCGACGACTCGCAGGATCTCTTCGATGGAAGTCAGGCCGAGCTGCACTTTGGCCCAGCCGTCCTGGCGGAGCGTGATCATGCCTTGCTGCTGGGCCACCCGAGCGATCTCCGCCGCCGAGGCTCGTGACACGGCGAGACGTTCGATCTCTTCGGTCACGGGCATGACCTCGTGCAGGCCGATGCGCCCGCGATACCCCGTCTTCGAGCACGCGGGGCACCCCACCGCGCGGTACACCGTCGGCGCGCCGAGCATCGGGTTGAATCCGAAGCGCATGTGCTCGAGTTCGGCGGCGTCGTGCTGGTACGGCTCCTTGCAGCGGTCGCAGAGCCGTCGAGCGAGTCGCTGCGCGACGATGCAGTCGAGCGCGGAGCCGACCAGAAACGGCTCGATGTCCATCTCGATGAGTCGGGTGACGGCGCTCGGGGCGTCGTTCGTGTGAAGCGTCGACAGCACCAGGTGACCGGTGAGCGAGGCTTCGATCGCGATCTGCGCCGTCTCGTGGTCGCGGATCTCACCGATCAGGACCACGTCCGGGTCCGATCGCAGGATCGAGCGCAGTGCGCTGGCGAAGGTGAGGCCGGCCTTCGGGTTGACCTGCACCTGGTTGATGCCGGCAAGCCGGTACTCCACCGGGTCTTCGACCGTGATCACATTGATCTCGGGTCGCGAGACGGCGTTGAGAGTCGTGTACAGGGTCGTTGATTTTCCGGACCCCGTCGGACCGGTGACCAGGATCATCCCGTAGGGCTTGGTGTACGACTTCCGGTACACCTCGGCGTTCCGGCCCAGCAGTCGCAGCTGCTCCATGCCGAGCCCCGTCGACGAGTTGTCGAGGATACGCATGACGACCTTCTCGCCGTACACCGTCGGCAGGGTCGCGACGCGCAGGTCGATGCGGCGCCCGGAATGCATGACCGACATCCGCCCATCCTGCGGCTTGCGGCGTTCGGCGATGTCGATGTCCGACATGATCTTCAGTCGCGAGATCACGCCGTTCTGGATGTTCTTGGGCGCCCGGTTCATCTCGTGAAGCACGCCATCGATGCGGTAGCGCACGTTGAGGTCGTTCTCGGCGGGCTCGATGTGGATGTCGGACGCGTGGTCCTGGATCGCCTGGCTGATCAGCAGGTTGACGAACCGCACGATCGGCGCGTCGTCTTCGGCGGGCTCGTTGACCGCGACGTCGGTCGAGTTGCTCGACTCCTCGACGATGGCGGTGCTGAGCTCGTCGAGCTCGCCATCGGAGCGGACGAAGCGGTCGAGCGCGGCGGCCAGGTCGGAGCGCTCGGCCATCACCGGGCGCACCTGCATGCGCACAGCGGCGCGCACATCGTCGATCGCCAGCACGTTGCTCGGGTCGGACATCGCCAGCAGCAGGCGGTCCCCGTCGCGCCCGATCGGCAGAACGTTGTAGCGCCGCAGCACCGGACCCGGCACGAGTGCGACGGCGGCTCGGTCGACCGGATACTCGGTCAGGTCGACGAACGGGAGTCCGAGCTGCGCAGCCCGCGCTGAGGCGACCTGGCTCTCGGTCACGACTCCGGTCTCGATCAGCTCGCGGACGTGCTGGTCGTCCTGGGCGGGGTCGCCCGTCACCTGATCCAGGCTCTGGATCGGCATCAGCCCACGGATGATGAGAATCTCGGAAAGGGAGGCCATGTCACCCCCTACGGGCTCACTGCTCCGACCGTTCCCCCCGAATCGGCCAGTGCCAGAGCGGATCCGGCGCCGGGGAAACCCGGGCTCGTCCCTCTGTGGTCGTCAGGCTATCCCTGCCCGATGCGCGTCGACTAGTCCCGCGTCCGGGGGGGCCGCACCGTGGCGAGCCACCACGCCAACGCGGTCGTCGACGCGGCAAGGGACGCGGCCGTGATCACGAAGACGCTCGTCGCCTGCTCGACGAGGAGCCCGAAGTCGACGACGAAGGCGGTGAGCACGATCGCCAGATACACGCCGGCGGCGGCCGCGAGCATCGCGACCCACGGGTGCTCCGCCTGCACTGCGAACCCCGTCAGCAGCCACAGGAACACGCCCGCGACCAGCAGCGCGAGAAAGGCGTAGGCCGGGCCCACCGGCCGCGCGACTGGCTCGCGGTCGAGCACCCAGGCGAGCATCCCGATCGCGGCGAACGCGCTCGCTGCCCAGAGGGCGGTCGTCAGGAGCGCCAGGAAGAACTCAGGACGAGCCGGCCGCGGCCCGCTCACGCTCCGCCTTCTTCTCGGCGAGTTCACGCTCGAACGCCGTGCGGCGCTCCAGGTTGCGCGCCTTCACACGACGACCGCGTGCGGCGACCGCGAGACCGATCCAGATCGAGACCTCCCGCGCCGCGAGGGCCGCGATGATGACGCGCGGATCCAGCGCGAGCGCCACGAAGGCGGCGCTCGCCTCGCTCGGGGACATCAGCACGACGTTGTCGACCAGCAGCAGCAGGCCGATCGAGCCGAAGTAGGTGGCCGCGCCGACGACAAGGCTCACCACGATGTGCACCCACCAGCCGGCGCGATTCAGCATGAGAACGGCCAGGAGGAAGCTGAGCGCGAAGAAGAGGACCGGAATCCAGAGTGCCGCACCGCTCAGAAAGGCCGAGAAGGTCGCGGCGACGAACTCGGAAGGCTCGGTGGCGAAGATGAGCACGAACACGGCCAGTGCATAGACGAGCGCGAACACCACGGCCCCGAGAAGCGCGAGGGCGGCCCCCGCCACGCGGTTGCCGCGGTTGCGGGGCGGTGCGGGCGTCTCGACGAAGACGACGCGAGCGGGGGCGTCGGCCGCCGCGGGCTCCTCGAGCGTGGTCTGCTCGGTCGTGACCTGCTCGGTCGCGACCACGACGTCCGCGTCGGCGGCGCTCTCGGGGATCACCTCGGCGTCGGCCGCGACGACCTCGTCGTCGACGACGAGAGCGTCGCGATCGAGATCAGCGGTGTCGGACATGGTTTTCTCGGCGCCGTCCGCCGTGTTCGGCGTGGATCGCTTCTGTCCTTCGGAGTCGTCAGCCATGGAGGTCTCCTTCACGTCTCGGGGCAACTCTAGCAAGTGGACCCCCAGGCGCGACGGGCGGGTTTCCTCCGCGCGGCTCAGACCGGGACGGCGCCGAGAAAGTTTCCTCGCAGCAGCGCCCGGTCGACGACCATGCGGGCGGTGGAGCGGAGTTCGTCGCGATAGATGTCGACGAGGTGCAGTGACGACTCGCGGTCCGGCGCCGTGGCGATGTACGTCTCGACGGCGGAGTTCAGAACCTCTTCGATGGGCGTCACCAGCCGGTGCAGCGCGGCATGCGGCCACACCGCTGCGCTGAGCTCGGAGACGAGATCGGAGCTGGCGCATCCGCCGCACATGACCCCGCCCTCGGCGGCATCGAACGTGCCTCCGGCACTCTCGCTCCACTCGTCAGCGATCGTCGAGATCAAGAGGCGGTGCGCGATCATTTCTGCTCCCATGCGCAGGTGAATTACTCCAGGTACGTGATAAACAGTGTGGGCGACACAGACCGTTCGCCCCAGTCGTCGCTTTCCTGACACCCATTTGGGGTACAAGAGGTGCGCGGTGTCCCCTCAGAGGAGGACGAGGGAACGTCAACACGAGTAGGCTCGACCCCACCGCGAGCGCCACCAGCACGGCACATCAGAGGGAGAGACGAGGATGAACGCCCGCCTCAGCCGTGTGCGTCTGGCGCACGTGGATGACCACGAAGCGATGCGCCGAGGCCTGGCCGCGATTCTCGACGATCATCCCGAGTTCCGCCTCGTCGTCTCCGCCGCGACAATCGGCCCGGTGCTCGACGCCGCCGCCGACATCGACCTCGTCGTGCTCGACATCCGTCTGGCTGACGGTTCCGGGGTGGCGGGCAACCTGCATCGGCTGCAGGCGGCGGGACTGGCGGCGCTGTGCTTCACGGGCGCCGAGGACGCCAACGGCGTGCGGGACGCGGCCGCCGCCGGGGCGCTCGGCATCGTGCGCAAGACCGACACCTCCGACGTGCTCATCGCCGCACTCCGCGCCGCCGCGAGCGGCGATGCCGTCGCCACCATCGAATGGGCCGCCGCGATCGACGCTGATCCCCGCCTCGGCGACGCACGGCTGAGCCCCAAGGAACGCGAGGTCCTCGCCCTCTACGCCTCCGGCGAGAAGTCGGTCAGCGTCGCGCACGCGGCCGGACTCTCCGAGAAGACCGTCGCGGAGTACGTCCGCCGGATCCGGATGAAGTACGCCGCCGTGGGCCGCCCCGCCGTCTCCCGGGTCGACCTGTACAAGCGCGCGGTGGAGGACGGCTACGTCGCAGGACCGGGTTCGAGGCGCGAGTGACATCGGGGAGCGCCGAGCTGCGACTCATCCGCAGCATGGCGGTCGTGGTGGCGATCGGCGCGGCGCTGTTCGCTCTGCTCTCGTTCCCGTCGATTGAGGTGCAGCAGGATTTCGCCCCCGCCTGGTGGACGGTGGCGGCGGTGCTCTCGGTCTTCGCCCTGCCGGTGCTCACCGCGCTCGCGATGCCCATCGCCTCGCTCACCGCCGCGCGCATCCTGCTGGGGGTCGCCGGCGTCGGATATCTGACCGCGGCGTTCAGCTCCTTGTTCATCGTGTCGCCGCTGCCGCTGGCCGAGACCGAGTGGGTGCTCAACAACACGGCCGCCGCCACCTCGGCGGTCGCGCTGGCGGCGCCCCGCAGCCTCGCCTGGACCTACAACGCAATCGTCGCCGTCATCGTCATCGCGTCGCGGGCGCGCGGCCCGGACATGAGCGGGCTCGTCCCGGGTCTCCAGGACGGGCTGTATTCGTTCATGTTCTGCGCCGTGTTCATCGCACTGGCGCAGTTCACCGTCGACCGAGCGCGCCTGGTGGACGAGGAGAGCCGCGCGGTCAGCCGACATGCCGCGGTCGTCGCGGCGGCGCACGCCCGGGCGCGGGAGCGTCGACGCATCGATGCGGTCCTCCACGACACCGTCCTCGCGGTCCTGATGCTCGGCTCGCGCGCCGGTGTTCGCAGCACGCAGGCACTGCGCGACCAGGCGAGCAGTGCGGTCGCCGCGCTGGCGACCGGCGTTCGCGAGTCGGACGCGGCAGAGGGCACCCTCGTCGATCTGCGTCAGGCGCTGCGCGCGCGGCTCGATCGGGTGTCGCCGCGCATCCCGCTGCTGTTCCCCGCCGAGCTCCCCGGCGTGCCGCCCGCCGTCGCCGATGCGCTGGCCGACGCCGCGGCGGAGGCGGCACGCAACTCACTCCGGCACGCTCGCCTCGGCCACAAGCTCCCGCGAGCGCACGTGAGCCTCCATGACGACCGCCTCATCGTGAGGATCGCTGACGACGGGGCCGGGTTCGATCCCGAGCTGGTCCCCGCCGAACGACTCGGCGTGCGCGCGAGCATCGTGGGGCGCCTCGAGTCGCTTCCGGGCGCCGCGGCCCGCGTTCGATCGGCCCCGGGACACGGCACCCAGGTCGAGCTCGAGTGGACGGTGACTTCGTGAACCTGCTCCCGCTCCGCGTCCTCGACCTGCCGCGCGGGCCGACACGGGCGGTGAGCCTCATCGTGGTCGTCGTGACGGCGGTGCTCGCCCTCACCTCCCTGCCCTCCACCGAGAACCCGGCCCCGGCCCTCGTCGGCGTCGGCCTGTTCACGGGCGTCCTGCTTTCGACCACCTCGGCCCGTGGCGTGGTGCTGCCGATGCGACACACTGTCATCGCGGCGGCCACGCCGACCCTGCTCGTGCTGCTCGTGTCCTGGCCGATCATCCGCGCCGGGCACTCGATGTGGCACCTCGGCGCCTCCGCGTTCCTGCTGCTGGCGCTCGCGCTGCGCGGCCGCCTCGGCGCGGCCTGGCTCGGCATGCTCGGAATGCTGCTCGCCGCGCTGGCCTGGGGAGCTCTCTCGCACTTCGGCGCGCCGATGATCGCCGGGATCATGCTGCGCCAAGTCGCCATTCTCGTCATCGGCACGATCTTCATCGTCGCCGTCGGTCGGGTGCGCGACGAGCTCGATGCGCTCGCGGCCTCGAACAGCCGGCTCGCCGCGGCCGCCGCCGCCGCCAACGCCGCCGAGCATGAGCGGCGGGCCCGCGTGCGCTGGGCCTACGGCATCGCGGCGCCGTCGCTGCGCGCCATTGCGGCCGAGCGCGAGCTCACCGACGAGGTTCGCGCCGAGGCGGCACTCGCCGAAGCCGAGCTGCGCGACGGGCTCCGCGCGCGAACCCTCGCGGGGGAGCCCGTGAGCTCGGCCGCCCGCAGCGCCCGCCGGCGCGGCGTCGAGGTGGTCATGCTGGACGACCGCGCCACCGAGCTGCCCCGAGCCGCCGCAGACGCCCTCCGCGCGCGGATCGCAGCCGAACTCGACGCCGCCGATGCCGGCCGCGTCGTGGTCCGTCTGCCTCCCGAGTCGGGCGCCGCCCTCGCCACGGTGCTCGTCGACAGCGCGACCCCGCGCCGTCTCACCCTGACCCTCGACGACCTTGAAACGACGACGACCCCGCCGCACCGAAGTGCGAGCGGGGCCGTCGATCTCGACTGACGAACGAGACCTAGTTGTAGGTTCCGGGCGTGAAGTCGTCGGAGCTGAACGAGTCGAAGTCGACGAAGCTCAGGTCCGCCTCGTTGAACGACGCGTCGTCGGTGAAGATGCGGTTCGGGTAGCGCTCCGCCTTCGCCTCCTCGGTCGCCTCCACCGTCACGTTGCGGTAGCGGTTGAGACCGGTACCGGCCGGGATCAGCTGGCCGATGATGACGTTCTCCTTGAGACCCATCAGCGGGTCGGACTTGCCCTCCATGGCGGCCTGCGTCAGAACGCGGGTCGTCTCCTGGAAAGACGCGGCCGACAGCCACGACTCGGTCGCCAGCGAGGCCTTGGTGATGCCCATGACCTCCTGACGCGCCGACGCGGTCTTCTTGCCCTCGGTGAGCGACGCGCGGTTGATCGCGTTGTAGCGCGACCGGTCGACGAGCTCGCCCGGGAGCAGGTCGGTGTCGCCGTGCTCGACCACCGTGACCTTGCGCAGCATCTGCCGCACGATGACCTCGATGTGCTTGTCGTGAATCGGAACACCCTGCGAGCGGTACACGCCCTGGACGCCATCCACGAGGTGCTTCTGCACGGCGCGAACACCCTGCACGCGGAGCACCTCCTTCGGGTCCAGGTTTCCGACCACGAACTGCTGGCCGAGCTCGACGTGCTGCCCGTCCTCGACGAGGAGAGTCGCGCGCTTGAGCACCGGGTACACCTGCGGCTCGTCGCCGTTGTCGGGCGTGAGCACGATCCGGCGCTGCTTGTCGGTGTCCTCGATCACGATGCGACCGGCGGTCTCGGCGATCGGGCTCGCACCCTTCGGGGTGCGCGCCTCGAAGAGCTCGGTGACACGCGGCAGACCCTGCGTGATGTCGTCCGCACCGGCACTGCCGCCCTGGTGGAAGGTACGCATCGTGAGCTGCGTTCCGGGCTCACCGATCGACTGGGCCGCGATGATGCCGACGGCCTCGCCGATGTCGACGAGCTTTCCGGTCGCGAGCGAACGGCCGTAGCAGGCCGCGCAGACGCCGACTGCGGACTCGCAGGTCAGGACCGAGCGAACCTTGATCGACTCGACGCCGGCCGCGATGAGCGTGTCGATGAGGACATCGCCGACGTCGGAGCCGGCCGCCGCGACGACCGTGCCCTTCGCGTCGACCGCATCCTCGGCGAGGCTTCGCGCGTAGACCGCGTTCTCGACGTTCTCGTCACGGGTGAGGACGCCGTCCACCACCGTCGCGATCGGGAGCTCGAGACCCTTGCTCGTGCCGCAGTCGTCCTCGCGGATGATGACATCCTGCGAGACGTCGACGAGACGACGCGTCAGGTAGCCCGAGTCGGCCGTGCGGAGCGCCGTGTCGGCGAGGCCCTTGCGAGCACCGTGCGTCGCGATGAAGTACTCGGCGACCGAGAGGCCTTCACGGTACGACGAGATGATCGGACGCGGGATGGTCTCACCCTTCGGGTTCGCCACCAGACCACGGATACCGGCGATGTTGCGGACCTGCAGCCAGTTACCACGAGCACCCGAGGACACCATCCGGAAGATGTTGTTGTCCTTGGGGAACCCGGCCTGCATCGCGTCGGCAACCTCCTTGGTCGCCTCCGTCCAGATCTTGATCAGGTCGGCACGACGGTCGGCGTCTTCGATCTTTCCGAGGTCGAAGTCGTTCTGGACCTTGGCGGCCTGCTTCTCGTGCTTGGCGATGATCGCCGGCTTCTCGGCAGGCGTCAGGATGTCCGACAGCGCGACCGTGACGCCGGAGCGGGTCGCCCAGTGGAAGCCCGCGTCCTTGATCCGGTCGAGCGCCGCAGCGACCTCCACCTTGGGGTAGCGCTCGGCGAGGTCGTTGACGATCGCCGAGATCTTGCCCTTGTCGGCGACGGCCTCGACGTACGGGTAGTCCGCCGGGAGCGTCTCGTTGAAGAGCGCACGACCGAGGGTCGTGTCGACGAGCTTCGTCGAGCCCTGGACGAAGTCCTCCGGGGCGTCGGCGAGGTGCACGTTCTCGAGACGGATCCGCGCGGGCGCGTTCAGGTCGAGCGAGCCCTGGTCCATCGCGAGGATCGCCTCGGCGACCGACGAGAAGGCGCGACCGGCGCCCTCCGCGTCCTCCTTGAGCGTCGTCAGGTGGTGCAGACCGATGATCATGTCCTGGCTGGGCAGGGTCACCGGGCGGCCGTCCGACGGCTTCAGGATGTTGTTCGAGGCGAGCATCAGGATGCGGGCCTCGGCCTGCGCCTCGACCGAGAGCGGCAGGTGAACGGCCATCTGGTCACCGTCGAAGTCCGCGTTGAAGGCGGTGCAGACGAGCGGGTGCAGCTGGATCGCCTTGCCCTCGACGAGCTGAGGCTCGAAGGCCTGGATGCCGAGACGGTGCAGCGTGGGCGCACGGTTCAGCAGCACGGGGCGCTCGCGGATGATCTCCTCGAGCACGTCCCAGACCTGCGGACGCGAACGCTCCACCATGCGCTTGGCGCTCTTGATGTTCTGCGCGTGGCTCAGGTCGATCAGGCGCTTGATGACAAACGGCTTGAACAGCTCGAGCGCCATCTGCTTCGGCAGACCGCACTGGTGCAGCTTGAGCTGCGGTCCGACGATGATGACCGAACGGCCCGAGTAGTCGACGCGCTTGCCGAGCAGGTTCTGGCGGAAGCGACCCTGCTTTCCCTTGAGCATGTCGCTCAGGGACTTCAGGGCGCGGTTGCCGGTTCCGGTGACGGGGCGACCGCGGCGGCCGTTGTCGAACAGCGCGTCGACGGCCTCCTGCAGCATCCGCTTCTCGTTGTTGACGATGATCTCGGGCGCACCGAGGTCGAGCAGACGACGCAGACGGTTGTTGCGGTTGATCACACGACGGTAGAGGTCGTTGAGGTCGGAGGTCGCGAAGCGGCCACCGTCGAGCTGCACCATCGGGCGCAGCTCCGGCGGGATCACCGGGACGACGTCGAGCACCATGGCGGCCGGCGAGTTGCCGGTCTGCAGGAACGAGTTGACGACGCGCAGACGCTTGATCGCGCGGATCTTCTTCTGGCCCTTGCCGTTGGCGATCTCCTCGTGGAGGGTCTCGCTCTCGGCGGCCAGGTCGAAGGACTCGAGGCGCTTCTGAATCGACTCGGCGCCCATGAACGCCTCGAAGTACAGACCGAAGCGGTCCTGGAGCTCGTGGAAGACGCTGTCCTCCGGCTTCAGGTCGCCGACCTTGAGGGTGCGGAACTGCTCCCACACCTCTTCGAGCTGCTTGATCTGCTCGTCGAAGGCCTTGCGGGTCTGCGACATCTCCTTCTCGGCGGCGTCCTTGAGCTTGCGCTTCGGCTCGGCCTTGGCGCCTTCCTCTTCGAGCGCGGCGAGCTCGGTCTCGAGCGTCGACAGACGCGCGGCGATCCGCGAGTCGCGCTGCGACTCGAGCTGCTTGATCTCGAGGCGGAGCTCGTTCTCGAGGCCGGGCATGTCGGCGTGACGTGCCTCCTCGTCGACCGAGATCACCATGTAGGCGGCGAAGTAGATGACCTTCTCGAGGTCCTTCGGCGCCATGTCGAGCAGGTAGCCCAGACGGCTCGGCACACCCTTGAAGTACCAGATGTGCGTCACCGGGGCGGCGAGCTCGATGTGGCCCATGCGCTCGCGGCGGACGGAGGACTTGGTGACCTCCACGCCGCAGCGCTCGCAGACGATGCCCTTGAAGCGGACTCGCTTGTACTTGCCGCAGGAGCACTCCCAGTCCCGCGAGGGTCCGAAGATCTGCTCACCGAACAGACCGTCCTTCTCGGGCTTCAGGGTGCGGTAGTTGATCGTCTCCGGCTTCTTGACCTCGCCGTACGACCACGCGCGGATGTCAGCGCTGGTCGCGAGCCCGATGCGGAGCTGATCGAAAGTAGTTGCGTCGATCACGTGTGTGTCTCTCTCGCTAGTTCTCTATAAACCTGTGTACGGGCCCGGATCAGATCTCGTCGACAGACGAAGACTCGAAGCGGGTGGAGATGTTGATGCCCAGCTCTTCGGCGGCGCGGAAGACCTCGTCATCCGTGTCCTTCAGGCTGATGACGGAACCGTCAGCCGCGAGCACCTCGACGTTCAGGCACAGCGACTGCATCTCCTTCATGAGGACCTTGAAGCTCTCGGGGATGCCGGGCTCCTGGATGTTCTCGCCCTTGACGATCGCCTCGTAGACCTTCACGCGGCCGAGGATGTCGTCGGACTTGATCGTCAGGAGCTCCTGCAGCGCGTAGGCGGCGCCGTAGGCCTCGAGAGCCCACACCTCCATCTCACCGAAGCGCTGGCCACCGAACTGCGCCTTACCACCCAGCGGCTGCTGCGTGATCATCGAGTACGGGCCGGTGCTGCGGGCGTGGATCTTGTCGTCCACCAGGTGGTGCAGCTTCAGGATGTACATGTAGCCGACCGAGATCGGGGCCGGGTACGGCTCGCCCGAGCGACCGTCGAACAGGCGGGTCTTGCCGCTCGAGTCGATCAGGCGCTCACCGTCGCGGTTCGGCAGGGTGCTGTCGAGCAGCCCCTCGATCTCGGACTCGAAGGCACCGTCGAACACCGGCGTCGCCACCTTGGTGCCCGGCTCTGCCTCGCGAGCCTCGGCGGGAAGGGTCTCGGCCCACTTCGGCGAGCCATCGACCTTCCAGCCCTGCTTGGCGATCCACCCGAGGTGGGTCTCCAGCACCTGGCCGAAGTTCATTCGACCGGGGATGCCGAGCGGGTTGAGCACGACATCGACCGGAGTGCCATCGGCGAGGAACGGCATGTCCTCGACCGGAAGGATCTTGGCGATGACGCCCTTGTTGCCGTGACGGCCGGCGAGCTTGTCGCCCTCGGTGATCTTGCGCTTCTGGGCGATGTAGACGACCACGCGCTGGTTGACGCCCGAGCCGAGCTCGTCGTCGCCGTCCTGCGCGTCGAACACCTTGACGCCGATGACCGTGCCCTGCTCACCGTGAGGAACCTTGAGCGAGGTGTCGCGCACCTCGCGGCTCTTCTCGTTGAAGATCGCACGGAGCAGGCGCTCCTCGGCGGAGAGCTCGGTCTCACCCTTCGGCGTGACCTTGCCGACGAGGACGTCGCCGGGGCGGACCTCGGCGCCGACGCGGATGATGCCGCGCTCGTCGAGGTCGGCGAGCAGGTCGAGGCTGACGTTGGGGAGGTCACGGGTGATCTCCTCCTTGCCGAGCTTCGTGTCGCGCGCGTCGACCTCGTACTCCTCGATGTGGATCGAGCTGAGCACGTCGTCCTTCACCAGGTTCTGGCTCAGGATGATCGCGTCCTCGAAGTTGTGACCCTCCCACGGCATGAACGCCACGAGCAGGTTCTTGCCGAGCGCGAGCTCACCGTTCTCGGTCGCGGGGCCATCGGCGATGACCTGGCCGACCTCGACGCGCTCGCCCTCATCGACGATCACGCGGTGGTTGTAGCTGGTGCCCTGGTTCGAGCGGTCGAACTTGCGCAGGTAGTACTCCTGCGTGCCGCCCTCGTCGAGCTGGATCGTGACGACCTCGGCGCTCACCTCGGCGACGACACCGGCCTTATCGGCAGTGACGACGTCGCCGGCGTCGATCGCGGCGTAGTTCTCCATGCCGGTTCCGACGTACGGCGAGTCCGAACGCAGGAGCGGCACGGCCTGACGCTGCATGTTCGCACCCATGAGGGCGCGGTTCGCGTCGTCGTGCTCGAGGAAGGGGATGAGCGAGGTCGCGACCGACACCATCTGGCGCGGCGAGACATCCATGTAGTCGACGTCTTCGGCGTCGACGAGCTCGACCTCGCCGCCCTTCTTCCGCACGAGCACCTTGGGCTCGGCGAAGCGGAAGTCGGCGGTGAGCGGCGCGTTGGCCTGGGCGACGACGAACTCGTCCTCCTCACTCGCGGTGAGGTAGTCGATCGTGGTCGAGACCTTGCCCTTGGTGACGCGGCGGTACGGGGTCTCGATGAACCCGAACGAGTTGATCCGCGCGAACGAGGCGAGCGAGCCGATCAGACCGATGTTCGGGCCTTCCGGCGTCTCGATCGGGCACATGCGGCCGTAGTGGCTGGGGTGGACGTCGCGAACCTCGACGCCGGCGCGCTCACGCGACAGACCACCCGGGCCGAGGGCCGAGAGACGCCGCTTGTGCGTCAGGCCCGCGAGCGGGTTGTTCTGGTCCATGAACTGCGACAGCTGGCTGGTTCCGAAGAACTCCTTGATCGCGGCGACGACGGGGCGCACGTTGATCAGGGTCTGCGGCGTGATCGCCTCGATGTCCTGCGTGGTCATGCGCTCGCGCACGACGCGCTCCATGCGGCTCAGGCCCGTGCGGACCTGGTTCTGGATGAGCTCGCCGACCGCGCGGATTCGGCGGTTGCCGAAGTGGTCGATGTCGTCCACGTCGAGGCGGATGTCGACCTTCTTGCCGTCGCGGACACCCGGGAGGGTCTTCTGCTCGGCGTGCAGCGCGACGAGGTACTTGATCGTCGCGATGATGTCGTCGACCGAGAGCACCGAGTCGCGGAGGTCCGCGTCGATCCCGAGCTTGCGGTTGATCTTGTAGCGACCCACCTTCGCCAGGTCATAGCGCTTCGGGTTGAAGTAGAAGTTGTCGAGCAGCGCACGCGCGGCCTCGGCGGCGACCTGCTCGCCCGGACGGAGCTTGCGGTAGATGTCCTTGAGCGCCTCCTCCTTGGTGAGGATGGCGTCCTTCTCCAGCGTCGCGGCGATCGACTCGTAGCCGGCGAAGTGCTCGAGGATCTCTTCGCTCGTGAGGCCGAGGGCCTTGAGGAAGACCGTGACCGACTGCTTGCGCTTGCGGTCGATGCGAACGCCGACCTGGTCGCGCTTGTCGATCTCGAACTCGAGCCACGCACCGCGGCTCGGGATGATGCGAGCGGAGTAGATGTCCTTGTCGGAGGTCTTCTCCATCTGGCGCTCGAAGTAGACGCCGGGGCTGCGGACGAGCTGCGAGACGACGACACGCTCGGTGCCGTTGATGATGAAGGTGCCGCGCTCGGTCATGAGCGGGAAGTCGCCCATGAAGACCGTCTGGGTCTTGATCTCGCCCGTCATGTGGTTCATGAACTCGGCGTTGACGTAGAGCGGAGCGGCGAAGGTCTTGCCGCGCTCCTTGCACTCGTCGATCGAGTACTTCGGCTCTTCGAGCTCGGGCTGGGAGAACGACAGCTGCATCGTCTCGCCGAGGTCCTCGATCGGGCTGATCTCTTCGAAGATCTCGTCGAGGCCCGTGGTCTCGGGAACCGCGTCGTTGCCGGCCGCCTTCGCCTCGGCCGAGCGGGCCTTCCAGGCGTCGTTGCCGACAAGCCAGTCAAAGCTCTCGGTCTGTAGCGCGAGAAGGTCGGGGACCGTCAGCGTGTCAGTGATCTTGGCGAAAGACAGCCGCGATGCGGTGCGGCCGTTCTTGAGGGACTTCTTACTGGATGCGGAGCGCGCAGCAACCAAGGAAAACAACCTCCGTGAGACGAAAGAGTCTCATTCTGTGTCGGTAGTGGAGAGAACGCCCCATGCCCATGAATCAATAACCCCGCCGCTATACTCGGGGTCTCTCTCCGGGCGCGCCAGCCGACCGCAATATGACGGCGTGAGAGTGTGGGAGCGCAAAGGTCAACTATATGTCCCAACTCCGCGGCATGTCCAGTAGTTCCTTGACTTGACCTGTGAATGGGTCTATAAGCGCGGGGAAAGGCAGTCAGAAACGGTGGATTCCGAGTCCTCTCGCTCCTTGCGAAGCGGCCTTCACGCGGAGGTTCGCGCCGACCGCCACGTGCCCGGCTCGTTCGAGCTCGTGGTCGACGGAACGCCGCAGTCGCACGTCGATCTGGGCGATCCGACGCACCTCTTCTATGAGTACGTGCGCCGCATGGGCCACGTGATCGACCAGCTTCCGGCGGGACCGCTCACCGCCGTGCATCTCGGCGCGGGGGCGCTGACTCTGCCGCGCTACATCGAGGCCACCCGGCCGGGGTCGCGGCAGCAGGTGGTCGAGCTCGAGCCCGACCTCATCGAACTGGTGCGCGAGGCGCTGCCTTTCCCTCGCGGCGCCTCGATCCGGATGCGCTACGGCGACGCGCGGGAGGTGCTCCGCAAGCTCCCGGCGGGACTGCGCGGCTCCGTCGACCTGCTCGTCGTGGACGTCTTCGGCGGGGCGCGCATTCCGGCGCACGTCACGAGCCTTGAGTTCTACACCGAGTGCGCCGCGCTGCTCTCCCCCGACGGCGTGCTGCTCGTGAATGCGGCGGACGGCGCCGGCGGCGCCTTCGCGCGAGGCCAGGCGGCGACCCTCGGGGTGGCGTACTCGGACGTCGCTGTGCTCGCCGAATCGGCCGTGCTGCGCGGACGCCGCTTCGGCAACTTCGTCCTGGTGGCGTCGAAGGGCGAGCTCCCGCTCGACTGGATGCCGCGACTGCTGGCGGGCGGACCGCATCCGGCGGCGCTCGTGCACGGCCGGGCACTTCGCGACTGGATCGCCGGCGCCGCGATCGTCACCGACCAGACCGCCATTCCCTCCCCCACCCCCAATAAGAGCGTCTTCGAACAGCGCGGCGGCGCGTGACGGGGACCCGGCGTAGCCTCAGAGCATGCTTCGAGCGTCGACGACGGCGGGCCGCACGGCGGGCCGCGTGAGCGCGCTCGCACTGGCCGTCGCGCTCAGCGGGTGCGTCGCCGACGCCCCCTCGACCCCGACGACCGCGCCGAGCACCCCGAGCGACGCGAGCGACGCGAGCGACCCGAGCCCGGCCGCTGCCTCGGGCGTCGAGCCGACCGGAGAGGTGCGCGAACTCGTGACGGGCCTCGCCGCCCCGTGGTCGATCGCGCGGTTCGACGACGGCACCGTCGTGCTCAGCGAACGCGACTCCGCCCGAATCGTGCGGCTCGAGGACTCCGGCGCCACCACGACGCTGGCGACGATCGCTGCCGCGGCACCGGCGGGCGAGGGCGGACTTCTCGGGCTCGTCCCGCTCGAGACTGCGGACGAGCGCTGGCTGTACGCGTACCTGACGGCGGCGAACGACAACCGCATCGTGCGCCTGCGGGTGACCGGCAGCGGCGAAGGCCTGCGGCTGGGCGAACCGGAGCCGGTGTTCACCGGGATCCCGAAGGCCGGCAACCACAACGGGGGCCGCATCGACATCGGACCCGACGGCATGCTCTACGCGACCGCGGGCGATGCGGGAGACCGCGACGCCGCCCAGGATCCGGCGAGCCTCGCGGGCAAGATCCTGCGGATGACAGCCGAGGGCGCGGCGCCCGCCGACAACCCGTTCCCCGGTTCTGTCGTCTACTCCCTCGGGCACCGGAATCCGCAGGGCATCGCCTGGGACGCCGACGGGCGACTCTGGGCAGCCGAGTTCGGCCAGAACACCTGGGACGAGCTGAACCTCATCACGCCCGGCGCCAACTACGGCTGGCCGATCGTGGAGGGCGCGAGCGGGCGGGCGGGATTCGTCGACCCGGTCGCGCAGTGGTCCACCTCGGAGGCGAGCCCGAGCGGCCTGACCTACATCGGCGGCACCCTGTTCCTCGCGGCACTGCGCGGCGAGCGGGTCTGGGGCGTCACGCCCGGACCCGAGGGCGCGACGGTCGAGATCGCGGCGTACTTCGTCGGCGAGTTGGGCCGCGTGCGAGACGTCGCGCCGGGACCGGACGGCACGCTGTGGATTCTGACGAACAACACCGACGGGCGAGGGAGCCCCCGCGCGGGCGACGATCGTCTCATGGAGGCGGACCTGCGTCCGCTCGGGGAGGGCTGAGGGTGGCGGAGCTCGACCGCGTCCGGACCTGGGCCGAGGCCCTCATCCGATTGCACCTGGACCCCGCCGTCTGGACGTTCGCCTTCGATCACGCGCGAACGCGCGCCGGCGCGTGCGACTACACCAAGCACCGGATCACGGTGTCGCGGCTCATCGCCGAGCGCTCCGACGACGACGAGGTGCATCAGACGCTGCTGCACGAGGTCGCGCACGCCCTCGCGGGCCCCGCGGCCGGGCATGGCCCCGAGTGGAAGGCGATCGCGGCCGACCTCGGCTACGTCGGCGGACGCGTGCATCACGGTCCGGTCGCCACCGAGCTCGCCCCGTGGGTCGGCGTCTGCCCGGCCGGGCACCAGCACTACCGCTACCGGAGGCCGAAGCGCGTGACCTCGTGCGCGCAGTGCTCGCGCCGGTTCGACACTCGTCACCGCATCGCCTGGACGCAGCGCTCCAC
>DCRR01000022.1:0-26118 GCA_002325245.1 Microbacteriaceae bacterium UBA1487 | reverse complement strand
CGCGTCCCACGGCTCGCCGCCGAGGACTCGACCGATCGCGACCTGCTCGACGCGCGCACCCTGGCCCGCGCGATCGCCCGCCTCGCCGAGGCGCGGCACACCGCAGCCGCTGGCGACCCCGACGACATCGACGTGGTCAACCTCGTCGCGGCCATGCCCGACCTGCCCCCGCGCCTTGCCGGCGGAGGCCGGCAGGCCGGGGCGTCGCGCATCCGCGTCAGCCAGGCGCTGTCATCGCTCGCGCGTGAGGCGATCGCCATGCTCGAGGGCGACCCGGCGTCGCTGCGGCGCTGCGGCGCCGACGACTGCGACCTGCTGTTCCGCGACGAGTCGCGCACGCAGTCGCGGCGCTGGTGCTCGATGCAGCGCTGCGGCAACCGCGCCAAGGTGCGCGCCCACCGGGAGCGGGCCCGCCGGGCGCGATGACTAGTTGATGACCTGAACTTCTTTCCAGAACGTCACATAGTTGGAGAAGTCGGCCCCCACGCGATCGAAGGCGCTCGCGTGCGGGGTCGGATAGCTGAAGGCCCGATCCTGGAGCTTCTGCTCGCCGTCCTTAACGGTGAAGTACTGGCAGTCGCCCTTCCACGCGCAGGTGTACGGCGTGGGGCTCTTCTCGAGGTATTCGCTCTTCACGCTCGACGGCGGAAAGTAGACGTTTCCTTCGATGTGCAGCACTTCCGACGCGTCGGCTTCGGCGATGACAGTTCCGTTGAGTACGGCCTTTGGCATGAGTTCTCCCGTGGTTCGTGGCGAACGCCGCGCACAGACAGGTCTACTCGCGGCGTACCGGATGCAACCACGACCCGGCGGCAGTCATTCCCGCAGGACTACCACCTCGGCGCCGGTGTTCGCGGAACGATGCCCCTCGCGCGCGCTCACCGAGGCGCTCAACAGATGATTGGTCGCGCGTCGCAGCCCCGTGAATGCGGCTGCCGCGGCCGCCGCTTCGGGCGAATTGTGATCGATCCCGACCTCGGCGAGCGCGTCGATCACCGCCCCGGCCGCGAGAAGGTCTTCCACCGCGAAGCGCTCGCCGCCATCGGCACGCGTCGCTCCGGCCGCCACGACCGCGATGCGGAAGCGCCCGCCGAGCGACTCCTGGCGATCGAGCGCCCACGCGGCGAGCGAGCCGGCCGAGTCGAGCCCCGCGGCGACCACCGCCGGCCCCAGCGGGAGATCGGGGATGGGCGCCGCGCCCAGCTCGTCGACCCAGACGATCGCCTCGACGTCGCGCCCGATGGCGTCCGCCCCGGAGCGCCCCCAGTCGAAGCGCACCTGATAGGCGGACTGGGCGTGCGGATCGGAGGACGCGGAGTTCATGACAGCGAGAGTAGCGGCCCTCGCCATTCGGCCCCGCAAGGCGGAGACTGGAGGCATGCGCGTCCAACTCCGCCTCGAAGTCGACTGCCCCACCGACGCCGCGTGGGACGCGTTGCGCTCCCCCGCGAGCTTCGCCGAGATCTACGCCCCGATCATCGAGATGGTGCCCGTCGAGCCTGCGATCTTCCCCGAGCAGTGGCCCGAGGGGGAGGCGCGCGTCGCCCTCAGCACCCTGATGGGCATCATCGCCATCGGGGAGCAGAAGATCGTGATCTCGTACGCCGAGCGCGACGGCGTTCACATCATCGAGGACTCGGGGCGCCCGCTCACCGGCCCGCTGTCGGTCATCTCGCGCTGGCGGCATCGGATGGCCGTGTCCGCTCTCCCCGACGGGCGCACGCTCTACCGCGACCGGCTCGACATCAGCGCGGGGATCGCGACTCCGTTCATCTGGGCGGCGATGTGGATCATGTGGCAGTGGCGCGCCGCGCGGCTGCGACGACTCTTCGCACGGCTCTGAACCGCCGTCTGCTAGCCTGAGACCACTTGCAGCGCGATCCCGCGCTTCTTGCGTCGAAGAACGCATCCCTCGCCGCTCGGATATCCGAGGCCCGGCTGACATCTTCTTACGGCGATTCGACGTGGCCACCGTCACGCTCGCCCTCCGCTGGTCTCGATACGCCGCGCTGACGCGCGACTACTCGACCGGCACTGCCATGAAAGGGACCACTGTGTCCACCAACTTCAGCACGCTCGGCGTGCCGTACCCGCTTGTCGAGGCTCTCGCCGCGGCAGGCAAGACCGAAGCCTTCCCGATCCAGGTCGACACGCTGCCTGACACGCTCGCAGGACGCGACGTGCTCGGTCGCGGGAAGACCGGCTCGGGCAAGACGCTCGCCTTCTCGATCCCGATGGTCGCGCGTCTCGGCACGCGGCTCGCCGGAGGCGCGCGCCGCCCCGGCCGTCCGCTCGGCCTCGTTCTCGCGCCGACCCGCGAGCTCGCGACCCAGATCAACGCCACCCTGGAGCCGCTCGCGAAGGCCTACGGCCTGACGACGACCACGATCTTCGGCGGCGTCTCGCAGAACCGCCAGGTGCAGGCCCTCAACTCGGGCGTCGACATCGTCGTCGCCTGCCCCGGTCGACTGGAAGACCTCATGAAGCAGGGCTTCGCCAAGCTCGACGCGGTCGAGATCACCGTGCTCGACGAGGCCGACCACATGGCCGACCTCGGCTTCCTGCCCGGCGTCACCCGCATCCTGAACGCGACCCCGAGCGACGGTCAGCGTCTGCTGTTCAGCGCCACGCTCGACAACGGCGTGGACAAGCTCGTCGCGAAGTTCCTGAACTCGCCCGTCATGCACTCGGTCGACGAGGCCAACTCGCCCGTCGCCGACATGACGCACCACATCTTCGCCACCGCTGATGTCGAGTCGAAGAAGCAGCTCGTCAAGGCGCTCGCCTCGGGCACCGGCCGCCGGATCCTCTTCATGCGCACCAAGCACCACGCCAAGAAGCTCGCCCTGCAGCTCACCGCTGAGGGCATCCCCGCGGTCGATCTGCACGGCAACCTGAGCCAGCCCGCGCGCGACCGCAACCTGGCGGCCTTCGCCGACGGCAGCGCTCGCGTGCTCGTCGCGACCGACGTCGCGGCGCGCGGCGTTCACGTCGACGATGTCGAACTGGTCGTGCACGTCGACCCGCCGATGGAGCACAAGGCGTACCTGCACCGCAGCGGTCGCACGGCGCGTGCCGGCTCCTCGGGCGACGTCGTCACCGTCGTGCTGCCCGCGCAGGAGAAGGACCTCGCCCAGCTGATGCGCAAGGCGAAGATCTCGGCGGCCACGCAGCGTGTGACCGCCGACTCCGCCCCCGTGCGGGAGCTCGTCGGCGAGGTCGCCGAGTACGTGACGCCGGTTCCCCGTGCGGCGCAGCCCGCCCGCGGCGGCGGACGCTCGCAGGGCGCCAACGCGCAGCGCAAGCGCGCGGCCCGCGAAGGCCAGGGCCAGTCGAGCCGTGGCTCGGGCCAGGGACGTCGTTCGCAGGGCTCCGGCCGCGGGGCCGCTGCCGGAGCCGCGAGCTCGGGCCGCGGAGGCGCCGCCCGCACCGGCGGCAGCGCGGGCACCCGCGGTGGGGCCCGCTCGGTCTACTCAACCAACTCCAACGGCACGTCGACCGGCGGCGGAAACCCGCGTCGCGGCGGCCGTCGCAGCTCGCGCCCGACCGGCTGAGTCGCCGGCGCGTCCGCGCCGCAGCACGACCCGTCGGGGCGAGACCCGCTCTCGCCCCGACGGTGGTCAGTGCTGCCGGCGCACCCGCACGACGACCATCAGCACGGCGCCCGTCGCAATCGCGATGCCGCCTGCGACCAAGGCCCACAGGCCCGCGACCCCGGTCAGTGCGAGGTCAGCCACGAAGACGTTCGTCACCGAGATCTCCACAACCGAGTTCTCGGGGCTGCGCACATCGACGCCGTCCGGGAGCTCCGGCAGCGCGAGCGTGAACAGGTCGACCGATCGCCCGCCTTCCTCGATCATGACCCGGTTCGCGCCGCGGTCATCCGTCTCGGTGATCCGGCACTCGGCCCCGACCGGCAGATAGCTGTACGAGACCTGCTCGGAGTGCTTGAAGTCCCGCTCCGCGCCTCCGGGGATCTCCACCGGAGTCCTCACGCCGTTGATGTCGAGCCAGCACTCCAGCACGATCACGAAGTCGTCGTCGAGCTTGGGCTCCGATGCATTGCCGGTCACGGTGTTCGTGACGGTCAGCCCGACGAGACGGAACGCGTTCGTCACCTCGATCGAGGCGGCGTCATCGCGACCGACGACGAACGTCGCGTCGTCGATGGTCACCTCGGATGCGCCACCGGTGCCGCTCTCCTCCAACGTGCACTCCGCACCCGTCGGCAGGTTCGTGTACGACGTCGTGTATCCGCCGGCCAGCGAGAGCTCGCGGATCGCGGGATCCGTGACGCCCTCGATCGGCGTGCTCGGCGCAGGAATCTCGACCGCGACCACGCTTCCGTCGACCTCACGCGTGCACGAGAGCGAGACGTAGAACGGACCGGAGCCGTAGATCGCGACGCCATCGCCCACTCGCTCCTTCGTCACAACCAGCGACCCGGCCGCGAACTCGTTCGTGACGAGAACGTCGTTGCTGCCTCCCGCGAGCGTCAGCTCCGACGGCGAGACCGTCGACGAGTTCGCGCCGCCGGTCCGCGTCTCCTCGATGTCGCACTCCGCCCCCGCGGGCAGACCCGCGAAGCTCGCGCGATAGCTGCCGAGAGCCGTCAGCTCGCGAGTCGCGCCACCGGGGATGTCGACGGTCAGCTCGGTGCCGTCCACGTCCCACGTGCACTCCGCCGTGACCTCGAACGGGCCGATGCCGTGGGCGGCCAGGGTCTCAGCGTCCCCCACGCGGTCCTTCTCGATGGCGATCTCGGCAAGGTCGAACACGTTCGTGACGAGCACGTCGAGCGCTGTCGCGCCCGCCGGGCTCGTGACCGTCCGCTGCGCCCCGTCGGACTTGACGGAGTCCACCGTGAACGCCGTCGCCGTGGCGCCGCCGGTCCGGGTCTCCTCGAGCGCGCACTCAGCCCCCGCAGCGATGCCGCTCAGGGTGATGAGCGCGAGATCAGTCGGATCGACGACGTAGGTCTCATCCCAGACGCGCGACTCGACCGGCCCGTCATCGAGCGTGCATACGACCTCGATCTCGAACTCGTTCGTGGCCCACGCTGTGCCGAGACCGTCGAGCGCCTTCTGGATGCGGATCGACCCCGCCTCGTAGTCATTGCGGATGGCCGCCGTGTTCTCGTCAGCGCCGTCGACGCGGTCGACCAGGACGATGCTGCCCGAGACCGAATCCGCGGACTCCGAGATCAGCGACGTCGAACTCGTCCCGTCGCTCGGCGTCGTCGTGATGCGCGACGAGCTGGATCCCCGTCGGTCGGTCTCGGTGACCTCGCACTCGGCCCCGGAGACCAGGCCGCTCAGCACCCAGGGCTCTGATCCCTGGCTGAACGAGTGCTCCATCGGGTCCGAGGCGCTGAACCCGGTCGCGTAGATGTCCTCTCCGTCGAAGGTGCACTCGACCGAGACCTCGAACGGGCCGTACTCGATCGCGCTGCCGTCCTGGTCGACGGCATCCGACTGGACGGTCTTCGTGACGACGAGACCCGCGAGTCGGAACTCGTTGATGATGTCGAGCGCCGGCTGAGCCTGGTCATCGACGAGCGAGCTCGGGTCGACGACGACCGTGAACTCGTGCCCCGCGGACGCGTCCGCGCTCAGCACCGACGAGTGATCCGACGCGAGCACGATGGTGCTCGAGGTCGCCCCCGCGGCGTCGCTTTCCGTCAACCGGCACGTCGCGCCCGACGGCAGACCTGTGAACTCGACGGTCTCGCCCTCCGACAGCGTCTCGCTCTTCGGGAATCCCGAGACGACGACGTCATCGCCGTCCACGTCGACACTGCAGGCGAGCGTGAACTCGAACGGCCCATCGCCATAGGTCTCGGCCGCGGAGCCCACGATCTCCTTGCCGACCGTGATCGCCCCGGTGAGATACCAGTTCTCGATCGTCACCTCCGCGGGCTCGTCGGCCGAGATGGCGATTCCGGTGCCGTCGAAGACCTGCTCGTCGGCATCCAGCATCTGGGTCGCGTCGGCACCCGACGTCGCGGCATTGGTCTCGACGACGGAGCACACGGAGCCCTCGGGGAGATCCTCGATGGTGGTGAACCACGCTCCACCCGCGGTCGGCAGGCTGACCGTGTCGTCGAAGGCGGTGATCGAGCCCGGAGCGATGCAGTCCACGTCGATCAGGAACGGGCCGGTGCCGAACTGGGCAGCGGCCGCGCCGCGCACCGCCTTGGTGACGGTCAGCGAGCCGACGTCGTAGCGGTTGACCGCGGTCACGCTGTTGGTTCCCGCCGCCGCGCCGGTGTCCGCCGTGAGCGTGATCGTCGCCGACGCTGCCGCGACCGAACCGCTTCCACTCGCCGTCGCCCACTCGATCGAAGTCGAGTCGACCTGCGCCGGGATGTCGGTCTCCGTGATCGAGCAGCTCGCCCCTGCCGGGAGACCCGTCAGCGTTCGGGTCTCTCCCCGTGCGACATCGCTGAGCACCATGGGGCTCGCCGTGAAGCCGTCGGCAAGTCGTGCCTCACCCTGCCAGGTGCAGACGACCTCGAAGTCGTAGACGTCACTCGGGTACACCGGGTCGCCCTCCGCGTCGACGGCGGCGGTCCGCACCTCCTTGGTGACGCTGAGCTGCGCGAGGTCGAAGGTGTTCGTGATCGCGACCGTCGCTGCTGCGCCGTTCGGGACGGTGGCCCGACCCTGCGTCGGCACACCGGAGCGCTGCGGCGCGAAGGTCGTCGAGGTGGCACCCGCCGCATCCGTCTCGGTCACCGTGCACACCGAGCCGGCCGGCAGATCGTCGATCGTCTCGCTGGTGTTCGTGGCGTTGAAGGTGAACGTGCCGGTCCACACCTGCGTCGGGCTGGCGCTCGCGCGCGTGCAGGACACGCTCACCGTGAAGTCCCCGGTGCCGTACTCGGACGCCCCGAGGCCCGCAATCGACTTGGTCACCTGGAAGCTGCCGACTCCGTACTCGTTCGAGAACGCGACCGCGTTGGTGCTGGCATCGCTCTCGTCGGGGGTCAGGGTCACGGTCGCCGATGCGCCCGTCGTCGACGCGCCCGCACCTTCGTCGGTGGTCACGACGTGGGTCGTCGTGGTCGCGTTGCGTGTGTTCGTCTCGGTCACGGTGCAGACCGCACCGGCCGGCAGCACCGGATCCGAGCTCGCGGGGCGAGGGAACGTCACCGAGGCTCCGTTGGCGATCGTGATCCCGGTCGCGGTGAAGATGACGGAGTCGCTGGCACCGTTGTCGAAGCGACAGGACACCGAGAACACCGGAGCCGTGTAGACGATCGGAGTTCCGGACTGGTTCTGGGCGCCGTTCGTCTCGACCGTCTTGCTCACCACGAGGCTCGCCGCCTCGTACACGTTGGTCACCGTCGCCCGCTCGATCGCCGGTCGGAAGGTGTCGGAGCCGTCGTCGAAGGCGGGCACCGGGTTCGACACCGGCCAGTCGCCTTCAGCGGGAGCCGCGTGAGCGACGAGGTCCATCGGCGACGGATCGAGCTGGACGGAGGTCTGGCCGTAGTCGTCGCCCTCGGAGACGGCGCACTGCGCGTAGAGCGGAAGGCCCTGCACACGGGTCACTGCTCCGGGCGTCACCGTCACCGCGCTGCGGTCGTCCCCGCTCGAGTCGAGGAGGGCGATCGGCTCGCCCTCGACCTCGCAGCTCAGCGCGAACTCGACGGTGGCGGGCGCGTAGCTCGCGGCGTCGCCGCCGTTCTCTTTGAGAAGCTCGATCGACCCGACGGCAAGCGCCACGCCGGACTTGCGAGGCTCAGTGACCAGTCGGTAGGCCAGGTCGAGCGGGTCTTCGCCTTCGGGGTAGATCCGCCCCGTGGCAGCCCCCGCAATCGAGTTGTAGGCCACCGAATCGCGGTCCAGGGCTGCAGCCGAGTTGACCTTCTCCGGCACGAGCGCGGCCGTCGAACGGTAGCTGATCGAGACGGAACCGCCCGGCGACAGCAGGTTGGTCAGACCGGCTCCGTCATCCATCAGCACGACGAACTTGAGCGCCGCCACCGTCTTCCAGACCTCGGGGTCGTTGGGGAGAACTGTCCACTCGCGGTTCGGCAGATCGGTCGCCGCGCCGGTGTCGACGAGGCAATCCTGATAGTCGTCGAGCATGGGCGGATCGGAGGTCGGGGTCATCCCCATCGTGTCCTGGATGTCCGCGCCGTTGCAGGCTGCCGTCGCCATCGCCTCGTCGTCCGTGTAGTACACGGTCATGGAGGCGCCGGCGGGGAGGTTCGTCGCCTGCGGGTAGCTCGAGAGCACCGGAGTCCACTGGGAATTGCGGGCGCTCGAGATCGTGACGCCGGTGTCGTCCGGCTGCGGCAGCACATCGATCGCAACGATCTGGCGCACGCTCACGTTGCCGCTGTTGGTGAAGCTGGCAGCCCACTCGTGCTCGGACCCCGGCCGCACGATCGGAACGCAGGGGTAGCGGTAGTAGCCGCCCCCGTTCACCGTGATCGAGGTGTTGGGCGTCGAGCAATCGCTCGGGTTCGTCGGAACGACCTTCGCGATACCGAGGTCGGCGTACGGATCCCCCGAGCCGTCGACGAGGACGGTCTCACCGTCGGCCTCGAGCGGTCCGGCGTCGATGCCCTTGACGCCCTTGACGATCGTGAGCGGGGCGCTGGGCAGCGGCCACACCGTCGTGGTGGACGAGCACGACGCCGTGTTGACATAGGGAGGCACGTCGCCGTCGATGCTTCCGGGCTCCACCTCGGCATCGTTCTCGTAGCGGCTGCCGCAGCTGTCGAACTCACGATCCGACACGACGGTCGCGGTGTTGGTGACCTGCGTTCCAGCCTCCAGGAGGGGACGGAACTCCATCGGCGCGCTGATCGTCAGCGTCCAGCCGAGCGGCAGCGAGTCGACGACGGTGAACGTGAGCCTCGGCTGATCGACTCCCGGAGAGGTCTCGACCAGGTCGAAGGCGACGTTGACGGCGGGGGCGGGCTGGAGCGCTCCGGAGTCGTCCCGCAGCTCGAAATCGAACAGTTCGGCCGCATCGGCAGGATCATTGGGGTCGTAGGCCTCGTCGCTGTCCGGGTTCTCCGGGAACACGAGGTACGGGTCTCCGGCCTCGTCGACGGGGAGCAGGTCCGTGACCACGAGCCCCGAGAGCACGCGGTCGCCGTCGCCGCCGAAGTTGGTCACCTCGATCGCGAAGTCGATCGAGTCGCCGAGGAACACAGCGCCCGCAGGGGACTTGCGGATCTCGACCTTCGCCGGAAGGTGCTCGAATCGCAGCTGCTTGGCGTCGCTGTCGTTCGCGGTCCACACCGCGGGGGCGTCGGCCGCTTCGCGCGCGTTCACGGTGACGTCCACCTCATTGGTGAAGGTGGCGCGGTCGGTCTCGCCCGGCGCGATCCCCGTGTCGTAGATGTAGAGCGTCGACGGAACCGGACCGCCGGTGAGGAGGTCGTCGCGACGCTCGACCGTGAACCGGACCGACTGCTGCGGGTTCGAGGGGCGCTCCCACGTGGAGAAGTCCGAGCGCGTGTAGGTGAACCGCAATCCGCGCACGTCAGCCGGATCAACCCCCGCCGGCAGCGCCAGCGTCGTGCCCGTCGTGCCGAGCACCCAGGTTCCCCCGGTGCTCGTGATCGTGTTGCCGGAGCCTTCGGCGTAGTCGACATCCACCAGCGCGTCGACCTGCACGCGGTTGATCGGCGATGCGAACGCGTGGGACTCGAATCCCGTGAAGACGTAGGCGTTCCAGAACGTCGGGGAGGTGTCTTCGATGATCATGTCGGTGTACCGGACGTTCCCGGTCGGCCGACCCTGCAGCGTGACCGTGGCGGTCGTGCTCGAACCGTCGTACTGCACCGCGGGCGAGCTCTCGGTCGCATCCGTGTCGGCCGAGATGCTCTTCGTCGCGACCACGCCGGCGTCGAACGCCTCGATCGTCACCTGGGCCTCATCCGCGTCGCTCACGCTGAGCACGTCGCCCGGCTCCGGCGTGGCTCCCGCGACCGTCCCGCCGAGGTCGCTCACCGTGCCGAGAGCGGAGTTCAGAACCGGGCTCGCGCTGCCGTCGACGCGGGTCAGCGACGCACTGCGGTGGAACTCGCGCAGCCGTGTGTCGAGCACGATACGCGTCGACGCTCCCGCGTCGATGCGACCTTCGTGCTCAACATGAATCGCCGTCGCAGCGGCCAGTTCGGCCGTCGTGAGCGCAAGCGCCTCGGCGACCGTGAACGAGGTGGGGTAGTCACTCGCCGGTTCGAGGGTCACGGTGCTCGCCGTCGCGCCGTTCGGGATCGTGATGCTGACGATGTCGATCAGGTCGACGACGTCGAACGGATCCGGCACGGTTCCTGCGCCGTCGATGCCCGGTTCCACCACCGTGAGCGAGTCCACGCGAGCGACGGTGGCGTTCGTCGCGGTGATCGTGACGCGCGACTCCGGGAAGAGCTCTGCGGCCGTGCCTGTCGGCGGAACGCCCAAGGGGCCGCCGCTCCACGACTTCGCAACCGTGACATTCAGCGGGCGATCGAGAATCTGGATCTGATCCTCGGCAACGTCGTCGTAGACCACGTCGCCCACGGCATCGCGCATCTGGACGAGAGCCGAGTTCTCGACCCAGCCGGCGTCCGGGGAGTTGTAGACCGCGCCACGGCTGCTGCCCAGCACCGGGTCGCCCGTCGACCGCCGCTCATCGCGAACCTGGAACACCAGGTCGATCTCACGATCGAAGTCGACGGTGGCAGCGACTCCGCTGCCGACCGGAGGTGCGGTCGCATCCGACTCATCCGTGCGCTCCTCGCGCGTGGAGCTCTCCTCGAGGATGAAGCGCACGCCTTCGGCGAGCTCGCGCTCGGAGGTCGACAGGACGTAGCCGGGGAACGCACCGTCACAGGCGCCGGCGGCGCACGGGTCGGTCTCGGTCGCGACCCACCCCGATCCGGGGATGTAGAGCTCGAGCGCGACGATCTCGTCGTAGCGCAGCAACGCATCCATCGACGGGGTGATCCGCGGAATCTCCACCAGATCGAATGCGTCGAAGACCGTCGTCGCGACGTCGTAGCCCGCATCATCCGGGTCGATGGCGGAGTCCGCGATCACGACCGAGTCGAATCCGAGCCCGCCGGTGCCCCAGCGGATCGTCGCCGTCGCCTGCTCGCCGGAACGGGCGTTGACGGCGAACCCGTTGACCTCGTCCTCGAGCCACAGCTTGTCGGTCAGCGGAACGTCGCCGCCGGGGCCGCCGCCCGAGGAGCCGTCGACGGGACGCAGCGTGATGCTCGCGTCGTCGATCGACGCCACGGAGCTCGGGCTCGCCGCGGCGTTCTCCACGGTCGCCTCGGCGACGTTGCCGATGGCGTAGTCGCTCAAGGTCTCGTCATCGATGCCCTCCTCGAGCAGGGCGACGCGCAGGTTGATCTGCACGCTGAAACCCGGCGGAAGCTCAGGCTGCCCGACCGGCTCGTAGACGAACCGGATGGCTCCGAGATCAGCGCGCTCGCCCGCAGTGAGAACCCGCGAGTACAGCGCAGGTCCGCTCTGGGCCGGGCTCAGGACGGTCCACGTGGGCGTTCCGCTCGTGTCGAGGTACTCGACCGTGAGCTGCGATCCTGCAGGGATGTCGGTGGCGAGCACGCGCTCGAGCTCGAAGCTCGTCCAGAAGTCGGCTCCTGCGCCTACCGGGTCCGTGACCACCAGACGGGTGGCGCCGATCGTCGAGCCGCCCGTGTCCGATGCGGTGGTCGGGGCCGAGGCGACGCCCGCCGACACCGAGATGACGCTGGTTGAGCCCGCCAGCGCGTACAGCCGCGACGGGCTCGCCGTCTTGGAGATCACCGGGTTCACTCGCGCGGATCGACGCGTCAGATCGTCGGCCGCCGTCGTCGAATCTGTCAGAGGGTCAGCGCCTGTCGTGACCGCCTCGACCGAGATCGTGTTGGTCGTCGTCACGTCGGCCGCAACCGAGGCCGTGCCAGCGGTGTAGGCGAGAACTGCGTACTCGCCCTGGCCGATCTCGCCCACGAAGCTCACACGAACGCCGCGCACGTCACCGGCATCCGGTGCAGGCAAGGCGTCCGCCGGCGCGACGGTGGTCGGCGACGAGAAGTCCGCATCGCCGTCGTACCAGTAGCTCACCTCGGCGCTCGTCGCCCCGACCGGCCACTCGATGTCGGCGGCGAGCCAGCTGTCGAACTCCAGGCCCTGATCGAGCAAATCCGGCTCCCCCTCGGCCGGCTCCTGAATCGTCAGCCGCGACAAGTCGAAGTCGCCGCCGTTCTCACCGCGCAGCTCGACCTCGACATCTCGACCGCCGACGACACTGTTGGGCGTGAACGACTTGGCGGCCACCGGACTGACCGAGACCTCGTTGAGCCTGACCGACGCCGCCGAGGTGCGCGGCACGCTCGCATCCGCATCCGATTCGACCCAGGACGAGGCGGTGTTCTCCACCAGCTCCGACGTATCGATCTCGCTCACGTTGTCACGCAGCGCCGTCTCCAACGCGACGTCCGCGGTGGCGCCGCGCTCGATGGCGCCTCCGGTGCTGCTGCTGAAAATGAACCGGAGTCCGCCGATCTGCTCGCCGCTGCCGGGTTCGGGCAGGCTCGGCGCGGCCGTCGGCGAGCCGAGCTGCCAATCGGCCCCATCGAACCAGTCGATCTGAACCTGGTCGGCGCCGGCCGGCCACGCGTCGATGCTGACATCGACAGGGGCGAGGTATTCGAAAGGATCTGCAGACGTCGACGAGGGGTCCTGGATGACCAAAGTGTCGACGGCCGTGTTCGACGTGTTCTCGGCCTGCAGACGGTAGTCGACTCGGGTGCCTTCCAGCGCTGCGACGCTCGTGGGCGCTGCCGACTTCTCGATGCTCGCATCGAGTCGGGTCGGAATCGACAGCAGCACGAACGCGTTGTCGGACGTGTTGCTCGCCTCATAGTCGAGAGTCGCGTAGGCGACGTTCTCGACCGTCACGCCGTCGAAGTCCGCCGGCGCATCGGCGGGCACGCGGGCGGTCGCGATGAAATCGACGCTGTACCCATCGGGCAGACCGATGCGGTCGCCGCCGAGATCGTTGGTGAACGTGAGCACGAACTCGTTGCCGACGATCTCGAAGGATCCCTCGGCCGAGCCGACGCCGGACGAACTCGAGATCGAGGCGTTCTGAAGCTCGAGCGGCTCAGGAATGGCGTCCGTCACCTGGAGGCCGACACAGTCGGAGACGTCGGAAGAGCAGTTGATGCTGAACCCGAAGGTGACGGCGTCACCTGGCTCCAGCGCGGTCGGAGCCGCGGGCGTCGCCGTCTTGACGAGCGTCACGTAGGCGGGCTCGGCATCGGCCGCGGCAGCCGGAGCGGCAACGACGAAGCTGCTCATCAGACCCAGGAGCGCCCCGGTGAGGAGCGCGAACGACGCAGGGCGCCGACGACGACGCAGAGTAATGGACACGCAGGTTCCCCCCAGTACGGCGGCCCCCGGGGCCCGGACGGGCACCCCAGGACGGGAAGACCGCCACTACTGACGGTACGACCTCACGCTGCGCGGCGTGAGCCCCAGCACGGGGGACAGCCTGCCCCTCCGTTTGGGGGACTCAGCCGAGCACGCCGACCGATGCCAACGCGGCTCGGAGCAGCGTGCCGCGGCCGCCCTCCATCTCGGAGTGAACCGCCGCGCTCGAGGCCTCAGCGGGGGTCATCCAGGTGAGCTCGAGCGCATCCTGGCGCGGGTCGCAGGTGCCGGTGACCGGAACGACGTAGGCGAGCGAGACCGCGTGCTGCCGCTCGTCGAGGTAGGCCGAGAGCCCCGGAATGGGGAAGTACTCGGCGACGTGAAAGGGAACCGGGCTCGCCGGCAGCTGCGGAAAGGCCATCGGACCGAGGTCCTTCTCCAGGTGGCGGTACAGCGCGTCGCGCAGCGTCTCGCCGTACATCACCCGGCCGCTGACGAGCGTGCGGGAGATCGCACCGTGCGGGTTCGCCCGCAGCAGAATGCCGACCTCTTTGACGATGCCCATGCCGTCGAGGCGCACCGGCACCGCCTCCACGTAGAGGAGAGGCATGCGGCGGCGCACCTCCGCGAGCTCCTGCTCGCTCAGCCAGGCCGAGTTCGGCTCGGGGTCGCGATCGCGGTCGGGAGTCGGGTCCGGGGTTCCAACGGAGGCCATGATCCATTGTCTACCGTGGAGGCATGCAACTCGACTCCGACGCGGTCATCTGGTCTCGCCCTGAAGCGGAGCGGGCGGGCCGGCCGCTGCTCGTGCTGCTGCACGGCCTCGGCAGCCACGAGGGCGACCTGTTCGCGCTCTCGCCGTATCTGCCGACTGAGTTCACGATCGCGGCGGTGCGCGCGCCGCTGCCCGAGCCCCCCGGCTTCGCCTGGTTCCCACGGCACGAGACGCTGCCGCTCGAGGAGCGGGTGGAGAGCGCCGCAGCGGGCGCCGACGCGTTCGCCGCGTGGCTCCGCGGGGCCTCCGCGGAAGCCTCGAGTGTCGGGGTGCTCGGGTTCTCGCAGGGCGCGATGGTCTCGCTGCTGACGATGCGGCGTCATCCCGGTCTCGTCGACTTCGCGGTCGCCCTCTCCGGCGGCGCCTTCCCGCGCCCCGAACCGGCGGACGCCGCTCTCGCCTCGCAGCGCCCGCCGGTCTTCTTCGGCTACGGCCTCGACGACATGATCGTGCCGCAGCGGATGTTCGAATACACGGCCGGCTGGCTCGCCGAGAGCACCGACGCGACCGTGCGCGCCTACCCCGGGCTCGCGCATTCGATCTCGGAGGACGAGCTCGGCGACATCGTCGCCTTCCTGCGCGCGCGACTCTGACGGCGGCTCCGACGACAATAGGGGGATGCACGCCGCGCTCGAGCGTTTCTCTCCCGCCACGCGGGAGTGGTTCTCCGGCGCGTTCCCCGAACCCACCGCGGCGCAGGTCGGGGCCTGGGAGGCGATCAGCGCGGGCGGCCACGCCCTCGTCGTTGCGCCCACCGGATCCGGCAAGACCCTCTCGGCGTTCCTGTGGAGCCTCGACCGGCTGGCCACGACTCCGCCGCCCGAGCAGCGTCGGGCCCGCACCCGCGTGCTCTACATCTCGCCACTGAAGGCGCTCGGCGTCGATGTGGAGCGCAACCTCCGCTCGCCGCTGGTCGGCATCACCCAGACCGCACGTCGGCTGGGCGTCGACGCGCCGCCGATCCAGGTCGGCGTGCGCTCCGGCGACACCTCGAGCGCCGACCGACGCCTGCTGCAGCGCGAGCCCCCCGACATTCTCATCACCACGCCCGAATCGCTGTTCCTGATGCTCACCAGCTCGGCGCGCGAGAGCCTCGTCAACGTGGAGACGGTCATCATCGACGAGATCCACGCGGTCGCCGCCACCAAGCGCGGTGCCCACCTGGCGGTGTCGCTGGAGCGACTGGATGCGCTGCTGGAGCGTCCGGCGCAGCGCATCGGCCTCTCGGCGACCGTGCGCCCGCTCGACGAGGTGGCGCGCTTCCTCGGCGGGCGCGCGCCCGTCACGATCGTCAACCCGCCCGCGCAGAAGACCTTCGAGCTGCGCGTCGTCGTGCCGGTCGAGGACATGCGCGAGCTGGGGGTGCGCCGCAGCGATGCGGCGGTCGAGGGCGAGACCGGACTGCAGAGCGCCGGCTCGATCTGGCCGCACGTCGACGAGTCGATCGTCGACGAGGTGCTGAAGCATCGCTCCACGATCGTGTTCGCCAACTCGCGACGGCTCGCCGAGCGGCTCACCGCGCGACTCAACGAGGTCTACGCCCAGCGCCTCGACCCGGCGACCCCGTCGCCTCCTCGACAGGCTCCGCCCGCCGAGGTGATGGGGGCATCCGGGCAGACTGCCGGAGCCGATCCCGTGCTCGCCCGCGCCCACCACGGCAGCGTCAGCAAGGAGCAGCGCGCGATCATCGAGGACGACCTCAAGTCGGGCCGCCTGCGCTGCGTCGTCGCCACCAGTTCACTCGAACTCGGCATCGACATGGGCGCGGTCGACCTCGTCATCCAGGTCGAGGCGCCGCCGAGCGTCGCGAGCGCCCTGCAGCGCGTCGGCCGCGCCGGTCACCAGGTGGGCGAGATCTCGAAGGGCGTGCTCTACCCGAAGCACCGCGCCGACCTGCTGCACACCACCGTCGCGAGCGAGCGGATGCGCACCGGCCTCATCGAGGCGCTGAAGGTTCCCGCGAACCCTCTCGACATCCTCGCCCAGCAGACGGTCGCCGCTGTCGCGCTCGAGAACCCGGGCGGCCCGCTCACGGTGGACGACTGGTTCGAAACGGTGCGCCGCAGCGCGCCGTTCTCGACCCTCCCTCGCTCGGCGTTCGAGGCCACCCTCGACCTGCTCTCGGGGCGCTACCCGAGCGACGAGTTCGCCGAGCTGCGCCCGCGCATCGTCTGGGACCGCGTTGCCGGCACCCTCGCCGGGCGCCCCGGGGCGCAGCGACTCGCGGTGACAAGCGGCGGAACGATTCCCGACCGCGGGCTGTTCGGGGTGTTCATCGTCGGGTCGGAGATTTCGACAGGCTCAACCACCTCAGGCGGCGGGCGACGCGTCGGCGAGCTCGACGAGGAGATGGTCTACGAGTCGCGCGTCGGCGACATCTTCGCGCTCGGCGCCACCAGCTGGCGCATCGAGGAGATCACCTCCGATCGCGTGCTGGTCAGCCCCGCCTTCGGGCAGCCGGGGCGCGTGCCGTTCTGGAAGGGCGACGGGCTGGGTCGTCCCGCCGAACTCGGCGAGGCGATCGGCGCCTTCGCAAACGAACTCGCGAACGCCCGAGGCGCGAAGTCCGCCATCCGCGAGCGCCTCGATCAGGCCGGTCTCGACTCGTGGGCGGTCGACAACCTGCTCGGGTTCGTCGCCGACCAGAAGCAGGCCACCGGCACCGTGCCGAGCGACACCACCCTGCTCGTCGAGCGCTTCCGCGACGAGCTCGGCGACTGGCGCCTCGTCTTGCATTCCCCGTACGGCATGCCGGTGCACGCGCCGTGGGCGCTCGCGGTCAACGCGCGCATCCGCGAACGCCACGGCGTCGAATCGGCCGCAATGGCGGGCGACGACGGCATCGTCGTGCGGCTGCCCGAGACCGACGCCGAGCCGCCCGGCGCCGAGCTGTTCCAGTTCGAACCCGAGGAGCTCGACGCGCTCGTCACCGAGGAGGTCGGCTCCTCCGCGCTGTTCGCGTCGCGCTTCCGCGAGTGCGCCGCCCGCGCCCTGCTGCTGCCGCGCCGCAACCCGGGTCGGCGCTCCCCGCTCTGGCAGCAGCGGCAGCGCAGTGCCCAGCTGCTCGAGGTGGCGCGCAAGTACCCGAGCTTTCCGATCATCCTCGAGACGGTGCGCGAGGTACTGCAGGACGTCTACGACCTGCCGGCCCTGACCGCCCTCACCCAGCGCATCCAGCAGCGCCGGGTGCGCCTGGTCGAGGTGGAGACGGACGTCCCGTCCCCGTTCGCTAGCACCCTCCTCTTCGGATATGTCGCTGCGTTCATGTACGAAGGAGACTCCCCGCTTGCGGAGCGCCGTGCGGCGGCGCTCTCCCTCGACCCGGGGCTGCTCGCCGAGCTGCTCGGCCGCGCCGAGCTGCGCGAGCTGCTCGACCCCGGGGTGATCGCGCAGACCGAGCGCGAGCTGCAGCGGCTCGCCCCGGACCGGCACGCGAAGGATGCCGAGGGTCTGGTCGACCTGCTGCGCCTCCTCGGTCCGCTCTCGGTCGCCGAACTCGGCGAGCGCACCGAATCCGGCGTCGACGTCGCCGGCAGCTTGGAGGCGCTCGCTCGCGCGAACCGTATCATTCGGGCGAGCGTCGCGGGCGAGCCCCGCTGGGCGACCGTCGAGGACGCGAGCCGTCTGCGCGACGCGCTCGGGGTGCCGCTGCCGATCGGCGTGCCGACCGTGTTCCTCGACCCGGTCGAGGATCCGGTCGGCGACCTCATCAGCCGCTTCGTGCGCACCCACGGCCCGTTCACCGCCGGCGATGTCGCCGCCCGGTTCGGGCTCGGCGTCGCCGTGGTCACCGATGTGCTGAAGCGGCTGGCCGCCGACCGGCGCGCGGTCGAAGGCGAGTTCCGGCCCGGGGCGAGCGGCGGCGAGTGGGTCGACACCGAGGTGCTGCGGCGCCTGCGCAGCCGCTCGCTCGCGGCGCTGCGTCACGAGGTCGAGCCGGTGCCGCAGCGTGCCCTCGCTCGCTTCCTGCCTGAATGGCAGCAGGTCGCCGCCCCCGGCCGCGGCGGGCTGCGCGGCATCGACGGGGCGCTCGCCGCGATCGAGCAGCTTGCCGGGGTAGCCCTTCCCGCCTCCGCCTGGGAGACCCTCGTGCTGCCCGCCCGCGTGCGCGACTTCAGCCCCGCCATGCTCGACGAGCTGACGACGAGCGGGGAGGTGCTCTGGGCCGGCGGCGGGGAGCTGAGCGGCGGCGACGGCTGGCTCTCGCTGCACCTCGCCGATCTCGCCCCGCTCACGCTCGCCGAGTCGCCTGCGGCGCTCGCGATCCGCACCAAGCCGAACGACGTGCAGGCCCGCATCCTCGCCGCCCTCGCCGGTGGCGGCGCCTTCTTCTTCCGGCAGCTGCAGACCGCGACCGCGGAGCCCAGCGGCACGCCGATGCCGGAGAAGGAGCTCGCCGAGGCGCTGTGGGAGCTGGCCTGGGCGGGCATCGTCGGCAACGACACTCTGGCGCCCGTGCGCGCCCGACTCGGCGCCACGACGACGCGCACGCGAGCCACTCCGCGCGGCCGCCCCGCGCGATCGCGGGCCCGCGTCGCCGCGTCGCTCGCGATGTCGAGCCCGCCGACGCTCGCCGGGCGATGGAGCCTGCTGCCCGAACCCTCCGCCGACGCCACCCGCCGTGCGAGCGCCCTCGCCGAGAACCTGCTGGAACGGCACGGCGTGGCCACCCGCGGCGCCGTGCAGTCGGAGGGCGTCGTGGGCGGCTTCGCCCTCGCCTACCGCGTGCTCAGCAAGCTGGAGGAGACCGGGCGCACCCGGCGCGGCTACTTCATCGACGGGCTCGGCGCCGCGCAGTTCGCCACCCCCGCGACCGTGGATCGACTGCGCACGCACGCCGACGACCGCGCGCGCTCCGGCGCCGCAGCCGACCCGTCCGCGCTCACCCTGGCCGCGACCGACCCGGCGAACGCCTACGGAGCCGCCCTGCCGTGGCCGGAGGCCACCGGGCACCGACCGGGCCGCAAGGCCGGCGCCCTGGTCGTGCTGGTCGACGGCGGGCTCGCCCTCTACGTCGAACGCGGCGGCAAGACCGTCCTGACCTTCGCCGATCCGAGCGCGGAGGCGGACGACGCGGAGTCGCGGAGCGCCTTCCTGGGTGCCGCCGCCCGATCGCTCGCCGAGACGATCCGCGCCACCGGCGGACGCCTCCGCGTCGAGAAGGTCGACGGCGTGTTCAGCGTCGGAACCGAGTTCGGCCGACTGCTGGAAGAGGCGGGCTTCGCGGCGACTCCGCAGGGGATGCGCCTGCGCGGCTGACCGGCCGGCCGCCGCCTCGCACCGCCTAGCCTGGAGGCGTGAAGCGCATCATCGCCCTTGTCATCGCCGTCGGCCTGGCGGCACTGCTGTTCGTCGCGCTGAGCGATGTCGACCTCGAGTGGCCGGATGCCGCACAGCCCACCGCGCCCGCGGCGAGCGACAACGACCCGGCGGAGATCATCCCCGTTCCTGCCGACGCCATCCCGATGCGCGTCGAGTCCATCACCGACGGCGACACCCTGAAGCTCTCGACCGATCAGCCCGGCGACCTGGTCACCACGACCCGCCCGATCGCCGTGCGCCTGATCGGAATCGACACCCCCGAGGTGTATCCCCAGCTGGAGTGCTACGGCACCGAGGCCGAAGACGAGCTCGCACGCCTCGCGCCGCTCGGATCGACGCTCTGGGTGGCCCCCGATGAGGACAGCTGGGACGACTACGACCGACGCCTGTTCTACCTCTGGACGAACGACGGCGAGTTCATCAACCTGAGCCTCGTCGAGGGCGGCTTCGCCGAGGCGATCCGTGTCGCGCCGAACGACCTGCACTATGAGACGCTGCTGGCCGCGGAGCGCGACGCCGCCCTGGCGGGGCTCGGCATGTGGGGGGAATGCTCCTCGCGATAGCTCGTGAGCTTCGCCAGGAACGATCAGCTCGACATGGCGACGGCCCTCTGTGCGCGCACGGCCAGCTCTCGGTCGAGCGGACTCGTGACCACATCCACCGCTTCGTCCAGCCGGAGCCAGCGCAGACCATCCACCTCGTCGCCGGCGATGAAGCCGTCGTCGTGCACGGGGCGCATGATCCAGTACTCGGTGTGCTTGACGGCTCCGGCGGCCAGGGGGTAGCGCACGACGCCGAGCGGCAGGACGAGCTCGCACCGGACCGCGGTCTCCTCGTACACCTCGCGGAGCGCAGCCTCTTCGGCGGTCTCACCCGGGTCGAGCTTGCCTTTGGGGAACGACCAGTCGTCGTGCCGAGGCCGGTGAATGACCACCGTGGTGGTGGTGCGGGGGTCGGGTCCGCCGCGAACGAGGATCCCGCCCGCCGCGTGAACGATGTTCGGTTCTGCAAGATCAGCCAAGGATTCCCCGCTTCTCGCGATGCTTCGCGAGCTCGAATTTGGTGACGGTGTCGGCGGCCGCGCGCACTCGGCGCGACGCCGTCCTACCCGTCAGAATCACGCTCGTCGTGGCGGCGCGTGCGGTCAACGCGTCCACCACCTCACGCTCATCCACCCAGCCGGAGGCGATCGCGTGCGTGATCTCATCCAGCACGACGAGTCCGTAGCTCCCGTCACGAATTGCGTCGCGGCCGAGTCCCCATGCTTCGGCACCCAGCCGCTCCGGATGGGCCTGCGCCCAGGTCAGTCCCCGCGTGAAGGTGGGCCATTCGATCCCGAGCGTGCGCGCCGCCTCTCGCTCGGAGGGATTCCAGGCGGCGCCCTTGACGAACTGGACGACAAGTGTGCGCCAGCCACGACCGATGCTGCGGTTCGCGTAGCCGTACGCGGCGGCGCTCTTGCCCCAGCCCTCGCCGACGAACAGCATGACGATCCCGCTCACGGGCGCCGAGCCCCCTCGTGCCGTGACCGCGCCGAGGCGTCCCCGACGGGCCTACGCCGCCCGGCCAAAGACCAGCACCCCCTCGGGGTCGATCGCCAGCGCGACCGTCGTTGCGACCTCGAGCGCCCGCGGGGACATGACCGTCACCTGTCCGGCATCGGCGACGTGAACCGTGACGCGATAGCCGCGCCCCTCGTACACGCACGATTGCACGACACCGCTGACGGTGCCCTCCTCGACGGCATGGAGCCCCTCGGCGAGGGTGACCGCATCGGGGTGGATGAAGACGTGCGGCTCGCCGTCCGGCCCCTCCCCGCAGGCCTGGCCGCGAAGTGACTCTCCCCCGAACGTCGCGTGCGCGGTCGACTCGTCGTGGCGGACCACCTGCGGGACGAGCCGTGAGCTGAACCCCGCCATCGCGGCGACCCACGGGGTCGCGGGCCGCGAGAACACCGCACGCGCCGTATCGAGCTGCACCGCACGCCCCTGATCGAGCACGAGGATCCGGTCGGCCAGCGCGAGCGCTTCGGTCACGTCATGCGTCACATAGACGACGGTCGTGTTGAGGCGGCCGAGAAGCGACGCGAGTTCCGTCCGCATCGTCGCGCGCAGCTGCACATCGAGGTTGGACAGCGGCTCGTCGAACAGCAGCAGACTCGGCTGCGTGGCCAGCGCCCGCGCGATCGCGACGCGCTGCTGCTGACCTCCCGAGATCTCGGCCGGTCGACGATCCTCGAGGCCGCCGAGCTGCAGCAGCTCGACCAGCTCCGCGACGCGCGCTTCACGAGCAGCGCGATCAACGCGCTGGCGGCCGTGCGTGAGACCGTAGCCGATGATGTCGCGCACCCTCAGGTGCGGCCAGAGCGCGTAGTTCTGGAACACCATGTTCACTCCGCGACGATCCGCGTCGAGGGCGAATCCCGGCCGGGACAGCTCGGTGCCCCCGAGCAGGATGCGCCCCGCATCGGGCGACTCGATTCCCGAGATCAGCCGTAGCAGGGTCGACTTGCCGCATCCGCTCGGCCCGAGCACGCCCAGCGTGGTTCCGGCCGGGACGGAGACGGACACGTCGCTGAGTGCGGGAGCGCGCCCGCTGCGTCCGGGATAGCTCTTCACGACGCTGTCGATGACGAGGTCGGCGGCGTTCGATCGCATCAGGTGTTCTCCGTTCGGGTATGGGTGCGGCGAATGAGACGCCGTCCGACTGCGGTTGAGATGGCGGCGAGCGCGATCACCACGCCTGCCGTGAAGATGGCGCCTGCGGTCGAGTAGCCGTACTTGCCGCGGTCGTATTCGAGAAGGATCTCGACGGGGAGAGTGACGAAGTTGGGCGGCGCGAGCATCGTCGTCGCGGCCAGGTCGAACACGCTCGACGCGAAGATCGCGACCAGCGCCGACAGCAGCGCCGGCGCCACGAGGGGCGCGAGGATCGTGCGCAGCCGGGTCAGCAGCGAAGCCCCGGACAGCGCCGCGGCCTGCAGGAAATTGGCGGGAATCTGAGCCAGCGCGCCGAGTTGAAGCCGAACCGCGACCGGAACGGCGGTGGCGATCCCGGCGAGAACGAGCAGCACAGGCTGCCCGTAGAGCCCCAGCCCGATCTTCGATAGGAACGGCTGATTCCAGACGAAGATGTAGCCGACGGCCAAGACGATTCCGGGAATCGCGAGGGCGATCGTGCCGGCGACGTCGATCACCACCCGTCCCCGGAAGCTGGTGAACGTCAGCACGACGCCGATCAGGAATCCGAGGATCGTCGTTCCGATCGCCACGACCACCGCGATTCCGAGGCTGTTGCCCGCGCCTTCGATCATGCGCGAACCCGCCCCCAGGATCGCCGCGTAGTGCTCGAGAGTGAAGTTGTCGGGGGTCAAGCCGCCGGAGATCGAGCGCGAGAGCGAGACCTGCAGGGACGAGCTGAGCGGGATGCCGAGCGTCACGAGGAACACGAGAACGGTCACCCCCGTCCAGACCCGCGGTCGTCGGGCCGCCGGCGGGGTGCTCGCGGTGGCCTGACCGGTGAGGAAGTCGAAACGGCTTCGACGCAGGATTCGCATGTACGCGATGATCGCCGCCGCCAGGATGAGCACCAGGTAGAACGAGAGGACGCCGCCGAGCTCGAACCGAACCGGGCTCTGTCGCACCGAGGCGTAGATCGAGTAGGGCAGCGTCGGGAAGTTGTACGACGCCGACAGCGCCGCCGGAAGACCGAAGTCGCCGATGACATCGACGAACACCAGCACCGCGCCGCTGAGGGCCGCTGGCGCGAGCAGCGGCATCCGAATCGTGCGCAGGATCGTCCACCCGCTCGCGCCGCTGAGGGCGGCCGCGTGTCGATAGTTGGGGTCGTCCCAGTGCAGCGCGGCACTGACGGCGAGGTAGGCAAGCGGGTACTGCGTCAGGCTCATGACGACGATGAGGCCGCCCGGCGAGAGGACCAGATCGGCGACCCACGGCATGCCGAGGCTGTGGGCTGCGACCCCCGACGGCGAGGCGAACATGACCCACCCCTGGGCGAGGATGAACGAGGGGCTGACCAGCAGAACCCACGCCGCCACATCGAGCAGGCGCGCGCCGGGAAAGCGGACCGTGTGCCGCAGAAGCGCGAGGCCGAACCCCAGACCTCCGCCGAGAAGCATGGCCCCCGATGCCAGCAGCAGGGAGTTCGTCAACGAGCGCTGCCACAGCGGTCGATTGACGATCTCGGCCAACAGCTCCGGCTGAAAGCCCCACTCGCGTGTCAAGCCGATGCCCGGAAACACCGACTGGAGCAGCACGAAGACAAGCGGCAGACCGACGAGAACGAGCAGAATGCCCAGAAGCACCCACCCGAGAACGTCACCGGCGGGGAGACGGCGAGCGCGCGCGGCGCGGGGAAGCTCCTCCCCGCGCCGCGCTTCGGTGATCGTCACGAACGGGTTCCTAGCCGACCTGCTGGTTCGCGAACCAGTCCTTGATGGTGACCTCGTTCTCCGCCGCGAAGTGCGCGTCGGTGAGGAGAAGGCGTCCGTCGACGGGACGCGCATCCGGGAGCGACGACGTGTCGACGTCGGCGACGAACGGGGTGAAGATGCCGTCGTTGCCGCCGTTCTCCATCAGGTACTGAACATTGACCGGGTCGAGCATCCAGTCGACGAGTTTCGACGCGGCACACGGTCGGGGCGTCTCCGCGCTCACCGCGATCGCGCGCACGACACCCGGAGCGCCCTCGTCCGGCCACACGAAGTCGACGGGCTCGCCCGCCTCCATCAGTCCGTACACGTTCTGCTCCTGCAGGGCCGCGACGGCGACCTCGCCGGAGATCAGGGCCTCGCCGACGGGACCGTTCTTCTCGTAGGTGTTCAGCCCGTTCTCGATCAGGGTCGTGAAGTACTCCTCGGCGTCGTCCGAACCGAGAGCTTCGAAGAAGTACGACACGACCGGGTACGCGGGTGCCGCAACGGCCGGGTCGGCGATGCCGATCGGCGCGTACGCCGGGTCCGCAAGCGCGTCCCACTCGGCCGGCGCGGTCGCCGCGCTCAGGAGTTCGGTGTTGTAGGCGAGCACCGCCGCGGCGTGCTGGCTGAACGGGAACCACGACGCGTCGTCCGGCAGAAGTGCACGGCCGTCGTCGGTGAGGTTGGACAGATTCGCGGGCTCCAGCCCGGTGAGCAGCTGGCCCTGGTCGGCGAGAGCCTGCAGGCTCCCGTGCCCATCGAGAACGACGACGTCCCACTGCGGGTTGTTGGCCTCCGCGGCGATCCTCGCGAGGATCTCGCCGCCGCCCAGGTCGGCGATCTCGGTCTCGAGGCCGGTGTCAGCGCTGAACTGATCGCTGAGGGTCGCGCCGAACGGGTTCAGGTAGACGCGCAGCGCGCCCTCCTCGGCCTCGCAGCTCGCCGAGTCGAGAGCGGATGCGGCGACGACGTCGACGTCGGGGTCCGGGGCGCACGCGGCAAGCGCGGTCACGGTGGCGAGCGCGAGCAGCGCACCAGCGGGTCGAACGATTCGGTTCATGAGTGGGTCTCCAGAAATGTGGGTGAACAGCGGGACGACCTCATCGTGACGACGGCATGTGAACACCCCGACGGTGCGAACGGCAACGGCAACGGTGGCCACGGTAAAGCCCGGGCGACGCCCGGTCCGCTTCGCCACCGCGAGTTCGTCGACCCGTCACCTCGGGTTTCCCTGCGGTGCGACCAGAGTTCACGTGGGCGCCTCGCGCGGCGCGAGCGCGCCGCGGTGACTCCGACGGACTCGTGCCCTCGATCGTCGGGCGGTTCCCGAACTTCGGCGCGTCAGGGCGGTTCGACGACCGGTGGCGTAGCCTTCCGCCATGCCCGAAGGCGACACCGTTCACCGAACTGCGCGCGGTCAGCACGCCGCGCTCGCGGGCTCCGTGCTCACGGGAACCGACTTCCGCGTGCCGCGATTCGCCACGCTCGACCTCACCGGCGAGACGGTCGACGAGGTCGTCGCGTTCGGCAAGCACCTGTTCCACCGCGTGGGCGAGTACAGCATCCACTCGCATCTCAGGATGGAGGGCTCCTGGCAGCTGTATCCGCGCTGGGCGGACGCGGATGCCCACTGGGACCGCCCCGCGCACCTCGCGCGCGCCGTGCTGCGCACCGAGTCTTTGGAGTCGGTCGGATTCGAGCTGGGAACCCTCGACGTGATGCTGCGCACCGAGGAGCACACCGTGCGGGAGCGACTCGGTCCCGATCTGCTCGACCCCGCCTGGGGACAGGAGCACACCGTCGAGGCCGCCGCGCGCCTCGCCGCGCGCCCTGAGGTTCCGGTCTTCGTCGCGGTGCTCGATCAAGCCAATCTGGCCGGCATCGGCAACGTGTACGCCACAGAACTGTGCTTCCTGCGCGGCGTGCTGCCGACGCGCCCGATGGGCGACACCGACGCGGCCGCGATCGTCGATCTGGCGCGCCGGCTCCTCGTGGCGAACCGCGATCGCACGACGCGCACCACGACCGGCGACCTGCGCCGCGGGCAGACGACGTGGGTGTATCGACGCGCCGGGCAGTCGTGCCGGCGCTGCGGCACGACGATCCACGGCGGCCGGCTCGGTCCCGAGGTGTCGCCAGCCCACGCGGAGCAGGACCGCTCGGTCACGTGGTGCCCGCACTGCCAGCGCTGA
>DCRR01000018.1 GCA_002325245.1 Microbacteriaceae bacterium UBA1487 | reverse complement strand
TGCTCGTCGAGGCGGTCGACGCGCGCGCCGAACGGGCCGACGCGCAGCCAGTCGAGCAGGCGCTCGACGACGTCGGGGGTTCCCTCCAGCTCGCACTCGACCGAGCCGTCGGGCCGGTTGCGCACCCAGCCGGCGACGCCGAGGCGCTCGGCCTCGGCGCGGGTCGCCCCGCGGAACCCGACGCCCTGCACGATGCCGTGGACGCGGGCGTGGATGCGGGTCGGCTGCGGGGGTGCGGGTCTCGATACGCGCTGCGCGCTGCTCGACCGGCTCAGGTGTGGGCTACTCGACCGGCTCGGGTGCGCGCGGCTCGTCCGGCGGGTGGCGGGCTCGAGGCCGTTTAGGTCCAGGCCGATGTCGATGAGGACGACGTCGCCTGCGAGCTCGGCGCCGGGGGAGCGCAGAAGGCCCGCTTTGAGGGCGCCGAAGGTGACGGTCAGATCGGCGGGCAGCACCGTCGGGTCGGGCAGGTTTCCGTCGTCGGCGTCGATGCCGCTCGGCAAATCCACCGCGACCACCAGCGGCGCGGTCTCCGCCTCCAGCAGCGGTCGGATGCGCGCCACCAGCTCGCGGGCGCGCCCGCGCAGCGCCGGGGAGCCGGCGCCGCCGATGCCGAGGATCCCGTCGAGCACCACGTCGGCAGAGCCGATCAGATCCTCCAGCTGCGCATCGGCCTCGGCGTCGCTCAACAGCTCGACACCGGCCGCACGGGCCGCTGCCGCTCCCGCCGGATGGATGCGCGATCCGGTCGGCACCGCCACGACCCGGGCGCCCGCGCCCGCGAGTTCGGCGCCCGCGAAGAGCGTGTCGCCGCCGTTGTCGCCCGCGCCGACCAGCAGCACGACGTGCGCCAGACGGTCCGACGCGCGCTCGGCCAGCAGGCGCGTCACCTCGGCCGCAAGCCCGGCCGCCGCGCGGCGCATGAGCGGCACTCCCGCATCCAGCAGCGGACGCTCGGCGGCGCGGATCTGCGCCGCCGTGTAACCCCGTTGTTCGTGCGCGGTCATCTCTCCAGGGTAAGCGCGGGGGTCTCGATACGCGCTGCGCGCTACTCGACCCGCTCAGGTGTGTGCGCTTCGCGTTACTCGACCCGCTCAGGGGTTCGGGTGGCACGATGGGGGGGCATGACCCCCGCGATTCACATCACCGGCGATGCCGCCGCCGACGAACTGCTCTCCAGCGACCCGCTCGCGCTGCTGGTGGGCATGCTGCTCGACCAGCAGGTCGCGCTCGAGACCGCCTTCGCGGGACCGCATAAGATCACCCAGCGACTGGCCGCATCCGGTCGCCGTTTCGATGCCGCGACCATCGCCGCGCACGATCCGGACGCCTTCGTCGCGCTGTGCGCCGAGACTCCCGCGGTGCACCGGTTCCCCGGCTCGATGGCGGCGCGCATTCAGAAGCTCTGCACGACCCTGGTCGACGAGTGGGATGGTGACGCGGCGGCGCTATGGACGCGCGGCGAGCCCGACGGTGCCACGGTGCTCAAGCGTCTGAAGGCCCTGCCCGGTTTCGGCGAGCAGAAGGCCCGCATCTTCCTCGCGCTGCTCGGCAAGCAGTACGGACTGACCGCGCCCGGCTGGCGGGAGGCGGCGGGCCCCTACGGCGAGGCCGGCTCGCTGCGATCAGTGGCCGACATCGTCGACCGCGACAGCCTCGAGAAGGTGCGCGCGAACAAGAAGGCGGCCAAGGCGGCGGCGAAGAGCGGCTGACCTGCGAAACAGGCGGGTGGGGTGTCAGGCGTGAACGCCCGACACCCCAACTCGCGCAGCCTATTCGTAGCGCAGCGAGGTGACCGGATCGGCTCGCGCGGCGCGAGCCGCGGGCAGCGTGCCGGCCAGGAACGCGATCGCCATGACGAGCAGGATGATGCTGGCGATCGACACCGGGTCGAAGGCGACCAGGTTGAGGCCGACCAGATCGGCCAGCAGCGTGCGCGCCAGCACCGAGCTGAGGGCCGTGCCGACCCCGATCGCCGCAACCGCGCCGATCGCGCTGCCGAGGAACCCGATGAAGGTGGCTTCGAGGCTGAACATCGCGAAGACGCGTCCGCTGCCCATGCCCATCGCCTTCATCAGTCCGATCTCACGGGTGCGCTCCTGCACCGACATGAACAGCGTGTTCACAATGCCGAACGCGGCCGCCAGCAGTGCGATGATCGCGAACGCGTTCAAGACCAGCACGATGCCGTCGATGACACTCGTGACGGTGCCGAGGGTGTCGGCGACCGTCGTGCCGGTGTAGCCGGCGTCGGCAAGCGCTTCTTTCAGCGCATCCACCTGCTCGGGCGTCGCCTCCGCGTCGAACCACACGCTGGCCTGCACATAGCGCTCGGCCTCATCTTCGGTCAGCCCGGTGCTCTGCGCGTCGAACAGCGCGTCGCTGAGGGCGTCATTGATGAGGATGCTCGACCCGGTCGGCGAGGCCAGCGCCTCCTCAGTGACGCCGACGATCGTCGCCTGAATGAGATGACTCTCGCGGAGCGCGTCGGTGATGCCGAGGGTGATCGTCTGCCCGATCGATCCCGCCTCGTCGTCGAAGCCGAGCGGCTCGACGTAGACCTGGGGAATGGCGACCTGCAGCGCCTCGGCTGCGTCGTCGGGCTCGGCTCCCTCCGCCAGCACGGTCGTCTGCCCCGCAACCAGGCTGCCGACGCTGGCGACGAACTGGGTGCCGTCGTCGAACTGCACGAAGTCGGGGGTGATCCTGCGATCCGCCTCCGCGCGCACGACGCCGTCGATGGCGCGCAGCTCGTCGATGTCGTCGGGTGTCAGAGCGATGACCGTTCCGCCGGGACCGCCGGATGCGCCGCTCGACACGGCGTCGGGGTCATACTCGGCCGGGGAGTCATCGCCGCCGAAGGAGCCGTCTGAGTCCTCGCTCGCCTTCGTGACGGTCATCGCGTCGGAGGCGCCGACGCCGCTGACGACATCGTCGATGTAGGCGTTGATGCCCGTTCCGAGCCCACTGGTGATGGCCAGGGTGAAGGCGCCGATGAAGATCGACAGGATCGTCAGGAGCGTGCGTGTCTTCGAGCGGAACGTGTTCGACACTGCGGCGCTGATCAGGTCGCCGGAGTTCATGCGGCCGCCGCCGTCGTGTCGTCGACGAGCAGCCCGTCGCGGATGCGCAGCTGACGGTCACAGCGCGCCGCGAGCTCCTCGTCGTGGGTGACGATGATGAGCGTGATGCCGTGCTCCCGGTTGAGGTTGAACAACAGGTCCTCGACGACGGCGCCGGTGACCGAGTCGAGGTTTCCGGTCGGTTCGTCGGCGAAGACGATGCGCGGGTCGTTGACGAGGGCACGCGCGATCACGGCGCGCTGCTTCTGGCCGCCGGAGAGGTCGCTCGCCTTGTTCTTGGCTTTGTCGGCGAGTTCCAGCTGTTCGAGCGCGGCGAGGCCGCGTCGCTTGCGCTCGGCGGCGCCGATCCCCGCGATCTTCATCGGCAGGATCACGTTCTCGAGCACGGTGCTGTTCGCGTTCAGAAAGAACTGCTGGAACACGAAGCCGAAGGTCTTGTTGCGGGTGCGGTTCAACCGTGCGCCGCGAAGGGTTCGCGTGTCGACACCGTCGAGCGTGATCACGCCGGAGGTCGGGGCATCGAGCAGCGCCAGGATGTGCATCAGCGTCGACTTGCCCGAGCCGCTCTTGCCGAGGATGGCAACGGACTCTCCTTCTCGAATGTCGAAGCTCACCCCTTTGAGTGCATCAAAGCGGTTCTGGCCGCGGCCGTACGTCCTGCGTACGTCCTCGACGTGAAGGAGGGGGTTGGTCATCGAATCTCCGGAGTTCTGCCACGCGGTATCGGGCGTTCGTGGTCCCCAGTCTCGTTGGCCGGGTGCGGGCGTGCGTCATCCCCGTGGTGTCAGTTCGATACTGCGCTGGCGGTAGATCCGGGGCAGAGGGATCTGTCTACGTTGCGGTCTCCGAGAGACAAGCGGAGCATGAAGGTGGGGACAGCAGAGAAGAGACGACGATGTCGAAATTCCTGATCATCTACCACTCGCCCTCGAATCCGTCGATGGAGGAGGCGCCGCCCGACGTCGACATGGACGCCGAGATGAAGGCCTGGATGGCGTGGGGCGAAGGCCTCGGCCCACACCTGACCGACTTCGGATCGCCCGTCGGAGGTGGCGTGCACGTCGACCCCGGCGGGGCGACCTCCGACAGCACGCTGGACGTCTCGGGCTACTCGTTCGTGGAGGCGGACAGCATGGAGGAGGCGCTGTCGTTCACCAAGAACCATCCGCACCTCAATTTCCCGGGCGCGACTCTCGAGGTGCACGAGGTGCAGCCGATTCCCGGCATGTAGAGCACTCGCGGGACCTTCGCCCTACCGAGCGTGCGTGATACGGCGCACGCTGAGAAGTGCGGGGCAACGACGCCTCGCTTGAGGAAAGCAGGGTTTCCATGTCACGCACCTATGTCATCACCGGTGCCGCGAGCGGCATCGGCAAAGCGACCGCTGATCTGCTGATCGAGCGCGGCCATCGCGTCATCGGCGTCGACCTCTCCGGCTCTGACGTGAACGTCGACCTGACCACCGCCGACGGCCGCGCGGAGATGATCTCGGGGGTCACCGAGCACTCCGGCGGGTCGATCGACGCCATCATCGCCAACGCCGGACTCGCCACCCCGACCGCGCGCACCGTCGCCGTCAACTACTTCGGCGCTGTCGCGACCCTCGAGGGCCTGCGGCCGCTGCTGCTCGGCTCAGAGGCGCCGCGCGCCGTTGCGACCGTGTCGATGGCGTCGCTCTTCCCGTCCGACGAGGCGCTGCTGACCGCACTGCTCGCCGGTGACGAGGTGGCCGCGCTGCACCGCGGCGCCGAGCTCGAGGCCGCGGGCGGCGACGCCGCGAACCTGATCTACGGCACCACCAAGGCGGGGCTCGCGCGCTGGATCCGCAGCCAGGCGGCCACGGTCGACTGGGCAGGGGCGGGCATCCCGTTGAACGCGGTAGCGCCGGGCGTGGTCGAGACGCCGATGACGGAGCGGTTCACCTCGACGCCGGAGGCGCGCGAGGTGATTCTGCAGCAGGTGCCGATGCCGCTGAACGGCATCTTCGCCCCGCGCGATGTCGGCTACCTGCTGGCCTGGCTCACGAGCGAGGAGAATGCGCACCTGTGCGGTCAGGTGGTGTTCATCGACGGCGGCTCCGACGTCATCATCCGCGGCGATTCCATCTGGTGAGGAACCGCGGTCGAGCCTCGGTCAGGCCCGGTCGACGGCCCGACCGTCGGCGACGACGACCTCGACCTGCGCCTCGGTGAGCGCCGCGGCGATGTCGCCGGTCGGGGGTGCATCGGTGACCAGAATGTCGATCTCGTCGAGGGCGCAGACCCGCGCGAAGGCGACGCGGCCGAGCTTGGTCGAGTCGGCGACCACCATGACGCGCTTCGCCGCGCGCCGCATCTGGGTGCTCACATGCGCCTCGAAATCATGCACGGTCGTGACCCCGAATCTCGGGTCGATTCCGTCGATGCCGAGGATCGCGAGATCGAGGGTGAGCGAGGCGAGTGCCGAATCGACGAGCGAGCCGATGAGCTCGAACGACTGCCGTCGGGCGACTCCGCCGGTGACGACAACGCGAACGCCCGACCGCACCGACAGCTCGTAGCCGATGTTCAAGGCGTTGGTGACGACCGTCACACCCGGCTCGCTGGCGTCCGCCCCCAGTCGCGTGCTGCGTCCGAGAGCGCGGGCGATCTCGATCGTGGTGGTGCCGCCGTTCAACCCGACGGAGTCACCGATCGAGACGCACTCGAGGGCGGCTTCGGCGATCCGCAGCTTCTGGTCGGTCTGGCGGTCCGCGCGGAACTGCAGCGGCCACTCGAAGCCGGAGCCGAGCGCCGTGGCGCCGCCGCGGGTCCGCGTCAGCATGCGCTGATCGGCCAGGAGTTGCAGGTAGCGGCGGGTGGTCGCCTCGGAGATGCCGAGCTCCTCGGCGATCTCGGCGTTCGAAACGGAGCCGCGGTCGGCCACGAGCTCAAGAAGCGCGTTGAGCCGCTGAGCTTGACTGGTCACCGTGCACCTTCTTGCGTGATCCGAGGGGGCGCGCTGGTCCGAGCGCACAGCACCACCGTACGGGATGCGCTCGCGCTGGCTGCTCCGCCTCGCGCCGCCGTTTCGTCGGCTGGCGACTAGCCTTCGGGGATGGCGCGCATCGGCTTCGAAGAACTCGACTTCCAGATCACCCCGATGGGGGAGATCTCGCTGCGCCGTCGACACGACCCGCACCTCGGGGTCGAGGTCTTCGAGGTGAAGCTGAACGACGAGTACCTGATGTCGAGCCTGTTCACGGTGGCGGAGGAAGAACTCGCCACCCTCGGCCTCGCCGCGGTGTCGGGTGACGCGCTCGACGTGCTCGTCGGCGGCCTCGGCCTCGGCTGCACCGCGGTGACCGCGCTCGCCGATGCTCGGGTGCGCTCGCTGACGGTCGTGGATGCGCTCGGCGAGGTGGTCGGCTGGCACGAACGCCGACTGCTGCCGGTCTCGAACACTCTGCTCGACGACGAGCGAACGCGCCTCGTCGTCGACGACTTCTTCGACCTCGCGCGCCGCGAGCGCGCGGACGACGCCCCGCGATTCCACGCGATCCTGGTCGACATCGACCACACGCCGACCCACCGCCTCGACTCGACGCACGCCGACTTCTACACCGCCGACGGGCTGCGCGCGCTGGCTCGGCATCTGCATCCCGGCGGGGTGTTCGCGCTCTGGTCGGACGACCCGCCCGAGGCGGAGTT
>DCRR01000004.1:24306-26730 GCA_002325245.1 Microbacteriaceae bacterium UBA1487 | reverse complement strand
GCTAGACCGCCGAACGCGTTACGCCGTGGGAGGCGTCGGGGCGCCGCCCTGGCCGCCGCTCGGGCGACGACGACGCGTGCGCTTGCGGCGTGCCGGCGTGGCGCCGTCGTGCGTTCCGCTGCCCTCGGCGTGCGCCTCGTGCGGCGTGCTCGACGGACCGGTTCCCGCGCCGCCCGACCCGCCGGAGCGGGTGCGCTGACGCGACCGCCCGCCCTCGCGGGATGCCGGGGGCTTCTCGCGGTGCGGTGCGGCGGGGGAGGGCTTGAGGCGTCCCTTCGAGCCTTCCGGGATGTTCAGGTCGCTGAACAGGTGCGGGCTCGAGGAATAGGTCTCGGTCGGTTCGGGCTGGCCGAAATCGAGGGCGCGGTTGATGAGCGCCCACTTGTGCAGGTCATCCCAGTCGACGAAGGTGACGGCGATGCCGGTCTTGCCGGCGCGGCCGGTGCGGCCCGCGCGGTGCAGGTAGGTCTTCTCGTCGTCGGGGATCGTGTGGTTGATGACGTGGGTCACGTCGTCGACGTCGATTCCGCGGGCGGCGACGTCGGTCGCGATGAGCACGTCCTTCTTGCCGGCCTTGAACGCGGCCATCGAGCGCTCGCGCGCCTCCTGGCTCATGTCGCCGTGCACGGCGCCGGCGTTGAAGCCGCGGTCGTTGAGCTCCTCGACCAGCTTCGCGGCGGCGCGCTTGGTGCGCGTGAAGACGACGGTCTTGCCGCGGCCCTCGGCCTGCAGGATGCGCGCGATGACCTCGTCCTTGTCGAGCGAGTGGGCGCGGTAGATGACGTGCTTGATGTTCGCCTGGATCTGCCCCTCGTCGGGGTCCGTGGCGCGGATGTGGATCGGGCGGTTCATGAAGCGGCGCGCGAGCGTGACGACGGGACCCGGCATGGTGGCCGAGAACAGCATCGTGTGGCGCGTCGGCGAGGTCTGCGCGAACAGCTTCTCGACATCCGGCAGGAAGCCCAGGTCGAGCATCTTGTCGGCCTCGTCCAGCACCATCACCTTGACGTTCGCGAGGCTCAGCAGACGCTGCCCGGCGAGGTCGAGGAGGCGACCGGGGGTGCCGACGACGATCTGGGCGCCGGCCTTGATCTGCTCGATCTGGCCCTCGTAGGCCTTGCCGCCGTAGATCGCGAGGACCTTGGTGTCGCGCTTCGAGGTGGCGAGCTCGAGGTCTTCGGCGACCTGCACGCACAGTTCGCGCGTGGGCACGACGACGAGCGCCTGAACGCCGGGCTCGGGGCTGGTGCCGAGCGCCTGGATGAGCGGAAGGCCGAAGCCGAAGGTCTTGCCGGTGCCGGTCTTGGCCTGACCGATGATGTCCTGGCCGGTGAGGGCGAGCGGGATCGTCTGCGTCTGGATGGGGAAGGGCTCAAGGATGCCCTTCTCGGCGAGTGCGTCGACCATGTCCTGGTCGATCGAGAGATCGGAGAAAGTCAAGGAATACCCGTCTGAGTGGTGAATTGTCCCCCAGTCTACCGGGCGACGAGACCCGAGTAGTCTGGACGTCGTGTTGCGCTGGTTTCGACGATCAAGGCCGCGTCCCCACGTGTTGCCGCTCGGCTCGCGCACGGAGGCGGTCCAGGTCGCGCGCGTCGAACTCGCCGCGCTGACTCCCGAGCCGGTGGTCTACCTCGGGCGGCTGGGCTATCTGACCCTCGTGCTCTTCGAGAATCTGGGGCGCGCCGTCATGGCGACGCCGACCACGGAGGGCAAGAGCGAGCTGACGCGCGCCGCAGGCGAGATGGGCGACGCCCACGAGGCCGTGGTGAACGAGCTGCGCGCACTCGGGCACGACCCGGTTGCGGCGATGGAGCCATACCGTCTCGAACTGGATGACTTCCAGCGCCGCACGCAGGGTGCCGACTGGCACGAGATCCTGGTGACCTGCTATCTGACGCAGGGATTCCTGACCGACTTCTCGGCCGGACTCGCCGGCGGCCTGCCGCGTGACCTGCGCGTCCGCGTCGCCGAGATCCTGGCGCGCGTGACGGTCGGCGAGGCGGTGCTCGTCGAGCTGCTGCGCGCGGGCGTCGAGACGAGTCCGCGGCTCGCCTCCCGGCTGGCCATGTGGGGCCGCCGACTCGTCGGAGACACCATGCTGGTGGCGCGCGAGGCGCTCGAGATCGACGGCGTCATGCCGGGCGAGGAGCGCATCGAGCCGGTCTTCACCGAGCTGGTCGCCTCGCACACGCGCCGCATGGACGCCCTCGGCCTCACCGCCTGACCGGCCGCCTCAATCCTCCGAGCGCGGGGGCGGGGCTAGGCGCGGCCGCCGGAGAGCTCGTGGAGCAGCTGCTCGTCGGCGCGGGCGCGTGCGGGCGGCAGGGCGATCGCCGCGGCCACGGCCGCAGCGGGGCCGGCGATCAGGGACACGACCCAGATCCAGCCGCCGTCGAAGGTCCAGCCGAGCCAGAGCAGGCC
>DCRR01000004.1:0-24246 GCA_002325245.1 Microbacteriaceae bacterium UBA1487 | reverse complement strand
CCATGGGAGTCGCGACCCGGAATCGTGTAGCGCACGATGGCTCCGAGGCAGGCGGCGATGACGACGACGAAGACGAACTCCATGACGCGACCTAGGCGACGAAGCCGACGCGGCGGCTCTCCGCCGGGCCGATCTCCAGGTAGGTGACCGAGGCGCTGGGCACGATGTACACCTTGCCCTTGTCGTCGGCGAGCTTGATGAACTTCGCCTCCGACTCGAGGGCCTCGGCGACGAGCTTCTCGATCTCGGCGGGGCTCTGCGAGGTCTCGAAGCTGAGCTCGCGGGCAGTGTTGGCGATACCGATGCGAATGTCCACGGAGTCAGCGTATTCGATGCCCGGCCCCCGGGGGTGCGCGGTTCTCTGTCGGCAGAACGGATGTCCGCCGCTCCCGCTACCGTGAGGGCGTGGGCGTCGAGCTGGATGAATCGCAGCGGGCCGTGCTCGAGCTTCCCGAGGGGGCGAGCGCGGTCGTCATCGGTGCGCCAGGCTCGGGCAAGACCGAGACGCTCCTGGCGCTCGCCGCCGACCGCGTGCACACACGGGGCTACGACGCGGCGGAGCTGCTCGTGATCACCGGCAGCCGGCACTCGGCCACCGAGCTGCGGGATCGGCTGGCACGCGAGCTCGCGGTCGTGACGACGGGTCCGCTCGCGCGCACGGCGAGCTCGGTCGCCTTCGAGCTCGCCACGGCTCAGGCGCGCGCGCACGACGCCGCGCCGCCGCGGCTGCTGTCGGGCGCCGACCAGGATCTGATGATCCGCGAGCTGCTGCAGGGGCACCTCGACGACGGCCGCGGCCCGGTCTGGCCCGAGCACCTGGATGCGGTGGTGCGCCGCCTGCCGACCTTCCGCGTGGAGCTGCGCGAGCTCCTGATGCGCGCCACCGAGTTCGGGGTCTCGCCCGCCGAGCTCCGACGCCTCGGGCAGACGACGGGTCGCCCGGCGTGGGTGGCGGCCGCCGACTTCGCCGTCGAATACCAGACGGTGCTCGCGAGCGCGCGCGGCGAGATGCTCGATCCGGCCGAGCTCGGCGCCGCCGCCGTGCACGCGATCGAGGACGGCGACCTGGGCGAGCGCCTCTCGCGCGTGCGGCTCGTCCTCGTCGACGAGCTGCAGCAGGCCACCGAGACGACGATGCGCATGCTGCGCGCCCTGGCCGAGCGGGGCGTCACCATCATCGGCTTCGGCGACCCCGACACCGCGAGCAACAGCTTCCGCGGCGGCGAGGTGGATGCGGTCGGCAGCTTCGGCGTCCGGCTCGGAGTCCCGACGGCGCCCCGACTCGTGCTGTCGACCGTGCACCGGCACGGCCCGAGCATTCGCCGCGTGATCTCCGAGATCACCGCCCGCATCGGCGCCGCGGGCGAGGGCATGCAGCGTGCGGCGGAGTCGGCGGTCGCCGACGCGGTCGAGCGCCCCCTGCTGGCGATCCGCGAGGCGAGTCCCGCGTCGCACGCCGACGCGATCGCGCGCGTGCTGCGTGAGCGGCACCTGCTGGACGGGGTGCCGTGGAACCAGCTCGCGGTGGTGACGCGCACCGCCCGGGCGATACCGGGGCTGGCGCGTGCGCTCGCGCTCGCCCACGTGCCCACCCGCACGCTCGCCGGTGGGACGGCGCTGCGCGACGACCTGGCGGCGGGGGCGCTGCTGCGCGTCGTCGAGGTCGCGATCGGCCGCGCCCCGTTGACGGGGACGACGGCCGAGGAGTTGCTGCTCGGCCCGTTCGGCGGGCTCGACGCGGTCGCGCTGCGACGGCTGCGGCTCACCCTCCGCGCCGAGGAGCTCGCCGGGGGCGGGGCCCGCCACGGCGGCGAACTGCTGGCCGAGGCGCTCGCCGCCCCGGGCCGGCTCGCCACGGTCGATCACGCGGTGGGTCGTCGCGCCGCGCGCGTCGCCGAGGTGCTCGACCGGATCCGCGCGCAGAACGAGTCCGGCGCCTCGGCGGAGGAGCTGCTCTGGACGGCCTGGGAGGGCTCCGGCGTCGCCGCGACGTGGGAGCAGCGGGCTCGCGGCGCGGGCCTGGCCGCTGAGGAGGCCAATCGCGCGCTCGACGGCATCGTCGCCCTCTTCGCCTCGGCCCGGCGCTTCGCCGAGCGCGCGCCGCACTCGAGTGCGGCGGCGTTTCTCGCCGAGGTGCTCGATGCCGAGGTCCCCGAGGACACCCTCGCGCCGCAGGCGCTCGCCGACACGGTGCTGGTCGCCACTCCCGCGGGTGCCGGATCACTCGAATTCGACACGGTCGTCGTCGCGGGTCTGCAGGACGGCCAGTGGCCGAACCTGCGGCTGCGCGGCTCGCTGCTCGGCGCGGGCGATCTCGTCGCCGTGCTGCGCGGCCAGGTCGCCGAGAGCGCCTCGGCGGTGGACGAGCGGCGTGCCGTGCTCGCCGACGAGCTGCGCATCTTCGCGCTCGCCTGCTCGCGTGCGCGCGCGCGCCTGGTCGTCGCGGCGATCCAGAGCGACGACGAGGCGCCGAGTCCGCTGTTCGAACTGGTCGCCGACCCCGATCGCGGCGGCGCGGATCCGGTCGAGGCGGACCGCAGTCCCTTGGGACTGCGTCCGCTGGTCGGGAGGCTGCGGCGCACGATCACGACCTCCGGCACGCGCGACGAGCTGCGCGCCGCGGCCACCGCAGCGCTGGTCGCGCTGGCGATCGACGGGGTGCCGGGAGCTCACCCGGATGACTGGCGCGGACTTCTCCCTGTCTCCACCGAGGCGCCTCTCGTCGACCTCGCGGAGCCCGAGGCGCGCGTGGGCGTCTCGCCGTCGCGCATCGAGGCGATCGAGCGCAGCCCGATGGAGGCGTTCGTCGAGCAGATGGGCGGCGGTTCGACGAGCCCCGCGGTCGGCATGGGCACGCTGATCCACGACGTGCTCGAGCATGCGACAGGTCACAATGTCGACGAACTCCAGGCCGCCCTCGATGAACGCTGGGGCGAGCTGCACTTCGAGTCGGAGTGGGATGCGCTGCGTCAGCGCACGGTGGCGCGCACCGCGATCGCGGCGCTAGCTCGCTACCTGGCGGACTTCGAGGCGCGCGGCGGCGAACTCGTCTCGGCCGAGGGGGCCTTCGAGCTCGACGTCGCGCCGGCCCGGCTGCGCGGCAAGATCGACCGGGTCGAATCCCACCCGGAGGGTCTTGTGATCATGGATCTGAAGACCGGCTCGTTCATTCCCTCCGCTTCGGCCGCCGCCGAGCATCCTCAGCTGGGCGCCTACCAGCTCGCGCACGCCGAGGGGGCGCTCGAGGGCGGCGGTGACGTGCCGCTGCACGAGGCACGCCTGGTCTACACCTCGTCGACGTCGAAGAAGCTCCCGTACACGGTGCGCCCGCAGGCGGCCTTCGACGATGAGGCGCGCGAGGCGTTCCGTGAGCGCGTGCGAGCCGCGGCGCGGGCGATGACCGGTCCCGAGTTCGAGGCCGTGCTCACCGACGACGCGTTCGCCCACGGCTCCGAGATCCGCGCCGTGCAGCTGCCCCCGGAGGTGTCCAGTGACTGAGTTGCCGCAGTTCTCGGCGGTCGAGATCGCCGAGCGCCTGAAGAAGCACCGGCCCACCGAGGAGCAGATCGCGGTGATCGAGGCGCCGCTCGAACCGGCGCTCGTCGTCGCGGGCGCCGGCAGCGGCAAGACCGAGACGATGGCGGCGCGCGCGCTCTGGCTGGTCGCCAACGGCTACGTGCGGCCCGCCGAGATCCTGGGCCTCACCTTCACGCGCAAGGCCGCGGGCGAGCTCGCTGAGCGGATGCGCACGAGGATCGCCGAACTGCGGGCGGCGGGCCTGGTGGCCGAGCCGGACCCGGATGCCGCCGAGGATCTCGGCGCCGAACTGCTCGATGCGCCCCGGGTGGCGACCTACAACTCCTTCGCGAGCACCCTGTTCCGCGACCACGCCGCGCTCGTCGGCTTCGACGGCGACGCGGTCGTGCTCGGCGAGGCCGCCTCGTGGCTGCTCGCGCGCGAGGTCGTCGTCGGGCGCGACGATCCGCGCCTGGCGGAGGCGGGCAAGGGCGTCGACGCCGTCGCGACGGCGGTGCTGCGGCTCGCCTCCTCGCTCGGGGAGCACCTCGCCGACGCCGACGCGGTGGAGCGGATGGCGGAGGACTACGCGCGGCTCGGCGAGATCCCGCCCGAAGGCCGCTACGACTACGCGGCCGACATGGCCTCGATCATCACGCCGCTCGCCCCGCTGCCGGCGCTGCTCGATGCCGCCCGCGAGTTCCAGGCGCGCAAGCACGAGCGCGGCTACCTGCAGTACAGCGATCAGGTGCGCATCGCGCTGCGGATCGCCGAGCGCGCGCCGGGCGTCGCCGAGGAGCTGCGCGCGCGATCCAAGGTCGTCATCCTCGACGAGTATCAGGACACCAGCGTCGGCCAGACCCGACTGCTCTCGGCGCTGTTCCGCGGGCACTCGGTGATGGCCGTCGGCGATCCGCATCAGGCGATCTACGGCTGGCGCGGGGCGAGCGCCGCGAACCTCGGCGAGTTCTCCGACTGGTTCGACGCCCGGCGCTCGTTCTCGCTGTCGACCAGCTGGCGCAACGGCGTGAAGGTGCTGGATGCGGCGAACACCGTGCTGGAGCCGCTTGCGGCTCGGAGCCCGGTCGCGGTCGAGACGCTCACCCCGCGCGAGGGCGCGGATGCGGTCCCGATCAGCGTCCGCTTCGAGGAGAGCGTCGTCGCGGAGGCGGAGGCGGTGGCCGCCTGGTTCGCCGAGCGCCTGCGTCCCGGCGCGGTGCCCGCGGGAAAGGAGCCGCCGAGCGCCGCCCTGCTGCTGCGGGCGCGGGCCACCCTGGAGCACTTCACTGGGGCCTTCGCCCGTGCGGGCGTTCCGTACCACGTGCTCGGTGTCGGCGGGCTGCTCGCGCAGCCGCTCGCGGCCGATCTGGTGGCGGCGCTGAGGGTGATCGACGACCCGAGCGCGGGCAACGAGCTCATCCGGCTGCTCGTCGGCTCGCGCTGGCGGATCGGCACCGCCGACATCGCGGCGCTGCGCGACCTGGCGCGCTGGCTCGAGAAGCGCGATCTGCACCAGCAGGAGCTCGACGACGTCGTGCGCGATCGCCTGCGCGGCTCCGTCATCGAGGAGGAGTCCGCCTCGATCGTCGACGCCCTCGACTTCCTCGCGCTGCAGAAGCGCGAGCACGGCGCGATCCGCGGCTTCAGCGAGGAGGGGCTGCGGCGCCTGCGTGAGGCGGGGGCGCTGTTCGCGGGTCTTCGCTCCCGCACGCGCCTCGAACTCGCCGACCTGGTGACGGTCACGCTGCAGGAGCTCGATCTCGACATCGAGGCCGCCGCCAACGAGGCGCGACCGGGCAGCGCGCGTGTGCTCGAGGCGTTCTTCGACGCGCTCGCGCAGTTCGAGCAGCTGGGTCGCGGCGGAAGCCTGCGCGCCTTCCTCGGCTGGCTGCGGGAGGCCGAGTCGCGCGACCGGCTGAGTCCGCGCAGCGACCCGCCCGAGCCGGGATGCGTGCAGATCCTCACGATCCACGGCGCGAAGGGCCTGGAATGGGACCTCGTCGCCGTGCCGCGGCTGGTCGAGGGCGAGCTGCCGTCGCGGGCTCGCGACACCGGCGCCTGGGTCGGCTTCGGCCAGCTGCCGTACGAGTTCCGCGGAGACACCCACGCGCTGCCCGTCTTCGCGTGGCGCAGCGCCACCTCGCGCGCCGAGCTGCGGGCGAGCTTCGCCGAGTTCAAGAAGCAGGTCGGCGCCGGTCAGCTCGACGAGGACCGTCGCCTCGCCTACGTCGCGATCACCCGCGCGCGCCATGAGCTGCTGCTCTCAGGTTCGTTCTGGTCGTCGCAGACCAAGTGGCGCGGGCCGAGCCGGTTCCTCAGCGAGCTCGAGCAGGCGGGCGTCATCGACGCGCTGCCGACCGAACCGGCCGAGCTCGACGTCAACCCGCTGCTCGGCGAACCGGCGACGGTCAGCTGGCCCCGTGATCCGCTCGGCCATCGGCGGGCGCGCGTCGAGGCCGCCGGAGAGCTGGTGCGCGGCGCGCTCGAGGAGGAGAGCGTCGAGTCGGCGACCGCGGCCGCCGGGCCGTGGGCCCGCGATGTCGAACTGCTGCTCGCCGAGCGCCGCCAGCAGCTGGCGGGGCCGCCGGCGGTCGCGCCGCCCGCGCGCATCCCCGCCTCGCGCTTCCACGAGTACGTCTCCGACCCGGAGCGGGTCACGGCGGAGCTGCGCCGGCCGATGCCCGAGCGCCCGTACCGCGCCACGCGGCTCGGCACCCTCTTCCACGCCTGGGTCGAGCACCGCGCCGACCCGGACGGGCTCGAGGAGGAGCTGGATGCGCGCTTCTCCGAGCTCGACATCGACGCCGACACGGAGCTGGTCGCGGTCGACGCCGACCGGTTCGCCGAGCTGAAGGCGACGTTCGAGAGCTCGCCGTGGGCCGAACTGAAGCCGGTCGAGGTCGAGCGGGAGATCCACCTGCCGTTCGACGGGCGCACCATCGTGTGCAAGATCGACGCCGTCTACGAGCGCGACGGCCGGCTCGAGATCGTCGACTGGAAGACCGGCAAGGCGCCGAAGGATGCCGAGGATCTCGAGCGCAAGCAGCTCCAGCTCGCGCTCTACCGGCTCGCCTACGCGCGCTGGGCGGGGGTTGATCCCGAACTCGTCGACGCGGCGTTCTACTTCGTGGCCGAGGATCGCATCATCCGCCCCGAGCACGTCTCGAGCGAGGACGAGCTGCGGGAGCGCTGGCGCGCCGCGCTCGGCTGACCGCGCGAGCCGCGCCGGGCCGGCGGCCTCCGCCGCGGAGCTCAGACGTCGAGACGCGAGCGGCTGACGATCGCGGACGCGAGAGCGTCGATCGGGCCGCGATCGGCCTGCGGGTTGTCGAGCAGCGCGAATTCGACCTCGTCGAGCAGCGGCAGGCCGAAGGTGTTGGTGACCGGCACCAGATCGCCGGGGATCATGCTCTGCGGGAACGCGCCGATGCCGATGCCGGCGCGCACCGCCGCGAGCACTCCGTTGATCTCACGCGTGTTGCAGGTGATCCGCCACGTGCGTCCCGCCGCCTCCAGTGCATCGATCGCCGCCTGCCGCGACAGGCTGGGGGCCTGGTAGACGATCAGCGGCACCGGCTGGTCGGGTTCCAGGGTGACGGCGGGATGCGCCGCCCAGACGAGTCGCTCTCGTCGCACCACGCGGCCGACACCCTCGTCCGCCGGTTGGCGCACGAAGACCAGGTCCAGCTGCCCGGCACGCAGCCGGCGATTCAGGTACGGGCTCTGCCCGACCGTGAGCTCCAGGTTGATGTGCGGGTAGAGCTGGCGGAAGTCGCGAAGGATCTGCGGCAGCTGAGTGAGGGCCAGGTCGTCGGCGGAGCCGAAGCGCAGTCGTCCGCGCATGGCGGAGCCGGTGAAGTAGGCCGCCGCCTCGTCGTGTGCCGAGAGGATGGTGCGCGCGAAGCCGAGCAGTGCATCCCCGTTGTCGGTCAGGGCGACCTGTCGGGTGTCGCGGGCGACCAGGATCCGACCGGCAGCCGCCTCGAGCTTGCGGATCTGCTGGCTCACCGTCGGCTGGCTCAGCCCCAGCTGCTCGGCGGCGCGGGTGAAGCTCAGCGTCTCGGCGAGGGCGACGAAGGTGCGCAGCAGAACCGGATCGAACACCGTGCTCCATTCGATAAATCAATAGGACTTATAGTCAGCATTCCACAATTCAATGCCGCGCCCGCACGTAACGTGGGAGGGACATGACCTCCGTATCCGGCATCGAGGCCGAAAATCTCACCGCCCCCATTCCCGTCGTCACGGGACGACCCCGCTGGCGCGACACCGCCATCGCCCTGCGCTCGTACAACTACCGCATGTACGTCATCGGTCAGCTGTTCGCCAACACCGGAGGCTGGATGGCGCGCATCGCGATCGACTGGCTGGTGCTCGAGCTCACCGGCAACGTCGCGCTCGTCGGCATCGTCGTCGCGCTCCAGTTCGCCCCGACGATCGTGCTCGGCGCCTGGGCGGGGGTGCTCTCCGACCGGGCCAACCGGCACCGGGTGCTGATCGCCACCCAGACCGTGGGCCTGGTCTCGAACGCGCTTCTGGCCGTCCTGGTGCTGCTCGGAGCTGTCGAGGTCTGGCACGTCTTCCTCGTCGCCGCCACCACCGGGGTCGCGATGGCGATCGACGGGCCCTCCCGGTCCGCCTTCGTGAGCGAGATGGTCGGCACCTCGCGGCTGCGCAACGCGATCAGCGTCAATGCGATGATCTTCCACCTCGGCGGCCTCCTCGGTCCCGCGATCTCGGGCGTGCTCATCGTCGCGGTCGGCTCCGGCTGGTCGATCGCCATCAACGCCGCCGCCGCCGGGGTCGCGCTGACCATGCTGCTGGTGATGCGAGTGCACGAGCTTCACCGCGCCCCGCGCCAGGCGCGCGGCGGCGGACAGATCCGCGAGGCGCTCGCGTACGCACGGCGCAAGCCCACGATCCTCTGGCCGATCGTGCTGCTCGGATTCGTCGCCGTCTTCGGCATGAACCTCCCGGTGCTCTTCACCGCGGCCGCGACGACGTTCGGCACGGGAGCCGCCGGCTACGGCCTCTACAGCTCGCTCGCCGCGGTCGGCGCGCTGGTCGGCGCCGTGCTGTCGGCGCAGCGGCGGTCACTGCGGCTGCGCGCGATCGTGATCGCCACGATCGGCTACGGGCTCGTGACCGTGCTCGCCGGCGTCGCGCCCTGGTACCCGCTGTTCCTCGGGGCGCTCGTCGGCATCGGGATCACGCGCCTGCTGTTCGCGACCGGTGCGGAGTCGATGACGCAGCTCTCCACCAACCCCGGGATCCGCGGCCGCATCATGTCGTTCTACTTCATGGTCGTCGTGGGCGGCCAGGCGCTCGGCGGCGTGATCATGGGGTTCATCGCCGAGCACTTCGGGCCGCACATCGCGTTCACGGTCGCCGGCGGCGTCCCGGCGCTCGCGGGCATCACGATCGCGATCGTGCTGGCGCGGCGCCATCAGCTGCGCATCCGCGTGAGCCTGCGCACGCCGCGTCGCCTCGTGCGGATCGTGCCGCGCGGGCAGTCGATCCTCGAGGGCTGAGCGGCGCCGACCTAGCGCGCGGTGGCGGTGCGCGAGAGCAGCTCTTCGACCTCGTCGACGTCGAGCGTCGACTCGGGGCGACGGATCGAGGCGGTGTCGTTCTGCGAGATCGTGTCGACGAGCCCCGACATCAGCTCCACGGCATCGTCGACGATCTCCGTCGACTTCGTCGCCGTGCCGTGCAGCAGCCACTTGGCGAGCTCGAGCTCGTTGAGCAGCCGGGCGCGCTCGGTGAGCTGTCGGTCGACGGAGCCGCGAACCCGTGCATACGCGCCGAACGCCGTCTCGGCGATGCCGTCGCCGGGGGCCCGCAGCAGCCAGTGCAGGTCGACGGCCGGGTCGCCCACGTGGAGCGACTGCCAGCCCAGCAGTCCGGTGACGACGCCGTCGGAGGCCAGGAACGACTCCGCCTCGAGGGCGCCGTTGACGACGGCTGGGGCGAACTGCCAGAGCGTGGGGTCGCCGATCGCGCGCTCCCAGCGCTGCTGCAGCACGGCGGGCACGACGCGAGTCGCGATCGCGCGCTCGAACAGCTTGGCGGCGTCGCGCGCCGCCTCGATGCCGGTGCGGCTCGGCAGACCTGAGTCGGCGACGAAGCTGGTGGGCAGCGCGTGGATCGCGGCGATGGCCTCGCCGATCGAGGTCGCCAGGTCGTGGTCGAGGCTCGCGAGCTCGGCCTTGGCCCCGTAGACGAACTCGTAGACGACGGCGCGCGTGTCTCCGGCGGGGGCCTGCCCGGCGAAGGTCGTGACGGCGAACGGCAGCCGCGCGCGCACGCCGGCGCTCAGCGCGCGAAGAGCGACCAGATCGGCCGACTGCGCCGCCTCGGCGCTCTCGCTGCGCGGCACCCGCACGATCCAGTGCCGACCGTCCCGCCCGGTGAGCAGGGCGGCGTCGAAATCGCCGCCGGGGGAGCCGATGGGGGTCGCGCCCGCGATGTCCAGACCGTCCACGGCCGACGTCGCGAGCGCGGCTAGAGTGAAGTGCGACCTGGCCATGGAGACAGGGTAGGTCGCCCCATGTGCGTCGGCCTCGTACGCCACGCCCTTCGTCCGTTCCCGAGAGGTGCCTGTGCGCAGCGATTTCGGCACGCGACTTCCGCTCTCCCGGGCGGCGCTCGATCGTGACCACCTGCGGCGCGCGCGCGAGCCCGAGGGGCTGCTGTCCGAGCCGGGGGCCCGGATCGTCGTCCTCCATGAGGGACGGGTGCTGCTGCACGGCGACGCCGAGCCGCGCGTTCTGCTTCCCGAAGCGCCGCCGCTCGCGGCGCTCCCGCCCGAGACGCTCGTGCTCTTTCTCGGCACGGTGCTCCCGGGAGACGACGAGCTGGCGGCCGGCATCCCCGTGCTCGCGCTCGTCGTCGAAGACGAGGGCGTCGACGCGCTCACCGAGGCGGGCCTCATTCCGCGCGCGGCCTCCTGGGGTGATCTGCGCCGACTCGGGGCGCGACTCGGGGCTCGCGACGCGGGCCTGGTGACGCAGGCGCTCGCGCTCGCCAACTGGCACCGCAGCGCCGCGTTCTCGCCCCGCAGCGGACGCCCCACCGAGTCGGTGCTCTCCGGCTGGGTGCGCCGGGATCCGACTGACGGATCCGAGTACTTCCCGCGCACCGACGCGGCGGTCATCGTCGGCGTGACCGATGCCGACGACCGGCTCCTGCTCGGCTCGAACGCGGTCTGGGAGTCCAATCGCTTCTCCCTGCTCGCCGGGTTCGTCGAACCCGGCGAGAGCTTCGAGGCGGCCGTCGAGCGCGAGATCTTCGAGGAGTCCGGCCTGCGCGTCGTCGACCCGGTCTACCTGGGCTCGCAGCCGTGGCCCTTCCCCGCCTCGCTGATGGTCGGCTTCCGGGCTCGACTCGCCGAAGGGGAGGACCCCACCGGTCGGCCCGACGGCGAGGAGATCCTGGAGCTGCGCTGGTTCAGCCGGACGGAGCTTCAAGACGCGCTGGGCGAGATCCTGCTGCCCGGCCCGACCTCCATCGCCCGTCGGATCATCGAGGACTGGTTCGGCGCCGAGATCGACGACGGGCAGCGCACGCCGTGAACGCCGAGAAGATCCTCGAGGGACTCGATGCGCAGCAGCGCGAGGCCGCGGAGGCGCTGCTCGGGCCGGTGTGCATCCTCGCGGGTGCCGGCACCGGCAAGACCCGAGCCCTGACGCACCGCATCGCCTACGGCGTCGCGACCGGAGCCTTCGACCCCGAGCGCATGATGGCGCTGACCTTCACGACCCGGGCAGCGGGGGAGCTGCGCACCCGGCTGCGGGCACTCGGCGCCGGCGGCGTGAGCGCGCGCACCTTCCACGCGGCGGCGCTCGCCCAGCTGAACTTCTTCTGGCCGCGCGTCATTGGCGGCTCCACACCGCGCATCCTCGCCGCGAAGGGTCCGGCGATCGCGCACGCGGCCGAGTCGGTGCGGATGAAGCTCGACACCGCGGTGCTGCGCGATGTCGCGGCCGAGATCGAGTGGCGCAAGGTCTCGCAGCTCACCCTCGAGCAGTACGGCCGGGCGGCGGCCTCGCGTCCGATGCCGAACGACATCTCCGTCGACACGATGGTGGCGCTGCACGAGGGCTACGAGCGGATCAAGGACGAGCGCCGTCAGATCGACTTCGAGGACGTGCTGCTGGCGACGGCGGGCATGCTCGAGGACGAGCCGTGGGTGGCAGAGCAGGTCCGCGCGCAGTACCGCTTCTTCGTCGTCGACGAGTACCAGGACGTCTCCCCGCTGCAGCAGGCGCTGCTGGATCTGTGGCTCGGTCAGCGCCGAGAGCTCTGCGTCGTCGGCGACGCGAGCCAGACGATCTACTCGTTCACGGGCGCGACGAGCGACTACCTGCTGGGCTTCGCCTCGCGCTACCCGGGTGCGCGCGTCGTCCGGCTCGAGAGCAACTACCGCTCCGCACGACCCGTGATCGACCTGGCGAACCGGCTGATGCGCGGTCGCGCCGGCGCGCTGGAGCTGACGCCGGCGGTCGCCTCGGCGCCGCGCGCCGAGGTTCCCGCGCCGGTCGCCTACGACACCGACGCCGACGAGGCTCGCGCCGTCGCCGCCGCGATCGCCGAGGAGATCGCGAACGGGACGCGCCCCGAGCAGATCGCGGTGCTGTACCGGGTCAACGCTCAAGGGCCGCACCTTCAGACGGCGATCGCCCAGGCCGGCGTGAGCGTGCGGGAGCTCGGCGGCACCAAGTTCTTCGATCTCGATGTTGTGAAGCGCGCGATCCTCGAGCTCGGCAGCGTGGCGCGCGAGCAGCGGGCGACGCCCGAGCCTCCGCTGTTCCAGTCGGTCAGCGACGTGCTGCGCGCCAACGGCTGGTCGACGGAGGCGCCGGAGGGCGCAGGAGCGGTGCGCGAGCGCTGGGAGGCGCTCAACGCGATCATCGAGCTCGCCGACCAGGCGCCCGAGGGGACGACGCTCGCCGCCTTCGTGGCGGAGCTGCGCGACCGGCAGTCGGCGCAGCACGAGCCGACGCTCTCCTCCGTCGTGCTGTCGACCCTGCACAGCGCCAAGGGTCTCGAGTGGGATTCGGTCTATCTCGTCGGGCTCAGCGAGGGGCTGGTGCCGGTGAGCCACGCGCGTGGGCTTGCGGGCATCGATGAGGAGCGACGGCTGCTCTACGTCGGCATCACGCGGGCACGGCGACGGCTGTCTCTGTCGTGGTCGCGGGCGGGGCTTCGGGGGCAGCGTCGGGAGCCGAGCCGTTTTCTGGCAGAGCTCGGCACGAGCACTCGGGATGCGGGGCCACGCGCCCCTCGGTGAGTCGCCCGCCACGCGGGTCGATGCTCCACACCCGGCCGAACCGCTCGGGCTCTTCGCGACTGCGCCGTACCGCGAACGCGCTCGCCTCGGCGATCGCCGTGCGGGTGAGCGCGGCGGGCGCACGCCGCGCCAGCTGGGTGGCGAGGGCGGGCCAGGCCGGGTCGGCCTCGCAGCGAAACAGGTGGACGCAGTACAGGCACGCGCCCGAACCGGGCACGACGAACGGGCCGACCTCAATGCGCTCCTCGCTCACGATGATCGGCAGATGCGGCACGTCGCGTCGCAGCCACCGACCGTGGTCGTCGGGCTGCAGGACGTGGTCGGCGACGACGATCACCAGGTCGGGACGCGCGTCGGCCGAGACGCGCTCGTGCTCCTCGTCGAGCTGTCGAGCGATCTCCTTCGCGAGCGCACCGTCGCCGGTCACGGCGATGCGAGGGCGTCGCGGTTCGGCGCGAAGCAGCACAGGGGAGAGACGGTCCAGCAGCGCCTCCGGGTCGATCCCGTTGGCGATCATGCGCAGGCCCGACTCCGAGATGCCCGCGACGAGCGCGGTGACGGCGCGCTCGGTGGGCGGGTCGACCGGGTCGAGCATGACGCCGGTGTGGGTGCCGATCTGCAGGGCGGAGGGCGAGCGCCAGATGACGGGGAACCGAGGATCGAGCCGGAGGACCATCAGTCCATGGTCCGCGCCTGCGCCGCGCGCCGTCGGCGCTCTCCACACCTGCGCGGCCCGGAGCTACTCCTCGCGCGGCCGGTCGCCCGTCTCGTCGCCGAGCAGGTCGGCGATGGCGCGGTCGACGTCGTCCTCGGTCGGCTCCGTGGCGGTGAGCCGGGCGATGAGCGCCGTCGGGTCGTCGATGTCCTCCGCGGTGGGCAGCACGTCGGGGTGCGCCCAGAGCGCATCCCGCGCGTCGGCCCCGACGGCGTCGCTGATCTTCTGCCACATCGCGGCGGCTTCACGCAGGCGCCGCGGTCGAAGCTCGAGCCCGACCAGGGTGGCGAAGGCCGACTCAGCCGGTCCGCCGGACGCGCGGCGACGGCGCACCGTCTCGGCGATCGCGCCGCTCTTGGGCAGTCGGGTGGTGGCGCTCGCCGTGACCACATCGACCCAGCCCTCGATGAGAGCGAGCTGCGTCTCGAGCCGGGCGAGCGCCGCCAGCTGCTCCTCGCTCTTCGGCGGGATGAGCGCGCCGCTGGTCACGGCATCGCGCAGCTCGTCGGGGTTGCTCGGGTCGAACTGGGTCGCCAGGTTCTCGATCTGCTCCGTGTCGACGTGGATGCCGTGCGCGAAGTCGGTGATCTGCGAGATCAGCTGCAGGCGAAGCCACTTGGCGTGCCGGAACAGCCGGGCGTGCGCCAGTTCGCGCACCGACAGGTAGATGCGCACCTCGTCGAGGGGGATGTCGAGGCCGGCGCCGAAGGCGTCGACGTTCTGCGGCACGATGACCGCCTGGCGCTGGTCGCCGTCGCTGAGGGGAATGCCGATGTCGCCGCCCGAGACCACCTCGGCGGCGAGCTGCCCGACGACCTGGCCGAGCTGCATCGCGAACAGCGTGCCGCCCACGTTGCGCAGCAGCTTCGCCGGGTCGGCACCGAGCATCCCGGTCGCGTCGTCGGGGAGGGTTTCGTCGAGCACCTCCGTCAGGGCGTCCGCGATCGAGGTCGCGACCGGCTCGGCGAGCTGCGTCCACACCGGCATCGTCGACTCGGCCCAGCCGGAGCGGTTCAGCAGCACCGGCTCCTGGGTGAGGCCGGCGATGTCGGTGGCCTCGTCGAGCCACAGCGCGGCGACGTGCAGTGCGGACTCGAACGAGGCGCGCTCGTCGGTGGTGCTGGGAACCGCGCCCCGCGCCGCGAGCGTCGTCGCCTGCTCGAGAGCCAGATCCCAGTTGACGCCGTCGGTCGTGTTGGTCAGCGCGTCCTGCAACTGGCCGATCAGTCGGGCGACGAGCGCCGGATCGGAGGGGAGGCCCGCGGCGCTCGCGAGCTTCGCGGGGTCCATGTCTCCGTCGCCGGAGAGGAACTCGCGCAGCATTTCGCGGAAGTCGTCGTTGTCGGCCGCTTCCGGCTCATCCCGCGGATCATCAGGCATGCCAACTACGCTAACCGGTGGCCCGTGGCACCGCCCGGGTTTTCGCCGTGACGGGGGCGACTGGCCTTGCGCCGGGAGCGAACAGTGCCGCGGTGCCGAGCCCGCATTCCGAAGGATCCCGTGAGCGACATCTTCCCTCCCCTGCCCTCGAACCGTCCGAGTCCCGAGGAGCGGGAAGCCCTGCACCGCGAACAGCGTCGGACGGCGATCGCGCGCGGCATCGGCTGGATGCTCCTCTCGGGGGCCGTCGTGGGGGCACTGCTGCTCGGCAGCGCGCCCGCGCCGTACGTGATCGAGAAGCCGGGCCCGGTGTACGACACGCTCGGCGAGGTGCTGATCGACGGTGAGGCGGTGCCACTCATCGACATCGAGGGGGCGGAGACGTACCCGACCAGCGGCGAGCTGGACCTGCTGACGGTGCGCATCCAGGGCAACCCCACGAGCCAGCCCAGCTGGATCGACATCGCCACCGCGTGGTTCGAGCCGAGCAGCGCAGTCGTGCCGATCGAGGCGGTCTACCCCGAGGGGCAGAGCACCGAAGAGGCTCAGGAGCAGTCCGCAATCGAGATGCAGAACTCGCAGCAGGAGGCTGTCGCGGCCGCGCTCAACGAGCTCGACATCGAGTACGCGGGGGTCGTCGACGTCGCCGCGGTGCAGGAGGGGACTCCGGCCGAGGGGGTCTTCCAGGCGGGCGACGAGATTCTCGCGGCCGCGGGGGTCGCGACGCCGGATGTGTCGGCGCTGCGGGCCCGCATCGGCGAGAACGGCGCCGAGTCGCCGATGTCGTTCCTCATCCGCCGCGACGGCGTCGAGCAGGAGGTCACGGTGACGCCGACGCTCGCCGAGGACGGGGCGACCCCGGTCATCGGCGTGATCGTGAGCGGCACCTACGAGTTCCCGATCGACGTCTCGATCCAGCTCTCCAGCGTCGGCGGACCGAGCGCCGGCATGATGTTCGCGCTCGGCATCTTCGACAAGCTCACCCCCGGCGAGCTGACCGGCGGCGAGCACATCGCCGGCACCGGGACGATCACCGCGGACGGCACGGTCGGCGCGATCGGCGGCATCCAGCAGAAGATGTACGGCGCGCTCGAAGCCGGCGCCGAATGGTTCCTGGCCCCCGCCGACAACTGCGACGAGGTGGTCGAGAACACCCCCGACGGGCTCGAGGTGTTCAAGGTGGTCACGCTCGATGACGCCCTTGAAGCCGTCGAGGCGATCGGGGCTGGCGCCGACACGAGCGATCTGGCGCGCTGCGAGCCGTAGTCGACAGCGGGCCGAGGTCGGGTCAAGACCCGGTGGCCCCGGCCGCGCGCCACGTAGGATGTCAGGGATCCGTCTGTGCCGACGGAAGACCTGACAGGAGCCACCCGTGACTTCGCCCACCAACCGGACCGAACAGCAGCGCCCCGCGCGCAGCTCGACCCGAGTTGCCCTTGCCGTGACCGCCGCCATCATCGGTGTGATCGTGATCGGCTTCATCACCTTCTCCGGCTTCTACGCCGACATCCTCTGGTTCGACCAGCTGGGCTACCTGGAGGTGCTGACCACCCAGTGGTTCGCCTTCGGCGCCCTGTTCGCGATCGGCTTCATCGCCATGGCGCTCGTCGTCTGGGTGAGCATCACGATCGCGTTCCGCACGCGTCCCGTGTACGCCAAGCTGAGCGCGCAGCTGGATCGCTACCAGCAGGTGATCGAGCCGCTGCGTCGCCTGGCGATCTACGGGATCCCGCTCGTGCTCGGGCTGTTCATGGGCGTCTCCACCGCGACGCGCTGGCCCACGGTGCTCCAGTTCCTGAACCGCACCGAGTTCGGCAGCCTCGACCCGCAGTTCGGCCTCGACGTCTCGTTCTTCGTGTACGAGCTGCCGTTCTACCGCGGCGTCCTCGCCTACGCCTCGGCCGTCATCCTGGTCGCCGGCCTCGCGGCGCTCGCCACCAACTACCTCTACGGCGGCATCCGCGTCTCGGGTCGCGAGGTGCGCGTCACACGCCCCGCGCGCATCCACCTCGCGATCATGGCGGGGCTCTACCTCGCCCTGCAGGCCGTCAGCATCTGGTTCGACCAGTACGCGACCGTGCTCGGTGAGGGCTCGCTCATCACCGGCGCCGCCTACACCGACGTCAACGCCGTGATCCCGGGCCGCGCGATCCTCGCGCTCGCCGCAGGGCTCGTGGCGCTGCTCGCCCTGCTGACGGCGATCATCGGCCGCTGGCGCCTGCCGCTGCTCGGCACGGCGGCGCTGCTCGTCGCCTCGCTCGTGATCGGCTCGATCTACCCGGCGCTCGTGCAGCGTTTCCAGGTGGAGCCGAGCGAGCAGACGCTCGAAGCGCCCTACATCCAGCGCAACATCGATGCCACCCGCACCGCGTACGGCCTCGACGACGTCAGCGTGGTGCCGTACAACGCGGTGACGGATGCCGAGCCGGGCGCGCTCCGAGCCGACGCCGAGACGACCGCCAACATCCGCATCCTGGACCCCGCGCTCGTCGGCGACACCTTCGCGCAGCTCGAGCAGGTGCGCCAGTACTACCAGTTCCCGAACCTGGACGTCGACCGCTACGTGATCGACGGCAAGTCGACCGACACCGTGATCGCGCTGCGCGAGCTCAACCAGGGCGGCCAGACGAGCACCACCTGGTACTCGAACACCCTCGTCTACACGCACGGCTTCGGCGTCGTGGCGGCGTACGGAAACCAGCGCGAGGTCGACGGTCAGCCCCGCTTCCTCGAGTCGGGCATCCCGAACTCCGGTGCGCTCGGCGAGTTCGAGCCGCGCGTCTACTTCGGCGAGGAGAGCCCCGAGTACTCGATCGTCGGCGGCACCGACAACGGTTCGCCGATCGAGCTCGACTTCCCGGCCGGCGGTGAAGACAGCAGCGGCAACGCGTTCACCACCTACGAGGCGGAGGGCGGCCCGGAGCTCGACAGCCTGTTCAAGCAGCTGGTCTACGCGGTCAAGTTCCAGAGCGAGCAGATCATCCTCTCGGATGGCATCGACGAGAACTCGCAGATCCTCTACGACCGCTCGCCGATGGAGCGCGTGCAGAAGGTCGCTCCGTACCTGACGCTCGACTCCGACCCGTACCCGGCGGTCGTCGACGGCGGCATCGTCTGGATCGTCGACGCCTACACGACGACGGCGAGCTACCCGTACTCGAAGATCGAGCAGCTCTCGAGCGCGATCGCCGACACCTACACGCCGGCGCCCGCGTATGCGCTGGACGACATCAACTACATCCGCAACTCGGTGAAGGCCACGGTCGACGCCTACACGGGTGAGGTCGTGCTGTACGTGTGGGACGAGGAGGACCCGATTCTGCAGACCTGGCAGAAGGTGTTCCCCGCAACGCTGGTCTCGGCTGACGAGATGAGCGAAGACCTGCAGGCACACGTGCGCTACCCGGCCGATCTGTTCAAGGTGCAGCGCTCGATCCTCGAGACCTACCACGTGACGCAGGCCGGTTCGTGGTACTCGGGTGACGACGCCTGGTCGACCCCGGCCGACCCGACGCAGACCTCCGGTGTGGCCCAGCCGCCGTACTACCTGACGATGCAGGTGCCCGGAACAGAGGCGCCCGCGTTCACGCTGTACTCGACCTACATCCCGCAGCAGGGTGCCGGCGACGCGAGTCGTTCGGTGCTCACCGGCTACCTGGCCGTCAACGCGGATGCGGGCGAGGACTACGGCAAGCTGACCCTTCTCGAACTGCCGAAGCAGGACACCACGCCCGGCCCCGGTCAGGTGCAGAACTCCTTCAACTCCGACACCGAGGTGGCGACCGAGCTGAACCTGCTCGAGCAGCAGGGCACGAGCGTGAGCCGCGGAAACCTGCTGACCGTGCCGGTCGGCGGCGGACTGCTCTACGTGCAGCCGGTCTACGTGCAGTCGACGGGTGAGACCAGCTACCCGCTGCTCCGGAAGATCCTGGTCGCCTTCGGTGACAAGGTCGCGTTCGAGGACACGCTCACCGAGGCTCTCGATGTGCTGTTCGGCGGCGACGCGGGTGCGAGCGCCGGCGACGGCGACGTCGAGACCCCGACCGAGCCGACGGAGCCGACCGACCCGACCGACCCCGGCACGGAGACGCCGGACACCACCGACAACGCCGCGCTCGAGGCGGCGCTGCGCGATTACCAGGCGGCCCTCACCGACCGCAACCAGGCCTACGCCGACGGCGACCTGGTCGCCGCCGCGGAGGCCGACGAGCGGATGCAGGCGGCCGTCGAACGCGCGATTGCGGCGCTGGACTGACGCCCCGATTCGTGTCCACCCCGCGGCCATGGTAGAGTCAATCCTTGTGCCGCGGGGTGGAGCAGTTCGGTAGCTCGCTGGGCTCATAACCCAGAGGTCGTAGGTTCAAATCCTGCCCCCGCAACCAGATGAAGAAGGCCCGACCACTTGGTCGGGCCTTCTTCGCTTCACCGAGGAAGTAGCCCGCGCAGGGGAAGGTGCATGTCGTGCGAGAGACGGTTCTGAGCTGATGGATGCGGTGATCGGTGTCGATATCGGCACCTCGAGCAGCAAGGGTGTCCTGGTCGGACTCGACGGGGTCATCCTCGCCACCGCCGTCCGCGAGCACGAGGTCTCCCGGCCGGTCGCCGGCCACGTCGAGATGTCGATGGCGGAGTGGTGGGACGAGTTCGTCGCGATCACCCGTGAGCTGCGGCAGAACGAGGCGACCGTCGTGGCGGTCGGCGTCAGCGGTATGGGCCCCTGCGTCGGTCTGGCCGACGAGGCGGGCACGCCGCTGCGCCCCGCGATCCTGTACGGCGTCGACACGCGCGCGCACGTCCAGATCGCCGAGCTGACCGAGCGGCTCGGTGCCGAGGCGGTCGAGGATGTCTGCGGTTCGGCGCTCAGCACGCAGGCTGTCGGCCCGAAGCTGGCCTGGCTCGCCGAGCACGAGCCGGAGGTCTTCGGCGCCGCGCGGCGCCTGTTCATGCCGTCCTCGTATCTGGCCTGGAAGCTGACCGGCGCGTACGTGCTCGACCACCAGTCGGCGAGCCAGAGCGTTCCGCTCTACGACATCCGCGCCCGCGAGTGGTACCGCCCGTGGGTCGACGACCTGGTCGGCGAGATCGAGCTGCCCGAACTGGTCTGGGCCGACACCGTCATCGGCGGCGTCTCGGCCGAGGCGGCAGAGGCGACCGGCCTGCCGGCGGGCATCCCCGTCATCGCGGGCACGATCGACGCGTGGTCGGAGGCGATCAGCGTCGACGGGCACAACCCGGGCGATCTGATGCTGATGTACGGCACCACGATGTTCCTGATCAACACGCTCAGCGCGCGCGCCTCCGCCCCGGAGCTGTGGAGCACGGTCGGCGCGTTCGAGGACAGCTACAACCTCGCGGGCGGGATGGCCACCTCGGGGGCGATCACCGGCTGGCTTCGGAAGCTCGTCGGCAACGTCGACTACCCGACCCTGCTCGGCGAGGCGGCGCAGTCGCCCGCGGGCGCCAACGGGCTGCTCCTGCTCCCGTACTTCGCCGGCGAGCGGACCCCGATCGCGGACCCCTTCGCGCGCGGCGTCATCGCAGGGCTCACGCTCGAGCACTCCCGAGGTGACCTGTACCGCGCCGTGCTGGAGGCGACCGCGATGGGCGTTCGCCACCACGTCGAGGCGTTCCGCGCTGCCGCCGGTCAGGTCGACCGCGTCGTCGCGGTGGGCGGCGGAACCCAGAGCGAGCTGTGGCTGCAGATCGTGTCGGATGTGACGGGGCTCGAGCAGGTCGTTCCGCGCGTCACCGTGGGAGCCTCGTTCGGTGCGGCGTACCTCGCCGCCTCGGCCGTCGCCGAGGTGTCGATCGGCGAACGGAATCCTCCGGCGCGACGCGTGCAGCCCGACGCCTCGACGGCCGCGGGCTACGACGCGCTGTTCGAGCTCTATCGCCGCCTGTACGTCGACAGCGCCTCGGTCGTCCACGCGCTCGCCGGTCGAGCGGACTGACGCCGTCGCTGTCGCGTCACGCCGCGTCGAGCGAGGTGAGCAGATGGCGATGCAGCACCTCGGCCCGCGCCGCGTCGAGCGGGCCGGGCAGGCGCAGCAGGTCGGCGAGCCGCTCCGGTGAGGTGACCCCGACGCCCTCGACGAGGTAGCCGTTCAGCACCTCCCAGTCGGCACCGATGAAGCACAGGATGCCGCGCACCGGCACCGTGGCATCGGCCAGCACCGCCTCCACCACGCGGGTCTGCCACTGCACGCTCTGCACCAGGTGGTGGCGGTCGTCGCGGCCGATGAACAGGCGCTTCGTGGTCGCCTCGCCCGCGCCGAAGGTCTCGACGCGCGGGCGCCCCGCATAGTTCTTGGCGTCGATCACGTAGACGCCGGTCGGCGCGATGGCGAGGTGGTCGAGGTTGCTGGTGCCGCCCGGAACGCGGCGATCGTGCAGCACGCGCACGCCGTGGTCGGCGAGCTCGGTGAGCGTGCGGCCCACGATCGATTCGCCGGCTGCGCCCTTCTCCCAGGCCCGGACGTCACGCGATCGGCGGCCCGCATCCCGCAGCAGGTCCTGGATGCTCTCGGGCGCCGCATCCGCCGACGCCTCGCGCTCGCGCCGCAGCCGGGCGTGCTCGCGGTGGGCGGAGGCGCCCGCGAAATCGCGGTCCCAGGTCATGCCGCACAGGCTACTCCGGCCCGCCGACGCCATTGACCTCTGGATTTCAGGGGCGTACGGTGACGGGCACCGGACACCCCATCGCGCGCGCCGGTGATCGTGGCTGGCGCTCGCCTGACCGGACGGAGCAGCCGATGCCTGCCGACCCGAACGCCCCCGTGCCCACCGATGCGCCGATCTACGCGTCACCGCCCGATCTGCGGGTCTCCACCGCGGACGGGTTCACGCACAGCCCGAAGCATCCGAACGAGAAGATCTGGCTCTCGGAGTCGATGCAGGCCGACGAAGCCGGCAACGAAGTATTCCGCTGGGCGTATTTCAATCGCTTCGACGTGGAGGCGCTGGAGGTCGAGCACACCGAGTGGCGGACGACCGCCACGACGAAGCCCGAGTTCCGGGTGGTGCCGGTCGGGGGCGGCGTGTGTCAGCAGGAGCAGGCCGTCGTCGAGGAGGAGTACCGCTACAAGTTCGCGCTGCTCAAGCAGTACTACGAGCAGTGGGTGACCGACACGCTGCTGAAGGACTACTACGACACCTTGCTGAGTCCCGCGGCGGGCGCCGCGGGCGGCGGGCTCGGCGTCGCGGGGCTGTTCGGCGACCTCGCCTACGGCACCGTCACCGCGGGGATCGCCGAGGGCACCATCGCGACCACCACCGGCACCCTGGGCGGGGCCGGGGCCACCGGTGCGGTGGCGGGCGCGGGCGGCGTCGCCGCCGTCGGCGCGGCCTTCGTCGGGGCGTTCCTCGGCACCACGGCGGCGATGAGCCAGATCCTCAAAGACACCGACGTGCGCTCGAGCGGCTGGGCCGTGATCGGCAAGTGGAAGTACGACGAGACGCCGACCGGCAGCACGCGCACCACCTGGAAGAAGATCGGCGCCCCGTTCCCGTGCCCGCCGCGCCCCGAGACCGGGGGAGCGGCCGGGGCGGCCTCGGCCGTCGGCGGCGGGGAGGCGGGCGAGACCGCGCCCGCGCCGGAGACGCCGGTGTGGAAGCGCTGGTGGTTCCTGCTGCTGCTGGCACTGTTCGTCGTGCTGCTGATCGTCGTGCTCGTGCTGTTCCTGCTGCCGCGGTCTGCCGTCACGCCGGGAGCGGTCAGCGGCCCGACCGACGAGCCCGCCTCGACCTCGTCGGTGGAGAGCGCCGCGCTCGCTCCGGCGTCCTGTTCCGCGGTCGGGCATTCGCCGTATCCCTACTTCCTCGGCAGCCCCTCGTGGTACCAGCTCGTGATCCTGGTGATCGTCGCCGCGGGAGCGGCCGATGGGGCCGCCTTCGAGGTCGACACCCCGGGAGCCGACGTCGACTCCGTCTCGGGCATCGTCTCGCCCGACGGGGTGATCGCCGCGGCCGTTCCCGTCTCCCGCTACAACGACTACGCGGTCGGCGATGTGACGCTGCGCGGAGCCGACGGCACCACCGAAACCGTGCCCGCCGACTCCGTGGTGGTCGCGGTCACCGCGGAGGAGCGCGCGCTGACCTGCGACGGCGACCCCGCCGCGGTCGCGACGATGCAGGATGCCCTCGCGGCCAGCACCACCGGCGAGCAGGAGGCGAGCGACTTCGTTGCCGCGTTCGACGGCTGGCACGCGAACGGCGATGTGGATGCGCTGGCGGCCAGCCTGCATCCGGCCGTGCTGCACCGCTACGGCGCGGAGCAGTGCGCGGCGTACCTCGACGGGGTGGTCGGCACCATCTCCGAGATCGAGGTCGTCGAGCAGCGCTCCGAGCCGTGGAACTACCCGGTCGACGATCGCACGACGCAGATTCTCAACTCGCAGACGGTCGTGGTGGATGCCGACCTCGGCGAGCAGCGAGAGCGCGTCGAGCTGCACGTCGCCGACTACGCGGGCACCGTGCGCTGGTTCACCGATTGCGGGGACCCGCAGACCTAGGCTGAGAGCATGGCCCCATCTGAGAACGCCGCTGCGGCGGTGGCGGTGGCGCAGTTCGCGCCCGGTGACGACACGGCGGCGAACCTCGCCGAGATCACACGACTGGCGGAGCTCGCCGTCGCGCGCGGCGCGCGGCTCGTCGTCTTCCCCGAGTACTCGTCGTACTTCACGGCGGCGATGGGCGCCGACTCGGTGCCGTTCGCGCAGGAGCTCGACGGCGAGTTCAGCGGCGCGCTCGGGGCGCTCGCCGCGCGCTTGGGCATCCATCTCGTGGCGGGGATGATCGAGGCGGCGCCCGGCGACGTGCAGCGGGTGCACAACACGCTCATCGCGGTGGATCCGTCCGGTGCGGTGGTGGCCAGCTACCGAAAGATGCATCTCTACGACGCCTTCGGCCAGAAGGAGAGCGACTGGGTGGTCGCCGGTGCCCTCGACCAGAAGCCGCTGTTCTCCTGGGAGGGTTTCACGGTCGGGCTGCAGACCTGCTACGACGTGCGGTTCCCCGAGGTGACGAGGCGACTCGTGGATGCGGGCGCCGACCTGGTGCTGCTGCCGGCGGAGTGGGTGCGTGGTCCGCTGAAGGAGCACCACTGGCGCACGCTCGTGACCGCCCGCGCCCTCGAGAACACGATCTTCGTCGCCGCGGCGGACCACGCCCCGCCGGTCGGCGCGGGCAACAGCATGGTGGTCGATCCGATGGGGGTCGAGCTTGTCACCGTCGGCGAGGCCGTCGAGGTCGCGGTGGCGTGGATCTCGCCGTCGCGGATCGCGGAGGTGCGGCGGGTGAACCCGGCACTCGCGCTGCGGCGCTTCGGGGTCGTTCCGCGCTGAGC
>DCRR01000011.1:268605-273158 GCA_002325245.1 Microbacteriaceae bacterium UBA1487 | reverse complement strand
GGATCGACGCCCGTCGGAGCCACTCGAAGCCCCCATGACGATGGGGGCTTTCGTTCGTTAATGGCGGCACTATCTACTCAGCAACGAATCCCGCCGGAGCCGGCGTGCGGCCCGCGGCGCGCCCGAGTCGAACTCATGGAAAGCCGCGGCCGCTGCGCGCGGGCAAGACAACCTGCCGCAGCCGAGCACAAGTACTGGAACCGAGACCCGCGTGCGTTTCGCGGCGACGCTCGCCAGACTATGCGCCACGGAGCGCGTCGCGCGCACCCGGCGGTGGCAGTTCTTCGTGGACGCCGTCCGCGAATCCCCTGGGTGCGGCTCGATGCACGATAAGCCACACGGGGACGGCGAGTTAGTACTTCAGCGCTTCGCCGTCCCGCAGCCGTGTGTCGACCTCCGCGAATGGTTCCTCCGCGGAAACTACGGCCATCAGCCGCAGGTGCCAGCCGGCGCCCGCTTCGTTGACGCGAATCGTCTTGCCAACTAGTGCGTTGCCACCGTTCGCCCACGGGGCGCAAAGTCTCGCGAGCCAGTCGGGGAGGTACGCCACGACTTTCTCCTCATGAAACAGCAACTGGGCCGAGGGGTTGTAGTCGTTGCCGAGTTCGGGGATTACCTCGAGGTGGTCACCCGGGACAAGCGACGCCAACACGTCCTCAAACTCAGCCGCGGTGTAGATAGGCGTGCTCCCTCGCGCGGTCCGGACGGACTTCTGCTGGAAATAGCGCAAGCCCGCGGCGAGGAACACGCACTCCCAACCAGTTTCCGTCGCACGCGGGAATGGAGTCACCTGAATGGTGTCTCCCTCCGAGGTCCCACCTGTGCGGATGAGCTGCTCCCACGGAGTCGCATGGGCGGGATCGAGGTCGAGCTCGTCAACAACTCGCTGGTAATCCGACCTTGCCGGATCGAGAACTCTCTCGCGAAAGAGCGGAAACAGTTCATCGCTCTCATACTCGCGATCGAAATCGTGGAGACCAAGGAGCGGACGGAATCCATCGAGTTCAGCAGCGCCATCAACGTATCGGAAGCGGTACAACTCGCCGTCGAAGGAGAGGATTGCAACGGGCAACATCGCCCTCGACGAGGGCTGCTGCCACAAGACCAGTAACTCGGCAATCGTGGCGACGGGCCCCGAGTCAATTACCGATTGCATCTTGAATCCTCCTTTCGTTACTTTCTAGTACCTTCAGCGCAAAACTACGCGCAACCTCCGACACAGCGTTGGTGGACTCGACGAAGTGCGCAAAGTTCATGCGTGCAATGTCATCGATTAGAGCTTCAATCCTTGAGCGTCCAGCAATGCTGCACATCCTGTAGGCACGCGCCGCGAGATCGACGAGCGGCGTTTGAAGATCACCATGAAAACGCCTCGCGAAGCCCTTTCGAACGAAAGCCTCGAAGCTCGCCGGGTCGCGAAGCCTAGCGAGCCTAGCCTCATCTGCGAGCTGGAACCCGAGCGACGCCTCCATGTCATAGGCGGGAGCCAACGCATCTGCCCCAGCGTTGCTGCTCGACTGCGCGCGCAACACCGACCAGTTCTGCTCGTGTCGATCGCCGTTGCCGATCAATGCGTCAAGCAAAAGGTAGCCCCCGAAAACGTCGAACGCCTCGCAAGTGGACCACGACTGGGCGCTGGGTGGCGGGCCGTATCGTTCCAGTGTGCGGCGGACATTGTCGAGCGAATGGCCGATCGACGCGGTCTGCTGGCGTCGGGAATCCCTCGTTTCGACGTGGATTTCGTCCAGCATTGCAAGCCGCCCGGTGACCATGTCGAATCCATTCGGACGCACGTTGCGAAGGATCACGCCCTGGGTGCCGCCGCGAACAGCCAACTGCGCCTCCGCGGAGGGGACGCTCACCGCGGCCGATATTCGAGAAGCGACGACTTCCGTCCAGTCGCCGACTTGGGTAGTCCCATTGCGGTGAACCGTCACCGGCTTGAAGAGCCAGTCCGACTCCGGGACCCCCGACGGCCCGCCCGGCTCTCGAATCCAAACCTTGGCCGATGCACCCCGCGTTTCGACGCGCACAAGGTCCCACTGAGACACGTCAGTTCTGCCGGTGAGCATTCTTCGAGCATATGGGGCGGGGCGGCACGTCGCGGAAGCTACAAAACTCGGGCACGAGCAGTCGACACGAATGGTCGGTAGGAGTACGCGGCTCGAGCTTTCTGAACTCGGCCAGCACGCGCACGCGGTCTAGCGAAGGCGACGAGTCGCCACGTCGTGTTGCCTCCATCTCGCCACCGGCTGAACACTGACACCTGCCACCCTGAGCTGCCGATTCTGCGCGCGCGACGCTCGCCATCAGAAGAAGCCGCGACCCGGCGCAGCCCCCAGCCACTTCGCGATTAAACGTCCCGTCACCTACCCCGAGTAGCATCCCGCCCATGGCTTTCATCGAGGCGTCCGGACTCGTCAAGACCTACACCCCGAAGGGTGCGCCCGTCGTGCGCGCCCTCGACGGGCTCGACCTCGAGGTGCCGCAGGGCACCGTCACCGCGCTGCTCGGGCCGAACGGCGCCGGCAAGACGACGACGGTGAAGGTGCTCACCACCCTCATCCGCCCCGACTCCGGCACCGCCACGATCGACGGCGTCGACGTGCTCGACGACCCGCAGACGATCCGCCGGATGATCGGCGCGAGCGGGCAGTACGCGGCCGTCGACGAGAACCTCACCGGCTTCGAGAACCTCGTCATGGTCGGCAAGCTCTACCACCTGGGCACCAAGATCGCGAAGCAGCGGGCGACCGAGCTGATCGAGCTGTTCGACCTGGTCGAGTCGCAGCACCGCCCGGTGAAGGGATTCTCGGGAGGCATGCGCCGCCGCATCGACCTGGCCGGCGCGCTCGTCATCAAACCGCCGGTGCTGTTCCTCGACGAGCCGACCACCGGCCTCGACCCGCGCAGTCGCCTGGGCCTGTGGGATGTCATCGAGACCCTCGTCTCCGACGGCACCACCGTGCTGCTCACCACCCAGTACCTGGAGGAGGCCGACCGGCTCGCCGACTCCATCTCGGTCATCGACGAGGGCCGTGTCATCGCGAAGGGCACCGCCGACGAGCTCAAGTCGTCGGTGGGCGGGCAGCGCGTCGCCCTCACCGTCGTCGATCCGGCCGACGGCGCCGCCGTGCGCGACATCTTGGCGCGGTTCGGCACCGGCGAACCGGCGCTCACCGGCGGGCGCACCTGGATCGTCCCCGTCGACGACGGGCCGTCGGCGCTCAGCGCGATCGTCGGCGCCGCATCCGCCGCGGGCATCGCGCTGCACGACGCCGGCATGCGCCGCCCCACGCTCGACGACGTATTCCTGCAACTGACCGGGCATGTGGCCGAACAGCCCGAAGACGAGTCGACGGAGGCCCCCGCATGAGCACCCAGACGACCAGCGGAACGCTGCAGGCGATCCCCGGCACCCCGCTCACCCGGCTGCTCTCGGATGGCTGGGTCACCACCTGGCGCAACCTGATGAAGATCATCCGCGTGCCCGAGATCCTGCTGTTCAGCCTCATCCAGCCGATCATGTTCGTGCTGCTGTTCAGCTACGTGTTCGGCGCCGCGATCGACATTCCCGGCGACGGCTACACCTCGTTTCTGATGGCCGGGATCTTCGCTCAGACGGTCGTGTTCGGCTCCACCTACTCCGGCTCGGCGATGGCGCAAGACCTCAAAGACGGCATCATCGACCGCTTCCGCACCCTGCCGATGAGCGGCGCGGCGGTGCTCATCGGGCGCACCAACGGCGACCTCGTCATCAACGCGCTCTCGATGGTCGTGATGATGGGCACCGGATTCGTTGTCGGCTGGCGCGTCAACTCGTCCGTTCCCGAGTTCCTGGCCGGCGTCACCCTGCTGCTGCTGTTCGCCTACGCGTTCTCGTGGGTGATGGCGTTCCTCGGCATGAGCGTGAAGAGTCCCGAGATCATCAACAACGCCTCGTTCCTGATCCTGTTCCCGCTGACGTTCATCTCGAACGCGTTCGTGCCGAGCGAGAACCTGCCCACCCCGCTGCGCATCTTCGCCGAATGGAACCCGGTCTCGTCGCTCGTGCAGTCGGCGCGGGAGCTGTTCGGCAACGTGCCGCCCGGCACCCCGACCGGGGATGCCTGGACCGCCCAGAACCCGATCGCCACGGTGCTGATCGGCGTCGTCGTGCTGCTGCTGGTGTTCGTGCCGCTGTCGATCCGCAAGTTCGCGACGCTGTCGCGGTAGGCGCCTCCGCTCCGAACGCGCCTTGGGCTCAGTTGGTCGGCGCGGTACGCGCGGGAGGCGGGACGACCTCCCCGTCGATCGCGAGCTCGATCGCGGCGAGAGCGCGCTCGAGCGCGTCGGCCGGGGCAGGGTGATGCGCGACCCACAGCGCGAGCTCGTTCATCGCACCGGAGAGCAGCGCGCTCGTCGCTTCGGGGTCGCGCGACCGAAGCTGACCGGCATCGTGCAGCTCCTCGAGCACCTCCGTCAGGTGCGCTCCTGAGTTCTGGGCGTCAGCGTCTCGCCACCGCGCCCAGCCGAGCACAGCCGGCCCGTCGACCAAGACGATCTGCCGCAGA
>DCRR01000011.1:266750-268464 GCA_002325245.1 Microbacteriaceae bacterium UBA1487 | reverse complement strand
CTTGACCCGAAGTGGTGATAGACGGCACCGCGGGTCACCCCGGCCGCGCGGGCGATCTCTTCGAGCGAGACCGCGGCGAACGAGCTCGCCGCGAAGCGCTCTCGGGCGTGCGTCAGAATCGCCGCCGCCGTCTCCAGGCTCTGCTGCTTCGTCGACCGTCCCACCCGCGCTCCGTCTCCCTTGTGTCACGCCGAGTTTACGTGCACAATGTACGTAAATACATACACGGCGAATGTAAAGGACGGCCATGAACCTCACCAGCAGCTACCCCGTGCTTCTCACGGCAGACGTCGCGAGCACGGCCGAGTTCTACCGCGCGACCTTGGGATACCGCGACGCCTTCAGTTCCGACTGGTACGTGAGCCTGCAGCGGGGCGAGTTCGAGCTTGCGATTCTCGATGCGAACCACGAGACGGTGCCCGCGTCGCACCGCGGCCGGATCGCGTCGGGCGTGATCGTCAACCTCGAAGTCGACGATGTCGATGCCGAACACGCTCGGATCACGACCGAGACGGACGCGACCGTCGTTCTGCCGATTCGCTCCGAAGCGTTCGGCCAACGCCACTTCATCATCAGCGGCCCCGACGGCGTGCTGATCGACGTCATCACCCCGATCGCGCCCAGCCCCGAGTTCGCCGAACAGTTCGCGTAGAGCGCGAGACGCCAGCGTCGCCGCAAGGCGCGGGTTGCAGAAGGCGCGGGATGGTTCATCGAACGCTGTATAGTCAGTGTGTGCTGACCATTCCTTCGCGACTCGATGTGCTCACCCGGCTGGGGAGAGCGATGGCCGATCCGAGCCGGGCGCGCATCCTGCTGGCCCTCCTCGACGGCCCCGGATACCCGGCCGAACTGGCCCGCGACCTCGACCTCACGCGTCCCAACGTCTCGAACCACCTGAGCTGCCTGCGCGGGTGCGGGTTCGTGACCGCGACGCCGGAGGGGCGCCAGACGCGCTACGAGATCACCGACCCGCACCTGAGTCATGCGCTCACCGACCTGCTCGCCGTGGTCGAGACGGTTGACGCGGGCGGCTCCTGCGACAATCCGAACTGCGCCGTCGACGGGTGCTGCGAGTGAGCGCCGCCGTCGCCGTGCCCGACGCCCGCCGCGCCGTCCTGCAGCGCCGCATCCGGCTGATCGTCGGCTTCACGATCGGCTACAACGCGATCGAGGCGGTCATCGCGATCTCCGCCGGCACCGTCGCCTCCTCCGCGACACTCATCGGATTCGGCCTCGACTCGGTCATCGAGGTGCTCTCGGCCGCCGCGGTCGCCTGGCAATTCACTCGCAAGGATCCGGAGCGCTGGGAGAAGCCGACGCTGCGAGTCATCGCCGTCTCGTTCTTCCTGCTCGCCGCCTACGTCACCGTGAGCGCCGTGCTGTCGCTCGCCGGGGTCACCGAGCCCGAGCACAGCACCGTCGGCCTCGTGCTGACCGCGCTCAGCGTCGTCGTGATGCCGGCGGTCTCGCTGCTGGAGCGCCGCGCCGGGCGCGAACTCGGCTCAGCCACCGCGGTCGCCGACTCGAAGCAGACGCTGATCTGCGCCTACCTCTCCGTCGCCGTGCTGGCGGGCCTCGCGCTCAACTCGCTCTTCGGATGGGCCTGGGCCGACTCGGTGGCGGCGCTGTTCATCGCCGCCTTCGCGATCCGCGAAGGGATCGAGGCCTGGCAGGGCGACACCTGCGCGACCTCGGTGGGCATGCTGCTCGAGGA
>DCRR01000011.1:244220-266718 GCA_002325245.1 Microbacteriaceae bacterium UBA1487 | reverse complement strand
ACGACCACGACCACGACCACGACTGAGCGTCCTCCCGTCGACAGCGTCGGCGGTCGGGCGTAGCGTGACGCGCATGCACGTCATCCTGATTCCCGGTTTCTGGCTGCAGGGCGAATCCTGGGCGCCGATCACGCCGACGCTCGTCGCGGCGGGGCACCACGTGCTCACCCCGACCCTGCCCGGCAAGGAGTCGGCCGCCGCTGACCAGGCGGGCGTCGGCCTGCGCACCCACATCGACGCGATCGTCTCCCTGGTCGATGAGCTCACTGGACCGGTCGCGCTCGTCGGGCATTCCGGCGGCGGGGCGATCGCCCACGGCGTCGTGGATGCGCGACCCGAGCGCATCGCGCGCGTCGTCTACGTCGACTCCGGCCCGCTCGGCGAGGGCGCCGTCATCAACGACGACTTCGAGCCGGAGGGCCACGGAATCCCACTGCCCGACTGGGGCGCCTTCGAAGACGAGGAGCTCGCCGACCTCGACGAGACGCTGCGCACCGAGTTCCGGCGCATCGCCGTGCCCGAACCGATCGGCGTCGCCACCGAGCCGCAGCGCCTCAGCGACGAGCGTCGCTACGACGTGCCGGTGACGGTGATCACCTGCACCATGCCGCGCGAACTGCTCGAGCAGTTCATCGCGGGCGGGCACCCCTATGTCGCAGAGCTCGCCCACATGCGCGACCGCGAGATCGTCGAACTGCCGACCGGTCACTGGCCGCAGCTGACCAAGCCGCACGAGCTCGCCGCGATCATCGAGACGGCGCTGGGGTGATGCGCTGCGAGACCAGGTGCGCCTGTTCGACCAGCAGCCGACCCAGCTCCGGCTGACGCTCGGCACGGAAGCGCGCCTCGATCCCGGTCAGGCTCAGCGCCCAGCGCGGCTCGCCCCGGTCATCGAAGACCGCGGCACCCATGCCCCAGCTGCCCTCCAGCACGAGCCCCGGGTTCACCGCGTAACCCGCCTCGCGCGTCGCGACAACCCGCTCGCGAATCGCCTCCGCCGAATGCCCCGGCCCCCACTCGCGCTCCAGCCGCGCGCGCGTCAGATACTCGTCGATCCGCTCATCGGACTCGAACGACAGGATCACGAGGCCCGCCGACGCCACCCCGAGCGGGAAGCGGACCCCCTCCGACAACACGAACGAGCGCACCGGAAAGCTGCCCTCCTCGCGCAGCAGGCAGACCGTCTCCTCACCGCGCCGCATCGAGAAGAACGCGCTCTCGCCGGTGCGGTCCGCGAGAAGTCGCACGCTCTCCCGCGCCGCGTCGACGACGTCGTAGCGCGATGCCGCGACCGTGCCGAGCAGATACGCCTCCGGCCCCAGGTGCCAGTGCGTGCGATCCGCGTCCTGATCGAGCAGGCCGTCGGCGGCGAGCGCGCGCAGCAGTCGGTGCGCGGTCGGGCGGGTCAGCGCGGTGCGCTCGGCGACGAGTGCCGTCGTGATGCCGCCCGGTTCGTGGGCGCCGACGACGCGCAGGATCGCGCTCACCCGCCGCACGACCTGACTGCCGTGAATCTCTGCACTCATCGCCACCTCGTGCTCACATAGTAGACAGCACTCGCCCGCGTGCTCACGACCTGACGAGGTCACGATCCCCGTGCGGCGGATGATTGACCCGAATGCTCGAACCTCCTAGCGTGGGAACGAAGATCGTCGGACAGGACAAGGAAGCCCGGTGCCCACTATGTGGTCGAACAACGAACCCGTGACTCGCAGCCGCGCCGGAGGCATCCGATGAGCGCCGTCATCGCGGGCTACGCCCGCACCCCGTTCGTTCGCTACCTCGGCGCGTTCGCCACCGTCCCCGCAACCGCCCTGGGCGGGCACGCAGCCGCCGAGGCGATCTCCCGCGCTGGACTCACCGCTCACGACATCGACCACGTCTTCGCCGGCCAGGTGCTGCAGGCCGGTGCCGGCCAGAACCCGGCCCGCCAGTCCGCCATCGCCGCCGGCCTCTCCTACGACGTGCCCGCGCAGACGCTCAACGTGGTCTGCCTCTCCGGCATGGAGGCGGTCACTGCCGCCGCGCGCCTCATCGCCACCGGCGAGGCGCGCATCGTCGTCGCGATCGGCCAGGAATCCATGTCGCTCGCCCCGCACGTGCTGCCCGGCTCCCGCACCGGCACCCGCTACGGCGCGATCGAGCTGATCGACACGATGGAGCACGACGGCCTCACCGACGCGTTCGAGTCCCGTTCGATGGGCCTCTCCACCGAGGAGCGCAACCCGGGCCTGGCCATCACGCGCGAGCAGCAGGATGAGATCGCCGCGTCCTCGCACCAGCGGCTGGCCGCCTCGACCGAGTTCCTCGCCGACGAGATCGCACCCTATGAAGTCAGCTCGCGGCGCGGCAGCACCACCGTCGACACCGACGACGGACTCCGCGCCGACACCACCGTCGAGTCGCTCGCGGCGCTCCGCCCCGCCTTCTCGAAAGACGGCACGATCACGGCGGGCAACTCCTCGCAGATCTCCGACGGCGCCGCCGCGGTCGTCGTGATGCACGAGGACGAGGCGCGCATCCGCGGCATCCACCCGCTCGCGCGCATCCTCGCCCACGCCTTCGTCGCCGGTCCCGACGTCTCGCTGCACTCGCAGCCGGCGCGCGCCATCGAGTCGGCGCTCGCCCACACCGAGGTCGCCGCCGACGAGCTCGCGGCGATCGAGATCAACGAGGCCTTCGCCGCGGTGGCCGTGCAGTCGACGCGCGTGCTCGGCGTCGACCCGGCGCTCGTCAACGCGCACGGCGGCGCCATCGCACTCGGCCACCCGATCGGCGCCTCCGGCACGCGCATCGTCGGCCACCTCGCTCGGCGCCTCGGCGCCGCGGGCACCGGCTCGGTCGGCGCCGCGGGCATCTGCGGCGGCGGCGGCCAAGGCTCGGCGATCATCCTCGAAGCGCTCTGAGCCCGCACCGCGAGCCGGCACAGGTGCTCGCCGAGCGTGCCCGGTAGCATCGACCCGTGGATCCGATCACTCTCAGCTTCGCGGGCATCGTCCCGCTCATCATCTTCATCATCACGCTCGTCTCGATCGTCAAGAATCCGAATCACGGTTTCTTCGGCAAGGTGATCTGGACGCTCGTGGCGTTCTTCCTCAGCATCCTCGGCTCGATCCTGTGGCTGATCTTCGGACGCGGGAAGGTCACGCGCTGAGAGTCGCCATCGTCGGCGGCGGGGTCATCGGCCTGAGCTGCGCACTCGAACTCCGCGACGCCGGCCACGACGTCACGGTGCTGGCGCGCGACGAGCTCGGCGACACCACGTCCGCTCGGGCCGGAGCCGTCTGGTTCCCGTTCCGCTCCGCGCCCGCCGATCGCGTGCTCGCCTGGGGCGCGCGCACCTTCGAGCGCTTCGAGGCGCTCGCGGCCGACCCGGCCACCGGCGTGCGGATGCAGCGCGGCCGAGTGCTGCATCGCAGCCCCGCCCCCGATCTGTGGTGGACCGTCGCGGTGCCGTCGGTGACGACCATCGACGATCCCGCCGAGCTGCCCGACGGGGTGCTCTCGGCGAGCGAGTGCACGGTGCCCGTCATCGACATGTCGTACTACCTGCCCTGGCTGCAGGCCCAGTGCGACGCTCGCGGCGTGCAGACACGTCGCACCGAGATCTCCGCGCTCGAGGAGGCCTTCGAGCATGGCGAGCTCGTGGTGCTCGCCGCGGGCCTGACATCGAACGACTTCGCCGCCGACGCCGACCTCGTGCCGGTGCGCGGCCAGACGGTGCGCCTGAAGAACCCCGGCTACTTCGAGTGGACGATCGACGACGCCAACCCCGACGGCCTCACCTACGTCATCCCCCGCCGCGACGAGATCGTGTGCGGCGGCACCGACGAGGAAGGCGAGTGGGGCCTCGACCTCGACCCGGCCGTCGAGGCGGGCGTGCTGGAGCGGGTGCGCGCGCTCATCCCGGAGCTGCGCGAGGCGCCCATCACCTCCCGTGCCGTGGGTCTTCGCCCGGGCCGCCGCGAGGTGCGCGTCGAGACGATTCCGGATGCGCAGGGCCGCCCGGTCATCCACTGCTACGGCCACGGCGGCTCGGGCGTCACCCTCTCCTGGGGCTGCGCCGAAGCCGTCGCCGCACTCACCGCGCAGCTGTAGGGCGTACGCTCACGAGCAGAGAGCCGTTTCGGCTCACCAAGGAGAGCCCTCATGGGTGACAAATCCGCTCGCAAGAGCAGCCCCAAGACCGCCGCATCGAAGACGCTGAAGGAAAAGCGCCTCGCCAAGGCCGACAAGCGAGCATCGAACGCTCGCACGGCGAACACCGACGCGGTGACGAAGGCCACGAAGCACTAGGCCTCGCGTCGACTCAGCCGATTCGCCCGATGCCCGGGATGAATCGGCCGGTTCGGCGCGCGTAGTCGGCGTAGCCGTCGTAGCGCTCGGCCAGCATCCGCTCCTCCCAGCGCGCCTTCCCCATCAGCAGCACGACGAGCGCCACCCAGGCAGCGACGTGCCACCAGGTCGCGGCGGCGAGCGTCACGCCGAGCGCCGCCAGCAGCAGACCGCTGTAGATCGGATGCCGCACCCAGCCGTACAACCCGCTCGTCACCAGTTCCGAGCTCTCCAGCGGCACCGGGTTGGCGGTGAGCGACCGGCCGAGCCCGACAACGCCGAGCACCGCGATCACGGCGCCGGCGAGCGCCAGCGCGCCGCCGATCACGAGCGCGAGGGGCATGCGATCCCAGAACGGCGCCGTCCACGGCAGCAGCACGATCCCGGCCAGCAGCACGAACTGCGCCCCGACGAGCGCCATGCCGATCGCCCGCCGGTTCATGGTCAGCCCTTCTTGGACGCCTTCTTCGGAGCCTTCTCCATCACCGGCGCCAGCCCCGTCGCCTCGAGGTCGCGGTAGTAGGCCCGCGCCTCCTCCTGACGCTCGCGCTCGGCGCTCGTCGCGTTCGGCGCCCGCAGGTGCTCGGGCTCGTAGCCGAACGCGTCGACCAGGTCGACGGCGTGCGGACGCAGCCGCGGCAGCAGCCGGTCGTCGATGTAGTCGGTGATGGCGCGCGCTCGCGGCGCGGACAGCCGGCCGTGGAGCAGGTACCAGTCGAGGTTGTCCTCGATGAGGGTGAAGCCGAACAGGTCGCGCAGCCAGGTGAGCACCTGCTTGGTGTCGGCGTCCGTCACCTCGTCGAGCGCCTCGGTGAACGCCTCCCACTCGAGCAGCTCGGAGTGGGCGCGCGCCGCCGTGATGAGGTCGTTCTGGTGGCGGTTGAACAGAGCCGCGGCCTCTTCGGCGGGCAGCTTGCCCACCTCGCGGAGGTGCCCTGCCAGCTCCGCGACCATGCTCTCGACGCGGTCGGTGAGCAGCTGACGCTGCGCGTCGGTGCCGCGCACGTAGCCGATCGAGCGGGCGGTCGAGCCGAAGTCGGCGACCTTCTGCGCGAGCGCGCGCAGCCCCGAGCGGTTGATGGCGACGTCGCCGACCTGCCCGGCGACGAGCGACGCCAGCGCGCCCGCATCCGCCTTGGCGAAGCGTCGCGCGTAGTCCGACATCAGGCGCTTGCCGACGAGCTGCAGCAGCACGTTGTTGTCGCCCTCGAAGGTGACGTAGATGTCGAAGTCGGCGCGAAGTCCGGTGAGGCGGTTCTCGGCGAGGAAGCCGGAGCCGCCGCACGCCTCGCGGCTCTCCTGCAGGATGTCGAGCGCCTTCCACGTGCTGAAGGTCTTGAGCGCTGCGGCGAGCGTCTCGAGCTCCTGGCGGTCGTCGTCGGTGTCGTCGGCGCCGGAGAACACCGCGTGGAACTTCTCGAGCAGGGTCTCGTGCGCGAACGACATCGCGTAGGTCGCGGCGAGACGCGGCAGCAGGCGGCGCTGGTGGCGCTGGTAGTCGAGCAGCGTCACCTCGCCGCGGTCAGTGCCATCGGCGAACTGGCGACGCGCAGCGGCGTAGCGCACCGCGATCATGAGGGCCATCTTGCTCGCAACGACGGAGGCGCCGTCGAGGGAGACACGGCCCTGCACGAGGGTGCCGATCATCGTGAAGAAGCGGCGACCGGGGCTCTCGATCGGCGAGGTGTACTGGCCGCCCTCGGCAACGTGGCCGTAGCGGTCGAGCAGGTTGGTGCGCGGAACGCGGACATGGGTGAAGTGCAGGCGGCCGTTGTCGATGCCGTTGAGGCCGCCCTTCAGCCCGTCGTCCTCGCCGCCGACGCCGGGGAGGAATCCGTTCTCGTCGCGGATCGGCACGTAGAAGGCGTGCACCCCGTGGTTGACGCCCTTGGTGATGAGCTGCGCGAACACGACGGCGGCGGTGCCGTGCAGGGCGGCGTTGCCGAGGTAGTCCTTCCACGCGGCGCGGAACGGCGTGTGGATGACGAACTCGTCGGCGGCCTCGTCGTAGGTGGCGGTCGTGCCGATCGAGGCGACGTCGGAGCCGTGACCGGTCTCGGTCATGGCGAAGGCGCCGGGTACCTCGAGGCTGAGGGCCGCGGGCAGGAAGCGCTCGTGGTGGCTCTCGGTGCCGAGGTGCAGAATCGCCGAGGCGAACAGGCCCCACTGCACGCCCGACTTGATCTGCAGCGAGGGGTCGGCGGTGACGATCTCCTCGAAGGCGGCGAGGAACCCGCCGTGGTCGTCGTCGCCGCCGAACTTCTTCGGGAAGGCGCGGTGCACGGAGCCGTTCTCGACCAGCAGCTTCAGCTGGCCGAGCACGCGCTCGCGGTGCTCATCCATGCCGAGCGCGGGATCGCGCCACATCGCCGGGTCCTTCATGAACTCGCGCGAGCGGCGGCGGGCGTCCGCCCAGCGGCCGAGCAGCTGCTCCCCGAGCGCGGCGACGTCGACGTTCAGAGCGCTCGTCTCGATCGCGCTCGTCTCGGTGTTCTCGAAACCATTTGCGTCCGCAGCGGCGGGACGATCGACCAGATCGGTCATGACACACAACTCCCTCGTGAGGTCCTGACGTGAGGCTACGTCCGGCGCCGGGGAGATGCGAGATTGTCGTTTGGGAGCGCAATCGACACGGCGCGGCGGGTTCAGTTCGTTGTGCCCAATCCACAATCGATCCTCGGGAGGGCTAGAGGTTTCAGCGCGCAACTCGCCCCCACGGCGCGGTGCTAGCGTGAGATAGTTCGACGCTCGAAGGAGTTTCTGCGTGCCCTCACCTCGCACCCGCTGGATCGGCCTTGTCGTCGTCAGCCTCGCCGTCGCCCTGATCATCGTCGACTCGACGATCGTCACCGTGGCGGTGCCCTCGATCGTCGAAGAGCTCGGGCTGAGCTCGACCGAGGTGCAGTGGGTGCAGGAGAGCTACACGCTCGTCTTCGCCTCCCTGCTGCTCGTGTTCGGCACGCTCGCCGACCGCATCGGTCGACGCCGGATGCTGCTGCTCGGCATCACGATCTTCGCCCTCTCCAGCGTGGTCGCCGCGCTTGCGGGCTCGGGCGGGGCGCTCATTGCCGCGCGCGTCGTGCAGGGCGTCGGCGGGGCGATGCTGCTGCCGACCACGCTGTCGATCATCAACGCCGGGTTCCGCGGCAAGGACCGGGCGATCGCCTTCGCCGTCTGGGGCTCCACGATCGGCGGCATGGCGGCGGTCGGGCCCCTGCTCGGCGGGTGGCTGACCACCTTCTTCAGCTGGCGCTGGGCCTTCGGCATCAACGTGCCGCTCGGGATCATCATCATCGTCGGAGCCCTGCTGTTCGTCGCCGCGTCGCGCGACCCGAACCCCGGCCGGCTCGACCTCGTCGGCGCCGCGATCTCGGTGGTGCTGTTCGGCACGCTCGTCTTCGGACTCATCGAGGGCCGCAGCTACGGCTGGTGGCTGATCGATACTCCCTTCCAGGTCGGCGACTGGACCTGGCCACTCGACCTGTCGCCGGTCCCGCTTGCGTTCGCGGTCTCGGCACTCGCCCTGGTCGCCTTCATCATGTGGGGCCTGCGGCGCTCGCGCTCCGGGCGCAGCACGCTCATCGACTTCGGCCTGTTCCGCATCCCGTCGTTCCGCAACGGCAACATCGTCGCGATGCTGGTGTCGCTCGGCGAGTTCGGCATCATCCTCTCCATCCCGCTCTGGCTGCAGACCGTGCTCGACTACGACGCACTGCAGGCGGGACTCGTGCTGGTCGCCCTCGCCGGCGGCAGCTTCGTGGCCAGCGGCTTCGCCGGCTCGCTCGGGGCGCGACTGCGCCCGGTGCTGATCGTGCGTGCGGGACTGCTCGCCGAAATCCTCGGGCTGCTGATCGTGGCGCTCGTGCTCGCGGTCGACGTCTCGCCGTGGGCGATCGCCGGCGGGCTCGCGGTGTACGGCTTCGGCGTGGGGCTCGCGACCGCGCAGCTGACCGGCGTCGTGTTGAACGACGTGCCGATCGAGGAGAGCGGACGCGCCTCCGGCACCCAGAGCACCTCGCGCCAGGTCGGCTCGGCTCTCGGCATCGCGATCCTCGGCACGATCCTGTTCGGGGCCCTCGGCACGCACCTCGACGCGAGACTCGCCGACGAGGGCTTCGCCGAGTCGGCGCGCGCGGAGATCGTGGATGCCGTGGTCGACAGCGCCGGCACCGCCATCTCCGGGTTCGACGCGGCGCAGCCCGCCGTCGCCGACGCGGCGCGCGAGGCGTTCACCGACTCCACGCGGCTCGCGGCGCTGGCCGCCGCCGGCTTCCTGACCGCCGGACTTGTCGCCTCCGCCTCCCTCGGCGGACGGCGCGAGACCGAGGATGCGGAACTAGTTCATCGCACGTGACCGCGCGCGCAGCGCCACGATCCACTCGACCGTCAGCCAGACGAGGGCGACGCCCGACAGCAGCGTGAGGGGGTAGAAGGCCACGTTCGCCGCATCCGCGAAGTCGGTGTTGGTCGGAAGCCCGAGGATCAGCGCGAGGGGCGAGGTCCAGGTGCCGTCATCCCCGCCGTCGACGAGCACGGCCGTCGCGAGCAGGAACGTGCCGATGTGCGTCCAGCGGCGATCCGGGCACGCACCCGGCCCCCGGCGACGAAAGCGAAGGGGCTGCGTCGGGCGAAGAATCCGGTGATGACGATCACCACGACGAGCACGTAGAGCGGCACGAACACGATCAGGCCGGTCAGGTAGAAGAGCGCCATCCAGCCGGGGGCGATGAGCTTCACGATCGCGGTCACGAAGGGGAACACGAGCAGCGCGACGCCGGCGGCGAAATCGCCCGCACGACGACTCAGACGGTCGGTCATGGCACGAGATTACTGAGTCTCGGTGACCACGCCCAGCACGGCCTCGCCGTAGGCCTCGAGCTTCTTCTCGCCGACACCGCTGATCTCGGCCAGCTGCTCGATCGAGGTGGGTTCGGTGAGCGCAACGCCGCGCAGGGTCGCGTCATTGAAGATCACATACGCCGGGACACCCTGCTCACGGGCCACCCCCGCACGCCATTCGCGGAGCCGCTCGAACAGGGGCTGCGCCTGCTCGGGCAGCTCGGCGCCCGCGCTGCGCTTGGCGCGCTTGACCGGACGCTCGGGCTCACGGCGCAGATGCACGGCGCGCTCGCCGGCGAGCACCGCGGCCGAGGCCTCCGTGATGCCGAGGGTGCCGTACTCCCCCTGCACGGCGAGCAGCCCCTGCGCGAGCAGCTGCCGCACGACCCCGCGCCACTCCTGCTCGCTCAGCTCGGCGCCGATGCCGAAGGTGCGCAGCTCGTCGTGGCGGTTGCTGCGGATGCGGTCGTTCTCTCGCCCGAGCAGGATGTCGATCAGGTGCCCCGCGCCGAAGCGCTGATTGCGCTCGCGCTGGAGGCGCACCACCGTCGACAGCAGCTTCTGCGCGGGCACGGTGCCATCCCAGGACTCGGGCGGGCTGAGGCAGGTGTCGCAGTTGCCGCACGCCGCGGAGCTCTGGCCAAAGTAGTTCAGCAGCTGCACCCGGCGGCACTCGATCGTCTCGCACAGCGCGAGCATCGCGTCGAGGTGCGCCGACAGGCGCCGCTTGTGGGCGACGTCGCCCTCGCCCTCGTCGATCATGCGGCGCTGCTGCACCACGTCCTGCAGCCCGTAGGCGAGCCACGCGGTGCTCGGCAGGCCGTCGCGCCCCGCACGCCCCGTCTCCTGGTAGTAGCCCTCGACGCTCTTGGGCAGGTCGAGGTGAGCCACGAACCGGACATCGGGCTTGTCGATGCCCATGCCGAAGGCGATCGTCGCGACCATGACGATGCCGTCCTCGCGCAGGAACCGCGACTGGTTGCGGGCGCGCGTCGCGGTGTCGAGACCCGCGTGATACGGCAGGGCCGGGATGCCGGCGGCGACCAGCGCATCCGCGGTCTTCTCGACGCTCTTGCGCGAGAGGCAGTAGACGATGCCCGCGTCTCCCGGGTGCTCGGTGCGCAGCAGCGTCAGCAGCTGCTGCATCGGCTGGGCCTTCGGCTCGATGCGGTACTGGATGTTCGGGCGGTCGAAGCTGGCCACGAACTGGCGCGCGTCGGTCAGCTCCAGCCGCTGCAGGATCTCGCGCCGGGTCGCGTCGGTCGCGGTGGCGGTGAGCGCGATGCGCGGCACCGTCGGCCAGCGCTCGTGCAGCACCGTCAGCCGCAGGTAGTCGGGGCGGAAGTCGTGGCCCCACTGGCTGACGCAGTGCGCCTCGTCGATCGCGAACAGGGCGAGCGGCGAGCGATCGAGCAGATCGAGGGTCGCGCCCACGTTGAGGCGCTCGGGCGCGAGGTACAGCAGGTCGATCTCACCGGCGACGAGCGCCGCCTCCACCTCCCGCCGGGTCTCGGCGTCCTGCGTCGAGTTGAGGAACGCGGCTCGCACGCCCAGGGCGGCGAGCGCATCCACCTGGTCCTGCATCAGGGCGATGAGCGGCGAGATGACGACGCCGGTGCCCGAGCGCACGAGCGCGGGGATCTGGTAGCACAGCGACTTGCCGCCGCCGGTCGGCATCAGCACGAGCGCGTCGCCGCCGCCGACGACGTGGTCGACGATCTCAGCCTGCTCGCCGCGGAACTCGGCGTAGCCGAAGACGCGGTGCAGCACCTCCGCCGGAGCGCTCGGCTGGGCGGCGGGCGCGGTGAACGTCATGCGTCCAGGCTAGACGGCACAGCCGACGCAGCGGGGCCGATCACGGCGCCGCGGACTCAGTGGGGCGCGTGGTACTCGGCTTCGCCGCGCTTCCAGTAGCCCTTCACGATCGACCGCTCGAGGTCGAATCCCGCCGCCACGAGCGCGGCGCGCGCCGGCTTCACGACCGACTGCTCGGCGGCCACGAACGCGAAGCCGTCGCCGTCTCGGTGCGGCGCGGCGCCGAGCGCCGCGATCAGCGCATCCAAGTCGCGAACCCAGGTGACCCGGAGGTCGCCCGGTGACGAGATCGCCTGCTCATCGGCGGGATCCTCGGCGATCACCACGACGTCGACCGGAACACCGGAGGCCGCCTGGGCCGCGAACCGTCGGATGGCAGGGAGCGCGGTGCGGTCACCGGCCAGCAGCCAGTGATCGGGCCGTCCGTCGAGCACCTGCGAGCCGCGCGGCCCGCCGACCATCGCGCCGTTGCCCGGCGTGGCCGAGGCGGCCCAGTTCGAGCCGGGCCCCTCGCCGTGCACGACGACGTCGAGCGTGAGCTCGTCGGCGCTCCACGAGACCGGGGTGTACTCCCGCGAGGGGAACGGGCGCAGCTCGGCGAGCTCCGCGGCGTCGACATCGTCGGGCACGAAGAACAAACGCAGGTGGTCATCGGCGCCGCGCGACTCGAAGTCGGCGAAGTCGCCTTCGAGGGCGATGCGAAGGTATGTCGGCGTCAGCGCGTCGACGCTGCGAACGGCGACACGGCGCGGGCCGTTGGGGAGCGGGGTGCGAACGAGTGAGAAGACCATCGTGTCTACTCTACCGATTTTGAGTTTGGTAAGCCTCACCTAACTTCGGATATGCTCGCCGAGGCGTGCCGCCCGGTACGCGCCGTCAGGCCCGGGAGAACACCCGGTCACCGACCCAAGGAGAAACAACCTCGATGCGCATTCATCGCCGATCATCGATCACCGCCGCCCTCGCCGTCGTCACCGCTCTCGGGCTCAGCGCCTGCAGCGGCACGGCCGAACCCGAGGCCGTCGCCACTGCGACCGTCGTCGTGGAGAACGCCAAGCCGGCATTCATGGCCAGCGACGACACCACCGCCACGGACCAGACCGTGGTCGACTACTCGCTGCCCTCCGAGAGCGTCGAGGTCCCCTTCCGGCCCACCAGCGTCATCACCTTCGACCTGGCCACCCTCGACACGCTGGACGCGCTCGGTCTCGGCGCCGCCGTCGTTGGCATCCCCGAAGCCGTGCTGCCCGAGTACCTCGCCGAGTACGCCGAGCTCCCGACCGTCGGCACGCTGTTCGAGCCCGACTTCGAGGCCGTCGCCGAGCTGAACCCCGACCTGATCGTTACGGCGGCGCGCTCGTCCTCCGCGTATGACGAGCTCGCCGAGATCACCACCACGATCGACCTCACCGCCGCGGCCGGCGGCGCGTTCGACCCGGCAGCCGCCATCGTGCGGGCCACCCAGCTCGGCGAGATCTTCGGTGCGGAGGACGCGGTCGCCGACCTCGTCGGCGACATCGAGACCCGGATCGATGAGATCTCGGCCCTCGCGCCCGACGCCGGTTCGGCCCTCATGCTCATCGTCACCGGCGGCGAGTACGGCGCCTACGCGGAAGGCTCGCGTTTCGGCTACTTCTTCGACGAGCTCGGGTTCACCTCGGCGGTTCCCGCTGCCGAGCTTCCCGGCGCGGAGGGGTCCCCGCACGGCGACGTCGTCTCCAACGAGTTCATCTTCTCGGTCGACCCCGACTGGCTGCTCGTTCTCGACCGCGGCGCGGCGACCGGCGAGGCGACCGGCGACAGCGCCGCCGCGGAGGTGCTCGACAACGAGCTCGTCGGCGCGACCACGGCCGCGCAGGAGGACCAGATCATCTACCTCCCCGCCTCCGAGCTGTACATCGTCATCAGCGGCCTGACGGCGGTCGGCAACGTGCTCGACGCGGTCGTCGCGGGACTCGAAGGCTGACACCCTGAACCCCAGGACCCGAACCCTCACGATCGCGGGGGCCGCGCTGGTCGCGGCCCTCGCGGTCGTGTCGGTGTTCATCGGGGTGGCCGAACTGGACGCCCTGGTCCTACTGGCGAGCCGCATCCCGCGCACCGTCGCCCTGATCCTGGTCGGCGTCTCGATGTCCGTCACCGGACTTCTCATGCAGGTGCTGACGCGCAACCGCTTCGTCGAGCCGTCCACGACGGGCGCCAGCGACGCCGCCACGCTCGCGCTGCTGTTCGTGCTCGTCCTCCAGCCCGGCATGCCGATCTGGGCCAAAGCCATCGTGACGACTCTCGGGGCGGCGATCGGGGTCGCGGGGTTCCTCGGGCTCGCCCGGCGCATCCCGGTGCGATCCAGTGTCCTCGTGCCCGTCGTCGGTCTCATGTACGCCGGCGTCATCGCCGCGACCAGCACCTTCCTCGCCTACCGCGTCGACCTCCTCCAGGAGCTGAACAGCTGGGCCCTCGGCGACCTCTCGAGCATCCTGCGCGGCCGATACGAGCTGCTGTACCTGGCCGCGGCGGCGGCGCTGATCGCCTGGATCGCCGCCGACCGCTTCACCATCGCCGGACTCGGCAGCGACACCGCGCGCGGCCTCGGACTCAACGCGCGCGCGACCTTCGTGCTCGGCGTCGCGATCGTCGCCCTCGTCACGGGGATCACGACCGTCACCACCGGGGTCATCCCGTTCCTGGGGCTGATCGTCCCCAACATCGCGAGCCGCCTCGTCGGCGACAACATGCGTCGGACGGTGCCGCTCGTCGCCATGATCGGCGCCGCGATGGTGCTCGCCTGCGACATCGTCGGGCGGCTGGTGAACTTCCCCTACGAGATCCCGCTCGGCGTCGTGATGGGGATCCTGGGCAGCGTGGTCTTCCTCGCCCTCCTGCTGCGCTCGCCGTCCTCGAAGGCGGTGGCCCGTGGTTGAGCTCGCCACCCGCGCGCCCCGTCGTCCGCGCGCCGCGATCCGGCTCTCGCTGATCGCCAGCCTCGCCCTGCTGTGCGTGGCGCTCTACCTGTTCACGGACCTGCCGGCGGCCGCCGAGTACGCGCTCGGGCTGCGCTCGCGCACCATCGCCGGCATGATCATCGCCGCGGCGGCCGTCGGCGTCGCCACCGTGCTGTTCCACACCATCACCGCCAATCGCATCCTGACCCCCGGGATCATGGGATTCGACGCGGTGTTCCTGATGATCCAGACCGGCGTCGCGTTCACTCTCGGTCCGGCCTTCCTCGCCGGCGCGCCCGCCGCCGCATCCTGGGCGGTCGAGCTCGTCGTGATGACCGGCGCCGTTGTCGGCCTGTACTGGTGGCTGTTCGTCCGACGCCGCCTCGACCTCCACGTGATCGTGCTGGCCGGGCTGATCCTGGGCACCCTGTTCCGCTCGATCACGACCTTCCTGCAGCGCCTCCTGGATCCCGACACGTTCGCGATCGTGCAGAACCTGGTCTTCGCCTCCTTCACCTCGGTCGACCGGACCCTGCTGCTGCCGACCGGGGTCCTCGTCGTCGCGGCGCTCGTCTCGCTGTGGCCGATCCGGCGATCCCTCGATGTGATCGCGCTCGGGGAGACGCCCGCCATCGGCCTCGGCGTCCGCCATCGCGCGGTCGTCATGCACACCGTCGTCGCCATCGCGGTGATGGTGGCGGCCTCCACCGCGCTGGTCGGCCCGGTCGCGTTCTTCGGCCTGCTCGCCGCCAACCTCGCCTACAGCCTTGTCGGACACCGGCATCGCCACAGCATCCCCGCCGTCATCGCCGTCGGCGTGATCGCCCTCGTCGGCGGGCAGCTGGTGCTCGATCGGGTGCTCGGCTTCGGAACCGAGCTCCCGGTCGTCATCGAGTTCCTCGGCGGCGTGCTGTTCATCATTCTCGTACTCACCGGGAGGGCCCGATGATCCAGACCCAGAACCTCAGCAAGCGGCACGGGCCGACAATCGCCGTCGACGACGTCAACGTCGCCATCGCCGCAGGCCTCACCGCCATCATCGGCCCCAACGGCGCCGGGAAGTCGAGCCTGCTGACCCTCATCGGCCGTCTGGCGCGGATGGACGCGGGGGCCGCCGTCGTCGGCGGGCTGGACGTCGCCACGGCGAAGACGCGCACCCTCGCGCAGCGGCTCGCCGTGCTCCGGCAGGAGAACCACCTCGCCATCCGGCTCACCGTCGCCGACCTGGTCGGATTCGGGCGATTTCCGCACGGCGGGTCCGGTCGCACCGCCGAGGACGTCGAGCACATCGAACGCGCGCTCGAGCTCCTGACGCTCACCGAGCTGCGCGACCGGCACCTCGACGAGCTGTCGGGCGGGCAGCGGCAGCGCGCCTTCGTCGCCATGGCCGTCGCGCAGGACACCGACTACCTGCTGCTCGACGAGCCGCTGAACAACCTCGACCCACGCCACGCGGTCGCCCTCATGAAGCTGCTCACCGAGCTCGCCGAGCAGCGCGGGCTCACGATCGTGGTTGTCATGCACGACATCAACACGGCAGCGCAGTTCGCCGACTCGATCATCGCCATGAAGGACGGGCGCATCCACTGCCACGGAACCGTCGACGACGTGGTGACCGTGCCGAACCTCAGCACGCTCTACGAGACCCCGGTTCGCGTCGAGCGCATCGGCGAGCGCCGGGTGGTGCTCTGGGACTGACATCCGGCGCTAGCGTGACATCGTGATTCCCGTTCTCGTCGGCCTGTCCAGCGCCCTCATCTTCGGCGCCGCCGACTTCTTCGGCGGACTCGCCGCGCGGCGGATCCAGCCGCTGCGGGTCACCTTCATCGCCGCCATCGCCGGTCTGGCGCTCATGAGCGTCGCGGCACCGCTGTCGGGCGGGGCCGTCTCGGGCGAAGCGCTGCTCTGGGGAGCACTGTCGGGGCTGAGCGGTGGATTCGCCATCGTGCTGCTCTACGCCGCGCTCGCAATCGGACCGATGAGCATCCTGTCGCCGCTCACCGCCGTCATCTCGGCGATCGTGCCAATGACCTGGGGGCTGCTCGGCGGGGAGACCCTCACCGGGGTCGGCTACCTCGCCCTCGGCCTGGCCCTCGTGGCGGTCGTGCTCGTCGGCTTCGTGCCCGAGAAGGGCGCGGTGCGTCCGCATCCGCGGGGCATCCTGTACGCGGTCGGCTCCGGAATCCTGATCGGCGTCTTCCTGGTGATCATGGACCAGACGCCCGACGACTCGGGGCTCGTGCCGCTGCTCGCGAATCGCGCCGCGAGCGTGGTGTTCCTGGGCGCGCTCATCCTGGTGCTGATGACACGCGCTCGGCGCGGCACCGCCGAGTCGACGGATGCGCGGAGCGGCTGGCGCGCGGGCCTCGGCATCGCCCTGATCTGCGGCACCCTCGACGCCACCGCCAACGCGATGATCCTGTTCGGCCTGCGCCTCGGCGACCTCAGCGTCATGTCGGTGCTGGTCGCCCTGTACCCGGCGGGCACGATCCTGCTCGCGGGGATCCTGCTGCGGGAGCGCATCGCCCCCGTGCAGTGGGCGGGACTCGCCCTCGCGGTGGCCGCCGCCGCGATGCTCGGCTCGCATCGCGAGCTCTCCGCCATGCTCGCCCTCGGCTAGAGGCTCACGTCACGACCGCGCGCGAGCGGGTGGAGTCCGCGTCTCCGCATCGCAGATAACGTGGAGCGGTGATTCCCGTTCTCGTCGGCCTCGGCGCCGCTCTCATCTTCGGTGCCGCCGACTTCATGGGCGGGATGGGCTCGCGTCGCATCGCCGCCGTGCGGGTCACCTTCATGGCCGGGATCACCGGCCTCGTGCTGACGCTGATCATCGCACCGCTGGTCGGCGGGGTGGCCTCGGTCGAGGCGTTCGCCTGGGGTGCGGTCGCGGGCGTGAGCGGCGGTCTGGCGATCATGCTGCTCTACGCCGCCCTCGCGATCGGACCGATGAGCATCCTGTCGCCGCTGACCGCGGTCGTCTCCGCGATCATTCCGATGACCTGGGGCCTGGCCACCGGCGACGAGCTGACCCTGCTCGGCTACCTCGCCCTCGGCCTCGCGCTGGTCGCCGTCGTGCTCGTGGGCTTCGTGCCGGAGAAGGGCGCCGTCCGCCCGAGGATCCGCGGAATCCTGTACGCCGTCGGGTCGGGGGCGCTGATCGGCGTGTTCCTCGTCTCCATCGACCACGCTCCCGCCGACTCGGGGCTGTATCCGCTGATCACTCACCGCCTGGCGACCGTGCTCGTGCTGGGTGCGGTCATCGTCGGGATGGCGCTGCTGTCGCACCGCCGGGCGCCGCTGTCCCCGGCGCGCGCCTCCGGCTGGCGCGCCGGCATCATCTTCGCGATCACCTGCGGCGTGCTGGAACTGACGGCGAACTCGCTCATCCTGATCGGGCTGCGACTCGGCGAGCTCAGCATCATGTCAGTGCTGATCGCGCTGTACCCGGCGGGCACCATTCTGCTGGCGGCCATCGTGCTGCGCGAGCGGATCGCCCCGGTGCAGTGGATCGGCCTCGCCCTCGCGCTCGTCGCCGCGGCCACCCTGGGCTCGCACCAGGAGCTCTCGATCCTGCTCGGCCTGGGCTGAGCCGCAGCCTCGCCGCGAGACGGAGACGGGGGCGGCGCCTGACGGCACCACCCCCGCATCACACGGCTTCTGCGACCTAGGAGATCGCGACACCCTCCGCGAGGTCGCGGATCACGTCGTCGCCCGGGCGGACCTGGATCCACTCGGCGGTGATCTCGGCACGGCTGAGCAGGTCCTCCACCTTGCGGCGGCGGTTGCGCGGCACGAGCGTCACGACGACACCGGACTTGCCGGCGCGGCCGGTGCGGCCGGAGCGGTGCAGGTACGACTTGTACTCGTCGGGCGCATCGGCCTGGATCACCAGGTCGACATCGTCGACGTGGATGCCGCGCGCGGCGACATCGGTGGCGACGAGCGCCTGCAGGCGTCCGCGGCTGAACTTCTCGAGCGCGCGCTGACGACGCGACTGGTTGAGGTCGCCGTGGATCGCGTCAGCCGCGATGTCGGCCTCGTCGAGGAAGTCGGCGAGCTGCTCGGCGAAGGCGCGAGTGCGGGCGAAGACGAGCTTCTTGCCGGGACCGGAGGCGAGCTCGGCGAGCACCGCGAGCTTGTCGCGCTGGTCCATCACGAGCACGCGGTGGTCGATGGTCGAGCTGGCCTGGTCTTCGCCGGCGACCTCGTGGACGCTCGGCTCGACGAGGTAGCGCTCGACGATCTCGGCGACGCCCTTGTCGAGGGTCGCCGAGAACAGCAGCTTCTGGCCGCCCTCACTGGTGCGGTCGAGAATGTCCTGCACGGGCTCGGCGAAGCCGAGCTCGCACATGTGGTCGGCCTCGTCGAGCACCGTCACGACGACCTGCGAGAGGTCGAGGCGGCCCTGCGCCGAGAGGTCCTGGATGCGCCCGGGCGTGCCGATCACGATGTCGACACCGCGGTCGAGGGCCCCGAGCTGACGCGCGTAGGGCACGCCGCCGTAGATCTGCGTCGTGAAGAGCCCGACGCTGCGGGCGATCGGCTGCACGGTGCGGTCGATCTGCAGCGCGAGCTCCCGCGTCGGCGCCAGGATCAGGGCGCGCGGCTTGCGGCCCGGTTGGCGGCGCTTGCTGTCGCCGGCCTGCATGCGCAGCAGGCGCTCGACGAGCGGGGCGCCGAAGGCGATGGTCTTGCCGGAGCCGGTGCGGCCGCGGCCGAGCACGTCGCGACCCGCAAGCACCTCGGGGATCGTGCCGGCCTGGATCGGGAACGGCGAGGCCGCGCCGAGCTCGGCGAGGGCGCGCACGATGTTGTCGCCGAGTCCGAGGTCGCCGAAGCTCACACCCTCGGAGTCGCCGGCGACGATGGCCTGCGCCTCGAGGCGCTCCAGCACGACATCGTCGGTCGGAACGAAGCGCGCGGCCTCGTCCTGCCGCGGGGCGCGCGCCGGACGGTCGTCACGGAAGTCGCGACGCGGGCGGTCGTTGCCGAACTCGCGACGCGGACGGTCCTCGCGGGCCGGACGCTCGTCGCGGTTGTAACGCGGACGCTCATCCCGGTCGCCGCGCGCCGGACGGTCATCGCGGTTGTAACGCGGACGCTCATCCCGGTCGTGGCGGGCCGGACGCTCGTCGCGGTTGTAACGCGGACGCTCATCCCGGTCGCCGCGCGCCGGACGGTCATCGCGGTTGTAACGCGGGCGCTCGTCGCGGTCGCCGCGCGCCGGGCGGGCGTCACGGTCGACACGGCCGGTGCGCTGCGCGTCGCGCTCGAAGCGCGACTGCTTGGGACGCGGCTCCCAGTTGGGGCGCTCGCCGGTGCGCTCACCGCGGGCGGCGGACTCGCCGCCACGGGGACGCTCGGCGTTGCGGCCGCGGGCGACGCGGTCGTCGCTGCTCCAGCGCGCCTTCTTGGGCGCGGAAGCAGTGCCCGCAGCGGCATCCTCGGCACGGTAGCCGCGGTGCTTGGGGCTCTTGCTGCCCGACTTGGGGGCGCTGGACTTGAACTTCGGCGCGCGCACAGGCGCGCCCTTCTTCTGAGGCATGGATGTCTTTTTCCGGTTGTGGTCACACAGAGTGCACAACGACTGAATGCAGCCGCGTGAGAACCCGGGCGATACTGACCGGGGCCGTTTTCCTGAATGGATTCCTCGTCAGCGGATGCGCTGACGATCCGGCCCGATTCGACACACAGTGAAGCATTGCGGAGAGTTCCGCTGTCGAGAGCCGACCTCGGTACCTTACAGGACCGACCCTGAATTCGCCTATGCTCGGCTGAACATGCCCCGAATCGCGCCGCCCGTGAGAGCTCTCGCGCTCGTGGCACTGTGCGGCGCCGTGCTCGCCGGATGCGTGCCCGCCGCCAGCGAGACGGAGGCCGCCGAGACGGTCGCCGCGCCGCTCGGCCTGCCGCTCGTCGACGGGGTGACGGTGCAGGCGGGCCTCGTCTACGCCTCGCCCGAGGGCACGGAGCTGGCCCTCGACGCCTGCCTTCCCGCGAGCGACGGCACCGCGGCGCGTCCGGCGATCATCTTCATCCACGGGGGCAGCTGGTACCGCGGCGCCCGCGACGAAGCCCTGTACCGGGAGACCTGCGAGTGGCTGGCAGGCGCCGGCTACCCGACGTTCTCGATCAGCTACCGGCTCTCACCCGCGGCACAGTTCCCCGCCGCGACCGACGACGTGCGGGCCGCGCTCGCCTGGCTGCGCGAGCCCGCACAGGTCGACGCCTACGGCATCGACCCGGATCGGATCGCGCTGTTCGGCAGCTCGGCGGGCGGCACCCTCGCCGCCTGGGTCGGCACCGCCGGCGAGGGCGCCTGGTCGGCGCCCGACCGGGTGGCCGCCGTCGTGGAGCTGAGCGCGCCGATCGACCTGAGCGGCGTGGCCGAGGACGCCCGTCTGACGCAGCGACGGCTCGACTACCTGGGGTGCGAGTCCGACGACGACTGCGCGGTGGCGGCGCTCGCCTCGCCGATCACCGCGATCGATGCGAGCGATCCGCCGGTGTTCATCGTGCACTCGGAGGACGAGTTCGTTCCGGACGAGCAGGGCGAGCTCTTCGCGGCCGCCCTCCGCGAGGCGGGAGTCGAGGTGGAGCTCCTCGTCGTCCCCGGCGACCGGCACGCGATCATGCTGCTCGACGCCGACATCTCGGCGCGCATCCTCGACTTCCTGGCGCGCACCGTCGACGGCGAGGCGATCCTCGCCGCCGACTGAGCGCGACTAGCTCGCGGCGCTCTCCGTCGCGGCAGCTCGGGCCTCGCGCTTGGCGGCGCGACGCTCGGAGGCGCCCTCGACGAGGGCGTACAGCGTCGGCAGCACGACCAGCGTGAGCAGCGTCGAGGAGAGCAGCCCGCCGATCACGACGATCGCCAACGGCTGCGAGATGAAGCCGCCCTCGCCGGTGATGCCGAGCGCCATCGGGATGAGCGCGACGATCGTGGCGAGTGCCGTCATCAGGATCGGACGCAGTCGACGGGAGGAGCCGTGCTCGACGGCCTCGGCCACCTTCATCCCCCGATCTCGGTACTGGTTGACGAGGTCGACGAGCACGATCGCGTTCGTCACCACGATGCCGATCAACATGATGACGCCGATGATCGAGGCGATGCCGAAGGGCACCCCGCTCGCCAGCTGCAGCAGGATCGCGCCGGTCGCCGCGAACGGCACCGAGACCAACAGCAGCAGCGGCTGGCGGAGGCTGCGGAAGGTCGCGACCATGATGATGTAGACGATCAGGAGCGATGCCAGCGCGGCCAGACCGAGCTGGGCGAAGCCCTCCTGCTGGTCGGCGACCGCGCCGCCGACACTCGCCGAAGCGCCCTCGGGCAGGTCGAGGTCTGCCACGGCAGCCGTCACCACGGCGCCCGCCGTGCCGAGGTCGGCCGTGTTCGGGGTGAGCGTGACCTCCGAGGTGCGCACGCCGCGCTCGGTCGTGATCGAGGTGGGTCCGTCGGTGATCTCCACCGCGGCGATCTCCTCGAGTCGCACGGTGTCGCCGGTCGGTGTCGACAGCTCGTACTCGCGCAGCTGCTCGAGGGTCTCGGGCTCGTCGGGGTCGACCAGGTAGATCGAGATCACCGAGTTGTCGAGCTCGATGTCGCCCGAGGCGGCCGGCTGCATGGCCTGCGCGACCAGACTCCCGACCACGAGTTCGCTGAGGTTGTACTCAGCGGCGGCCTCGCGATCCACGTCGACCGAGATGAACGGCCGGCTCGCCGCCAGGTTGCTCGTCGCCTCCGCGGTGACCTCGAGGTCCTGCACCGCATCGATGACGGCAGTCGTGGCGGCGATGAGCGCGTCCTCGTCGCCGGCGGAGATCTCAATCGCGATGTCGCTCGACGCGAACGCGTCCTCGTTGCCGCCGACGGTGATCTCCCCGACATCGTCGAGCTCGGCGATCGCCGCGCGGACGGCGGCCGTGATCTCGTCCTGGTCTCCGTCCTCGTCGGTGGTGAGCGAGAACGTCGCGTCACTGCCGCCGCCGAAGAAAGCGGCCAGCTCGTCGCCGCCGCCGATCGAGGACTGCACGATCTCGACACCCTCCACCTCGAGCAGCGCCTGCTCGACCTTGGTGGCGGCGGCATCCTTCGCCTCCAGGTCGGAGCCGGCGTCGATCGTCTGGGTGACGGTGATCGTGTTGGCGCCGCTGGATCCGATGAAGTTCGTCTGCAGCAGCGGCACGGTCGCGATCGTGCCGCCCATCACCAGCACCGCGGCGAGCAGCGTGATCGCGGGGCGACGCAGCGTCCAGCGGATCACCGGCAGGTACACCTTCTGCAGTCGCGTCGGGCGCTCCAGCTCGTCCTCGCCGGAGGCCGCCGCGGCCTGCGCCGCCTCCGCCTTCGCGATCGCCTTCGCGCTGAGCGGCTTGCGCCCCAGGAACCAGTAGGCGAGCACCGGCACGATCGTCAGGGCGACGAAGAGCGACGCGGCGAGCGCGATCGTCACCGTGACGGCGAAGGGCCGGAACAGCTCGCCCGTGATGTCGCTGACCAGCGCGAGCGGCAGGAACACGGCGATGGTGGTGATCGTGGAGGCGGTGATCGCCGTGGCGACCTCGCG
>DCRR01000011.1:243583-244140 GCA_002325245.1 Microbacteriaceae bacterium UBA1487 | reverse complement strand
ATGACGACGATGGAGTCGTCGACGACGCGCCCGATCGAGATGGTGATGGCGCCGAGTGTGAGGACGTTGAGCGAGTAGCCGCTCGCCCACATGCCGATGAAGGTCACCAGCAGCGAGGCGGGGATCGAGATCGCGGTCACCAGCGTCGAGCGGATCGAGACCAGGAAGACGAAGATCACCAGGATCGCGGCGGCAAGACCCAGCAGACCCTCGGTCGCGAGCGTCTCGATGGAGCGCTCGATCGAGGGCGCCTGGTCGAAGACGACGGTGAACTCGGTGTTCGAGCCGACCTTCGCGGCGACCTCCTCCAGCGCCTCCGAGACGGCGTGCGAGACGTCGACCGTGTTGCCGGTCGCCGTCTTGGTGATCGCCACCGCGAGCGAGGGCTCGCCGTTGACCCGGGCGATCGAGTCGGAGGGGTTGTCGACCAGTTCGACGCTGGCGAGGTCGTCGATCGTGAGCTCCTGCGCCTCCGAGGTCGTCACCTCGCCGAAGCCGGGCACCGTCTCGGTGCTCGTCGTGTAGCCGCCGAGCACCGGCAGCGCGCGAAGCTCGTC
>DCRR01000011.1:169297-243516 GCA_002325245.1 Microbacteriaceae bacterium UBA1487 | reverse complement strand
ATCTCCCCGACCGCCAGCAGGACGCCCGCCGAGTTCAGCGCGTCGACGATCGACTGCGTGGTGAGGTTGCTGTCCTCGAGCTTCTCGGGGTCGTAGGTGATCTCGACGCGCTCGCCGGCGCCACCGGTGACGGAGGCCTCGCTCACCCCGTCGAGCGACTGGAACTCGGGCACCGCGATCGACTCGAGCCTGCTGGTGAGCTGGTTCTGGTCGAGGTCGCTGGTGACGGCGAGCTGGATGACCGGGAAGTCGTCGAAGGAGAAGGTCGCCACCGTCGGGGTGACGTTGTCGGGAAGCTGGTTGGCGATCCGGTTGAGGGCGAGCTGCACCTTCTGCTCGGCCGTGGTGAGGTCGGTGCCGTAGTCGAACTCGGCGGTGACCAGCGACAGCCCCGAGCCGGAGGTGGCGCTGGTGCCGCTCAGCCCGCTGATGCCCTGCACAGCCGCCTCGATGGGCGTCGACACGTCGTTCTCGACGACCGCCGGGCTGGCGCCCGGGTAGCTCGTGGAGATGCTCACCTGCGGGAGGCTGATCGACGGGAACAGCTCCTGCTTGAGCTGGGTGATCGCGATCCCGCCGAACAGGCCGATGACGATGGTGACGAGCGCGATGAGCGCACGATTGCGGAGGCTGAAGAGGGACAGCAGATGCACGGGGAGGGCTCCTCGGGATGTTCGGTCTCCGCGGCGGTGCAGGCCGACGAAGGGCGCGCACGCCACCGTGCACCTGAGTCAGTATCACAAGCGTGTGCGAGCGCACTGTACTCCGACGGGATGAAATCGCGCCGGAAACCGCTCAGACGACCTGGGCGTACTCCGGCTCGGCGACGATCGCGGGGGTGCGGCGCACACGCGACCAGGCGGCGATGAGTCGATCGACGCCGCGGTCGATCTCGTCGCTCGGATAGGTGAACGGAACCCGGATGAAGCGCTCGAACACGCCGCCCTCGACGCCGAACCGCGGACCCGCCGCCAGGATGAGCCCCTCGGCGCGGGCCGCGATCGCGAGCGCGGTGCTCATCGGGGCGCCGAGGTTGATCCAGCTGGCGATGCCGCCCTCGGTGTGCGGCACATCCCACTCGGGGATCGCGGCACCCAGGCGCGCGGCGAGCTGGTCGCGGCCGCGGGAGAGAGCGGCGCGGCGCTCGGCGAGGATCTCGTCGTAGCGCGGGAGCAGCTCGAGCAGGATCAGCTGATCGAGGATCGGCGTGCCGAGGTCGCCGGTGAAGCGCTCGCGTGCGGCGCGCTGGATGAACTCTCGGTCGGCGCGGATCCAGCCCAGGCGCAGTCCTCCCCAGACCGACTTGCCAAGCGATCCGATCGACACTGCCGGTCCGCTCGCCGCGTACGGCGGCGGGGTGGGGCGGCCGACGAGCCCGAGCCCGGCGATCGTCTCATCGGCAACGACGACGGTGCCCTGCCGGGCGGCGAGCCGGGCGACTCGCTCCCGCATCTCCGGCTCCATCGTGCGCCCGGTCGGGTTGTGGTTCTCGGGCTGCAGGTAGGCGAGCACGGGGCTGGTGCGCGGGAAGACCTGCTCAAGGGTCATGGCGTCCCAGCCGTCCGAGGTGGAGACGGGAACAGGGACGGGCCGCCCGCCCGCCGCGCGGATCGCCTCGAGCGCGTGAGGGAACGTCGGCGCCTCGACCACGGCGCGGTCACCGCGCGAGAGCACCGTTCGCGCGATGAGGTGGATCGCGTGCTGCGCCCCCACCGTGATCATGAGCTGGTCGGCCGTGGTCGGCACTCCCCGCGCCGTGTAGTGCTCGGCGAGCGCCTGCCGGGCGACGAGAAGCCCCAGTGGGTCGAAGCCGGACTCGCCGAGGAACCGCGGCAGGTGGGCGACGGCGCGCTCAGCGGCGCCGGCGACCCCGTGCACCGCAGGCAGCATGGCCTTGCCGAAGTCGACGAAGCCGGCGGGGGTGTCGGGGTCCGGGTCGAGCTCGTCGTGCCGCGGCAGGCGCGCGACGCTGCCCGAGCCGCGCGTGCTCTCGACGAATCCAGCGTCGCGCAGGCTGGCGTACGCCGACGACACGGTGGTGCGGCTGAGGACCAATTGGTGGGCGAGCTCGCGCTCCGCCGGAAGCCGCGTGCCGAGCGGGATGCGTCCGTCGAGGATCAGCAGCCGGATGCGATCGGCGAGCTCCTGGTAGACGGGACCGCGGGCGGCATCGCGCCATCCGCGAAGCAGAGAGGCCAGCGCACGGGCCGAAAGCGACGTCACCCGGCCACCCTACGCCAGATTCCGAGAATTGGCATCTTGATTGCAGTCCAATTGCGGCCTTGACTGGCGACATGACCACACGCATGCCGGCCGACGCCGCGAATTGGACCCGGCGCTGGGCGCAGCTGCTCGTCGGGCTCGTCCTCTACGGCATCGCGCTCGGGGTCATGGTGCGCGCCGGCATCGGCGTCGCGCCCTGGGATGTGCTCGGGCAGGGGATCGCCCGGCAGACCGGGCTGCCGTTCGGGCTCGTGACGAACCTCGTCGGCGCGCTCGTGCTGCTGCTCTGGATCCCCCTCAAGCAGAGGCCGGGGATCGGCACGATCCTCAATGTGCTCCTCATCGGCACGAGCGCCGAGCTCGGCCTCTGGCTCGTTCCGCAGCAGACGGTGCCCTGGCAGCAGGGCATCGTGTTCGCCGGGGGACTCGCCCTCCTCGCCGTGGCGACCGGCCTCTACATCGGGGCGCGGCTCGGCCCCGGGCCGCGCGATGGCCTGATGACCGGGGTTCACGCGCGCACCGGCTGGCCGATCTGGGTCGTGCGCACCGGCATCGAGGTGACGGTGCTGACGGCGGGCTGGATGCTGGGCGGCCAGGTGGGAGTCGGCACGCTCGCCTTCGCGCTGCTGATCGGGCCGATGGTCGGCGTCACGCTGCCGGTGCTGCGGGTGCCCGTCCGCCCGGGCGCGCTCGAGTCGCCCCGAGAGGAGGTGCCGGCATGATGATCGCCCTCTCCCTCGGCGCGCTCGCGCTGTGGGCCATGATCGCCACGGTCGTCGTCGTCGCGAACGACGGCTACCGCGCGATCCCCTTCGACCCCGACTACGACAGCCGGTTCGCCGCATAGGCGGCGAGCGCGTCGCGCACGAAGGCCGCGCCCGTCGCGCCGCCGTAGTTCGCGGCGAAGCGCGGGTCGGCCACGTACATCTCGGCCAGCCCGAGCACGTACTCCTTCGCCGGAGCATCACCCGTGCGCGGGATGCCCGGGGTGCTCCCCAGCCACTCCACGTGGCGCTCCGCGAGCGCGTGCGCCTCGTGCGAGTCCGGATCGATGCCGCTCGCGGCGGCCGCGATCCAGTCGCGGTTCAGCGCCGCCACCTGCTCGCGGAACGCGGCCTGGCCATCGCGGCCCAGGCCCCGCCACCACGCGTCACTCGTCGCATACGCCTCGGCGCCCCACTCCCGCTCGACCTCCTCCCGGTACTGGGTGTGGTCGAAGCCGTCGAACATGTTCTCTGCCATCAGCTGTTCACCTCCTTCCAGGGTCTCGATGGTGCGCTCGACGCTCGCGATCTGTCGCGCCAGCCGCTCCTGCTCCTGACGGAGTTGGGCGAGCTGTCGGCGCAGCGCCTCGCGATCATCTCGCTGCCCCGCGATCACGTCTGCGATCGCGGGAATTCCGAGGCCGAGCTCGCGCAGCAGCAGCACGCGCTGCAGTCGCAGCAGCGCGGCCTCGTCGTAATAGCGGTAGCCGTTGGCGCCGATCCGACTCGGCGGGACGAGGCCGACGTCGTCGTAGTGGCGAAGCGTGCGGCTCGTCGTTCCGGCGAGGCGCGCGACCTCCTGGATGCTCCAGTCCGTGGCTTCCGCTCTCATGCCTCCGACGCTACAAGTTGACGCAGCGTCAAGGTCAAGCCATCTCGCAGATGGGACTGCGCGGCTCGCCGGAACGGCGCGGCTAGTCGGCGAAGCCCACCGGGATCGCGAGGTCCTGCACGCGGTCCGCTGCGGCCGTGTGGTCGTTGCGGGTATAGATCGCGCAGGCCTCGACACGGCAATCGAGGCCTTCGTCCACCGGCTCCGGCACCTCGATGTACGCGGTGAAGTCGCCCAGCTCGGGGTCGTCGAATGAGCGCGCGCCGAACAGCCGCCACGCCCAGTCGTCGTTCACCCAGTTGCTCGCCGCGAACTGGATGGTGCCCTCGGCGACGTCCTGCTGCTCCTGCGCGGGAACTCCGCCGAGGCATGGCCCCGGCTTCTCGCCCGCGTTGTCCGGAATGCGACAGACCGCCACATAGATCCCGCGCGCCGGGTCGTAGCCGGATCCCGTCACCACAAGCTGGTCGCCGGGCGCCAGCGACGACGTGTCGACCGCCTCGCTCGACTCGAAGGCCGAGACCGCAAGCGCGCGGTCACGCCCGTCGTCGCCCGAGGCCGTCACGCGCGTCGGCCACTCCTCCTCGGCCGGATCCTGATTGGCCAGACCCTGGCTCGAGTGCGTGAGGATCGGCACCGCGACGAGCGCGGCGGGAACGAGGATGACCACGAGGGCGGCCGCGAGAATCCACGGCCAGCGTCGGCGTCGGGCGTTGGAAGGCACGGCCCGATCATACGAGCGCGGAGGGCGCGCGTCCGCGTCGCGGGGATCGACGCGACTACGCTGACGCGCGTGACGATCCTCGCGGTGCTTCTGGGGGGCGCGCTCGGCACCGGGCTGCGTCTCGCGCTCGACGCCGCCCTCCCCCACGCCGACGCCGGATTCCCCTGGTCGACACTGCTCGCCAACGTCACCGGATCGTTGCTGCTCGGCCTGCTGGTCGGGCGCTTCGAGCTGTCCACCCCGCTCTGGGCGCGGGCGGGTCTGCGCACCGGCGTGCTCGGCTCGTTCACCACCTTCTCGGCGCTCGCGGTCTCGTTCGTCGCCCTCGTCGACGCCGAGCAGTGGGGCCTCGCCGTCGCCTACCTCGGCACCACCCTCGTGCTCGGGCTGGCCGCTGCCGCGCTCGGGCTGGGCATCGGCACGCGGCGCCGGATGCCCCCGCTGGAGGTGACCGAATGAACGGCTGGGTGATCGCCGCGGCCCTCGTTGCCGGGGCCGCGGGCGCACTGGCCCGCTACGGCACGACGGTGCTGCTCAGTCATCCGCGCGCCCGGCTGCCGTGGGCCGTGCTGACGGTCAACGTGGTCGGCTCGGCGCTCGGCGGAGTGCTGCTGGCTCTCGCAGCCACCGGCTCGATCGAGCCGGACCTCCGATACGTGATCTTCGGCGGCTTCGCCGGCGGGCTCACCACGTTCAGCACGCTGAGCGTCGAGACGCTGCAGCTGGCCTCGCGCCGCCGGATGCGCGCCGCGATCGTCAGCCTCACCGGCAACCTCGTGCTCGGCCTCGCGAGCGCTGCAGCCGGCTTCGCTGTCACCCTCGCGGCGATCGCGTAGCGCCGTGCTGCCGCGTGCTCAGGCGCCGAGCTTGCTGAGCGTCGCCACGACCTGGCGGGCGATCGTGCGGCCGGCGCGATTCGCGCCGATCGTGCTCGCGGTCGGACCGTAGCCCGCGAAGAACACCCGCGGGTTCCGCCAGGAGACGCCGCCGCCAACGACGACACCGCCCTCCTTCTCGCGCAGCTTGAGCGGGGCGAGGTGCCGCAGCTCGGGACGGAAGCCGGTCGACCAGATGATCGCGTCGGCGGGCCGGAAGCTGCCGTTGCTCCAGCGCACCCCCGTCGGCTCGATCTTGTCGAACATCGGATGCGCGACCAGCAGCCCGCGGTCGATGCCCGCCTGGATGCGACGACTCCGCGGAACGCCCGTCGTGCTGACGATGCTCGGCAGAGCGCGGCCTTCGCGCGCGGCGGCGTCCTGCAGCGCCACCGCCGAGGCCCCCGCCTCGACGTCGAGACCCTGCGAGTCGAGGAACTGGATCGGACGACGCGAGACCCACACCAGCGACTTGGCGACTCCTTCGAGCTCCATCAGGAATCCGATCGCGCTGGTGCCGCCCCCGACGACCACGACCGCCTGGTCACGGAACTCCTCCGCGTTGCGGTACTCGGAGGTGTGCAGGTGGCGGCCCGCGAAGGTGTTCATGCCCGGGTAGTACGGCACGAACGGCGCCCCCCAGGTTCCCGTCGCGTTCACGACGACCGGCGCGCGCACGGTCTTGGTCTCCGGCTCGTCGTCCGCGTCGATCCCGGGGAGGGTGAACGACACGGCGAGGCCGTCCAGCTCCGGAGTGACCGAGGTGACCTCGGCCGGGCGCACGACCTGCAGCCCGAAGTGCTCCTCGTAGCGGCCGTAGTAGTCGGCGACGATGTCCTTGGCAGGGGCGTGCCGATCGGCGGTGTCGAAGCTCAGCCCGAGCTCGTCCATGCCGGGGAGGTCGTTGACGCGATGCGCGTAGCCGAGCCGCAGCGCCTCCCAGCGGAACTGCCAGGCGCCGCCGGCGCCGGGCCCGCGATCCAGTACGACGAAGTCGTTGCCGGGGTCGAGGCCGAGGCGGCGCAGGTAGAATGCGGTGGACAGTCCTGCCTGACCGCCACCGATCACGACCACTGAGGTGTCGTACGTGGGCTCGGTCACGCGGTCAAGACTAGTCGGCGCAGGTGGAGACCAGTCGTTCCCCAAATGGGGTACGTGTTAGACTTTTGGGCAGTTTTCAACCATTGCCATAACTCGAATCAGAGGGGGTCACGCATGGGGCGCGGCCGTCAAAAGGCGAAGCACACCAAGGTGGCGCGCGAGCTGAAGTACTTCAGCCCCGACACCAACTACGGTGCGCTCGAAAAGGAACTCGGCGGCAACTCGCGGCTTGAAGAAGACCTCGAGAAGTGGCCGGAGTACTCGGCGTCCGACGACGACGAGTACGACGAAGACCAGTTCAAGACCGCGTAGCTCCCGCCGACCCGGGCGGATGCTCGGCACGGTTGCGCGGCACGGCTGCGCGGCACGGTTGCGCGTGCACGGCGACGAGCACCGCACTCGGCGGATCTCCGGCAGCCGTGTGCGTCGATCTAGCCGGCGAATGAGCCGACGAGGCGCACCGCGCCGCCGTCCACGCCCTTGGCGCCCTGCTCGAAGCCGTCGAGATCGCGATCGCCGACCGTGACGCGGCCCGCGACCCAGGCGGGCATCCCCGCTGCCTCGAGCGCGCGCGTCACCGCGCTGGCCGAGTCGGGCGCGACGACCGCGAACATGCCGACGCCCAGGTTCCAGGTGCCCTCCGTGTCGGCGAGCGCGAGCCCGCCGAGGTCGGCCAGCACGCGGAAGACGGGGTCCGGGCTCCAGGTCGAGCGATCGACCTCCACCCAGGCGCCGCGCGGCAGCACGCGGGCCAGGTTGGCGGCGATGCCGCCGCCCGTCACGTGGCTCAGGGCGTGCACGGCCCCCGGCAGGTCGGCCAGGATGCCGAGCAGCGGGCTCGTGTACAGGCGAGTGGGCTCGAGCAGCACCTGGCCGACCGTTCCGCCGAGCGCGGCCGAGTGGTCGGTGTAGCCGACGCCCGCGTTCGCCAGAATGTGGCGCACCAGCGAGAAGCCATTGCTGTGCAGACCGCTCGACGCGATCGCGACGACCAGGTCGCCATGCTCGATGCGCTCCGGGCCGAGCACCGCATCCGCCTCGACGGCTCCCACCGCGGCGCCCGCGATGTCGTACTCGTGCGGCTTCATCAGGCCCGGGTGCTCCGCGGTCTCGCCGCCCACCAGCGCGGTGCCGGTCTCGGCGCAGGCGCGCGCGACCCCCTCGACCAGGGTGGCGATCCGGTGCGGGTCGACCTTGCCGCAGGCGATGTAGTCGGTCATGAACAGCGGCTTCGCGCCGACCACGACGATGTCGTCGACGACCATGCCGACCAGGTCCTGCCCGATCGTGTCGTGCTTGTCGAGCGCGATGGCGATGTCGATCTTCGTGCCGACGCCGTCGGTGCTCGTCGCCAGCAGCGGGCGGCGGAATTCGCGCAGCGCGCTCACGTCGAACAGGCCGGCGAAGCCGCCCACGCCGCCCAGGACCTCCGGCCCGTGAGTCGCGCCGACCGCGGCCTTCATCAGCTCGACCGCGCGGTCGCCCGCGGCGGTGTCGACTCCGGCGGCGGCGTAGCTGGCGTCGCCATGAGAACTGGATGCGGCGGTCACACAGCCAGGGTAGTCGCCCGCCGCACGATGCGACGCCGCGCTATGCGAGACTGAGACGTACCCGTGCGACGCGGGTACGCATCCTTCACCGGTGGGAGCACTCCGCGGAATGTGCGGCATTGTCGGCATCGTCTCTTCGAGCCCAGTCAACCAGCAGGTCTATGACAGCCTTGCGCTGCTGCAGCATCGCGGCCAGGACTCGACCGGCATCGCGACCGCCGACGGCAGCATCATCCACATGCACAAGGCCAAAGGCCAGGTGCGTGAGGCGTACCGCACGCGCGACATGCGCACCCTGCTCGGCACCATGGGCCTCGGCCATGTTCGCTACGCGACGCGCGGCGACGCCGAGAAGGAGCAGGAGGCGCAGCCGTTCTACGTGAACGCGCCCTACGGCATCGTGCTCGTGCACAACGGCAACCTCACCAACACGCGTGAGCTGAGCGACCAGTTGTTCCGGGTCGATCGCCGGCACCTCAACACCAGCTCGGACACGGAGCTGCTGGTCAACGTGCTCGCGCATGAGCTGCAGTCGCAGGTGCGCGGCACCGACCTCGACCCCGACCAGATCTTCGACGCCATCGAGACGCTGCACGAGCGGGTCGAGGGCTCCTACGCCGCGATCGCGCTCATCGGCGGGCACGGGCTGCTGGCGTTCCGCGACCCCTACGGCATCCGCCCGCTCATTCTGGGTCGCCGCACCAGCGGGCTCGTCGGCACCGAGTGGGTCGTGGCCAGCGAGTCGCTCGTGCTCGAGAACGGCGGCTACGAGGTCGTGCGCGACGTCGAGCCCGGCGAGGCGATCTTCATCTCGCGCTCGGGCGAGCTGTTCGCGCGGCAGTGCGCCAAGAACCCGCGCCTGATTCCCTGCTCGTTCGAGTACGTGTACCTGGCGCGTCCCGACTCGATCATGAACGGCATCTCCGTCTACGACGCGCGACTGCGCCTCGGCGACCGGCTCGCCGACACCATCGCCAAGTACACGCCGTCCGGCGACATCGACGTCGTCATGCCGATTCCGGATTCCTCGCGCCCCGCCGCGATGCAGGTGGCGCAGAAGCTCGGCATCGAATACCGCGAGGGCTTCTACAAGAACCGCTACGTCGGCCGCACCTTCATCATGCCCGGGCAGGAGCAGCGCTCGAAGAGCGTCAAGCAGAAGCTCAACGCGATGAGCTCCGAGTTCAAAGGCAAGAACGTGCTGATCGTCGACGACTCGATCGTGCGCGGCACGACCTCGAAGGAGATCGTCGACATGGCGCGCATCGCGGGCGCCAACTCGGTGACCTTCACGAGCGCCGCGCCGCCGGTGCGCTACCCGCATGTCTACGGCATCAACATGCCGACCCGGGCGGAGCTGATCGCGCACGGTCGCAAGATCCCCGAGATCGCCACCGAGCTGGGTGCCGACTACCTGATCTACCAGGAGGTCGAGGACATGCAGTCGGCGATTCTCGAGGGCTCCGACATCCAGGGCCTCGAGATGAGCTGCTTCACGGGCGACTACATCACCGGCAACGTCACCGACGAGTACCTCGCCTGGCTCGAGTCCAACCAGCTCAGCTGACCCCGCCCAGCCTCCGCCTGCCGCCGAGCGCTACCCGCTCGGGCGCGGGTCAGCGGGGGGTGCGGGTGGCGGTGGCGGTGCGGGCGCGGCGGCGCGAGATCGCGTCGAGGACGAGGGCGACGACGGCGCCGAGCAGCGCCCCCGCGGGCACACCGTAGATGAGGAAGTAGCCGAAGGTGGCCGCGAACCCGATGCTCGGGTCGGGTTCGAACAGGCTCGTCGCGACGAGTGTGGCGATCACACCCAGCACGATGCCGAGGGTCAGGAAGACGCCGATGCGCGGGGCGCGCCGGATGCGCACCTCCTGGCGCTCGTCGCCGGCGTTGTCGGATTCGGGGCTGCTCACCCCTCCATTGTCGGTCACGCGGGGAGCGCCGGGTTCTCCCACGAGATCGGCAGGAACTCGCTGAGGTCGGCGCGGGTGCCGGAGGCGACGACGCGCGCCTCCGCGATCGCGGCCGCCCAGTCGAGCGCGCCGGTGGCGAGCGCGATCCAGGTGGCGGCATCCATCTCGACGACGTTGGGCGGCGTTCCGCGGGTGTGGCCGGGACCGCCGACCACCTGCACGGCGCCGAACGGCGGCACCCGCACCTCGACCGAGTGCCCCGGCGCCTTCTCGGCCAGCAGCTGCAGCAGGTACCGGGTCGCGAGCGCCGTCGAGTCGCGATCACCCTCGCCCCGCATCTCCTTGCGGATGGATGCCTCGCCCACGATCGCCGCGATCTTCGCCTTCGCCATGCCTCCACGCTAACAACCGACCCCGAGAACTCACGGTTCGCTGGACAGGTTCGGGCGCCTCGCGCGCGCCAGGTAGCCTGGCCAGGTGAGAATCCTGGTCCTCGGTTCGGGCGCCCGCGAGCACGCGATCGTCACAGCTCTGATTCGCGAAGACGCGAATCACGAAATCATCGCCGCCCCCGGCAACGCCGGAATCGCCGCGGAGATCGAGACGGTCGCGCTCGACGCGGAGAACGGCGAACTGGTCGCCTCCTACGCGCGGGAGAGCGACGTCGACCTCGTCGTCATCGGCCCGGAGGCTCCGCTCGTCGCGGGCGTGGCGGATGCGCTGCGCGCGGTCGACGTGCCGGTGTTCGGCCCCGGCAAGCGGGCCGCCGCTCTGGAGGGCTCGAAGGCCTTCGCGAAGCGGATCATGGATGCGGCGAACGTGCCGACCGGCCGCGCGATCCGCACCACCGATCCCGACGAGCTCGCCACCGCGCTCGAGGACCTCGGCGCCCCCTACGTCGTGAAGGCCGACGGCCTTGCCGCGGGCAAGGGCGTGCTGGTGTCGAACGACCACTCGGCGGCGCTCGCCCACGGTCTGCACTACCTGCAGCAGGGGCCCGTGCTGATCGAGGAGTTCCTGAGCGGCCCCGAAGTGTCGCTGTTCTTCCTCTCCGACGGGCACGACGTCGTGCCGCTCAGCCCCGCGCAGGACTACAAGCGCGCGCTCGACGGCGACGAGGGCCCCAACACCGGCGGCATGGGCGCGTACTCGCCGCTGCCGTGGCTGAACGACCGCTGGGGCAGCGAGGCGGCCTTCGTCGACGAGGTGCTCGGCACGATCGCACTGCCGACCGTGCGTGCGCTCGAAGCGGAGGGCACGCCGTTCGTCGGCCTGCTCTACTGCGGGCTCATCATCACCGAGGCGGGTGTCAAGGTGATCGAGTTCAACGCGCGCTTCGGCGACCCGGAGACCCAGGTGGTGCTGCCGCGACTCGAGACCCCGCTCTCCGAGCTGCTGCTCGCCGCCGCCACCGGGCGGCTGGGCGGCATGAGCTACCCCGAGTTCTCGAATGACGCCGCCGTGGTGGTGGTGCTGGCGAGCGAGGGCTACCCCGAGGATCCGATCACTGGGCGCGAGCTGACCGGCCTCGACGAGGCCGCCGCCGTTCCGGGCGTCACCCTCGCGCACGCCGCCACCGCGCTCGTCGGCGAGCGCCACGTCGCCACCGGCGGCCGCGTGCTGGGCGTGGTGGCCCACGGCCACGACTTCACCGAGGCCCGCACCCGGGCCTACGAGGCGATCGGACGCATCGGACTCGACGGCGGCCACTACCGCCACGACATCGCGGAGCGCGTCACGCGGCCCGCGGGATCGGACACCGCATCATGACCGGACTCCCCACTTCCGACGACCCGCGCCCCGGCGCCCACGCCGACGGCGACCCGCGCCTGCTGGAGCTCGGCTGGAAGCACGTCTACTCGGGCAAGGTCCGCGAGCTCTACGTCAAGGATGACGAGCCCGGCCGCGTGCTCGTCGTCGCCTCGGACCGCGTCAGCGCCTTCGATCACGTGCTGGAGCCGGCGATCCCCGGCAAGGGCGCCATGCTCACGCAGCTCAGCATGTGGTGGTTCCGCCGGCTCGGCGTTCCGCACCACCTGGTGGCGGCGCACCCGGCGCTCGGCGAGCACCTGCCGGAGGGCATCGCCGAGCGCGCGATGCACGTGCACGAACTCGACATGCTGCCGATCGAAGCGGTCGTGCGCGGCTACCTGGTCGGCTCCGGCTGGGCCGAGTACCGCGAGTCGCAGACCGTGTGCGGCCTGCCGCTGCCGGCGGGGCTGAGCGAGGGCGACCAGCTGCCCGAGCCGATCTACACTCCCGCGTTCAAGGCGCCGCTCGGCGAGCACGACGAGAACATCACCTTCGAGCGCACCGTCGAGCTGGTCGGCGCCGACCGCGCCGAGGAGCTGCGCGCGCGCAGCCTCGACATCTACCGCACCGCGTCGGAGATCGTCTCGCAGCACGGGCTGATCCTGGCCGACACGAAGTTCGAGTTCGGCCTCGACCCCGAGGACGGCGGCGACCTGACCCTCGCCGACGAGGTGCTGACCAGCGACTCGAGCCGCTACTGGGACGCGGAGGTGTACGCCGCGGGCGGTGAGCGCCGCCTGGAGAGCTTCGACAAGCAGATCGTGCGCGACTGGCTCGCGGCGAACTGGGACAAGACGGGCACCCCGCCGGCCCTGCCCGACGACATCGTGGAGAGGACGGCGGCGCGCTACCGCGAGCTGGCCGACCGGATCACGGGGTGACCGCGCTCTCCCTCGACATCCGCGAGGTGCCCTGGGAGGATCCTGCGGGCGATGCCCTGCGCGAGAGCCAGCAGGCCGAGGTGCGGGCGCTGTACTCCGGCGAGGACACCGAGCCTGGGCCGAAGCCGACCGGCGACGACATCGCGCTGTTCCTGGTCGCCTTCGACGGCGCGACGCCCGTCGGGTGCGGGGGACTCCGCCCGATCGACGCCTCGCACGGCGAGATCAAGCGCATGTTCGTCGTTCCCGAGCGACGCGGCGCGGGCGTCGCCGAGGCGATCCTGGGCGCCTTGGAGTCGGCCGCCCGGGAGCGCGGCTGGTCGCGCCTGGTGCTGGAGACGGGGCTCGAGCAGCGGGCCGCGGTGCGCTTCTACGAGCGCGCCGGGTTCCACGAGATCCCGCGGTTCGGGTACTACGTCGACGCGGAGCTCTCGGTCTGCTTCGAGAAGTCGCTCGCGGCTCGCTGAGCCGCACGCCGACGCATGCGGCGGGCCGGCCCGCGCGCCTCGCGCGACCACGAGTGCAGAGTCGGCCCGGCGCGCGGGAAGCGCGAGATGCGGGGACTCGGCCGGATCTTGCTGATGGCGCGCGTGGGGCTAGGCTCACGCCTCATGGACCCCGTCGAGCGCATCGTCGACCTCGCCGCCGACCGGGTCGCGCACGGCCAGCGGCGGGTGCTTCTCGGCCTGGTGGGGGCGCCCGGGGTGGGCAAGTCGACGCTCGCCGAGACGGCGGTCGACGCGCTCGAGACCCGCGGCATCCGAAGTCGCGTGCTGCCGATGGATGGCTTCCACCTGCCGCAGGCGAGGCTGCGCGAGCTCGGGCGCCGCGAGCGGATGGGCGCCCCCGACACCTTCGACGTCGCGGGCTTCGTGGCGACGCTGCGCCGCCTCCGCGATGCCAGCGCCGAGACCGCGGCGCCCGCCTTCGACCGTGAGATCGAGGAACCGGTGCCGCACGGCCTCCGCATCGACCCCGCGGTCGCGGTGGTCGTCGTGGAGGGCAATTACCTGCTGCTTCCGACCGGCGGCTGGGAGGCCGTCGCCCCGCTGCTCGACGAGATCGTCCGGCTCGCACTCAATCCGGCGGAGCGTCGCGCGCGCCTCATCGAGCGGCACGTCCGCTTCGGCAAGACTCCCGTCGAGGCTGCCGCGTGGGTGGACGGCCCGGATGAGCGCAACGCCGAGCTGATCGAGCGCAGCCTCGCGCACGGGCCGTCCCCGCAGCACTGGCTGCGCCTCGACTGAGCCGCGGGCCCGCCGACTAGACTCCGGCGCATGGGCGATCGACGACTCCGTCAGCGCTGGGATCGGCTCCGCGAGGCCGCCCAGAGCCGGGTGTGGCCGTTGCCGACCGCGGCGATTGTGGCCGGGGTCATCCTCGGAGTCGCCCTGCCCGAACTCGATCGGGTGCTCGACCCGATCGTCCCCGAGTGGCTCGGCGCCCTCCTGTTCGCAGGCGCCCCGGACTCGGCCCGCGCGATGCTCTCCTCGATCGCCGGTTCGCTCATCACGGTCACCTCGCTGACGTTCTCGCTCACTGTTGTCGCCCTGCAACTGGCCAGCAGCCAGGCCTCACCACGACTGCTGCGGATGTTCGCCAGCGACCGCCGCGTGCACGCCACGCTGGCGATGTTCCTCGGCACGTTCGCCTTCGCGATGACCGTGCTGCGCTCGGTGCGCTCGGCCGACGAGACCATCGTCGACGACACCGGCTTCGTTCCGCGCCTCGCGGTCAGCGTCACCTTCGTGCTGATGCTCGCCGCGGTGGTCACCCTGACGCTCTTCCTGGCTCACCTGGCGACGCGTCTGCGAGTGGAGACGATGCTGCGGGATGTGCACGGCGAGACGACGCGCACCGTTCGCGCCCTCTACTCCGAGGAGCCGCCGACCGCCGACGCCCACGACCTCCCGGCCGAGCCCGCCGAGCGTCGACTCACCCTCGCCACCCGCTCCGGGTTCCTGGTCGGCGTCGACCGCACGGCGCTCCGCGGCATCGCCGTGCGCGACAACCTGGTGATCTCGGTCGACACGGCCGTCGGCGATGACGTCGTCGAGGGCGCTCCCCTCGCCTCCTGGTGGCCGCGCGATCCGATGGAAGGACCGCGACCGGATGACGCGGAGGCGACCCAGCGGATCGACGCCGCGATTGCCCGCGCGCATCTCGTCGAGTACGAGCGCACCTCGGTGCAGGATGTCGGCTTCGGTATCCGGCAGCTCGTCGACGTGGCCGTCAAGGCGCTCTCGCCCGGCGTCAACGACCCGACCACCGCGGTGCACGCCCTCGGGCACGTGTCGAGCGTCGTCGGCGACCTGGTGTCGCGGCCGATCCCCTCGACCGTGGAGCGCGACGACGACGGCCTCATCCGAGTGGTGGGGCGGCAGCTCGACCTGGAGGCGATGCTCGACATCGCGATCTCGGGACCGCGCCAGTACGGCGCGGGCGACCTGGAGGTGGCGCTGCGCCTGCTCCGCCTGCTCCGCGAGGTGGCCTGGCGGAGCATCCATCCTGAGCTGGCGGAGGGGATCCGCCGCCGCGCGAGCGAAGTGCTCGCCGCCGCCGAGACCGCCGACCGCACCCGGACCGAGGTGGTGCGACTGACGGCGGCACGGGCCGCCGTGCTCGATGCGCTGGACGCGCGCTGGCCGGTGCCGGAGATCTCCGCCGACTCGTAGACTGGGGTGGTTCCCACCGCCGACAGACCGGAGTTCGCCGTGCCCATCATCGTCGTCGAGGTCATGCCCAAGCCTGAACTGCTCGACCCCGCCGGCAAGGCCGTCGCGGGAACCCTCAACCGTCTCGGCAAGAGCGAGTTCAGCGGCGTGCGCATCGGCAAGCGCATCGAGCTGAGTGTCGACGGCGAGATCACGGACACGGTGCTGGCCGACGTGCGCGAGCTCGCCGACGAGCTGCTCTCCAACTCGGTCATCGAGGACGTCGTCTCGATCACCGTCGCCGACGAGGTCACCGCCTGATGCGCGTCGGCGTCATCACCTTCCCCGGCTCGCTCGACGACCGGGACGCGCAGCGCGCGATCCGCCTCGCCGGCGCCGAACCGGTGGCGCTGTGGCACGGCGAGCACGACCTGCACGGCGTCGACGCGATCGTGCTGCCCGGCGGCTTCAGCTACGGCGATTACCTGCGCTGCGGTGCGATCGCGGCGCACAGCCCGATCATGGCGGAGGTCATCGACGCCGCGAACGCGGGGATGCCGGTGCTCGGCATCTGCAACGGATTCCAGATCCTGGTCGAGTCGCACCTGCTGCCGGGGGGCCTCATCCACAACGATCACGGAAGCTTCGTCTGCCGCGACCAGAAGCTTCGCGTCGAGAACGCCTCCACCGCGTGGACGAACGCGTTCACCGCGGGGCAGGAGATCATGATCCCGCTGAAGAACGGCGAGGGCGGCTACATCGCCAATGATGAGACGCTCGACCGGCTGGAGGGCGAGGGCCTGGTGGCGTTCCGCTACCTGGACGGCAACCCGAACGGCTCGCTGCGCGACATCGCCGGTCTCACGAACGCCCGCGGCAACGTGGTCGGCCTGATGCCGCACCCCGAGCACGCCGTCGAGCCGGGCTTCGGCCCCGACACCGACGTCGCGATGCGCTCCGGCATCGACGGTCTCGGTTTCTTCCGCTCGGTGCTGGAAGCGAGCCTGTCGCGCGCATGACCCCGAAGAAGCTGTTCCGCATCGTCGCGATCGCGGAAGCCATCACCTGGACCCTGCTCATCACCGGCCTGATCCTGCGGGCCACGGCCGATCTGGCGATCGCGGTCACAATCGGCGGAGGCATCCACGGATTCGTGTTCCTCACCTACGCGGGAATCTCGCTGCTGGTCGGCATCGACCGCCGCTGGAAGCCGGGCCTGGTCGCACTGGCCGTCGTCAGCGCGATCGTGCCGTACGCGACCATCCCGGTGGATGTCTGGCTGGACCGCCGCGGCAAGCTCGACGGAGCCTGGCGCACCGAGCCCGATGCCTCAGGCGACCGCACCTTCCTCGACGGACTGGTGCGCTGGTTCGTGCGCCGCCCGGTCGTGCTCGCGCTGATCTTCGTCGTCGTGCTGATCGCGATCTTCACGATCCTGCTCGTGATCGGCCCGCCGGGCGGCTCGCACTAGGTCGCCGCTAGCGACCGCCCTCGTCCCAGGCCTCGCGCACGAGCCGCTCGAGCACCTGCTCGTCGACCTTGTCGAGACGCCGGACGTACAGACAGCCCACCCCGGTCTTGTGCGGGCCGAGCTCAGCCAGCAGCGGCTCGGGCTCCGGGGCGTAGGAATTCTGCAGCCCGTAGAGCGAGAGTTGCGCTTTGCGCGGCGAGAAGCCGACGATCGGCCAGTCGCCTTCACGCCCGCTCGACGTCGTGTAGTGCTTGGAGCCGAAGCCGACGATCGTGGGACCCCACATGACCGGCTCAACGCCGGTCGCGCGACGGAAGATCTCGAGCAGCCGCTGCCCCTCGGCTCGTCGGCGCTCATCCTCCACCGACGCGAGGAACTCCTCGACCGGAACCTCGGTGGGCCGGGTGGCGTTGTCGTTGCGCTCACTCATGATGTCTCCTCACTCCTTCGTGGGTGACGGGGGTCCCTCCGATCGTACGATGGGCATCGACTGGGTGTAGCTCTGCTGGCGCTCGTCGCCCTCGGCACTGCCGCTGAACATGCCCGAGTGCTCTTCGCCGGGCTTCGAGCGCACGGCGCGCTTGGGCGCTTCCACCATCTCGACGCGAGTGCGCGGCACTCCGGCCGGGGACTTCGCCTGCAGCCACTCCACCATCGCCTCGCGGATGTTGCAGCGCAGATCCCAGAGCGCGCCCGAATTGGCGGCGGTGACGGTGATCCGCACGCGGACGAAGCCCGCCGTGGCATCCGTGATCTGCAGCACCGCGCTGCGCTTGTCCCACAGCGGGTCGGCCTCGACGATCCGCTTCAGCTCGGCGCGCATCGCCGACGGCGAGACGCGCCAATCCAGGTCGAATTCCACGGAGCCGAGGATCTGGGTGCCGGAGCGCGTCCAGTTCTCGAACGGGGTCGTCGTGAAGTAGGTCGACGGCAGCACCAGACGACGGTCGTCCCAGATGTGCACGACGATGTAGGTGAGGGTGATCTCCTCGATGCGGCCCCACTCACCCTCCACCACGACGACGTCGTCGACGCGAATCCCGTCGGTGAAGGCGAGCTGCAGCCCCGCGAAGACGTTCGAGAGTGCGGATTGGGCCGCGATGCCGGCGACGACGCTGACCAGACCCGCCGACGCCAGCAGGCTGGCGCCGTAGGCCTCGACCCCCTCGAAGGTGAGCAGGATCGCGCCGACCGTGACGATGCCGACCATGACGAACGCGAGGCGACGCAGGATCGCGACCTGCGTGTGGACGCGACGAGCGCGCCGGTTGTCGACGACGTCGACCGGGTAGCGCGCGAGGGTTCGCGCGAAGAGGAATCCGATCACCCCGGCGGTGAACCATCCCGCACAGGCGATGATCGCGATCAGGAGGCCGTGCTCGATCCACCCGCGCAGCGTCTCCCACTCGTCGCCGAGCGGCATGAACGCCGTCATGATGAGCAGAGCGATGGCGAGCAGCAGCGCGCGGAAGGGGCGGCGGATCCGCCCGAGATTCCGGGGATCCCAGCCCGCCCGCTTGGAGATGAAGCGCAAGGGCAGGGTGACGAGCGCGACGATCACCACCACGAGCAGGGCGACGCCGACGACGACGATCGCGAAGGTCAACCAGGGGTCCCAATCGGCGGGCATAGTCCTCCAGACTTCAGGCAGTTCCACGGTAGTCCGAGCCGCGGCGCGTTCGCGCGCGCTCGGTAGGATGGGCGATGAACTTCCCCCCGCGAACGGAGCCCAGGCCGCGTGACTGACACCACCGCTGCGACCGCCCCCGCGTCCCCCGTCGTCGACTCGGTCGACAACGCACGGGCGACGCCGGAGAAGGAACAGCCCTACGACGCGCTCGGGCTCAAGCCCGACGAGTACGAGCAGATCAAGCAGATCCTCGGCCGCCGCCCCACGAGCGGCGAGCTCGCCATGTACTCGGTGATGTGGAGCGAGCACTGCTCCTACAAGTCGAGCAAGGTCTGGCTGCGTCAGTTCGGGCAGAAGGTCAGCCCCGAGATGACCAAGGACCTCATGGTCGGCATGGGCGAGAACGCGGGCGTCATCGACATCGGCGAAGGCTGGGCGGTCACCTTCAAGATCGAGAGCCACAACCACCCCAGCTACATCGAGCCGTTCCAGGGCGCCGCGACCGGCGTCGGCGGCATCGTGCGCGACATCATCTCGATGGGGGCGCGCCCCGTGGCGGTCATGGATGCGCTGCGCTTCGGCGCCGTGGACCACCCCGACACCGCGCGCGTGCTGCCCGGCGTCGTCAGCGGCATCAGCTTCTACGCCAACTGCCTGGGCCTGCCGAACATCGGCGGCGAGACCTGGTTCGACCCGGTGTATCAGGCCAACCCGCTTGTCAACGCGCTCGCGGTCGGCGTGCTGCGTCACGAGGACCTGCACCTGGCGAACGCCCGCGGCGCGGGCAACAAGGTCGTGCTGTTCGGCGCCCGCACCGGCGGCGACGGCATCGGCGGCGCGTCGATCCTCGCCTCCGACACCTTCAGCGAGGGCGGCCCCACCAAGCGACCCGCCGTGCAGGTGGGCGACCCGTTCGCCGAGAAGGTGCTCATCGAGTGCTGTCTGGAGCTGTTCCAGGGCGACCTGGTGGAAGGCATCCAGGATCTCGGGGCGGCCGGCATCTCGTGCGCGACCAGCGAGCTCGCCAGCAACGGCGACGGCGGCATGCAGGTCTCGCTCGACGACGTGCTGCTGCGCGACCCCTCGCTCACGGCGGAGGAGATCCTCATGTCGGAGAGCCAGGAGCGCATGATGGCGATCGTGCGGCCCGAGAAGCTCGAAGGCTTCCTGGCGGTCACCAGCAAGTGGGATGTTGAGACCAGCGTGCTCGGCGAGGTCACCGACACCGGCCGCCTCATCATCACCTGGCGCGGCGAGACCATCGTCGACGTCGACCCGCGCACCGTCGCGGTCGACGGCCCGGTCTACAACCGCCCGATCGCCTACCCGAGCTGGATCGACGGGGTGCAGGCCGACTCGGCCGCCGCACTCGCGCGACCCGCCGACGGCACCGAGCTTCGGGAGCAGGTGCTGCGTCTGCTCGGCAGCGCCAACCTGGGCGACACGAGTGTCATCACCAGCCAGTACGACAAGTACGTCATGGGCAACACGGCGCTCAGCTACCCCGACGACGCAGGCATGGTGCGCGTCGACGAGAGCTCCGGCCTCGGCTTCGCCGTCGCGACGGATGCCAACGGCCGCTACTGCTACCTCGACCCGTACCAGGGCGCGCAGCTCGCCCTCGCCGAGGCGTATCGCAACGTCGCCACGACCGGTGCGAAGCCGGCCGCCGTCTCCGACTGCCTCAACTTCGGCTCCCCCGAGAACCCCGAGGTGATGTGGCAGTTCTCGAAGGCCGTCGAAGGTCTCGCCGACGGCTGCCTGGAGCTCGGCATCCCGGTCACGGGCGGCAACGTCAGCTTCTACAACCAGACCGGCGACGTGCCGATCCATCCGACGCCCGTGGTGGCGGTGCTCGGCACCATCGACGACGTCGCGCGCCGCGTGCCCTCCGGTTGGCAGGACCCGGGCGACAACCTGTACCTGCTCGGCACGACGGCGCTCGAACTCGACGGCTCCGCGTGGGCCGGCGTGATTCACGATCACCTCGGCGGTCGCCCGCCTGCGGTCGACCTCGCTCGCGAGAAGGAGCTCGGCGAGCTGCTCGCCGCGGGCGCGCACGAGGGCCTGTTCAACGCCGCCCACGACCTCAGCGACGGCGGTCTCGCGACCGCGCTCGCGGAGGGCGTGCTGCGCTTCGGCGTCGGCGCGCGCGCGTGGCTCGACGACCTGATCGCGCGCGACGGCGTCGATGCCGCGACCGCGCTGTTCAGCGAGTCGACCGGCCGCGTGCTGGTGGCCGTGCCGCGCGAAGAGGACGTCAAGTTCACGCGCCTGTGCGAGGGCCGCGGCTACCCGGTGCTGCGCATCGGCGTCACCGACAGCGAACCGACCCTGGAGGTCCAGGGCCAGTTCAGCCTGTCGGTCGACGAGCTCCGCGGTGCGCACACCAGCGCGCTCGCCCGGTTCTAGCGCGCCGCGACGAACTCCTGGCGGGCGTAGCCGAGACCCTCGATCTCGAGTTCGACGACGTCGCCGGCGACCAGGTACGGCGTGCCCGGCAGTCCGAGCGCGACCCCGGCCGGGGTGCCGGTGTTGATCACGTCGCCCGGGTTCAGCACCATGAACTGCGACAGATACCAGACGATGTGTCGGATCGAGAAGATCATGTTCGAGGTCGTGCCGACCTGGCGCTCGACGCCGTTGACCCGCAGCCAGAGGCCCAGGTTCTGCGGATCGTCGATCTCGTCGGCCGCGACGAGCACCGGCCCGAAGGGGTTGAACGTCTCGCAGCTCTTGCCCTTGTCCCACTGGCCGCCGCGCTCGAGCTGGAACTCGCGCTCCGACACATCGTGCGAGATCGCGTAACCGGCGATGACGGAATCGGCGTCCTTCTCGGCATCCAGATAGCGGGCGGTGCGCCCGATCACAATGCCGAGCTCCACCTCCCAGTCGGTCTTCTCCGAGCCGCGCGGGATCGCCACGTTGTCGAAGGGCCCGACCATCGTCGACGGGTCCTTCATGAAGACGACCGGCTCATGCGGGACGGTGGCACCGGTCTCCTGAGCGTGGTCCAGGTAGTTGAGTCCGACGCAGACGATCTTGCCCGGGCGCGCGATCGGGGGGCCGACTCGCATTGACGCGGCGCCGGGCAGAACCGGCAGATCGGTCGCCGCGCGCGCCCGGTCGAGGCCGCCGGAGGCGAGGAACGCGGCGTCGATCTCCGGCGTCAGCGACCGCAGATCGTAGCTGACCCCCTCGCGCTGCAGAACGGGGATCTCGGAGCCGGGATCCCCGAGCCGTGCGAAACCGCTCACGGGACCGCGATGATCGCGTCGATCTCGACGTCGAATCCGCGCAGCGCGACCTCGATGGTGGTGCGCACGGGGAACGGCTCGACGAAGAACTCCTTGGCGATCTCGTTGAACTCGGCGAAGTCATCCAGCGAGCGCAGGTAGACGCCGTAGCGCAGCGCGTGCTCGAGCGACGTGCCCGCGGCCTCCGCGTTGGCCTGCAGGTTGCCGAAGGTGAGGCGCACCTGGTCGGCGAAGGTCTCTCCGACGCGCTTGCCCTCGGCGTCGAACGGCCCCTGGCCGGCGAGGTAGAGCACGCCGTTGTGGACCATTCCGGGCGAGTACGGTCCGGCGGGCGGCGGGGAGGCGGGCGAGGCGATGCGTGTGCGCATGGTGCTGATTTCTCTTTCGGTGTTGACGGTCAGGCGACCGGACGGACCCGCGGCACGGCCGCGAGCAGCTTCTGGGTGTACGGATGGGCGGGCGCGGTGAGCACGTCGGCGACGGGTCCGTGCTCGACGACGGCTCCCCCGTTCATGACGTAGACGTCGTCGCAGAAGCGCGCCACGACCCCCATGTCGTGCGTGATCATCAGCACGGCCATGCCGAGGTTGTCGGCGAGCGACCCGAGGGTCTCGAGCACGGCGGCCTGCACGGTGACATCGAGCGCGCTCGTGGCCTCGTCGGCGATCAGCAGCGCCGGACGCGAGGAGATCGCCATCGCGATCATCACGCGCTGCTGCATCCCGCCGCTGAGTTCGTGCGGGTAGCGGTCGAACACGCGCTCGGCGTCGCGGATGCCGACGGTCTGGAGGGTCTCCACGACCACCGGGCGGGCGGCCGCTTTCGAATACGGACGATGCGCGCGCAGCACGTCGACGATCTGCTCTCCCACCGTGAATACCGGGTTGAGGGTCGACATCGGGTCCTGAAAGATCATCGAGATCTCGGCGCCACGCACCTGCCGCAGGCGCGACGCGGGCGCGGTCAGCAGGTCTTCACCGCGGTAGCGGATCGCCGAGTCGTCGGAGTAGCTCATGATGCGCTCGTCGTTCAGCCGCAGAATCGACATCGCCGTCACCGACTTGCCGGAGCCGGACTCGCCGATGATGCCGACGCGACGGCCCGCGGGCACGGTGATCGACACCCCGTCCACCGCGTGGCCTGGGGCGCCTTCAAAGCGGATGCGGAGGTCGTCGATCTCAAGCAGGTCGGTCACGGGGTTCCCTCCACCAGGTCGATCGGGCTGGTCAGGTCGGCTCGGACCTTCGAGACGGCGTGACGCGAGGCCGGGTCGGGATCGAGCACCGCATCCAGCAGCGCCTTCGTGTACGGGTGCTGCGGGTTGTCGAAGACCTCGTCCACCGGCCCGGTCTCGACCACACGACCGAGGTACATCACCGCCACCCGGTGGCACATGCGCCGGACGATTCCGAGGTTGTGAGCGATGAACAGGTAGGCCTGCCCCTGGTCGCGCTGCAGCTCCTCGAGCAGGTCGAGCACCTGCGCCTGCACCGAGACGTCGAGGGCGGAGGTCGGCTCGTCGCAGACGATCAGCCGCGGCGAGAGCCCCACGGCGCGCGCGATGGCGATGCGCTGGCGCTGGCCGCCGGAGAACTGGTGCGGGTAGCGCGCGGCCACCTCGCCGGGCAGCCCCACACGTTCGAGCAGGCTCGCGACCATGGGCCGCACCTCGGCGCGGTCGACGATGCGGTGCGTGACGAGCGGCTCCGCGATCTGCGCGCCCACCGTCATCCGCGGGTCGAGCGTCGCGTACGGGTCCTGGAAGATCATCTGCAGCCGCGGTCGGAGCTCCCGGAACGAGCGCGCGCGCAGTCCGCGCAGTTCGTGATCCTCGAACCGGATGCTGCCGGAGAAGTCCTGGAGCCCCATCACGGCGCGCGCGATCGACGACTTGCCGGAGCCGGACTCGCCGACCAGCCCGAGCGTCTCGCCCGGGGCCAGGGTGAGGCTCACGCCGTCGACGGCGGGACGGCCGGTGCCGTAGTCGACGACGAGGTTGTCGACGGTCAAGAGCGCGGTCATCGCTGCCTCCTCAGTAGGGCGCCGGGTCGGGCGCCGGTCGCGACCCCGTCGCGCACGACGTGCTGGCCCGCGACGATCACATGGTGGATTCCTGCGGGCGGCACGAGCGGCTCCGCGTAGCTGGCCCGGTCGGCGATCCGGGCGGGGTCGAGCACGACGAGGTCGGCGACGCGACCGGCGGCGAGGACGCCCCGGTCGAGCCCGAGTCGGGCGGCCGGCTTGGCGGTCATCTTGTGCACGATCGCTCCGAGCGGCATCCCCGCGTCGGCGAGCTCGCGGAAGGCGCGAGGGAAGGTGCCGATCGAGCGCGGGTGCGGCACGTTGTGGTGGTGGTCGAGGGCCAGCGCGGATCCGTCGGAGGCCACGCTGACGAGAGGGTCGGCGAGGACGCGCGCGGCGTCCTCGGGTCGGGTTCCGACCACGATCATGTCGACGTTGCCGTCCGCCTCGACGAGCAGGCGCTCGGCGACGGCGGCCCAGTCCTCGTGCTCGCTGGCGAGCGCGGCGAGGTCATGCCCGACTTCGGGGGCGCCCGCGCGAGCTCGGGCGATCGTGATCGCGCTCGCGTCGAACTGCTGGGCGGAGCGCAGCGCCGCGGCCAGCGAGCCCGGCTCGGCCGCCGCCAGGGCGAGGATGTCGGCGACGCCCGCAGAGCGGAGCTCGGAGGGCAGCAGCTGCAGCAGCGTCGTGTGCCCCGCGAGATACGGGTAGGCGTCCGCCTGGACGTCGACCTCGGTGGCGGCCAGCAGCTCGAAGGCGCGCTGGATCGCGGTGCCGTCGTCGTTCAGCGAGCGCAGGTGCGAGATCTCGAGCGGCACCTCGGCGGCACGCGCGAGCCGCAGGACCTCGTCGATGGCGCCGGGCAGACCGGCCTGGCTGTAGGCCCGCAGGTGCGACGCGAGCAGACCGCCCGCGGCACGGAGCTCGCCGAGCAGCCCGAGCAGCTCCCGCTCGTCGCTGCCCTCGCCCGGTGCGTACATGAAGCCGAGGCTCATGCCCCAGAAGCCCTGCGCGAGCGCTTCCGTCAGCAGGGACTGCATCGTGGCGCGCTCGGTCGCGTCGGCGGCGCCGACCCGCAGCCCCATCACCGCATGGCGCAGACTGCCATGGCCGAGGAGGGGCACCAGGTTGGTTGCCCCCGGGGTCTGGTCGAGCACCTCGAGGTAGCTGGCCGTGTCGTGCCAGGCGAGCTCGAGGTCGGGAACCGTGTCGATCGGGCCGATGACGGTGCGGAACTCGGCGAGGTCCCGCCCGAGCGGGGCCGGGCTCATTCCGCAGTTGCCGATCACCTCGGTGGTGATGCCCTGCAGGGCGCGGCTGGCCGCATCCGGCGACGAGATCCGGCCCAGATCGGAGTGGGTGTGGATGTCGACGAAGCCGGGCGCGACCAGCATCCCCGTCGCGTCGAGGCGTTCGGCCTCGACCGCGGCGCCGGGCGTCAGGAGGTCGACGACGACGCCGTCGCGCACCAGCACGTCGCGCGCGATCGGCTCGGCTCCCGTGCCGTCGGCGACGAGACCTCCGGCGATCAGAACTGCGGGGGTCACGCCGTCCTCCGTCTCCGAAGCGGATTCGACCACTCCGCGGCGAGATCCCCGGCCCACATCAGGAGCGCCGCCACCAGCGTGATGGTCAGGCCGGCGACGACCGCGTAGGCGGGCGAGGTGACGTAGTAGTCCTTGGACGACTCGAGGATCGTGCCCCACGTCGCGTCGGGCAGGGACACACCGAGCCCGAGATAGCTGAGGCCGGTCTCGATGAGGATCGCTTCGGCGGCCAGCTGCGGCGCCAGGGTGAAGATCGGCCCGGCGGCGTTCGGCAGGATGTGGCGCCCCAGCGTGCGCAGGGGCCCGATCCCGGTGACCCGGACCGCGACGACGAACTCGCGTTCGCGCAGCGCCAGCGTCTGCCCGCGCACCAGCTGGAACACACGCGGGAAGAACAGGAATCCGATGATCCCGACGAGCGTGGTGCTGGTGGTGCCGAAGCTCGCCACGATGAGAATGGCGAAGAGGATGAGCGGGAAGGCGAGCGTGGCCGCCGAGACGCTCGAGAGGATCCCGTCGAGCAGTCGCCCGGCGTAGCCGGCGAGCAGGCCGGTGGGGATGCCGAGGACCAGCGCGACGAGCACGCTGCCGATCGCGATGATCAGCTCCAGCCGGGTGGCGTACAGGATGCGCGCGAGCACGTCGGCGCCCGCATCGTCGGTGCCGAAGGGGTGCTCCCACGACGGCGCCTGCAGGATCTGCGTCGCATCGATCGCGGTCGGGTTGTACGGGGTGAAGAGCTGGGGCGCCACCGCGATCGCGACCAGGAGCACGGCCGCGGCCAGGAGCACGGCCCGCGCGAGGCCGAGGGAGCGGAGTCGGGCGATCATCGGGTAATCCTTGGGTCGACCAGGCGGTAGGCGATGTCGGCGAGGTACCCCACCAGGAGCACCACCGCGGTGGTGAGAAGCACGGCGGACTGCACGACCTGGTAGTCGCGGTTCAGCACGCTCGAGAGGAGGAGCTGCCCGAGGCCGCCCAGGCCGAAGACGGCCTCGACCAGCACGGCGCCTCCGACGAGCGCGCCGATCTGCACGCCGACGATCGTGATCATCGGCAGCACCGCGTTCTTGGCGGCATAGCGGAACAGCCGACGGGCGGGTGAGATGCCCATCGCGAGGCTGGTGCGCATGTAGTCCTGGCGCAGCACGTCGGACGCCTCCGCGTAGACGAAGCGGGTGAGCACGCCGGTCAGGAACACCGACAGCGTCGCGACGGGCAGAACCATGTGGCGGACGAACTCCACGAGATCCGTCCCCGGGTCGACGTAGCCGCCCGAGGGGAGCACGCGCAGCGTCACCGAGAACACGATGATCAGCAGCAGACCGAACCACACGCCCGGGAGGGCGATCGACACGGTGGTGATGCCGCGGACGAGACGGTCGACGATGCCGTTGGCGCGGCTGGCGGCGATGATGCCGAGCAGGATCGAGAGCGGAACCGACACGGCCACCGACAGGCCGATCAGCCACAGCGTGCTGGGGATCGCCCCGGCGATCAGCTCGACGACGGCGACGCCGTTGCGGCTCGACTCGCCCAGGTTGCCCTGGAGGATCTCGCTCAGCCACAGCCAGTACTGCACCGGCCACGGCTGGTCGAGGCCCATCGACTCGCGCAGCGCGGCAAGTGTTGCGGCGGCGTCGGGCCGCCCCGCCTGGGAACCCAGCAGCAGAGCCGCCGGGTCCCCGGGCGTGAGGCGGAGCGCAAGGAAGACCATGATCGACACCAGCAGGAGCACCAGCATCAGCCGGGCAGCCTGGATTCCGATCCGTTTCATGATGTTCATCTCGCGCTCCGCCGGGTCCTTACTTCGCGACCGCGATCTGGCTCAGCAGCGAGTTGCCGAGGGGGTTGATCTCGTAGCCGCTGACGCCGGGAGCGATGATCGCCGCGACCGGAGCCGACTGCACCACCATGACGGGCAGCTCGTCGACCATGATCTCCTGCAGCTGGGCGTAGATCGCCGCGCGGGCGCTCTCGTCCGACACGCTCGTCGCCTCGGCGATGAGCGCCTCGACCTCGGCGTTCTGGTAGTCATCGGCGAGGTGCGCCGTCATGATCACGTCGAAGAACGAGTTCGGGTCACCGCCCACGTTGAAGACGTTCCAGGTCGCGTCGTAGTCGCGGTTGATGTACGCGTCGAGCCAGACCGACAGCTCGCCGACCTGCGGGTTCAGCGTGACGCCGATCTCGGCCAGCGACGACTGCCAGACGCGGGCGATCGACTCGGCCTCGGGGAATCCGGTGAGGATCTCCAGGTCGAACTCCAGGTCGCTGACGCCCGCCTCGGCGAGCAGCTCGGCGGCCTTGTCGAGGTCGTACGGGTAGCCCTCCTGCTCGGCGTAGGCCCAGCTGCTCTCGGGGAGCGGGCTCCACGCCGTGGAACCGCCGCCGCCGAAGGCGATCTCGCGGATCGACTCCTTGTCGAGCGCGTAGGCGAGAGCCTGGCGCACGAGCGGGTCGGCGAGCTTGCCGGAGGAGTTGAACTCGATCAGCTCGAGGCTGTTCGAGGAGGTCGGCTCGACGACGACCGCACGGTCGGCATCCACCTGGGCGGTGGTCGCCGCGGAGGCGGTCGTGATGATGTCGACCTCGCCGCTGTACAGGTTGTTCAGCGCGACCTGCTGGTCGGCGATCGGACGCTCGATGATCGTCTCGGTCGCGCCCGCCTCGCCGAAGTAGTCATCGAAGCGGGTCAGCTCGATCTGCGAGTTCGGCTCCCACGACTCGAACGAGTACGGTCCCGAGCCGATCGGAGTCGCGCTGACATCGTCGAAGTTCGACGGCGCGACGATGGCGATGTCGGTGATGCCCGCGAGGAACCCGGCGTTCGGGTTGTTGAGCGTGATCACGACGGTCGCGTCGTCGACGGCCTCGTACGAGGCCACGTCGGCGAGGCGCCCCGAGAAGATCGAGTCCTCCTGGCCGGCGGCGCGCTCGAGCGAGGCGATGACGGCCGCAGCATCCACCGCTTCGCCATTCTGGAACACGGCGTCCGGGTCTAGAGTGAACGTGAACACCGTTGCATCTTCGTTGACCTCGAAGGTCGCGAGATCCGGCTGGATCTCGAGCGCGACGTCGTACTTCACAAGGGTGCTGAAGACCAGGTCTCGGACCGCGTACTGGTAGATGATGAGCTGGTTGGTGTGCGGGTCGAAGTTGTCGATGTCGCCAGGCAGGGCGACGACGATCTCACTCGCGGCTGCCGGGTCGCTCTCCTGCGATCCGGCAGTGCAGCCTGCCAGCACGAGCGTGCCGGCAGCGAGCGCGGCGAACGCGCCGAGCCGGGCAGTTCTCTTGGTTCCTGTCACAATCTGACCTCTCATAGTGGGGTGGGGTGGTGCGTTTCAGGGTCCGGTCAATGCCGTCCGACCGGATGCCACGTCTGCACAGCGCCGTCCTCATCGAGCACGTGAACCGTGCCCCACATGTTGACGACGCCGCAGGCGTGATTGGGGAGAAGAGCCACGGAGTCGCCGACGCGCAGATCGGCGATGCCGCGCCCCACGAGGGTTCCGTGCTCCTCGTAGGCGGTGGGGAACTCGACGGTGTCGTCGAGTTCGAATTCAGGGGTGAGCAGCAGCCCGAAGGTCGAGCCGCGGTTGGAGCCGTCCGCGCTCATCGCCTTGAGTCCGGCGTCGATGATGACGGCGCCCGGACGCTGCACGCTGACGACCGACGCGCGCACCGTGAGGGCGCACTGGTCGAGGGTCGTGGACTCGAGCCGAAGCTGGTTCGCGTCGCTGAAGACGTAGGTTCCGGGGCGGGCCTCGGTGACGCCCGCCACGGTCGGCGCCGAATCCCAGCCCGGGGTGGATCCGACCGAGACAACGGAGACCGGGAGTCCGGACGCCCGGATGTCCTCGGCCACGGCGACGAGCGCCTCCGCCGCGGACACGCCCGCCGCGCGGATCGCCGCGCGGTCGCCCGAGACGCCGGCGAGCTGCCCTTCGTGGGTGTAGACCCCCTCGAACTCGAGGTTCGGCAAGCCGGCGAGCGCGGTAGCCACGACCACCGCGTCGGAGGCCCGGATTCCGGTGCGTCCGAGGCCGGTGTCGATCTCGAGGCGCACCGGCACGGTGACCCCGAGCCGGGCGGCCTCGCGCGACACGGGCTCGGCGAGTTCGACCGAGTCGACGCCGATCGCGACGCGTCCGCGGCGGTTGAACTCCGCCGCGAGCGTCGCCTTGGCACCCACCGGGCCGTGCGCCCAGAACAGGTCGGCGAAACCGGCCGTCAGCAGCGCATCCGCTTCTTCCGGCGTCGCGCAGGTGAAGCCGACCGCGCCGGCCTCGGACTGCAGGCGAGCCACCTCGATCATCTTCGAGGTCTTGAAGTGCGGGCGGAGGGCGACTCCGGCGTCGCGCATGGCGCGCGACATCCGGTCGATGTTCGCCGTCATGCGCGCGCGGTCGATGACGAGCGCGGGGCTGGGCAGGGCGGTCATGCGCGACCTCCGAGAAGGTTCGCGGCGTCGCGCGTCCAGGAGAGGGACTCGGCGGTCGCGGTGCCGTAGTTGTAGAGCGCGATCCGATCGACCCCGGCCGCCAGCACCGTCTCGACCTTGCCGAGGAAGTCGCCGCGGGAGGCGTGGTGCGCCGGCCACAAGGTCAGAGCCACGGTGAGCGGCGCGGACGTCGGCAGCGGGGCCGCGAGCGCGAGCGTGTGGTCGAGCTCGGCGGCCACCTCGCCGGCGGTCGGGAAGTAGCTTTCGAGCACGAAGCCGTCGACCGCGGCGAGCGAGGCGGTGACGTCGACTCCTTCGAGCCAGTTCATCGGAGCGGGGCGCCCCCACACGGCAGCGCTCAGCGTGAACTCGACTCCCTGCGCTCGCGCGTCGGCCGTCAGCTCGGCGACCAGCGAGGTGACCACATCGAGTCGCATCCGGGTGTAGGCGGCGAGATCGGGCCAGTTCAGCAGCAGCGACGCGAGTTCGCTGCCGGCGTCGGCGAGCCGGCCGCCGGGGGCCGCCGCGTTCCACGTGCGGTGCAGCTCGGCCGCGACGGTGGCCCGAAGACGCTCGCCGTCGATGCCGCGGGATCCGGCCTCGGCCAGGCAGTGCTCGCAGAAGCACAGCGACAGCAGGTAGCGGGTGAGCACGTCGAGCCGGGCGCCCCACAGCTCGTGCGGGTGGCCGTGCGACTGCAGCAGGTAGGAGACGCTCTCGGCGAGGAGCCGTTCGAACAGACCCGTCGCCCCCAGTGCGCCGAACAGCTCGCGGGCGTAGCGGCGCGACGCCGGATTGGCGGCGCACAGCCCGTGCGTGAAGCGGTCGCCGAAGCAGCTCAGGATGGCGGCGTCGGGTCGCTCGACCGCGAGACGCGTGTTGTGGAATGCGATCCCCCAGCCGTCCAGGGCGATCCCCGCGGCATCAGCCGCGGCCTTCAGGCGCGGGTAGAGCTCGGGGTCGTTCGAGGCGATGCTCGACGCGGGGATGCGCAGGTCGCTGAAGGTGTCGTCCGGCAGCGGCAGGTGGGCCGTGTTCGCTTCCGCCCGAACGAACACCCGCTCGGTGCGACGCGGCGCGATCACCTCGGCGGAGTGGTACGCCGTCGCGATCTCGAGACGGGTGACGCCGAGCTCGGCGACGGTCTCCACCGCGTTCTCCACCCCATCCGCCTGGAGATCCCAGGGATAGATGAGCATGCTCAGCTCGCTCATGCGGCCACCTCCCGGTAGCAGTTCTCGATCATCTGAAGGGTCGGCTCGAGGTCGCCGAGCCCGAAGCCGGGCTCGGCGTCGCGGAACGACAGCCACTGCGCGGCGAACGGCTCGTCGGCGTCGATCGCCGGGCCGGAGCGCTCCCCCGCGTCAGTGCGGATGCTCCAGCTGCCGTCCATGGCGACGCGGCCGAATCCGCGAGTGCCGGTCACGGCGACTCCCGCCCCCGTCGCGGCCACCGGGGACCACAGCATGCTCAGCAGCACGGGCGCACCGGAATCGGTGGTGAGCACGAGCTCGGCCGAGTCCTCGGTCTCGTGCTCGGGGAAGACGGTCCGAAGTCGCGCGTGCAGCAGTTCGAGCGGCTCTCCCAGCAGCGCTCGCGCCCGGTCGATCGCGTGCACGCCGTTGGTCAGCAGCACGCCGCCGCCGGAGACGGCGCGGTCGAAGTACCACCCGGGGAGGTCATCCGGCCCGAGCTGGAAGTGCATCGTGTCGGTGTAGCTGAGAAGCTCGCCGAACTCGCCCGCGGCGAGCGCGGCGGCGAGCGCGCGGACCCCGGGCCAGTGCCGCGTCGTCATGCCGACCGCGAAGTGGCGGCCGGTGCGCTCGAGCGCGGTCGCGAGGGCGCCCGCATCCTCGCCGGGAACACGGTGCGGCTTCTCGACGAGCACGTCGCAGCCGAGCTGGACCGCGTCGAGCGCCAGCCGCAGGTGCGAGGCCGACGGGGTGGCGATGATGACCGCGTCGGCGCCGACGGCGGCCACCGCCGCGGGCAGGCTGGTGAAGGCGGATGCGCCGGACTCGGCGGCCAGCGCCGTCGCGCGGTCGAGGTCGCCATCGACAACAGCGACGACCCGGTCCCCCGCGTGCAGAACTGCGTGCAGCTGCCGGGTTCCGATCACCCCCGCCCCGACGACCACGACCGCGCGCCCGGTCATCCGAACACGCCTTCGTGCGCCATGCCGCCGAGCACGCGGTCGGCGGCTTCGAGCGTGCGGTCGATGTGCTCCTCGGTGTGGGCGCCCGAGATGTGATTCCGCTTGAGCGTCATCGGGTACATCATGAAGCCCTCGTCGGTCATGCGGCGGTGGAACATCGCGTAGGCGGTGTCGTTGTTGCGCAGCAGGTCGCGGTAGCCGCGCACCGGTCCGTCCATGAAGTAGGTGACGAAGACGGATCCGAGGCCGCTCACGATCGCGGGGATGGAGTGGCGCTCGGTGATCTCGGTCAGCCCGGCGCGCATCCGGTCGCCCAGGCGCGTGACGTGCTCGTGGAATCCGATCTCGGGATCGCTGATCGCTCGCATCGTGGCGATCGCCGCCGCCATCGACGCCGGGTTTCCGTTGAACGTGCCCGCCAGGACGACGTCGCCGCCGGCCGAGCTGAAGCGCGACATCAGGTCGGCGCGTCCGCCCATGCCGGCCACCGAGAAGCCGTTGCCCATCGACTTGCCGTAGGTGGTCAGATCGGGCGTGATGCCGACGAGCTCCTGGTAGCCGCCGGGGGCGTGGCGGAATCCGGTGATGACCTCGTCGAAGATCAGGATCGCGCCTTCGCGCGTGGTCAGGTCGCGAAGCCCCTGCAGGAACTCGCGCTCCGGCATGAGGGCGCCGACGTTGTGCGGCACGGGCTCGAGAATCACGCCGGCGATCTGATCGGGGTACTTCGCGAACAGCTCCTCGACACTGGCGAGGTCGTTGAACTCGGCGATCAGGGTCGAGTCGATGGCGTCGTCGAGGATGCCTGCGGACAGCGGGTCGCGGCCGTAGGCGCGCTCCGGCGTGGAGGCGACGTTGCGGGCGACCGCGTCGTGCCAGCCGTGGAAGCAGCCCTGGAACTTCACCATGAACTTGCGCCCGGTGACGGCGCGCGAGAGCCGCACCGCCTGGAAGGTCGACTCGGTGCCGCTCATGGTGGTGATCGACATCTCGACCGAGGGGATGAGATCGGCGACGAGGCGCGCGGTCTCGACTTCGAGCTCGCTGACCCCCAGGCCGATCAGGTCGATCGTGCCGAAGGTGTCGGCGACCGCACCGTTGACGCGCTCGTCGTTGTGGCCGAGCAGGATGGCGCCGAAGGCCGCGTGGTAGTCGATGTAGTCGCGGCCCTCCAGATCGGTGATGATGGCGCCGTTCGAGGAGCGGAATCCGGTCGGATTGCCGATGTTGCGCGTTGCGGAATTCACCCCTCCAGGGATGAGGGCGCGGGCCTCCGAGAGGATGTCAGCGGACACGAGTGTCACGAGTGGTGCTCCTTGCGAGTGGTTCGGTGATTCAGCGGATACGGGGATCGGGAAGGTTCAGCAGCGCGAGCGTGTCGCGGTGGATGATGGACTCGACCGTCTCGTCGAGCACGTGCGGCAGGTCGCCGGCGCGGAGCGTCGCCAGGTGACGCAGCTGCGTCATCGCGGCGGCGGGCTCCCAGAGCGGGTAGTCGCTGCCGAACAGCAGCTTGTCGACGACCCCCCACTCCTGGGCGTGCACGAGGGCCATGAATCCGTCCATCGGACGCGACCAGCTGGCCGACACGTCGGCGTAGACGTTCGGCTGCTTGCGCAGCACGACGTTCGCGTCGCGCTGCCACGGGTGACCCATGTGCGCCATGACCTGCTTGAGGTCGGGGTGGCGGCGAGCCACCTCGTCCACCACGTGCGGCTGGCTGATCGAGAGTCGACCCTGCGGGCTCGGGGTTGCGCCCATGTGCCACAGCAGCACCAGCCCATGGGCGGTGCAGGTGCGGTAGAAGTCGTCGAACTCGGGCGCCATCGGGTCGAAGAGCGACAGCACCGGGTAGAGCTTGACGCCCTTGAACCCGAGCGCGATCGCCTCCTCGAGCTGCTCCCGCCAGTTGCTGTCCAGCGGGTCGAGCGCCGTGAACGCGATCGTCGGCGTGGACAGCTCGGCGCAGAAGTCCGCGACGAACTGGTTGGGGGTGTGCACGCCGGCGCGGCTGGCGGCGAGGCCGAAGACGACGGCGACGTCGACGCCCGCCTCGGTCATGACGGCATCGAAGCTGGCGGGGGTCACGCGCGGGTACGGCTTTCCGTAGGCGGGTTCCCAGTTCTTCTTGTGCTCCTCGCCCCAGTGCTCCGGCTGGAGGTTGTGGCTGTGGATGTCGACGATCATGCGATCTCCAGACTGTGGGCTCCGTGCGCGGCGCGCAGCGCCGTGATGAAGCGGGCGTTGTTGCCGAGGTCGGCGGCGACGCGCTGCAGCAGAGGCAGATGCTGCTCGCGCTCGGCCGGACCGAGCTCGCCGCTCGGGCCGGCGATGCTGAGCGCCACGTTCAGTCGCGCCAGGTTGGGGATCGGCACCGCCATGCAGATCACGCCGAGGTCGCGCTCCTGCTGATCGACGCTGCAGCCGCGTTCGCGGATCACCGCGAGTTCCGCGACCATCGCGTCGAGGTCGGTGATGGTGTGCTCGGTGAACCGGGGCCACGGCGACTCGGCCGGCAGGTGCTCGGCGAGCGCTTCGGTCGGAAGAGCCGACATCAGCATCTTGCCGAGACCGGTCGAGTACGTGTGGTCGAGTGAGCCGCTGGCCGACCGGAACCGCAGCGGTCGGTCGGGCTCCTCCACGACGACGTGCAGGACCCAGCGGCCTTCGAGCACTCCGAGGTTGGCGGTGAGCCCGGTCGCCGTCGCCAGCTCGCGCAGGTAGGGCGCCGCGACATCCGCCGTGTTGGCCTGTCGGCGATAGTTCTCGCCGAGGTCGAGGATGGCGTGGCCGATCGCGTAGCCGTCGGCGTCGCGGTGGATGAAGTCGTGCTCTTCGAGGATCTTCAGCAGGCGCACCAGCGTCGGCTTCGGCAGTTCCAGCGACGAGGCCAGGTCACTCAGGGTGCGCGCCGAGGTCGCAGAGCCGAGCTCGCGAAGGATGGCGATGGCACGCACGAGTCCTTGCGAGTGGTACGACGTGGAAGAAGGTTCCATGTCGAGTCACCCTAGGTGGACGATTCCGTCTATGCCTAACGATTCGGCGTAAATTCCACGTTACGCGACATGAAACCTCAGACATGAAACGCGCAAGGCATCCCCGGCCAGGACCTCGGCCGCCGAGAAATCCCAGATCACGCCCGAACTCGGCTTGGGTCCGGCGCCGATCGCCTCCCCGTGCTTGACTCGACACGGGAGGGCACCATGCTCCGAATCATCCGCCGCGCCTACGGTGAGGCCTCCGCGGTCCTCGGACTCGCCGCGATCAGCTTCGCCGTCGTCCAGCTGCTCGGAGGCGCCGGAATCGGCTGGGTGGGCCCGATTCTCGCCTGGGTGCCGCTGACTGCCTACCTCGGCTTCATCGTCGTGGGGCGCCCGTCCACCCGCACTCGCACGCTGTGGCCCCTGCTCGCCGTCAGCGGCGCCGGCGTCGTCCTTGCCGCGTTCGCCGGCGCGGTCGCCGTCGTCATCGCGGTGTCGGGGCTCGCGGCGCTCTCCGGCTACCTGTTCTGGTACTCCCGGCAGGAGCGGCACCCGAGCGCGCTCGTCGTCGGCTCGCCCCTGCCCGACTTCCCGCTCAGCACCGTCGGCGGCGACCGCGTGCGCAGCTCGGTGCTCACCGAGCGGCCGCAGGTGATCGTGTTCTTCCGCGGCTCGTGGTGCCCGTTCTGCACCACGCAGCTGCGCCAGCTCGCCGAGCGCTACCGCGAGCTGGAGCACCGCGGCGTCGGTGTGAGCCTGATCAGTCCGCAGCCCGCAGCCGACACCGCCGAGCTCGCCACCCGCTTCGATGTCCCGATGCGGTTCTTCGGCGACCCCGGCGGCGCTGCCGCGGCGGCGCTCGGCCTCACGCAGACCGCCGGGGTCCCCCTGCTCTACGGCGCGGGAACGAACGGCGACACGGTGGTCCCGACGGTCGTGATCACGGACGCCGGCGGCGTCGTGCGCTGGTTCGATCGCAGCGACAACCACCGCATCCGCCCCGAGCCGGACGCGTTTCTCGCGGTGCTGGACCGCGAAGGGATCACCGGACCGGCGTCACAGCTCGACTGACTGGCCCGTCGACTCCTCGGCCAGCGCCCAGAGCCGCGCGCCGAACTCGAGCGAGGCGCTGGAGGCGACCGGGGCGACGACCCTCGGGGTGCCTTTCAGCTCGGAGAAGCCGCCCGGGCCGTAGAACTCGCCCGACTGCGCCGCCGGGTCGAGGGCGGCCCGAACGCTCGGCCACGCGCCGCGATCCTTGCCCTGAGCAAACGGCGCCGAGAGGCGCCCGACCAGCCGGTGCGGGGTGCTCTGCTTGTCGTTCACGCCCGGCACCTGCTCGGCGAGCTCGGTGACCGCATAGCCCGGATGCGCCAGCAGCGACGCGCGCGCATCCCCGGCTGCGCGCAGGCGGCGGTCCAGCTCGAAGGCGAATCCGTGCACGGCGTGCTTCGAGAACGCGTAGGCACGGAAGCCGCGGTATCTGCGGACCGACAGCAGGTCCTCGGGCTCGAGGGTCACGAGCCGGGTCGACAGGCTGCCGAGCCCGACAACGCGTCCGGTCGGCTCGAGCGCCGGGAGCAGCAGCGCCGTCAGCAGGAAGTGCCCGATCGCGTTGCCGCCGACGAGCAGCTCGAGGCCGTCGGCGGTCTCCTGACGGGACCCCGGCGGGATCACCTGCCCCGCGTTGTTGATGAGCGCCGCGATCGGGCCCTGCGCGCGCAGCTCCTCGGCGGCACGCCGGATCGAGGCGAAGGAGGCGATGTCGAGCTCGACGAACGCGACCTGCGCATCCGGCACCCGATCGCGCAGGGCCGCCATCGCGCGCTCGGTCTTGTCGCGCGAGCGCGACGCGAGGATGACGCGCGCCCCGGCCGCGGCAAGCTGCTCGCTCGTGAAGTATCCGATGCCGGCGTTTCCGCCGGTGACCACGACGGTGCGTCCGTCCTGCCGCGGCAGGACGCGAGGATCCCAGGTCACGACGCGTCGGATCCGTTCGCCGAGGCGATGCGCTCGTGGTGGTGGATGACCTCGGCGACGACGAAGGTGAACCACTTCTCGGCGAACTCGGGGTCGAGCTGCGCGTCGACCGCGAGGGCGCGCAGGCGGGCCACCTGGCGGCGCTCGCGCTCCGGATCCGACGGCGGCAGCCCCTTCGCGGCCTTCAGCTGACCAACCTGCTGGGTCGCCTTGAAGCGCTCGGCGAGAAGATGCACGAGCGCGGCGTCGATGTTGTCGATGCTCTGCCGCAGCGCGGCGAGCTCGGCCACGACCTCCGGGGCGATGTCACCGTTCTGCGTCATGCTCCGAGCCTAAGCGCCCGCGCGCTGCTCTCCCGGCAGCACTGTCGGCGCGGTCGGCGCAGAGCGGAACAGCACCGGCCGTTCGCCAAAGCCTGCGAGGCGGGTCTCGAGACCGCGGCGCAGCGTCGGCCACTCGCTCGACAGGATCGAGTAGATCGCGGTGTCGCGCCAGGAGCCGTCGGCGCGCGGCCGATCGTGGCGGGCGATGCCCTCGAACACGGCGCCGAGCCGCTCGATCGCCGCCCGAGACCGCGTGTTGACCGCATCTGCCTGGATCCGCACCCGCTCGAAGCCGTGACCGAAGGCGTGACCGAGCAGAAGCAGCTTCGCCTCCGGGTTCACCTGGGTTCCCCAGACCCGCGGGTCGTACGCGGTCCAGCCGATGTGCGTCGACCCGGCCGCCTCATCGAAGTCGCCGAGGGTCGTCGCGCCGATCACGGCTCCGAGATGCGGTCCGCTCGCGATGCGGACCACGAAGTTCTGGCGCGCGTCTCCCGCGTAGTACGAGGCGTTCCACCTCGCGTAGGCGGCCTCGTCGACGGGAAGCCCCGCCGGACCGCCCCCGTATCCGCCGGCGAACACCGCGGGGTGGCCGAGGGCGCGCCACAGCTCCGGCACATGAGCGTCGATCATGGGTTCCAGCGTCACGAAACGGCCCCTCAGGGTCACCGATTCGGGGCGGCGCGCAGTCACGATGCGATCCTGCCACCCCCCGGCCTGGCGTCGCGGGAGGTGAACAACAGCGGTTAACATCGGAACGCAATGGGCATCTGGGACCTGAACGGCGACACCACGGCGACGGCTGAACACGCCGCGCCCGCGAGCTCGCGCCCGGATCTCACCGACTGGTTCGATCCGCGCAGCCGCCGCGTCGCCGCGGAGGACGCCGTGAAGGGCCTCAGCCTGCCGGACGCGGTGCTCGCCCTGGTGCTGATCGAGGAGCGCCACCCCACGCCGGTCGGCCAGCCGAACCTGGCGATCGCGGACTTCGTGCCGGAGACCGACCCGAGCAACCTGGTGGCGTGGATGCGCGCCGCGCTCGCGCTGGTGCGCTCGGCCGAGGAGTTCGGCCGGCGCAACGTCGTCGACGGAGAGTCGGGTCCGGCGCTCGTCGCCGCCATGGCGGGCGCACACCCCGGGTTCTCGCAGAAGAGCTACAGCGACGTGCTGTTCCACGGCTTCTCGCTCGTCAGCAACTGACCCGCCCCTCGCGCATCAGCGCGCCAGACAACCCAGCGAAGCGGGGCGACCGCGCTCGTCCCGCGGAGCGGCCCGCGCGTCGGCGCGCCAGACAACCCAGCGAAGCGGGGCGACCGCGCTCGTCCCGCGGAGCGGCGCGCGCCGAAGAGGCGTCGGCGCGCCAGATAACTCAGAGCAGATCGTGCCGCACGACGATGGCCTCCCGGCCGGGGCCGACGCCGATCGCCGACATGCGCGCCCCGCTCATCTCCTCGACAGCGAGCACGTAGTCCTGCGCGTTCTTCGGCAGGTCGGAGAACTCGCGCGCGCCGGTGATGTCTTCGCTCCAGCCCGGGAACTCCTCGTAGATCGGAGTCGCGTGGTGGAAGTCGCTCTGGTTGACGGGAACCTCGTCGAAGCGGGTGCCGTCGACGTCGTAGGCGACGCAGACCGGGATCGTCTCGAGCCCGGTGAGCACGTCGAGCTTGGTGAGCACGAAATCGGTGACGCCGTTGATGCGCGCCGAGTAGCGCGCAATCGGGGCGTCGTACCAGCCGGTGCGCCGCGGGCGACCGGTGGTGGTGCCGAACTCGAAGCCGGCGGCGCGCAGAAACTCGCCCGACTCGTCGAACAGCTCGGTCGGGAACGGGCCCGCGCCGACGCGCGTCGTGTACGCCTTGACCACCGCGATGACGCGGTCGATGCGGTTGGGGGCGACGCCCGAGCCGGTGGCCGCACCGCCGCTCGTCGCGTTGGAGCTGGTGACGAAGGGGTAGGTGCCGTGATCGACGTCGAGCATCGTGGCCTGGCCGCCCTCGAACAGCACGGTCTTGTCGGCGTCCAGCGCCTGGTTCAGCACGAGGCTGGTGTCGGCCACCATCGGACGCAGGCGGTCGGCGTAGCTCAGCAGCTCGTCGACGATCTCGTCGACGCCGATCGCCCGGCGGTTGTAGATCTTGACCAGCAGGTGGTTCTTCTGGTCGAGGGCTCCCTCGACCTTCTGCCGCAGGATGTTCTCGTCGAACAGGTCCTGGATCCGGATGCCGACCCGGTTGATCTTGTCGGCGTACGCGGGGCCGATGCCCCGTCCGGTGGTGCCGATCTGACGCTTGCCGAGGAAGCGCTCGGTGACGCGGTCGAGCGTGCGGTGGTAGCCGGTGATGACGTGCGCGTTGGCGCTGACCAGCAGCTTCGACACGTCGACGCCGCGGGCCGACAGGGCGCCGAGCTCGTCGAAGAGCACCTCGACGTCGACGACGACGCCGTTCGAGATGACCGGGGTGACCCCGGGCGTCAGAATGCCGGACGGCAGCAGGTGCAGCGCGTACTTCTTGTCGCCGATGACGACGGTGTGGCCGGCGTTGTTGCCGCCGTTGAATTTGACGACGTAGTCGACGCGGCTGCCGAGCAGGTCGGTCGCCTTGCCCTTGCCTTCATCGCCCCATTGGGCGCCAACGAGAACGATCGCGGGCATGCTTTTCTCCCTCACGGTCGGGCGGGATTACACCCCAGTCTATCTGGCGTGCCGACGAATCCATTCGTGCATGACGATCGCGGCCGCCGCCGCCGCGTTGATCGACCGTGTCGAGCCATATTGCCGGATGTGCACCGTGGTCGTCGCGGCGGCGAGCGCCTCGGCGCTCAGGCCCGGACCCTCTTGCCCGAACAGCAGCACGCAGCCGGCGGGGAGTTCGGCGTCAACCACGTCGACGGAGCCGGGCACGTTGTCGACGGCGATCACGGGCAGGTCGCGCTCGGCCGCCCAGGCGACCAGCGCTTCCACCGTCTCGTGGTGGATCACCGTCTGGTACCGATCGGTCACCATCGCGCCGCGCTTGTTCCAGCGGCGCTTCCCGACGATGTGCACGGCCGCGGCCGCGAAGGCGTTGGCGGTGCGCACGATCGAGCCGATGTTGAGGTCGTGCTGCCAGTTCTCGATGGCGACATGGAATTCGTGGCGGCGGGTGTCGAGCTCGGCGACGATCGCGTCCATGCGCCAGTAGCGGAACTCGTCGACGACGTTGCGGCGGTCTCCGTGCTCGAGCAGCTCCGGGTCGAGGCGCGGATCGTCCGGCCAGGATGCGCGCGCGCCCGGCCAGGGACCGACGCCGACCGGCATCTGGTCTTCGCTCGGTCGCTGCTCGTCCACCCTGTGAGGCTATCGGCGCGCGGGCTGTTAAGGTCAGCGCATGCCCACGCCGGAGGATGCGCCCCTCGTCGGCCCCGACGCTCCCGACACGATCGTGCTCGGCGACAACCTGACGGTCACAGCGCAGCTGCCCGACGCCTCCGTTCGCCTCATCTACCTCGACCCGCCGTTCAACACCGGGCGCACGCAGCACCACACGCCGATTCGGACGGAGCGCGCCGCCGACGGCAGCGACCGGGTGGGCTTCGGCGGTCAGAGCTATGCGAGCGTTCGCGGCGAGCGCCGCAGCTTCGGCGACAGCTTCGACGACTACTGGGCGTTCCTCGAGCCGCGGCTGCGGGAGGCGCACCGGCTGCTGGATGACCAGGGCACCCTGTACCTGCACCTCGACTTCCGCGAGGCGCACTACGCGAAGGTCGCCCTCGATGAGCTGTTCGGCCGGGACTGCTTTCTCAACGAGCTGATCTGGGCCTACGACTACGGGGCGAAGTCGAACCGGCGGTGGCCGGCCAAGCACGACACGATCCTGGTCTACGTCAAGGATCCGGCGCGGTACTACTTCGACAATGCGAGCGTCGACCGCGAGCCGTACATGGCGCCGGGGCTGGTGACGCCCGAGAAGGTGGCGCGCGGCAAGCTGCCCACCGACGTCTGGTGGCACACCATCGTCGGCACGAACGCGCGCGAGCGCACCGGGTATCCGACGCAGAAGCCGGAGGGCATCCTGCGCCGCATCGTGCAGGCCTCGAGTGCGCCGGGCGACCTGGTGCTCGACTTCTTCGCCGGATCCGGCACGACCGGGGCGGTGGCGCAGGCGCTCGAGCGGCGCTTCCTGCTGGTGGATGAGAGCCCGGATGCCGTCGAGGTGATGCGCGCGCGCCTGCCGCACGCCCGCATCCTCACCCCTCCCGCCGCTCAGTAGGCTGGTCGCATGGCTAATCGCGCTGACGTCGAATGCTGGCTCACCGATATGGACGGCGTTCTCGTCCACGAGAACACGGCGCTTCCCGGCGCCCAGGAGCTCATCGAGCAGTGGACGAACACCGGCACCCCGTTCCTGGTGCTGACGAACAACTCGATCTTCACTCCGCGTGACCTCGCTGCGCGCCTGCGGGCCTCGGGCCTCTCGGTTCCCGAGGAGGCGATCTGGACGAGCGCCCTCGCCACGGCCGACTTCTGCGCCCAGCAGATGCCCGGCGGCACGGCGTTCGTGATCGGCGAGTCGGGCATGACGAACGCGCTGCACGAGGTCGGGTTCATCCTCACCGAGACCGACCCCGACTACGTGGTCGTCGGTGAGACCCGCAACTACTCGTTCGAGGCGATCACCAAGGCGATCCGATTCATCAACAACGGCGCCCGCTTCATCGCCACCAACCCGGATGCCACCGGCCCCTCGGCCGAAGGCGCCCTGCCGGCGACCGGCGCGATCTCGGCGCTCATCACAAAGGCCACCGGCAGAGAGCCCTACGTGGTGGGCAAGCCGAACCCGATGATGTTCCGCTCGGCGATGAACAAGATCGGCGCGCACTCCGAGGTCACGGCCATGATCGGCGACCGGATGGACACCGACATCGTCGCGGGCATCGAGGCGGGACTGCACACCGTGCTGGTGATGACCGGGATCAGCGACCAGGCCGAGATCGACCGCTACCCGTTCCGGCCCGACGAGATCCTCGACGGCGTGCACGAGCTGGTCGCGCCGATGCCCGCCGAGACGGAGCTCTGAGCCCTCCCGCCTAGCCCTCGTCGCTCGCGACGACCGGGTAGGCGGCGCTGCCCTCGAGCGGTTCGCCCGAGGTGCGCGTCACGAAGCAGCGGTACGACGGGTCCTTCTCCCACTGCTCCGCCGTGGCCGGATAGCTGCCCTGCATGGTGACGTCGAGCAGGTTGTTGAGTCCCTCCAGGTTGACGACTCCCTGCGCGGCGCACAGCTCGTCGATGCCGGCCTGGAGCTCTTCGACGCCGGGGAACGGCACCAGCGGCTCGGCGGTGGCCGGAGTCTCGTCGTCGCTCTCCTCCGGCTCGGGCTGGTAGCTGCCGCGGTAGACCAGCTGAGCGGCGTGCGGCTCATCGCAGTCGACGACCGTGTACTGGGTCTGCCAGGCATCCGTGTAGGGGTCGAGGCATTCGCCGCCGAGCAGTTCGTCCCACAGATAGAGCCCGGGCTCGACGGGGCCGATCGCGTCCACGGTGGCGCTCGCGCTCGGGGTCGGGCTCGCCGTGATCACCGGTGCCGGCCCGAGCAGGTCGGGAAGTCGCGTGCCGACGAAGTACAGCACGATGAGCGCGAGGATGCCGATGAGGCCGCCGGCGACGGCCATCAGGACCTTCTGGGTCTTGCCGAACCCCGCGACGGGAGGCCCGTCGCCGTCGCCCGGTCCGCCGCCGTCGCCGCCGTCCGCGCCCGCGTCGCGCGAGGACTTCGACAGGCGCTTGGCGAAGGGAGCCTCGTTCGGGTCCGGGCCGACGGGCACCTCGCGGAACTGGTCTTCGCCGAACAGCGACTGCAGCGCATCCCCGGATTCCGCCTCGGCGCTCGGGAAGAGCGCGGTGGGCTGGTCGGCGGCGGGGAGGCGCTCGGTGGGCGGAACGGCAGACGCAGCACCCGACATGTCATCGACCGGCGGAGCATATGCCTGCGTCGCCATGTCATCGAAGTCGGGGGTGAACGGCTGCGTCGGCTCCGACTCGACGAACGGGGTCGGCGGGCGAAGGTCGGGTGCGAAGGGCTCGGTCGGCGGCGGGCCCGCGAACGCCGGAGGCGCGGCGGAGTGGGGCACCGCGGGGGGCGGGGTCGGCGGCACCTGCTGGCTCGGCGGCGAGGGCGGGAACGGGGCGGCCGGCTGGCTCGGCGGTGCGGGCGGGCTCGGCGGTGTCGCCGGGAAGGGTGCGGGCGGCTGGCTCGGCGGTGCGGGCGGCGCGTCGCCTCCGCTCGGGCGCAGCCCCCAGTTGAAGCCACCTGCCGCGGCCGGCGCGGCGGCGGGAGGAGTCGCCGGTGACGCGGGGGGCTGTCCGGAAGGCTGCGCGGGGGGAGTCGTCGGTGGGACACCCGGTGCGCCCGGGATGCCGGCGGCGGGCGGCGCCGGCGCGGGCGGCACCTGGGTCGGAGGCACCTGCGCGGGCGGCACCTGCGCGGGCGGCACCGCGGCGTGCGGCCGCGCGGCCGGCGGCGGGGTCACCGGCGGCGGCGGCGGCGAGACGGGCGGCGAACCGGGCGCCGAGCCGAACGGGTTGATCAGTGTGGGTGGGACAGCGGGCGGACCGGAGCGCGGCGGCGCGGCAGGCGGCGGAGTCTGCGGCGGCACGGGCGCCGCAGGTGCCGCGGGCGTCACCGGCGGTGCGTCCTCCTCGTCACCGGCGCCGAACTGCGCGGCGAACCAGTCGGCTCCCGAGTCGATCGGGTCGTCGTCCCGTCCGGTCACGGCGCCAGTCCGAGATCGGCCAATCCGATCGCGGCGTAGTACGGGTATCCGGCGGCCTCGATGACTTCCTTCGCGCCGGTGTCGCGATCGACGACGACGGCGACGGCCGCGATCTCGGCGCCCACCTTGAGCAGGGCTTCGATCGCCTTCAGCGGGGAGCCGCCCGTGGTCGAGGTGTCCTCCAGCACGACGACGCGCTTGCCCGCGAGCTCCGGGCCCTCCACCTGACGACCGCGCCCGTGGTCCTTCGGCTCCTTGCGCACCACGAATGCGTCATACGGCCGCCCCTGCGCGGCGCCCTGGTGCAGCACCGCGGCGGCGATCGGGTCGGCGCCCATGGTCAAGCCGCCCACCGCATCCACGTTCGGGATGTCGGCGATGAGGTCGACCATGACCTGCCCGATGAGGGGAGCGACGCGCCCGTCGAGGCTCACCTTGCGGAGGTCGATGTAGTAGCTCGCCTTCTTCCCGCTGGTGAGGGTGAAGTCGCCGTGGAACACGGCATCCTTCGAGATGGCATCGATCAGCTTCTGGCGGGCGCTCACTCGTCCAGATTAGGGCAGGTCGTCGAAACCCAACGAGGCGACCTCGGAGGCGGGCTCGCCCTGAGCGCCGGAACCGGCCGACGCGGAGGCGACCCCGAGCCATGCGACGGCAGCGGAGGCCACGATCATCACGACAACCAGAATCATCTTGGCGCGCGGAGACAGCCGCGGGGCACGGAGATGGGCGTCGGGATCGGAGGTCACTGCGATCACCGTATGAGAGTCGAGCCTTGGTCAATAGCCACCCCTTTGGGGGGCACCGCGGTGGCGTGCCGTCGCCCGGTAGCTTGGGAGCCATGCGCATCGCCACCTGGAACGTCAACTCGATCCGGACACGCGTCGGTCGCGTCGTCGATTGGCTCGAGCGCGCCGACGTCGACGTGCTCGCGATGCAGGAGATCAAGTGCAAGCCGGAGCAGTTCCCGCACGCCGCCTTCGAGGCCGCGGGCTATGACGTCGCCGTGCACGGACTCAACCAGTGGAATGGCGTCGCGCTCGCCAGCCGGCTGCCGATCACCGAGGTCGAGACCGAGTTCCCGGGGATGCCCGGCTTTCTGAAGGGCGCAGAGGGCCCGGACCTCCCGCGCGAGGCGCGCGCGCTCGGTGCGACCATCGACGACGTGCGCGTCTGGAGCCTCTACGTGCCCAACGGCCGAGCCCTCGACGACCCGCACTACGCCTACAAGCTCGACTGGCTGGCGGCGCTGCGCACCGCCACGGAAGGCTGGCTGCGCGCCGACCCGGAGCTGCCGCTCGCGCTCACCGGCGACTTCAACATCGCGCCCTTCGACGCCGACATGGGCGACCCGAGCTTCGCGCCCGGGCGCTCGACGCACGTCTCCGAGCCGGAGCGCGCCGCGTTCCGCGCCTTCGAGGACGCGGGCCTCACCGATGTGGTGCGTCCGCTCGTGCCCGAGGGCTTCACCTTCTGGGACTACCAGCAGCTGCGCTTCCCGCGGAACGAGGGCATGCGGATCGACTTCGTGCTCGGCTCGGCTGCGTTCGCCGACCGGGTCGCGGGCGCCGAGATCCATCGCGACGAGCGGAAGGGCGACGGCCCGAGCGACCACGTGCCGGTGCTCGTCGAGCTGATGAACGAGGGCGACGACGACGATCGCCCGATGATCTTCTAGCGGGCCGCACCCGGCCGGCCGGCGTCAGGCCGCGAGGATCGCGGCGACGACGACGAGCACGGGCAGCGACAGCACGGTCGTGATGAGCACGGTGTCGCGCGCAAGCACCACCCCGCGGCCGTAGCGCTGCGCGTAGTTGAAGACGTTCTGCGCCGAGGGCAGCGCGGCCAGCACGACGACGACGAACAGCTCGTGCCCGCTCAGTCCCCAGAGGACGTGACCCACGAACCAGGCGACGATCGGCATGACGACGAGCTTGAGCGACGAGGCGAGGATGACGTCGCGGCGCGCACTGCCGGGGGCAAGCACGCGGCGACCGTGCAGCGACATCCCGAAGGTCAGCAGGATCACCGGCACCGCCGCGGATCCGACGAGGGTGAACGGCTCCATCACGAAGTCGGGAAGGTCGAGCCCGAGCACGGCGACGAGAAGACCCGCGGCGGAGCCGACGATGAGCGGGTTGGTGATCGGCTGCAGGAAGATGCGGCCCCACGAGCGGTGCCCGTGCGAACTGACGTCGAGCACGGTGAGCGCGAGCGGGGCGATCACGAGCAGCTGCAGCAGGATGACGGGCGCCGAGGCGGAGGCGTCGCCGAGCACGTAGACGGCGACCGGGATGCCGATGTTGTTGGCGTTGACGTAGCCCGAACCGAGCGCCCCGATGGTGACGTCGGCGACCGAGCGGCGCCAGGCGAAGCGGGCCACCAGGAGGAACACCAGCATCGGCACGACCGCGGAGATGATCGAGATCGGGAGGACGTCGGAGAACAGCCGCGCCACGTCGGCCTCGGCGAGCACCGTGAACAGCAGTGCGGGCGACAGCACAAAGAAGGCGAGCCGGCTGAGCGCGTAGTCGGCGTGCTCGCCCAGAAGGCCGATGCGCCCGATCAGGTACCCGACCCCGATGATGACGGCGATGATCGCGAACCCCACGAGCACACCGATCATCCCCCCATCCTGGCGTAGGTAGGGACTGCTCATGGCGCGGCTCACGGGACCCGAGAACCATAGGGAACCCACAGACCTGGCGCGCCCGCGCCTGCATCAAGGAGATCCTCATGCGACGCATCGTCCCCGTACTCGCACTCGGCGCTGGCCTGTCCCTCGCCCTCAGCGGCTGCTTCGTCAACCCGCTCGAGAGCATCACCGAGAACCTTGTCGAGGAGGGCGTCGAAGAGCTCATCGAGGGCCAGACCGGCGTCGACATCGACGTCAACGGGTCGGGGATCTCGCTTCCCGACAGCTGGCCGTCCGAACTCCCGGTTCCGAGCGAGGGAACGCTCCAGTACTCGGCCTCGATCGGCGAGACGTTCTCGGCGCAGTACGAGGTGAGCGGACGCGGCACCTTCGATGACCTGGTGTCGAAGCTGGAAGCGGCCGGCTTCGAGAACACGGGCGAGATCGAATACGGCGGCCTCACGAGCACCGCTCTAGAGACCGAGCGGTGGCAGGTCTCCATCGTCTACATCGACGGCGAAGACAGCACGCCGGCGGCGCTGCAGTATTCGATCGTCGACAAGGACGCCCCGTAGAGCTCACGACGAATTCTCGCGAGAACCGGCGCTTCGGCGCCGGTTTTCTGCGTCGGTCGCAAGAAATCCGGCGACTCGGATGCCTACGCTCGAAAGAGAAAGGAGGCGCCATGTCATCGCTCACCGCTCACCGCTCGATCGTCGGAGAACCGGAGGTCGTGGAGGACGGCGCGCTCCTTCCCAAGTCCTCGACCTGGCACGAGCTGAAGGCCGCCGTGAGCGAACTGCGCACGCTGCAAGCCGCCGATGGCAGCATCCCCGAGGTCGCGTCGCACGCGGCCGCTGCCGTGCTCGTCGCCCGGGCCGCGGCGTCGCTGCGGGCTCTCGCCCCCGCGCTCCCGCACGACGCCGCGTATCTGACGGCCGTGGACGCCGACCTCGCCCGCTGGGTCGAGACCGGGTTCCCGGTTCCCGACTTCTACGACAGCCTCGTCGCCTTCCACCCTGAGCAGACGCGCGCCGACGGTGTCCGGCACGTCGTGCTGTTCCCGATGTACACGCAGAACGGGCAGAGCGAAAGGCTGCTCGAAGCCGTGCTGATCGAGGTCATCTGGCCCGACTTCGTCGCGGCCCTCGAGGGCGACGCCTACTCGAACGCGATGTTCATCCCCGTGCGGTTCCTCGACTTCACCGCCGGCTACGACACCAACTCGGCGGTGCTCTTCCCCGAGACCGTGTCGATCGCCGACCGCCCGGTGCCGCCGTTCACCTGGGGGGCGATCTTCGCCGACCGCGAGGCGGCACGGTTCCGTCGCGTCGTCCGTGCCGCGGTCGAGACCACCAAGCTGGAGCTGCCCGCCGACGCCGCCGAGCTGCTCGACGACCAGGCGATGACTGAGCACACCTTCGTGATGTGGGATCTGATCCACGATCGCAGCCACATGCGCGGCGACCTGCCCTTCGATCCGTTCATGATCAAGCAGCGGATGCCGTACTTCCTCTACTCGCTCGAGGAGCTGCGCTGCGACCTGACCGCGTTCCGCGAGTCGGTGCGGATCGAGCACGACGCCGCCACCGACGACGAGACCCGCGCGCACGCTCGCCACGTGCAGTACGCGATCCTGTTCGACCGGATCTTCCGCTTCCCGCTGACCGGCTCACGCGTGCGCAACTACGACGGACTCGGCGGCCAGCTGCTGTTCGCCTGGCTTCACCAGCACCACGTGCTGCACTGGACCGACACCCAGCTCGCCATCGACTGGGCCGAGCTGCCTGCGGTCGTGATCCAGCTCTCGGACCAGATCAACGAGCTGTACTGGAAGAGCATCGACCGGCCGAAGCCCTCGCACTGGCTCGCCGCCTACGAACTGGTGCGCGGCACCCTCGCGCCGCACCCCGCCTCGCAGTGGGCGCGCGGACTGAGCGACGAGGTGCTCGCCGGAGCGCCGAAGGGCTACACCGACGCGGTGCTGGAGGACGAGTTCCCGCTCTCGATGTTCTATGAGGCGCTCGGCAAGAAGCTGCGCGCGGTGATCGATTCGACCAGCGGAATCACGGCCGCAAGCGCCGAGCCAGCCTCTAGCCTGGAGTCATGAAAAGACCCGTTCTCACCTCGGTCCTGATCGGCCTGGGCGCGCTCGTCTACGGCGCGTCGCCGCTCGACCTGGTGCCCGAGCTGCTGGCGGGTCCGCTCGGCTTCGGTGACGACGCCGTCGTGCTCGTGGCGGCGGGCGTCGCGATCTGGCGCATCCTGCGCAAGCGCACCGGCGGCACTGCGACACCGCCTCCCGGTCCGGATATGATCCCCGACGCGCAGGACTGAGACCGTACGGGCGAGGCGGCGTTCCGCCTAGCGTGGTGCCATGCTCGAAATTCGCGGACTGGACAAGCGCTACGGCCCTCATCGCGTGCTCACCGAGGTGAGCTTCGACGTTGCCCCGGCGCGCCTCACCGGTTTCGTCGGGCGCAACGGTGCAGGCAAGACGACAACGATGCGCATCATTCTCGGTGTGCTCGACGCCGACACCGGAAGTGTTTCGCTCGACGGCCGTGAACTGCGAATCGAAGATCGGAAGCACTTCGGCTACATGCCCGAAGAGCGAGGGCTGTACCCGAAGATGCGTCTGGAGGAGCAACTCGTCTACTTCGCTCGACTGCATGGGCTGGACGCTGCCACCGCGCGGGAGAACGCCCGCGAGTTGCTCGCCCGACTCGAACTGCAAGAACGCGCAGATGATTCGATTGAGAAGCTCTCGCTCGGCAATCAGCAGCGCGCGCAGATCGCCGCGGCGCTCGTGCACGACCCCAAGGTGCTCGTTCTCGACGAACCGTTCTCCGGACTCGATCCGCTGGCAGTCGAAGTCGTGCTCGATGTCCTGAAGGAGCGTGCCGCGCGGGGAGTCCCGGTGCTGTTCTCAAGCCACCAGCTCGACATCGTCGAACGGCTCTGCGACGACCTGGTGATCATCGCCGACGGCCGGATCCGTGCCGCCGGACCGCGCAACGAGCTGCGGGCGCAACACGCGACCCTGCGCTACGAACTGGTCACTGACAGCGACGCGGCCTGGCTCCGCGACGAGCCAGGGGTCGACGTCGTCGACTTCCACGGCGGGTACGCCCTCTTCGACGCCGCCGATGAGTCGGTCGTGAAGCGCGTCATCTCGGCCGCGGTCGCGCGCGGCGGCGTGACGAACTTCGCGCATCGCCACCCGACCCTGGCCGAGATCTTCAAGGAGGTCATCCGATGAGCAGCCCCGCGCTCTCCACCCCCCGCACCGTCTGGCTCGTCGCCGAGCGGGAGATCGTCACGCGGTTGCGCAGCGTCGCGTTCCTCGTCTCGAGCGCCATCCTGCTGCTGCTCGTTCTCGGCGGGATCATCGTCGGAAGCATCATGTCGGCGAACGAAGAAGACACTCGACTCGCCGTCGTCGACGGGGTCGCCCTCGGACAGATCGCCGGGGTGGAAGCTGTGCCGGTGGAGGGGCGAGAGGCGGCGGAAGAACTCGTGCGCGCCGGCGATGTCGAGGCCGCCGCGGTTCTCGACGAGACCTCACCGCTCGGTTTCGCGCTGCTCGGCGACAGCAGCGTCCCCTCGGCGCTCCTGCAAGCGCTGAGTGTCGCGCCCGCAATCGAGCTCCTCGACGACGACGCCGCCAACCCGTTCCTGGCCTATCTCGTGGCGCTCGGGTTCGGAATCGTGTTCTTCGCCTCGGCGATGACCTTCGGCACGACGATCGCGCAGTCGGTCGTGGAGGAGAAATCCACCCGGGTCATCGAGATCTTGCTCGCCGCCATCCCGACGCGGGCACTGCTCGCGGGGAAGGTGCTCGGCACCACGCTTCTCGCCTTCGGCCAGATCGCGCTCGTCGCGGCGACGGCAATCGCCGGGCTCGCGCTCACGGGGCAGCACGAGTTGCTGCTCGGCCTCGGCTCCGCCGTCGTGTGGTTCGTGGTGTTCTTCATCCTCGGCTTCGTCCTGCTCGCGTCGCTCTTCGCTGCGACCGGCGCCATGGTGTCGCGTCAGGAGGACATCGGGTCGACGACGACGCCGGTGACGCTTCTGGTGATGGTCCCGTACTTCCTGGTGGTGTTCTTCAACGACAACCCGCTCGTGATCGGCATCATGTCCTACGTTCCGTTCTCGGCGCCGGTCGGGATGCCGCTGCGCATCTTCCTCGGTACCGCCCAGTGGTGGGAGCCACTGGTGTCGCTCGCGGTTCTTGCCGCGACGACGTTCCTCGTGATCGCGCTCGGCGCGCGCGTCTACGAACGCTCACTCCTGAAACTCGGAGCTCGGGTCTCGTGGCGCGAGGCCGTCGCGGGTTGAGGCGCCGATTCCCGAACCGATACGAGAGACTGAGTCCGTGACACGACTGCACGACGACAGCACCCGCGCCTTCGCGAGCGACAACTACGCGGGCGTGCACCCCGAGGTGCTGCACGCCCTCGCCGATGCCAACGGCGGCCACCAGATCGCCTACGGCGAAGACGACTACACGGCGCGCCTGTCGGAGGTCGTGCGGGAGCACTTCGGCGAGCGCGCGGAGACCTTCCCCGTCTTCAACGGAACGGGCGCCAACGTCGTCGCGCTGACGAGCGTGCTGCCGCGCTGGGGGGCGGTCATCGCGACCGACACCGCCCACATCCACACCGACGAGGCGGGCGCCCCTGAGCGCGTCTCCGGGCTCAAGCTGCTCACCGTCACCACGCCCGACGGCAAGCTCACCCCCGAGTTGATCGCCACCGAGGCGTGGGGCTGGGGTGACGAGCATCGCCCGCAGCCGCTCGCGGTCAGCATCACCCAGACCACCGAGCTCGGCACGCTGTACACGCCCGCCGAGGTGCGCGCGATCGCCGATTTCGCGCACGAGCACGGCATGGCGCTGCACATGGACGGCGCCCGGCTCTGGAACGCGGCCGCCGCGATCGGCGTGCCGTTCGCCGAGTTCACCACGGATGCCGGGGTCGACATCCTGAGCCTCGGCGGCACCAAGAACGGACTGCTCGGCGCCGAGGCGATCGTCGTGCTGAACCCGGAGCGCGCCGACGGGCTGATCTACCTGCGCAAGCTCAGCATGCAGCTCGGCAGCAAGATGCGCTTCCTCTCGGCACAGCTGCTCGCCCTGTTCGACGGCGGACTCGGACTCGCCTCGGCCGGTCACGCGAACGCGATGGCGACGCGGCTGCGGTCGGCGCTCGAGGAGGCGCGCCTCCCGGGGCTCTCGTTCTCGCAGGAGACCCAGGCGAACGCGGTGTTCGCGGTGCTGCCGAACGAGCTCGCCGACCGCCTTCGCGAGCACACGCGCTTCTACGACTGGGATCGCGCCGCTGGCGAGGTGCGCTGGATGACCTCGTGGGACACCACGGAGGCCGACGTCGATGCGTTCGTCGAGCTCATCCGCTCGGAGTTCGCGCGACCCGACGGCGACTGACGACATCACCGGACGGCGAGCACCCCCGACCCCGGTGTCTCTGCGCGAGTATGGTGGGCGCGACCGTTTGGGGGAACCGTTGACACAGGCTGCACCGTGGCCGATCGTGCCGAGAACGGCGCTGCTCGACTCGCTCGGCGCCGGTGTGACGGCGACCCCTCCGCGCTCCCAGCTTCTCGTCGGACCCAGCGGCACGGGCAAGACGGCGCTCGCGCAGGCCGTGGCTGCTCGAGCCGACAAGGACGGGCGCGTCGTGGTGCCGATCGTCGGAGTCGCCGAGCTCCGCTCCGTGAGTTTGGGGGCCATGGCCGCCGCGCTCGGGTCCGACGGCGATCGCAGCCTCGACGAACGAGTCCACGACCTCATCCGTCGCGTCGGAATGGCAGCCCGCCACCACCTCCTCGTGGTCGACGACGCCCCGCTGCTCGATGACGTCTCGGCGGGGGTCGTCTACCAGCTCATCCGTGTGTTCGGCGTGCCCGCCGTTCTCACGGCGCGCGACAGTCACGAACCCGGCGACATCCTCGAACGGCTTCTTCGAGAGGATGCCGTCGCGCGCGTCGAGGTGGCAGGCCTTGACATGCGCGAGACCGAGCTCGCTGTGCGGCGCAGGCTCGGCGGGCGATTGAACCCCGACACCCTCCAACGCGTCTGGACGCGCACGCAGGGAAACCCCCTGTTTCTGCGGGAACTGGTCGAACGTGCCGTCCGCGCCGGCACCGTGCACCGCACGGAGTCCGGGATCGCCTTCGACGAGGGCGCATCGGTGACGACGGACGCCAGCATCGACCGCCGTCTCGACTCCCTCGGCCCCGAGCTTGCCGCCCTCGCGCGACTGATCGCCCTCACGCAACCGGTTCCGCTCCGGTCGATCGCCGAGTCTGCCCACGCGCGCCATCTCGACCAGCTGATCGAGTCGAGCGTCGTGCTGCACACTCACGAAGGCATCCGGATCTCGCACCCGTTGTTCGCCGAGGCCGTGCTCCGCCGAGCGCTCCCGGAGCAGTTGAGCGAATCCCGCCTCGCCGCGGTGGCGCTGCTGCGCGAGATCGGAGACGACAGCTCTCGTCTTCGCGCCCTCCGTCTCGAACTCGACGAGGGCGAGCACAGCGATCCCGCAGAGCTCGCCTGGGCTGCGGCGATCGCACGTTCTCTGGGCGACCACGCAGGCTCGGTGGAGTTCTCTCGGCGCGCGCTCGCGAACGGCGCTGAGGACGAGAGCACACGGTGGCACTTGGCGGCAGCGCTGTCGGCGTTGGGCCGGCTCGATGACGCGGATGCGGCATTCGCGGAGGCCTGGGCGCACCTGGGCGACAGCCACGATCGGCGCGCCTGGGGGATCTCGCTGAACGGCGACCATCTGGCTTTTCACCGCCACGACCCAGAAGCCGCCCTCGCCCTCGCCGAGCAGCACGTCGGCATGCTGCCTGCGGCGCTCCACGAGGCACTGGGCCCGGAGCTGGCGACGTGGGGAATCATCGCGGGGCACCAGGCCGCGGTCGATTCGAGCAGCCGGTTCGACGACGAGTCGCCACCGCAGCTGCTGGTGCGATCCGCCATGGCGAGCGTTCTCCGCAATGCGATGGGTGGCGCCGACAACGCGTCTGGGGACTCGGTCGATGTGCTGGGGCGCATGGCGAAACGATTCGGCGTGCTTGATCCTCTCGCCGGCGCCATGGAGACCATCGGGCGCGTCCTCGCCCTGATCTCCGACGAACGCGCGGGCGAGGCATGGGATCTGGTGCAGAACCAGCGGCTCGGTCCGGTCAATGATGCCGCCGGGATGTGGAGCTTCTCGCTCGGCAACTTCTGCCACTACTCGGGTCGACCCGAGGAGGGCCTCGAGTACGCCGATCTGGCGATTCAGCAGCTGCACTGGCGCGATCTCAGCGGAGTTCTGGGCGCCGCCATGGTGCTCAAGGCGTTCTTCTTGATTCAGTTGCGGCAACGGGCCGCGGCTGAGGAGATCCTCGAAACGTTGAAACCGGCCCAGCGCCGAGAACCGCGCGCTGCACTGCTTCTCGCCGAACTGACGGCCTGGGACCTGGCCGAGCGCGGCCGCACCGCGGAGGCCGCCGCCACCGTGCTTGCCGCCGGTCGCCGGGCCGTGACCAGCGGATACGCCGTGGGCGGAGCGTTGACCATGTCGCTCGGCATTCGGATTGGAGAGGCAGCGCAGGTCGTCGCGGCGCTGGAGGAGTGCGCCCAGGCGGTCGAGGGACGCTCCGCGCTTGCCAACGACCTGCGCGACCTCGCGCGCGCCACCGCCGATGGAGACCCGCGAACCGCGGTCGCGATCGCCCCGCGTCTGGTCGACGCGGCCATGCCGCCAACGGCGTTGGATGCGCTGTTGATCGTTCGCGACGCGGCGATGCGTGCCGAGGATCGGCGCCTGGTCGATCTGACCGTCGCCACGTTGCGACCGCTGTGCGAGCAAGGCCCCTGGATTTCGCGCGAGTACGAGCCCATCCTCAGCAAGAGGCAGCTCGAGGTCGCCGCGCTTGCGGCGAAGCGCTTGTCGAGTCGCGAGATCGCCCTTCAGCTCGGCGTCTCCGTTCGCACCATCGACAACCACCTGGCGCACGTCTACCGACGCCTCGGCGTGAGCGACCGGCGTGAGCTGCGCGGCGCGCTCGGCGAGACTCCTAGGCTGTCAGGGTGACAACGGACCCTTCGAAGCCCTGGCTCGACTCCTACGCCCCCGGCGTTCCCCACACGCTCCCCGACCCGACCGGGTCGCTGTTCGACCTGATGGCCGAGTCGGTGGCGACCTACCCCGATCATGTGGCACTGGAGTTCTTCCGCCGCGAGACGACCTACGCGGAGCTCGGCGACCAGATCGCCCGGGCCGCCGAGGGGCTGCGCGAGCTCGGAGTGAAAGCCGGTGATCCCGTCGCGATCTCGCTGCCGAACTGCCCGCAGCACGTTGTCGCGTTCTACGCCGTGCTGCGGCTCGGCGCGATCGTCATCGAGCACAACCCGCTGTACACGGCGCGCGAGCTGCGTCATCAGTTCGAAGACCACGGCGCCCGCATCATCATCGCCTGGGACAAGATCGTCGAGACGGTGCAGGCCTTCCCCGCCGATGTGCGCGTCGACCACATCGTCTCGGTCGACGTCACGCGTGCGATGCCGTTCATGACGCGCGCCGCCCTCCGCCTTCCGATCCCCAAGGCTCGTGAGGCGAGACAGTCGCTCACCACCTCCGTCTCGGGCACGACGCCGTGGCAGGACCTGCTCGACCACGAGCCGATCGCCGCCGAGGTGGCGAAACCGGCCGTCGACGACGTGGCGCTCATCCAGTACACGAGCGGCACGACCGGGCACCCGAAAGGCGCAACCCTCAGCCACGGCAACCTGCTGATCAATGCCGCACAGGCGCGTGCCTGGGTTCCCGAGGTGCCGCGCGGCAGTGCGAGCGTGCACGCGGTGCTGCCGCTGTTCCACGCCTACGGCCTGACCCTCTGCCTCACCTTCGCGATGAGCATGGGAGCTCGCCTGGTGCTGTTCCCGCGCTTCGATCCAGACCTGGTGCTGTCGGTCATCCGCAAGCGTCCGCCGACCTTCCTGCCGGCCGTGCCGCCGATCTACGAACGGCTGACGGCCGCGGCCGCCGAGAAGGGCGTCTCGCTGCGCGGCATCAGCATTGCGATCTCGGGAGCGATGCCGCTCTCGCCCTCCGTCGTCGAGCCGTGGGAGGCCGCCACGGGCGGATACCTCGTCGAGGGCTACGGCCTGAGCGAGACGAGCCCCGTGCTGATGGCGAACCCGGTCGCCCCGACCCGGAAGGCGGGCACGGTCGGACTGCCGCTGCCCAACACCGAGATCCGGGTCGTCGACCCGGAGAACCCGACCGTCGAGATGCCAGCGGGAGAGCCCGGCGAGCTGCTCGTCCGCGGGCCGCAGGTCTTCTCCGGCTACTGGAAGCGCTCCGAGGAGACCGCCGCGGTGTTCGTCGACGACTGGTTCCGCACCGGCGACATCGTCCGGGTCGACGCCGACGGCTTCGTGACGATCGTCGATCGCATCAAGGAGCTCGTCATCACGGGCGGATTCAACGTCGCGCCGAGCGAGGTCGAGGAGGCGCTGCGCGCGTTCCCCGGCGTCGCCGACGTCGCGATCGTGGGCATTCCGGATGAGCGCGACGGCGAGCACGTCGTCGCCGCCGTCGTGGCGGCGCCGGGCGCGACCATCGACGAGCAGGCGCTGCGCGACTTCGCGCGCGAGCGGCTCGCCGCCTACAAGGTGCCGCGTCGCGTCGAGCTGGTCGACGAGCTGCCGAAGTCGCTGATCGGCAAGGTGCTGCGGAAGAGGGTGCGCGACCACATCCTCGAGCGCCCCTAGCCTGGGGTGATGCGATTCGGAATCTTCATCCCGCAGGGCTGGCGTCACGACCTCGTCGAGATCGACCCGAAGGACCACTGGGCGACGATGAAGTCCCTCGCCCTCGCCGCCGATGCGGGGCCGTGGGAGTCGCTGTGGGTGTACGACCACTTCCACACCGTTCCGGAGCCGACCGAGGAGGCGACCCACGAGGCGTGGACGCTGATGTCGGCGTTCGGCGCGGTCACCGACCGCATCCGGCTCGGCCAGATGTGCACCTGCCTCGGCTACCGCAACCCCGCCTACCTGGCGAAGGTGGCGGCGACCGTGGACCACGTCTCCGGCGGCCGCGCCGAGATGGGCATCGGCGCCGGCTGGTACGAGCACGAGTGGCGCGCCTACGGCTACGGCTTCCCGACCGCCCCTGAGCGTCTGCGGATGCTCAACGAGGGCGTGCAGATCATGAAGCAGGCGTGGACGGAGGGCGTCGCGACCCTCGCCGGCGAGTTCTACCAGGTGGACGGCGCGATCGTCCGGCCGCTGCCGGTGCAGTCGGGCGGCATCCCGCTGTGGGTCGCGGGCGGCGGCGAGAAGGTGACGCTGCGCATCGCGGCGCAGTACGCGGACTACACGAACTTCGGCGGCTCCCCCGAGGTCTTCGCGCACAAGAGCGAGCTGCTGCGGGCGCACTGCGAGCGCCTCGGCACCGACTTCTCGGCGATCACGCGCTCCAGCAACTTCAACACGGTGATCGCCGAGACGGATGCGGAGGTGCAGACGAAGCTCAACGACTACGAGGCGCGCCTGGGCCGCTTCCTCTCCGCCGAGAAAGCCGCCGAGGTCGTCGCACCGTACCGCGACGACTCGACGGATGCCCTCGCCGGAACGCCCGAGCAGATCGTCGAAGCGCTGCGCGAGCGCGAGGCGCTCGGGCTCGGCTACGCCATCCACTACTTCCCGGAGTCGGCCTACGACCGCTCCGGCGCCGCCCTCTTCGAGCGCACCGTCATCCCCGCCCTCACCTGACCTCCGCGGCCGCCGGCGCCGCGCGGAGCGCGCCGGGGTCAGTCGTCGTCGCGGGGGGCGTGGGTGACCTGGAGCTCGTCGCCTGCGAGGTCGACGCGCACGGTGTCGCCGTCGCGCACCTCGCCCGAGAGCAGCGCGCGCGCCAGGTTGTCGTCGATCTCGTGCTGCATGAGGCGGCGAAGCGGCCGGGCGCCGTACACCGGGTCGTAGCCGCGCTCGGCCAGCCAGGCCCGGGCATCCGGGGTGACGGCCAGCTGCAGCCGGCGCTCGCTGAGACGGCGCTCGAGCCGGTCGATGTACAGCGACACGATCTGCCCCAGGTCGTCCTTGCTGAGCGGCGCGAACACGACGATGTCGTCGAGCCGGTTCACGAACTCCGGCTTGAAGGAGTTGCGCACCAGGTCGTGCACCGCCTCGACCTTGGTCGACCACTCGAGCGTCTGGTCGGTCAGGAAGTGACTGCCCAGGTTCGAGGTGAGGATGAGGATCGTGTTGCGGAAGTCGACCGTGCGGCCCTGACCATCGGTGAGACGCCCGTCATCGAGCACCTGCAGCAGCACGTCGAAGACCTCGGGATGCGCCTTCTCGACCTCGTCGAGCAGGATCACCGAGTACGGACGTCGCCGCACCGCCTCGGTCAGCTGGCCGCCCTGCTCGTAGCCGACGTAACCGGGAGGGGCGCCGACGAGGCGCGACACCGAGAACTTCTCGCCGTACTCGCTCATGTCGATTCGCACGAGAGCCTTCTCGTCGTCGAACAGGTACTCGGCGAGCGCTTTCGCCAGCTCGGTCTTGCCGACGCCGGTGGGGCCGAGGAACAGGAACGAGCCGGTCGGCCGGTCGGGATCGGAGATGCCGGCGCGCGTGCGGCGCACCGCCTCGCTGACCGCGCGCACCGCATCCTTCTGCCCGATCAGGCGCTTGCCGAGCTCGCCCTCCAGGTGCAGCAGCTTCTCGGTCTCGCCCTGCTGCAGCTTGGCGACCGGGATGCCGGTCCACGCCGCGACAACGGCGGCGATGTCCTCGTCGGTCACCTGGTCGTTGACCATGCGGGGGCCGCTCTGCTCGGCCTGCTCGGCCGCGGCGAGGCGCTTCTCGATTCCCGGGATCGTCTCATAGTTGAGCTTGGAGGCCTTCTGGTAGTCGCCCTCGCGCATCGCCTTGTCGAGTTCGATGCGGGTGTCGTTGAGCATGCTCTTCAGGTCGCCGACGGAGTGCAGCGTGCTCTTCTCGGCGTTCCAGCGCATCTGCAGCGCGTCGAGCTCCTTCTCCTTAACGCTCAGGTCGGCGCGCAGCTTCTCGAGGCGCTCCTTGGAGGCAGCGTCCTTCTCCTTCTTCAGCGCCAGCTCTTCGATGCGGAGCCGGTCGACGGCGCGCTTGAGCTCGTCGATCTCGACCGGGCTGGAGTCGATCTCCATCTTGAGCCGGCTCGCCGCCTCGTCGATCAGGTCGATCGCCTTGTCTGGCAGCTGCCGGGCGGGGATGTACCGGTTGGAGAGCGAGGCGGCGGCGACCAGCGCGCTGTCGGCGATCGTCACCTTGTGGTGCGCCTCGTAGCGCTCCTTCAGGCCGCGCAGGATCGCGACCGTGTCTTCGACGCTCGGCTCGCCGACGTAGACCTGCTGGAAGCGGCGCTCGAGCGCGGCATCCTTCTCGATGAACTCGCGGTACTCGTTGAGGGTGGTGGCGCCGATCAGGCGCAGCTCACCGCGGGCGAGCATCGGCTTCAGCATGTTGGCCGCCGCGACGCTGCCCTCACCGCCGCCGGCGCCCATCAGGGTGTGCAGCTCGTCGATGAAGGTGATGACCTTGCCGTCGGACTCGTTGATCTCCTTGAGGACGGCCTTGAGTCGTTCCTCGAACTCGCCGCGGTACTTGGCGCCGGCGATGAGGGCGGCGAGGTCGAGCGAGACGAGCTGCTTGTCTTTCAGCGAGTCGGCGACGTCGCCCGCGACGATGCGCTGGGCGAGGCCCTCGACCACGGCGGTCTTGCCGACGCCGGGCTCACCGATCAGCACGGGGTTGTTCTTGGTGCGGCGGGTGAGCACCTGGCTGATGCGACGGATCTCCGAGTCGCGCCCGATCACCGGGTCGAGCTTGCCGCTCTTGGCGATCTCGGTGAGGTTGACGCCGTACTGTTCGAGGGCGCTCTTCTGCTCCTCCTGGCTGGAGGGCGCGCCTTGCATGTTCGCCATGGTGCTCCAAACTTGAGTGCGTGTGACTCAAGTTTATACCCGGCGACGCGACGCCGTCACTGTGAACTTGCTGGTGCGGTGCACTTGACGCGTCGGGCCGACCACGCGCTCGAGCACGGCGCGGTGCCCGAGGTGCGAGTTGAACACCGTCCACAGCTCGCCGCCGGGCCGCAGCACACGAGCTGCTCCCTCGAAGATCGCGCGCGAGACCCCCTCGTGCACGGCGGCGCCGCTGTGGAACGGCGGGTTCAGCACGATCAGATCGGCGCTGGCGGGCGCCTGGGCGGCGAGCGCGGCATCGCGTTCGACCTCGACCTCGAGTCCGCTCGCCGCCATGGTGAGCCGGGCCGACTCGACGGCGGCGCTCGACTGATCGCTCGCGAGCACCCGCGCCTCGGGGCGAAGTCGGGCGAGCGAGGCGGCGAGGATTCCGGTGCCGCAGCCCAGATCGATCGCCCGCTCGAAGGCGGGAAGCCGGTCGAACACGTCGAGCAGCGCACGCGTGCCGATGTCGAGCGACGTGCCGGCGAACACCCCGCCGGTCGCAACCACCCACAGGCCGAGCTCGTCGTGGAACTCGCGACGCGGTTCGACGGGTCCGCAAGCTCGCGGTCCGCGCGCGATCAGGAGGCGGGACTTCTGTCGCGCGAGCGAGACGTCGAGTCGGTCGAAGTGCCGCCGCAGCACCTCGTTCATGCGCGGCGTCATGTGCTTGAGCCGTCCGCCCGCGATGACGACCACCTCGGGGTCGGCCTCCCGGGCGATCAGCGCCGCGATCTCCTCGAGCGCCTCCAGCGACCGCGGCAGTCGCACGAGCACGAGCGTCGCGCCCGCGACGAGTTCGGCATCGAGCGGCAGCTGCCGGTAGTCGCCCGCCCCGTTCGCCCGCAGCGCGAACTCGCCGAGCAGGGCATCCTGATGCACCCGCACCCCGCTCGCACCGCGGTCGAGCGCGCCGAGGGTGAGCGCGCCGTGGGTGTCGCCGATGATCGCCAGTCGCGAGGTCGCCAGCGCCGGCCCGGCCTGGTCGAGCAGGTAGGCGTCGGCGGCGTCCCAGGCGCGAAGCTCGGGCGCCTCGAAGTCGGGCCGTCGACGCAGGTCGTCGAACGAGAACATGAGGCGCTCAGTCTAGAGGCGCCCGGTCTCAAGGCGCCCACGCGGGAAGCGCCGGACTAGCCCGCCGACGCCGAGAGCACGCGCGTGGCCTCGCGCTCGGTGTCGTCGGTGTTGTTGACCAGGTCGCGCGAGCCGCGCAGCTTCGCCGCGATGTGCTCGCCGACCGTGATCGGCTTGTAGAGCGGCTCCTCCCCCTCCGCGAGGATGCCCGGGAGCGTCGAGATCACCGCGTCGACGTCGCCGTCGAAGAAGTAGGCGGCCGAGCGACGGCGCCGGATCGTGCCGTTGATCACCGGGGGCTTCACCCGGTGCAGGGTCGAGCGCCAGTGGTCGTTCGTGAGGCGCGCGGTCACGTCGCCGAGGTTCACCAGCAGTGCACCGGGCAGCGGAGAGACGTCGTTCCAGCCGCCCTGATCGTCGAGCACCTGGAGGCCCTTGACGTCGTCGGCCCAGAGCAGCGTGACGATGCCGAAGTCGGTGTGCTCGCCCATGCCGATCAGGTCGCCGTCGAGTTCGACCTTCGCGCCGTCCGGCAGCGCGTAGTTGTTCATGCGCAGCACGTCGAGCGAGTGGTCGGCCATGCCGGTGAGCGTGCCGGTCGGCAGGTGGAGCGCGTCCTCGAAGATGCGGATCATGACGTGCGCGACCGATCCGGCGTGCGTCATCCAGTTCTCGACGTCGGACTGGAACTCCTCGACCTCGGGCCAGATGTTCGCCGCGTAGTCGATCGGGTCGAGTTCGACGTGGGGGTAGTCGGCCTGGGTGGCGCCGGTGTTGAACGCCTCGAAGAAGTCGTTCATGCGCTCGGCCTTCTCGACGCCGAGGCTGTAGCTGAGTCGCTCCGACTTCGGCGGGGAGTATCCGCGGTTGATGCCCTTCGGTGCGCGGTAGCGCTTCTTCTCCTCCAGCGGCAGCGCGAAGAAGCGGTCGATGGCGCGGCCGAGCCGCTGCCAGGTCTCGAGCGGGATGCCGTGGCCGGTGATCTGCATGAAGCCGACCGTGCGGGCGGCCTCGTCGATCTGGCGGGCGATCTCGCGGCGCTCCTCGTCGCTGCCCTCGCCGATGTAGGCGCTGATGTCGATCGCGGGGACGGTAAAGGCGGACATGTAGGCTCTCCTCACGATCGCGATCCGAGGGATTGCGGCTGATAGGTATTGGTTATCGCTATCTTGTCCGATTCCCCGCGCGAACAGGTTTCCGACGCGTTACAGATCGATGAGAACGACCGCGTGCTGGGCGTCATCGGCACCGCGATCGCCGACGCGCGTGCCGCCGCGGGCCTCTCGATGCGCGAGCTCGCGCGACGCGCCAAGATCAGCCAGCCGTTCCTCAGCCAGGTCGAGCGCGGCCGCACCGTTCCCTCGCTCCTGACGCTGTACCGAATCGCCGGCGCCCTCGAGATCTCGCCGAGCTCCCTGATGCCCGCGATCGGCGGAGAGAGCGAGACCCTCGTCGTCCGCGCCGACGAAGGTGCCCGACTGCCCGTGAGCGACCGCGCCGAGGCCGCGGTCGGGCGACTGCTCGCCGCGGGCCCCGCTCACCGGCTCGAGGTCGTCGAGTACCGCATCCGGCCCGGCGAGGATCTCGGCGGCTGGTTCGAGTCCACCGGCGAGATGACCGTCTACGTCGTCGACGGCGCGCTCGACGTCGAGATCGAGCAGGTCGGAGAGTGGACGCTGACCGCGGGCGACGCGATCACGCATCCGGCGGATCGCTCGCACCGCTGGCGGCCCGGCCCGGACGGCGCAACCGTTCTGCTGGCGCTCGCCCGCGAGATCGGCACCGCCCAGCCGGGTCGGCGAAGCGTCGAGGGCTGAGCCTCAGTCGCTCGGAGGCAGCATCGGCCGCCACACCACGACCTGGTTGCGCTTCACGCGCGTGCCCGCCCGCAGGCTCACCACGTCACCGCGCGCGCCGGCAGCGAAGACGCGACGTCCGGGGCGGTTGAGCAGCTCGTCGGCGAGGGCGCCCTCGAGCTCCCGCACACGCTCGGTGAGCGCCTGGACCTCGTTCTCAAGCTCGAGAATGCGCCGGATCCCCTCCAGGTTGAGCCCCTCGGAGCTCAACCTGGCGATCTCGCGCAGCTGCACCACGTCGCGCATCGAGTAGCGACGCGACTGTCCCGCGGTGCGGCGCGGACTGACCAGCCCCATGCGGTCGTACTGCCGCAGAGTCTGCGGATGCATCCCGCTCAGCTCGGCCGCGACGGCAATCGCGAACAGCGGGCTGTTCTCGTCAACGGTCATCGCGTCTCCCGTGCCTTATGCGTTTCGAGCTCGACTCAGCAGATCATCTCGCGGATTCTCGTTCGGCATCGCCGCCTCGAAATCGTCCAGGGCCTGTCGCGCCTTGTCCGGCAGGTGGCTGGGCACCGCCACCACGACGGTGGCGAGCAGGTCGCCGGTGCCCTTCGCCGTCACGACGCCGCGGCCCTTGACGCGCAGCACCCTCCCACTCGGCGTTCCGGGGGCCACCCGCAGACGCACGGGGTCGCCGTCGAGGGTCGGAACCTCGATCGTCGCGCCGTTGACCGCCTCGACGAAGGTGACCGGAACATCGACGCGCAGGTTCAGGCCGTCGCGCGTGAACACCGGATGCGGACGCACCGAGACGGCGATCACCAGATCGCCGGGCTGTCCGCCGTCCGGGCTCGGCGAACCGGCCCCGCGCACGCGGATCTTCTGACCGTCGGCCACCCCCGCAGGGATCTTCGCCTTGGTCGTGCGTCCGCTCTGCATCTGGATGCTCACGGTGGTGCCGTGGATCGCGTCGAGAAAGTCGATCGTCGTCGCGCCGACCGCGTCGGCGCCCTTCGTGGGACCGCCGAATCCGCGGTAGCCGCCGCTCGAGGTGCCGAAGCCGCCGGCGCTGGCTCCGCCGAACATGCCGCCCAGCAGATCCTCGAACTCGGACTGGCGCGCGCTCGCGCGACGGCTTCCGCGCGGACCGCCCGGCTGACCGAACAGGCCGCTGAACACGTCATCGAAGCCGCCCTGGGGGCCGCCGGCGGTGAACCGTGCACCGCCGGCGCCCATGGCGCGCATCTGATCGTACTCGGCGCGCTGCTCGGGATCGGAGAGCACCGTGTAGGCCTCGCTGACCTCCTTGAACCGCGCCTCGGCCTTCGGATCGCCCGGGTTGGAATCCGGGTGATACTGCCGAGCCAGCTTGCGATAGACCTTCTTCAGCTCGGCATCGGAGGCATCCTTCGACGTGCCCAGCACGGCGTAGAAGTCCTTCTCGAACCAGTCCTGACTGGCCATCGGATCTCCGCTCGTTCTATTCGGGGACGCTGACGGCGACCTTGGCCGCGCGAATGAGCCGCTCGCCGAGGGCGTAGCCGGGCTCGATCACGTCGGCCACGGTGTTCACCGTCACCTCCGCGCTCGGGAGCTGCACCAGGGCCTCGTGGAGCTTCGGATCGAAGGGCTCGCCCTTCTCGCCGACGCGCCGCAGTCCGTACTTCTCGAAGCCCGCGCGGATCTTCTGCGACACGATCGTGAGCGGGCTGCCCTCGACCAGGTCGCCGTGCGCGTCCGCGCGATCGAGGTCGTCGATCGCGGGAAGCAGCGAGCGGATCACCTCGGCGATGACCGCCTCGCGGTTCGCCTGGCGGTCGCGCTCCACCCGGGTGCGGAAGTTCTTGAGCTCGGCCTCGGCACGAGCGGCCCGCTCGCGGTACTCCGCGACCAGGTCCCGCTCGGCCTCGGCCAGCAGCTCGAGATCGGCGTCGCTCAGCTCGACATCGGCGTCCTCCGCCGCGATCAGGTCCTCGACTCCGTCGACCTCGGCGGTGGCGCCGTCCTCCGACGCCACCTCATCGGGCGTCGTGGGCTCGTCGTTGTTGCTTCGCTCGTCCGACATGACTACTTCTTGGGCTCCTCGTCGTCGACGATCTCCGCGTCGACGATGTCGTCCTCGCCGGGCTGCTCGGCGGCGGGCTCACCCGTCTCGCCGGAGGCCGCGGCGGCTTCCGCGTCGGCGGCACCGGCCGCGTAGATCGCCTCGCCGAGCTTCGTCTGGCTCTCGCTGAGCTTGTCGAACGCGGTCTTCACGGCCGCGTCGTCCTCGCCCTGGAGCGCGGTCTTCAGCGCATCCACGTCGCCCTGCACCTCGGTCTTGACGTCCTCGGGCAGCTTCTCGGCGTTGTCGGTGATGAGCTTGTCGACCGAGTAGGCGAGCTGCTCGGCGGCGTTGCGGGTCTCCGCCGACTCGCGACGGGCCTTGTCCTCCGCGGCGTGCTCCTCGGCCTCGCGCACCATGCGCTCGATGTCCTCCTTCGGCAGCGACGAGCCGCCGGTGATGGTCATCGACTGCTCCTTGCCGGTGCCCTTGTCCTTGGCGGACACGTGCACGATGCCGTTCGCGTCGATGTCGAAGGTAACCTCGACCTGCGGAACGCCGCGCGGCGCGGGGGCGATGCCGGTCAGCTCGAAGGTGCCGAGCGGCTTGTTGTCACGCGTGAACTCGCGCTCGCCCTGGTACACCTGGATCGCGACCGACGGCTGGTTGTCGTCGGCGGTCGTGAAGGTCTCGCTGCGCTTGGTCGGGATGGCCGTGTTGCGCTCGATGAGCTTGGTCATGATGCCGCCCTTGGTCTCGATGCCGAGACTCAGGGGGGTGACGTCGATGAGCAGCACGTCCTTGCGCTCACCCTTCAGCACGCCCGCCTGCAGCGCTGCGCCGACGGCGACGACCTCATCCGGGTTGACGCCCTTGTTCGGGTCCTTGCCGCCGAGCTCCTTCTTCACGAGCTCCGCAACGGCCGGCATGCGGGTCGAGCCGCCGACGAGGACGACGTGCGCGATGTCGGCGACCTTGATGCCCGCCTCCTTGATGACGTCCTGGAAGGGCTTCTTGGTGCGGTCGAGCAGGTCCGAGGTCATCTGCTCGAACTGGGCGCGGGTGAGCGTCTCGTCGAGGTTGGCCGGGCCGTTCTCGGTGAGCGAGAGGTAGGGCAGCTGAATGTTCGTGCTCGTCGAGCTCGACAGCTCCTTCTTGGCCTGCTCGGCCGCCTCCTTGAGGCGCTGGAGGGCGATCTTGTCCTTGGAGACGTCGACGCCGGTGGTCTCCTTGAACTTCTTGATGAGGTGCTCGACGACGCGCTGGTCCCAGTCGTCGCCGCCGAGGCGGTTGTCACCGGCGGTGGCGCGCACCTGGATGGTCGAGAAGTCGTCGTCCTTGCCCACCTCGAGGAGGGAGACGTCGAAGGTTCCGCCACCGAGGTCGAAGACGAGGATGAGCTCGTCCTCCTTGCCCTTGTCGAGGCCGTAGGCGAGGGCGGCGGCGGTCGGCTCGTTGATGATGCGCAGCACGTTGAGGCCCGCGATCTCGCCGGCCTCCTTGGTGGCCTGACGCTCGGCGTCGTTGAAGTAGGCGGGGACCGTGATGACGGCGTCGGTGACGTCCTCGCCCAGGTACTGCTCGGCGTCGCGCTTCAGCTTTCCGAGAATGCGGGCCGAGAGCTCCTGCGGCGTGTACTTCTTGCCGTCGATCTCGGTCGACCAGTCGGTGCCCATGTGGCGCTTGACGCTCGCGATGGTGCGGTCGACGTTGGTGACCGCCTGGCGCTTCGCGGTCTCGCCGACGAGGACCTCGCCGTCCTTGGTGAACGCGACGATCGACGGCGTGGTGCGGAATCCCTCCGCGTTGGCGATGACGGTGGGTTCGCCACCTTCGAGGACGGAGACGACCGAGTTGGTCGTTCCGAGGTCGATTCCGACTGCTCGAGCCATGTGGGGTATCTCCTTGTGAGTCTGTGGTTCACGACGGGGCGAGGTTCACCTTGAGTCGTGCGGTATCAAGTTTACGGTCGCGTTCCTGTGCGTCAAGTTGACACAGCAAATCTTGAGCCTTCTCGACTCAAGTCACGCCGCGCCGGGGTGTTCTTTACCCGCGGTTCACCGGACCGCAGTAGCGTGCGTGCATGACCGAGACCACGCCCGGTGCCGACGACGCTGACGACACCACCACCCCGCCCCCGCCGATCATCGGCAACACCCGCGCGATCGGGACGGTGGGGCAAGGTCTCATCGAGGACCAGACGATCCCGAAGTCGCGCGTGCGCGCCTGGGCGCTGTGGGACTGGGGCTCCGCCTCGTTCAACGCGGTCGTCACGACGTTCGTATTCTCGACCTACCTCGCCAGCAGCCTCTTCGTCGACCCTGACATCGTGGCCGCGGCGGCCGGCGACGACAGCAACCCGGCGCTCGTCGCCGCGGAGGCGGCCAACGCCACCGTGATCTCAGGGGCGCTCACCATCGCGGGCGTGCTCGTCGCCCTGCTCGCCCCGATCCTCGGACAGCGCTCCGACGGCTCCGGTCGCCGCAAGCTCTGGCTCGGCATCAACACCGGCCTGGTGGTGCTGGCGATGGCCGCGATGTTCTTCGTCGCGCCCGTCCCGAGCTACATCTACCTCGGCGCCGCACTCCTCGCCGCCGGCAACCTGTTCTTCGAGTTCGCGAGCGTCAACTACAACGCCATGCTCGTGCAGGTCTCGACGCCCAAGACCGTCGGACGCGTCTCCGGGTTCGGCTGGGGCATGGGCTACGTCGGCGGCATCGTGCTGCTCATCATGCTGCTCGTCCTGTTCATCCAGAACTTCGGCAGCGAGACCGGCAATGGACTCCTGAATGTGCCGTTCGGAACCGAGGGCGGCGCCCTCGACATCCGTCTGGCGATCCTGGTCTCCGCCCTCTGGTTCGCCGTCTTCGCCCTGCCGGTGCTGCTCAAGGTTCCCGAGATCCCGAAGAAGACCCGCGAGAACCGGGTGGGCATCCTCGGCAGCTACCGCCAGCTGTTCCGCACCATCGGCGCGCTCGCGCGGAAGAGCCCGCAGGTGCTGCTGTTCCTGCTCGCGAGCGCGGTGTTCCGCGACGGCCTCGCTGGCGTCTTCACCTTCGGCGCGATCATCGCCGCCCAGGTGTTCGGCTTCAGCTCCACCGAGGTCATCTACTTCGCCGTCGCCGCCAACCTGGTCGCGGGCATCGGCACCTTCATCGGCGGCTGGGTCGACGACCGGCTCGGCGCCAAGAACGTCATCATCGGCTCGCTCGTCGGCCTGCTGATCGCGGGCACCGCCGTGCTGTTCCTCGGCGACGCGAAGACCGGATTCTGGATCGCCGGGCTGTTCCTGACGCTTTTCGTCGGGCCGGTGCAGGCGGCCAGCCGCAGCTTCCTGGCGCGGATCACGCCTCCCGGCCGCGAAGGCGAGATCTTCGGCCTGTACGCGACGACCGGTCGCGCCGTGAGCTTCCTCGCGCCCGGCCTGTTCACGATGTTCGTCGGGTTCACCGGCGACACCCGATTCGGCATCCTCGGCATCGTGCTCGTGCTGCTCGCGGGCCTGCTGCTCATGCTGCCGGTCAAGCCGAAGCAGTCGCAGATCGAGTGACGGGCGCCGCGCGCACCTGAACACGCGCTGGAGAGCCTGGCCCGACACGGCGCGTCCGCGTAGCGTGGAAGCATGAACGGCACGCCCGAAGGCGCCGCGCGCCCGATCGGTTTCTGGCTCAAGCTCGTCGACCGCCTCATCGACGAGAAGTTCGACGAGGTGCTCATCGAGCACGGCGTCACGCATCGGCAGTGGCAGCTGCTCACCGTGCTGTCGCGCGGCCCGGCCGACCTGGCCACCCTCGATGCGACCATCTCGCCGTACCTGGCCGACAGCCCCGACGATCCGGATTCGAGCGCGGAGCACCTCGCCGAGCTGGTCGACAGCGAGTGGCTGGTGCTGAGCGGCGGCCACTACGAGGTCACCGAGTCGGGCGCGAACGTGTTCGAGCGGCTCAGCGACGTCGTCACCGAGCATCTGCACGCGGTCGGCGCCGGTCTCAGCGAGGAGCAGTACGCGCAGACGCTCGAGGCACTGGAGCGCATGGCGCGGAACCTCGGCTGGACCGATGACCGGGGCCGCCCGTAGCGGGAGCGCTCAGCCGAGCAGTGCCCCCGCGATCAGCAGCATTGTGACGAGGAACCCGGTGGCGAAGTTCAGCCAGAGGAAGCGTCGCCAGCCGCGGTTGGCCGTCTCCGACTCCTCCTCGGTGACGTTCCACCACGGCGCCGCGTTCAGCGCGTACGGCACCGCGAGCGCCGCGGCGAGAATGCCCGGCCAGGGCAGCAGCAGAAGCAGCGCCCCCGCGACGAGGTAGGCCGCGATCGCGAGCCGGGTGGTCGCGCGCGGGCCGATAACGGTCGCGATCGAGCCGATCCCGGCGTCGCGGTCGGGCAGCACATCCTGCACCGCGCCGAAGGCCTGCGAAGCGGCGCCCCAGAGGAAGAAGGCGACCATCACGGCGACGGTCACCGGCGTCCACTCGGCGTCGACCAGCACGAGCGCGTAGACGGCGGGCGAGACGAAGTGCGTGCTGGAGGTGATCGAGTCGAGGAACGGCCGCTCCTTGAAGCGCAGGCCCTTCGCCGAGTACGCGACCACCGCGAACAGGCTCACGGCGAGCACCAGCCAGCTGAGCGGATCGCCGACCACGACGAGGTAGACCACGAACGGCAGCGCGACCAGGCCGGAGAGCCACAGCGTGAGGCGGTGGTAGCGCGGCTGCAGCAGCGCGCCCTCGACGCCGCCCTTGCGCGGATTGCGCAGGTCGGACTCGTAGTCGAACACGTCGTTGATGCCGTACATCGCCAGGTTGTACGGCACCAGGAAGAACAGGGTGCCGACGACGAGCGTCGCGTCGACGCGTCCGGTGGCGAGCACGTAGGCGGCCGCGAACGGGTAGGCGGTGTTGACCCAGCTGAGCGGCCGGCTGGTCAGGAACAGCGCGCGGATCACGCCTCCCCCTCCTCCGGAGGCGTGTACACGGAGGCGCGGGGACCGCCGAGCATCGCCCAGAGCGCCGGCAGCAGCACGATCGCGCCGAACGCGTACGCGAAGTCCTCGATCGGGGCGACGCCGATCGTCCATCGGCTGGTCAGGGCGACGTCGTAGGCGACGATGCCAGTGCCGACGAGCACGTTGTCGAAGCTCGCGGTCAGCACGAGGGTGATCACGGCCGCGCCGCCGACGGCACGGCCACTCGGAGCACGTCGGGCCAGCAGCGAGACCAGCAGCACGAGCACGGCGGCCGTGAGGAACTGCAGGTTGAGAAGCCAGTAGGTCAGCATGGTCAGCCTCGCCCCTCCCGGCGTCGGGCGAGCAGGCGGGTCACCGCGCCGTAGCTGTTCATCACCGTGTAGCAGAGCAGGGCGAGGAAGAAGAGCTCTTCCAGCGGCAGCTCCGGGCCGAGCAGCACCCCGGTCAGCAGCTCGGGGTTGCCGCGGAAGAAGATGCCGGCGTCGATGCCCGCCACGTCCCAGATCAGGAAGTAAGTGATCCCGACCGCCATCACGATCGCGGCACGCCACCAGGAGTGGGCGAAGAACAGCCGGAAGCGCACATCGAGCACGACCATCCCAGTCAGCGAGATCAGCAGCCCGAGCAGATAGAGGACGTTCACGCGCGCTCCAGCGGTTCCGGCATCGGTCCGGCGCTCGTGTCCCCGCGCAGCCGCTTGACGATCAGCTCGGCGCTGATGAGGCACATCGGCAAGCCGATGCCGGGGATCGTCGAGCCGCCGACGTAGAGCAGATTGTCGACCTTCTTGCTCTTGTTGCCGGCCCGGAAGAACGCACTCTGACTGAGCGTGTGCGCGGGGCCGAGCGCGGTGCCCTTCCAGGCGTTCAAGTCGGTCTGGAAGTCGCGCGGTGCGATCGTGCGGCGCACGACGATGCGGTCGGCGAGGTCCGGGGTGCCCGTCCAGTCGGCGATCTGCGCGATCACCCGGTCGGCGAGCGCCTCCACCTCGGCGTCGCCGGCACCATCCACGCCCCCGGCGCCGATCGTCGGATCGGCGGGCAGCGGAACCAGCACGAACAGGTTCTCGTGGCCTTCGGGGGCGACCGAGGCATCCACCCCGCTGGGCTTGCAGACGTACAGCGACGGGGTCGCGGGGATGCGCGAGGGGCTGTCGAAGATGGCCCCGAAGTTCTCGTCCCAGTCCTCCGAGAACAGCAGCGTGTGGTGCTCCAGGTTCGGCAATTCGCCGCGCACGCCGAGCAGCAGCAGCAGGGCGCTCGGCCCGGCCGTGCGCTTGGCCCAGTACGCCTCGGGGAAGGTGCGGTCGGCGGCGTTCTCGAGCAGCCGGGTCTCGGTGTGATGCAGGTCGGCGGCCGACACGACCAGCTCGGCATCCAGTCGCTCCGACGCGCCGTCGGCGCCCACGACCTCCACGCCGACCGCGCGGCCGTTCTCGACCAGGATGCGCTGCACGCTCGCCCCGGTGCGGACCTCCGCGCCCTCCGCCGCGGCGAGCGCCGCGATCCGCTCAATGACGATGGTGAAGCCGCCCTGCGGGTAGAAGACGCCCTCCTCGAGGTCGAGGTGGCTCATCAGCGAGTACATGCTCGGCGCGAGCCGCGGCGCCGAGCCCAGGAACACCGCCGGATAGCCCAGGATCTGCCGCAGCCGTCGCTCGGTGACGGTGCGGGCGGCGAGCGAGTGCAGCGACTCGGTGAGAAGCCGGGTGAGGCGCCCGCCGCGCGCGACGACACGGCGAGAGAACACCGGGCCGAGCCTGTCGAAGGTGGAGTAGAGGAAGTGATCGATCGCGAGCCGCGTGATCTCCTTCGCCTTGTCGAGGTAGCGGGCGAGTTTCGCACCCGCGCCCGGTTCGACGCTCTCAAACAAGGCGATGTTGGCCTCGCGCGAGGCCGCGATGTCGAGCGGCTCCGGGTGGCCTTCGCCGAAGACCCGATAGCCGGGGTCGAGCTGGGTCAGACTCAGCTGCTCGTCGGCGGTGGTGCCGAGCAGTCGGAAGAAGTGGTCGAACACCTCGGGCATCAGATACCAGGAGGGTCCGGTGTCGAAGCGGAAGCCGTCCTGCTCCCAGGATCCGGCGCGACCGCCGACCACGTCACGCTGCTCCAGCACGGTGACCTCGTGGCCATCGCGGGCCAGCAGCGCCGCGGTCGCGAGTCCCGCGATGCCGCCGCCGATGATGATCGCGCGCGTCATCGGGCGGTCCGAACGTTGGCGGCGAGCGCCAGGCGCAGCTTCACCGGATCCGGCACCCGCACGCGCGTGGTCAACAGGTGCGCCGCGGGCGTCGCCCGCAGCCGGCTCGACAGCTCTCCGAACAGCGCGTGGGCGAGACTCACCCCGCGACGCGCGTTCGCCGGCAGCAGCGGCACCGACCTGGCCGCGGTCGCCAGTTCGGCATCAATGTCGTCGAGCAGCCGCACCTTGTCCTCCTCGTCGAACTTCTGCGGATCGAGCCCGGGGAAGTAGCTGCGACCCAGTGCCTCGACGTCGGCGGAGAGATCCCGCAGGAAGTTCACCTTCTGGAACGCCGAGCCGAGCGCGCGCGCGCCGGCCACCAGGGTCTCGCGGTCCTCGGCGGTGCGCTCGGTGCCGTCGTCGGCGAGGAACACGGCCAGGCACATCAGCCCGACGACCTCGGCCGAGCCGTAGACGTAGCGCTCGAAGCTGTCCTGGTCGTGGCGGGTGAGCGAGAGATCCATCCGCATCGACTCGAAGAACGGCGCCGTCAGCTCGGCGCCGAATCCCGCCCAACGGGCCGTGCGTGCGAAGGCGTGCACGACCAAGTTGGCGCTGTAGCCCTCCTCGATCGCGCGCTCCGTGTCGCGCTCCAGGTCGTTGAGCAACCGGGCCGCGACGACCGTGTCGAGGCCCGCCTGCTCGGCACCGCCGTCGACGATCTCATCGGCGACACGCACGAGGGCGTAGAGGTTCTCGATCGGCTGGCGCACCCCGCGGCCGAGCAGCCGGGAGGCCATCCCGAACGAGGTCGAGTAGCGCGCGATGACCAGGCGCGCCGTCTCCTCGGCGAGCGCCGAGTACAGCTCCAGGCGTGGACCACCGTCGTCGGCGCGCTTCTCGGCACGCCGTTCCCGTCGACTCACTTCACGCGCTCCAAGACCTCGTCTGCCACCGGGATCAGTACATCACGCAGCGCCGAGGGGACGTGCGGCGCGGACAGCCGTTCCAGACCGCGGCGCGAGTAGTCGCGCGCGAGGGATTCCAGATAGCGTCGCGCTCCGCAATCGGTGAGGAACGCGCGGATGCGATCGGCGCCGGCCTCGTCGAGGTCCGGGTTGCCGAAGTCGCCCTCGAATTCAGCCCACCCGTCGCGCATCGTGGCGTAGGCGATCAGCACGGTGCGCTTGCCCTCACGCAGGTCGCCGAGCGTCGTCTTGCCCGTCAGCGACTCCGCACCGAACACGCCGAGCAGGTCATCGACGAGCTGGAAGGCGATGCCGATCTCGCGACCGAAGTCGCCAAGGGTGGCGACCACCGCATCCGAGGCGCCGGCGAGAATCGCGCCCGCCTGGAGCGGGCACTCGAAGGTGTAGACGGCGGTCTTCAGCCGCACCATCCGGAGGATGTCGTGCACGGGCGGGGGCTCGTCGCCGCCCGCGTAGTCGATGTCGATCAGCTCGCCGGCGGCGCTCGCGAACAGGGCCTCGTCCAGCACCTCCAGGAGCCGGTCGCGCACGACGTCGTTGGCGCCGCTGCGGTCGATCAGCCGGTAGGCGTTGAACAGTGCCAGGTCGCCGGCAATGACCGCCGCGCTGGCACCGCGGTGCTCGGCGGTCACCGTGTCGAGACCGCGCCCGATGGCTCGGTCGCGGTAGGTGCCGGCGATGTTGGGGGCACCGCGGCGCACGAAGTCGCGGTCGATGACGTCGTCGTGGATGATGAGCGCGGTGTGAAGCAGTTCGAACGCGGCGCCGACGTAGGCGGGCGGCTCGACCTCGATGCCGCCGAGCGCGTCGTAGGCGAGCGACACCATGCGCGGCCGGAACCGCTTGCCGCCGACCGTGTTCGCCTCCAGGGATCTCCACAGGTCGACGTAGCTCGCGTCGAGCGTGCGGGCGCGGGAGAGCTGCGCGCGGAAGAACTGTGCGAGCACGTTGTCGACGACGGCCTGCCGGTCCTCGGCGACCATCTCCGACGGAGAACGCTTCATTCCGGCAGACTACCTTCAGGATGAGCCCGCACCCAGAGACCTTCGGCCCTGTCGAGAATGAGCTTGTGGTTCTGCTCGATGAGCAGGGCACGGCGATCGGCACGGCCGACAAGGCGAGCGTTCACGACGAGCAGACGCCGCTTCATCTGGCGTTCTCGTGCCACGTCTCCGACCGCTCCGGCCGGGTGCTGGTGACGCGTCGCGCGCTCGGCAAGAAGACCTGGCCAGGGGTCTGGACGAACTCGTTCTGCGGCCACCCCGGACCCGGCGAGGACTTGGTCGAGGCGATCCGCCGACGCGCACGCCAGGAGCTCGGCCTCCGGCTCGGCGAGATCACGGTCGCGCTTCCCGACTTCCGCTACCGCGCCGTGGATGCCTCCGGCATCGTCGAGAACGAGATCTGCCCCGTGTACACGGCCGTCGCGGATGCCGACCCGGTTCCCGCCGCCGACGAGGTCGCCGAGTGGGCCTGGGTCGACCCGGCCGAGCTGCGCGCCGCGGTCGCGGCCACGCCCTTCGCGTTCAGCCCCTGGCTCGGCTGGCAGCTCGCCGCCTGGCCGGCCGAGCGGGTTGAGTAGCCGACGCAATCGGCGTATCGAA
>DCRR01000011.1:165044-169253 GCA_002325245.1 Microbacteriaceae bacterium UBA1487 | reverse complement strand
TAGTTGCCGGCCGCTCCCGCATCCGTCGCACTGACGTCGGTGCGGTGGAAGTTCTGGAAGCTGCGCGACGCGGTCGGCCCGCGCTGTCCCTGGTAGCGGTTGGCGTACGGCCCTGAGCCGTAGGGGTTCTCGACCGGCGAGCTGGTGCGGATGAAGCACAGCTGCCCGATCTTCATTCCCGGCCACAGCTTGATCGGCAGCGTGGCGACGTTGCTGAGCTCGAGGGTGACGTGCCCCGAGAAGCCGGGGTCGACGAATCCGGCGGTCGAGTGCGTCAACAGGCCCAGGCGCCCGAGGCTCGACTTGCCTTCGAGGCGCGCCGCCACATCGTCGGGCAGCGAGACCAGCTCGAACGTGGAGCCGAGCACGAACTCGCCCGGGTGCAGGATGAACGGCTCGCCCGGCTTCGCCTCCACCAGGCGGGTCAGCTCGGGCTGCTCCTCGGCCGGGTCGATGAACGGGTACTTGTGGTTGTCGAACAGCCGGAAGTAGCGGTCGAGGCGCACGTCGACGCTCGACGGCTGCACCATGTCCAGATCGAGAGGGTCGAGTCCGATTCGGCCGGTCGACAGCTCGGCGCGGATGTCGCGATCGCTCAGCAGCATGGGTCGAGACTAGCGGCACCGCGCACGCCCGAAGGGCCTTGGGCTACACTCGACAACGCACCGCGGGGATGTAGTTCAATGGCAGAACTTCAGCTTCCCAAGCTGATAGCGGCCACGCTCCCTCTTCGTGAACCCCTCCGGCCAAACCCTCGGTCTTCCTTCCCTCTTCCCTAAGGGGAAGCGGCCACAGGCGCTGTGTGAAGCCGAACACCAATGACAGCGATACTCAATAGGAGTCGTTCGGCGAGATCGGTCCGTCCTTGAACATGTCGTCGAGCAGTCCGGAGATGCTCATCGGCCCAGCGTCGACTACGCGGCCAGGAAAGGCGGACAGTATGGGGTATCCGTCGCGAGGGTCGCCTACCCCATACCGAGGAGCCCAGTTGCACTCACGAACCTTCCGCTTGTCCATCCGGTGAACCTGGATTCGCGGGAACAGCGCGTTCATTTGGACGGCCAGTGCGGAGAGCACTCGATCCTCGTCAGGGGCAGGGAATACCCAAATGTGATCGTCCGGAAGTTCCGCCTCTTCGGGAACAGTTTGCATAGCTCCTTCGGGGATTCCCCCAGAAGAGCTCCCCGGTCCGTGCAAGAAAATCCGCGCCCCTCCTCGCCTGGCCTCGGTACCCCAGGTGAAAGGTTGGTGTTGCGCCCGATGATCGATAAGTGCACGAAACTGCCTGGCCGACCCAAGTACGGGCATCGATTCGGAAGTCAACAGCGAACGTTTCTCGAGCCAAGCAAGGAGCTTCGTGTTCGATCCATGCGGGACATCGCCTAGCTCGTTCCGAAATCTCGTTAAGAAGCTCGCGAACGCCGAGAGGGTCGAATAGTACGTCTGGAAAAAGTCATGGGTCGCATCAAAGAGTGCTTTCTGAACTGTGTCGCTCGGCAGCTCGTCGGTCGGTAGGGACGACACCGGAATGAACGCGCGGCGTGCGTTCTCAACTGCATCGCGTTTGGCTATCAAGCGCATGAACGCTTCTCCCAGCTCGATTGCGACTGTGTGATGGCGAGTCTCGACGTTCCAATGGGTGACCTCGTGCATCCAGTACTCGACGTACCCCGGGCCGATTCTAAAGAGCTGCGTTTCGGTCAAGGGTTCAGGTGTTCGGCCAGCGGCTAGCGAGGTCATTCCAGTGGACGATGGATATCGCGCCCTCCCACGTCCGGTCGCCGTTGCCAATGGCCACCAAGTCATTGGTCTCCGCGTCATAGACCCGAACGTTGTACCTGAAGTCCGGGTGCTCTTCCGAGTTCACAAACGCGATGGTCACCGGGTGGCCACGGAACCTACCCTCATAGGTCCAGACGCGCTCCTCATGAATCAGCTGGCCGAAGGCCAACCCGTCGGCGTTCCGGATTTCGGCCTCTTCGATGCTGCGGAGTTTGAGCTCTTCCTGATCCATGGCGAGATGGTAGCGGTTGTGCGGGAAGCTCGGCTAGAGCGCCGAGCGTCGCCCAGCGTCGATGTACTGATCGAGATCGTCGGGATCGAATCGCACGGGTCTCCCGACCTCCACGGAAGAGATGCGTCGCTCGCGCAACAAGCGGCGCACGAAGTGCACGCTGACGGTCAAGCAGTCGGCCGCCTGTGCAACGTCGAAGGGGCGGCTGCGTTCTGCTGGGTCATTCGCACGCACTTGATACGGCGGAGATCCCGATCCGAGCATCCATCGCTGAATGGCGCTCAATCGCGTGCCAGAGTCGTGCCACTTAGGGGCTCTCTTTTGGCACGTCGCGCTCAACTGTGCTCAACTAGACGCGGCACGTTTCCAGAGACAACCGGAAACAGGGCCACTGGGGATGTAGTTCAATGGCAGAACTTCAGCTTCCCAAGCTGATAGCGCGGGTTCGATTCCCGTCATCCCCTCTCCGATTGGCACCATGAGCGCATTGGTCCGCAACCCCTCGCCGGGCAACCTAGAGTTCGGCGAGCCCGGCGATCCGCTCGTCGTGGTGATCCCCGACTGGTTCGGGCGCCTGCCCTGGCTGACCTCCTACGCGGAGGCGCTCGCGCGCCGCGGGCTGCGCGTCGTCGTGCTCGACCTCTACGACGGCGTCGCCACCACCGACGAGGGCCAGGCGGAGCGGCTTGCGAGCGGCCAGGAGCGATCCGCCGCGCTGATGATGGTCGAGGATGCGATCGAGCGCGGCCGCGACGAGGGCAGCGACCGGGTGGGCCTCATCGGCTTCGCGCTCGGCGGCGGCCTGGCGCTGCTCACCGCGCAGGCCGGCGACGTGGATGCGGTGGTCGCCTACACCGCGACCCTCGCCGACACCGAGGACGGCGTCGTTCCCTGCCCGGTGCTGCTGCACTTCGCGGGCACCGACGAGTGGGCGCCGGGGGCCGAGCCGGAGACGTTCATCGCCCGGCTCGACGACGACGAGACGCCGGTGACCCGGCACGACTACCCGGGCACGACGCACTCCTTCGCGAACGCCTCGCTCGCCGACGAGGTCGACCCGCAGGCGGCGGGCCTCGCCTTCGCCCGCACCGCCGAGTTCCTGCTCGACTACCTGGGCGACTGAGCAACTAGCGTTGAGCGCATGACCTTTGCTCCCGAGATCGTCGCCGCCGTGCTGCACCACATGAACGGCGACCACCCGGATGACAACCTGCTCATCGCGCGCGCCTTCGGCCCCGACGAGGTCGCTGGCGCCTCCGCCGCGACGATGACGAGCCTCGACGAGTCGAGCGGCGTGTGGAGCACCACGGTCGATGGCGTCGAGCACACGGTGCGCGTGCCGTGGCCGAACGGCCCGATCAGCGAGCGGCCCGAGATCCGCCGTGAGGTCGTGGCGCTCTACGACGCCGCCTGCGCCAAGCTTGGCGTCGCCCCTCGGCCCCACGAGTAGATGCTGAGCGGCCCTCGTCCCCGACGAGCGCCCGCGCTAAGGTAAGGGCGACCTCAGTTTTAGGAGCCGCTCGTGTCTGTCATCTCGTTCTCTGAAGCGCTTCGCGCCCGCAGCTGGTCGCGCCACGGCGAGAGCGAGGGCGCCGGATTCATGTCCGACCTGATGAAGGGCGAGGGCACCCGCGAGGACTACATTGCCCTCGTCGCCCAGCACTACTTCATCTACGACGCACTCGAGGGCGTCGCGCCGACGTTCGCCGACGACCCGATCGCGACCCCGTTCCTGAGCGAGCAGCTCAGCCGGATGCCCGCGCTCGAGGCCGACCTCGCCTTCCTGATCGGCCCGGACTGGAAGGAGCGGATCGCTCCGCTGCCGACCACCGAGCGCTACGTCGCGCGCATCCGCGAGATCGCCGCCGAGGGCTGGGCGGGCGGCTTCGTCGCCCACCACTACACGCGCTACCTCGGCGACCTGTCGGGCGGCCAGGCGATCGGCCGGCTCATGCAGCGCCACTTCGGCTTCGAGACCAACGGCATCGGGTTCTACATCTTCGACCAGATCGCCAACCCGAAGGAGTTCAAGGAGGCCTACCGCGAGCAGCTCGACGCGGCCCCCTGGGACGAGGCCGAGCAGGAGCGCGTGATCGACGAGGTGCTGCGCGCCTACGAGTTCAACACGAAGCTCTTCGAAGACCTCTCGCGCGCGAAGGCCGCCGCGTAGCGGTTCCGATACGCCGCTTCGCGGC
>DCRR01000011.1:156510-164860 GCA_002325245.1 Microbacteriaceae bacterium UBA1487 | reverse complement strand
CGGTCGTAGCTCTTGCCCTGCGACTTGTGGATGGTGACGGCCCACGCCAGCCGCAGCGGGAACTGGGTGAACTCGGCCACCACATCCTTCGACAGCGTCTTCGTCGCCGAGGAGTAGGTGTAGCGATACCGCTCCCACGTACTCGGCTGCACCTCGAAGCCCTCGCCGTCGACCTCGACGGTGACCGTGTCGGCGATCTTCACCACCTCGCCGATGGTGCCGTTCACCCAGCGCCCATCGCCTCCGGTGTCGTTGCGCAGGAACATCACCTGCGCACCGAGCTTCAGCTCGAGACGCTCATCGGCCGGATACGCACGGCCGCCGAACTCGCCGTTCACCTCCGCCACCGCGGTCTTCGCGGCGCCGGGCAGCCGGGCCAGCGCGCTGCCGTTGATGCGGGTGACGGTCGCGTTGGTGGTGGCGAGGGTGATGGTGCCGTCGTCGGGCGCGGGCCGGGCGCCCATCTCGTTGAGGCGGCCCGCCATCTCGGCAGTGACCACGCCGTGCCGCACCGCGGTCAGCAGGGTCTTGAACTCCAGCTCGTGCTGGCGGTGGATCGTCGCCAGCTCGAAGATCGTCAGCTCGGTCTCGTCCCACACGCGCGCGTCGAAGAACCACATCGAGCGGTAGCGATCGGCGAAGTAGGCGCGCTCCTCCGGATCGCCCGGCACGGGAGCCAGCTGATACGGGTCGCCGAACATGACCAGCTGCACGCCCCCGAAGGCGTCGTTCGGCTTCGCGCGCGCCTGGCGCAGCGAGCGGTCGATCGCGTCCAGCAGGTCGGCGTTCAGCATCGAGACCTCGTCGATGACGAGGGTGTCGATCGCGCCCAGCAGCTTCCGCAGCTCGCCCGACTGCTCGATGTCGTGGTCGGCGATCACGCCGATCGGCAGCCGGAACAGCGAGTGGATGGTCTGTCCGCCGACGTTGAGCGCCGCCACCCCGGTCGGGGCGCAGATCACCACCTGCTTCGAGGTGCGCCACGACAGGTGCTCGAGCAGGGTCGACTTGCCGGTGCCCGCGCGACCGGTGACGAAGATGTGCTGCCGTGTCGACTCGATGGCGTCGAAGACGGCCTGCTGCTCGGGGGAGAGCTCAGGCAGCGGCATCCATCAAGGCTACCCAGTCCGACGACCGTAGGATGCGACTGTGCTCACCGCTCCCGACGTCGCGGCCCCGACCGGGGCTCGACGCCGCGCGTTCATCTGGCTGGCGGCGGCACTGGTGCTGACCCTCGCCGGCACGGGCGCCGTGATCGCGGCAAACGCGACCGTCTTCGGCGCCGCCTCGTTCGTGCGGATCTACCTGGATGCGCTGGCGCGCGGCGACGCAGCGGAAGCGCTCGCGCTTGCCGGGGTGGCGAGCGACGATGTGAGCCCGGACATCACGCTCCTGTCGAGCGCGGCGCTCGCGCCGTTCGAGCTCGGCGAGGTGCGCGAGACGGCGAGCCGGGACGGTCGCCACGAGGTGACCGCCACCTGGACGGTCGGCACCGAGGAGCACGAAACCCGCTTCACGGTGGAGCGCGTCGGCACGACCGCAGGCCTGTTCGCGAGCTGGGCCTTCGTCGTCAGCCCGCTCGCGACGCTCGACGTCACGCTTGAGCACGAGGATCGCGTGCAGGTGAACGACCTCGACCTTGTCACCGCGAGCATCACCGCCGCCCCGCACCGCTTCGCCGTGTTCGTACCGGGCCGCTACACGCTGCAGCACGACAGCCGGTGGCTCACGAGCGACGCCGTCACGGTCACCGCCGACCAGGTCGGAACGACCCTCGAGGCCGCCGTGGATGTTCGCGCGAACGAGGACCTCCTCGCCGAGGTCGACCGCACCGCCCGCGAGTTCCTCGACGACTGCGCCGCGCAGCGGGTGCTGTTCCCGCCCGGATGCCCATTCGGCGAGACCGTCAACAACCGGGTCCTCGGTGAGCCCGTCTGGTCCATCGATGCCTACCCGGAGATCACCATCGTCGGCACGAGCGGGGAGCCGCGCTGGCACTCCGGACCCGATCAGGGCATCGCCCAGGTGACGGTCGAGGTGCAGTCGATCTTCGACGGCAGCGTCGAGACGCTCGAGCGCAACGTGCGGTTCCCGATGGAGTTCGAGATCCACATCTCCCGCGGGGATCGCCTCACCCTCGTGACGGTCGACCCCTACGCCGACTGACGAGCGCTTCAGCGCCCGGGCGCTCGTCCCGCACGGGCGGCGAGCTCAGCGTTGTACGCCGCCAGCTCGGCGTCGCCGTCGCGATCCGCGGCCCGGTCCCGCCGCTTCGCCTCCCGGTCGTCGCTGCGCGCCCACATGATGGCGACGATGATCGCAAGCGCCACGGTGGGGATCTCGCCGACGCTCCAGGCGATGCCGCCGCCCCACACCTGGTCTTCGAGCGGCGGAAGCCCCCAAGTGCGTCCCATCGCCCCGTACCAATCGGCCAGGAACAGCGCCTCCTGCGACATGATGGCCAGCCCGAAGAAGGCGTGGAAGGCCATCGTCGCCAGCAGCAGCAGCAGTCGCAGCGCGTACGGCGGACGGCCGCCGATCGGGTCGACGCCGATCAGCACCTGGGCGAACAGGTAGCCGGTGATGAGGAAGTGGGCGACCATCCAGATGTGCCCGGCGTGCTGCTCGGTCGCCCAGCGGAACAGCGGCGAGTAGTAGAACACCCAGAGCGAGGCCGCGAACAGCACCGCCGCGACGATCGGGTTGGTGATCACCTTCGAGAAGCCGGAGTGCACGAGCACGAGGATCCACTCGCGCGGGCCGCGACTGCCGTCGTCGCGCTTGCGGATGGTGCGCAGCGCGAGCGTCACGGGCGCCGAGAGCACGAGGAAGATCGGGATCACCATGGTCAGCAGCATGTGCTCGAGCATGTGGATGCTGAACAGGTACTCCTGGTACGCGCCGAGCGCTCCACTGGTCGACCAGAGCAGCGTCAGCATGCCGATCACGAAGAACGCGGTGCGGTACCACGGCCACCGGTCGCCGCGTCGGTGCAGCCGCACCACCGCAGCCAGGTAGAAGAACAGTCCGAACACGACGACGAGCGCCCACAGCAGGTCGAGATCCCAGGTCGTGAGGTAGCGGATGGGGGTGAGCTCGGGCGGCAGCGTATCGCCGGTCAGGTACTCAGCCGGCGTCGGGTCGGCCAGATCGGACCCCGGGATCTCGACGACCGGCGGGGCGGTGCGGGCGAGGGCAGCCGCGACGCCGCTGGCGACGCCCATGAAGGCGAGCTCGACAGCCACGAACACGGCGAAGAGCCGGTGGCCCGCCCCCGAGAGGATGCGCCCGACGAACACGCGGCGCTGCAGCGCGCCGAGCAGTCCGAGCACGCCGAGGGCGACCACCTTGGCGACGACGAGCAGCCCGTAGGGGGTGAGCAGCTCGGGCAGGCTGCCGACACGGATCGCCGCGCTGACGTAGCCGGAGATCGCCACCACCAGGAAGCTCACGAGCGCGAGGGTGGAGTACCGCGGCAGGATCGCGGCAAGCCGGTCGGGGCCGGCGCTAGCGCGCAGCACCACGAGCAGCAGGAGCCCGCCGATCCAGACGGCCGCGAAGATCAGGTGCAGCCACAGCGCGGTGGCCGCCAGGTTGTGATCGGCCGCCCCGCCCGCGTGACCCTGCTCGGCAAGCGGCGCGAGCCCGACCGCGGTCGCGGCGGTGATGATCCCGAGGGCGGTGACGTTGCGCACCGCGAAGCAGAGCACGGTGAGTGCGGCACCGACGAGCAGGGTGATCAGCCAGGCCCGGCCCGACTCGATCTCGGTGAGGAACGTGCCGAGCGCCTCCCCGTAGCGCTCGTCGAGGCTCGGGGCGGTGTTGTAGATCGTCGTGAAGGAGAAGAACGTGGACGCCGCCGCCGCCACGGTCCACACCGCGGCGCCCGCGGCCGCCACGTCGAGCGCGCGGTCGAACTCGGGCTTGGCCGGGGAGAGTCCGAACAGGGCCAGCACCAGCGAGCCGAGCGCCGTCGCCACCCCCAGGTTGAAGATGAGCTTCGCGATCGGCAGACCCCAGCGCACCACCGGTCCCGGGTCGATCACGAGCGGGGCTTCGGCGCCACCGCCGACAAGGAGCGCCAGCACGGTCGCGACGAGGGCGACGATGAGGAGGGCGGCGGGTCCGAGGACCCCGATCAGACGTGGCACCCCTCCAGCGTAGGCGGATGCGCGCCCCGAAAATGCCGCAGGGGGACCAAGGCGCTGTGCGCCTCGATCCCCCAGCGGGAAGTCTGAACTACTTGGCGGCGGCCTTGAGCTTGCTGCCGGCCGAGACCTTCACGCCCTTGCTGGCGGCGATCTGGATGGTCTCGCCGGTCGCGGGGTTGCGTCCGGCGCGCGCGGCGCGGCTGATCTGCTCGAAGGAGATCCAACCCGGGATCGCGACCTTGGTGCCCGATCCGACCGACTCGGCGACGACGTTGAAGAACGAGTCGACGACGCTGGCAACGGTGGCCTGGCTCTGGTTGGTCTCGGCCGCGATCTTTGCGACGAGATCGCTCTTGTTAAGGGTGTCAGCCATGGGTGTCCTCCTCGGACTCAATGCATTTCATATGGCACGAAGAGTTCGTCAGAGCGACGGAACTTTCGCGGTTGTGATTCCAGCGCCTGCGCCCCGGAACCACAGTGAAACTAGCACCCGTGGCCCGTGTTCCTGGGGATGCTGCACGGTGTTCCACATCCGGATTTGCTGGGTGTTTCGACACCCGGAAACGCGAAAGGGGCGAAAACTCACGTTCTCGCCCCTCGCGCTGCGGTCGGTTTCGACTACCAGCTCGACTTCGTCACACCGGGCAGCTCGCCACGGTGAGCCATGTCGCGGAAGCGGACACGCGAGATGCCGTACTTGCTGAGAACACCGCGCGGGCGGCCGTCGATGGCGTCACGGTTGCGCAGACGCACCGGGCTCGCGTTGCGGGGCAGCTTCTGCAGACCCAGGCGGGCCTCCTCGCGCTGCTCGTCGGTGGAGGTGGGGCTGACGAGCTGCTTCTTCAGCTCGAGACGCTTCGCAGCGTACCGCTCCACGATGACGGCGCGCTGGTTGTTGCGCGCGATCTTGCTCTTCTTGGCCATGCTTAGCGCTCCTCGCGGAATTCGACGTGCTTGCGGACCACGGGGTCGTACTTCTTGAGCACGATGCGGTCGGGATTGTTGCGTCGGTTCTTACGGGTCACGTACGTATACCCGGTACCGGCGGTCGAGCGGAGCTTGATGATCGGACGAACGTCCTGCGACTTCTTCGCCATCAGATCTTCTCCCCTCGGGCGAGCAGGTCCTTGACGACCGACTCGATGCCGCGAGCGTCGATCACCTTGATGCCCTTAGCGGACAGCGTCAGGGTCACGTTGCGCTTGAGCGACGGGACGTAATAGGTCTTCTTCTGCACGTTCGGGTCGAAGCGGCGCTTCGTCCGGCGGTGCGAGTGCGAGATGTTGTGTCCGAAGCCGGGAGTGGCTCCGGTCACCTGGCACACTGCAGCCATGGTTCTTCCTTATCGTTGCGGCGAAGCGGACTCCGCCTGATCTACCGTGGGACGATCGCCCCACCCAAGGTCACTTGTCGGCATGCCGAGATCCGGTCGCGAGCGGCCGGACGGCACACAAGAAGCGCGCTCTCGCGCACAACTCTCCGAGAATAGCCGAGGTTCCGGCCGTTGTCATCCCCGCGACGAGCGCCGCGGACCGGCGACGCGCGCGCTCAGACGCAGTCGGTGCAGAGCCCGAACACGTCCACGACATGGTGCGGATCGCTGAAGCCGTGCTCGGCGGCCACATCGCGCGCCCACACCTCGACCTTGTCGGCCTTAATCTCGACCGTCTTGCCGCAGTTGCGGCAGATCAGGTGATGGTGGTGGGTGCCGGGCGTGCAGGCGCGGTACAGGCTCTCGCCGTCCTGCTGCAGCGCATCCGCCTCGCCTTCCGTGGCCAGGTCGGCGAGCGCACGGTAGACCGTGGCGAGTCCGACCGACGAGCCGGTGCCGCGCATCGAGGCGTGCAGCGCCTGCGCGCTCACGAACCCCTCGGTCGTGCCGAGCGCGGAGCGCACCGCTTCGCGCTGCCAGGTGTTGCGCTTGGCGCTCATGCCGCCACCTCCGCCTCCACCTTACGGCCCGCCGCGGTGCGAGCGCGGGTCGCCTCGATGCCGCGGCAGACGACGTAGATGAGAAAGGAGATGGTGGTGATGAAGGGGCTGATCGGCAGCGAGCCGGCGATCGCGAGCAGGATGCCGCCGAGCGCCGAGACCAGGCCGAACGTCACGCTGAGGATCGGCACCAGCACCGGGGAGGCGCTCACCCGGAGCGCGGCGGCCGCCGGGGTCACCAGCAGTGCGAGCACCAGCAGCGCGCCGATGATCTGCACCGAGACGGCGACGACAAGACCGAGCAGCAGCATGAACACGATCGAGAGCGCTCGGCCGGGCACGCCGCGGGCGACCGCGACCTCCGGGTCGAGGCTGTCGAAGCTGAGCGGCCGCCAGATCAGCAGAAGCACCACCAGCACGGCGGCGCTGATGCCGATCAGGCGCCAGACGGCGGGGTCGTCCACGGCGATGATCTGGCCGGTGAGCAGGCCGAACTTGTTGGCGCTGCGCCCCGAGTACAGGGCCAGGAACAGAATGCCGAGCCCGAGGCCAGCCGGCATCAGCACGCCGATGATCGAGTTGCGCCCGCGCGCCCGCGCGCCGAGCACGCCGATCAGCAGCGCCGCCGTGATCGACCCGAAGATCGAGCCCATCACGACATCCACTCCGATCAGCAGCGCGGCGGCGGCGCCGGCGAAGGAGAGCTCGCTGATGCCGTGCACCGCGAACGCCATGTCACGCTGAATGACCATGACGCCAATGAGTCCGCCGACGATGCCGAGCACGGCGCCGGCGAGCACCGAGTTGGCGACGAGCGCGAGAATGGCGCCGTAGTCGGTGAAGTCGAAGATCTGGTCGAAGCTCATGCGCGCACCCCGTGCTGATGGCCGGGCATCTCGGGCGTGCCGACGACGAGGATGCGTCCCTTCGTGCGGATGACCTCGACCGGGGTGCCGTACAGCTCGCCGAGAACCTCGGAGCGCAGCACCTCGTCGGGAGTGCCGACTCGGAACGAGCCGCCGGCGAGGTAGAGCACGCGATCGACCATGCCGAGCACGGGGTTGATGTCGTGCGTGACCATCAGGACGCTGGCTCCCCGCTCGTGGCGCACGCGCTCGAGCAGTCCTGCGACGGTGCGCTGATGATGCAGATCGAGGCTGAGCAGCGGCTCGTCGGCGAGCACGAGCGCGGGGTCTCCGGCCAGCGCCTGGGCGACGCGCAGTCGCTGCTGCTCGCCGCCGGAGAGCAGTCCCACCGGCACCCGCGCGAACTCGCGGGCACCGACCTCGGTGAGCAGCTCGTCGACGCGGCGGCGGGCGGTGCGGTTCGGCCACGGGATGCCGAAGCGGGTGCCGTCGAGGCCCAGCCGAACGAGGTCCTGCGCGCGCAGCGGCGTGCCGGGCGCGAAGGGACGCTGCTGGGGGATGTAGCCGACCCGATCGCGGCCGTTCGGCAGTTCGATGGAGCCCGCGTCGAGCTTCGCGAGGCCGAGGATCGTCCGCAGCAGGCTGGACTTGCCGGCGCCGTTGGGTCCGAGCACGGCGACGAACTCGCCCGCCGCGATGGTGAGCTCCAGCTCGCGCCACAGGGTGCGCGCGCCGAAACCGAGCGACGCCCCCCGGATCCGGAGGGCGGCGCTCTGCTGCGCGTGGTCGGGCGATGTCACCTGTCGATCATGCCGCGTTTGCGGCAAGGGCACTTTCGATCGCGTCGAGGTTGGACTGCATCCAGCTGACGTAGCTCTCGCCCTCGGGCAGGTTCTCGGCGAAGTCGACGACGGCGACGCCGGCCTCTTCGGCCGCCGTGCGCACGAGCTGGGTCTCGGCTCCCTCGGTCTGCGAGTTGTAGGCGAGGAAGGCGAGGTGTCCGCTCTCGACCTCCTCGAGCACGGCGGCGAGCAGTGCGGGAGCGACGTCGGTTCCCTCCTCGATCGCCTCGCTGAAGCCTTCCGGCGTTGCGTCGGTGAGGCCGGCGTCGGCGAGCAGGTAGAGCGCGACCGGCTCGGTCACGACGACCTCGTCGGCGGCATCCGCGTACTCGGTCGCCAGTCCTTCAGCGCGCTCATGCAGCGCCTCAATCTCGCCTTCGAGCGCCTCGGCGTTGGCCTCGTAGACCTCGGCGTTCGCGGCATCGAGCTCAGCGAGCTCCTCGGCGATCGAGTGCACGACCTCGATCATCGCGTCGAGCGAGTACCACACGTGCTCGTTGACGCCCTCGATGTGGTCGTGCTCGTGGCCGGCGTCCTCGTCGGTGTGCTCCTCGTCCGC
>DCRR01000011.1:118097-156419 GCA_002325245.1 Microbacteriaceae bacterium UBA1487 | reverse complement strand
TCGGCGTGGTCATCGTCGTCCTCGGTGAGGCCGAGCACCTCGACGGCGACGAGAGTGTGCGGCGCGTCATCCATCGCGTCGGTGATCACCTCGACGAACGGGTCGTACCCGCCGCCGTTCGAGATCACGAGGTCGGCGTTCTCGATCTCGAGCCGGTCGCGCGCGGTGGCCTCGTAGGAGTGCGGGTCCTGCACCGTCCCCTCGATGATGCTCGTCACCTCGACGTCGTCTCCGGCGACGCGCGCGGCGAGGTCGGCGTAGACGTCGGTGGAGGTCACGATCGTGAGGATGCCGTCGTCCGCGGGAGCGGTCGTGGCGCATCCGGTGAGAGCGAGCAGGCTCGCCGTTCCAAGGGCGAGCAGAGGCATGCGAGCAGACAACGTGAACTCCTGATTCCAGCCGTCGACGATCGACGACGAGTTCACGCTAGACACTATTGATAACCATTGTCAAAACGGTTCTCAATAAGCCGCCCTCCCTGGCACGGGAGCTTTCTGCGCGCAACCCTCCGAACGCCGCACCCCCGCGCCGCCGCGCATTCCGGCACCCGCGAGCGGTGCGAAAAGTGCGGTGCGCACGCGCGCGATCGCACTTTTGGCACCGCTCGCGGGGGGGACAGGCGTGCGGGTGCGAAAGGTGCGGGGTACGAAAGGCGCGGGGTGCGGAGGGCAGGGGGCGCGAGCGGCGCGGGCTAGTCGAGCAGGAGTGCCGGCTCTTCGAGCACGCTCGCCACGTCGGCGATGAACCGGCTCACGACGTCGCCGTCGACCACGCGGTGATCGAAGCTGCCGCCCACCGTGGTGACGTACGCGGGACGCACCTCGCCATCCACCACCCACGGCTTCTGCTTGATGGCGCCGAGCACCAGGATCGAGACCTCGCCGGGGTTGAGGATCGGCGTTCCCGTGTCCACCCCGAACGACCCGAGGTTCGTGATCGTGATCGTGCCGCCCGACATCTCCGCCGGGGAGGTCTTGCCGTCGCGCGCGGTAAGCGTGAGCTTCTCGAGCGCCTCGGCGAGTTCGCGCAGTGAGAGATCCTGCGCATCCTTGATGTTCGGCACGATCAGGCCGCGCGGCGTGGCCGCCGCGATGCCGAGGTTCACGAAGTGGTGGACGACGATCTCCTTGTCGGTCCACGTCGAGTTGACCGTCGGGTTGCGGCGGATCGCCCACATCAGCGCCTTCGCGGCGATGAGCAGCGGAGACACCTTGACGCCCGCGAACTCCGGGTTCGCCTTGAGTCGCTTGACGAACTCCATCGTGCGAGTCGCGTTCACGTCGGTGAAGACGCTCACGTGCGGCGCCGTGAACTTGCTCTTCACCATCGCCGCGGCGGTCGCCTTGCGCGTGCCCTTGACGGGGATGCGCTCCTCGCGCTCGTCGCCCCACTCCGGCGTCTCCAGGTTGCGGAACACGCTCGCCTGCTCGGCCTGACGAATGACGTCGTCCCGGGTGATCTCGCCCGCGAGTCCCGTCGGGGTCACGTTCGCCAGGTCCACATCGAGGTCCTTGGCGAGCTTGCGGATCGGCGGCTTCGCGATCACCGGCATCGCCGAGGCGGCCGGCACCGAACTCGGCTTCACCGGGGTCGACTTGGCGGCGACCTCCTGCGGGGAATCCGACCCGCCGTCGGGGGCGACGGTCGCGCCGGCGCGTCGACGTCGCGTGGTGGCGTGGGCGCCCTTCGAGCCGTAGCCGACCAGCACCGCGCCCGAGCCCGACTCGGCGGCGGGCTCGTTGCCGCCGTTCTCGGCCGGGCCGATCGTGGTCGCGGTGTCGGCGATCGTGCCGAGAGCATCGCCCTCGTTGCCGGGGGCCTGCAGCTCGATCGCGCCGCCGCTCGAGTCGACGCGGATGATCGGGGCGCCAACCTCGACGGTCTGCCCCTCCTCGGCGAGCAGCTCGGTCACCGTGCCGGCGAACGGCGACGGCAGCTCGACGAGCGACTTCGCGGTCTCGATCTCGACCAGCACCTGATTGACAGTGACGACGTCGCCGGGCTTGACCTTCCAGGCCACGATCTCGGCCTCGGTCAAGCCCTCGCCGACATCCGGCAACGGAAACTCTGCATGTGCCACGGTCGACTCCCTGGTGGTTCAGGTCCCCGCGGGGACCACGACGGTTGGGTCAGTAGGCGAGGGCGCGGTCCACGGCCTCGAGAATGCGGTCGGCGTCGGGGAGGTAGTCCCCCTCGAGCTTCGCGGGCGGGAAGGGGGTGTCGTACCCGCTCACGCGCAGCGGAGGCGCCTCGAGCGAGTAGAACGCGCGCTCGGCGATCGTCGCGGCGACCTCCGAGCCGACGCTGACGTGTCCGGGCGCCTCCTGGGCGACGACCAGTCGGCCGGTCTTCTGAACCGAGGCGAGCAGCGGCCCGTAGTCGACCGGCGAGAGCGAGCGCAGATCCACGACCTCGATGCTCGTGCCCTCGGCCGCGGCGATGTCGGCCGCCTGCAGCAGAGCGGTCACCATCGCACCGTGGCCGACCACGGTGACGTGGGTGCCGGTGCGGACCACGCGGCTCTCGTGCAGCGGCGCGGCGGGCGTGCTGCGGTCCACGTCTCCCTTGTGCCAGTAGCGGCTCTTGGGCTCGAAGAACAGCACGGGGTCGCGGCTCTCGATCGCCTGGCGCATCATCCAGTAGCCGTCGTTGGCGGTCGCCGGGCTGACCACGCGCAGGCCCGGGGTGTGCGCGAAGTACGCCTCCGGGCTCTCCTGGTGGTGCTCGACCGCGCCGATGTGTCCGCCGTACGGCACGCGGATGACGACCGGGAAGTCCTGCGTTCCCTCATGGCGGTAGGTGAGCTTGGCCAGCTGCGAGGTGATCTGGTCGAAGCCCGGGTAGATGAACCCGTCGAACTGGATCTCGCACACGGGGCGGTAGCCGCGCATGGCGAGGCCGATCGCCGTGCCGACGATGCCCGATTCGGCGAGCGGGGTGTCGAGCACGCGGGACTCGCCGAACTCCGCCTGCAGCCCCTCGGTGACGCGGAAGACGCCTCCGAGGCGGCCGATGTCCTCGCCCATGAGGAGCACACGATCGTCGGCCGCGAGCGCATCGCGCAGGCCCTCGTTGATGGCCTTCGCCATCGTCAGCTGTTCGACGCTCACGACGCGTCCCCCTCGAACGACGCCTCGTAGGCGGCGTGCCAGGCTCGCTGCGCATCGACGCCGGGGTGAGGCTCGGTGTAGACGTGCTCGAAGATCTTCTCCGCGCTCGGATCGGTGAGCTCGGCGACGCGAGCGCGCGTGTCGGCCGCCAGGTCCTCGGCCTCGGTCGCGACCTCGGCGAAGAACGAGTCGGCGACGCCGCGGCCGCGCAGGTACGACTCGAAGCGCGTGATCGGGTCGCGATGACTCCAGAACTCGACGTCCTCGTGCTCGCGGTACTTCGTCGGGTCATCGCTCGAGGTGTGGGCGCCCATGCGGTAGGTGAGCGCCTCGATGAAGCGCGGTCCCTTCCCGCTGCGCGCCGCATCCAGCGCGAGCGTCGTCGCCGCGTAGCTGGCGAGCACGTCGTTGCCGTCGATCTGCACGCTGTCGATGCCGAAGCCCGCGGCCCGCAGATACAGCGGCGTGCGCGACTGGCGCTCCACCGGCACCGAGATCGCCCAGTGGTTGTTCTGCAGGAAGAAGACCTGCGGCGTCTGGTAGCTGGCCGCGAACACGTAGGCCTCGTTCACGTCGCCCTGGCTGGTCGCGCCGTCGCCGAAGTAGACGAGCACCGCCGCATCCTTCTCCGGGTCGCCGGTGCCGACGACGCCGTCGAACTGCATGCCCATCGCGTAGCCGGTCGCGTGCAGCGACTGCGAGCCGATCACCAGGGTGTAGAGGTGGAAGTTGCCGGTCTCGGCCGGATCCCAGCCGCCGTGGCTGAGCCCGCGCAGCATCTCGATGAGACGCATCAGGTCGAGACCGCGGATGCGCCCGACCGCGTGCTCGCGGTAGGCGGGGAAGATGTGGTCCTGCGGCTTCGCGGCGAAGCCGGAGCCGACCTGCGCCGCCTCCTGGCCGGTGCTCGGAATCCACAGCGCGAGCTGGCCCTGCCGCTGCAGGTTGCCGGCCTCGATGTCGAAGCGTCGCACGGCGACCATGTGCCGGTGGAAGTCGAGAAGTCGCTCCTCGGGGATCCCCTCGATGATCGGCAGGTACTCAGCCGTCGCGTCGCTCTCGACGAGGGTCCCCTCCGGCGAAAGCAATTGAACAGTCGCCTCGGTGTAGGACATGTGCCTACCCTAGCCCGGCGCTCGGAAGCCCCTGTGGGAGGGTCCTGACAAGCTCGGCGGTGGCATCTAGGAGTTTGTCCACAGACTCCGGCTCGCCGACCGAGACCCGGATTCCGTCTCCCGGGAACACGCGGGCGACGATTCCGTGCTCGCTGAGCACCTCGCCGGCCGCCACCGTGTGCTCGCCCGTGGCGAGCCAGACGAAGTTGCCCTGGGGCTCCGGGATCGCGATCCCCTGGTTCGACAGCGCCGCGGCGATCCGCTCGCGCACGCTCACCAGGGCGGCCACCTGCCCCAGCAGCTCCGGCTCCGCGTCGAGCGCCGCCAGCGCGCCGCGCTGCGCCGCGTCGGTCACCGAGAGGGCGATCGCCGTCGACTGGGCGGCATCCAGGATGTAGGGGGCGCCGATCGCGTAGCCGATCCGCAGTCCGGCCAGGCCGTACGCCTTCGAGAAGGTGCGCAGCACCACGAGGTTCTCGTGCTCGCCGCGCACCTCGAGACCGTTGACGGCGGCCGGGTCGGTGACGAACTCGACGTACGCCTCGTCGAGGATGACGAGCACATCGTCGGGAACGCGCGCCATGAAGGTCTCGAACTCGTCGCGGGTGACGATGGCCGAGGTGGGGTTGTTCGGAGTGCAGACGATGATGACGCGCGTGCGGTCGGTGACGGCCTCCGCCATCGCCTCCAGGTCGTGCGAGCCGTCGGCGCGCACCGGAACGGTGACGCTCGTCGCCCCCGCGACGGTCACGAGACCGGGGTAGGCCTCGAAGCTCCGCCAGGCGTACAGCACTTCGTCGCCGGGCGCCGCGGCGGCCAGGATCAGCTGGGAGAGGATCGACACGGAGCCGGCGCCGACGTGCACAGCGTCGAACTCGACATCGTGGCGCGCGGCGAGGCGAGTGCGGAGAGCCTGAGCAGTGCCGTCGGGGTACCGGTTGACGCTCGCGTTCGCGATCGCGGCGGCGATGCTCGGCAGCGTCGGGAAGGGGTTCTCGTTGGACGACAGCTTGAAAGCGTCCTCCGCGGCCGGACGACCCTGACGGTACGGCGCCAGCGCGGCGATGGCAGGGCGAAGCGAAACAGGCATGCGTTCAGCCTAGAGCCGCGCGCCCTGGTCCTCCCGGCCTCGGCTTTGCCACAATGAACGCATGGGACGACTCTTTCTCCGCCTGCTCATCAACACTCTCGCGCTGTGGCTGACGACGCTGATCCTCGCGTCGCACGTCGATGTCGTCCCCTTCGCACCGGGCGGCACGCTGGAGTTCATCATCACGCTCGTGCTGGTGGCGGTGATCTTCGGGCTCGTGAACGGCATCATCGGCGGAATCGTGCGCGTCGTCGCCTTCCCGCTCTACATCCTCACGCTCGGCCTGGTCGCCCTCGTCGTCAATGGTCTGATGCTGCTGCTGGTGGCGTGGATCAGCACGCTGATCGGCTTCGGCCTCACCATCGAGAACTTCTGGTGGGGCGTGCTCGGCGCGCTGCTGCTGGGCGTCTTCTCGTGGCTGATCGGCATCCTGCTGCGGCCGTTCACGGGCAAGACGCGCTAGCCGCGACCCGCCTCGACGCGCTCGGCGCGGAACTCGAACACCGTCAGCTGCCCGCCGACGTCGAGGTAGTCCTGCCCGAAGCGCGTGAGGCGCGACACCTCGTCGCGCACGAGCGCTGACTCGGCGTCGTCGATCATGCGCGCCGTCGCGGCGTAGCTCTCTTTCTGATGCGGGGGCACCGCGAGGTGCGGCAGATCGTCGCCGGGCGCGAAGGCCCGCCGCTCGACGTGCACGAGCGTGTCGCGGTGATCGGGCCCCGCGGTGGCCGGCACCAGGTCGTCGGTGTGGCTCACCGTGAGCCCGCGCACCCCGTCGGGAATCTCGACGTTGCCGATCGGAGCGCCGTAGGTCTCGAGCCCGACGGTGTTCCAGTCGCCGGACTCCGCGGCCCGCGCCGCCACCATGCCGCCCTGCGAGTAGCCGATGAACTGCACCTCGTCGCTGGCAGCGACACCCGCCTCGCGCATTGCGGCCTCCACTGCCCGCAGAGAGGCCGGGCTCTTGCCGGCCACCCCGGCCAGGTTCGCCGTCATGTCGAAGGGCTCGCTGCCGCTGGTGTCGAAGGTCACGGTCGGGGAGACATAGACCGCCCAGCGGGCGGGCTCCCCGGGTGCCGTGTACCGCTCGATGCGGATCTGGTTGGCATCGTCGGGGATGCGGGCGAGCCGGTCAGCGCTGCCCTGCGGTGCCCCTTCGGCCGACTCCGCTCCGGGGCGCACGACCGTCTGGGTCAGGCGCACCGGCGTCTCGACGAGCGCGCCCCGCGTCGCCCCCAGCGCCATGACCCCGGTCGCACCCACCGCGACGCCCGTCACGCCGAGCGCCTGATCGCCGAGGGCGAGACCCACGACCGGCGGCGCCCCGAGCGCGGCGAGCACCGCGTCGTCGCTGCTGGCTGCGATGAGCCGAACCGCCTCGACGAGCACGGGCGAGCTGACGAGCTCCGGATGCGTGCGCAGGAACTCGCCGACCACGCCCGCGTCCCCATCGTCCCCGCGCCCGGTCGCGCGCCGCTCCGGGCCGCGTGAGGCCTCGAGCGCATCGCGGGCGGCCATGCCGAGCAGGAGGCCCGGGTTGGTGAGGATCGCCAGGAGCGCCACCCTCGCCGTGGCGCCCACGGCCGCGCCGACGAGCGCGGAGACGCTCCACATCGCATGATCAAGCAGCTGCTCCGCCGTCTCGTAGCTCTCGGCGGCGAGGGCGAGTGAGCTGGTGAACGAATCCGCGAGCTCGACGACCCTCGCCAGCTGGTGCCGGGCCGCGAACAGCTCGTCGGCGACGGGTCCGGCGCCGCCCTGACCGGGATCCAGGGCCGCCGCCTGCGCGACATGGCCCTGTGCCCGGCGCGCCTGCTCCGCGAGAGCTCGACCGCGCTCCGCGGCGGCCTGCAGCTGATCGGTCGCGACGGCGACCCCGCTCCCCGCGGGCGGCCGCACGACGAGGTCGCCGCCCGGCGTCGGCTCAGCCATCGCCGATCCCGAGTGCGCGGGCGAGCGTGCGCTCGGCAGCGGCCATCGTCGCGAGCGCGCTCGTCGCGGCGATCCGCAGCTCCGTCGCGCGGGCGCCCGCCAGGTCGGCGGCCGGTCCACGCCAGCCCGGCGTCTCCCCCTCCGGCAGGTCACCGGCGACGAGCTCGAAGGCCTCCCGGGCGTGCCGCACGAGCCGCAGCTGCTCGAGCCGCGCGCTCATCTCGCCCGGGTCGCCTGCTCGCATTCGTCCGCCTCCTTGCCCGGATCTTCATCCGATTTGCCCCTCCCGGTGCTCGGCGTGGACGAGTAGCGTGGGCGGCGGCGAGATGTCGCCACGGTGAACGAGACGCTCGGACGCCTCCCTGCCTCGACCAACGGAGTGATCATGTCGTACGACCGCGCGAGTGGTGCGGCGGCGGTGTTCCGGATCTGCTTCGTGTGCACGGGCAATATCTGCCGCTCCCCGATGGCGGAAGCGATCTTCCGCTCCCTGATCGCTCGGCACGGATTCGAGCGCACCCTCGCCGTCAGCTCGGCTGCCACCGGAGACTGGCACGTCGGCGAGCGCGCCGACGAACGCACGCTCGCGGCGCTGGAGGCACGCGGCTACGACGGAACCGCGCACCGCGCGCGGCAGTTCGACCCCGCCGAGTTCGCCGCTGTCGATCTCGTGATCGCCTTCGACCGCGGGCAGGAACGCATCCTGCGACAATGGGCTACGACCGATCACGATCGGGGCAAGGTGCAGCTGCTGATGAGCTTCGACCCCGAGTCCCACGGCCCGGTCGACGTGCCGGATCCGTACTACTCGGATGCGGCGCTCTTCGACAGCGTGCTGGCCATGATCGAACGAGCGAGCTACTCGCTGTTCCGCCAGCTCGAACCCGGAATCCGACAGGGAGCCTGATGAGTCCTCTTCCCCCGCAACCCCTGAGCCCCCTCGACGGCCGCTACCGCGCGGTCGTGGAGGATCTCGGCGAGTACTTCTCGGAGGCGGGACTCAACCGCGCGCGCGTGCTCGTCGAGGTCGAGTGGCTCATCGCCCTCTCCGACCGGGGGATGTTCGGCTCGGCACCCCTGGAGGCCGAGCAGGCCCGGCAGCTGCGCCGTTTCGCGAGCGAGTTCGGCGAGAACGAGATCGCCCGTCTGGCCGAGCTCGAGGCGACCACGCGGCACGACGTCAAGGCGGTCGAGTATCTCGTCCGCGAGAAGCTCACTGAGCTCGGGCTGACCAGGATCGCCGAGCTCACCCACTTCGCCTGCACGAGCGAGGACATCAACAACCTCGCCTACGCGATCGTGGTGCGCGGGGCGGTGCAGGATGTCTGGCTTCCGAAGCTGCGCGAGGTCGTCGCGGCCCTGCGCGAGTGGTCCGTCGCCGAGCGCGACACCCCGATGCTCGCCCGCACCCACGGCCAGCCCGCGACGCCGACCACGTTCGGCAAGGAGATCGCGGTCGTCGTCGGTCGGCTCGAGCGCGTGCTCGGACACGTCGAGCGCGCCGAGTTCCTCGGCAAGTTCAGCGGCGCCACGGGCACCTTCGCGGCGCACCTCGCCGCCGACCCGGACGCGGACTGGCGAGCCATCTCGCACGACTTCGTGCTGTCGCTCGGACTCACCTGGAACCCGCTGACCACCCAGATCGAGTCGCACGACGGCCAGGCCGAGCTGTTCTCGCGCGTCAGCCACCTGAACCGGATCCTTCACAACCTCTGCACCGACGTGTGGACCTACATCTCGATGGGCTATCTGACCCAGATCCCGCAGGCCGGGGCCACGGGCTCGTCGACGATGCCGCACAAGATCAACCCGATCCGCTTCGAGAACGCCGAGGCGAACCTCGAGCTCTCCTGCGCGCTGTTCGACTCGCTCGCCTCCACACTCGTCACGAGCCGACTGCAGCGCGACCTCACCGACTCGACGACGCAGCGCAACATCGGTGTCGCCTTCGGCCACTCGCTGCTGGCACTCGACAACATCCAGCGCGGACTCCGCGAAGTGGCCGTGGCGCCTGCGGTGCTCGCGGCGGACCTGGACACGAACTGGGAGGTGCTCGGCGAGGCGATCCAGACGGTGATCCGCGCGGAGGTGACCGCCGGACGCAGCTCGATTGCCGACCCGTACGCGATGCTCAAGGAGCTGACCCGCGGCCGGCGCGTGACCGCGGAGGACCTGCGCGAGTTCGTGGACGGCCTCGACATCGGCGACGCGGCGAAGGCGCGGCTGCGCGAGCTGACCCCGGCCGGCTACCTCGGTCTCGCGAGCGAGCTGGTGGGCGAGCTGGAGCACCCCGAGTCGTAGCGGTGCGTCGCCGCCGGGCTAGTGCGTGCTCGGCCGGTCGTCGTCGGCAGCCATGTCGTCCGGACCGGTTGCGACCAGCAGCATGGCGAGCACGACGAGCGCGACGATGAAGGCGCCGCCCGCGAACTGCGCGGCGATCAGCCAGTCCCGCGTGCCGAGCAGCACCCCGGCGCCGACGAACACGGCGACGATCGCTGCGAGCCCGATCAGTTCGAAGGGACGGCGCTTGTCGCGGGCGCTCGGGTCGGTCATGATTCCTCCGTCGTTTCGGCGGCCGGGCTCGCCGCGGGGATCGACGCGATGACGAGCAGCAGACCGTGGATCACGGCCCACGCACCGAGCAGACCGACGACCATGATCGAGGCGGTCACCGCGCCGCTGGCTTCGATCGCCCCCGTGGAATCGGCCACCTGCCAGGGCTGCGCGTAGTCCGGCGGCACGATCAGCACGGCGAGGGCGAGCGCGACGCCGAGACCGCCGAGCAGGAAGCCGTCACGAGCGGCGCCGCCCGAGCGCCGCCGGCGGATCGCGGTGGTGATGTCGATCGCGCCGACGATGAGGGCCCAGGCGCTCACGACGGCGACGAAGGCGGTCGGCGCGGCGACGGGAGTCGCCAGCGCCGCGACGCCCGCGACGATCGTGGCCACGGCCTGCACGACGACGAGGCCGCGTCCCGCGTGCCGGTCGGCGCTCGTGCCGCGCAGCGCGGCGAGCTGAATCGCGCCCGCGATGACGGCGTAGCCGCCGAAGGCGATCAGGCCGAAGCCGGCCGAGTGGTCCGGGCTGAAGGTGATGACCAGACCCAGCGCGACCGCGACGAGACCTCGACCGAGAATCGGAAGGTCGACACGCGCCCGAGGCGGGGTGATCGCTGCAGCGGGCGACAACGAAGACACGGAGCTCTCTTTCGTCGAGACGGACCCGACGATTCTAGGCCGGTCGGCTGGGCTAGACCTTGGCCATGTCGCTGAAGCGCGAGTACATGCCGCTGAATGCGACGCCGATCGTGTCTTGTCGACCGTTGCGATGCTTCGCGACGATGAGGTCGGCTTCACCCGCGCGCGGGTGATCGCGCTCGTAGGCGTCTTCGCGGTGCAGCAGGATGACGATGTCGGCGTCCTGCTCGAGCGAGCCCGATTCGCGGAGGTCCGAGAGCGCCGGCTTCTTGTCGGCACGCTGCTCGGGACCACGGTTCAGCTGGCTGAGCGCGACGACGGGAACGTTGAGCTCCTTCGCCAGCAGCTTGAGCGCGCGGGAGAACTCGCTGACCTCCTGCTGACGGCTCTCGACCTTCTTGCCGCTGGTCATCAGCTGGAGGTAGTCGATCACGACGAGCTTGAGTCCGACGCGTTGGCTCAGTCGGCGGCACTTGGCCCGGATCTCGACAAGCGTCATGTTCGGACTGTCGTCGATGTAGAGCGGGGCGTCGGCGATCTCGCCGCGCGTGTTGGCGATCTTGTCCCAGTCCCGCTGGTCCATGTTGCCTTTGCGCAGGTGATGCATGGGAATGGAGGCCTCGGCCGCGAGCAGACGCATCGCGATCTCGCTGCGCCCCATTTCGAGCGAGAAGAAGATGGACGGCATCTGGTGCTTGACGCTCGCCGATCGGGCGAAGTCGAGCGCCAGCGTCGACTTTCCGAGACCGGGCCGCGCGGCGACGATGATCAGCTGTCCGCCATGCAGGCCGTTGGTGAGTTCGTCGAGCTCGCGGAACCCGCTGGGCACGCCCGCCATCTCGCCGTCGCGCCCGCGTGCGAGCTCGATCTCGTCGACCGCGTTCGAGATCGCCTCGACGAGCGGAACGTAGTCTTCGGTCTCGACGCCGCCAGTGACGCCGTAGATCTCCGCCTGTGCGTTGTTGACGAGGTCGGTGACCTCGCCTTCGCTGGCGTAGCCCATCTGCACGATCCGGGTGCCGGCCTCGACCAGGCGCCGCAGCACCGCCTTCTCGGCGACGATCGAGGCGTAGTAGCCGGCGTTCGCGGCCGTGGGAACGAGCCCGGTGAGGGTGTGCAGGTATTCCGCGCCGCCGGCGCGCTGCAGATTCGCACTCTTGGTGAGCTCATCGGTGACCGCGATGACGTCGGTCGGCTCGCCGTGGGAGTAGAGCGCGAGAATCGCTTCGAAGATGACCTCGTGCTTGGGGATGTAGAAGTCGACGCCGCGCACGGTCTCGATGACATCCGCCACCGCGTCCTTGCTGAGGAGCATGCCGCCGATCGCGCTCTGCTCGGCCAGAAGATCGTGCGGCGGCGTGCGTTCACCGGCCCACGAGTCACCCCCGCCGCGCTGCTGCTCGCCCGCGAGCCCCAAATGGGCGATCGACATGTCTCCCTCTCTCCGCTCGGGCCGGAATCCGGCGAGCGATGCGTTGTCTGTCCGGTCGAAGCCTAGGTTGCTCCGCCGACACCCCCCACGTGCACACGCACGGGTCGAGAAGTCGGCCTCTCCCCGAGGCCTTCGCAAGGCTAGGGAGCGCGTTCCCCGCCCGCTACGGCCCCTGTGGATAGAAATGTGGACAAAAGGCGGGAAACGCCGTGCAGCGTGTGAAGAAGCTGTGGACTGGACTGTGAGTAACTAGCCAATTCTGATTCGGAAGAGCCCCTTGATCAGGCTTTTTTCTGTTCACACCATGTGTGTAAAAACATGTTTAGAGTTCGGGTTGAGACTTCGCCATTTTCGCCCTCTCCTGTGTACAGATCGGACTACCCCGACCGAAAACACGAACGGCGCACTCCACGAGGGAATGCGCCGTTCGGGTGCGTGAACTACTTGGCCGAAACAACCTCGATGCTGAGGGTGGCGACCACGTCTTCACGGAGTCGCACGGTTGCCTCGTGCGAGCCGAGCGCCTTGATCGGAGCCGAGAGCTCGACCGTGCGCTTGTCGATCGCGCCGAGACCGGCAGCCGCGACCGCAGCCACGACATCGGCGGTCTTGACCGAGCCGAACAGACGACCCTCGCTTCCCGACTTCACGGAGAGCTTGACGGTCGCGCCCTCGAGCTTGGCCTTCAGGGCCTGCGCCTCTTCGAGAGTCGCGAGCTCGCGCGCGGCGCGAGCCGACTTGATCTGCTCGACCTGCTTCTCGCCTCCCTTGCTCCACGCCACGGCGAAGCCCTGGGGGATCAGGTAGTTACGGGCGTAGCCGTTCTTGACCTCGACGACGTCGCCGGCGGAGCCGAGGCCCGAGACCTCGTTCGTGAGAATGAGCTTGGACATTCGATGCTCCTATCGGCCCGAGCCCGCGTACGGGAGAAGCGCCATCTCGCGCGCGTTCTTGACGGCGCGGGCGATGAGGCGCTGCTCCTGCACGGAGACACCGGTAATACGGCGGGCGCGGATCTTTCCACGCTCCGAGATGAACTTGCGAAGCGTCGCGACGTCCTTGTAGTCGATGACACCAACGCGGATGGCCTTCGCCGGAGCGGCGTTCTTGCCACCCTTCGGGCCGCGCTTGCGACGGTCTTGGCCGCCGCTGCTCTTTCCTGCCATGAGTGATTCCTTGAATGTTTACGTCTGATCGAGGATCAGAACGGGGTCTCGTCGTTGTAGTTGCCGGGGCTGTTCCAGACATCCCCGCCGGATGCGGCGCCGCCGCTGGCTGCCCACGGCTCTTCCGCCGCCTGGCCGCCACCGACCGAGCTCTGCTGCGGCCGTCCGCCACCAGCGCCACCCGAGGTGCGGGTGACCGAGGCGGTCGCGTAGCGAAGGCTCGGGCCGATCTCGTCGACATCCAGTTCGATCGAGATGCGGTTGTTGCCATCCCGATCCTGGAACGAGCGCTGCTTGAGCTTGCCCTGGGCGACCACGCGGGTGCCCTTAGTCAGCGAGCCGGCGACGTTCTCCGCGAACTCCGCCCAGCACGACGCGCGGAGGAACAGCGCGTCGCCGTCCTTCCACTCGTTCGCGGCCCGGTCGAAGATGCGCGGCGTCGACGCGATCGTGAAGTTGGCGACCGCGCGCCCGGACTGCGTGTAGCGCAGCTCAGGGTCGGCCGTGAGGTTGCCGACGACCGTGATGATCGTGTCCGGCATGACCTACTCGGCGTCCTTCTCGGCGGCGACCTTGGGCTTCTTGGCGGCGGCGGCGGCCTTGCGGGCTGCACGCTGCTCATCCTCGACCGCGATCTTGCCGGCGCGAGCGACGGCCTCTTCCGCACGCAGCACCTTGGTGCGCATGACGGCTTCGCTGAGCTTCAGCTGGCGGTCGAGCTCGACGGTCGCGTCCGAGGTCGCGGTGAAGTTGACGACGGCGTAGATGCCCTCGGTCTTCTTCTTGATCTCGTAGGCGAGCCGGCGACGGCCCCAGATGTCGACATTCTCGATGGTGCCACCGTCGTTGCGGATGACATTGAGGAACTTGTCGAGACTGGGAGCGACCGTGCGCTCGTCAATCTCGGGATCCAGGATCACCATCAATTCGTACTGATGCGTCATTCACCCACCTCCTTTGGTCTAGAACGGCTGCAGACTGTCTGCAACAGGAGGGTGTGCATCGGCCCACGACGCCACGAAGCGTCAGGGCAACCTTCGTAGTGTAGACGCTGAGGTGGCGCGGCTCAACCGCGCTCGGCCCACCAGCGCCGCAGACGGGCCTCCGCCTCGGCCTCGCCGAGCGCGCCCTCTTCGAGCCGCAGCTCCATGAGGAACCGATATGCCTCCCCGACGACCGGCCCCGGGCGCTCCCCGAGCAGCTGCATGATCTGCTGCCCGTCGAGGTCGGGACGGATGGCGGCGAGCTCCTCCTGAGCCGAGAGCTCGGCGATCCGGGCCTCCAGATCGTCGTACGCCGTGGCGAGGCGGTGGGCCTTGCGCCGGTTGCGGGTCGTCACATCGGCGCGGGAGAGGATGTGCAGCCGCTCGAGCTGGTCTCCCGCGTCGCGGACGTAGCGTCGCACCGCCGAGTCCGTCCACACGCCCTCGGCGTACCCGAAGAACCGCAGGTGCAGACGCACGAGCTCGGCCACCGACTGGATGACCTGCTTGTCGAAGCGCAGCTCGCGCAGGCGCTTCGCCGCCATCTTGGCGCCCAGAACATCGTGGTGGTGGAAGGTCACCGCTCCGTTCGGCTCGATCTTGCGAGTCGCCGGCTTGCCAATGTCGTGCAGCAGCACGGCCAGCCGCAGGATCAGGTCGGGCTGGTGGCCACGATCGTGCTCCAGCTGTATGGCGCGCTCGAGCGCCGTCAAGGAGTGCTCGTAGACGTCTTTGTGGTGCGCGTGCTCGTCGATCTCGAGTCGCAGGGCGGGGATCTCCGGAAGGACGTGGGCGGCGACACCGGAGTCGACGAGCACCCGAATGCCCGCAACCGGGTCGCGGGCGAGCATCAGCTTGCTCAGCTCGTCACCGACGCGCTCAGCCGACACGATCGCGATGCGCTCCGCCATGCCCTGGGCCGCGCGGAGCACCTCGGCGTCGAGCTCGAATCCGAGCTGCGCCGCGAAACGGGCGCCGCGCATCATGCGCAGAGGGTCATCGCCGAACGACACCTCCGGTGCGCTCGGAGTGCGCAGGCGCTTGGCGAGCAGATCGTCGACGCCGCCGGTCGGGTCCACGAGCACGGGCTCGCCGCTCGCTCCCGGCAGTCGCAGCGCCATCGAGTTGACGGTGAAGTCGCGCCGCACCAGGTCGTGCTCGAGGGTGTCGCCGAAGGCGACCTCCGGCTTGCGGCTGGACCCGTTGTAGTCGTCGCTGCGATACGTGGTGATCTCGACGGTGTGCCCATCGATCCGCGCGCCGATGGTGCCGAAGGCCCGTCCGATGTCCCAGTGCGCGTCCGCGACCGGCGCGACGATCGCGAGGATCTGGTCGGGTGTGGCCCCCGTCGTCAGATCGAGGTCGGTGACCGAGCGACCGAGGAACGCATCCCGGATCGGGCCGCCGACCAGCGACAGCTCGTGCCCGGCGGCCGAGAACCGATCCGCGAGCGTCACCAGCGTCGGCTGTGAGGCCAGCTCCCGCAGGCGCGCCAGTGCCCCCGCGACGCTCTCCATGAGCACCGAGTGTACTGAGGCCGCGGCGTGCGGCGGAGTCGGCGCCCGCCGCGCGCGGTCTAAACTCGCCTCATGCCGGGCTCGAACGTCACAGGGGGGACTTCTGTGCCGTGGACCGCTTCGCTCGGCCGCGGCTCCGCCGCCGTCGCGGCACTTGTCGCCCTCCTGGCGGCGCCGCTCTCGGCCACTGCTGCCGTCTCGGCAGACACCGCCGCCCTTGCGCCGGCGGCGGGAACCTCGGAGCTCGTGGTGGTCGTGCCTCTGATTGCCCCGGCCGAGGCGCCGACCCTGCTCGACGCCGCGCTTCTGGAGGAGTACACCGCGCCCGATGGAATGCTGACCGAGCGGCTGGACGCCGTCGACGGCACCGGCGCGACGCTCGCGATCGACCCGCGCATCCTGGTATCCATCCGCCTGCTTGGATCGACCGTTCCCGACACCGCCGCGGCGTGGCTCGCTCGTCTCGCGTCGCTGCCGAATGACAGCTTCCTGCTGCGCTTCGCCGACGCCGACGTCTCCGGATTCGCGGCCGTCGACGCTCTGGAGCTCGCGGCCCCGCTGAGCTTCCAGTTCGCCGTCGACGCCGCGCGTTTCAACGAGCTCCCGGAGCCGCCGGCCGAGGCGACCCCCGATCCCTCGGCGACGTCGACCGCACCCCCCGCGCCGACGGAGACCCCTGCGCCGGAGCCCGCCCTGCCGCCGAGCGATGAGCAGCTCCTCTTCTGGCCGCACGGCATCGATGGACTCGAATGGCCGGCGCGCGGCAACCTTGCCGGCACCGGGCTGGCCGCCCTCGACGTCGCCGGGACCGCCGCGGTCCTGCTCGACTCCGCATCAGTCGACGACGCGGCCGCATCGCACCTGAGCATCGACGGCGTCAGCGTGCTCGCCTCGAACTCGGACCTCGACGACCTGCTCGAAGCGGTCGAGATCGGGCCCTTCTCCGCCAGCGGAACCACCTCGCGCGAGGCGTTCCTCGCCGCGCTTGACGACAGGCTCGCCACCTCGGTCGGGCCGCTGATCGTCACCGCCTCCCGCGACGAGAACACCGGAACCACGCGGCTCGCCTCGCTCCTGGATGAGCTCGAGCGCCGCGCCGACGTCGATCTCGTCGGGATCTCGACGGCGATGCAGACCGCGCCGAGCACGGGCTCCCTGTCGACGGAGCCGCTCGGCGACGCGGCGCTCAGGGCGTTCGAGGAGCTCGTGTCAGCCGAGGCGGCCGTCTCCGAATTCGCGGAGATCGTCGCGGAGCCCGAGGACTTCCGTGCCGATCATCGTCTCGACCTGCTGAGCACGTTCACGGCCGGCACGGTCGAGGACCGCGTCGGCATCACGGTCGCCGCCGGAACTGCGATCGAGAATGCGGAGAGCATCCTGGCGGCGGTTCAGATCGCGGAAGGCAGCGACCTGCTCATTCTCAGCAACAGCACGGGCCTCCCCGTCTCGGTGAGCAATGCGCTCGATGTCGCGGTGACGGTGACCGTCTCGGGCCGTCCGCTGCGTCCGCTGCTGCGCCTGACGGGCGGGCCGGTCGAGGTGACCATCGGGCCGGGCTCCTCGCACACCGTGTATCTCCCGGCGGAGGCCGTGACGAACGGCCAGGTGTCGGTGCTGGTGCAGCTGCGCGGCGCGGGCGGCCTCCCCGTCGGCACCGACCGCGTGATCCAGGTCGACCTGCAAGCCCAGTGGGAGACGGTCGGCACGATCATCCTGATCGGGCTCGCCGTGGTGTTCGGCGCGGGCATCATCCACAACATCCTCCGTCGCCGTCTCCAGGCGCGCGCCGCAGATTCGGCGGCCGACGACGAGACCAGCTCGGATGACTGAGCCCGACGCGCTGCCCCCGCGGCCCGCGAACGTTCGACGCGCGAGCCTTCTCCTGGCTGCCGGTACGACCGTGTCGCGCATCCTGGGCTTTGTGAGCGCCGCCGTGCTCGCCTGGACGATCGGCCTCAACAACGCGAGCGCGAACGCCTTCGCGATCGCCAACACCCTGCCGAACAACATCCTGCTGCTCATCGCCGGCGGATTCCTCTCAGCGGTGCTGGTTCCGCAGATCGTGAAAGCGGGTCTGCACAGCGACGGCGGCCAGCGATTCATCAACCGCCTCGTCACACTCGGCACCGTCGTGTTCCTCGCCGTGACGGTGCTGGCGACGCTGGGGGCCCCGCTGCTGGTCGGGGTCTACACCTTCGCCGACGACGCGCTCGACTCCTCGGGAACCGCCCTCGCGGTGGTGCTCGCCTACTGGTGCCTGCCGCAGATCTTCTTCTACGCGCTCTACAGCCTGCTGAGCGAGGTGCTCAACGCCCGCGGCGTCTTCGGTCCCTACGCCTGGGCGCCGGTCATCAACAACGTCGTCGCGATCGCCGGTCTGCTGCTGTTCGCGGCGCTGTTCGGCGTCGCGCCGGCCCACGACGATCCGGCGGGCTGGAGCACGGCCGAGATCATCCTGCTCGCGGGCGGCGCGACGCTGGGCGTGATCTCGCAGGCCGTGATCCTGATGGTCTTCTGGCACCGCTCCGGGCTGCGCTACCGACCCGACTTCCGCTGGCGCGGGGTCGGCCTCGGCACCGCCGGTCGCGCGGCGGGCTGGGCGTTCGGCATGATCGTCATCAATCAGCTCGCCGGGATCGTGCAGGTCAACCTCGCCCTCACCGCCGGGGAGTCGGATGCCTCCGTCAACGCGCTGCGCGTCACGTGGGCGATCTTCGTGCTTCCGCACTCGCTGATCACCGTCTCGATCGCGACGCCCTACTTCACGCGGATGAGCGGTCACGTGCGCGACGGCAACTTCGCCGCTGTGCGCGCTGACCTGTCAACCTCGCTGCGCACCGTGGTGATGCTGACGGTCGGCGCGGGGACGGCGCTCGCCGCCGCCGCCCTGCCGTTCCTTCGGCTCTTCTCCGGAGATCCGGGCGAGCTCAACAGCACCGCCTTCGTGCTGATGGCCTACCTTCTCGGCCTGGGGTCGTTCAGCGCGATCTATCTCGTGCACCGCGCCTTCTACGCGCTCGGCGACACGCGCACGCCGTTCCTGATCCAGATCATCCAGTCGGTGCTGTTCGTCGCCGGGGCGAGCCTGATCGCGCTGCTCAGCCCGGGCGAGTGGGTCGCGGCGGGGATCGCCGCGGTGACCTCGGTCGTGGGCGCCATCCAAGCGGTCATCGCCGCGCTCGTCCTGCGGCGCCGCCTCGCGGTGCCGGGCGCCTCCCTCGGCGGGGCCCGTGTCGCGCGGCGCTTCGCCGCGTTCGCCTTCGCCGCGCTGCCCGCCTTCGGCGCCGGGCTGCTCGTGCTCTGGCTGCTCGGCGGTGTCGAGTTCGGCGGTCCGACGCTTCTGGCCGCGGGCTCGGGATTCGCTCTCGCCGGGCCGTTGACGGCGATCGTCGCGGTGGCGGCGGTCGGCATCGGCAGCCTCGCGGTGTATGTCGGCGTGCTCGCGGCGATCGGACTTCCCGAGGTGCGCGAGCTCGCCCGGCAGGTTCGCGGGCTCGTGAGCCGCCGGCTCGGCACCCGCTCGTAGCCTGCCGTTCCCGGTCCGGGAATGCCGCGAACCTAGGATGGGTTGAACTGAGTGTTCCGCCCTAAAGGAGTACGCCTCATGCGTCAGGTCATCATCGTCGGTTCCGGCCCCGCCGGCTACACCGCCGCCATCTACGCGGCTCGCGCGAACCTCGAACCACTGGTCATCGCCAGCTCGGTCGAGTTCGGCGGTGAGCTGATGAAGACCACCGAGGTCGACAACTTCCCGGGCTTCCCGGAGGGCATCATGGGCCCCGACCTGATGGTGCGGATGCAGCAGCAGGCCGAGCGCTTCGGCACCGAGATCGTCTACGACGATGTGACGAAGCTCGAGCTCGAGGGCGACGTGAAGCGCGTGCACCTCGGTGACGGCAGCGTGCACGAGGCCCGCGCCGTGATCTACGCGACCGGTTCTGCCTACCGAAAGCTCGGCCTTCCCGACGAGGAACGTCTCTCCGGCTTCGGCGTCTCGTGGTGCGCCACGTGCGACGGCGCGTTCTTCAAGCAGCAGAACGTGGCCGTCGTCGGCGGCGGCGACTCGGCGCTCGAAGAGGCGACGTTCCTCACTCGCTTCGCCGACAAGGTGTACCTGATCCACCGTCGCGATGCCTTCCGCGCCTCCGCCGCGATGCAGGAGCGCGCGTTCGCCGACCCGAAGATCGAGGTCATCTGGAACAACGAGATCACCAGCATCTATGGCGACGCCAAGGTCTCCGGCATCGGCCTGACGAACACCGAGGACGGCACCGAGACGACCCTCGATGTGACCGGCCTGTTCGTGGCGATCGGCGCCGACCCGCGCACCCACCTCGTTCACGACCAGCTCGAGCTGGCCCCCGAGGGCACGATCGCCGTCGAGGGCCGCAGCTCGAAGACCAGCCTGCCGGGCGTGTTCGCCGCGGGCGATGTGGTCGACCCGACCTACAAGCAGGCGGCGACCGCCGCAGGCTCCGGGGTCGTCGCGGCGCTCGACGCCGAGCACTACCTCGCCGCCCTGGCGGATGCCGACGCCGTCACGCGCGTGAGTCCCAGCACCGAAACCCAGCCCGCCTGACGGGCGCACCGTCAAGAAAGTAGGTCAGCAATGTCTGCCAAGAACGTCACCGACGCCACCTTCGCGAGCGACGTGCTCGCATCCGAGAAGCCGATCATGGTCGACTTCTGGGCCGAGTGGTGCGGCCCGTGTCGCGCCGTCTCGCCGATCCTCGACAAGATCGCCGAGGAGCACGCCGACAAGATCGACATCGTCAAGCTCAACGTCGACGACAACCCGGAGACGGCGATGAAGTACGGGATCACCTCGATTCCGGCGATGTATGTCTTCCAGGGCGGCGAGATCAAGAAGCGCATCGTCGGCGCCAAGCCGAAGCCGGCGCTCGAGGCGGATCTGGCCGACTTCCTGGCCTAGGCCAGTTCGACTCCGGTGGCCCCGCTCCCCCCTCGGGGGGACGGGGCCACTGCTGCGCTCGGGCTACCCTTGATGTCATTCCGACGAACGGACCTCACATGACCGCCGCGACCCCGCCGAACCCGGGAACGAACCTCGATCCCTGGTACTCGCACTATGCCGCCCGCACCGCGGGCCTCAGCGTGTCCGAGGTCCGAGCTCTGTTCGCCGTCGCGAGCCGGCCCGAGGTGGTCTCGCTCGCGGGCGGCATGCCGAATGTCTCGGCGCTCCCCCAGGAGCTCGTCGAGACCGCGGTGATGCGCACGGTGCGCGACCAGGGCCCCGTCGCCCTGCAGTACGGCTCCGGCCAGGGAACACCGCGGCTGCGGGAGCAGATTCTCGATGTGATGTCGCTCGAGGGCATCCACGCCAGCGTCGACGACGTCGTGGTCACCACGGGCTCGCAGCACGCGCTGGAGCTCGTCTCGAAGCTGTTCCTGGATCCCGGCGACGTCGTCATCGCCGAGGGGCCGAGCTACGTGACCGCAATGGTCGTCTTCCGCTCGTTCCAGGCGGAGGTCGCGCACGTGGCGATGGACGAGCACGGGCTCATCCCGGAGTCGCTGCGTGAGACGATCGCGAACCTGAAGCGCGCGGGCAAGCGCCTGAAGTTCCTCTACACGATTCCGTCGTTCCAGAACCCGATGGGGGTGACTCTCAGCTGGCAGCGCCGGATGGAGGTGCTCGAGATCGCGCGTGCGAACGACATCCTCGTCATCGAGGACAACCCCTACGGTCTGCTCTACTTCGATCAGGCGCCGCCGCACGCGATGCGCTCGCTCGAAGAGGACGGCGTGGTCTACCTCGGCACCTTCTCGAAGACCCTCGCGCCGGGCCTCCGCGTCGGGTGGGCGCTCGCTCCCCACGCTATTCGAGAGAAACTCATTCTTGCCAACGAGGCGGCCGTGCTCTCGCCGAGCTCGTTCGCGCAGATCGTCATCTCCGAGTACCTCGCCAGCGCCGACTGGCGCGGTCAGATCGATGTGTTCCGCTCCAGCTACAAAGAGCGACGCGACGCCATGCTCACCGCACTCAAGGAGCACCTTCCCGGCCTGCACTGGACGGTCCCCAACGGCGGCTTCTACGTCTGGCTCACCATGCCGGGTCACCTCGATTCGAAGGCGATGCTGCCGCGCGCCGTGAAGGAGCTTGTCGCCTACACCCCGGGAACCGCGTTCTTCGCCGACGGCGGCGGACGCAATGCCATGCGGCTGTCGTTCTGCTACCCGACGCCGGAGTTCATCCGCGAAGGCGTGCGGCGCCTGGCCACCGTCATCAACGGCGAGCTGTCGCTGCTGAACGAGTTCTCGCAGACCGGACCGCTGAGCATCCAGACCGAGGAGCGCCAGGGCGTGCTCCCCCCGAACGTCGGCTGAGGGATCATGACCGTATCGAAGCTCCGCATCGTGGTTCTCGCGGGCGGCATCTCACACGAGCGCGACGTCTCGCTCCGATCCGGCCGTCGAGTCGCCGACAGTCTGCAGCACCACGGCCTCGCGGTCGAACTGCGCGATCCGGACGCCTCCCTGCTCCCGTGGCTGCGCGACGAGCGCCCCGACGTCGTGTGGCCGGCGCTGCACGGTGCCTCCGGCGAGGACGGCGCTCTGCGGGGACTGCTCGAGTTCATCGGCGTGCCCTTCGTCGGCTCCCGCGCCGAGGCCGCCCGCCTCGCCTGGGACAAACCCACCGCCAAGACGCTCGTCGCCCGTGCGGGCGTCTCGACGCCGAGTTCCATCACTCTGGCGCGCGACGTGTTCCGCGAGCTCGGGGCCGACGCGGTGTTCGCAACCATCAGCGACGAGCTCTCCGGCCCCCTGGTCGTGAAGCCCGCCCAGGGCGGTTCGGCGCAGGGCGTCACGCTCGTGGCCGACGCCGCGGGGCTGCCGCGCGCCATGGTCGACGCCTACACCTACGGCGATGTCGCTCTCGTCGAGCAGCGCATCACCGGCACCGAGATCGCCGTCAGCATCATCGACACCGGCGACGGGCCGGTCGCCCTGCCCGCGGTCGAGATCGAGCCGCTCTCGGGCGTCTACAGCTTCGAGGCGCGCTACAACGCCGGCGAGACGCGGTTCTACACCCCGGCCCGGATCTCGGATGAGATCGCGGAACGGGCGGCCGCCGCCGCGCTCACCGCGCATCGCGCCCTCGGGCTGCGCCACATCTCGCGGGTCGACCTGATCATCGACGGCGCCGGCACTCCCTGGTTCCTGGAGGCGAACGTGCTTCCCGGGCTCACCGAGACGTCACTGCTTCCCCAGTCGCTCGAGGCAGCTGGCCACGACCTGGGCTGGGTCTATGCGCGGCTCGCCGAAGCGGCCGCTGCCGACTAGCGCGTCGGCGAGGAGAACGGCCCCGCGGCGCTCGACGCGCCGCGCACCCGCTACTGGAAGCCGGGCTGCCCGAGTTCGCCGAGGATCCGGTTGAGGTCGGCGACGGTGGCGAATTCGATCGTCACGGTGCCCTTGTTCGCGCCGAGAGCGATGCGAACCCGGGTGTCGAGCCGATCGCCGAGTGCCTCCGCGATCTCGTCGAGCTGACCCTGGCGCCGGCCCGCGGTCGGCTTCGGCTTCTTCGCCTTCGCCGTCGGAGACGTCCCGGCGGCGGCCTCGGCGGCGCGCACCGACAGGTCCTCGTTGACGATCTTGTCGGCGAGGCGCTCCATCTCGTCGGGAGAGCCTGTCGACAGGATGGCCCGCGCGTGGCCCGCGCTGAGCACTCCGGCCGCCACGCGGCGCTGCACCGGCTCGGGCAGGCGGAGCAGGCGCAGCGTGTTCGTGATCTGCGGACGCGAGCGGCCGATGCGCTCGGCGAGCTGCTCCTGCGTGATCCCGAAGTCGGAGAGCAGCTGCTGGTAGGCGGACGCCTCTTCCAGCGGATTCAGCTCGGCGCGGTGCAGGTTCTCGAGCAGTGCGTCACGCAGCATCGCGTCATCAGCCGTGTTCTTGACGATGGCGGGGATGCGGTCGAGCCCGGCGATCTTCGTCGCACGCAGACGGCGCTCGCCCATGATCAGCTCGTACTGCGCCTCGCCGACTCCCGCGCCCGGGCGAGGCCGGACGACGATGGGCTGCAGAACGCCGAACTCGCGCACGGAGACGACGAGTTCGTCGAGCTCCTCCTGGCGGAACTCGGTGCGCGGCTGCTGCGGGTTGGGAACGATGTCATCGGGGGAGAGCTCCGCCAGGCGCGCGCCGGGGACGGCGACCAGGCCCTCTTCGGGCACTTCGACGTCGCCGGCGAAGAAGACATCGACCGGCCGGTCGCTCGCGTCGGAGCTCGTCGGGATGAGAGCGCCGATTCCGCGTCCCAGTCCCGTGCGCTTGGGTGCTGCCATCAGTTCGTCTCCCCTGCCTGAGCCGTCGAAACCTCGGTCGGACCCGTCGTCGCGACTCCCCCGTTCAGCGTGGCGCCACCGGCACCCCGTCGAGCGATCTCGGCGGCCGCCTCGCGGTAGGAGAGGGAGCCGGGAGAGTTGCTGTCATAGCTGATCACGCTCTGCCCGTAGCTGGGCGCCTCGGAGATGCGCACCGAGCGCGGGATCACCGTCGTGAGGGTCTGGTCGGGGAAGTGCTCGCGCACCTCATCCACGACCTGATTCGCGAGATTCGTGCGCGAGTCGTACATCGTGAGGAGGATCGTGCTGAGACGCAGCTTCTGATTCAGGTGCTTCTGGATGAGCTCGATGTTGTTGAGCAGTTGGCTGAGACCCTCGAGCGCGTAGTACTCGCACTGGATCGGAATGAGCACCTCGCGGGCGGCGACGAAGGCGTTGAGCGTCAGCAGACCGAGCGAGGGCGGGCAGTCGATGAAGACGTAGTGGTACGGCTCCTCGGCCTCGCCCAGGAATTTCTGCAGCGCCGTCCGCAGACGCTGCTCGCGCGCCACCAGCGACACGAGTTCGATCTCGGCCCCGGCGAGATGGATCGTGGCAGGGACGCAGTCGAGGCCCGCGAACTCCGGGCTGGACTGCACGACGTCGCGCATCGGAACATCGTCGATCATCACGTCATAGACGCTGGCGGTGTCGGAGCGGTGCTCCACGCCGAGTGCGGTCGAGGCGTTTCCCTGCGGGTCGAGGTCGATGACCAGCACTCGGGCGCCGCTCTGGGCGAGCGCCGCCGCGAGGTTGACCGTCGAGGTGGTCTTGCCGACGCCGCCCTTCTGGTTGGCGACGGTGAACACGCGGGTGTGAGTCGGGCGCGGCAGGACCGCCTCGGCCAGGGCGATGCGACGGCGAGTGAGCTCCGCCACCTCTCGGGCCAACGGCGTCTCGTCGTAGTTGTTGTGGGCAGTCACCGCAGTGGTTCCTTCTCGCAGCGTTGGTGGTCGTTTGCGGGATCGGCATGGTGGCCTTTCCGCTGGCTTCTCGGCCACGGCGCGAGATGTTTCACGTGAAACATCGTGATGGTCACGCCGGCTCGAGCGCCGAGATCAGTCAACTGTAGCCCGAAAGACCCGCGTGACCTCGGGGATCATCCCGTCGCCGAGAACCAGAGTCTCGACGTTCCGCAGTCGGTGCTTTCGAATGACCTTCGAAGCGGCTTCCGTCTCGGCCGCGACCCGCTCGCCTTTGAGCAGAATCAGCTCGCCACCGGGCCGCAGCAACGGGGCGGTCATCGGGATGAGCTTGCTGAGGGCCGACACGGCGCGGGCCGTGACCTGGTCCAGAATCCCCTCGACCCCGGCCTCGTCGGCGCGCGCGCGGAGGACGTCGACATTGGCGAGCGACAGTCGATCAACCTGCTCCGACAGCCAGTCCGTCCGGCGCTCCATCGGCTCGATGAGCGTGAAGTGCGCATCCGGTCGTGCGATCGCGAGCACGAGACCGGGAAGTCCTCCACCACTGCCGACGTCGCCGACGCGCGCACCCTCGGCGATCAGCGGTGCCACCAAAGCACTGTTCAGCACGTGACGGGTCCAGATCCGAGGCGGCTCGAGGGGACCGATCAGTCCGAGCTCTTCGCCGCGGGCGCCGAGGTCCGCCGTGAAAGCGCGCGCCTGCTCGATCTGTTCGCCGAACATCGCCGCAGCGATGGCCGGCTCGACCTCGACATCAACCACGGCGTTCGCTCACCGCGGGGCAATGTTTCACGTGAAACATCAGCCGCGCGAGATCACCGTGTGGCGGTCGCGCCCCTCGCCCTCGGAGGCGGAGACGAATCCGCGGCCGGCGACGAGGTCATGCACGAGCTTGCGCTCGTAGCTCGACATCGGCGGCAGCGATGCCGAGGCGGCGCCGGCTTCGATCCGCTCGATGGCATGGTCGACGATGCGCGCGAGCTCCGCGGCACGGGCATCGCGCGAGCCGCCCACGTCGAGGATCAGGCGCGAGAAGCGCCCCGTGCGGTTCTGCACCGCCAGACGCGTGAGCTCCTGGAGCGCGTTGACCGCATCCGAGCTCGAGAGCATCCGCAGATTCGACTCGCCGGTTGCCGTCACGGAGAGGTACGCGCGACCAGCGCGAGCATCGATCTCGATGTCACCATCGAGGTCAGCGATATCGAGGAGCTCCTCGATGTAGTCCGCCGCGATGTCGCCTTCCTCCACCAGCTGGTCCTGGCTCGGGGCGTCGTCCGCAACAGGGGCCGGGCTCGCCGGGGTGGTTTCGATATCAGTCACGAGCGCTTGCTCCCACTCTGCTTCTTCGCACGCTTCTTGCTCACGGGCTGCTGGCGCTGAATCCGCGCCTTGGTCTCTTCGACGGTTTCTTCGGCCAGCTCCTCGGCGTCCTCACCCATCTTCGCGCGGCGCTTCTTCGCCAGACGCGCCTCGCGGGCGAGCGCCGCTTCACTGCCGGGCATCGGCATGTTCCGGATCACGATGAACTGCTGGACCATGGTCCAGATGTTCGAGGTCAGCCAGTAGAACATCACGCCGATCGGGAACGCGAAGCCGGAGAATGCGAAGACCAGCGGCAGCACGTACAGCAGGATGCGCTGCTGCCGGTACATCGGGCTTTCCTTCATCTCCGGCGACTGGTTCTTCGACATGATCTGCAGCTGCGTGATGAACTGCGACGCCGTCATCAGCACGACCATGACCACGGCGATGACGATGACGACCGTCTCAACCGGGTTGGCCGCGAGTGCGCTCTGGATGCTGTCGTGCAGCGGAGCGATTCCGAACAGCGACGCCGAGCCGAACTGGTCGGCCAGGTCCTGGCTGAGCAGGCCCACGCCGGCCCGACTCTGGTTCGCCTCGTTGAGCACCGAGAACAGACCGAAGAAGATCGGCATCTGAACGAGGAGCGGAAGGCACGAGGCGAAGGGGTTGGTGCCCGCCTTCGAGTAGAGCGCCATGGTCTCGCGCTGCATCGCCTCACGCGAGTACTGATCGCGCTTGCCCTTGTACTTGTCCTGGATCTTCTTGAGCTGGGGCGCGACCTCCAGCATCTTCCGCTGGCTGTGGATCTGCCGCACGAAGAGCGGAATCAGAGCGGCCCGGACCACGAGCACCAGACCCACGATCGAGAGCACCCACGTGAGGCCGGCGGCCGGGTCCATGCCGGCGGCGCTCAGCACCCAGTGGAACGCAACGAGGATCGCTTCGATGACCCATTTGATGGGCCAGAGGATCGTGCCGATGATGTCAGGCATAGTGCGGGTTCAACCCTTTCCGTGGCTTGTCTCGGTGACGAAGCCGAATTCGGTGGTGTGCAGAAATCCGTGACGAGGCTCGGGGACATCGTCGATGCCGCCCTTGGCCCACGGGTGGCATCGGGCGATCCGCCACGAACCCAGGGCAACGCCCTTGATGAGTCCATGTTGCTGGATCGCACCGAGCGCGTACGCCGAGCAGCTCGGGTAATAGCGGCAGACCTGACCGTACAACGGCGAGATTGCCGCGCGGTAGCCGCGAAGGATCAGAACCGCGCCATTGCGCGGCGCGAGCCAGACGGCGCGCCCGATCGAGGCGGGAGTCACGAGCGAGGCCTCAGAACGTCGCGGACCTCGTGCGCGAGTTCCGCCCAGCTCAGTTCGGCGGCAGGCGGGAGTGCGCGGACGACGACGTCCTGGCCGCGACCACCCGCATCGACGAACTCGCGCGCAAGCGCACGGTAGCGACGTCGAAGCCGGTTGCGAGTCACCGCATCACCGACAGCTCGAGACACGATGAAGCCGAAGCGCATCGGGTCGCTGGAGTCACGCGTCACGCGGTAGTAGACGGCGTGGGGCGTGGCGGATCGGCGACCGCGGCGGACGACGTGACGGAAGTCCACCGCGTGGACCACCCGATTCGCCCGCGCGAGCACGAGAGAACTAGGCGGAGAGCTCGGTGCGGCCCTTGCGACGACGTGCCGCGAGGATCGCGCGACCCGCACGCGTGCGCATGCGGAGACGGAAGCCGTGCACCTTGGCACGACGCCGGTTGTTCGGCTGGAAGGTTCGCTTCGACATGGTGATATCTCCAACACCCGGGGTCCGGGTAAGAACGGGGACGGCTGATTGCGGAACGCTGCGCCGTCGGCAACTGATTAAAAATAGGGCCTGAACCCCGCTTAATCAAACCTGAGTGGGCAAAGCGGACATACTCGCATGCGATTCGCGGCCACCGGCGCACGACGCGCCGGGTGCGATTAGGCTCGCTGGCGCCCCCCGGAGCATCGATACCCCGCCGATCGTTCTGTCCACAAGCCTCCCACCAAGTGGATAACCCTGTGTATAACTGACAGACAGAACCGAGAGGAATCATGAGCGAGACGCCGGACGAGACCCACGAGCTGTGGAACTCCGTACTGACCCAGCTGAACGGCGACGACCGCGTGACTCCGCAGCTGCAGGGCTTCCTCAATCTCGTGGAGCCGAAGGGCGTGCTCGCCGGGACCCTCTATCTCGAAGTTCCGAACGAACTGACCCGCGGCATGCTCGAGCAGCGCATCCGGGTTCCTCTGCTCAACGCCCTGGCGCAGCTGGATGATGAGCCCGAGCTGACGAACTTCGCCATCGTGGTCAACCCCGAGATCCGTCCGACTCAGATGCTCGGCGACGTCGACACGATCACCGAGACGGAGTTCGACGAGAGCACGGGACCCACTCCTCCTCTCGCCCCGATCACCGACATCAACCGCCGCTCGGATTCCCGCCTGAACCCCAAGTACAACTTCGACAACTTCGTGATCGGCGGGTCGAACCGCTTCGCCCATGCCGCAGCGGTCGCCGTCGCCGAAGCGCCGGCCAAGGCATACAACCCGCTCTTCATCTATGGCGACTCGGGTCTCGGCAAGACCCACCTCCTGCACGCCATAGGCCACTACGCCGAGAGCCTGTATCCGGGAATCCGCGTGCGGTACGTCTCGAGCGAGGAATTCACCAACGACTTCATCAACTCGATCGCCAACAACCGAGCCAGCGTCTTCCAGTCGCGCTATCGCGAGATCGACATTCTGCTGATCGACGACATCCAGTTCCTGCAGGGCAAGGACTCGACGCAGGAAGCGTTCTTCCACACCTTCAACACGCTGCACGATCACAACAAGCAGGTGGTGATCACGAGCGATGTCGCGCCGAAGCACCTCACCGGTTTCGAGGACCGGATGCGATCGCGCTTCGAGTGGGGCCTCATCACCGACGTGCAGGCCCCGGATCTCGAGACCCGCATCGCGATTCTCCGGAAGAAGGCGCAGAGCGAGAAGCTGCAGGTGCCGGACGAGATCCTCGAGTTCATGGCGACGAAGGTCTCGAGCAACATCCGCGAGCTCGAGGGAACGCTCATCCGCGTCACGGCCTTCGCCAGTCTCAACCGCACGCGCGTCGACCTGCAACTGGTGCAGACCGTGCTCAAGGACATCATCACGCTCGATGAGGACAACGTCATCGCGCCGGTCGACATCATCAATCACACCGCCGAGTACTTCAAACTGACGGTCGACGACCTCTACGGATCGAGCCGCTCGCAGGCGGTGGCGACGGCGCGACAGATCGCGATGTATCTGTGCCGTGAACTCACGAGCCTGTCGCTGCCGAAGATCGGCCAGCTCTTCGGCAACCGCGACCACACCACCGTGATGTACGCGAACAAGAAGATCAGCGAGCTCATGAAGGAGCGGCGCTCGATCTACAACCAGGTCACCGAGCTCACCAGCCGCATCAAGCAGAACCAGCGCTACTCGCGCAGCTGAGCCGCGACGCGCCCGAATTCGCTCCGAATCCCTGATTGCACAGTGTGTGTACAACCTGTGGATAACATCGGGACGAATGACCGCCTCCGTGGGGACAACTCGGGGGCGGGATGTGGAATGACGAATTCCGATGATCGGCCGCCCCACGACCGAATGACATGTTGTCCACCACTCGTCAACATCTCACACGGATGTAGTTTCCTGTCATTCGTTGACCGCAGCCGGCTTATCCACATCTTCCACAGCGGTTAACACTGTGATTTGTCTTTAACCATTTCGATCTCGTCCACAACTTTGAGACGCGGCTCGGCTCAGAACTCGAGCGATTCAACGCAGCCTCTTCCTGTGTCAAGATCGGACGTGACAGGATGGGCGGTCCGGGCCGACACCTGTCCTCGCGGTCATCCGAGCGCGGGGGTCAGCTCGAGTCGACGTACAAGGAGTTCGGTGTGAAGTTTCACGTCAATCGCGACGTCCTGAGCGAAGCCGTGTCGTTTGCCGTCAAGCTTCTGCCGCAGCGCACCACCCAGCCGATCCTGAGCGGCGTGCTCCTCGAGGCCGGCGATGGCGTTCTCGTGCTCTCGTCCTTCGACTACGAGGTCTCCTCGCGCACCGAGATTCCCGCCGAGGTCGACGAGCCCGGCGTGGCCCTGGTCTCCGGCCGACTCCTCGCCGACATCGCGAGCCGTCTTCCGAACGCGCCGGTCAACTTCTCCTACGACGACGGGCGCATCGCGGTGAGCTGCGGTTCCGCGAAGTTCACGCTCCTGAGCATGCCCGTCGAGGAGTACCCGAGCCTGCCGCAGATCGACGACCGCACCGGAGTGCTGCCGGCTGAGGACTTCGCCGACGCCGTCTCGCAGGTTGCCGTTGCCGCCTCGCGCGATGATGTGACGCCGGTGATCACCGGTGTGCAGCTCGAGGTCGGCGACAACAAGCTGTCCTTCGTGGCGACCGACCGCTACCGCGTCGCGGTGCGCGAGATCGACTGGGATTCTGGCACCGACTCCGCGGAAGGCGCCACAGCCCTAGTGCCGGCGCGCACCCTGTCGGAGATTGGCAAGACCTTCGGCCACTCGGGCACCATCGGCGTGTCGATCGTGCACAACGACGATCGAGAGCTCATTGCCTTCACGGCCGATAAGCGCACCGTCACCTCGCTGCTCATCAAGGGGAACTTCCCGCCGGTCAAGCGGCTCTTCCCCGAGACGGTCGAGAACTATGCGGTCGTCAACACCGCTGAGCTGGTCGAAGCCACGCGTCGCGTCTCGCTCGTTCTTGAGCGCGAAGCGGCACTGCGCTTCAGCTTCTCGATCGACGGTGTCACGCTCGAGGCGACCGGATCCGAGCAGGCGCAGGCATCCGAGACGATCGATGCCCACCTGGTGGGCGACGACACGGTCGTGTCGTTGAAGCCCTCGTTCCTGCTGGATGGTCTGGGCGCCGTGCACTCCGAGTTCGTGCGGATCTCGTTCACGAAGACCGACAACCCGAACAAGCCCGGGCCGGTTCTCCTGACGAGCCAGTCCTCGAAGGATGCGCCGGGCTCCGACAACTACCGCTACCTGCTGCAGCCGAACCTGCTGCTTCGGTAGTTCCCGCTTGCCCCCGCATTCGGAAGGCGAGACGGTTCAGTGAGGGTTGCTCATCTCGGCCTCACCGACTTCCGCAACTACGAGACCGCGGAGGTCGGCTTCGACGCGGGTCCCAACCTGATCGTCGGCATCAACGGTCAGGGCAAGACCAATCTGGTCGAGGCGCTCGCCTATCTCAGCACGCTGGGATCACACCGCGTCTCCAGCGATCAGGCGCTCATCCGCTTCGGCCGTGACTCGGCGATCGTGCGAGCTCGTCTCGAGCATGGCGATCGGAATGTCCTCGTCGAGGTGCAGCTGAACCGGGTCGGCGCCAACCGCGCGCAGGTCAATCGGGGACCGATCAAGCCGCGCGAGCTTCCGCGCTACGTCGCCACGGTGGTCTTCGCCCCCGAGGATCTCGCCCTGGTCCGGGGTGAGCCCTCGGGGCGCCGCCGCTTCCTCGACGAACTGCTCGTTCAGAAATCGCCCCGCTTCGCGGGGATCCTCTCCGACTACGACCGGGTGCTGCGTCAGCGCAACACCCTGCTGAAGTCGGCACGTGCCGCGCGCACGCCGGCCGAGAAGCTCACCACCCTCGACGTCTGGGACGAGCGACTCGTGCAGCTCGGAGTGGAGATCGTGATCGGCCGACGTGACCTCATCGAGCGGCTGCGCGAACCCGTGCGCGATGCCTACGAGCGGATCGCCGGCGCCGAGCATCGAGCCGATCTCTCGGCGCGGCTCAGCATCCTGGGATCCCAACCCGACGACGAGGCGAGCACCGATGTGCTCGACGGCGGCGCGGGTCTCACCCCGATGAGCGCGGCCGAGAGCTTCCGCGCGAGCCTCGCCGCTCAGCGCCGCGCCGAGCTCGATCGCGGAATCACGCTCGTCGGACCGCACCGCGACGATCTCGTGCTCACCCTCAACGGACTTCCGGCGCGCGGCTATGCCAGCCACGGCGAATCGTGGTCGTTCGCCCTGTCGCTGAAGCTCGCCTCCGCGGAGGTGCTGCGCACCGACGCGCCGCTCGGGGATCCCGTGCTGATCCTCGACGACGTCTTCGCCGAACTGGACGAGCGCCGGCGGGCCAGCCTGTCGGCCGCGATCACCGGCTTCGAGCAGGTTCTCATCACCGCCGCCGTGGAGAACGATGTTCCCCAGGAGCTCCGCGGAACGACGATTCGGATCCATGCCGGCCGCGTGGTCGAACCGGGAGCAGCCGAATGACCGAGCCGACCCCGCCCCCGGCGACCCCATCCGATGCGCCCGATGCACGGAGCGAGCCGGTGCCCGAGCACCTCGGGGTCTACCGCCGACTGCGCACCGTGTTCGGCGCCCCCGGAATGCGCAGTCGCGACGCGCGCCGGCGCAGCCGCGCCGCCGAGGATGGGGCGAGCGTGCCCTACGGCACCGGCCGCGATCCGCACGGCATCGGCGATGTTCTGGGACGACTCACCGTCTCGCTCGGCTGGGAGTCGCCGATCGCGCGCGCCGAACTGGTGGCCGACTGGTCCGAACTGGTCGGCGAGGACACCGCGGCGCACTCCGAGCCGATCGGCGTCGAGGAGGGCGTGCTGACGGTTCGCTGCGACTCGACGGCGTGGGCGCAGCAGCTTCGGACGATGCGGTCGACGATCACGACTCGCATCGCCGAGCGCTACCCGGCGGCCGAGATCGAGTCCATCCGGTTTCTGGGGCCGGACGCCCCCTCCTGGAAACGTGGCCCCAGAGCAATCCCAGGGCGCGGTCCACGCGATACCTACGGTTAGGAAGGCAAATCTGGTCACAGGGCGCCAGAAAAGGCCCCAGATCGCCGTTTCGCCCCTCGCCGATACCCCCGCTGGGGTAGAATCGGAGGGTCCGTTCGACCTTCATGGCGGCGGCGTCGATCCGGCAGGAGCAAGCCCTTTTCATGACACCACCCGCTACCCCTGCGCCCGGCGACGACAGCTACGGCGCGAATCAGATCCAGGTCCTCGAAGGACTCGAGGCGGTCCGCAAGCGACCCGGCATGTACATCGGCTCGACCGGTCCGCGCGGTCTTCACCACCTCGTCTACGAGATCGTCGACAACTCCGTTGATGAGGCACTCGCCGGGCACTGCGATCGCATCGAGGTCACGATCCTCGCCGATGGCGCCGTGCGCGTCATCGACAACGGCCGCGGCATCCCCGTCGACGAGCACCCGATCGAGAAGAAGTCGACGGTCGAGGTCGTGCTCACAATCCTGCACGCCGGCGGAAAGTTCGGCGGCGGCGGCTACGCCGTCTCCGGCGGTCTGCACGGCGTCGGCAGCTCCGTCGTCAACGCGCTCTCGCACAAGCTCGAAGTCGCGGTTCGCCGCCAGGGCTCGCTCTGGACCCAGCGCTACCACGACGGCGTTCCGGATGCGCCGCTCGCCAACGCCGGCGACGCCGACGGCACCGGAACCACCATCACCTTCTGGCCGAACTCCGACATCTTCGAAACCGTCGAATTCGACTACGACACGCTGCGCACCCGCTTCCAGCAGATGGCCTTCCTGAACAAGGGCCTCACGATCACGCTCGCCGACGAGCGCCCGATCGCCGAGGGCGAGGAGCCGCGCCAGGACGTGTTCCTCTACGAGCAGGGACTCGTCGACTACGTCGAGTATCTGAACTCGGCGAAGAAAACCGAGGTGATCCACCCCGAGATCATCAGCTTCGAGTCGGAGGACACCGAGCGTCGGATCGCGCTCGAGGTCGCGATGCAGTGGACGAACGCCTACTCCGAGTCGGTGCACACCTACGCCAACACGATCAACACGCACGAGGGCGGAACCCACGAAGAGGGATTCCGCGCCGCACTCACCACGCTCGTCAACAAGTACGCGCGCGAGAAGGGCATCCTCAAGGAGAAGGACGAGAACCTCTCCGGCGACGACGTGCGCGAAGGCCTCACCGCCGTCATCTCGATCAAGCTCGGCGAGCCGCAGTTCGAGGGCCAGACCAAGACGAAGCTCGGCAACACCGAGGCCAAGTCCTTCGTGCAGCGCGTGGTCGGCGACCAGCTCAACGACTGGTTCGACCGCAACCCGAACCAGGCCCGCGACGTGATCCGCAAGGCGATCCAGGCCGCGACCGCGCGCATCGCCGCGCGCAAGGCGCGCGAGCAGACCCGCCGCAAGGGCCTGCTCGAGGGCGGCGGCATGCCCGGCAAGCTCAAGGACTGCTCCAGCCGCAACCCGTGGGAGAGCGAGATCTTCCTCGTCGAGGGCGACTCGGCCGGCGGATCCGCGGTGCAGGGGCGCAACCCCGAGACGCAGGCGATCCTGCCGCTGCGCGGCAAGATCCTCAACGTCGAGAAGGCTCGGCTGGACCGCGCGCTCGGCAACGCCGAGATCCAGGCGATGATCACCGCGTTCGGCACGGGCATCGGCGAGGAGTTCGACGGCGCCAAGGCTCGGTATCACAAGATCGTGCTGATGGCCGATGCCGACGTCGACGGTCAGCACATCACGACGCTGCTGCTCACGCTGCTCTTCCGCTACATGCGTCCGCTCATCGAGATGGGCTACGTCTACCTCGCGCAGCCGCCGCTGTACCGGATCAAGTGGACGAACGCCGAGCACGACTACGTGTTCTCCGACGCCGAGCGCGACGCTCTCATCAAGGAGGGCATCGCCAACGGCAAGCGGATCCCGAAGGAGAACGGGGTCCAGCGCTACAAGGGTCTCGGCGAGATGAACCACCAGGAGCTGTGGGAGACCACGATGAACCCGGTCAGCCGCACCCTCCTGCAGGTGACCCTCGACGACGCCGCGATCGCCGACAGCATCTTCTCCACCCTGATGGGTGACGACGTCGAATCGCGCCGCCAGTTCATCCAGAAGAACGCGAAGGACGTGCGTTTCCTTGACATCTGACATCACCACCCCCGGCGGCCCGGAGGGCGGTGCGCCCGACGTGAACGATCACGACAAGATCCGCCAGGTCGACATCCAGCTCGAGATGCAGCGCAGCTACCTCGACTACGCGATGAGCGTCATCATCGGTCGTGCGCTCCCCGACGTGCGCGACGGCCTCAAGCCGGTGCACCGTCGCGTGCTCTACGCGATGTACGACGGCGGCTACCGTCCCGATCGCGCGTTCTCCAAGTGCACCCGCATCATCGGCGACGTGATGGGCCAGTTCCACCCGCACGGTGATTCCTCGGTCTACGACGCGCTCGTGCGACTGGTGCAGCCGTGGTCGCTGCGCTACCCGCTCGCGCTCGGCCAGGGCAACTTCGGCTCGCCCGGCAACGACGGCGCGGCCGCCCATCGATACACCGAGACGAAGATGGCCCCGCTGGCCATGGAGATGGTCCGCGACATCGACGAGAACACCGTCGATCTGCAGGACAACTACGACGGTCGCACCCAGGAGCCGGTCGTGCTCCCCAGCCGCTTCCCGAACCTGCTGGTCAACGGCTCGGTCGGCATCGCGGTCGGCATGGCGACCAACATCCCGCCGCACAACCTGCGCGAAGTCGCCTCGGCCGCACTCTGGGCGCTGGAGCACCCCGACGCCACGCAGGAGGAGCTGCTCGAGGCGATCATCGCCCGGGTGAAGGGCCCCGACTTCCCGACCGGCGCGCAGATCCTCGGCGTCAAGGGCATCCATGATGCCTACCGCACCGGCCGCGGGTCGATCACGATGCGCGCGGTCATCACGGTGGAGGAGCTGCAGGGTCGCACCTGCCTCGTCGTCACCGAGCTGCCGTACCAGGTGAACCCCGACAACCTGGCGATCAAGATCGCCGACCTCGTCAAGGAGGGCAAGCTCTCGGGCATCGCCGACATCCGCGACGAGACCTCGGGCCGCACCGGCCAGCGCTTGGTGATCGTCCTGAAGAAGGACGCCGTCGCGAAGGTGGTGCTGAACAATCTCTACAAGCACACCCAGCTGCAGGAGAACTTCGGCGCCAACATGCTCGCGATCGTCGATGGTGTGCCGCGCACCCTCTCGATCGACGGCTTCATCACGCTCTGGATCGAGCACCAGATCGAGGTCATCGTCCGGCGCACCCAGTTCCGGCTCGACAAGGCCGAAGCGGATGCCCACATCCAGCGCGGCTACGTCAAGGCGCTCGACGCGCTCGACGAGGTCATCGCCCTCATCCGCCGCTCGCCCGATGTGGACGAGGCCCGGCAGGGACTCATCAAGCTGCTCTCGATCGACGAGCTGCAGGCCGACGCGATTCTCGCGCTGCAGCTGCGCCGCCTCGCGGCGCTCGAGCGCAAGAAGATCCAGGATCGCCTCGCCGATCTCGAGCGCGAGATCGCCGAGTACAAGGCGATCCTCGCCGACGTGGGTCGCCAGCGCGCGATCGTCACCGAGGAGCTCACCGAGATCGTCGACAAGTACGGCGACGACCGCCGCACCGAGATCATGTTCGGCTTCGACGGCGACATGAGCGTCGAAGACCTCATCCCCGAAGAGGAGATGGTGGTCACCATCACGCGCGGCGGCTACATCAAGCGCACGCGCAGCGACAACTACCGCTCGCAGCACCGCGGCGGCCGCGGGGTCAAGGGCGCGCAGCTGCGCGCCGATGATGTGGTCGAGCACTTCTTCGTCACGACCACGCACCACTGGCTGCTGTTCTTCACGAACACCGGTCGCGTCTATCGCGCCAAGGCCTACGAGGTGCAGGAGGCCGGCCGCGACGCGAAGGGCCAGCACGTCGCGAACCTTCTCGCCCTGCAGCCGGACGAAGAGATCGCCCAGGTGCTCGACATCCGCGACTACGGGGTCGCCCAGTACCTGGTGCTGGCGACGCGCGGCGGTCTCACCAAGAAGACCGCGCTCACCGAGTACGACACCAACCGCACCGGCGGCATCATCGCGATCAACCTGCGCGAGAACGACGAGCTCGTCTCGGCGATGCTCGTCAACGACGATGACGAGCTGCTGCTCGTCTCGCGCCAGGGGATGTCGCTGCGATTCCAGGCGACCGAGGCGAGCCTGCGCTCGATGGGCCGCTCCACCTCGGGCGTCATCGGCATGAAGTTCCGCGACGGCGACGAGCTGCTCTCGGCCTCGGTCGCGAACGACGACGGCTACGTCTTCGTGGTCACCGAGGGCGGCTTCGCCAAGCGCACCGCGGTCGACCAGTACCGAGCGCAGGGGCGCGGCGGGCTCGGCATCAAGGTCGCGAAACTGAGCGACGATCGGGGCCGCCTGGCGGGCGCGCTCATCGTCGATGAGACCGACGAGGTTCTCGTGGTTCTTGCCAGTGGCAAGGTGGTACGCTCTGCCGTGGCCGAGGTCCCGCCCAAGGGTCGGGACACCATGGGGGTCGTGTTCGCCCGCTTTGCCGACGATGATCGCATCATCGCTGTTGCCCGCAACAGCGAGCGAAACCTCGCCGCCATTGCCGGCGAGGGCGAGACCGATGCCGAAGCCGACGAGACTCCGAGCGTTGAGGTCGGGGACACCGGAAAGGATCAGATCGAGGAATGAGCGTCGCAGCACGTCTTCAGCGCAAGACTGAGCGTCAGGCCCCGAGCAAGCAGGTCCGACTCCGCCTGGTGTACATCGACTTCTGGTCCGCCGTGAAGCTGTCGTTCCTGGTGTGGATCTGCCTCGCGGTTGTCCTGATCGTGGCCTCCATCCTGATCTGGGTGGTGCTGTTCTCGACCGGGATCTTCGGCACCATCGACGGACTGTTCCAGGACATCCTCGGCGACCCGAGCTTCCAGATCGCCAACCAGTTCGGTCTCGGCCAGGTCGCGACGTTCGCGATCGTGGTCGGTCTGCTCAACGCGGTGATCGGCACCATCCTCGGTGCGATCGGCGCGCTGCTCTACAACCTGAGCGTGCGCCTCACCGGCGGACTGCTCGTCGGCTTCCAGAACAACTGAGCCGCGGCATCAGAATTGGCTCACGCTGACGGCGTGGGGTAATGTAAGCGAGGCTGTTCTGCGGAACATGCCGAAGAGGGGCTATAGCTCAGGCGGTTAGAGCGCTTCGCTGATAACGAAGAGGTCCCAGGTTCAAGTCCTGGTAGCCCCACTCCATCCCCATTCGGGGCCTTAGCTCAATTGGTAGAGCGCCTGCTTTGCAAGCAGGAGGTCAGGGGTTCGATTCCCCTAGGCTCCAC
>DCRR01000011.1:107322-117946 GCA_002325245.1 Microbacteriaceae bacterium UBA1487 | reverse complement strand
TCTGCGCGGTCGATGCCGTTGAGCCGCGAGCCGAGTAGGCATTTTCTTCCTATTGGCAACGAGGGGCGACACCGCGACGATCGAGTCTGACCATTTCTGCTCAGACTCGAAAGGTGATGTCTTCATGCTCGGTTCCTCGCGACTTGCGACCGTCGTCGTGGGATTCGGCCTCACGGCCAGTGTCGGTGTTCTGTCAGGGTGCTCTGCACCCTCACCCGATGCCGCGGTCGACGACGCGACCGTGATCGTCGTGGAACAGGCCGACGGCGCGTCCGACAGCGACGAGTCGACCGACGGGCTGCTTGATCCCTGTGCGCTCGCCACGGCGGAGGAGATCGCCGAGATCTTCGGCACGCCATTCAGCGAAGGAGTTCCCGAGGAGACCGATGTCGCTGGGACTGTCAGCTGCGGCTGGCAGAACGCGGACGGCGCATCGCTGCCCACCGCCTCGGTGACCGTGGAGTTCGGCATCGAGCAGGCGGAGCAGAAGCGCACCGTCGCGGAGGCGCTCGGCGAGGTCGCGGACGTCGAGATCGCCGGCGCCGCCGACGCGTTCACCTACCTGCACGGAGAAGTCGTGCAGATGGTCGTGGGCGAGTATCTCGTCACGGTCAACACGGCCGGCACCGATGCTGCGGACGGGTCGCCGTACTCCACGGCGCTCGCCGCGCTTGTCGCCCCCCGGCTGTGACGCAGAGCCCCTGGGCGCCGGCGCGTCCGGCGGTCAGGGCGCGGTGAGCAGGCCGGTCTCGGCGAGCACGTCTCGGAGGGCGTCGCGCGAGCGCACCCCCAGCTTTCGGTAGGCCGACTGCAGCTGGTTGTCGACGGTGCGCACCGAGATGCCGAGCTCCTCAGCGATCTCGCGGGAGCGAAGACGGCGGGCGGCGGCGCGGGCGACGTCGAGTTCGCGCGGGGTGAGCAGCGGCCGGTCCGCCGAGTGCAGGAGCGGGGCGTCGATGTCGCCGCGCAAGGCGAGCGCCGCGGCGGCCAGCCGACGGTGGTCAGCATCGGAGATGTCGCCGCGACCCGCCATCGCCAGCACGTCGACGGCGCTCGCCGTCAAGGCGTTCTTCGACAGGCGGGTGGCGGCCGAGATGACCTTCTCGACGCGACCCGATTCGAGGGCGCGCGCCGCGTCGAGCACCGCGAGCGCCGGCTCGATCCTCTCAATCGAGTTCTGACAGAGCGTCTCGGCGACCCGGGCCGCGCGGACGATGTCGCCGAAGCGCACTGCGTGGGCGAGCGTGAGCGCGCCGATGAAGTCGTACGAGGAGTCGATGGCATTCTCGACGGCGCGGAGGATGACCTCGGCGGCACGCGCCGGCTCACCGGCGGCCGCCGTGAGAAACGCCTCGCACTCGGCGCGGGCAAGCTGCGCGGCACCGCTCACCGGCCCATCGGCGTCCAGTTCTTCGAGCATCCGCGCGGCGGCGGCGGTGTCGTGGCGCTGCGCGGCGATCGTGGCGCGCACCGCGCGGGCGAACGGCGTGAGCTCACCGCCGTCCCACCGACCCAACTGCTCGAGCGCGAGATCGGCAAGCGCCTCGGCCTCGGCGAAGCGGCCATCGTGGGTGCGCTGCCAGGCGAGCAGCGCCGTGAAGAGCCCCACCTCCTCGTGGGCCTCGGCGCGAAGCGATTCGAGATAGGAGGCTGCGGCGGCGCCGTCACCGGCGGCCCGAAGAGCGCAGAACCGTTCGATGCCGAGGGCCATCGCGGCCGAGGGGGCGTCGTCGCCCAGCAGCTCCCGCGGCACCGCGAGCGCGACCGCCGACGTTCGCGCCGCCGTGAACTCGCCCCGCGCCGCGGCCGCGATCGTCGCCGCGATCGCGCTGCGCACCGGGGCGGTGGAGGAACCCCCGGCGAGGGTGCGCCACCGCCAGAGGTCGGCATCGAGCGGAGCGGTGTCGCTCGCATCCAGCTGCTGGAGCGCCTCCTCCCCGTGTGCGATGGCGGCGGCCGGGTCGCCGCGACGGAAGGCGAGGTGCTCCCCGCGATGACGTGCCAGCGCGATCTTCTCCCGAGGCTGCTGCGCCAACGCGGCGGCATCGTCGAAGCGCGCATCGGCGACGTCGAGCTCACCGACCGCCGAGGCGGCGGTCGCGGCCGTGAGCTGGGCGGCGAACGCCGCAGCGCGGCGACCCGGGAGCTGCGCGGCTGCCGCGGCCAGTCGCGCAGCTCCGCGCGCATCGCCGGTGGCGGTCGCGTAGCCGGCGGCCCAGGTCAGCTCTGTCGGATCGGTCGGGCGGCCCGCGCGAAGCTCCCACTCGGCGGCGCGAAAGCGCCGAGCGGGAGCCGCATCGCGGCGAAGCAGTCGGAGCGCCTCGCTGAGGATGGCGGAAACCTCGGGTCCGCTCTCGATCGTCTCGGCGATCAGTGGGTGCGCGATGCTCACGCGGCCACCGGCCTCCATGAGCAATCCGCGCCGAACAAGCTCCGCGATGTGTCGCCGGGCCGCGAAGGTCTCGATGATCTCTCCGGGTGCGACGGGCTGGCAGATCGCCACGAGGCAGAGGACGTGCCGCGCATCCGGCTCCAGCTCGGCGACCCGCGACTCGACGAGTGCCGCGAGCCGCGTCGGCGACTCACCCGCGCGGATCTCGACATGCGTGCCTCGATGCACAACCTGACCGGCATCGATGGCGCTCTCGACCAGCATGCGCAGGTGCAGGGCGTTGCCGCCGGTCTCCCATGCAAGCCGCCGAATGTCGTCGTCCGCGGCCGGAAGGCGGAATCGACGCTGCAGCAGGTCCGCGATCTCGTCGATCTCGAGGCCGACCAGCTCGTGCCGGCGCAGCAGCCCGGAGGCATCGAGCCCGCCGAGTCGCGCCGGCAGCTCCTCCTGGGCGCGAGCCGTCGCGATGACGGTCGCGCCGAACCCGGTGATCAGGCGGGCGACGGCCTCTGCCGAGAGCTCGTCGAGGCGGGGTGCGTCATCCACCACCATGAGCGGCGGGGTCTGTCGCGAACCGAGCGACTGCACGAGATCGGTGAGCGCGTGCTCGCGGGTCGGCGGTGCCAGCTCGTCGACCATCGCAGCGAAGGCGCCGAGCGGAACGGATGACTGCTCGGCGAGGCCCTGGACGATGATCGGCGACGCGTCGGAGAGCCGCTGCGACAGCGCGCGTGCGAGTGCCGACTTGCCCACCCCGGCAGGACCGTGCAGCAGGTGGATGACGCCCCGGTGCCGAGCGACCTCGTCGTCGAAGCGGTTCAGGACGCGATCGCGGCCGATCAGCGGCCAGGTGGCGCGATGGTCACCCGTCATCCGCGCACCCCCCCTGGACTTCGGACCTGCAACTCGTACCAAAAGCTAGCGCATCAGGAGATCGGGATGCGCACTGATTGCCGGGGTGCACGACGAAGGCCCCCGGGTCGGCCTGACGACCGGCCCCGGAGGCCTTCTTGAAGGGTGGACGGGCTAGAGCTCGTCGACGTCGGCTTCGCCGGGCTCGATGTCCTCGACCCAGAGGTCGTCGTCGGCGCGAAGCGTCTGCCAGGCGGCGTAGGCCACGCTGGCCACCGCGAGCACGCCGAGGCCGATCAGCACGTAGGTGCCGGGGCCGGGAGACGACTTCACGGGTGCGGGAGCGACCGCCTTGCGGGCGCGCGAGCTGAGCTCGGCGGTGGCGGAGCTGGCGCGCTTCACGACGTCGCGCACGTGCGGGTCCTTGGCGGCTTCGAGCACGGCGAGAGCCGAACCGATGGCACCCGAGACGGCGGGAATGACGTCGTCGGCGAGCTTGCCGCGTGCGTCGCGCGACACGGCGCGGCCCTTGGCGACGCCGGTGGCGAACAGCGGCTTGACGCGATCCTCGTAGCCGCCGCGGACGCGCGGGGCGACCTCTTCGCGGGCGTAGTTCGTCGCCTGACGGCGCGCATCGCGCAGAACATCGGCCGCGTGTTCGAGCGTCTCGCGCTGCTCATCCCACAACTGGTCGGCCGATCGCTTGAGCTTCTTCAGCTCCCGCTGGCGTTTGCGTGACAGTCCCATGGCGTCCTCCGTCTGCGGTCTGCGGCGTTCCCCTCCATCCTGCCAGGTCGCCCCCCGCGGTCAAGGGATCCGGAGCCGTGCGCGGCTGGGCATCCGCTGAGAGCGCGCCACATGGCGCGCATGCGAGAATCGTGGAATGCCTCAACCCACCGCGATCGCCACCATGCACACGAGCCTCGGCGACATCCGCCTGAACCTGTTCGGAAACCACGCGCCCAAGACGGTCGACAACTTCGTCGGCCTGGCGACCGGGACCAAGGAGTGGACGCACCCGCAGACGGGCGCCACCTCGACCGCGCCGCTCTACGACGGCGTCATCTTCCACCGCATCATCAAGCAGTTCATGCTGCAGGGCGGCGACCCGCTCGGCATGGGCATCGGCGGTCCGGGCTATGAGTTCGACGACGAGATCAACTCGGAGCTCGACTTCACCCAGCCCTACATCCTCGCGATGGCGAACGCCGGCACGCGCGGCGGCCGCGGCACCAACGGCTCGCAGTTCTTCATCACCACCGTGCCGACGACCTGGCTGCAGGGCAAGCACACCATCTTCGGCGAGGTCGCCGACGAGGACTCGAAGCGCGTCGTCGACGCGATCGAGGCCGTCGAGACGGATGCGCGCGACAAGCCGCTGACCGACGTCGTGATCACGAGCGTCACCGTCGAATCCCTGTAGTGAGCGGCGAGGCGACGACCTCGGCCGGGGTCTGCTACCGGCATCCTGAGCGCCAGAGCTGGGTGCTCTGCCAGCGGTGCGGTCGCACGATCTGCCCCGAGTGCCAGACGCAGGCCGCGGTCGGCGTCCAGTGCCCGGAGTGCGTGCGGGAAGGTCGCGCGGTGACCCGTCCCACCGCCTCGCGGTCGCGCCTTGCTCGCATGTTCCGTCCCGGCGGAACGACGCCGGTCGTCACGATCTCGATCGGCGCGGCGTGCGTTCTGCTCTACGTGCTGCAGCTGGTCACCGGCGGCGCGGTCACCTCCGCGCTCCTGATGAACCCCAGCGCGATCGCGAGTGAGCCGTGGCGCCTGCTCACGAGCGCCTTCGTGCACTCGCCGAGCTCGTTCCTGCACATCGCCTTCAACATGTACGCGCTCGCGATCTTCGGGCCACTGCTGGAGAGCTTCCTCGGTCGCGGCCGATTCCTGGCGCTGTATCTGCTGTCGGCGCTCGGCGGCAACGTTGCCGGCGTGCTGCTGTATCAGGCCGCGGTGGTGAGCGGGGGAGCCACGATCGTGCTGACCAACGGATTCCTGCAGCCGTCGCTGTCGCTCGGAGCCTCGGGCGCGATCTTCGGGCTGATGGGCGCGCTGCTCGGCCTGCGCAAGGCACTTGGGGTGCAGATCACCCAGCTGCTGGTGGTGCTCGGACTCAACGTCGTGATTGGATTCCTGGTGCCGAACATCGCCTGGGAGGCGCACCTGGGCGGCCTCGCCGTCGGGTTCGCGATCGGCACGCTGTTCTCGCGCACGCGTCGGCCCGCGCAGAAGCGGCTTCGCATCCTGGGACTGATCACGATCGCCGCGGTGCTGGTGGTCATCTGCCTCACCAGCGTGCTGATGGCTCCCGGCGCGTACTCCTAGGGTCGCGAGTTATCCCCAGGCTCCTCCACAGTGTGGAGGAATGACACGGGTGTAATTCGACGATTTATCGCCAGCGCGTGGTCATCAGGAATCCGATGAACATGATGCCGAAGCCGACCAGGATGTTCCAGTTTCCGAGCTGCGGCACCGGCCACGACGTCTGGCTCAGGTAGAACACGATGATCCACACGAGACCGAGCAACATGAATCCGAACATGACCGGCTTGAACCACACCGGATTCGGCGCTTCGTTGCCCGCCTTCGGCTCGGAGGATTCGGCGGACGTGCGGGTGGTGTCTCGGGCCATGTTCGGGATTCTAGCGGACCGCTCTGGGGCGTCCACCTCGAAGCCGGGCAGGTCGGCCGTGACCTACCCCAGTAGAATCGCCGCATGACGTCGCGTCGAGAGCTGCGAGAGGCGGGGCACCGGGCGAAACAGCGCCGCCGCCGCCCCCGGGTGACCGTCGCCGGTGTTCTCGGCGAGCTCCTCGTCACCGCCGGATTCCTCGTGCTCGCCTTTGTCGGCTGGCAGCTGTGGCTCAACGACATCATCGTCGGCCAGCAGCTCGAGGCCGAGTCGCTCGAGATCACCCAGGAGTGGGACAAGAACATCGGCGAGGCCGTCCGCGGCGACACCGACGACCCTCCCGTCATGGAGCCGGTCGCCGATGCGGAGCGCTTCGCGCTGCTGATCGTTCCGCGATTCGGCGACGACTACTATCGCCCGATCGCCGAAGGCGTCGGCACCTGGAGCGTGCTGAACAAGAACAACCTCGGGCACTATCCCGGCACGCAGATGCCCGGCGAGGTCGGCAACTTCGCGATCGCTGCGCACCGCAAGGCCTACGGCGGCAACCTGGAGAACATCCACAAGCTGCAGATCGGCGACACCGTCTACGTGGAGACCCAGGACGGCTGGTACGGCTACGTCTTCCGCAATCTGGAGTACGTGACGCCGCGCGGCGTCGGCGTGATCGACCCGGTGCCGCAGATGGACGGCGTGAGCCCCGAGGAACGACTCATCACGATGACGACGTGCAACCCGTTCTTCTCGACCGCGGAGCGCATCATCGCCTACGGCGTGTTCGACCAGTTCTATCCCCGTGCGGATGGGCCCCCGGCCGAGATCGTCGAGACGGTGCAGGCGTCGTCGTGACCGACCGAGGAGACAACTGATGTACGCGACGCTCTGGTACGTGCTGCCCGGACCGTGGTGGGTGCGCGTGCTCATCCTGCTCGTGCTGCTGACCGCCGTGATGTGGGCGCTGGTGATCTGGGTCTTCCCGATCATCGACGGTCTCGTGGCGCCGCAGGATGTGACCGTGGAAGAGGGTGCCATTGAGGCCCTGACCCAGATTGGCGGAGGTCGATGACCCGAGTTCTTGTCGTCGACAACTACGACAGCTTCGTCTACACACTCGTCGGATACCTGCAGCAGTTGGGTGCCGAGACCGAGGTGATCCGCAACGACGACATCGCCGAAGCGGATGTGGCGACCCGGATCGCCGAGTACGACGCGGTCCTGCTCTCGCCCGGACCGGGGACCCCCGCCCACGCGGGGATCTCGATTCCGGTCGTGCGCGCCGCGATCGACAGCAAGCTCCCGCTGCTCGGCGTCTGCCTCGGCCACCAGGCGATCGCCGAAGCGCTCGGCGCCACCGTCACGCACGCCGATGAGCTGATGCACGGCAAGACTTCCCAGGTCACGCACGACGAGAGTGACTTCTTCGCGGGCGTTCCGAGCGAGTTCCGCGCCACGCGCTACCACTCGCTCGCCGTCGTCGACGGCACCGTCCCCGACGAGCTGGAGGTGACAGCGCGCACCACCGGCGGCGTCATCATGGGGCTGCGCCACCGCGAGGCTCCCGTGCTCGGGGTGCAGTTCCACCCCGAGTCGGTGCTCACCGAGGGCGGCTATCGGATGCTCGGCAACTGGCTCGCCACCGCGGGTCTCGTCGCCGCGGCCGAGCGCGCACGCGACCTCACCCCGCTGGTCAAGCTCAGCTGAGCGCTCTCGCGCTCGTCGCGCGGAGGGCTACGGCTGGCAGTAGACGACCGTGACGGTCGACTTCTGCGGCTGATCGCCCGTGAGCGACTGCGAAACCACCTGGCCGCCCGAGCATGAGGTGTCGTGCTGGAGCTTCACCGTGAGCTGCAGCACGCCGAGTCCGTCGCGGGCGGTGGTGACCGGCTCGCCGACGTAGTCGGGGATGTTGACCAGACCGTTCGAGATCACCAGGTTCACGTCGGGCACGCTGTCCCCGTCGGGCGAGACCTCGACTGCGCGCGTCACGACCTCGGTGCTGCCGGGAAGCTCGATGCCGATGACGACGCCCTTGGCGACATTGGCCGAGTACGTCGATCGCGTCGAACCGTAGGTGAGCCCGAGCTCCTCGATCTGGGCGATGGCGTCGGCCTCGGTGGCGTAGGTGAGGCTCGGAAGGGTGATCGAGGGCGGGCCGGCGGAGACGACGACGGTGATCTCGTAGCCGGGCCCCACCCGGGTGCCCGCCTCGGGTGTGGTCTCGATGATCTGGCCCTCGGGGGCGCTGACGTCGGTGCGGGTGACCTGGTCGATCTGCAGCCCGCTGTCGATGATCGACTGGCTCACGTCGTTGAACTGCTCGCCGACGACGTTCGGCACCTCGATCGCGGTGCCGGGGCCCGAGAGCGTCGGTGCGGTCAGCGTGAACACCCAGTAGAGCGCCGCGCCCACGATGATGGCGAAGAGGGCGATGGATCCCCAGATCCACGCGACCGGCGGGCGCGACTGCGTGCGCGGGGCGCGGTCGCCGCCGGAGTCCTCGGTGAGACGCCGCATCGTCGCGACCGAGGCGGCCGACGAGTTGGGGTTCACGCCGAAGAGCGCGGCACCGAAGTCGTCACTGGCCGGAGCCGCATCCGGAACCTTGCCGGCGAGGGCGATCTCGAGATCGGCACGGAAGTCGGCGGCTGACTGGTAGCGCTCGAAGCGATCCTTCGCGAGCGCGCGCAGCACCACGGCGCTCAGCGCCGGCGAGATCGCTGAGTTGAGGGTGTTCGGCGGCACGGGTGCTTCGCTGACGTGCTGGTAGGCGACCGCCACCGCGCCTTCGGCGCGGAACGGAGCTTGGCCGGTGAGCATCTCGTAGAGCACGACGCCGGTCGAATAGAGGTCGGTGCGGGCGTCGACCGCCTCGCCGCGCGCCTGCTCCGGCGAGAAGTACTGGGCGGTGCCGAGGATCGCACTGGTCTGCGCAATGGTCGCCGACGAGTCCGAGATCGCGCGCGCGATCCCGAAGTCCATGACCTTCACCTGACCGTTCTGCGTGATCATCACGTTGCCGGGCTTGATGTCGCGGTGCACGACACCCGCGCGGTGCGAGTATTCGAGCGCGGTCAGGATGCCCTCGGCGATGCGCACGGCCTCGGCCGGCTCCAACGGCCCGTCCTCGAGCATGTCCTTCAGCAGCTTGCCCTCGACGCGCTCCATGACGATGAAGGGCAGCTGGAGCTCCCCGCCCGCGGGGTCGGGGACCGTCTGCTCGCCGGCATCGTAGACGCGGACGATGGTCGGGTGCGACATCCGCGCGGCGGCCTGCGCCTCCTGGCGGAACCGGGTGCGAAAGGCCGGGTCGGAGGCGAGCGCGGGACGCAGGAGCTTGACCGCGACGTTGCGACCGAGCCGGGCGTCGTAGCCCGCGTGCACCTCGGCCATGCCGCCTCGACCGAGAAGGTCTCCGATCTGGTAGCGGTCAGCCAGGAGATGAGTCCCGGCGATCGGCCCCTCAGTCACGGCGTAGTCCTATCGGTCGTTGAATCGGAGCAAGTGTAGTGGCTCGCGCTGAACCGCTAGTTGACGGTGAGGTCCAGCGCGTCGGAGGGATCAGTGGTGAGGCCGCCGGGGCTGCAGGAGGCGGTGTAGCTCACCGAGGCGGTGCCGGGGCTGCCGAGCACGATGCTGATCGACGTGGCATCCGCGGCAACCGGGTTGCCGCCGCTGGCGAATGTCGCGTTCGTGAGAGTGAAGTTGTAACCCGCCCGGGTGTAGTCAGCGGGGCATCCCGAGTACTGCGGGAAGTTGATGACAACCGTCTGCCCCGCGGTGTACGGTCCGACCGTCGAGGTGGTCGGCGTGCTGGGGGTCGCTGCGCCGGGGTAGGACTGGTAGACGCGGACGGTGACCTCTTCGCCGACGCTCAGGTTCCCGGTCGGGCTGATCGACTGCACGGTGTCGTTCTGCGTCGGCGAGCTCGCGACCGAGCCGTCCTGGCGCACGACCTTGAGGCCGAGCTCTTCGAGTGCCGCCTGCACTTGGGCGAAGGGCTGGCCCTCGTAGTCGGCGGCGCGGATCACGATCGGCGTCTCGCTGGGCTCCGGCGTCGGCTCCGGCGTCGCCTCGGCTGAGGTGGGCGCCGGGGAGGTGGGCGTCGCCTCCGGGTCGGTGCCGCTCGGACTGATCGCGAGGACGATGATGATCGCCACGAGCGCGACGGTGAGCACCCCGACGAGGGCGACGAGCGGCCACGTCCACGGGTTGCGGCGCGGCGTGGTGTCGAGCGGCGCGGTCGCCGTCGAGACACCGGCGCCGGAGCCGCCCCCGCCCGGCAGGATGCGGGTGGCGGCCGTGCCCATGACGGCCGTTGCGGCCGTGAGGTCGGTGCCCTCGGCGAGGATCGGCACCGCGGCGATGGCGCCCGCGACGTCGTTGCGGCGCAGCGCCTGCGCGGCGCGCGCCAGATGGGCGGCCGAGGCGGGCCGGTCCTCGGGGCGCTTCGCGATGCAGGAGTAGACGAGGTTTCGCACCATCTCGGAGACGGTGACCGGCAGCTCCGGCGGCGCGTCGTTGATCTGCGCCATCGCGATCGCGACCTGCGATTCGCCCGTGAAGGGGCGGCGTCCGGCGAGGGCCTCGTAGGCCACGATGCCGAGCGAGTAGATGTCGGTCGAGGGGGAGGCCGGGTGCCCGCTCGCCTGCTCGGGCGACAGATACTGCACGGTGCCCATGACCTGGCCGGTCGCGGTGAGCGGAACCTGGTCGGCGATGCGCGCGATGCCGAAGTCGGTGATCTT
>DCRR01000011.1:93527-107196 GCA_002325245.1 Microbacteriaceae bacterium UBA1487 | reverse complement strand
CGCTCGCGTTCGAGCACGGCGCTCAGCGCTTCACCGGGCACGAGCTCCATGACGAGGAACGCGGAGCCGTCCTCCTCGCCGTAGTCGAAGACGTTCGCGATGCCCTCGTGGTTGACCAGCGCGGCGTGCCGCGCCTCGGCGCGGAAGCGCTCCAGGAAGCCGGGATCGCCGAGGTACTCGTCCTTCAGGATCTTGATCGCGACGGTGCGCCCGATCACGAGGTCGGTGGCCTGCCAGACCTCGCCCATGCCGCCGATGGCGATGCGGGACGACAGCTGGTAGCGCCCCCCGAAGGTGAGCCCGCTCGTGGGTCTCATCTGTTCAGCACCGCCTCAATGACCTTCTTCGCAATCGGTGCCGCAACGGTGTTGCCGAACCCGGACTGCCCGAGTCCGCCGCCATCCTCCACCACGACCGCAACCGCAACCTGTGGGTTGTCGGCGGGGGCGAAACCGGTGAACCAGAGCGTGTACGGCTCGCCCTCGCCATTCTGTGCTGTGCCGGTCTTGCCCGCGACGTCAACCCCAGCAATTGTCGCATTACTGGCGGCGCCGCTTGCGACGTTGTTGATCATCATGTCGCGCAGAAGGGCGGCAGTCTCGCTGCTGAGCGGCGTGCCGTAGACCTGCGGTTCGAGCGACTGCACGATCGACAGGTCGGGCGCGACGATCCGGTCGACGAGCGTCGGGCTCATGAGCGTTCCGCCGGTCGCGACCGCGCTGGAGACCATCGCCATCTCGAGCGGTGTCACGCGCACATTCGCCTGACCGAAGGAGGCGAGCATGAGCTGTGCCTCGCTGTCGGTCTGCGGGAAGATGCTCGGCGTGACGCTCATCGGAACCGTGATGCTCTCGTCGCCGAAGCCGAAGCGGGCCGCCTGCTCGGCGATCGCCTCGTAGCCGAGCTCCTGGCCGAGCTCGGCGAAGGGCACATTGCACGAGAGCCGCAGCGCGTCGGCGATGGTGACCGTGTCGCCGCCGCCGCACGTGCCGCCGCCGGAGTTGGAGACCACCGAGCTGCTCTCGGGCAGCGTGATGGTGCGCGGATTGGGCAGCTCGCTGTCGGGCGTGTACTCCCCCGACTCCAGCGCGGCGGCCGCGACGATCAGCTTGAAGGTCGAGCCGGGGTGATAGAGATCGCCCGAGATCGCGCGGTTGATGAGCGGGTCATCGGGGTCGTTGAGCAGATCGGTGTAGTTCTGGATCACGACGCTCGAGTCGTGGCTGGCCAGATCGTTCGGGTCGAAACTCGGCTTCGAGACCATCGCCAGGATCGCGCCGGTGCTCGGGTCGATCGCGACGACCGATCCCTGCAGATCGCCGAGTGCATCCCATGCCGCCTGCTGCACCGTCGGATCGATCGTGACCTGCACGGCGGCGCCCTGCGGGTTCTGGCCGGTGAGGATCGCGTTCACCCGGTCGAGGAACTGCTCGCTCGCGGTGCCGCTCAGGAAGTCGTTGAGCTCGCCCTCGATGCCGGTGGTTCCCTGGTCGAGCGTGAAGTATCCGGTGACGGCGGCGTACAGCGGCCCGTTCGAGTACTCGCGCTGGTACGAGTACTCGTCGTCCACCGGAACCGAGTTCGCGATGGCGATGCCGTCGACGAGGATCGCCCCGCGCTCGGCCGAGAAGCTGTCGTAGAGCGTGCGCGCGTTGAACGGGTTGGCGGCGAGCTCGTCCTGCTGGAAGACCTGGATGATCGAGCTCGAGGTGAACAGCGCGAGGAACATCAGCAGCACGAGCACGCTCACCCGGCGAAGCTCTTTGTTCATGAGGGGACCACCACCCAGCGCGGTTGGCTGCGCACCGAATCCGAGAGCCGCAGCAGCAGTGCGACGATGATCCAGTTCGCGACGAGAGACGACCCACCCGCCGCGAGGAACGGGGTGGTGAGGCCGGTGAGCGGAATGACCCGCGTCACGCCGCCGATGACGATGAACACCTGCAGGGCGACCACGAACGAGACGCCGACGCCGAGGAGCCGGCCGAAGTCATCCTGCCCGGTGAAGCCGATGCGGAATCCGCGTGAGATGAACAGCAGGTACAGGCACAGGATCGCGAACAGCCCGATCAGGCCGAGCTCCTCCCCGAGCGTCGCGATGATGAAGTCGCTCTCCGCGAGCGGCACGATGTCGGGCCGGCCGCGGCCCAGGCCGGTGCCGAGCAGTCCGCCGTTCGCGAGGCCGAAGATGCCCTGCACCAGCTGGTAGCTCTGGTCGTCGGCGTACTCCGGGTTGAACGCGTCGAGCCAGGCGGTGAAGCGATTGCCGACGTAGGTGAACAGCTGGCTCGCGGCGAAAGCGCCGCCGACGAACAGCAGCATGCCGAGGATGATCCAGCTGGGTCGGCCGGTGGCGACGTAGAGCATCACCAGGAACAGGCCGAAGTAGAGCAGCGAGGTTCCGAGGTCGCGCTGGCCGATCAGCACCACCATCGCGAAGAGCCAGACGACCAGGATGGGGCCGAGATCGCGAGCGCGCGGGAAGCGGATGCCCACAATGGTGCGTCCCACGAGCGAGAGCGAGTCGCGCGCGGTCACGAGGTAGCCGGCGAAGAACACTGCCAGCAGGATCTTGCCGATCTCGCCGGGCTGGAATGACAGGCCGCCGACGCTGATCCACACGTAGGCCCCGTTGACCGGGCGACCCAGCCCGGGAACCAGTGGCAGCAGGAGAAGGATGAGCGCCGCGAGACCGATGACGTAGCGGTAGCGCAGCAGCACCCGGTGATTGCGGATCAGCAGCAGCACCGCGAAGGCGATGATGATCGCGATCGCCGACCAGGCGATCTGGCGCACGCCGGAGGCATCCCAGCCGACCAGCTCCTTGGCGATGTCGATGCGGGTGATGCCGGCGATGCCGATCCCGTTCAGCACGGTCGCGATCGGAAGCACGAACGGGTCCGCGTCGGGGGCGACGACTCGCAGCGCGACGTGCACCGCGAGCACGAGAATGCCGAGGCCGGCGCCGAGGGCGAGCATGGTGCCGCCGATGCGGCCGAGGGCGCCGATCTGCACGAGAGCGAGCGCGACGCCGTTGATCGCGATCGCGAGCAGCAGCATGCCGAGTTCGATGTTGCGTCGGCGCGCGGGCTGGCGAAGCCGGAGGCGGATCGTCGTCGTCAGCGGGGGGCGGGTCGCGGTGTCGGGTGACGTCATGTCAGCCGCCCGCCGCCGCTTGCAGTCGCGCGACGATGTCGAGCGCATCGCGCAGATTGTCCGCGCTGATCGTCTTGGTCACCGCTTCCTGCTGGTACTCGGGCAGGTCGAGCAGCTCGATCGTGGTCGTCTGGTACACGCTCGAGAGCTCGAGCGGTCCGATCGTCGCCTGCACGCCCTGGAACACGGCGACCCGGCCGTCCTCCTCGCCGACGTAGTAGTGCGACTGGGTCCAGCGGTACGACAGGAACGCCGCCGCGACGATCGCGGCGATCGCCAGCACAAGCAGAAGCAGAGCCGAGATGCGCCGTCGGATCGCGCGGCGGCGATCCTCCTCGATCAGCTCCTCGAGGAAGCCCTCCCGCTCGGGCTCGAAGTGCGCATCGTCTGACTGGGAGGCCTTCAGCGGATGCAGCAGCAGCGTGGGGAGGCGGATCGGGCGGCGCACGGGCTCCGCGTCGAAACTGAGCGGCGCCGCGGCCGAGCCGACGAGCACGGGCGGCGCGGGGTGCACCTCCTCCTCGTCGTCGATGTCGAGCAGCACGACCGTCACGTTGTCGGGGGCGCCGTGGTCGAGGCTCTCGCGCACCAGGCGGTCGGCGGCCGACTGCGGGGTGCGGAACGAGTCGAGGATCGACGCGATCTTCTCGTCGGAGACGTAGCTCGACAGCCCGTCCGAGCAGAGCAGCCAGCGGTCGCCGACGCGGGTGTCGAGGATCTTGGTGTCGATCTCGGGCGCGGCATCGACGTCGCCGAGCACGCGCATCAGCACGGAGCGGCGCGGGTGCACCGCGGCCTCCTCTGGCGTGATGCGGCCGGAGTCGACGAGGCGCTGCACGAAGGTGTGGTCGGCGGTGAGCTGCTCGAGCTCGCCGTCGCGGTAGCGGTAGACGCGCGAGTCGCCGATGTGGGCGAGGGCGATGCGGTTGCCGACGCGGACGATGCCGCTGACGGTCGTGCCCATGCCGGTGAGCTCGTGGTGTTCGAACACCGTCTCGGCGAGCAGTCCGTTCGCGGCGATCAGGGCATCGTGCAGCGACTGTTCGGCGTCCTCTGCCGTGGCGTAGGCGATGTCCGCATCCACGAGTCGCTTGGTGGTGATCGCCGAGGCGACGTCGCCGCCGGCGTGGCCGCCCATCCCATCGGCGACCACGAAGAGGTGGGTGCCGGAGTAGCCGGAATCCTGGTTGTTGGCCCGGATCCGACCGACGTGGGAGACCGCCGCGCTCGTGGGTGTCGTCATCCGCTACCGCCGCAGCTCGAAGCTCGTCGTGCCGATCGTCACCGGGACGTTCGGCGGAACCGGGGTGGGCAGCGTCACGCGCGCGCCGTCGACGACGGTGCCATTGGTCGAGTCGAGATCCTGGATGACCCAGGAGTCGTTCCAGAGCATGAGGCGCGCGTGGTGGGTGGAGGTGTAGTCGTCGCGGATGACCAGCCCGGACTCGCTGGAGCGCCCGATGGTGAGCTGCTCGGCGGGCAGGTCGATCTCCATGCCCTCACGCGGGCCGGAGGTGATGACGAGGCGGCGCGGGGTGGAGTCGCTCGGGCCGGGCGGCGCACGGTGCGCTTCGACGCGCGGGGCGCTCGGCTTGTCGGCGGGGGCCGACGGCGCGACGGCCGTGTCCTGGGTGCCGGCGACGGGAGCCGCATCCGGAAGCTTGCGGGCGCGCTGGCCGAACAGGTCGGAGCGCAGCGAGTACACGACGACGAAGACGAAGAACCACAGCAGGAGCAGGAAGCCCAGCTGCAGCAGAAGCAGAGTCAGTTCGCTCACGGGCGGCCAGGCTCCTTCAGCTCGTGAACACTCATGGCGTTCTCGGGTTCCGCGGGTCGGTGCCGGCCGCATGGGCCAGCACTCGGAACACGATACGGGTTCTCCCCAGTTCGATCACACTGTCGGGCTGGAGTGGCGCGGTGTCGAGGCGCACCCCGTTGAGCTTCGAGCCGTTGGTGGAGCCGAGGTCCTTGACCTGGCCGCGCTTGCCGTCCCACAGGATCTCGATGTGCTTGCGGCTGGTTCCGGGGTCGTCGATGGTGATGTCGGCGTCGCTCCCGCGTCCGATCACGGTGCGGCCGGTCGGGAGCCGGTGCTGCTCCCCCGCGATGTCGAGCGTCGGCACCCACTCGATCTCGCCCTTCACATTGACCGAGTCGATGCGCACGATGCCCTGGCTCAGGGCGGGGTCCTCGGCGAGCGTGATCGTGATGCCGCCGGCGAAGGAGTAGTGCTGGGCGGCGGCGTGCTGCTGGACCAATTGCGTGAACTCGTCGATCAGCGGCTCGCCGAGCCCGGTCATCCGCTCGAAATCGGCGGGCGCCAGGCGCACCGTGAACTGGTTGGGGGCGAGGATCCGGTCGCGCGAGACGACGGCGGCTTTGGTGTCGAGCTCGCGGCGGAGCGCGGCCGTCACCTCCAGCGGCTGCAGACCGCTTTTGAAGGTCTTGGCGAAAGCTCCGTTGACGACGCGTTCCAAGCCCTGCTCAAAGCTGTCGAGAATCCCCACGGGTCCCCTTTCGGCGTGCAGGCTCGGGCCGTGGCGCCCCGAGCCCGATTACGTTGATCGTAACGGTCCGGCCCGGTTGCGCTCTCGGACTTCCGCGCCTGCTGCTCTCGTACACTCCCGCGCGCCTGCGCTCGCGCTCGCGCCGCGCTGCATCTGCGCCGCGCTGCTCCCGCGCCTGCGCCGCGTTGCTCCCGCTCCCGCGCCGCCCCGCGAGCGGTGCCGAAAGTGCGGTGTGCACCTCCCGGATCGCACGTTTCGCACCGCTCGCGGGGGTTGGGGGCGCGAGCGCCCCGGCGTGCTGTGATAATCTCTGTCAGTTGATCGCCTCGGTGATCACATGCGCGCGAGTGGTGAAATGGCAGACACGCTGGCTTCAGGTGCCAGTGCTCGCAAGGGCGTGCGGGTTCAAGTCCCGCCTCGCGCACCAGTTAGATCGTCAACGCGGAGCGCATTCGGCTCCGGCCGATGTGCCCGCGGCGACGCCCCGCCGTCACATCGCGGCGCTCGCCGACGCCGGCTCGCGCGCGCCCTTCCGCTCGCGAATGACAAAGCCGAACGCGAGCGCGATGAAGAACATCAGCACGCCGTAGACGGCTGCGGGCAGCGACATCTCGACGCTGCCGATCACGGTCTGCGCGATCACGATCGCGAGCGTGGCGTTGTGGATGCCGATCTCGAACGAGCTCGCCACCGCCTGGCGTCGCTCCACGCGGAACAGGCGCGGCACGAGGAAGCCGAGGGTCAGACTCAGCACGCAGAACAGCACGACGATCCCGGCCAGTCCGGCGATGTTCGAGATGAGCAGGTCGAGGTTCACGACGACGGCCCCGGCGATCACGATCGCCAGGATCAGCATGGAGGCGATCCGCACCGGCTTGTCCATCGCATCCGCGAATCGCGGCTTCCACCAGCGCACCAGCATGCCGAGCACGACGGGGCCGAGCACGATCGCGAACACCTCGACCGCCTTGGCGAACTGGATTCCGAGGCCGTCATCGCCGGGCAGGAAGATCGTGATCGCCAGGTTGGTGATTAGCGGCAGCGTGAAGATCGCGATGATCGAGTTGATGGCGGTCAGCGAGATGTTCAGCGCGACGTCGCCGCGGAACAGGTGGCTGTAGAGGTTCGCGGTCGAGCCGCCGGGACTGGCGGCCAGCAGCAGCATGCCGACCGCGAGGAGTGGCGGCAGCTGGAACAGCACGACCAGGCCGAAGCAGAGGGCGGGCAGCAGCACGAGTTGGCAGCCGAGGGCGATGATCACCGCCTTCGGCTGCTTGGCGACCCGGGCGAAGTCGCCGGGGGTGAGCGAGAGGCCGAGCCCGAACATGATGATGCCGAGCGCAACCGGAAGGCCGATGGTGGTCAACGTTGATCCCATGGCCCACAGTCTGGCCTGAGGAATGCTCCGAGCGCTACGCCCAGTCTCTCGCCGAGCGCTCCGACCAGTACTGGGCCGGGTCGAGCGCGAGGGCGGCGAGGTCGTCCGCGGAGGCGCCGGGCGCGCGCGCGGCGAGGTTCGAGTGCAGCTGGCCCACCGTGACCGCGCCGCTCAGCACGATGTCGGCCCAGGGCTGGGCGAGCACCGCGCCGATCGCGAAGGCGTCCGCGCGCTGGTCGTCGGCCTCGGCCAGCCGCGCGGTGGCCGAGCCGGGCTCGACGAGACGCCCGTTGGCGAGCGCCTCCTTCACGACGACCAGCCACCCGCTCGCGTCGGCGTGCGCGAGCGCGGGGCCGGCGGAGGGCTCCAGCACATTCCAGGTCGCCTGCACGACCGAGAACGGCGAATCGGCCACGGCGAGAGCACGCTCGATCACGGCGCCCTGCTCGGGCCCGCTCGTCGAGATGCCGACGCGCACCCCGTCGTCGGCCAGGCGACGCAGCGCGTTCAGCAGCGGCGCGTCGGAGAGCGCAGGGCTCTCGGGGGTCACCGAGTGGATCAGGTAGAGGTCGGGATGCGTGCCGAGCGCGGCCACCGAGTGCGGCCACTGCCGATCGAACATCGCGAGCGAGTGCTCTTTGCGCTCGTGCTGCGGGGCGTCCATCTGCCAGTTGCCGACGTACTCATAGCCCCACTTGGAGCCGATCGTGAGCTTCTCGCGCCGCCCCGCGTGCCGGGCGACCCACGAGCCGAGGAAGCCCTCCGCGTCGCCGTAGGAGCGGGCCGCATCGAAGTACCGGATGCCTGACTCCCACGCGGCCTCCATCAGCTCGTGCGCGCGCCGCCGCATGCCGTCGATGGTGCGCTCGGCCGGGTCGCCGAGGTCGCGGTGGCGCCCGCTCGTGATGTAGGCGGGGCGACCGATCGCGGCCAGCCCGAGACCGATCCGCGACGCCGTGTTCTCGTTCACGATTCGACGGTATCGCGCCGTGTCGAAGTGCGCCGGAACAGTTCTTGCGCGGGGGTAATCTCAGCGCTATGCCCGATTGGCCGCACCTGGTCGCCTTCTCCCTCGCCGCTCTCGTGCTGATCGTGATCCCCGGCCCCAGCGTGCTCTTCAGCGTGGGAAGGGCGCTCGCGCTCGGGCGTCGCGGCGGCGTGCTCAGCGTGGTGGGCAACGCGGTCGGACTGATCCCGCTCATCGTCGCGGTGGCGGTCGGCCTGGGCGCGATCATCGTGCAGTCGGTGCTGCTGTTCACGATCATCAAGGTCGTCGGTGCGACGTACTTGGTCTATCTGGGCGCGCAGGCGATCCGCCACCGGCATCGCAACGGTGCGGCGCTCCTGGAGGGCGCCGCGGTCTCCCGCTCGCGGCGGCGACTGCTCGGCGAGGGCTTCGTCGTCGGCCTCACCAATCCGAAGACGATCGCGTTCTTCGTCGCGGTGCTCCCGCAGTTCGTGGTCGCGAGCGCGGGGCCGGCGTGGCTTCAGATGCTCGTCTTCGGGTTCATCTTCTTCGCGCTCGCGGTCATCTCCGACTCCGCGTGGGCGATCGCCGCGGGCTCGGCGCGCGACTGGTTCGCGAAGTCACCGTCGCGCATCGCGAACCTGGGCGCGGTGGGCGGCGTCATGATGATCGGACTGGGCGGCACGCTCGCGTTCGCGGGCGTGACGGCATAACCGTCCGAACCGGTTACTGGTCGAGATGCCGGTCAGGCGACGCGGACGACGATCTCGTGCAGGCCGGTCGCCCCGTCGGGAATGACCCCCTGAATGTCCTCCGTCTGCACCTCGCCGTCGACGCTCGTGGCTCGCACGCGGATGTCGTGGTCGCCGGTCGTCGCCTGCCATTCGAGTCGCCACTGCACCCAGGTGTCGATCGAGATCGCGGTGGCGAGTTCGGCGGGCTGCCAATCGCCTCCGTCGATCTGCACGTGCACGGCGGCGATTCCGGTGTGCTGATCCCAGGCGACGCCCGCGATCGTGACGGTGCCGGCCTCGACGGTACGTCCGCTGGAGGGCACGTCGATGCGGCTGGAGAGCTTCACCGGACCCTCGGCGCTCCACCCGCGGTCCGTCCAGTAGGCGGTCTGGTCGGCGAACCGGGTCACCTTGAGCTCGGTCACCCATTTGGTGGCCGAGACGTAGCCGTAGAGCCCCGGCACGACGAGGCGCGCAGGGTAGCCGTGCTCCGTCGGGAGCGGCTCGTCGTTCATCCCGATCGCGAGCACCGAGTTGCGCTCGGCGTCCTGCAGCACGCCCAAGGGAGAGCTGGCCGTCCAGCCGTCGATGCTCTTCGAGAGCACCATGTCAGCGCCGGCCTGCGGCTTCGCACGAGCCAGAAGCTCGCGGATCGGATACCCGAGCCACTTGGCGTTGCCGATCAGCCCGCCGCCGACCTCGTTCGAGACGCACATCAGTGTCGTGAACGACTCTTCGAGCGGCAGTGCCACGAGCTCGTCCCAGGTCAGCTCGAAGGGCTCGTCGACGAGACCGTGAATGCGCAGGCTCCACTCGGCGGTGTCGATCTGCGGCACCCGCAGCGCGGTGTCGATTCGATAGAACAGCTCGTTCGGGGTGATCACGGGAGCGAGGCCGTCGATGCCGAGCTCGGCCCCCGTCGGCACGGGAGCGGCGGTCGATGCGGCGCTCGGCAGGGTGAGCGCCTCGCGCACGGTGGTGGCGGTGCGGGTGGCGGCCTGCAGCGCATTGGCGCCGAAGGTCGCGAGGGCACCCACGGCAGCCGTCCCCGCCGACCACCCGAGGAACCCCCGGCGGCTCAGTCCGGCGGTGGATCCCGCAGAAGACGCGGCGGGCGCACCGGGCTGCTCGGGACGCTTGCGCAGCAGCATCACGAGGGCGATCGATCCGACCACCCCGGCGACGGCGGAGGGAACGGGTGACAGCAGTCCGGCATCGGCCCGGGTGACGGCCGCGGCGACGCCGAGAACGGCGGCGACGCCGAACAGCGCCCGTCCGAGCGGCGGGCGACGGCTTTCGATCACGCCTGCCAGCCCCGCCAACGCCGCGACGACCAGCCCGATGCCGACGAGCAGTGCGATCTTGTCGGCGGTGCCGAACAGTGCGATCGCGGCGTCTTTCGCCCACGTCGGCGCCAGGTCGATCGCGGCGGCTCCGACGACCGTGAACGGGCTGCCGGTCGGGACGAGCAGGGCGGCGGTGAGCTCGCCCGCACCCGCGGCCGCGACGCCGGCGGCGACACCTGCGATCGCGGACAGAACTGCGGGCGGAGCGACGGAGGAGCGGGCCTGGGTGCGCACTTTCTCAGACTAGGTTGCGTTTCTATGATTCAGCCGGGTCGCGCGATGGCGGAATATCCCGTATCGCTGGCGGTGGATCGGTGGAAGGGGAGGCGTCGCGGTTCGTACGCTCGCACCATGACTCCCGCACAGCAGACCGCCGTCGATCACTTCGCCGCCAAGCTCCGTTTCGAGACCGACCCCTCGGATGTGCAGGCGTCCCTGGAGGCGGGCGAGGCGCTGAGCTTCGTGGACGTCCGGAATGAGGTCGCGTGGCGCCAGGGTCGCGCGGTCGGCGCGATCCACCTGCCGCGGCAGGACGTCGCGTCCCGCGCGCTCGACGTGCTCCCCCGCGAGGTGCCGGTGGTCGTCTACTGCTGGAGCCCGGGCTGCAACGGCTCGACCAAGGCGGCGCTCGAGCTGAGCCGGCTGGCTTTCGAGGTGCGCGAGATGATCGGCGGCTTCGAGTACTGGGCGCGTGAGGGGCTGCCGACGGTGGACGAATCCGGCGACATCACGCGTCCGGTGGACGAGCTGACCGGGCCGCGCGCGACGGCGGGCGCGGGCGCGATCTCCTGCGACTGCTGAGCCCGCGACGGGCGGTCGGCCCGCAAATGTATCCCGAAAGCCGCCTTTCGCCACTATGAGCGCCTGAAAGCCCCGATTCTGTATACAGAACCGGGGAAGCGGCGTACAGTGGGCCCGTGCGTGCGAGCGATCGGGCCTACGAGGCGCTGCGGGGAGACATCCTCGCCTGGCGCCTGCGCCCCGGCACTCCGCTCAGCGAGATCGAGCTCGCCGAGCGACTCGGCGTCTCGCGCACCCCGCTGCGCGCCGCGCTCGCCCGTCTCGCCGTCGAAGGCTTCGTCGACACCACACGCGGCCGCACCGCGATCGTCTCCGACGTCTCCGAGCACAGCGTGCGCGGCTACTTCGAGCTGCGCGAGGCGCTCGAGACGCACGCCGCCAAGCTGGCGGCGCGCCGCCGCGACGGCGCTGTCTTCGCCGATCTCGCCGAGCGCTTCGACCGCGCCACGGGGCTGCTCGACGCGGGAGATATCGACTCGTATTACGCGCTGATCGCCGAATTCGACCAGGCGCTCGCCGTCGCGATCGAGAACCCGGCCTTCGCCGCCAGCCTCGACGCCGTGCGTGCCCACCTCGCGCGCGCCCGCCGCATGGCTGCCGACAACGCGGAGCGCCTGCGTCGCTCGGCGAGCGAGCATCGCCTCATCTGCGAAGCCATTCGTGACGGCGACGAGGCGCTCGCCGCCTCCGCCGTGTCGGCGCACCTGCGCCATGCCCTCACCACCATCCTCGCGACGCTGGCCGTGCGAGACCGACAGGAGACCCCCGCGTGAAGAATCACCTCGTTCGCACCTACAAGAGCTCGGAGCCGCTGCCCCGGGAGGAGCAGCTGGCGTGGAAGATCGCCGAAGTCGCGGTCGACCCGGTCGAGGTGAGCGCCGAGGTCACCGACATGGTGATCAACCGTGTCATCGACAACGCCTCCGTCGCGGTCGCGTCGCTCGGACGCGCGCCGGTGACGAGCGCGCGCGGGCAGGCGCTCGCGCACCAGCCCACCCCCGGGGGCTCCGGCGCCTCGGTCTTCGGGGTGGCCAGCAAGCACAGCCCCGAGTGGGCTGCCTGGGCGAACGGCGTCGCCGTGCGCGAACTCGACTACCACGACACCTACCTCGCCGAGGAGTACTCGCACCCCGGTGACAACATCCCGCCCGTGCTCGCCGTCGCGCAGCACGTCGGCAGCGACGGCGCCGCCCTCGTGCGCGGTCTTGCCACCGGCTACGAGATCCAGATCGACCTCGCGACCGGAATGAGTCTGCACCGGCACAAGATCGACCACGTCGCGCACCTCGGCCCGAGCGCCGCGGCCGGCATCGGCACCCTGCTGGGCCTCGCCCCCGAGACGATCTACCAGGCGATCGGCCAGGCGCTGCACACCACCACCGCCACGCGCCAGTCGCGCAAGGGCGAGATCTCCACCTGGAAGGCGCACGCCCCCGCCTTCGCCGGGAAGATGGCCGTCGAGGCGATCGACCGGGCGCTGCGCGGGCAGACCTCGCCCTCGCCGATCTGGGAGGGCGAGGACGGCGTCATCGCGTGGCTGCTCGGCGGCCCCGAGGCGCGCTACACGATCCCGCTGCCGGAGGCCGGGGAGGCCAAGCGGGCCATCCTCGACTCGTACACGAAGGAGCACTCGGCCGAGTACCAGGCCCAGGCCTGGATCGACCTGGCTCGTCGTCTCGGCACCGAGCGCCCCGAGCTGCGCGACCCCGCCAACATCGCCCGGGTCGTGCTCGCCTCCAGCCACCACACGCACTACGTGATCGGCTCCGGGGCGAACGACCCGCAGAAGTACGACCCGACCGCCTCGCGCGAGACGCTCGACCATTCGATTCCGTACATCTTCACCGTCGCGCTGCAGGACGGCGCCTGGGATCACGTCGGCTCCTACGCCCCCGAGCGCGCGCAGCGCGCCGACACGGTCGAGCTCTGGCAGAAGGTCACCACCGTCGAGGACCCGGAGTGGACGCGACGCTATCTCTCCACCGACCCGAAGGAGCAGGCCTTCGGCGGGCGAGTCGAGATCGAGCTGGTGAGCGGGGAGCGCATCGTCGACGAGATCGCAGTGGCGGATGCGCATCCGCTCGGCGCCCGGCCGTTCGCGCGCGCCGAGTACGTCGCCAAGTTCCGCACCCTCGCGGCCGGCGTGCTCGCCGACGCGGAGATCGAGCGCTTCCTGGCCGCGGCTGAGGCGCTGCCGACGCTCGGCGCCGGCGAGCTCGACCAGCTCAACGTGGTCGCCGAGGGCCTGCCCGTCTCGCCGAAGGGGCTCTTCTGATGCTGCACGCGAACCTCACCGCCAGCGCGAAGCGCGCCGCGTTCCGCGCCCGCCTGGCCAGCGGCGAACTGGTGCGGATGCCCGGCGCCTTCAACCCGCTGAGCGCCCAGCTCATCCAGGACAAGGGCTTCGAGGGCGTCTACATCTCGGGCGCCGTGATGAGCGCCGACCTGGGGCTTCCCGACATCGGACTGACGACGCTCACCGAGGTGGCGGGCCGCGCGGCGCAGATCGCTCGGGTCACCGACCTCCCTGCGCTGGTCGACGCCGACACCGGCTTCGGCGAGCCGATGAACGTCGCGCGCACGGTGCAGGTGATGGAGGACGCGGGTGTGGCCGGCATCCACCTCGAGGATCAGGTCAACCCGAAGCGCTGCGGTCACCTCGACGGCAAGGAGGTCGTCGACGAGCAGACGGCGCTGAAGCGCATTCGCGCCGCCGCCTCGGCCCGGCGCGACCCGGACTTCCTGATCATGGCGCGCACCGACATCCGCGGGGTGGAGGG
>DCRR01000011.1:43656-93400 GCA_002325245.1 Microbacteriaceae bacterium UBA1487 | reverse complement strand
GTGCTGGCGAACATGACCGAGTTCGGCAAGAGCGAGCTGTTCACCACCGCGCAGCTGGCCGACGTCGGGGTGAACATCGTGATCTTCCCGGTGTCGCTCCTGCGTCTGGCGATGGGCGCGGCGGAGCGTGGCCTCGACACGATCCTCGCCGAGGGGTCGCTGACCTCGAGGGTGCCCGAGATGCAGACCCGGGCACGCCTCTACGAACTGGTCGACTATGCGGCCTACGGTTCGTTCGACGACAGCATCTTCACCTTCGACCTGAACAACAACAGGAGCTGACATGACAGAGATCAAGAAGGGGCTCGCGGGTGTCGTCGTTGACACCACCGCGATCTCGAAGGTCAACCCCGAGACCAACTCGCTGCTCTACCGCGGCTATCCGGTGCAGGAGCTGTGCGCCAGCCGCACCTTCGAGGAGGTCGCCTACCTGCTGTGGCACGGTGAGCTGCCGAGCGACGACGAGCTCCAGGCGTTTCAGGAGCTGGAGCGGGCGCACCGCGCACTGACTCCGCTGGCCAAGCACGCGATCGACCTGCTGCCCGAGGATGCGCATCCGATGGATGTCATGCGCACCGCGGTCAGCGCGATCGGCGCCGCCGATGCGACCGCGGCCGACGCGAGCCCGGAGGCCAATCTCGACAAGGCGGTCCGGCTCTGGGCCCAGCTGCCGGCGATCGTCGCGTACACGCAGCGTCGTCGTCGCGGCCTCGACCCGGTGGAGCCCCGCGGCGACCTCGGCTACTCGGCGAACTTCCTGCACATGACCTTCGGTGAAGTCCCCGACCTGGTCGTCGTCAACGCCTTCGACGTGTCGATGATCCTGTACGCCGAGCACTCCTTCAACGCCTCCACGTTCACGGCGCGCGTGATCACCTCGACGCTCGCCGACATCTACTCGGCCGTGGTCGGGGCGGTCGGCGCGCTGAAGGGCCCGCTGCACGGCGGCGCGAACGAGGCGGTCATGTACGTCTTCGACGAGATCGGGGAGGCAGCGAAGGCCGAGGCCTGGCTCGAGGCCGCGCTCGCCGAGAAGCGCAAGATCATGGGCTTCGGCCACCGCGTCTACAAGAGCGGCGACTCGCGCGTGCCGACCATGAAGCAGGCGCTCGACAGTCTCATCCAGGAGTACGGCCGCCCCGACCTCGCCGAGCTGTACTCGACGCTCGAGCAGGCGATGGACGACCGCAAGGGCATCAAGCCGAATCTCGACTACCCGAGCGGGCCGGCGTACCACCTGATCGGCTTCGACACCGAGCTCTTCACGCCGCTGTTCGTCGCCAGCCGGGTCACCGGCTGGACCGCGCACATCAGGGAGCAGCTCGAGTCGAACGCGCTCATCCGCCCGCTCTCGGAGTACGTCGGCCCGGAGCAGCGTCAGGTCCCCTGACGCCGCGCGGCTTCGGGTGGTACGTTCCGCACATGTCGCGAATCGTGGCGGTGGCACCGGCGCTGCCCGAGCATGCCTACACGCAGAGTGAGATCACCGCGGAGCTGGCCGATCTGATCGCTCCGGCGAGCCCGCAGCGCGCGGTGCTGGAGCGCTTCCATGCCGCGAGCGGCATCGGTCGCCGACACACGGTGCTGCCCCTCGAGCGCTATCGCGAACTGGGCGGGTTCACCGAGGCCAATGACATCTGGATCAGCGAGGGCACCGCGCTCGCGGCGCGCGCGCTGACGGCGGCGCTCGACGCGGTCGGTCTCGATCCGCGCGAGGTCGACTACCTGCTCTTCACGTCGGTGACCGGGATCGCGGCCCCGTCGATCGACGCCCGCCTGGTTCCGCTCGTCGGGCTTCGCCCCGACATCAAGCGGATGCCCTCGTTCGGCCTCGGCTGCGTCGCCGGGGCCGCCGGGCTGGCCCGCGTGCACGACTACCTGGTCGGCCACCCCGACGAGATCGCGGTGCTGGTCTCGGTCGAGCTCTGCTCGCTCACCCTGCAGCGCGACGACCTCTCGGTGGCGAACTTCGTCGCCAGCGGCCTGTTCGGCGACGGCGCCGCGGCGGTCGTGGTGGCGGGGGCGAACCGTGCGGAGGAGCTCGGCCTGCCGGGCCCGGAGATCCTCGACACCCGTGCCGCGCTGCACCCGGACAGCCAGAGCGTCATCGGCTGGGATGTCGGCGGCACCGGTTTTCGCATCGTGCTGAGCGCCTCGGTGTCCGAGACGGTCGGCGGCGGCGTGCCGAGCGAGGTGCTCGCGCTGCTGGAGCGTCACGCGCTCGGCACGGCTGACATCTCCGCCTGGATCGCGCATCCCGGCGGCCCGCGCGTGCTGGAGGCCTTCGAGGTGGGCCTGAACCTCGACAGCGGGCAGCTGGCGCCCAGTTGGCGCTCGCTCGAGTCGGTGGGCAATCTCTCCTCCGCCTCGGTGCTGCACGTGCTCGCCGACCAGTTCCGGCAGACGGAGGGCGCTCTCGGTGTGGTGCTCGCCGTCGGGCCGGGCGTCACGAGCGAGTCGGTGCTGCTGAAGTGGGTGGCGTGATGACGCTCACCCTCGTGATGTTCGCAGCTCTCCTGCTGCTCACCGGTGTGGAGCGCCTGATCGAGCTGGTCATCTCGCGCCGGAACGCCGCCTGGGCCTTCGCCCGCGGTGGGGTCGAGAGCGGCAAGCGCCACTTCCCGGCGATGGTCGCGCTGCACACCGGGCTGCTGGTCGCGGCGTTCCTCGAAGCCTGGCTCGGCGAGCGTCCGTTCATCCCGGAGCTCGGCTGGCCGATGCTGGTGATCGCGCTGCTGTGCCAGGCGGGACGCTACTGGGTGATTGCCTCGCTCGGTTTCCAGTGGAACACGCGGGTGATCGTGGTGCCGGGCTTGCCGCTCTCGCGGCGAGGACCGTATCGCTGGGCGTGGGTGCGCCACCCGAACTACGTGATCGTCGCCATCGAGGGGATCGCCCTTCCTCTGGTGCACACCTCGTGGATCACGGCGATCGTGTTCACGGTGCTGAACGCGATCCTGCTGCTCGGCTTCCGCACCCCGACCGAGAATCGCGCCCTGACCGCGGCGCGGCCCACCCGGTGACGCTCTACGAGACCGAGGTCGTGGTGGTCGGCGGCGGGCCGATCGGCCTGGCGAGCGCGATCGAGGCGCGCGAGGCCGGTCTCGACGTGGTCGTGGTCGAGCCGCGCGATGGGGTGATCGACAAGGCGTGCGGGGAGGGCCTGATGCCGGGCGCGGTGCCAGCGCTGCAGCGGCTGGGGGTCGCCCCGGCGGGCGCCTCGCTCCGCGGCGTCGCCTACCGCGACGAGCGGGGGGCGGCGAGCCACCTCTTCGCCGGCGGGCCCGCGCTCGGGGTGCGCCGCACGACCCTCCACGCCGCGCTGCTTGAGCGCGCCGAGAAGGTCGGGGTGCGCCGCCTCACGGCGCGCGTGGTCGGGGTGGAGGAGCGCGGCGAGCACGTCACGGCATTGACGACCGGCGCGCGCGTGCGCGGCGAGTGGATGCTCGCCTGCGACGGCCTGCATTCGACCGTCGCGCGCGTGCTCGGCCTGCATCGCCCGAGCCGCGAGCGAGGTCGACGCTACGGGCAGCGCCAGCACTTCGCGATCAAGCCGTGGAGCGACCTGATCGAGGTGCACTGGACGCGCGACGCTGAACTGTACGTCACCCCCACCGCTGACGGGATGGTCGGGATCGCGGCGCTCACCCGCCGCGGAGTGCGGTTCGGGGAGGCGCTCGCCGCGTGCCCCGAACTCGCCGCGCGCGTCTCCCGGGCACCGCGCGCGACGCCGGTGATCGGCGCAGGGCCGTTTCGACAGGCGACCACCGCGCGCACGCACGGACGTGTGCTGCTGGTCGGGGACGCGTCCGGCTATGTCGACGCCCTCACCGGGGAGGGGCTCCGCACCGGCTTCGCGCAGGCGGAGGCCGCCGTGGCGGCGGTGCGCCTCGGGGACGCGCAGGAATATGAGGGGCGCTGGCGGCAGATCACCCGCGATTTCCGCTGGCTCACCCGGGCGACCGTCGCCCTGGCGAACTCCCCCGCGCGTTCGCGCGTGGTGCCGATCGCGCGCGTCGCGCCGCGGCTGTTCGACGCGGCAGTCGAGCGGCTCGCGCGCTGATCCTCGCGGTGTCGTGCTGTCCGAGCTACGCGGCGGCGGAGGCTTCGAGGCCGAGCAGCGCGGCCAGTTCGCGCGGGGTCTCGGCGACGCCCACCGCGCCCACCTGCTCGGCGGGCGAGCCGTATCCCCAGGTGACGAAGAAAGTCGGAATGCCGCGCTCGTGGGCGCCCTCCACGTCGTGGTGGCGGTCCCCCACCATGATCGGGTTGCCGAGGTCCGCGCCCGCGAGGCGCAAGCGCCGCAGCGCCTCCAGCACGACGTCCTTCTTGGCGCTGCGAGACTCGTCCTCGCTCGCGCCGGTGAACTCGGTGAAGTACTGCGAGAGCTCGAAGTGGTCAAGCACCAGCCTCGCCGGCAGCTCGGGCTTCGAGGTGGCGAGCGAGAGCGGGATGCCGGCGTCGTGGATGGCGGCGAGGATCTCGCGCACGCCGGGGTAGACCACCGCATCGAAGACGCCCGTCGAGACGTAGTGCTTGCGGTAGATCTCGAGCGCGCGCGCGGACTCGGCCTCGTTCAGCCCCGCGAGGTCGCGGAAGGAGTCGAGAATCGGCGGGCCCACCCAGCGCAGCAGCTCCGCGGGGGTGGGAACCGGCATCCCGAGCGCCTCGTAGGTGTGCGCGAGGCTCGAGGTGATGCCCGGTGCCGAGTCCACGATCGTCCCGTCCAGGTCGAACAGGATCGAGCTGAAGGGCGGGGCGACGGGCGAGGCGGACACCCGACCAGCCTAGGACGCGTCGCGGGCGGCGCCGGTGGTCATCCAGCGCTCGCCGCGGGCGCGCAGCCCGAGAGTCACCGCGCGCGCCGCCAGATACACGAGCGACCAGGCACCCTGAGCGAGCAGCACCGCGGCGAGCCCGCCCTCGGGCGGCACCAGCGCGAGCATCAGGGAGGGCAGATAGACGATCACGTTGGCGAGGCCGGTGAGCGCGAGATAGCGAGCGTCGCCTGCGCCGATCAGGATGCCGTCGAGCACGAACACGTATCCGGCGAGCGGCGCGGTCACCGCCAGCACGAGCATCAGTCCTGGCAGCATCGCGAGCACCGCCGGGTCGGAGGTGAACGCTCGGCCGGCGACGGGGGCGAGCGCCGCGAGGATCAGGCCGCTGCCGAGCCCGGCGAGCACCGTGTGCTGGATCAGTCGGCGCACCACCGTGCGCACCCGACCGTGGTCGCCCGCACCGAGCGCGTGCCCGACCATCGCCTGTGCGGCGATCGCCTCGGCGTCGAGCACGAACGCGACGAGCGAGAGCAACGCCATCGACACCTGAAGCGCCGCGAGCTCCTCGGTGCCGAGCGCCGCGCCGACGACCGTGAAGGCGATCATGCCGAGGCGCAAGGAGGCGGTGCGCAGCAGCAGCCAGCCGCCCGCCGCGGCCGAAGCGCTCACCCCGGCGAGCCCCGGTCGCACGCTCACGCCGTGCGGGCGCGCGGCGCGCACCGCCATGACGACGTAGACGGCGGCCATGCCGTACTGGGCGACGACGGTGCCGGCGGCCGATCCGGCGATGCCCCAGCCGAGGCCGTAGATGAACACGGCGTTGAGCGCCGCGTTGGCGGTGAAGCCGGCGATCGCGACGACGAGCGGGGTGCGGGTGTCCTGCAGGCCGCGCAGCAGTCCGGTCGCGGCGATCAAGAGCAGCATCCCGGGCATCCCCCAGGCGGCGATCGCCAGGTACTCGACCGCAGCGTCGGTCACGGCCGGGGCCGCGCCGAACGCGGCGGCGAGCGGACGTGCCGTGAGGGCGCCGACGACGGCGAGGAGCGCACCCAGCGCGAGGGCGAGCCACATGCCGTCGATGCCCGCGCGGATCGCCCCCGCCCGGTCGCCCGCGCCGAGGCGACGCGCCACGGTCGGGGTGGTCGCGTAGGCGAGGAAGATCAGCAGCCCGATCGCGGTCTGCAGGATCGTGCCGGCGATGCCGAGACCCGCGAGCGAGACGGCGCCGAGATGCCCGACGAGCGCGGTGTCGGTGAGCAGGAACAGCGGCTCGGCGACAAGCGCGCCGAGCGCCGGAACGGCGAGGCGCAGGATCTCGCGGTCGAGCGCACGGCGTTCGGTGCGAGCGCTGTTCACGGAGTCAGAACAGCCGGGAATGGCCGGTCTCGAGCCCGCGCATGGCGTCGTAGTCGAGCACGAGGCAGCGGATGCCCCGGTCCTCCGCGAGCGTGCGGGCCTGCGGCTTGATCTCCTGCGCCGCGAACACGCCCGCCACCGGGGCGAGCAGGGGGTCGCGATTCATCAGGTCGAGGTAGCGGGTGAGCTGCTCGACCCCGTCGATGTCGCCGCGGCGCTTGATCTCGACGGCGACCGAGGCGCCGTTCGCATCCCGCGCCAGAATGTCGACCGGACCGATCGCGGTCATGTACTCGCGGCGCACCAGCTCGTGCCCCTCCCCCAGCAGCTCGATCTGCTCGGCGAGCAGGCGCTGCAGCTCGGCCTCGACGCCGTCCTTCTGCAGGCCCGGGTCGATGCCGAGCTCGTGGGAGGTGTCGTGCAGGATCTCGTGAATCGAGATCACCAGCAGGTCGGCGGTCTTGGCGTGGGTGACCCGCCAGAGGTCGACGACGCCGGCCGAGGCGCGCTCCTCGTCGACCTCATCGACGGTGAAGGTGCACGGCGGGCTCATCCAGTTCAGCGGCTTGTAGCTCAGTGAATCCGAGTGCACGAGCACGCTGCCATCGGACTTCACGAGCAGCAGTCGCGTCGCAAGGGGGAGATGCGCGCTCAGTCGCCCGGCGTAGTCGACGGAGCAGCGAGCAATGACAAGACGCACGCGTCGATCCTACGAGGCGTCGACCGGCTCGTCGTCCGGCGCCGGCGCCGGCTCGCGCGCGGCGGGCGACATGACGGCGGAGAGCACGATCAGCGCGAGCACGATGAACAGCGCGTTCAATAGACCGATCAGTTCACCCGCGAATCCGATCAGCGGTGGGCCGACCAGGAAGGCGAAGTACCCGACTGTCGCCACCGCGCTCACGCGGGCGGCCGCGGTGCGCGCATCGTCGGCCGCCGCCGACATGCCCACGGGGAAGCCGAGCGAGGCCCCGAGCCCCCAGAGCACGATGCCGACGACGTACAGCGCCGGGATCGGGACCAGGATGACGATCGCCAGCCCGACCGCCGCGGTCAGCGCCGAGGCGCGCAGCACCGGCACCCGGCCGAAGCGATCGAGGATCGGAACCCCGACGATGCGTCCGATCGTCATCGCGGCGGCGAAGACGCCGAACAGCAGCGCGCCCGTTCCGTTCTCCAGATCATGCGCATCGATCAGCGCGAGGGCGAGCCAGTCGTTCGCGCTGCCCTCGGTGAAGGCCATGCCGAGCACGATCAGGCCGATCAGCAGAGTGCGCGGGTCGCGCCAGATCGCCATCCGCTCGCGGAAGCCGGGGCGGGGCTCCTGCCCCTCCTCCTCGGTGATGTGCGCGGGCAGCCAGCGCGGCACGACGACCGCAGCGACCGCCAAGACGACTCCCATCAGCCCGAGATGCACGAGCACAGGCACCCCGGCGAACGCCGCCGCCGAGCCGATGCCGGCCCCCGCGACTGTTCCCAGGCTCCAGCTCGCGTGGTACCAGGGCATGATGTTGCGGCCAAGCGCTCGCTCCGCGCCCGCGCCCTCGACGTTCATGGCGACATCGCACACCGCGCCGGCGAAGCCAGTGATCGCCATGCCGAGCAGCGCGAGCAGGAAGTTCGACAGCACCGTGGTCGCGACGCCCGTGAGGATCAGCCCCAGGCCGAACGCGAGCAGCGTCACCCGGATCGTCTGCGCGCCGCCGATCGCGTGCACCAGATGCCCCGAGATCAGCAGACCGAGGATCGCCCCGGTCGAAATCGCGAACAGCAGAATGCCGACCTGCGACACCGGGATGTCCAGCTGGTCGCGCAGCGCCGGGATGCGGGAGATCCAGGCCGCCATGCCCAGACCGTTGACGGTGAAGACGACGAAGACGGCGTTGCGCCAGGCTGTCACCGAGGAGGGAGCAGAATTCACCTCCTCACGCTATCCGGCGAGGGCGCGGCATTCGTGCACGGAGAAGAATCTAGGCTGACGGGTATGACCGACGCACTGCTCCCCTCCGGCATCGAAATCGACGAGCTCGATCCGGCGGTCCGCCCTCAAGACGACCTCTTCCGGCACGTCAACGGGCAGTGGATCGATCGCACCGAGATCCCGGCCGACAAGGCGCGCTACGGCTCCTTCTACGTGCTGGCCGAGGAGGCCGAACAGGCCGTGCGCGCGATCATCGAGGCCGCGCAGTCGGCGGCCCCGGGCACGGAGGAGCGCAAGATCGGCGACCTCTATGCCAGCTTCATGAACGAGCAGCGGATTGAAGAGCTGGGCTGGAGTCCGGTCGCCGAGGAGCTGGCCGCGGCGGCGTCGGCCACCGACCTGATGAGCTTCGCGCAGATTCTCGGGCGGCTGGAGCGGGCCGGAGTCGGCGGCTTCATTCAGGCCTTCGTCGACAACGACCCCGGGAACCCCGAGCGCTACCTGGTATTTCTCGAGCAGGGCGGCCTCGGCCTTCCCGACGAGTCGTACTACCGCGAGGACAAGTTCGCCGAGATCCGCGCCGCCTACCTCGCGCACCTCGAGCGGATGCTGGCGATGGCCGGCCTCGACGACGCGGCCGTGCGCGCCACGCGCATCCTCGAGCTCGAGAGGGCGATCGCCTCCCACCACTGGGACAACGTCCGCTCGCGCGACAGCCAGGCGACCTACAACCTCACTCCGTGGAACGAGGTGACGGCTCTGGCCGGCGCCGCCGCGTCGTTCGTCGGCTCCTGGCTCGAGGCCCTCGATGTGCCCGCGGGCTCCTTCGATGAGGTCGTCGTGCGTCAGCCGAGCTTCGTCGCCGGTCTCGCCGAGCTGCTCGTCGAGGACCGGGTCCCCGCCTGGCGGGACTGGCTGAGCTGGCAGGTCATCCGCTCCGCCTCGCCCTACCTGCACAGCGAGGTCGTGAACGCCAACTTCGACTTCTACGGAAAGACGCTCACCGGAACGCCCGAGCTGCGCGCGCGCTGGAAGCGCGGGGTCGCCGTCACCGAGAGCGCGCTCGGCGAGGCGATCGGTCGCATCTACGTCGAGAAGCACTTCAGTCCGACGGCGAAGGCCGCGATGGATGACCTCGTCGCCCACCTGGTGGAGGCCTACCGCCAGAGCATCCGCAACCTCGACTGGATGACCGAGGAGACCCGGCAGCGCGCCCTCGACAAGCTCGAGAAGTTCACCCCCAAGATCGGCTTCCCGGTCCGCTGGCGCGACTACTCGACGCTGGCGATCGACGCCGATGATCTGGTCGCCAACGTTCGCGCCGCCTCGGAGTTCGAGTTCCAGCGGGAGCTCGGCAAGATCGGCAAGCCGCTCGACCGCGACGAGTGGTTCATGACGCCGCAGACGATCAACGCGTACTACAACCCGGGCTTCAACGAGATCGTGTTCCCGGCCGCCATTCTGCAGTTCCCGTTCTTCGACGAGAGTCGGGATGCGGCGGCCAACTACGGCGCGATCGGCGCGGTGATCGGGCACGAGATCGGGCACGGCTTCGACGACCAGGGCTCGCGCTTCGACGGCGACGGTCGGCTCACCGATTGGTGGACGGCCGAGGATCGCGCGGCGTTCGAGGAGCGCACGGCCAGCCTCATCGCGCAGTACGACGCCCTCGCTCTGAACGGCATTCCGGACCACCACGTGAACGGGGCGCTCACCATCGGCGAGAACATCGGCGACCTCGGCGGGCTCGGGATCGCGTGGAAGGCCTACCAGCTGTCACTCGACGGCGCCGAGCCCCCGGTCATCGACGGGCTCACCGGCGCGCAGCGCTTCTTCCTCAGCTGGGCCCAGGCCTGGCGGTCGAAATACCGCGACGAGGAGGCGATCCGACTGCTCGCGATCGACCCGCATTCGCCGAGCGAGTTCCGCTGCAACCAGATCGTTCGTAATATTGACGAGTTCTCTCGTGCGTTCGATCTCAGCGAGACGGACGCCCTCTGGCTCGACCCGAACGATCGTGTGACCATTTGGTAGAACTCGCGCCGTCGCCTGAGCGACGAGATCGCGTACGCGGGCCGCGTACGCCTCGTCATCGCGCGATCGAGCGCGTCGCCAACTTCTCGGCGAGTTTCACGGCGCTGGGGGAGATCGCCTACGACGGCGCCCAGGTCTCGGCGTCGGTGGTCGACCTCGACTCGAACGAACCGCTCGCCTCGATCGACGAGCGCATCGCCTTGCCGACGGCGAGCATCGGCAAGATCCTGCTGCTCGTCGAGCTGTCGGCGCGGATCACCGAGCGCGACGCCAGCGGGTTCGCCATCCTCGACAAGTCGCCGAGCGACGCGGTCGGCGACAGCGGCGTCTGGCAGCACCTGCAGGCCCCCTCGCTTCCGGTGGCCGATCTCGCGACGCTGATCGGTGCCGCGAGCGACAACCTCGCGACCAACGTGCTGCTGCGCCAGGTCGGCCTCGACGCCGTCCGCACGCGCACCGAGGGGCTCGGGCTGACCCGCACCGCGCTGCTCGATCTCGTGCGCGACCTGCGCGGCCCCGACGACGCTCCCCAGCTCTCGGTGGGATCGACCGCAGAGCTCACCGAGCTCTTCGTCGCTCTGGCGCACGGGCGCGTCGTCGATCACGCGACGAGCAGCCGCGTCCTGGGCTGGCTCTCGCTGAACGCCGACCTCTCGATGGTGGCGAGCGCCTTCGGGCTCGATCCGTTCTCGCATCGGACCCCCGATCACGGTCTGCAGCTCGTCAACAAGACGGGCACCGACACGGGTGTGCGCGCCGAGGCAGGCGTGCTGCGCGGACCGCGGCACGCGGTCGCCTACGCCGTCACCGTGCATTTCGCCGACGAGGGGGCCGCCTCGCGGCTGCGCGCCCTCGAAGCGATGCGCACGGTCGGCTTCGACCTGCTGGAGTACGTGCACTAGGCGTGTCGATTTCGCGACCAGTCTGTCTATCTGGTATATGGCGGATCCTCTTGTTAACGTGACGAGATTACGTCGGATTGGTCACGCTCCGACATCGCGTGCCTGATTGTTCCCCGGCGTGGAAAGGCAAACGCCCGTATGGATCACGCATAGCATCACGCAGTTGATCGACCAGGGCTGGTCTCAGTTCGTCGCCCCGTCGAGTCACGTCTTATTCGACTCCTCTCAGCGAGCCACTCCATTTCTGCGACGGATCTCGTCGCGACATCGGCGTCCCCCCACGCCGCGACTTCGCTGCGGCGCGACGCCTTCACTGAAGGAATCCCCATGTTCAAGAAGCTCCTCGCCGGGCTGAGCGCCATCGCGCTTTCGCTCGGCATCGTTGCGTTGACGGCCGGCACGGCCAGCGCGCAAGACGACCCGGTCATCCCCTCGTGCGATGACGTCACGGTCGGTCTGTGTCTCGACGCCGACGGCACGGAAGTGCTGCTCGGCGAAGATGAGAGCGACGACGCCGATCAGGCTCTCGTCGCGGTGAAGGATGACTCCGGAAAGAAGGATGACTCCGGCAAGAAGGACGACGGTAAGAAGGACGACGGCAAGAAGGACGACGGGAAGAAGGATGACCGGTGCGATGACCGCGACGGCCACCTCGATTCGTCTCTTACCGTTGACGAGTCGACTCTTTCCGCACTGTCGGGCGGTCGCGACAACGACTGCGACAAGAAGGACGACGACAAGAAGGACGACGGAAAGAAGGATGACCGCTGCGAGGATCGCGACGGCAACCACCAGAACTCGAACTTCGCTGCCGATGAGTCAGTCCTGTCGAGCCTGTCGCGCGATCGTGATGACAAGTGCGACGAGAAGGACGACGACGGGAAGAACGATGACCGTTGCGATGACCGTGACAGTGACCACCAGAACCCGAAGTCGGGTGCTGGGGAGTCGGGTCTGCTGACGCAGTCGGGTGGTCGTGACGACAAGTGCGACAAGCCGAACGACCGCTGCGAGGATCGCGACCGCGATGACCAGCGGCCGAACTCGGACATCAGCGACTCGGTCCTGAACACGCAGTCGCAGAGCCGAGACGGGCGTGACCACAAGTGCGACAAGAAGGTGACGGCGGAGCCGCCGGTCTTCCGCGACGCGCAGTGCACATACGACGGACAGGTCGGCGACGGCAGCTACTGGATTCCGCAGGTCGATCATGTGCAGTACCAGGTGCGCTACGGCCACGACGGTCCGTACATGGACGTCGAGGCTGGCAAGCACCCCGTCGCGGCGGGCACGTACGTGCAGGTCAAGGCGGTGGCGCTCCACGGGTACGAGCTGAAGGGCGACTCGAAGTGGAGCGAGAAGATCAAGGCACCGGAGCGTCCGTGCCCGATCAAGCCGACCCCGCCGGAGTTCTTCGATGCGTACTGTGACGAGTACGTGCCGAACGGCATCGTCGATCCGTACTTCATCGTGTACGCGACCGACGGGGTGTACCTGACCTGGAAGCTCAACGGAGTGGACCAGGGTGTGGTGCCGCCGGAGGCGTACGGTGTTCAGATCGCGACGGAAGTCGGTGACAAGGTGGTCATCAAGGCGCACGCCATGGACGGCTACACGCTGAAGGACCGCCGTGTCGAGTGGAAGCACTACTTCGGACTCGACGAGTTGTGCACCTTCCCGACGGTGTCGGTTGACGTCGATTCGACGCAGCCGACCTGCGACGCGGACGGAACGCTGACCTTCGAGACCATCGATGGCGAGCTCTACCCGGACGCGGTCTCCTGGACAGTCAACGGTCTGCCGGCTTCGGAAGGCGGCTACGACTTCTCCGGAACGCAGACGGTGGATCTGACCGCGACGGCGGCCGAGGGCTACGGGTTCGCGGGTGAAGAGGAGTCGACTCTCGAATGGGAGATCGACTTCACGGATCCGAGGCCGTGCGGCGATCTGTCCACGCTGGCGCTGACGGGTACTGACTCGTCAGTCGTGAGTGGGCTCGGATTCGCGAGCGGCGTGCTGCTGGCGGGAGGACTCCTCGTCCTCGCCCGGCAGCGCCGAGCGCAGATCCACCACTAGGAAGCCACGCGCCCCGTGGTGCTCCCCCTCGAACGTGATCGGGAGCGCCACGGATGCGCTGGAGCCGCGGACGCGCGGGTGACGCGGTCCCGCCGCCATGAGCTGAGACATGGCACCGCAGGGCCGCGTTGCATGCCCACCGGCGGGCCGCTGCCCGGAGCGACACGCCGTGAGGTGAGCGTAACTTGCGACTATTCTGTCTATCTGGTAGTGCGCTGAGTCCCTTGTTACCGTGGCGACAATACGTCGGATTGGTCGCGTGCGACCGGTACGCAGCCGATGGTTCCCCGGCGTGGGAAGGCGATTGCCAAAGATGGACAAAGCTTAGATACCCGCTTGACGGGCGAGCGCGGGATTCCCCTCCCAGGCCTCGCCGCGTGTGTGCTCTCCCGGGTCACTGCGACACCGGCCCCTCTCGGCGACAGACGTCGCCTCCCTTTGGCGTCCCCCCACGCCGAAAGACGTGAGCGGCGCGACGCCTCTCAGTCAAAGGAACGTCCCCCATGTTCAAGAAACTCCTAGCCGGGCTGAGCGTGATTGCGCTCTCGCTCGGCATCGTTGCGCTCACGGCCGGCCCGGCGAGCGCCCATACGGCCCAGATCAGCCACACCTGTGACGCGGTGTCCGTCACTCTGAGCAATTACCAGAACGGTGGCGACAATTACGTCGCGATCTACATCGACGACGTGAAGGTCGTCGAGGACTCGGACTTCGGGCGCAACTTCACGCGCGTCGAGAGCTTCCCGGATGACGGCCTGTCGCACAGCTATCGGGTGGTCGTGGTCGCCCACGACGGCGACCAGTGGAGCCGCGACACCGGAACGGTGGTTGTCGAGCCGTGTCCGCCGGATGACACCGACCGCAAGATCGACATCTGCCACAAGACGGGCGGTCCGAACTACACCGAGAACAACATCTCCATCAGTGCCGTCCTGGAGCCCAGCGGCCACGGTGCACACGCGCAGGACATCATTCCCCCGTTCAACTACGTCAAGCAGGGCGTGAGCGGCAGCTACCCGGGCCAGAACTGGACGCCGTACAACCAGCTGCTTCACGCCGCGGGCTGTGACAAGCCGACGGTCGTGCCTGCCGCTCCGGCCTTCGCGAACGCTCAGTGCACGGACCCCGGCCAGTGGGGCGACGGCAGCTACACGATCCCGGCGACCGCGGGTGTCAAGTACGAGGTGCGTTTCAACGGCGCCGGCAGCTACACCGAGAAGGGCACGGGAACCTACCCCGCTGCCGTCGGCACCGTCGTCCAGATCCGCGCGGTCGAACTGCCGGGCTATGAGCTCCAGGGCAACGACGACAACTGGCGGTGGAGTCACACCATCACCGCGCCGGACGGCAACTGCATTGTGAATGATGCGTCTGCCAGCGTCACGGTGACGCAGGCCACGTGCGACGCACCGGGCGCCCCGGAGTTCCACATCGCGTACGCGACCTGGAACAGCACCCCTCCCACCACACCCGGCACGCACACGGTGACGGCGACCGCGGACTCCGGACACGCGTTCCCGGGTGGGATGCTGACCAAGGAGATCGAGTACACCGTCCCCGACGTGCTGGACTCGACCGTTCCGGGCTGTGAGGTGCGCGACGCGCGGGCCGCTGCAACCCCCACGCAGGCGACGTGCGACGAGCCGGGATCGGTGACGTTCCGGATCCACAACGCCACGTGGGACGCCCCGGCCGACATGACGCCGGGCACGCACACGCGGACGGCGACGGCGAACCCGGGCCACGCGTTCGCTGACGGATCGCTCCAGAAGGAGTTCGAGTACACGATCCCTGACATCCTCGACGCGAGCCAGTGCATCGTGCCGGAGCCGCCGAAGTTCTACGACGCATACTGCGATGACCAGGTGCGCGGCGGTGTGGTCGATGGCTACTTCGTCGTCTACGCCACGGACGGGGTGTACTTCACCTGGAAGCTCAACGGAGTCGACCAGGGCGTCGTGCCTGCCGAGGCCTACGGAATCCCGATCGCGGCCAGCATCGGCGACACCGTGGTGATCAAGGCGCATGCGATGGACGGCTACGAGCTGAAGCACCCGCGGGAGGCGCGCTGGATGCACGAGTTCACGCTCGATGACCTGTGCACGCTGCCGACCGTGACGGTGGATGTCGATTCGACGCAGCCGACCTGCGACGCGGACGGATCGCTGACCTTTGAGACGCTCGACGGGGACCTCTTCCCGGACGCCGTCTCCTGGACGGTCGGGGGCCTGCCCGCCACCGAGGGCAGCTTCGTCATCTCCGGAACGCAGACGGTCGTGCTGACGGCCACGGCGGCCGAGGGCTACGGATTCGCCGGTGAAGAAGGGGCCACTCTCGAATGGGAGCTCGACTTCACGGATCCTCGACCGTGCGACGATCTGCCGACTCTGGCGCTGACGGGCACTGACTCGTCGGTCCTGAGTGGGCTCGGGTTCGGCGGAGTGGTGCTCCTCGCCGGAGGGCTGCTCGTGCTGGCTCGCCAGCGCCGGGCACTGATCCGCCCGTAGAAAGGCCACGCAGCCTGCGGCGCCCCCGCTCGATCTCGGGCGGGGGCGCCCGCGGGCGCGCGGGCGGTTCGGTCCCGCCGCCGTGAGCTGAGACACGGCGACGCGGGGCTGCGCTGCGCCCGGACCTGTGGAGAACGCCTTGTCCTCCTAATTGCGGACATGCTACGTTGGCGAGGCTTCGTCGATATCCCGGTCAGGCGCCCGCTCCCCCGCGTGGTGACTGATTTCGCCGAAGCGGCAAGGCCCCCCTTGTCCACGTCCCCCACGTGATGCTCTGTGTTGCGCGCGGGGCGCGGATCCTCTCAGCAAGGAATCCTCCCCCACATGTACAAAAAGCTGTTTGCAACCTCATTGGCGCTGGCCCTCGGTGCCGGCGTCGTCGGCGTCGTCGCGGCACCCGCGACCGCGACCGATTCCAACCAAGCCGCCTATTGGCAGACGCTCGAAGGCGAAAGCTGCGAGAAGCCGAGCTTCTCGACCGAGAACTCGGCGGTGAACCCCTACACACTTCCCGAACCCGATGACGGCTGGGAGTGGTCGAAGGTCGTGATCAAGGCTGGCAGCAGCAGCGCCGGCGAGCTGGTCAACGGCAGCTACGTGTACGACTCGGGTCTGGCGGCCGGTGCCACGTTCGTGCACCCTGTCAAGGACTCGATCAGCCACGTGATCGTCTGCCAGGTGCCGAGCGATGAGCCGGAGCAGCCGACGGTCGACCCGGAGGGTTGCGTCCTGGTCGCGTGGAAGATGCCCGGATGGGTCAACTCCACGACGCCGACCTGGCCCCAGGCGTACTTCACGCACGTCGGAACCGACACCTGTGAGCCGAGCGAGCTCTCCAAGCTCGACGACCAGCTGCTCGAGACCTGCGACGCCTACTACCAGGTCGACCTCTACGACGTGAGCGCCACCACCACCTCGTTGCTGAACGGCAAGGTGCTGACGGGACCGGGCCAGCCTGCGGAGGACTTCCCGTCGCCGTCCGGCTGGAACCTCACCTACAAGCTCGTCAAGTCGCCGGACTGCCTGGATGAGGACGCCGCGGCGAGCGTCGTCGTCACCCCCGCCTCGTGCGGCGTCGCCGGAACAGCTGAGTTCACAATCGTGAACGCGACCTGGAACTCGGCCGCGGCCACCACCGCCGGCACCCACGAGCGCACGGCGACGGCGAACGACGGCCACACCTTCCCGGGTGGCGAGACCACGAAGACTGTCAGCTACACGATTGAGGCGGCGCTGACGACGAATGAGCCTCCGTGCGCCCCGCCGGCTCCGACGTTCACCGACTCGGTCTGCATCGGGGGCACCGGTGACGACACGACCGGCACCTTCACCCTCGCCGCGCTGGACGGCATCACCTACACGGCGAAGATCGGGTCCGCGAGCTACGTGACCGTCGCCGCCGGCGTCGCGCACGAGGTGCCCTCGCCGGACGGCACGACCGAGGTGACCATCAAGGCCTACCGAGGGTCGACGCTGGTCGGCGAGTGGTCGCACAGCTTCTCCGAACCGAACGAGGAGTGCTACACCGAGGTGACCCCGATCGAGCCGGCCATCAGCCAGGCCGTGTGCACGGGAACGCCCGGCGAGGTCAGCACCGCGGGGTACACGCTGACGGCCGTCACCGGCGTCAACTACTTCGTGAAGGTGAACGGCGGCAGCTGGACCGCCGCGACGACCGGAAGCCTGCAGGTGCTCAGCCCGGGCGACGAGTTCGAGATCAAGGCCGTCGGCGACTGGGCGGCGGGCTACTACATCACCACTCCGGGCGAGACGGCGAAGTTCTACGGCCCGTACACGATTGCCGACCCGGATTGCGGCGTGGAGATCGTCGTGAGCGACCCCGTGTTCTGGAGTGACCTCTGCGACGAGATCAACGGAGGCGTCTTGGAGCAGAGCTTCGAGGTCGTCGCCGTGGACCACGTCACCTACTCGGTGTCGGTCAACGGCGCGGACTCGACGCCGATCGCGGCGGGCATCCACTCGGCGGCCCCGGGCGATTACGTCGTCGTGACGGCGCACCCCGAGGACGGCTACGTCCTCTCGGGCACCACGAGCTGGGACCACGCGTTCCAGACCGACGGGTTCTGCCCGCCGACGCTGGGTCTGGTGACGCCGACGGTCGTGGCACAGCAGATGACGTGTGAAGCGGATGGCTCCTACACGCTCGGCAACGAGGAGGGCACCCCGGACGCGATCCTGTGGAGCGTCGATGGAGGCGCCACGTTCACCGGCGGCGGCACGTTCACCGTCTCCACGCCGGGTGCCGTGACGATCACCGCCATGCCGGCAGATGGTGCGGGCTTCGCCGGGGAGGATGAGCTTCCCTACACGTGGAACCTCGCCTTCGAGCAGCCCAGCGTCTGCGGGGACCTGCCGACGCTTGCGCTCACCGGCGGAACGATCGCGACCGGATCCCTCGGACTCGCCGCGACGATGTTCTTCGCCGGCGGGCTGCTGATGTTCGCTCGTCGCCGCCCGGTGACGCAGCCCTGAATCCGGCGGTGTGCGGCGCCCGTGCTGAGAACGGGCGCCGCACACCGCGGGCACCGGTCCCGCACGGCGCCTTGTTGGCCGAAGTGAGGACCTGCTAGTTTGATGAAACTTCCTCGCGAAGGGCGCGTTCACCCCCGGGCGCGTTGCCTCTCAGCCTTCGCGACGTGGAAAGGTGCCGACCCGATCTCTCACGTCCCGTCCCCCATTCGCTGAGGCCGCGTCCCGAATCCCTGCGGCCCCACGCCGTCCCCCTGCTCCGGCTCCCCCGCCGGAGACCGGCGCATCGACGTCCGCGCTCCGCCCCCGGAGCGGCCGCGCGCGGTGGTGCTGTTCCCCCTCTCAGCAAGGAAATCCCCCATGTTCAGAAAGATCCTCGCGGGCTTCGGCGCGCTGGCGATCGCGGCGGGCATCATCGCCGTCGTTGCCGGCCCCAGCGCCGCGCATCACAACACCATCGGCGCGAGCATCGTCTGCAGCACCGACAACGAGGCCGCCTTCAAGATCACCTGGACCATCGAGAACTCGGAGAGCAGCCGATCCGAGACGATCATCGAGTCCAGCGACACGAGCCTCGTGCCCGTCGGCACGACGATTGCCGCTGGCGGCACGCTCGTCGTCACCGAGTACATGACCGACGCGGTCGAGAAGAAGCTCGAACTCACGGCGCGCTGGAGCAATGGCTACGAGAAGAAGAACTACCTGACGATCAAGCCGCAGTACGACTTCCCGGAGGCGTGCGCGCCGACGGAGATCATCCCGACGACTCCGGCGGTCGAGCTGTCGCGGTGCATCGACTTCGCTCCGACCGACGGGACCTACGCGATCCCGACCACCGCGGGCGTCGTCTACCAGGTCTCGCTCGACGGCGGTGCCTTTGCCGACGCCGCGGCGGGCGAGGTGACCCCGACGACCGGCTCCACGGTCTCGATCCGGGCGATTCTGGATTCGAGCTACGACGCGACGCGCTACGTGCTCGGCGGCACCACCACGTGGGGACCGTACGTCTTCAGCGCCGCGGACTGCGACGACCCCGAGCCCGTCACCCCGGCCTTCGTCAACGAGGAGTGCACCGGCGTCACCGACGGTGACCGCACGCAGGCCTCGTACGAGATCACGGCGGCCTCCGGTGTGACCTACCAGGTGCTCGAGGGCAGCACGTGGACGAGCATCGGAGCGGGCATCCACGATGTCAACCCCACGTCGGCCGACATCACGGTGCAGCTGCGGGCGGTCATGACTTCGACCGGCGCGGTGCTGGACAGCTGGGAGCACACGTTCACCCGCGCCGGCGACTGCATCATCGTCGTCACCCCGGTCGCCCCGACGTTCACCGACGAGGAGTGCACCGGCGTGACGCCGGGCGAGCGCAGCCAGGCGCGCTACACGGTCACCGCGGCCTCCGGCGTGACCTACCAGGTGCTCGAGGGCGGCATCTGGACCGACGTCGTAGCGGGCGTTCACAATGTGAACCCCACCTCGACCGACATCACCGTCACGCTGCGCGCGCTCAAGGCCGTGACCGGCGCCGTTTTCGAGCAGTGGGAGCACACCTTCTCCTCGGCCGGAGACTGCGCCATCGAGGTCGCCCCGGTGGACCCGACCATCACACAGGTGCTGTGTGACGAGTCGACGCCGGGCGCCCAGACCGAGGGCGGCTACACGATCCCGGCGACGGCGAACGTGACCTACCTCGTGCAGATCGGCGAGGGCGTCGCCACGGGCGTCGCCGCGGGCTTCCACGCGGTCGCACCGGGGACCACCTTCACGGTCATCGCCGTCGCTGACGGGGCAGGCTACGTCCTCCCCGGCGACGCGGACCGCATCGTGCTCGGCGAGTACACGATGGCCGACCCGGACTGCCTCACCGACATCTCGGTGCCGGGCGAGACGGTGACGTGGAGCGACCTCTGCGACGACATCAACGGCGGTGTCCTCGATCAGGGCTTCACCGTCGTGGCGGCCGAGCACGTGACGTACACGGTCTCGTTCGATGGTGCCACCGCGACGCCGATCGAGCCGGGAGTCTACTCGGCGGAGCCGGGCAGCCACGTCCAGATCACGGCCCACGCCGACGAGGGCTACCGCCTGATCGGCACCTCGACGTGGGAGCACGCGTTCCAGACCGACGGGTTCTGCCCGCCCACGCTCGGCGTCGTGACGCCGACGGTGTCGTTCGCGCAGCTCGATTGCTCGGGCGGCGGCTCGTACACCCTCGGCAACGAAGAGGGCGAACCGGACGCCATCCTGTGGACGGTGAACGGCGGAACGCCGTTCACGAGCGGCGGAACCTTCACGGTCTCGTCCGCGGGCACGGTCACGATCACCGCGACCCCGGCGGTCGGCGCCGGATTCGCGGGCGATCGTGAGCTGCCCTACACGTGGAGCTACACCTTCGCGACGCCGTCCACGTGCGGTGACCTTCCCACTCTGGCGCTGACGGGCGCGGTGGCCGCAGGATCCCTGGGTCTTGCCGCGACCCTCCTGCTCGCCGGTGCGGTGCTCCTGGCGGCACGTCGCCGGGCACAGGCCCAGAGCTAGGGAGACGACTCGGCCCCTGCCTCTCGAGAGCTGAGACTCGAGGGGCAGGGTGTCCGATTGCCGTGACGCGGGCTCGCAGCACACGCTGCGGGCCCGCGCGCGAGCGGGCGGCTCTGTGCGCGTCCGCATAGCATGCTGATAGCTCGCATCCTGAATCTTCCGTGACTCTTCGGGGTATTCCGTTGACGGAATGCAATTCGTGGAGGACGCTGGAACCAGACCTGAACGCTTGAGTCCGCAGTGACTCGAGACACACCCGTGGGAGGGAACCATCGTGAGAGGCAAGATTCTGTTCGTCGCCGGACTCGGCGTCGGCTATGTGCTGGGAACTCGGGCGGGGCGTGAGCGCTACGAGCAGATCAAGTCGACCGCCGCGAAGTTCTGGAACGACCCGCGCGTGCAGCGCCAGGTCGACACCGTCGAGACCTTCGTGAAGGACAAGGCGCCGGACGTCGCCGAGTTCGTCTCCGAGAACGCCAAGAAGGTCGTCTCGCAGGTCTCCTCCAAGAAGTCCGCGACGCCGGCCGCCAAGAAGTCGGCGGCGTCGAGCTCCTCCTCGAAGTCGACCGCCAAGTCGAGCTAGGCGCCGCGGCGCCGGATGAACCCATGACTGATACCCGTACTCGTTCCCCGCGGCGGGGACTCCTGACCCTGATCACCGAGCTGCCCGATCAGGTGACCGCGCTCGTGCAGCGCGAGATCGAGCTCGTCAAGACCGAGCTGATCGCAAAGTTCAAGTCGATCGGGATCGGCGCTGGCCTCCTGGCCGGCGCGGCGCTCGTGCTGCTGGCGATGCTCGGGGTGCTGCTGACCGCGGCCATCCTGGCGCTCTCGCTCGTGATGCCCGGGTGGCTGGCGGCACTCCTCGTGGCGCTGGTGCTGCTCATCATCGCGGCGATCGTCGGCTTCATCGGCTATCGCGTGCTGATGCGGGGCATCCCGCCCGTCCCCACGGAGTCGGTCGAGAGCTGGAAGCGCGACCTCAGAGCAATTCAAGGAATCGGAAAGCGAGGCACCACCCCATGAGCATGACTGACGCAAAAGCAGCAGCTGCCAAGGCCCGCCACGAGCTCGCGGAGACGCTGGACGCGATCGAAGATCGAGTCAACGTCCCCAAGCGCGTCGGCGAGCTGAGCGACAAGGCGGTGGCCGCCTACAAGGAGAACCCCGTTCCGTGGATCATCGGAGGCGCGGCGGTGGCCGTGATCGCCGTCGGTCTCGTCGCCTGGGCGATCTTCAGCGACGACTGACCGATTCGCGTCGGCGCGGCGCACGCGGGAGGATGGGCGAGTGAGATCCTCCGGCGAACTGGCGAAGTGGCGCATCCTCGTGCCGCGCGGCGGACGGTGGGGCGACGGCGTCGCCGCCACCGTGCGCGCGCACGGCGCGATCGCCGTGATCGCCCCGCTGGTCAACTTCGCCAGCGTCGAGACCCCGGACGTTCTGGCCGCGGAGCTGCGTCGGCTCGAGGCGGGGGAGTTCGACTGGCTCGTCGTGTCGAGCGCCACCACCGTCGACGTGTTCATCAGTCACGGCATCCGCCTGCCCGAGACCACGCGCGTCGCGGCGGTCGGCGAGACGACGGCGCAGGCCCTCACCTTCGCCGGCTATCACGTCGACTTCGTTCCGCAGAGCGACAACTCGGCACGGGGGCTCGTGGCCGAGTGGCCGGTCGGCGACGTGCGCGGGCGCGCGCTCGTGCCGCAGTCCGACGCGAGCGATCCCACCCTGGTGGCGGGGCTCGCGCGCCTCAACTTCGAGGCGACCTTCGTCTCGGCCTACCGCACGGTCGGCGTTCCGGTGGCCCCCTCGGTCGCGGCCGACGTCGCGAGCGGGAGCATTCGCGCCGTGCTGGTCACCTCGGGAAGCGTCGCCCGTCAGATCGCTGCGCAGCTGGCGCCGTTGCCCGAGTCGGTGATCGTCGCGTGCATCGGGCCGCGCACCGCGTTCGACACCCGCGCCGTCGGTCTGCCGGTGCACGTGATCGCCGAGGAGAAGACCGTCGAGTCGATGCTCGAGGCGCTCGAGGAGTACGTCCGCGACAGCTGAGCTCAGCCGAGCATTGCGAGCGCGAACGCGAGCAGTGCCAGCAGCGGTGTCGCCCCCTGAATCAGCGCGGCGCGCCAGAGTCGCGGCTGCGACACGACGAGCACGAGCGCCGCGAGCAGCATCGAGAGCGTCGCGAAGACGGCGATGGCCAGTCCCGCCACGGCGAGGGATGACGTGGCGAGCAGCAGTCCGGCGAGCACGCCGAGCGCGAGGAACAGATTGTAGAAGCCCTGATTGAAGGCCATCGGGCGAATCGCCGCCGCGTCGGCGTCGCTGCGGACGCCGAAGATCCGGCGCACGCTCGGTCGCATCCAGAGCACGCTCTCGAGCACGAAGATCGCGACGTGGATCGCCGCGGCGATCGCCGCGAACACCCCGCCCGCCAGCAGGGCGCCCGTGAAGGCGAACGGTTCCGTCATGGGGTCAGTGTGGCACGTCGCCGATCAGCGGCGCACGTCGACGACGAGACGACCTGCCACGCCGCCGTCGAAGAACCGGCTCGCCGCCTCGATCGCGTCGGTGAGCGCGATCTCCTCGGTCACCGCGTCGAGGGCGTCGAGATCCAGGTCGCGATCGAGCCGCTCCCAGGCGGCCGAGCGCACCGCGTGCGGCGGCTCCACCGAGTTGATGCCCGCGAGAGTCACCCCGCGCAGGATGAACGGCATCACCGTCGTCGAAAGCCGGGCATCGGCGGCGTTGCCGCACGCGGTGACCGTGCCGCCGGGGCGCGTCTGGGCGAGCACGTTCGCGAGAATGTCGCCGCCGACCGCGTCGATCGCGCCGTCCCAGCGCGCCGACTGCAGCGGCTTGCCGGGGCTCGAGAGCTCCGCACGATCGAGGATGTCGGCGGCGCCGAGGGCGCGGAGACCGTCTGCCCGTTCGGGGCGCCCGGTGACCGCAGTCATCCGCCACCCCGCGGCCCGGCCCAGCAGCAGCGCGATCGTGCCGACGCCGCCGGCCGCGCCGGTGACCACGACCTCGGCGCCGTCGCCGAGTCCCGCCTGGGCCAGGCGGTCGACGCAGAGCGACGCCGTGTAGCCCGCGGTGCCGATCGCCGCGGCCTGTCGGCTCGTCATCCGGGCGGGCACTCGGATTCCCCAGGAGCCGTCGATGCGGGTCCGCTCGGCGAGGCCGCCGGGCTCCGTCTCGCCGAGCCCAAAGCCGTTCACGACGACCCGGTCACCCGGCTGCCAGCCGTCCGACGCGGAGGCGCGCACGACGCCGACGAGGTCGATGCCGGCCGTCAGCTCGTCGACCCGGACGATTCCGGGCCGCCCGGTGAGTGCGAGCGCATCCTTGAAGTTCAGGCTCGAGTACTCGACCTCGACGAGCGCGTCGCCCGGGGCCGGCGGATCAGCGAGGTCGGGCAGGTCGACGAGAGCGACCCGGTTCGGCGCGCCGCGGTCGGCGGCGCGCGTCACGCGGATCGCGCGGAAGCTCATCCGAACAGGACCGCGGCCTCGTCGTAGCGGCTCTGCGGCACCGTCTTGAGGCGGCCGAGTGCATCCTCGAACGGAACGTGAACGATCTGCGTGCCGCGCAGCGCGACCATGCGGCCCCAGTGCTTCTCGAGCACCGAGGTCACCGCCGCCATGCCGTAGCGGGTGGCGAGGACGCGGTCGTAGGCGGTCGGCGTGCCGCCGCGCTGGATGTGACCCAGCGTGGTGGCGCGCGTCTCGATCCCGGTGCGCTCCTCGATCTCGGGGGCGATCAGCTCGCCGATGCCGCCGAGCCGCGGACGCCCGAAGGCATCCAGGCCGCGCTCCGAGTGCGCGTCGTCCATGGTGTCGAGCTTGAAGCCCTCGGCGACGGCGACGAGCGGGGCGCGACCGCGATCGTGGGCCGACTGCACCCACTCGATGATCTGGTCCATGCTCGTCTTCTGCTCGGGAATCAGGATCGCGTGCGCGCCGGCGGCCATGCCCGAGTGCAGGGCGATCCATCCGACGTGGCGGCCCATGACCTCGGCGACCATGCAGCGCCCGTGGCTGTCGCCGGTGGTGCGCAGACGGTCCATCGCATCCGTCGCGATCTGCACCGCGGTGTCGAAGCCGAAGGTGTAGTCGGTGGCCGACAGGTCGTTGTCGACGGTCTTCGGAACCCCGACGATCTGGATGCCCTCGTCGGTGAGGCGCTTCGCCGCGGCGAGCGTGCCCTCGCCGCCGATCGCGATGAGCGCGTCGATGCCCTGCTCCTCCATCACCTCGGCAACGCGCGGGGCGCCGCCTCCCTCGAAGGGGTTGGTGCGGGAGGTGCCGAGAATGGTGCCGCCCTGCTTGGAGATGCCCATCACCTGGGGACGCCCGAGGGGCATGGTGTCGCCTTCGACGACGCCGCGCCAGCCGCCCTTGAAGCCCACGAACTCCATGCCGTGCAGCTTCGTGCCGGTGAACACGGCCGCGCGGATGACCGCGTTGAGGCCGGGGCAATCGCCCCCACTGGTCAAGATTCCGATCTTCATCAGGGTCCATCATGCCGTGTTTCGCGGCGTCCGCGACGCGGGATAGGTAGCAAATACCTGTCGCGGCAGTGCGCGAACCTCGCTAGTGTCGTCGGCGAGTGGCATCGATTGTCACTCATTTTGTTGTAAGAGACCTAGAGGAGAGTCATGACTGACCCCGTCGTTCCCGCCGCTGCCCCCGCCGTTCCCGGCAAGACCCTCGGCATCGTCGGCCTCGTGCTGGCGTTCCTGTTCCCGCTGCTCGGCCTCATCCTGAGCATCGTCGCGGCCAACCAGTCGAAGGCCGCTGGCGTTCCCAACACCCCGGCGAAGGTCGGCATCATCCTCAGCATCATCTTCATGGTGCTCGGCGTGATCATCTCGATCGCGCTCACCGTCGGCAGCCTCGCGCTGACCAGCTACTAAGTCCGCGCGGCGGCCCGCACACGCGGCGCCGTGGTGCGAAGGGGCGAGCCACTGGCTCGCCCCTTCGTCGTTCTCGGGGGCCGGGCCTAGGCTCCTCGCAATGGAACCCCTCCGAACGCGCTACACCCCCGATCGCGAGGTGCGGCTGGCGCTCACGCTCAGCCCCTTCGGGCAGGGGCGCACCGACCCGTGCGTGCGACGCACGCCCGAGGGCTGGTGGCTGGCGCTGTCCACCCCGGCCGGAAGCGCGACGCTGCTGCTGCGGGAGTCCTCGGGTGCGGTCGACGCGCTTGCGTGGGGCACCGGGGCCGCCGAGGCGCTCGATACGGTTCCGCGACTGCTCGGCGCCGACGACGACGAGGACGGATTCGAGCCCGCGCGGCATCCGCTGGTCGCCGAACTGCACCGCCGGTTCCGGGGGCTCCGGCACGGGCGAGCCGACCGCATCCTGCCGTTCCTGGTCCCGACGATCCTTGGCCAGAAGGTGACCGGGGTGGAGCAGAAGAGAGCCTGGCGCGAACTGGTGCGTCGGCACGGGGAGCCCGCCCCGGAGCCCGCGCCCGAGGGGATGCGCGTCGCGCCGAACGCGGCGACGTGGCGCCGGGTGCCCAGCTGGGAGTGGCACCGCGCCGGGGTGGGGCCGCAGCGATCCGACACCGTGATGCGCGCCGTGCAGCTGGGAGATTCGCTCGAGCGACTCGTGCGCCGCTCGGCCGTGGAGGCGGTGGCCGGACTGACGACCGTTCCCGGCATCGGCGTGTGGACCGCCGCCGAGGTGGTGCAGCGCTCGCACGGCGACGCCGACCACGTCAGCGTGGGCGATTACCACGTCAGCCGCCGGGTCGGTGCGGCCCTGCTCGGTGACGCGGTGCTCGGCCGCGACGTCGACGATGACCGGATGCTCGAGCTGCTGGAGCCATGGCGCGGCCACCGGCACCGGGTCGTGCGTCTGATCGAGGCCGCGGGGATCGGCTACCAGCGCCGCGGGCCGCGCATGACGATCGTCGACAACCGCGCGCGCTGAGAGCCGCCCCTGGCTGTCGCGCAACCACAGGGCTCTCGCGCAGGGTGCGGCCCTGGGTTAGCGTTCCCGACGTGAATCCCTTCCGACGCTTCGGCCGTCTCGCCTGGCTCGCGGTGCGCGCTCCGCAGCTGCCGCCCATCGACCCGCAGCACGTCGGGCGGGTGCAGCGCCGTGTGATGCTCGGCGATATCGACGAGCTGCGGCACATGAACAACGGCGTGTACCTCTCGATGCTCGATCACGCGCGTCAGGAGCTCGTCGTGCGCACCGGCGTGTGGGCGCGGCTGCGTGCCGCCAAGATGTACCCGGTCGTCACCGCGCAGACCATCACCTACCGGAAGTCGCTGACGTACCGGCAGCGCTACGACATCGAGTCCCGCCTGCTCGGGCTCGACGACCGCTGTGTCTACATGGAGCAGCGCTTCGTCGTCGAGGGGGAGATCTACGCGCGCGCGTTCGTGCAGGCGCGCTTTCTGCGCGACGCCGGCGGCACCGTGCCGACGGACGAGCTGGCGGAGGTCACCGGTATCGACCCGGAGCACTTCCAGGTGCCGGAGTGGCTGCACGAGTGGGCCGCCCACGTGCGTCTTCCGGGTACGCGGCAGCCGGCGCCGAGCGAGTGGGGCGAATCCGAGACCGCGTAGCGGCTACAGGTTCTCCAGCACCGCCATCGCGGCGTTGTGGCCGCCGATCCCGCTGACGCCCCCGCCGCGCTGCGCCCCCGCGCCGCAGCGCAGAACGCGCGGATGCGCCGTGTCGACTCCCCAGCGCTCGGCAGGCGCCGCACGTGGCGCATCGTCCTCGAGGAACGGCCAGTCGAGCGGCGCGTGGAAGATGTTGCCGCCCGTCATCCCGAGGGCGAGCTCGAGATCGCGCGTCGTCTTCGTCTCGACGCACGGGCGGCCCTCCGCATCGCGCAGCACCAGCTCGGCGAGCGGCTCGCCGAGCACCGCATCGAGCGAGCGGAACACCGCCGCCTCCAGCTCCGCGCGCCGGGCCTCGTTGTTCTCGACCGAGATCAGCCGGTCGGGCACCTGCAGTCCGAACACGGTCATCGTGTGCGCCCCGCTGGCCGCCAGCTCCGGCCCGAGGATCGTCGGGTCGGTGAGCGAGTGGCAGTAGATCTCGAGCGGCAGCGGATCGGGCACGCGGCCCGCGCTCGCCGCCGCATGCGCTGAGCCGAGGGAGGCCCAGCCCTCGTTCGCGTGGAAGGTGCCGCCGAACGCGGCGGCCGGATCGACCCCCGCCTCGCGCAGACGCGGAAGGCGCGAGAGCAGCAGGTTGACCTTCACCTGCGCACCCTCCGCGCGCGGGGCCTCCTCGCCGAGCAGACGGGCAAGCTCGAACGGGGTCACGTTGGCGAGCACCGTGCCGGCGACGATCCGGCGATCCGTGCCGCCCTGCGTGTACTCGACCTCGCCGTCCGGGCTGATGCTCGTCACCTCGGCGCCGGAGCGCAGTTCCGCCCCCGCATCGAGGGCCGCCCGCCAGAGCGCCCCGCTGACGCTCTGCATGCCGCCGACCGGCACATCCCAGTCGCCCGTGCCGCCCCCGATCGCGTGGTAGAGAAAGCAGCGGTTGGTCGCCAAGCTCGCGTCGATCGGCTCGGCGAAGGTGCCGATCAGCGCGTCGGTGAGCACGACGCCGCGCACCAGGTCGGAGGCGAAGGTGCTCTCGATCGCGGCGCCGATCGGCTCCTCGATGAATTCGTTCCAGAGCGCGTCGTCGCCGAGCAGCGCGCGGGCCTCGGCGCGGGTCGGCAGCGGTTCGGTCATGGTCGGGAACAGCGTGCGCGCCAGACGTCCGGTGCCGTCCGAGAACTCGCGCCAGGCCGCGGCATCCGCACCGGCCCCGATGGAGGCGAAAGAGGCGTCGGTCGCGCCGGCGTCGCCGGTGTCGATCAGCAGGCCCCGATCCTCGGCGGGAACCGGGGTGTACGACGAGAACCGGCGTCGGGCGAGCGTGATGTCAAGGCCGAGGTCGGCGATGATCCGGCGGGGGAGGAGGCTCACCAGATACGAGTAGCGCGAGAGCCGGGCCGCGACGCCGGCGAAAGGCTCCACCGAGACGGCGGCGCCGCCGAACTGCTCGAGCCTCTCCAGCACGACCACGCGAAGACCCGCGCGGGCCAGGTAGGCGGCGGCCGTCAGCCCGTTGTGGCCGCCCCCGACGATGGCGACGTCGGCGCGCTCCGTGCCCGTCGCCCCGGGCCTGCCCGCCTCCGCCATGTCGTCATGCTACGCGGCGGCACGCCGGAAACGTGCGGCCGGGCGCGGCGCGGTGGCCCGGAATTGCAGGGCCCGCAGGTTTCCGTCGAATGTTGCCGGGAGAGGGTCGCCGCGCATGCGCGCGCCCTATTCTCGACTCCATGGTGCCGGAACCCGAACTTGCGACCGAGCTTCCGACGGCCGAGGAGACGATCGACCTCGTCGAGCGCTGGCTGCGCCGCAGTGCCGGCCACCGCGCCGACGCGAACGCCGAGCGGCTCGCCGGGCTGCTGCAGGATCCTCAGGGCCTCGAATTCACGATCGGCTTCGTCGACCGTGTGGTGCGGCCTGAAGACCTCCGGATCGCGGCCCGCAATCTCGAAGCGCTGTCGCGTCAGGTTCCCGACTTCCTGCCGTGGTTCCTCCGGCTCGCCGTCGTGGTCGGCGGAGGCTTCGGAATCCTGCTGCCCTGGCCGATCATTCCGATCGCGCGCGCCGTGTTCCGCCGGATGGTGGGTCACCTCGTCGTCGACGCGCATCCGCGGCGACTCGGGCGCACCCTCGCCAGGCTGCGCGACGGGGGAGCGCGGCTGAACGTCAACCTGCTCGGCGAGGCGGTGCTCGGGGAGCGCGAGGCCGAGCGCCGACTTGACGGCACGCGCGCACTGCTGGCCCGCGACGACGTCGACTACGTCTCGATCAAGGTGTCCTCGGTAGTGAGCCAGCTGTCGATGTGGGGCTTCGAGCACACCGTCGACCGGGTCATCGAGCGGCTGATCCCGCTCTACCAGCAGGCGGCCCAGGCGCCGACGGCCAAGTTCATCAACCTCGACATGGAGGAGTTCCGCGACCTCGACCTCACGATCGCGGTGTTCACGCGGCTGCTCGAGCGCGAGGAGTTCCGACAGCTCGAAGCGGGGATCGTGCTGCAGGCGTACCTCCCGGACTCGCTCGGCGCGCTCGAAGAGCTCACCAGCTGGGCCCGCAACCGCCGCCGCGAGGGCGGGGCGGGCATCAAGGTGCGCATCGTGAAAGGCGCGAACCTGGCGATGGAGCGGGTCGACGCGGCGATCCACGGCTGGCCGCTCGCGACCTGGCCCTCGAAGACCGCGACCGATGCGCACTACAAGCGACTGCTCGACTACGCGCTGCGGCCGCGCAACGCCGAGGCGGTGCGGGTCGGGGTCGCCGGCCACAACCTCTTCGATCTGGCGTTCGCGTGGCTGCTCGCCGAGAAGCGGGGGGTGACCGACCGCGTCGACATCGAGATGCTGCTCGGCATGGCCTCCGCGCACCAGGAGGCGCTGCGCGCGCAGTCGGGCGGCATCCTGCTCTACACCCCCGTCGTGCACGGTGACGAGTTCGACAGCGCCATCAGCTACCTCGTCCGCCGACTGGAGGAGAACTCCAGCACCGAGAACTTCCTCTCCGGGGCCTTCGAGCTCGAGGACCCGGCGATCTTCGAGCGCGAGGCCCACCGCTTCCGCTCCGCGCTCGCCCTGCTGGATGCCTCGATCCCCGAGTCGATGCGCACCCAGAATCGGATGACGCCCGACCTGCCGTGGAGCCGTCGGCCGTTCGACAACGAGCCCGACACCGACCCCTCGCGGGCCCCGAACCGGGCGTGGGCGGCGGCGGCGCTCGAGCGCAGCCTGCACACGACGCTCGGATCGGCGGCGCTCGAGGACGCGCGGATCGACACCGAGGAGGCGCTGCGCGCGTGCCTCAGCCGCGCCGCCCGCGCGGGGCGCGACTGGGGGAGCGCGTCGACCGAGGACCGCGCCGCCCTGCTGGAGCGCGTCGGAGACGCGCTCGCGGCGTCCCGCGGCCGGCTCGTCGAGGTGATGGCGGCCGAGACCGGCAAGACCGTCGCCGAGGCGGACGTCGAGGTGAGCGAAGCCGTCGACTTCGCCCGCTACTACGCCGAGCGCGCCCGCGACCTGGATTCCGTCGAGGGCGCCCGCTTCGTGCCGGCCGGGGTGATCCTCATCACCCCGCCGTGGAACTTCCCGGTGTCGATTCCGGCCGGGGGCGTGCTCGCGGCGCTCGCCGCGGGCAGCGCCGCGATCCTCAAGCCCGCCCCGCAGGCCCGGCGCTCCGGTGCGGTGCTCGCCGAGGCGATCTGGGAGGCGGGCGTTCCGCGCGACCTGTTCAGCTTCGTCGACGTCGAGGAGGGCGAGCTCGGCCAGCAGCTGGTCACCGCGCCGGAGGTCGGTCGCGTCGTGCTCACCGGCGGATTCGAGACGGCCGCGCTGTTCCGCTCCTGGAAGCACGACCTGCCGCTGCTGGCCGAGACGAGCGGCAAGAACGCGATCATCATCACGCCGAGCGCCGACCTCGACCTGGCCGTCGGCGATCTGGTGAAGAGCGCCTTCGGCAACGCGGGTCAGAAGTGCTCCGCCGCGTCGCTCGCGATCCTCGTCGGATCGGTGGCCCGCTCCGAGCGCTTCCGCCGCCAGCTCACCGACGCGGTCGCCAGCCTCGCTGTGGGCCCCGCGGACGACCCGGCGACGCTCTTCGGCCCGCTCGTCGAGCCGCCGCACGGCAAGCTCGAACGCGCCCTCACCGAGCTCGACGAGGGCGAGAGCTGGCTGGTGCGCCCGCGCCAGCTCGACGGCACCGACCGGCTGTGGTCGCCGGGCGTGCGCGACCAGGTCGCCCCGGGCAGCACGACGCACCGCGTCGAGTTCTTCGGGCCGGTGCTCGGCCTCATGGCCGCCTCGGATCTGGATGACGCGATCGCGCTGCAGAACGATGTCGACTTCGGGCTGACGGCGGGAATCCACTCGCTCGACCCGAACGAGGTCGCGCACTGGCTGGCCGAGGTCGAGGCGGGGAACCTCTACGTGAACCGGCCGATCACCGGCGCGATCGTGCGCCGGCAGCCTTTCGGCGGGTGGAAGCGCTCCTCGGTCGGCACGGGCGCCAAGGCCGGCGGGCCGAACACACTGTTCGTGCTCGGCGACTGGGAGCCGGTGGCGGAGGAGCCGGACGGCGACCTGCGACTCGACGCCCTCGATGATCGCGTGCGCGCCGTCGTCGAGGCGGTGCAGCCGGCGCTCGACTACGTCGGCTTCGACCTGGTGCGCCGCGGCGCTCTCCGCGATGCGGAGGCCTGGGATGCTGAATTCGGCATCGCGCGCGACGCCTCCGAGCTCGGGGTCGAACGCAACGTGCTGCGCTACCGGCCGACCGCGGTCGAGCTGCGACTCGCCGCCGAGGGGTCGGTCGCCGAGTTCGCGCGCCTGCTGGCCGCCGCTGCGCTGGCGCGCTCGCCGCTCACGATCAGCTCGTCGCGCCCGCTGCCGGCGACGCTCGTTCCGCTGCTCGACGCGGACTTCGGAGAGCTGCGCACGGACCGCATCCTGATCGAGTCGGACGCCGCCTGGATCGCGCGGATGCGCGATGAGCGCCCGCATCGCATCCGGCTCGTCGCGCCGGCAGGTGCGGGGGCGGGTGCGGGGGCACGGGCGGGTGCGGAGGCTGGCGCGGGAGCGGGTGCGCTTGCCGCCGAGCTGCGTGACGCGATCGAGGGCGACCCCGACGTCGCTCTCTGGGCGGGACCAGTCACGACCGCGGGCCGCATCGAGCTGCTGACCTTCCTGCGTGAGCAGGCGGTCTCGGTGACCGCGCACCGCTTCGGAAACCCGGCTCCCGGGTTCCTCGACCTGCGCCTCTAGCGCGCGCCGCGCCCCACCCCGCGCCCCGCGTGCGGCACGCCGCGCCCGCACGCTCCACCCCACCTCCCCACGAGCGGTGCGAAAAGTGCGGTGTTGGGGCCGTGCACCCCACGTTTGGCACCGCTCGCGGGGACGTGCGGCGCGCGGCGCGCGTGAGTGCGCGGGTGCGCGGCGTGCGCGGATGCGCGGCGTGCGCGAGGAGAGGCGTGCGAGCGGCGCGCAGGGTGCGCGGCACGGGGTGAGACGTACCGGTGCGCTGATGGTGCTCCGACGCGCGGCCGACCCCCGGCGAGCGGTGCGAAAAGTGCGGTGTTGGGGCCGTGCACCCCACGTTTGGCACCGCTCGCGGGGAGGTGGGGTGCGCGGGAGTGCGCGGCGCGGCGTGCGCGGGTGCGCGGGGGTGCGCGGGGGTTCGGGCGCGCAGCGTGGGGTGGGGGGCGCGCGGGTTAGGCGTCGAGGGCGGCGCTGGCCGCGTCGAGCGCGGCCGCCCGGTCGACACCGAGCGCGCGGGCGCGCGCGGCGAAGGCGGCCGCGGCCTCCTGCAGCGATCGCTCGGCAGCATCCGCGGAGAACGTGACGAAGGAGCCGTTGCGTCCGCGCGTCTCGATCACGCCGTCGGACTCGAGCTCGCGGTAGGCGCGGGCGACCGTGTTGGCGGCGAGCCCGAGCTCGGCGGCAAGGGCGCGCACCGTGGGGAGCTTGGATCCGGCGGCGAGGTCGCCGGTGAGAGCGGCATCCCGGATCTGCCGGCGCAGCTGCTCGAACGGAGCCTCGGCAGACGCATGATCGATCGTGAGTCTCATGCGCGCCCCCCGGAGTGCTTCTCGAGGAACTCGTAGACCGCCGTCGTGTCGACGCCGGTGAAGGTGCCGGTCGGCATCGCCGCGAGCAGCGAGGCGTTGAGGCGCGCGCTCGGCCACGCCTTCTCGGCCCATCGCTGCGAGAGCTCGGCCGGAGGACGGCGGCAGCACGACGGGTCGGGGCAGGTGGAGCGCAGTCGGCGCTGAGTGTCGCGACCGCGGAACCACTTCACGTGCGCGAAGGGTGTGCCGACGCTGACCGAGAAGTCGCCCGCGGCGGTGGACTGGATGCTCGAGCTGCACCAGTAGGTGCCGGCCGGCTTGTCGGTGTACTGGTGGAAGGGGCTCAGCCGGTCGGCGACCTCGAAGACCTGGCGCGCGCTCCACCAGCGGCAGACGATCTGCCCGTCGATCGCGCCGAGCGCGTCGGTCGGGAAGGCGGCGCCGTCGTTCTCGTAGGCCTTCGAGATGGTGCCGCTGGAGTGCACCTTCAAGAAGTGCACCGGCAGCCCCAGGTGCTCTGTCGCAAGATTCGTGAAGCGGTGGGCGGCAGTCTCGTAGCTGACGGCGAAGGCATCCCGCAGGTCTTCGATGCTCAGCTCGCGGGCTTGCTTCGCGGCGGTGAGGAACGTGACGGCGCTCTCCTCCGGGATGAGCAGCGCGCCCGCGAGGTAGTTGGTCTCGACGCGCTGCCGCAGCAGCTCCGCGTAGTCATGCGGCTCCTTCTTGTCGAGCACGTGCGCCGCGAGCGCCTGCAGCAGTGTCGAGCGCGGGTCGGTGTCGCCGTGCCGCACCGGCAGGTAGATGCGCCCGTTCTCCTTGTCGGTCACGCTCCGCGTGGAAGCCGGAAGGTCGGGGACGTAGTGCAGCGAGAAGCCGAGGTGCGCGGCGAGTTCGGAGGCGACCCGCTGCGAGAGCGGCCCGCCGGTATGGCCGACGGCCGTGAGCAGCTCGCGCGCGGTGCGCTCGAGCTCCGGGAAGTGGTTGCCGCGCCGACGCTGCTCGGCGCGCAGCTCGGCGTTCGCTCGTCGCGCCTCCTCGGGGGTGGCGGCGCGCTGCCGGTGCAGGCGCTCCAGCTCGTCGTGCAGCCGCAGGATCGTGGCGATCGCCTCGTCGCTGAGGCCTTTGCGCACGGGGACCGGCGGCAGTTCGAGGGAGGAGAAGATCGGGCCGCGGCCGGCGCGCTCGAGCGCGATCTCGAGCGCATCCCGCGAGCTCGGCGGCTCGGGGGAGAGCAGCTCGTCGAGGCTGACGTCGAGGATGCGGGCGAAGCGCTGCAGCTCGCCGACCTTGAGCTCGCGCTTGCCATTCTCGATCACCGAGACCTGCGACGGCGCCCGGCCGATCGCCTGCGCGAGCACCTCGAGGGTCATCCCGCGGTCGGAGCGCAGCTGTCGGATGCGGCGGCCGATGGTGAGCGGATCGAGCATGTCTTCATCGTCGAGGGCTGCGGCATCGAGGGGGGCCATTCCGACAGCATCCCAGGTCCGATTGTTCTTCGCATCAGAAATACCGGGGAATTTCTGCCCGAAGTTCTGAGAAATTCCGGCTGCCGCGGGCGCACAGTCGAAGCACGACTTCAGCAAAGGAGCAGTCCATGAGCATCAACCCCCCGCGTCCCGGCGATCAGACCCAGACGGCCGCCGAACTCCAGCACGAGTGGGACACCGACCCGCGGTGGGCCAATGTCCGGCGCGACTACACGGCCGAGGACGTCATCGCCCTTCGCGGCCCGGTCCGGGAGGCGCGCACGCTCGCCCGTCGCGGGGCGGAGAACCTGTGGGAGCTCATTGAGGCCAACAGCGAGAACCCGGAGGAGTGGGTGGCGGCGCTCGGAGCCCTCACCGGCAACCAGGCCGTACAGCAGGTGCGCGCCGGGCTCAAGGCCATCTACCTCTCCGGCTGGCAGGTCGCCGGCGACGCCAACCTCTCCGGTCAGACCTACCCCGACCAGAGTCTCTACCCGGCGAACTCGGTGCCGGCGGTCGTGCGGCGCATCAACAACGCGCTGCAGCGCTCGGCGCAGATCGAGTTCACCGAGGGCGACGCCTCGCGCGACTGGATGGTGCCGATCGTCGCCGACGCCGAGGCCGGCTTCGGCGGCCCGCTCAACGCCTACGAGCTCATGCACTCGATGATCGAGGCCGGCGCCGCGGGCGTGCACTGGGAGGATCAGCTCGCGAGCGAGAAGAAGTGCGGCCACATGGGCGGCAAGGTGCTGATTCCGACCGGTCAGCACATCCGCACCCTCAATGCCGCCCGGCTCGCCGCCGACGTCGCCGACGTGCCGACGATCGTCATCGCCCGCACCGACTCGCTCGCCGCCACGCTGCTCACCAGCGACGTGGATGAGCGGGACCGCCCGTTCCTCTCGGGCGGCCGCACGAGCGAGGGCTTCTACGAGGTCGAGAACGGCATCGGTCCGGTGCTCGCCCGCGGCCACGCCTACGCCCCGTACGCCGATCTGCTGTGGGTGGAGTCGAGCGAGCCCGACCTGGAGCTTGCGCGCACCTTCGCCGAGAGCATTCACGCCGAGCACCCTGGCCAGAAGCTCGCCTACAACTGCTCGCCGAGCTTCAACTGGAAGCGCCACCTCGACGACGACACCATCGCGAAGTTCCAGCGCGAGCTGTCGTCGATGGGCTACGCGTTCCAATTCATCACACTTGCCGGCTTCCACTCCCTGAACCACGGGATGTTCGAGCTGGCGCAGGGCTACTCGACGCGGCACATGAGCGCCTACGTCGAGTTGCAGGAGGCGGAATTCGCCGCCGAATCCCGCGGCTACACCGCGACCAAGCACCAGCGCGAGGTGGGAACCGGGTACTTCGACCGGATCTCCACTGCCCTCAACCCGGACAGTGCCACTCTCGCGCTCGTCGGCTCCACCGAGTCCGCGCAGTTCCACTAGGCCACGAGACACGACAGGAGACGATCATGACTCACCCGATTCGGATGGAGGTGCTCGGTCCGCAGGACGAGAGCACCGCACGCATCCTCACGCCGGAAGCGCTGCGCTTCCTGACCCGACTGCACGACATCTTCGCCGGGCGCCGCCAGGAGCGGCTCTCCGGACGGATGCTGTTCCGTCACGCCATCGACAACGGCCGCAACCTGCGGTTCCTCGACGAGACCAGGCCGGTGCGCGAGAACACCGAGTGGCGCGTCGCCGGCGCCGGCCCCGGCCTCGAGGATCGCCGGGTCGAGATCACCGGCCCGACCGATCGCAAGATGACCATCAACGCGATGAACTCGGGAGCCAAGGTCTGGCTCGCCGACCACGAGGATGCGCTCAGCCCGACCTGGGAGAACGTCATCGGCGGTCAGCAGAATCTGTTCGACGCGATCCGTCGCCAGATCGACTTCACGACTCCCGAGGGCAAGAGCTACACCCTGGGGGAGGAGACGCCGACGATCGTGTTCCGGCCGCGCGGCTGGCACCTCGTCGAGAAGCATCTGCGCTACACCGACCAGGCGGGGATCGCCTCGCCCGCGAGCGCCTCGCTCGTCGACTTCGGGCTGTACTTCTTCCACAACGCGCAGGAGCTGATCGCGCGCGGCACGGGACCGTACTTCTACCTGCCGAAGCTCGAGAACCACCTCGAGGCGCGGCTGTGGGACGACGTGTTCACGTTCAGCGAGAACGCGCTCGGCATCCCGCACGGCACGATCCGCGCCACGGTGCTGATCGAGACGATCACCGCCGCGTTCGAGATGGACGAGATCCTCTACGAGCTGCGCGAGCACTGCGCGGGGCTCAACGCGGGACGCTGGGACTACATCTTCAGCATCATCAAGAACTTCCGCGGACGCGGGGCGCGCTTCACGCTCCCCGACCGCAAGGAGATCACGATGACCGTGCCGTTCATGCGGGCCTACACCGAGCTGCTCGTGCAGACCTGCCACAAGCGGGGTGCGCACGCGATCGGCGGCATGAGCGCGTTCATCCCGAACCGGCGCGACCCGGAGGTCACCGAGCGCGCCCTCGCCGCGGTCCAGGCCGACAAGCGCCGCGAGGCGGGCGACGGCTTCGACGGCACCTGGGTGGCGCATCCGGATCTGATCCCGACGGCTCGCGCCGAATTCGACGCCGTCCTCGGCGAGCGGCCCAATCAGCTGGAGCGTCTCCGTGAGGAGGTGCACGTGACGGCGGCGCAGCTCACCGACCTCGACATCGACGGCGAGGTCACCGATGCGGGACTCGCCGCCAACGTGTCGATCGCGCTGCGCTACCTCGACAGCTGGCTGCGCGGCATCGGCGCCGCGGCGATCGACGACCTCATGGAGGACGCGGCCACCGCCGAGATCAGCCGGTCCCAGCTCTGGCAGTGGATCCGTCAGGGCGTCGTGACCGCCGAGGGCACGCGGGTGACGGCCGACCTGGTCGAGCAGCTGCTGGAGCGCGAGGTCGCCGAGCGCGCCGGCGAAGGCTCCCGCATTGAGGATGCGGCCGAGCTGTTCCGCGAGGTGACGCTGGGAGATGACTTCCCGACGTTCCTCACCATCGCGGCCTACTCGCGCTACTTGGTCGAACCGGCCGCCGCGACTCCCCGCGCACGGGAGATGGTCGCCGCCTAGTCAGCCGCGACCGCCCGCCGCGGTCTCGCTCGCAGGGGAGCGGGACCGCGGCATTCGCGTGCTCAGTCGTAGTTGCGGTGGATGAGTCGGCTCAGCACGATCGCGCTGCGCGTGTGGTCGACGCTGGGGGCGACGCGCACCTTTTCGAGCGCGTCCTCGAGAGAGGGGATGTCGCGGGAGCGCAGCAGAACGACTGCGTCGGCGGAGCCGGTGACGGTGCTGGCATCCACCACCTCCGGCACGCCCTGCAGGATGCGCTTGAGCTCCTCGGGGGCGACGGTGCCCCGGCAGAACAGCTCGACCCAGGCCTCGGTCGCCAGGCCGTCGACCTTGGGGTCGACCTGGATCGTGAACGCGCGGATCACGCCGTCGGCGACGAGGCGATCGACGCGTCGTTTCACGGCCGAGGCCGAGAGGCCGATCCGGTCGCCGATGTCGCCGTAGCCGGCGCGGGAGTTCTGGCGGAGGAGGTCGAGAATGCCGTAGTCGAGGTTGTCCACGCGCCGATCCTACGCTGAATTACTGCGTGCATGACAACGATCACGGTGAAATCGTGCGCACGGAGCCAGATTTCATCGGATGCATGCGTGCAACACTGGAAGTCATGACGTTGACCGACTCCGCCCCCCTCGCTTCCGAACGTGTGGCGACCCAGCGCACGGTGCTGATGTGTCGGCCCGAGCATTTCACCGTCAGCTACCGGATCAACCCGTGGATGCATCCGGAGCAGCCCACCGACACCGCTCTGGCGGTGCGGCAGTGGGACGAGCTCTATCGGATCTATCGGGAGCTCGGCTTCGAGGTGCACCTCATCGACCCGGTCGACGATCTGCCCGACATGGTCTATGCCGCCAACGGGGGCTTCACCTTGGACGGCATCGCCTACGGAGCCCGGTTCCAGTACCCGGAGCGCGCTGCGGAGGGTCCGGCCTACATGGAGTGGTTCGGCGCGAACGGCTTCGAGGTGCGCGAGCCGGTGTCCACCAACGAGGGCGAGGGTGACTTCCTGCTCGTCGGAGACACCATCTTCGCCGGCACCGGGTTCCGCAGCGACACCGCGAGCCACGACGAGCTGCGCCGCATCTACGACCGCGAGGTCGTCACCCTGCGCCTCGTCGACCCGAGCTTCTACCACCTGGACACCGCGTTCGCGGTGCTCGACTCGAACGGCGGACCGGGCAGCGTGGCGTTCCTCCCGAAGGCCTTCGACGCCGCCAGCCGCGACATTCTGGACGAGCGCTTCCCGGATGCCATTCACGTCACCGACGAGGACGCCGCCGTGCTCGGGCTCAACAGCTTCAGCGACGGGCGCAACGTTGTGATCGCCGCCCGCGCCGAGGACTTCGGCAGGCAGCTGCGCGAGCGGGGCTTCGTGCCGCATCCGGTCGACCTGTCGGAGCTGCTGCTCGGCGGCGGGGGAGTGAAGTGCTGCACTCTGGAGCTGCGCCGATGACCGCGGTCGGCGCCCGGAGCTACCTCGAGCAGGTTGAGGAGTTCGGCGCGCACAACTACCACCCGCTTCCGGTCGTGATCGCGAAGGGCGAGGGCGCCTGGCTCACCGATGTCGAGGGGCGTCGCTACCTCGACTGCCTGGCCGCCTACTCGGCGGTCAACTTCGGGCACGGCCACCCCGCGTTGATCGCCGCCGCGAAGGAGCAGCTCGACCGGATCACCCTGACCAGCCGCGCCTTCCACAACGACCAGCTCGGAGCGTTTCTCGAGTCGCTGGCCCGGCTGGCGCGCAAGGACATGGTGCTGCCGATGAACACCGGTGCGGAGGCGGTGGAGAGCGCGATCAAGGTGGCGCGCGCCTGGGGCTACCGGGTCAAGGGCGTACCGCACGACCAGGCGAAGGTCGTCGTGGCGGACGGCAACTTTCACGGGCGCACCACGACGATCATCAGCTTCTCGAACGATGCCGAAGCGCGTGCCGACTTCGGGCCGTACACACCCGGCTTCGTGAGCGTGCCGTACGGCGACGCCGCCGCGCTTGCCGCCGAGATCGACGAGAGCACCGTGGCGGTGCTGCTGGAGCCGATCCAGGGCGAGGCGGGCATCGTGGTTCCGCCCGAGGGCTACCTGCCGGAGGTGCGGCGCATCACCGCCGAGGCAGGCGTGCTCTTCATCGCCGACGAGATCCAGTCGGGGCTCGGGCGCACCGGCGCCACCTTCCAGTGCGACAACGCGGGGGTGGTGCCCGACATGTACCTGCTCGGCAAGGCACTCGGCGGCGGAATCGTGCCGGTGAGCGCGGTGGTCGCGAACCGCGACGTGCTGGGCGTGCTGCGTCCCGGTGAGCACGGCTCGACCTTCGGCGGCAACCCGCTCGCGGCCGCCGTCGGCCGGGCCGTCGTGGAGCTGCTCGGGACCGGTGAGTTGCAGGCGCGGGCGCGCGACCTGGGGGCGATCCTTCATCAGCGGCTGCGCGCGCTGCTCGGGCACGGCGTCGTCGCGGTGCGCTGCGTCGGGCTCTGGGCGGGCATCGACATCGACCCGGAGCTCGCGACCGGGCGACGTGTGTGCGAGCTGCTGGCCGAGCGCGGCGTGCTCGCGAAGGACACCCACGGATCGACGATCCGGCTCGCTCCGCCGCTCATCATCGAGCTGGCGGATCTGGAGTGGGCTGTCGATCAGCTGGAGGCCGTGCTTGCGGAGCTGCGAGGCGATGCGGCGGACTGAGGCGGTGCCCGCCGCACACCGGACTGGTGCCCGAAGTGAAGTTAGCCTAACCTAAGTTCGGTCAACCGAACCGGTTCGACTCCTGGCACCTTTCACGGAGTTCTTTCCCCCATGCACGCTTCACGCACTCTGCCCCTTCTCGCCATCGCTGCGAGCGCCGCGCTCCTCGTCGGCTGCTCCGCCGCGACCGACACGGACGCGGTCGACTCCGGCGCCGATGTCGTCGCCGACGGCGCGTTCACCCTGTACTCGGGTCGCGACGAGGAGCTGATCCAGCCCCTCATCGACATCTTCGAGGAGCAGTCCGGCATCGAGGTCGATGTGCGCTACGGCAACACGGCGGAGCTCGGCGCGCTGCTGCTCGAGGAGGGCGACCAGAGCCCCGCCCAGGTCTTCCTCTCGCAGGATGCCGGCGCGCTCGGCGCGCTCAGCCAGGCCGGTCTCTTCGCCGCGCTGCCCGATGATGTCGCCGAGGCAGTGCCGGCGGGCTTCACCTCGACGGACGGCAGCTGGGTCGGCCTCACAGGTCGCGCCCGCGTCGTCGTCTACGACAGCGAGGAGCTCTCGGCCGACGAGCTGCCCGACACGGTGCTCGAGTACGTCGAGCCGGAGTGGGCCGGCCGCCTCGGCCTGCCGCCGGGCAACGCGAGCTTCCAGTCCTTCGTCACCGCCCTGCGCGTCATCGAGGGCGAGCAGGTCGCCGAGGACTGGGTCGAGGCGCTCGCGAGCAACGACCTGCAGATCTTCGAGAACAACACCGCCACGCTCACCGCCGTCAACGAGGGAGCGCTCGACGTCGGTCTCATCAACCACTACTACTGGTTCCGTCAGGCCGCCGAGGTCGGCGCCGAGAACATGCGCGCGCAGATCGCCTTTCTCGAGGCGGGCGACGCCGGCTCGATCGTCAACGTGACGGGTGCGGGCATCCTGAGCGGCGCCGCCGCCGACGCCGATGCGCTCGAGTTCGTGCGGTTCCTCATCTCGGAGCAGGCGCAGACCTACTTCGTCGAGCAGACCTTCGAGTACCCGCTGCTCCCCGGTGTGGCCGCCCCCGAGGGGCTCCCCGCTCTCGACTCGCTCGTCAACCCCGAGCTCGACCTGAGCGACCTCGACGACCTGGCGACGACGCAGGAGCTGCTCGCCCGATACGGCCTCATCTGACGGCGAATCCGCAGGAGACGGTGGGAGCGAGGTGCGCCCCGCTCCCGCCGTCTCGCGGGCTCGGCCGAGGGTGATGCAATAGAGCCATGGTCCGCCCGCTCGACGCCGTCGATCCGCCCGCACCCGCGGCGGCTGTGATCGCGCCCGTGATCGCGCGCGCGACGGCGGGGCGACCTCCGGTCCTGCTTGTGCTCGGAGCCGCTGTGGCGGCCGCCGCGGCCGCGATTCCGCTCGTCTACCTCGTGGTGCGGGCCACGGGCGGCGGCCTCGAGACGATGCTCGAGGTGCTGGCCCGCCCGCGCGTGCTCGAGTACGCGGCCAACTCGCTGGGGCTCGCCGCGGCCGTCACGCTGACCGCCCTCGCGCTCGGCACCGCGACCGCGGTCGTGCTGAGCCGGCTGCGCGTGCCGTTCCCGCGCACGTGGCTGCTCGTCTCCTCGCTGCCGCTCGCCGTGCCGTCCTATCTCGCCGGCTACGGGTGGCTCGTCACCCTCCCCGCGATCAATGGGTTCCTGCCGAGCTGGATTCTGCTGACGGCCGTGACCGTTCCCTACGTGACGCTGCCGGTCGCGGCCGCCCTGCGCGGGGCATCCGGCGACCTGGAGGGCGTCGCGCGCACGCTCGGCCGCGGTCCGGTGCGCGCCTTCTTCGTCGCCACCTGGCCGCAGGTGCGCCCCGCCGCGATCGCGGGCTCGCTGCTCGTCGCGCTCTACGCGCTGAGCGATTTCGGGCTCGTCGCCATGATGCGGTTCCCGACGCTCACCTGGGGCATCAACCAGGCGTACGCGGCGAGCTTCGACCGCGCCCAGGCCGCCGTGCTGGCGCTCCTGCTCGTGGTGCTCGCCGTGCTCGTGGTGGTGGGAGAGCGCAGCGCCCGCGGTCAGCTGCCGCGCCAGGCCGCGCGCGCCGTCGCCCCCCGCCGCATCCGGCGCGGGGCGCTCCTCGCACTTCTGCCCGTCGTCGCCGCGGCGCCCGCCGTCGGTGTCGTCGTGCCCCTGCTGGGACTTCTCGCCCGCCTGCTCGAGGCGCAGACCCTGCGCGAGCTCGATGTCGCGCGCCTTCTCGAGGCCGTCGGCGCGACTGTGGGGGTGGCGGTGGCGACCGCGCTGTTCGCGGTGCTGCTCGCGCTGCCGGTCGCGGCGCTCGCGAGTCGCTACCGCGGCCGACTCGTCTCGGCGCTCGAGTCGCTGAGCTATCTCGGACACGCGCTGCCGGGCATCGTCGTCGGCCTCTCGCTCGTGTTCTTCGCGCTCGCCGTCGTGCCGGCGCTGTATCAGAGCGCCGTCGTGCTCGTCTTCGCCTATGCCGTGCTGTTCGCACCCAAGGCGATCAGCACGATGCGGGCCGGGCTCGGCGATGTGCCGCCGCGACTGGTCGCCGTGGCACGCACGCTCGGCGCGTCGCCGCTGCGGGCATGGTGGCGGGTGACGGTGCCGCTGGCGCTGCCGAGCGTGGGCATCGGCGCCCTGCTCGTCGCGATCGCGACCATGAAAGAATTGCCCGCGACGCTGCTGCTGCGCCCGACCGGGATGTCGACGCTCGCCACGGAGCTCTGGAACCGGACGGTGGTGGTTGAGTACGGGGCCGCCGCGCCGTACGCCGCGATGCTCGTGCTGCTGGCCGCCGTTCCGGCAGTCATCCTCTCGGGGGTCCGCACCGTCGCCAAGGAGGAGCTGTGAGCGATCTCGTCATCGACGGCGTGAGCGTCACCCACGGGTCGACGCTCGCGGTCGACGAGGTGTCGTTGCGCATCGACGGCGGCGATCTGGTCGCTGTGCTCGGGCCGAGCGGCTGCGGCAAGACGACTCTGCTGCTGGCGATCGCGGGGCTCCTCCCGGTCGGGGCGGGGTCGATCCGCATCGGGGAGCGCGAGCTCTCGCGGCCGGGACGCACGGTGCCGGCCGAGAAGCGCGGCATCGGCTGGGTTCCCCAGGAGGCCTCGCTCTTCCCGCACCTGTCGGTGGCCGAGAACATCGGATTCGCGCTGGCGCGCGGTCGCGGCGCCGCCTCGGTGCGCGCTCGCCGCATCGCCGAACTGGCCGAACTCGTCGGGCTCGGGGGTCTCACCGGCCGCGCGCCCAATCAGCTCTCGGGAGGCCAGGTGCAGCGCGTCGCCCTCGCGCGGGCGCTCGCGCCGCGACCGGAGCTGCTGCTGCTCGACGAGCCCTTCGCGGCCCTCGACACTCAGCTTCGCGTCGGCCTGCGCCGCGAGGTCGCCGAGCTGCTGCGCGCGCAGGGCACGACCTCCCTCCTGGTCACCCACGATCAGGAGGAGGCGCTCACGCTCGCCGACAGGGTGGCCGTGCTGCGCGACGGTCGGCTCGAGCAGTTCGGCACTCCCGAGGAGATCTACCAGCATCCCGCCTCCGCCTGGGTCGCCTCGTTCGTCGGCGACGTCGTCGAGCTCGACGGGGCTTGGCGCGGCGGCCGCGTGATCTGCGCGCTCGGCTCGGTCGAGGCGACCGCCGTCGGGTTCGCGCCCGCCGACGGCGACCGCGTGCGGCTGATGCTGCGACCGGAGTGGATCGTGCCGCGGCCGGAGCTGCTCGCGCATGCCGCGGCGGGCGCCGACGCTCGGGTCAGCGCGCTCTCCTACGCAGGCCACGACGCGATGCTCACCTGCGACGTCATCGACGGTCCGAGCGTGCGCATCCGCATGTCGACCGTGGAGCTGCCCGCCGTCGGCGACCCGGTGCGCCTCGCCGTGCAGCGGCCCGGACTCGCGTTCCCCCGCCTGACGTGACGGCGGGAAGCCCGCTGATAGCGTCGGGCGGGTGAGCATTCTTCCTTCGACACTGCCGTCGTCTACCCACACCCCGCTGCGTGGCGGGGCGACCCTGCGCTGGGGCATCCTCGCCCCCGGCCGGATCGCGCACGACTGGGCCACGACCGTGCATGCCAAAACCGACCAGCGGGTCGTCGCGGTGGCGTCCCGCTCTGCCGAGCGCGCGGCCGCCTTCGCGGTGACGCACGGCGTCGAGCGCTCGTATGGGCAGTACGAGGCGCTCGTCGGCGACCCCGAGGTCGACATCGTCTACATCGCGGCACCGCACAGCGAGCACCGCGTGCTCGCCGAGCTGGCGATCGCGGCGGGCAAGCACGTGCTGATCGAGAAGCCGATGGCCACGAACGCGGAGGATGCGGCGGCGATCGTCGCGGCGGCGCGCGCGGCGGGCGTGTTCGCGATGGAGGCGATGTGGTCGCGGTTCCTGCCGCAGACGACCGTGCTCCGACGGCTGCTCGATGACGGCGTGCTGGGCGCGCCGCGCCAGGTCTCCGCGGATTTCGGCTCGCGGTTCCCCTTCGACCCGACGAGCCGCGCCTTCGACCCGGCGCTCGGCGGCGGCAGCCTGCTCGACCTCGGGGTGTACTCGATTTGGTTCTGCGGTCTGGTGCTCGGTCTTGATCCGGAGAGCGTCCGCACGAGCGGAAGCCTGGCGGTGACCGGGGTCGATGAGCAGGCGGTCGTGACGCTCGACTATGCGGGGGCGACCGCGGTCGCGAGCTCCAGCATGGTGGCGCACACCCCGATCGTTGCCGCGATCGGCGGCGAGAAGGCCGTGCTGAGCTTCGACAGCCCTTTCTGCGGCGTCGGCGGATTCTCGATCCGCGCCGACGAGGAGCGTCTGGTGTGGCGCGACCCGGCTCCGCTGCTCTGGCGGGACGGTCTCTGCTACCAGGCGCCGGCCGTGGCGGCGCACATCGCGGCGGGGCTCACCGAGGCTCCCGAGCATCCGCTGGATCGCAGCGTCGAGCAGCTGCGCGTGATCGACGAGGCCCGACGACAGCTGGGCGCGGCCTGAGCGCTGGCGCGCGCGGCGCGTACGCTGGGCGCGTGACCGTATTGACCCCGGAGCTGCTGGCCCGCATCCGCTCCCGAGCTGCCGACTACGACCGCGAGAACGCGTTCTTCGCCGAGGATCTGGAGGCGCTGCGCGCGGCCGGATATCTCGCCCCGCGCTCGCTGCTCGAGACGGCGCGCGACCAGCGACTGCTGGCGGCTCACGCGCCGGCCACCGCGCTCGGCATCAACATGCACCTGGTGTGGGCGGGTGTGGCGCGGGTGCTCCACGAGCGTGGCGACGCGAGCCTCGACTGGGTGCTGCGGGATGCCGAGGCCGGCGAGCTGTTCGCCTTCGGCAACAGCGAACCGGGCAACGATCTGGCGCTCTGGGACTCGCTCACCACGGTCGACACCGTCGACGGCGGTTACGCCTTCACGGGAACCAAGATCTTCACCTCGCTCGCCCCAGCCTGGACGCGGCTCGGCGTGTTCGGAAAGCAGCTCGACGGTCCGGACGGGCCCCGTCTCGTGCACGGCTTCCTCACGCGTGACGACGCCGGCGTCACCACGCTCGACGACTGGGACACGCTCGGAATGCGGGCGACGCAGAGTCGGACGACGAAACTCGACCACGCGGTCGTGCCGGAGGAGCGCATCTCGCGCTTCCTGCCGGTGGGGCCGAACGCGGATCCGTTCGTGTTCGCGATCTTCGCCAACTTCCTGCTGCTGATCGGCTCGGTCTATGCGGGCATCGCCGATCGCGCGCTCGAGCTCGGCGTCGAGGCGGTCACGCGTCGCACGAGCGTCAAGACCGGCACCAGCTACGACCGCGATCCCGACTTCCGCTGGCGGATCGCCGAGGCGGCGCTCGCGCTCGACGCTCTCGCGCCGGACCTCGACGCTCTCGCGCGCGATGTCGACGAGCTCGTCGATCACGGCGCGCTGTGGTTCCGGAAGCTCACCGGCGCCAAGCACCGCGCGACCGAGACCGCGCGTGTCGTCGTGGATCAGGCCATGCGCTCGGCGGGCGGCGGGGGATACCGCTCCGCGAGCGAGCTGGCGCGCCTGCAGCGCGACGTGCTGGCCGGCATCTATCACCCGAGCGACACCGAGAGCGTTCACGCGACGGTCGCCGCCAGTCTCCTCGGCCCGCTCTAGGGCTCCGCGCTCGCGACACCCGGACGCTCGCGCACCGGGTGTTGACACCGCGCTCTCATTCGGCATAGTGTTCTGACTTGTATACAAGTACGGATACATGGTCAGCGGTGACCGGCAGGGCCGCCGCGCGACCTGCCGAACCGGAGGAGACCAGTGAGCACGACATCGTCGGCCGGCGAAGTGAGCGGGCAGAATTACCTCCGAGGGCAGATCGCCCGAGAGCTCACCGCAGCACTCGGGCCCGAGCACGTCAGCCAGGATCCCGCCGACCTCCAGGCCCAGGCCTCGGACTGGTCGTGGTACTCGAAGTTCCTCACCTACAAGGGCCTTGAGCAGCCCGCCGCCGACTTCGCGGTGCGGCCGGCGAACACCGCCGAGGTCGAGCGCGTGGTGCAGATCGCGAGCGACTACCGCATCCCGATCGTGACGCGTGGCGGCGGCTCCGGCACCCAGGGCGGCACCTTCGCCCCCTACGGCGGCATCTCGCTCGACCTCGGCCGCCTCACCGACATCGTCGAGATCGACGAGCAGAGCCTCGTCGTCACCACCGGCGCGGGCATCGACGGTCCGACGCTCGAAAAGGCGCTCAATGAGAAGGGCCTCACGCTCGCCCACTACCCGGGCTCGTACCACCTCGGCGCGACCATCGGCGGCTTCATCGCCGCCCGCGGCTCCGGCGTCGTCTCGACCAAGTACGGCAAGGCCGAAGACCAGGTTCTCCAGGTCGAGGCTGTCGTCGCCCCGGGCAAGACCATCACGACGCTCCCGGTCCCCAGCCACGCTGCCGGGCCCGACCTGCTGCAGTCCTTCGTCGGCTCGGAGGGAACGCTCGGCATCATCACGCAGGCCAGCCTGCGCATCGACCCGCTTCCCGCGGCGCGCGGCTTCCTGTCCTTCAGCTTCCCCGACATCTTCGCCGGAATCGAAGCCGGTCGACGGATCATGACCAACCGGCTGCGCCCCGCCGTCATCCGCCTCTACGACGAGGCCGACAGCCACAAGCTGCGCGACTGGGTCGGCACCCCGTTCACCGGCACGCTGATGGTCATCATGTGCGACGGCTCCGAGGAGCTCGTCGACTACGAGACGCGTGCCATCACGAGCCTCGTCGAGAGCGCGGGCGGCACGTCCCTCGGCCCCGAGGTCGGGCAGACCTGGTGGGAGGGCAAGTACGAGCCCTACGCCAAGGGCAAGCTGCCGCAGCCGCCGCTCATGTACGGCACCTTCGACCAGGTCGCGCGCTTCGCCGACATCCCGGCGATCTACCGGGCCAAGAAGAAGGTCATCGAGGAGCAGTTCGCCGAGTACGGCGCGCGCTACACCGCGCACCTCTCGCACTGGTACGACTGGGGCGCGATGCTCTACGACCGATTCTACGTCGACGAGCCGCCGACCGATCCGGCCGAGGCGATGGACCTGCACGACCGGCTCTGGGACGCGGGAATCCTGGCGGGCCTCGAGAACCGCGCCGTGCTGAACGACCACCACGGCGTCGGCATCAAGCTCGGCCGCTTCATGCGACCGCAGTACGGCGCCGGATTCGAGCTCATGCGTCAGATGAAGGACGCCTGGGACCCGGACGGGATCATGAATCCCGGCAAGCTCGGGTTCGGCCCGCCGCGCAACAGCCGCTGGTAGCCGATCCCCACAACTGAATAGCGGCAACACCTGCAGAATGGCACCCAGTGCCCGAACTCAAAGGAGAGTAGTGATGCACCTGTCTATGCACAATTGGATGCGCGCGGAACCGATCGAGACCACGATCGCCCGCCTGGCCAAGTACGGCTACAAGAGCATCGAGATCTCGGGTGAGCCCGAGAAGTACGATGCCAAGCACGTCCGCGGCCTCCTGGACCACTACGGACTCAACTGCTGGGGCTCCGTCACCCTGATGGTCGACGGCCGCAACATGCAGTCCGGCGACGAGGCGGTGCGCGCCGAGAGCGTGCAGTACGTCAAGGACTGCATCCAGCTCGTCCACGACCTCGACGGCAAGATCCTCACCCTCGTGCCCGGCACGGTCGGCAAGGTCGTTCCCGACTCGACGCCCGAGAACGAGTGGGAGTGGCTGGTCGATGGCACCAAGGAGGTCTACGAGTTCGCGCAGGCGAAGGGCGTGCGCGTCGGCATCGAGCCGCTCAACCGCTTCGAGTCCTACCTGATCACCCGTGCCGAGCAGGCGCTCGCCCTGTGCGACGCGGTCGGCCCCGACCTCGGCGTGGTGCTGGACGCGTTCCACATCAACATCGAGGAGACCAATCTCTACGATGCGATCCGCCTCGTCGGCGACAAGCTGGTCGACGTCCACGTCGCCGAGAACAACCGGATGCCCTGCGGCTACGGCGACTACAACTGGACCGAGTTCATCGGCGTGCTCAACGAGATCGGCTACGACGGCGCCCTGACGGCCGAGTTCGTCGCCCCGGTCGACCGCACCCCGGCGAACAAGTACCCGAACGCGCTCGAGACCAACTTCGAGGGCCTGGACATCCCGCCGGAGCAGCTGAAGTTCATCATCGACCACGGCTCGTCGATCCTCACCGAGGAGTTCTACGACTGGCTGGTCAAGGTGAACTCCGAGACGCTGCTGCCGCTGATCAACGACAAGTGGTAGGCGCCTGAGCGCATGGGCAAGGTAGTCATCGTCGCGACACTCGACACCAAAGGGCCGGAGGTCGCGCACCTGCGCGATCGTCTGCTCGCCCTCGGGGTCGAGTCGCTGGTCGTTGACTCAGGAATCCTTGGCGAACCGGTGGGCATCGTCCCCGACGTGAGCCATGCCGAGCTGGCTGGGCGGGGCGGCATCACCCTCGCCCAGCTTCAGGCCTCCGGCACACGAGGCCGCGCGGTGGAGATCATGCGCGGCCTCGTGCAGGACCTCGTGCGCGAGCGCTTCGACACGGGCGAGCTGGTCGGGGGCATCAGCATCGGCGGGGTCGGCTCGGTGATGGGCGCGGCGGCGATCCAGGAGCTGCCGGTCGGCGTCCCGAAGATCGTCGTGGCGCCGACGGCATCCGGTCATCACGAGTTCGGGCCCTACGTGGGGCTGAAGGACGTCATGGTGGTGCACTCGGTCGTCGACATCCTCGGCCTGAACCCGGTGATGACGACGGTGCTCGACAACGTGGCCGCCGCCATGGCCGGGATGCT
>DCRR01000011.1:0-43550 GCA_002325245.1 Microbacteriaceae bacterium UBA1487 | reverse complement strand
GTCTTCCACTCCAACGGGGTCGGCGGTCCGGCGATGGAGGAGCTCGCGGCCGAAGGCCAGTTCATGGGAGTCATCGACTACACGACGAACGAGATCAACGATCCGCTCGTCGGGGGCATCCACAACGGCGGCCCTGACCGGCTGCGCGTGGTGGGCCGGCTCGGGATCCCGCAGGTGCTGGTGCCCGGCTGCATCGACTTCTCGGTGTGGGCGGCGAGCTCGATCCCCGAGAACATGGCGGATCGGCCGGTCTACGACCACAACCCCGAGTACACCCTGGTGCGCGCCACGCACGAGGAGAAGAAGCTCATGGGGAGGATCTTCGCCGAGCGGGTCAACGAGTCGACGGCGCCGGTGCACATCGTGATGCCACTGCGCGGCCTCTCGATCCCGGCCACCCCGGAGGGCCCGTTCTGGGATCCGGAGGGCGATCAGCTGTTCCTCGCCGAACTGCGCGCGAACCTGCGCGGCGGCATCACGGTCGAGACGACCGACCACCACATCAACGACCCCGACCTCGGCCGCCTCGTCGCCGAGCGGTTCCTCACCCTCATCACCACAAAGGAGTAAGCCATGACCCGCCCCGAGCGCAAGATCGCGCGCCTCACCACCGGCGACGACGAGTTCCGCGAGAAGTTCCGCTCCTGGAACCACGCCTACCTCTCCTACGTCGACATCGAGGAGTACCTCAAGACGAAGGACACGATCCTCGTTCCCATGGCGAGCACCGAGCAGCACGGTCCGCACCTGCCGCTCTACACCGACACGATCACCGCGATCGAGATCTCGGAGCGCATCTCCGAGCACATCGGCGTGCTGCACACGCCGCCGCTGTGGGCGGGCTACTCGCCGCAGCACATGTACGGCGTCGGACAGGGTCGCGGCACCGTCACGCTGCGCGCGTCGACGCTGCTCAACCTCATGAACGATGTGGCGCGCAGCCTCATCCACCACGGCTTCAACCGGATCATCTTCATCAACGGCCACGGCTCCAACACCAAGGTCGTCGACCCAGTGCTGCGCAAGCTCCGCTACGAGACCGGGGCCCTGATCTCGTTCGTGAAGCCCTTCATGGAGCGCTACACGGGCGTGCTCGAAGGCCTCATGGAGAACCCGCCGGAGGAGACGCCGGGCTGGCACTCGAGCGAGCTCGAGACCTCGCAGGACATGGCGTGGAACCCGGACCTGGTGCGCATGGAGCGCGCGGTCGACACCCGGGCCCACACGCCGGCCTTCCTGCCGGACGCCTTCAAGAAGAACGACGGCATGCCCGACACCGAGTTCGAGGGCTACCAGTACTTCACCTTCCCGATGGACCACCATGAGTTCGTCGAGAACGGCATCATCGGCAACCCGATGCGCGCGACGGCCGAAAAGGGCGAGGAGGCGTTCCGCCGCTACAGCGAACATGTCGCGCGCGGAATCCTCGAGCTCGAGAAGGTGCCGGTGGACGTGCACACGCGGGAATTCATCGACCGCACCATGTGAGTCCTATAGTTGGCTCGATCGAATGGAAGCACCATGACCGCTGATGAAGTTGGCTCGCGCGTCGACACCGCGTACGAGTGGCTCTTGGCCGAGATCACGGGGTTTCGCATCCGCTCCGGGGCACCGCTCTCGGAGAACCGGATCGCGACCCAGCTCGGCATCAGTCGCACCCCCGTGCGCGAAGCGCTCCAGCGCCTCGAGAAGGAGGGGCTGGTCAAGCGCACCGACAGCGCGCGCTTCGCGGTCTCGCAGCTGACCATTCAGGAGGTCAACGACGCGTGCGACCTGCTCGAGGCGCTCGACACGTACGTGTGCCGCAAGGCCTCGAGCAAACTCACCGAGGCCGACATCGAACTGCTCACCGCAAGCGTTGCCGAGATGCAGCGCGCCGCGGCGGCGGACGATCGGGCCTCCTGGTCGGCCGCCGACCTGGCGTTCCACCGCACCGTCAACACGATCGCCGACAACCAGCTCGTCGCCGACACGGTCAAGGAGACGCGGCGTCGCATCCAGCGCTTCTGGATGCGCGCCGCCTCGCTGCAGTCGCGGCTGGAGGCGTGCTCGCAGGAGCACCTCGTGCTCGCGAACGCGATCATCGCCCAGGACTACGACGCGATCGAACCGGCGGTGAAGGAGCACATCGGCCACATGCGCGGGCGCATGATCGAGATGCTCGAGGCCGCGGGCGCACTGCTCGGCGACTGACCCGGCAACGACAGCGGGCCGAACCTGTGATCCAGGTTCGGCCCGCTTCGTCGTGCGGTGCGGTCTAGTCCTTGGCAGCGAAGGCGTCGTCGAAGGAGCCGGTCGGCACGTTCCAGAGCAGCGAGCGCACGTACTCGAGACCGGCGGGCGCGCCCTGGAGGCGGTCCATGCCGGCGTCCTCCCACTCGACCGAGATGGGGCCGTCGTAGCCGATCGAGTTGAGGGCGCGGATCGCGTCCTCCCACGGCACGTCGCCGCGGCCCGTCGACACGAAGTCCCAGCCGCGGCGCGGATCGGCCCACGGGCGGTGCGAGCCGAGGATGCCGTTGCGGCCGTTGCCCATGCGCATCCGCGTGTCCTTGCAGTCCACGTGGTAGATGCGGTCGGCGAAGTCGAGGATGAACGCGACCGGGTCCAGCCCCTGCCACACCATGTGCGACGGGTCCCAGTTGAGCCCGAACGCCTCGCGGTGGTCGATCGCCTCGAGCGTGCGCACGGTCGTCCAGTAGTCGTAGGCGATCTCCGACGGGTGCACCTCGTGCGCGAATCGCACGCCCTCGGAGTCGTAGACGTCGAGGATCGGGTTCCAGCGATCCGCGAAGTCCTGGTAGCCGGCGTCGATCACGTCCTGGCCGACCGGCGGGAACATGGCCACGTACTGCCAGATCTTCGAGCCGGTGAAGCCGATGACGGTGTCGACGCCGAGCTTGCGCGCGGCGATGGCGGTGCGCTTCATCTCCTCGGCGGCGCGCTGGCGCACGCCCTCGGCGTCGCCGTCGCCCCAGACCTTCGCGCCGACGATCGCCTCGTGGCGGAAGTCGATCGGGTCGTCGCAGACGGCCTGGCCCTTGAGGTGGTTCGAAATCGCGAACAGCTTCAGGTCGTACTTGTCGAGGATGTCGAGCCGCGACTGCACGTAGGCGTCGTCCTCGGAGGCGCGCCAGACGTCGAGGTGGTCGCCCCAGCAGGCGAGCTCGAGGCCGTCGTAGCCCCAGCCGCTCGCGAGCTTGGCGACCTCTTCGAGGGGGAGATCCCCCCACTGGCCGGTGAACAGGGTGACAGGATGCGTCATTGCTTCTCCTTGCGTTGGGTGGAACGAGTGGGCAGCGCCGCCGCTAGTCGGCGACGCGGACGCGTCGCGAACCCTCGGCGGAGCTCGCTTCGATGGCGGCGAGCACGCGCTGCACGCGCAGGCCCTCGGCGAAGGAGGGGCTCGACGGGGTGTCGTCGCGGATGCTGTTCAGGAAAGCGGCGAACTGGTGCACGAAGGTGTGCTCCCAGCCGATGATGTGGCCGTCGGGCCACCAGGCGCCCACCCAGGGGTGGTCGGCCTCGGTCACGAGGATGCGGCGGAAGCCCTGCCGGCCGGCGCTGTCGGCGCCGTCGAAGAACCACAGCTCGTTGAGGTTCTCGAGGTCGAAGCAGAGGCTGCCGTGCTCGCCGAAGATCTCGAGGGTCAGCCCGTTCTTCTTGCCGAGCGCGAGCCGCGTCACCTCGAGCTGCGCGACGCCGCCGCCCGACAGCTGCGCGGTGCCCCAGGCGGCGTCGTCGACGGTGACCTGCTCGAGGGCGCCGCCTCCGGAGCCCTTGATGCCGCCGTCGCCGCCCTCGCCGCCGGGACGCTCGGCGACGAAGGTGCGGAGCCCGCCCGAGACCTCGTCGAGGCTCTCGCCGGTGACGTGCTGGATCAGGTCGGCGATGTGCGAGCCGAGGTCGCCGAGCGCGCCGCTGCCGGCGGTCTCGCGACGCAGTCGCCAGCTCATCGGGCTCGACGGGTCGTTGAGCCAGTCCTGAAGGTAGGCAGCGCGCACGTGGCGGATCGGGCCGATCCTGCCCTCGGCCACCAGCTGGCGGGCGACCTCGATGGCGGGGACGCGGCGGTAGTTGAAGTTGACGATCGCGTGCTGGCCGCGGGCGGTCGCGGCCTCGGCGGCGGCGAGCATCCGCTCGGCCTCCTCGACCGAGTTGGCGATCGGCTTCTCGACGATCACGTGCTTGCCGGCCTCCAGCGCCGCGATCGCGATCTCGGCGTGCATGTTGCCGGGGGCGCAGACGTCGATGATGTCGATGTCGTCACGGGCGATCACCTCCCGCCAGTCGGTTGCCGACTCGGCCCAGCCGAAGCGGGCCGCGGCCGCGGCCACCTCGCCGGCGTTCCTCCCGACGAGCACCGCCTGCTCGACGGCGGGCACATCGAAATAGGCGGCGACGTTGCGCCACGCCTGCGAGTGCGCCTTGCCCATGAACGCGTAGCCGATGACGGCCACCCGCAGTGTCTTGTCCGTGGTCATGGAGGTCCCTTCGCTCCGTTGCGAATTCGGTGGGGATTCCCTCGCTGATTGACAGCGGTGGAACATGCCCTTATCGTACAACTACTTGTATACAAGCAGGGATACATTTCCGCATCCCGTTCCGAATGGCAGTTCACAGAGTCGTGAAGGTGACATGGATCAGTTTCTTCTCATCGCGCTGAATGGGCTGACGCTTGCCGCCGTGTACTTCCTGGTCGCGAGCGGACTCACCCTGATCTTCGGCCTCATGCGCGTCATCACCATGGCGCACGGCACCAGCTACCTGCTCGGCGGGTATCTGGGCTACGTCATCGCCCGCGAGACCGGCAACTGGTTCCTGGGGGCTCTCGGCGGCGCGCTGCTCGTCGGAATCCTCGGCCTCGTCATCCATCAGGTGCTGATCCGTCGATTCCAGGACGACGACATGCGCGTCGCGCTCATCACGCTCGGCGTCTCGCTCATCGGAACCGACCTGATGCTCGCCTTCTTCGGCGGCACCGCCACGCAGGTGCCCGTGCCGACCGAGGTGCAGACCTCCTCGGTCGACCTGCCCCTCATCGGCGCGTACCCGGCGCTGCGGCTGCTCGTGCTCGTGATCGCCCTGGTCGTCGGCGTCGGACTCACGCTCTTCATCACCCGCACGCGATTCGGCTCGGTGGTGCGCGCCGGCGTCGACGACAGCCAGATGACGGCCGCCACGGGCGTCAACGTCCGAGTCGTCTTCGGGGTGATCTTCCTGCTCGGCTCGGCGCTCGCCGGTCTCGCCGGCGTCGTCGGCGGCACGCTGTTCCCGCTGCTGCCCGGGCAGGACGGCGTCTACCTGCTGTACTCCCTCGTCGTCGTGATCGTCGGCGGGATGGGCTCCATCACGGGCGCCGCGATCGGCGCAGCCCTGGTGGGGCTGGTGTCGCAGTTCTCGCTCGTCTACGCGCCGACGTACTCGCTGGTGCTGACGTTCGCGCTCATGGTGGTCGTGCTCGCGATCCGCCCGCAGGGAATCATGGGGAGGGCGTCATGAGCAACGTCGAACTGTTCGCGCCGCGCCGCACCGGGATCGCGCGCTGGCTGCCGTGGGCGCTCGGCGGAACCGTGCTGCTGCTGGCCGTGCTGTTCCCCTACCTCGTCGACCGGCCCCGCTTCTGGCTGCCCAACATCGGGGTGCGCTCGATCTGGCTCGGCATCATCGCGATGAGCCTGGTCTTCCTCAACCGCTACGTCGGGCTGCTCTCGCTCGCCCAGGTCACGATCGCGGGCGTCTCGGCCTACGCGGTCGGCGTGATGATGGTGACCTTCGAGCTGCCGTTCCTGATGGCCGCCGTCGGCGGCCTCGCCGCCGGAACCCTCGCCGGATTCCTGATCGCCCTGATCGCCGCCCGCACCAAGGCGATCTACTTCCTGATGATCACCCTCGCGATCGGGCAGGTGTTCTACTCCTGGGCCTCGCAGGCGATCGAGGTGACGAACGCCCGGCGCGGCCTCGCCCCGGTGCTCAAGCCCGACCTCGGCATCGTCAACCTCAACGACATCACGACGTTCTACTACTTCGCGCTCGTGCTCGGCGTGCTCTGCTACGCGCTGTGCCGCTACGCCGCGAGCTCGACCTTCGGGCTCACGCTGCAGGGCGTGCGCGACAGCCCGGAGCGGATGAAGGCACTCGGGTACAACGTCAACCGGTACCGCATCGCCGCGACCACGTTCGCCGCCTTCATCGCCTCGGCCGGCGGCATCCTGCTCGTGCTCGACCGCTCGCAGGTCGACCCGGACGTGGTGAGCCTCGGCTCGACGCTCGATGTGCTCGTCGTCGCGGTGATCGGCGGCGTCGGCTCGCTGGGCGGCGTGTTCGCCGGCGCCCTGGTGCTCACCCTGCTCTCGAACTTCGCCCAGAACCTGACCGACCGATACATGACCCTCACCGGGCTCGTGTTCATCCTCGTCCTGCTCTTCGCTCCGGCCGGTCTGGCCGGGATCGGGCAGCAGGTGAAGCGGTTCTTCGACCGGCGGCGCGGCGCGCGCCAGGACGACGAATCGCAGCAAGACCCGCCGGCTGCCCAGCCGACGGAGAGTGCAATCACGGAAGGAAAACAGCAATGAAGCTGAAGAAAAAGGGCCTGGCCGCCTCAGTGGCCATCGGGGCATCCGTGCTCCTGCTCGCCACGGGTTGCTCGGCAGCCGGAGGCGACGACGACGGTGTGATCAAGATCGGCGTGCTCGCCACCAGTGAAGGCAACCTCGCGTTCGGCATGGACGAGGCGAAGGCCGCCATCGGCGTCGCCATGGAGGCACGCGGCGGCACGATCGACGGCGGCGAGATCGCCGGCCAGCAGGTCGAGATCATCTACGCCGGAACCGACGGCACCACCGCCTCGGCGCAGACGCAGGTGAAGAAGCTCGTCGAGAACGACGGCGTCGACATCGTCTTCGGCCCGGTCTCCGGTGACGAGGGCGAGACGGTCGTGCAGTACGCGCTCACCGTGCCCGAGGTCACCTTCGTCAACGGCTCGGCCAGCCCGGTCGGCATGACGCTCGAGGGCGCCGAGAACTTCTTCCGCTTCCACGGCGACTCGGCCATGTGGATGGGCGGCGTCGGCGACTACGCCTACGACGAGCTCGGCTACGAGAAGATCTACCTCCTCGCCGAGGACTACTCCTTCCCGTACGACAACGCGGGCGGCTTCTTCAGCGAGTTCTGCGGAGCCGGCGGCGAGATCAACGGCGCCTCCTGGGTGCCGGTCGGCACCACCGACTACGCGACGATCATCGCGCAGATCCCGGCGGACACCGACGCGGTGTACGTCGGCCTCGGCGGCGCGGACGCGGCGAGCTTCCTCTCGCAGGCCGTGACCAACGGCGTCAACAAGCCGCTCGTCGGCGGCACGATCGCGGTCGACACGACGGCCCTCTCGGGTGACGCCAACATCGCCTCGGCGGCTGTCGGCATGATCTCGGGCGGCCCGGTTCCCGGCGCCACGTTCTCGAACCCGGTGTGGGACGAGTTCGTTGCCGCGTACGTGACGCAGCCGAACGCCTTCCCGAGCCCGTCGATCTTCTCGCTGCTGTACTACAACTCGTTCGAGCCGCTGCTGCTCGGACTTGAGGCAGCGGACGGCGACCTCTCGGACGGCCACGAGGCCTACCGCGCGGCGCTGGCGTCGACTAACTGGGAGAGCCCGACCGGTCCGATGACGATGGACTCGAACCGTCAGGCGATCGTCGACAACTACATGAACGCCGTGGTCGAGGCGGAGGACGGCTCGCTCGTACTCGAGACGATCGCGACCACCAATGGAGTGTCGCAGGGCACGACGGTCTACGACCGCTTCGACGACTGCAGCATCTTCTAGCCAGATCCGTTCCCGGTCGGCCGAGCACAGGCGGCCGACCGGGGACACCCTTTCCACCCTGAACCGAGAGGAACCCGCGATGACGGATCTCGCCCTCCGCGTCGACGACGTGTCGAAGCACTTCGGCGGACTCAAGGCCATGCGCCACGTGAGCCTGACGCTCGACGCGGGCGAGCGCATCAGCGTGATCGGCACCAACGGCGCCGGCAAGTCGACGCTCTTCAACTGCATCGCCGGCACCTTCCCGATCTCCTCCGGCACGATCGAGCTCTTCGGCGAGAACGTCTCGCACACCTCCGCTGCCCAGCGGGCGCGGCGCGGACTCGCGCGCACCTTCCAGACCTCGCGGCTGTTCGAGCAGCTCACCGCCGCCGAGAACGTCTACATCGCGCTGGGCGGCAACGAGTTCCGCGGCGGGCTCTTCCGTCACGCACGGCGCGACGAGGCCCGCTGGAGCCGGGTCGCTCGTCTGCTGGAGCGCGTCGGCCTCGCCGGCCGCGGCCCCAACCTGGTGGCCGACCTGTCGCACGGCGAGCAGCGCCAGCTCGAACTCGCCATGGCGCTCGCGCTGGAACCCAAGCTCCTGATGCTCGACGAGCCGGCCGCGGGGTTCTCGCCCGGCGAGCGGGCCGCGCTCATCACCCTCCTGCGGGAGCTGCCGCAGGAGATCAGCCTGCTCCTGATCGAGCACGACATGGACATCGCGCTCGCCGTCGCCAGCCGCGTGATCGTCATGCACGACGGCGAGAAGATCCTCGAGGGCACCCCCGATGAGATCCGCGCCAGCGAGCGGGTCCGCGAGATCTACCTGGGAGGATCCATTGACCACGCAGCCTGACCAGACCGCCGGCTTCGAGGTCACCGACCTCAACGTCTACTACGGCCGCGTCCACGTCCTCCAGGACGTGTCGTTCCGCATGGGCACCGAACCGCTCGGCATGGTCGGACGCAATGGCATGGGCAAGACGACGCTCGTGAAGGCGATCGCCGGATTCGTGCCGGTGCGCAGCGGATCGATCGGCTTCGAGGGGCACGAGCTGGTGGGGCGTCAGCCGTACCAGATCAACCGGGCCGGCATCGCGCACGTGCCCCAGGGCCGCCGGATCTTCCCGTCGCTCACCGTGCACGAGCACCTCACCATGGTGGGCGCCAAGAAGAGCGCCCGCTGGAACGTGCCCGCCATCTACGACCTGTTTCCGCGACTCGCGGAGCGCCGCAAGAACGGCGGCGCCGAGCTCTCCGGCGGCGAGCAGCAGATGCTCGCCATCGGTCGCGCCCTGCTGTCGAATCCGCGCCTGCTGGTGATGGATGAGCCCTCCGAGGGGCTCGCCCCCGCCGTCGTCGACCACCTCGCCGAGGTGCTGCGCGGGGTCGTGAGCGAAGGCCAGGCGGTCCTGCTGATCGAGCAGAACCTGCGCTTCGCCACGGAGCTGTGCGACCGCATCCTGGTGATGGTCAACGGCCGGATCGCCGCCGATCTGCCCGTCGGCGAGATCGCCAACGACCCCGAGATCCAGAACCGGTATCTGGGCGTCGTCTAGCCTGGCGGCATGACCTCGACCTTCGATCTCGCCGGCTCGCTGGCCGTCGTCACGGGCGCGAGCCGCGGAATCGGCGCGGGCATCGCGCTCGGGCTGGCTCGTGCGGGCGCCGACGTGGTCGGGGTGTCGCGCACCGGCGGCGACGCGGAGGTCGCCGAGGCGATCCGGGCGCTCGGCCGCGAGTACCACTCGCTGTCGGCCGATCTGGCGACGCTCGAGGGAGCCCACGAGCTCGTCGCCCGACTCGATGAGCTCGGACGGCCGGTCGACATCCTGATCAACAATGCCGGGATCGCCGAGCGGGCGCCCGCGGAGGAGCACACCGACCGTCAGTGGGAGCACGTCGTCGCGGTCAATCTCACCGCGCCGTTCACCCTCGCGCGTGAGCTCGGCGCTCGCATGCTGGCGCGGGGGCGCGGGCGGATCATCTTCCTGGCCTCGATGATGACGTTCCAGGGCGGACGCAGCGTCGTCAGCTACGCCGCCACGAAGTCCGGCGTCGCCGGGGTGGTGCACGCGCTCGCGAACGAGTGGGCCGGTCGCGGCGTCAACGTCAACGCGATCGCCCCCGGCTACATCGAGACCGACCTGACGTCGGGGTCGCACGCCGACCCGGAGCGACGTCAGGCGTTCATCGAGCGCATCCCGGCGGGGCGTTGGGGCACCCCGGATGACCTCGCTGGCGCGGCCGTCTTTCTCTCCTCGCCTGCGGGCTCCTACGTGCACGGAGTCGTGCTGCCGGTCGACGGCGGCTGGCTCGTTCGCTGACTCAGCGGCGAAGCATCCGACGCCACCAGGAGCGCCTCGGGGCGGCGTCGAGCCACCCGCCGGCCGCAAGCCAATCGAGGCACAGGCGGGGCCACGCCGAGGGCAGCGCGAACTGCTCGGCCAGCCCGAGGCCGTGGGAGCCGTCCCCGCTCGGGAACACGTGGAGAGCGTGGCACACGCCGGCGGAGGCGAGCGACTGCGCCAGCAGGTAGCTGTGCTCGACGGGCACCACGGGGTCATCCGAGAAGTGCCAGATGAAGAACGGGGGCGCCTCGGGGGTGACAAGGCGCTCAAGCGAGGTCTCGGCGCGCAGGGGTGCGGGCGCATCCACGCCGAGAAGGTTCTCGCGGGAGCCGGCGTGGGTGTCCAGGAGCATCGAGACCACCGGGTAGCCGAGAATCGCGAAGTCGAGGCGCTCGTCCTCGGTCGCGTGGGGAGCGAGCGCCGCGTGCCCGGCCGCGTGCGCGCCGGCCGAGAACCCGATCACCCCGATGCGCTCGGCTGTCGTGGACCGCAGCCGGCGGATCTCGGCGCGGATCGCGTCGAGCACCGCCGGGTGCTGGGTGCCGAGCGGGTAGCGGAACACGCTCGCCTCCAGACCGTTGTCGCGCAGCCAGGCGGCGATCGGCTCGGCTTCGTGCGCGGCGTGGCGGTGGTAGCCGCCGCCGGGGAGGACGAGGACGTGGGTTCGCATGTCACCAGTCTCCCGCCACCGAACCTGCGCGCGCGAAACTCGGTCGCACGCGCGTCGGCATCGCAGCTTAGGTTTGCCTAAGCTGGGGGGTGTGTGCCGTCTGCCGCACGGAAAGGTCGTCATGCTCCGCTCTCGCATCGCCGCCGCAGGTCTCACCGTCGGCGCGCTTCTCGCGTTCGGCGCGGCGGCCCCCGCCAGCGCGGCCCCCGCCAGCGAGGCTGTGACGGCGGCCGACGCGGAGTGCGAGATCGTCGACGCCAGTCTCACCTGGGGCTTCAAGGAGTCGTTCCGCGCCTACATCGACGGTTCGATCGCGAACGGCGAGTGGACCACCGACGGGGCCGTCAGCTACGCGACCCCCGACTTCACCTGGGAGCCGGGTGCCGGATCCTTGGACCCCGAGGCCGACACGGCTGAACTGCGTTTCAGCGGCGGGATCCGCTTCACCGGTCATGGTGGCATCCTCGACACCACGTTCTCCGACCCGATCGTGCGCGTCGAGGCGGACGGCAGCGCCCACGTCGTGATCGATGTCACGGGGACCACGCGCGACGGCGAGCAGATCACCGCGTCCGGCGTCGACTTCCTGAGCGGTGCGGCGGAGTCGACCGTCGACGACGGGCAGTGGACGCTGGTCATCGCGGCGCCGATCCTGACCGAGGACGGAGCGGAGGCGTTCCCTGACTACCCGGCGGGTGCCGAGTTCGATGCGATGACCATCACCGCCGGCATCGACGAGACCTGCGCCGAGGCGCTGGTCGCCGCCGCGGAGGCCCGGGAGCTGCCGACGCGCGTCGGACTCATCGCCGGGGGTGCGACGGCGGCCGCCGCGCTCGCCGTCCTGGTCGTCGGGCTCGTGCGGCGCCGGGGCGCGCAGGCATGACCCGCCGCCAGACCTCGCAGCCGGCCGCCGCGTCCCTTGCCACGATGCTCGCGGCGACGCTGCTGCTGACCGGGTGCGCGACGACCGGATCGGACATCGCCCGCACGCCGGTCGTGACCGACGATCGCCCGCTCTCCGAGCTGACGCTCTACCCGGACCCCAGCGATGTCGAGGGCCCGACGACCGCCGTGCTGCCGAACGAGGCGATCGAGCCGATCGCGGTCGATCCCACGGTGTCGCTTCCCGTGACGGTCACCTCCTACGACAGCGACGGGGAGGTCTCGGTCGAGGTCGCCGATGCCTCGCGCGTGCTCGCGCTCGACCTGGCGGGCTCGATCGCCGCCACCGTCTGGGGCCTCGGCCTCGGCGACCGGCTCGTGGGGCGCGACACCTCGACCACCTTCGAGGGCACCGCCGACCTTCCGCTGGTGACCAGCAGCGGTCACACGATCAACGCCGAGGCGGTGATCGCGCTGCGCCCCACACTCGTGCTGACCGACGGCACGATCGGCCCGCGTGACGTGCTCGAGCAGCTGCGACAGGTCGGCGTGACGGTTGTGTTCCTCGACAACGAGCCGACGTTCGACGGCGCCGCGCAGCTCGCCCGCGACGTCGGGTCGGCGCTCGGCGCGCCCGCGGCGGGCGAGGTGCTCGCCGCCGCGCTCGAGGCCGAGGTGGCGGCGACCGTCGCTGAGATCGCCGAGATCCTTCCGGCGGACGAGGCGTTGCGCCCGCGCGTGATCTTCCTCTACCTGCGCGGCAGCTCCGGCATCTACTACCTGTTCGGCGAGGGCTCCGGTGCTGACGAGCTCATCGCGGGACTCGGCGGCATCGATGTGGCCGCCGAGCTCGGCTGGAGCGGCGAGCGCCCGATGACAGATGAGGCGCTCATCGCGGCGGACCCCGACGTGATCCTGGTCATGACCGACGGGCTCGAGTCGGTCGGGGGCGTCGATGCGCTCCTGGCGGCGAAGCCTGCGATCGCCCTCACCCACGCGGGTCAGAACCGGCGATTCGTCGACATGGCCGACGGCGACGTGCTGAGCTTCGGGCCGCGCTCGGCCGCGGTGCTCGACGCGCTCGCGCGCGCCGTCTACGCTGTCCCGAGCTAGCGCGCCTCCGGATCTTCCGCCCCGGTCAGGACAGGCGTAGTGTGTGCCGGTGCCATTGCGCGAAGTGACCTCTGGGTCACGTCTGTTCGAACGACTCCGCCTTCGCGCCACGCGCTTCCGGCCGGCCCAGGCGATCCTCGCCGGCTTCGCGCTCGCCGCGGCGGTCGGGTCGGTTTTTCTGACCCTTCCCGTCGCCAAGGCCGGCCCGGGCGGCGCGACGCCCATCGAGGCGATCTTCACGGCCGTCTCCGCGATCTCGGTCACCGGGCACGTCGTCGTGGACACCTCGAGGTACTGGACGCTCGGCGGGCAGATCGTGATTCTCGCCCTCATCCAGCTCGGCGGCCTCGGGGTCATGACCTTCGCGTCAGTGGTCGGACTGATCGTCGTGCGGCGGCTGTCGCTCTCGACCCGCATCACCGCGGCAACCGAGGCGCGCAGCGTCGGCCTTGATGACGTCGGCCGGCTCGTCAAAGGCGTCGTCGCGATCTCGCTGCTCATCGAGGGCATCACGGCGGCGGTCCTCGCACTTCGCTTCGCGACCGGCTACGGCTACCTCTGGCACGAGGCGGCATGGCTGGGCCTGTTCCATGGCGTGTCCTCGTTCAACAATGCGGGCTTCTCGCTGTTCAGCGACAACATGATCGGATTCGCGGGCGACCCGATCATCTCTCTCACCATCTCGACCGCGGTCATCCTCGGGGGGCTCGGATTCCCTGTGCTCGTGCAGCTGCGCCGCCACCTTCATCGACCGCGCGCCTGGAGCATGAACACCCGCATCGTGGTCGCGGCCACCCCCTTGCTGCTCGTGCTCGGCACGGTGTTCATCACGGTGGTCGAGTGGAGCAACCCGGCCACGCTGGGGAAGCTGGACTGGCCGGAGCGCATCCTCGCTGGCTTCTTCCAGTCGGTGCAGACGCGCACCGCCGGCTTCAACAGCGTCGACATCGGGCAGCTTCACGAGACCACCTGGCTGGGCATGGACGTGCTGATGCTGATCGGGGGAGGCCCCGCGGGTACCGCGGGCGGGATCAAGGTCACCACGTTCGCGGTGCTGCTGTTCATCGTGATCGCGGAAGTGCGCGGAGACGGCGTCGTCAACGTGTTCGGCAAGCGGCTCTCGCGGGCGGTGCACCGGCAGGCGATCGCCGTCGTGGCGGTCTCGCTCGGGGTGATCATCGCGGCGACCGGCGCGATCATGCTCATGACGACCCACGGGCTCGGCCCCGTGCTCTTCGAGACGATCTCGGCCTTCTCGACCGTCGGCCTCTCCACCGGCATCACCGCGGACCTTCCGCCCGCCGCCCAGCTCGTGCTCGTCGTGCTGATGTTCGTCGGCCGGCTCGGCCCGATCACGTTCGCCACAGCGCTGGCGCTGCGCGAGCGCCAGGTGCTGTATCAACTGCCCAAGGAAAGGCCGATCATTGGCTAAATCAGCGTCGCTCCTGCGCGAGCGCACAGTGCAATCCGTCGCCGTCATCGGCTTGGGACGCTTCGGGAGCGCGCTCGCGCTCGAGCTCATGGCCAGTGGCGCCGAGGTGCTCGGCGTCGACGAGAGCGAAGAGATCGTTCAGTCGCTCAACGGCAAGCTCACGCACGTCGTGCAGGCCGACTCGACCAAGGAGGACGTGCTGCGGCAACTCGCCGTCCCCGAGTTCGACCGCGTCGTCGTGGCGATCGGCAGCGACATCCAGGCGAGCATCCTCACGACCTCGCTGCTGCTCCGATTCGGGATCTCGAACCTCTGGGCGAAGGCGGTCAGTGAGCAGCACGGCATGATCCTCGAGCAGCTCGGCGTCCCGCACGTGATCTACCCGGAGAAGGACATGGGGCGACGCGTCGCTCATCTGGTGCGCGGCTCCATGCGGGACTTCCTCGAGATCGGTGACGGATTCGCGCTCGTCACGACGACGCCGCCCGAAAGGTTCGTCGGTGTGCCGTTGCGCGACCTCGAGATCCGATCGAAGTGGGGGGTGACCGTCACCGCGGTGAAGCCCGCGGATCTGCCGTGGGAGTACACGACCGCTGACACGGTGCTTCGTCTCGATGACCTGATCATCGTGGCGGGGGCGACCCGCAGGGCGGAGGCGTTCAGCCAGTTGCGCTGACCGCGACGAGAGTTCGTCTCCTCTCGTTCACCGTTCGTTCCCTTCAGGGGGACACACTGCCGCTCGGCTCGGAGAATCCCTCACTCGGCGAGCCGGAAAGGCATCCCGTGCGTACCTCCTGGCGTCGTCGCCTGTCTGCTTCCCTCGTCGCGCTGCTCGGTGCGAGCGCTCTCGTCGTCGCCGCGCCCGCTGCGGCGGCCGAGCTGCCGTCGGTGGTGATCAACGAGCTCGAAACCGACGGGGGAACCCCGGGGGACTGGATCGAGTTGAAGAACCGCAGCGACGCCCCCGTCGACGTGTCGGGGTGGTGGGTCGAGGACGGCGGCAACCCGGCGGAGCAGCTCGGCGCGATCGACCCGATCCCGGCCGGGGGCTACCTCGTGCTCGACAAGGATGTGCACTTCAGCTTCGGGCTCGGCAAGGCCGAGACGATCACCCTCTACGCCGCCGATGGCGCGACGGTCATCGACACCCACACCTTCCCTGACGACCACGCGGCCACGACCTACGGGCGCTGCGCCGACGGCGAGGGGGACTTCGCGGTCACCGCCTCGTCGACCCGGGGGGCGGTGAACGACTGCGCGAGCGAGACCCCCGTCGAGGAGCCGACCGCGGCCGAGGCCTTCGTGCTCAACGAGATCGTCTCGAGCGGCGGCGACCCGGACGACTGGATCGAGCTGTACAACACGGCGGACGTCGCGGTCGATGCGGCCGGTCTTCAGCTGCGCGACGGGGACGCCGCGCACGCGAACTACGAGATCCCTGCCGACACGGTGGTGGCCGCCGGCGGCTTCCTCGTGCTGGAGAAGGCGCAGTTCGACTGGGGGCTGGGCGGGTCCGACACGGTGACCCTGTTCGACACCGACGGCGCGACCGTCATCGACGAGCACTCCTGGAGCGCGCACGCGGCCACCAGCTACGGACGCTGCACCGACGGCTCCGGCGCATTCGTCGAGACCGCGTCGGCGACGAAGGGCGCCGCGAACGACTGCGCTGACGTCGACGCCCCCGCCGTGGTCGTCAACGAGGTCGAGTCGAGCGACGCTGGCGGCGGTCTCGACTGGGTCGAGTTCTACAACGCGGGCGCCGAGACGGCCGACCTCTCCGGCTACCGGTTCCAGGACAACGACCCCGGTCACGACTTCTACGTCTTCGCGGACGGCTTCACACTGGAGCCGGGCGAGTTCTTCGTCGTGCACGGCGACACCGAGACCGAGTTCCCGCACGGCATCGGCAGCAGCGACTCGGCGATCCTCTATGCGCCGGACGGCCTCACCGTCGTCGACAGCTACAGCTGGACCTCGCACGCGGCGACCACCTACGGACGCTGCCCCGATGGCACGGGCGAGTTCGCCACGACCACCGTGCCGACGAAGGGTGCCGCGAACAACTGCGCGCCCGCGATCGTCATCAACGAGATCGAATCGAGCGACGCGGCGGGCGGCGCGGACTGGGTCGAGCTGGCGAACGCGGGCAGTGGCGCCGTGAACCTCAGCGGGTGGTCGCTGAAGGATGACGGCGACGACGACGTCTACGTGTTCGGCGACGAGACGATCGACGCGGGCGAGCGCCTCCTGATCGAACGCGACGAGACGGGCGCGACCGGGTTCAGCTACGGCCTGGGCGGCTCCGACGCGGTGCGCCTCTTCGACGCGACAGAGACGCTCGTCGATGCCTACGTGTGGACCTCGCACGCCGCCGTGACCTACGGTCGATGCCCCGACATCACCGGCGAGATCGGCGCCACGAGCGTCGCGACGCCGGGGGCGGCGAACCTCTGCCCCGGTGAGGTGCCGGTGAGCGTCTGGCCGGGCGGCGCCTCCGTGACAACGGTTGACGAGGTCGGCGCCTTCGGTGCCGACATGAGCGGCCTGGTGTTCGAGGCGCCCGGCACGCTGTGGGCCGTGAACAACGGCTCGGGCCGACTGTTCAAGCTGACCTGGAGCGGCCGCGCCTGGGTGCCGGTGTCGAGCGACGGCTGGTCGAACGGCAAGGTGCTGCGCTACCCCGGCGGCACCGGTCAGGTGGACGCCGAGGGAGTCACGATTCTCGGCGGCTCGAGCGCCAGCGGCGTGTACGTCGCCAGCGAGCGCAACAACGACGCCAGTGGAACGAGCCGCCCCTCCATCCTGCGCTTCGATGTCAGTGGCTCGGCCGCTGAGCTCGTCGCGCTCGACGAGTGGAACCTGGCGACCGATCTGGCGTCGGACATCCCGACTCTCGGTGCCAACGCGGGCCTCGAGGGCATCGCCTGGATCCCCGACAGCTACCTGACCGAGAACGGGTTGGTCGACGAGGCGACGGGCGAGCTCTACGACCCGAGCGACTATCCTGCGCACGGCTCGGGGCTCTTCTTCGTGGCCGTCGAGCAGGACGGCGGCGTCTACGGCTACGCGTTGACGACGGGCGGCGGCTTTGAGCGCGTCGCACGCTTCGACAGCGGATTCCCGGGCGCGATGGAGCTGGCCTTCGACCCGGAGCTCGGTGCGCTGTGGGTCGTCTGCGATGAGCTGTGCGACGGCGAGAGCCGTCTGTTCACGATCGCCGCGGACGGATCCGATGCGGGGCGCTTCACTCTGACGACGGCCTACGCGCGTCCGGCGGAGGCGCCGAATGTCGCGAACGAGGGCTTCGCAATCAGCCCGCAGTCGCTCTGCGTCGACGGGCTGAAGCCGGTCTACTGGGCTGATGACAACGGCACCGATGGGCATGCCGTGCGGGCGGGCACGATCTCGTGCACGGTCTCCAGCGGCGAACCGGGAGGCGGCGAACCGGGAGGCGGCGAATCGGAGGGCGAACCTGAGGCTCCGCTCGAGAGCGACCTCGGTCCGGGCAATGCGGGCGCCGTGAGCGGCCCCGCGACCGGAACCGCGGGTGAGAGTCTCACCATGTTCGTCGGCCTCTCGCATGTCGGCGACGAAGTGGACGCGTGGATCTTCTCGACCCCGACCTACCTCGGACGCCACACGGTGAGCCCTTCGGGCACGATCACCCTGACTTTGCCGACCGGGCTCGACGCGGGCGCGCACCGCATCGTCATCCTCGATGCGAGCGGCGCCGTCATCGGCTGGTACCAGCTCGAGGTGCAGGCGGCGCCGACCGCGCTCGCCTCGACGGGAGGCGAGAGCCACGGAGCCGAATGGCTCGCGCTGGCGATGGTGCTGGCGGGGGTCGTGCTGCTCGCGGCGCGCCGCCGCCGCGTCGCCTGACCGGCGTGAGCACGACGAAGTGCCCCGCGGCGGCTGCCACCACACGGCCGCCGCGGGGACGTTTTATGAGCGCGGGATGAGGCGCTGCAGCTGGGTGACGTGCTTCGGAGTGAGCTCGTCGAGGCTTTGGACCTCGAGCAGCTTCATGGTGCGCACGACCTGGTCGGAGAGGATCTGAATGGTGCGGTCGACGCCCGCGCGGCCCCCGGCCATCAGGCCGTAGAGGTAGGCGCGCCCGATGAGCGTGAACTTCGCGCCCATGGCGATCGAGGCCACGATGTGGGCGCCGTCCATGATGCCGGTGTCGACAGCGATCTCGGTGTCCTTGCCCACCTCGCGCACCACCTCGGGAAGCAGGTGGAACGGGATCGGGGCACGGTCGAGCTGGCGCCCGCCGTGGTTCGACAGGATGATGCCGTCGACGCCCAGGTCGGCGAGCCTCGTGGAGTCCTCGACGTTTTGCACGCCCTTGATGACGAGCTTGCCAGGCCACATCTCGCGGATGGTCTTCAGGTCGTCGAAGTTGATCGACGGGTCCATCGCCGAGTCGAGCAGCTCGCCGACGGTTCCACCGGTGGAGGAGAGCGAGGCGAACTCGAGCTTCGGAGTGGTGATGAAGTCCCACCACCACCAGGGGCGGGGGATCGCGTTGGCGATGGTGCCGAGCGAGAGCTGCGGCGGGATGGAGAAGCCGTTGCGCTTGTCACGCAGGCGCGCGCCGGCGACGGGGGTGTCGACGGTGAACATCAGCGTGTCGAAGCCCGCGGCGGCGGCGCGCTCGACGAGGCCGTAGGAGATCTCGCGCTGGCGCATCACGTAGAGCTGGAACCAGTTGCGCCCGTTCGGGTTCGCGGCCTTCACGTCCTCGATCGAGGTGGTGCCGAGTGTCGAGAGCGTGAACGGGATGCCCGCGGCGCCCGCGGCTCCGGCTCCGGCGATCTCGCCCTCGGTCTGCATGAGCCGGGTGAAGCCGGTCGGGGCGATGCCGAACGGCATCGCGGAGGGGCCGCCGAAGATGGTCGTCGAGGTGTCGACGTTCGAGACGTCACGCAGGATCGAGGGGTGGAACTCGATGTCGTCGAAGGCCTGGCGAGCGCGCGCCAGCGACAGCTCGCCCTCGGCGGAGCCGTCGGTGTAGTCGAAGGCCGCGGTGGGCGTGCGGCGCTTCGCGATCGTGCGCAGGTCGTGGATGGTGAGCGCCGACTGCAGTCGACGGCGCTTGCCGTTGAAGTCGGGCTTCTTGAACTTCATCAGCTCGAAGAGCTCGACCGGGTTCGGGAACTGGCGTTTCACCATCAGAGGTGCCTTTCTGGCTCACGGGGCTGAGCGGCGTGGTGCGCGACCAGCCGATCGCGCGATCCGTGGATGTGGGAGCGGGTGAGCTCGGCGGCCGCGTCGGCATCGCCGGCGAGGATCGCGTCGAGAATTCCCTGGTGCTGGGTGGCGATCTCGCCCGCGGTGAGCAGGCCCGCGCTCTGCACCTGGGCGATGCAGAGCTCGATCTCGCCCATGAGCAGCGCGTGCAGGTGGGCGAGTCGCGGGCTCGGCTGCCCGCTGCCGATCGCGCGGTGGAAGGCGATGTCGGCTTCGGCGAAGGGCTCGCCGTGCTCGGCGCGCGCCAGCAGGATGCGGTGCGCGGCGACGACCTCCGGCGGCACGGATCCGCCGTGCGCCAGCGCTTCGACGGCGGCGGCCTCGACCACGGCGCGCGTGTCGAACAGGTCCTCGATGTCGGCCCGTTCGAGCGTCGGCACGCGCGCCGCGCGATGCGCCTCTCGGCGCAGGAGACCCTCGGTGACGAGCCGCTCGATGGCGAGCTTGGCGGTGGGCCGGGCGACGCCGTGGCGCAGCGCGACGGCGGACTCGGTGATCGAGGAGCCGGGGCGCTCGACGCCGCTCAGGATGCGCTCGCGCAGCTCTCCGTAGACGGAGTCGGGGAGAACAGCAGAAGGCTCGACGTTCATGTCGCCCCCTTTGCCGTTCGCCCGCGCGTGCGGATTGTCTAACAACGTATTGGATTGTTAGACAATCCGCAAGGCGCGGACGGCGGACCTCAGGCCACGTGCGGGAGCACCTTGGTGCCGACCAGCTCCAGGTGCTCCAGATCGCGCAGGTCGAAGAACTGCAGATAGACGCGCGCGGCGCCGCGCTCCGCGTACGCCGCGAGGATGTCGACGATCTGCTGCGGCGAGCCGACCGCGTTGTCGGGGTTCTCGAGGTTGCCGCCGACCTTCTCGGCGCGGGTCGCGCGCTCCTCCGCCGAGCGTCCGCACCACACCTGCGCGACGGCCGAGTAGCGCAGCGACTCCGGGTCGCGGCCCTCCGTCTCGCACGCCGCCCGCACCACGTCGAAGCGGTCGCCCGCCCCGGTCGGCCCGCTGAAGCTGTTGAATTCGGAGGCGTAGCGCGCCGCGATGCGCGGGGTGCGGGTCGGGCCGCCGCCGCCGACGATGATCGGCACCGAGTCCTGCACCGGACGCTGCCGCGCGGGCGCGCCCTCGAGCTGGTAGTGCTCACCGGAGAAGTCGAAGGTCTCGTCGCCAGAGATCGACCACAGACCGCCCACGATCTCGAGCTGCTCCTCGAGCATCCCGAAGCGCTTCTCCGGGAACGGGATGCCGTAGGCGCGGTGCTCGGCCTCGAACCAGCCGGTGCCGAGTCCCAGCTCGACGCGGCCGCCCGAGATGTCGTCGACATTGGCGACCTGCACCGCGAGGATGCCCGGGGTGCGGTAGGTGACCGAGCTGACGAGGGTGCCGAGGCGCACCGTGCTCGTTTCGACCGCGATGGCGGCGAGGCTGGTCCAGGCATCCGTCGGTCCCGGCGCTCCGTCGGTCGCCTCGCCCATCTTCAGGTAGTGGTCGGAGCGGAAGAAGCCGTGGAAGCCCAGTCGCTCCGCGGAGACGGCAAAGTCCCGAAGTTCGGTGTAGCTGGCTCCCTGCTGGGGTTCGACGAAGGCGCAGATCTCCATGCCTCGATCCTGTCAGGCGAGATCAGCTCAACCGGCCTGCCGCGGCGGAGTCCAGCACGAAGGTCACGTTCTCGTGCAGCTGGAGGGCGGTGGCGGGGCAGTCGATGGTGATCCCCGACTCGATCGCGGTGGCGACCGCCTCCGCCTTCTCGGCGCCGGTCGCCAGCAGCAGGATGCGCCGGGACTCCAGGATCGTGCCGATGCCCTGCGTCACGCTGTGCGTCGGCACGTCAGAGAGGCTGTCGAAGAAGCGGGCGTTCGCTCGCCGCGTGGAGTCGGAGAGCGCGGTGACGTGGGTGCGGGTCGAGAACGGGGTGCCCGGCTCGTTGAAGCCGATGTGGCCGTTGCCGCCAATGCCGAGGATCTGCACGGCGATGCCGCCGCTCGCGCCGATGTGCGCGTCGAACGCGGCCAGGACGGCCGGGTCGTCGGTGGCCGGGGGCACGTGCACGCGGTCGGGGTCCATGCCGAGCGGGGCGATCACGTCGCGCTCGATCACCGAGCGGTAGCTCTCGGGGTGCTCGGCGGGCAGCCCCAGATACTCGTCGAGCGCGAAGCCCGAGAGGGACGAGAAGTCCGCCCCCGCGGCGCGACGACGGGCGAGCGCCCCGTAGAGCCGCTGCGGGGAGGAGCCGGTCGCCAGGCCCAGGCCCGCGCCCGGCGCCGCGGCCAGCGCCTCGAGGACGAGGTCGGCCGCGTACTCGGCCCCGGCCTCGGCGGAGTCGAAAACCTTGACGGTCGGCCCGCGGAGGGCAGGTGCGGTCGGGTGGTGGCTATCGCGCAGAATCACGCATCAACGATAGTCACAAATGACGCGATTTGAGCGATATGCCCAATAAACGCGCAATTGTGACGCGTTTCAGCGCGATCGACGCGCGCCCCTAGGACGCGCGCGGGTCGAAGCGCTTCGGCGGGAACGCGCGCATCGCGATCGCCCGCAGCGCCTCGAGGTCGCCGCTGACGAAGCCCTGCGCGCGCGCCTGCACGAGCACATTGCCGATCGCGGTCGCCTCGACCGGACCGGCGAGCACCGGAAGCCCGGCCGCATCGGCGGTCAGCTGGCACAGCAGCTCGTTGAGCGAGCCGCCGCCCACGAGGTGGATCGCGTTGACCGGCTTGCCGCTCAGTCGCGAGGCGTTCTCGATGGCTCGGGCGTAGGCGTCGGCCAGCGACTGCAGGATGCTGCGCACCAGCTCCGGGCGGCTCGCGGGCGGCTCGATCCCGCGCTCGGTAAACCACGCGGCGATCCGGGCCGGCATATCGCCGGGAGCGAGGAAGGCCTCATCGTCGGCGTCGAAGACCGGTACATCGGCGCGAGCGGATGCGGCCTGCGCCAGCAGCGCCGGCAGCGAGATCGTCTCGCCGGTGCGCTCCCAGTCGCGGATGCTCTCGCTGAGCAGCCACAGGCCCATCACGTTGTGCAGGTAGCGCACGCGTCCGTCGACGCCGCCCTCGTTGGTGAAGCCGGCGAGCCGGCTCTCCTCCGTCAGCACCGGTCGCTCGAGCTCGACCCCCACCAGTGACCAGGTGCCGCACGAGATGTAGGCGACATCCGGATCCGTCGACGGCACGGCGACGACGGCGCTCGCCGTGTCGTGCGAGCCGACCGTGGTCACCACGGCGCGCGTCTCGCCGATGCCGCGCACGGCGGAGGGAACCAGCGCGCCCACCTCGGTGCCCGCATTCACGAGCGGGCGGAACAGCCGCTGCGGCAGGCCGAGGCGCTCGGCCAGCGCGAAGTTCCACTCGCCCGTCTCGACGCCGAGCAGGCCCGTCGTCGAGGCGTTGGTGCGCTCGGCGACGCTGCGCCCCGTGAGCCAGTAGCCGAGCAGGTCGGGCAGCAGCAGGTGCGAATCCGCCAGCTCGAGCATGCCGGCGGTGCGGTCGGCGGTGAGCTGGAACAGCGTGTTGAACGACAGGTGCTGCAGGCCGTTCAGCCGGTACAGCTCCTCGGGCGGGACGATGCCGTGCACGACTTCCACCGCGGCGAGGTTGCGCTCATCCCGATACGCGTAGGGAGCGCCGAGCAGGCGACCGTCGCGCAGCAGGCCGTAGTCGACCGCCCACGAGTCGATGCCGATGCTCGCCACCTGCGGCTCCTGGCGCACCGCGGCGGCGAGCCCCTCGACGACGTCGCGGTAGAGCTCCAGCACGCTCCAGTGCAGGCCGTCGATCGTGCGAACCGGGCGGTTCGGGAAGCGCGCGACGTCGGTGAGCTGCAGCTCGTTGTGTCCGACGTAGCCGAGGATTACGCGGCCGCTGGTGGCACCGAGGTCGACCGCGGCGACCGCGCCCCCGCTCATCGGAGGAACGCCGCCGCGACGCCCGCGTCCACGGGGACGTGGAGACCGGTCGTGTGCGAGAGGTCCGGGCCGGTGAGCACGGCGACCGCGTTGGCGACGGTCTCCGGCAGCACCTCGCGCTTGAGGATGGTCCGCTGAGCGTAGAACTTGCCGAGGTCGTTCTCGTCGATGCCGTAGGTCTTGGCGCGGTTCGCACCCCAGCCGCTGGCGAAGATGCCCGAGCCGCGCACGACGCCGTCCGGGTTGATGCCGTTGACCTTGACGCCGTGCTCGCCGAGCTCGACCGCGAGCAGACGCACCTGGTGCGCCTGGTCGGCCTTCGTCGCCGAGTAGGCGATGTTGTTCGGGCCGGCGAACACCGAGTTCTTCGAGGCGATGTAGATCACGTCGCCGCCCATGCCCTGCTCGATGAGCACCTTCGCGGTGGCCTTCGAGACGAGAAACGAGCCCTTGGCCATGATGTCGTGCTGGAAGTCCCAGTCCTTCTCGGTGGTCTCCAGCAGCGGCTTCGAGAGCGAGACGCCCGCGTTGTTGACGACCAGGTCGACACCGCCGAAGGCGAGGACGGCCTCCTGCACCATGCGGTCGATCGCGTCGGCATCCGTGACGTTCACCTCGACGCCGATCGCGACGTCGGTCGAGCCGAGCTCGGCGGCGGCCTCCTGCGCCTTCTTCAGGTCGAGGTCGGCGATGACGACGCAGGCGCCGTCGGCGGCGAGGCGCGTCGCGATCGCTTTGCCGATGCCGGAGGCGGCGCCGGTGACCAGGGCGACGCGCGTCGCGTGAGTCTTCGGCTTCGGCATCCGCTGCAGCTTGGCCTCCTCGAGGGCCCAGTACTCGATGCGGAACTTCTCGCGATCGCTGATCGGGGTGTAGGTCGAGATCGACTCCGCCCCGCGCATGACGTTGATCGCGTTGAGGTAGAACTCGCCGGCCACGCGTGCGGTCTGCTTGTTGGCGCCGAAGCTGAACATGCCGACGCCGGGCACGAGCACGATCGCCGGGTCGGCGCCGCGCATCGCGGGGGAGTCCTTCTCGGCGTGCTTCTCGTAGTAGGCCGTGTAGTCCTTGCGGTACGCCTCGTGCAGCTCCTTGAGGCGCTCGATGGCCTTCTCGACCGGGGCGTCGGCCGGCAGGTCGAGCAGCATCGGCTTGACCTTGGTGCGCAGGAAGTGGTCGGGGCAGCTCGTGCCGAGAGCGGCGAGCTTGGGCGCGTTGGCGCTGGCGAGGAACTCGAGCACGCGCGGGTCGTCGGTGAAGTGGCCGACCATCGGCTTGTCGTGGCTGGCGATTCCGCGGATCGTCGGCGCCAGGGCGGCGGCCTTCGCGCGACGCTCGGCGGGGGCGAGCGCGAGGTTCTTCTTGACCTCGCGGCCGAAGGGGTTCTTCTTGCCCTTCGCGGCGAGGTACTCCTCGGCGGTCTTGATGATCCAGAGGCTGTTCTTCTGGCAGGCGGCGCTCGTCGCGCCCCAGGCGGTGATGCCGTGGCCGCCGAGGATGCACCCGATCGCGTTCGGGTTCTCGGCCTTGATCTTGGCGATGTCGAGACCGAGCTGGAAGCCGGGGCGGCGCCACGGAACCCAGACGACCTTGTCGCCGAAGATCTTCTTGGTGAGCTTCTCGCCGTCCTTGGCGGTCGCGATCGCGATGCCCGAGTCGGGGTGCAGGTGGTCGACGTGCGCGGCGTCGACGAGGCCGTGCATCGCGGTGTCGATGGACGGGGCGGCGCCGCCCTTGCCGTGCAGGCAGTAGTCGAACGCGGCGACCATCTCATCTTCGCGGTCGAGGCCCGGGTAGACATCGACAAGGGCGCGCATCCGGTCGAGGCGCAGGACGGCGAGGCCGGACTCGGTGAGCGTGCCGAGGTCGCCGCCGGAGCCCTTGACCCACATCAGCTCGACGGGCTCGCCGGTGACCGGGTCGGTCTCGGTGCCCTTGGCGGAGGTGTTGCCGCCGGCGTAGTTGGTGTTCTTCGGGTCGCTGCCGAGCTTGTTGCTGCGGGCGATGAGGTCTTGCGGAGTGCTCACGTCGAACGTCCTTGTCTGTTTCTGTTAAGTCTCTCAGAAAGTAACATGACGCGGCGGGCGGGACAAGCGTCCTAGGCGAGTTCGACCAGGTCGCGGAACGGGTCCAGGAGCGGATCGGCGGGATCGAGGTCGGTGACCAGCAGATCGACGGCCTCCCAGGCGAGCGAGCGCGCGAGCGCGCGGCGGCCCAGCTTGGCACCGTCGGCCAGCATGACCGTGCGCTCGGCGTTCGCACTGAAAGCCGACTTCAGCTGCGCCTCCGCGAGCGACACCTCGTTCGGGCCGAACTCGGCGTCGACGCCGCTCGCGGAAGTGAAGAAGGCCGAGTAGCTCATGCTCGTGGCGGCAAGCACGGCGACCGGGCCGACGAAGCTGCCGGTGCGCTCCTCGAGCTCACCGCCGATCAGCACCGAGTGCACGCCCGGGCGGCGGCGGGCGGTCGCGGCGTTCTCCAGCGAGTTGGTGGCGATGAGCAGGTCGCGCGCCTCGACGAGCGAGATGAGCGCATTGGACGTCGTGGAGGCGTCGAACGCCGCCGCGCCGTCCAGCGGCACGAGGTCGATCGCCTTCTTCGCGAGGATCGCCTTCGCGCCGGCCCGGGCGGTCGCGCGGGCACCGAACGGCTCCGGCAGCAGCGGAGCGACCGCGCCTCCGCGCACGCGCCGCACCACCCCCTCGGCCTCGAGATCGGCCAGGTCGCGCCGCACGGTCATCGCCGAGACGCGCAGCAGCTCGGCCGCGGACTCGAGGCGGATCGCGCCGTCCTGCGCCAGCAGTTCGCGCAGCCGGGCGCGGCGTTCGCTCGCGAGCAGTGGGGTCGACATGCGCATCAGCGTACGCGGCGGTCGAGACCTCGGGGAGATTCCGCACTTGACAGCATGTCGGGCCGTGCCGTAGTTTCACTGAAACAAGAGATGGTTCATTGAACCAACTTGATCCAGAAGAACTCGCGGACCGTGTGGTCCCGACAACGGCAATGGCGCCCCGACTTCGGCGGCGCCCCAGTAAGGACGGCGATGAGCAAGGCGGGGCCCTACGAGGGCGTTACTTCGGCCGAGGCGAGCATGGAGCGCGCGATGGAGGCCGGCGGCGGCATCCTTCGCCTGGCACCGGCGTGGGTGCCGCGATCGTTCTGCACGCCCGCCCAGCGACTGCGACTGCACCCCGATGACTACTTCCCGCTGGGCAAGGACCGCGGCGGAATCGACGAGCGCTGGTTCGCGAGCGCGATCCGCGCCGAGAACGGGCCGCTGACCGACCCCTTCGAGGGCCTCAGCCTCGTCGTCGGCGCCGACGACGAGGTGATTCCCTTCGATGAGTTCATCGACCACTTCAAGGGGCAGGCGATCGGCGGGCTCTGGGACAAGTACGGCAAGTGGCCGATGTACTCCAAGTTCTTCGACAACCAGTACCCGCTGCCCTTCCACGTGCACCAGAAGGATGAGCACGCGGCGCTCGTCGGCAAGATGGGCAAGCCCGAGGCGTACTACTTCCCGCCGCAGCTGAACAACCACGGCGGCATGTTCCCGTACACCTTCTTCGGCTTCCACCCCGAGACCACGCGCGAGCAGGTCATGGACAAGCTCGAGGGCTTCCTCCGCGGCGGCGACAACCGCATCACCGAGCTCTCGGTCGCGTACCGGATCACCCCGGGCACCGGCTGGGACGTCCCGCCGGGCGTTCTGCACGCCCCCGCGAGCATGTGCACCTACGAGCCGCAGGCCGCGAGCGACGTCTTCGCCATGGCCGAGTCGTGGTCGAACAACCGCGAGGTGCCCGACGAGCTGCTCTGGAAGGACATCCCCGCCGACAAGGTGGGCGACCTCGACTTCGTGCTCGAGATCCTCGACTGGAACCTCAACGTCGATCCCGAGTTCTGGAGCCACCGCTTCAGCCCGCCGCTCGAGACCTCGGCCAGCGCCGAAGCCGGCGGCGCGCAGTACGTCGAGAAGTGGATCACCTACCGCTCCGACGCCTTCAGCGCCAAGGAGCTGACGGTCAAGCCGGGCGAGACGGTCACCGTCGACGACCGCAATCCCTATGGCTTCATCGCCGTCGACGGCCGCGGCGAGATCAACGGTCAGACCGTCGAGGCGATCTCGTCGATCCGCTACGGCCAGCTCTCGCACGACGAGTACTACGTGACCGGATCCGCGGTGAACAACGGGGTGACCATCCGCAACACCTCGAGCAGCGCCGACCTGGTGCTGCTCAAGCACTTCGGTCCCGGCAACAGCGAACTCGCGACCGACACCGGCGCCGTGGCCTCGGAGCGGGCGTGAGCGACGAGTCCGCGACAGTGTTCGGCCGCGCGCGCGACGAGGTCGCGCGCCGCGTCGGCACGCTGTCGCAGGTGGCTCGCATCGACCACCTCGTCGAGACCGAGGGTTCAGCGCGCGGAGCCCGGCGGATCCGCCTGGTCACGGGAGGCGGCCTGGAAGTCGAGCTTCACCCCGATCGGGCCCTCGACCTCGGTCAGGTGACGTTCCGGGGCGTGCCGATCGCCTGGATGTCGCCCACCGGCATGGCATCCCCGGAGCGCTACGAAGCGCAGGGCATGGGCTGGCTGCGGACATTCGGCGGCGGGCTGCTCGCGACCTGCGGCCTCGACAGCTTCGGACCGAGCACCGACGAGGGCGGACGCGAGTTCCCGATGCACGGGCGGGTCGGCACGACGTCGAGCACGGTGACCAGGGCAGAGGTGTCGGGCGATGAGCTCATCGTCACGGCGACGGTGCGGCAGGCGGGAGTCTTCACCGAGAATCTCGTGCTCGAGCGCACCTGGTCGGCCGACGTCGGCGGCACAGCGCTTCGGCTGCGCGACACCGTTCGCAACGAGGGGCTCGCCGATGAAGGCCACATGGTGCTGTACCACGTGAACGTCGGCTGGCCGCTGCTGGATGAACGCGCGACGCTGGGGATCCCGTCGCGCGAGGTGGCCCCGCGCGACAAGGATGCGCGCTCCGGCGCGGGTCGTTGGGACCAGATCGAACAGCCCCAGGCGGGCTACCGCGAGCAGGTGTTCGGGCACGACTTCCGAGACCGGGGAACCGCGGTGGTGTCGATCGACAACCCGGAGATCGACACGCGATTCGAGCTCCGTTTCGACACCGGGACGCTCCCCGCGCTCCACCAGTGGAAGATGAGTGGTGAAGGCCACTACGTCATGGGCCTCGAGCCCGTGAACGTCAACAGCTTCACGGGGCGCGCGGGAACCCGCGCTGCCGGAGCGCTGCCCGTGCTCAAGCGCGGCGACTCCGTCTCGTACGCGCTCGACTTCGCCTTCGGGCCCTCGGAAGGAGCCAACTCATGAGCGCCGCCCTGCAGATGACGGGGATCACCAAGACGTTCCCCGGAATTCGCGCCCTCAGCGATGTCGATCTCGCCGTCGCCGGTGGCGAGGTCCACGCGATCGTCGGAGAGAACGGCGCGGGCAAATCCACCCTGATGAAGATCCTCGCCGGCGTGTATCAGCCCGACGGAGGCGAGATCCGACTCGCCGGCGAGCCGGTGCGGATCAACGGGCCGATCGACGCCGGCCGCCGCGGCATCGCCATGGTCTACCAGGAGCTCAACCTCGTCCCCGACCTGACGGTCGCCGAGAACATCTCCCTCGGCGACGTGCCGTCGCGATTCGGGATCGTCGACAGGAAGGCGCTGCGTGCACGCGCCGAGCGGGTGCTCGACGAACTGGACGCACGCGTGCGCCCGGATGACCTCGTCGGATCGCTGTCGGTGAGTCAGCAGCAGATGGTCGAGATCGCGAAATCGTACGCGCGCTCGCCGAAGATCATCGTGCTCGATGAGCCGACCTCCTCGCTGTCAGAGAACGAGGCGCAGTCGCTGTTTCGCGTCGTCGCGCGCATGAAGGAGGCCGGCATCGCGGTCATCTACATCTCGCACCGTCTGCGCGAGGTCACCGAGCTCGCGGACCAGGTCACCGTGCTGCGCGACGGCCGGCTGATCGAGACCCGCCCGGCCGCCGGCATCAGCGCCGCCGACATGATCCGCCTGATGGTCGGCCGCGACCTCACCGAGGTGTTCCCGAAGCGCGAGGTGCCGATCGGCGACACCGTGCTCGAGGTCCGCGGCCTGAGCCGCGCGGGCGAGTTCGATGACGTCGACCTGACCGTCCGGGCGGGCGAGATCGTCGGATTGGCGGGCATCGTCGGCGCCGGACGCACCGAGGTCGCTCGGGCCGTCTTCGGCCTCGACCGTGCCGACAGCGGCACGATCGAGGTCAACGGGGTTCCTGTCAGCGGGCACACCCCGCGGGCGGGCCGCGATGCGGGCATCGCCTACGTTCCGGAGGATCGCAAGCGCGACGGCATCATCCCGCAGCTCACCGTCAAAGACAACGTGACACTCGCCTCGCTCGGCAGCGTCTCGACCGCGGGCTGGATCAACTCCGCTGTCGAGCGCCGCGTCGCCGCCGAGAAGGCGACCGAGCTCACCGTCTCGCCGCCCGTCATCGACCGCCGGGTCGACACCTACAGCGGCGGGAACCAGCAGAAGGTGGTGTTCGCCAAATGGCTCGCCACGAAGCCGAAGGTTCTGATTCTCGACGAGCCGACCCGCGGGGTCGACGTCGGGGCCAAGGCCGACATCCACAAGATCATCGGGGAGCTCGCGGCGCAGGGCACCGCGATCCTCATGATCTCGTCCGAACTTCCGGAGGTGCTCGCCGTGAGTGACCGCATCTACGTGCTGCACGAGGGTCGCATCTCGGCCGAGCTCCCCCGCGGAGCGAGCGAGCACGACGTCATGCATGCCGCGACCGGGGAGGTGGCCGCATGAGCGCCCCCATCACCACCGCGCCGGTGCACGATCGGGTCATCCGCGAGAACCCGCTCGTCCGCTACGGGACGACACTCGCGATGCCGTTCGGCATCCTGATCCTGCTGATCGTCGGCACCGTGCTGAGCGACCGATTCCTGTCGATCGGCAACCTGACGAACGTGCTGATCAACATGTCGATCGTCGGCATCATCGTCGTCGGGATGACGTTCGTGTTCGTCAGTCGCGGTATGGCCGATCTCTCGGTGCCCGCGACCGTCGCCGTCGGCGGCATCCTCGTGCTGATGCTCGACGACGTCATCGGAACCTGGCCCGCCGCGGTGGTCGGCGTCCTCGTCGCCAGCCTCGCGGGCGTCGTCAACGGCATCCTGATCGGCTACGCCGGCCTGAACCCGGTGATCACGACCCTCGCGAGCGGAACGATCGTGCTCGGCATCGCGCAGGCGTTCGTCGGCGGGGTCATCGTCTACGGACAGGACACAGCGGCGAAGGAGTTCCTCACCGGGCGGCTGTTCGGCGTGGTCCCCGTGATCGTGCTGGTCTTCCTCGCCGTCGCGGTGCTCGGTCACCTCGCGCTCTCGCGCTCCGTGTTCGGCCGCTGGACGTATGCGGTCGGCAGCAATCCGCACGCGACCGAGGCGAGCGCCGTGCCGATCCGACTCGTGAAGGCGGGCGCGTTCGTGCTGACCGCAACGCTGGCCGGCTTCAGCGGCGTGCTTCTCGGCATCTCCCTGCAGGCCGCGCGTCCTGCAATCGGCGCCGGTTACGAGTTCGACGCGATCACCGCCGTCGTCGTCGGCGGCGTCAGCCTGCTCGGCGGCTCGGGCAGCGTGCCCCGCGCTATCGGCGGTCTGCTGTTCGTCCAGCTGCTCAACAACATCCTCATCCTGCAGGGCGTTCCGTCGGAGCCGCAGGGAATGGTGAAGGGCGCTCTCATCGCGGGCGCCGTCGCCCTCGATGTGTACCTCCGACGCCGAGGAGGCCGAGAATGAACGCCATCCGCCGCGCTTTCGACAGCGATGTCTTCCTGGGGATCGTCCGCTATCGTGTCGCGATCATCCTGGTCGCCACCATCGCGATCTCCGCCTCGCTCGTGCCCGGAATTCTTGAGTTCCGCGCGCTGAGCCTGAGCCTCGACCGGGTCGGCACCACCGCGCTCGTCGCGGTCGGCGTCACCCTCGTGCTGATCGCAGGCAAGCTCGACCTCTCGGGCGGCGCGATCCTCGCGCTCTCCGGCATCACCGCGATCGGGCTGCAGGCCGAGCTCGGCCAGATCCCCGCGGCGATCGTCGGCGTCGGCGTCGGCATCGCGGCAGGAATCGTCAACGGCTACCTGGTCGTGGTGCTGCGGATCAACTCCCTCGTCGCGACCCTCGCGTCGATGCTGTTCTTCCGCGCGCTGTGCCACTTCATCACCGAGTCGCGGCCGGTCAGCGGGCTCGATCCGCTGTTCGGCCTGGCCGTCTCACGTCCGATCGAGGGCACCTTCACCCTCCGAGCGATCGTGTTCGTGCTGGCGCTCGTGCTGCTGCACCTCTGGCTGACACGGGCCGTCGCCGGACGCAACCTGTTCGCGGTCGGCAGCAACCCGGTCTCCGCCGAGGCGAGCGGCATCCGATCGAATGCCTACGTGTTCGGCACGTTCGTCTTCGCCGGCACGATGGCGGGGGTCGCCGGTGTGATCCAGAGCCTGAGCGTGAACACAGGATCTCCCGTCTTCGGCGAGTCGACGTCGCTGCTGGCGATCGCCGCCGTCGTCATCGGCGGGACGCGCCTCGAGGGAGGGCGCGGCTCCGCGCTCGGGACGCTCGGGGGACTCCTCGTGATCGCGGTGCTCACCACCGCGATGGAGTTCTCGAACGTCCCCGCCTACATCCAGAACATCGTCACAGGAGTCATCCTCCTGCTGCTGATCCTGCTCGACCGATTCGTGTCGGGCAAGCGAAGCCGGGACCTCTCGCTGCGTGCGCTGCTGCACGCGGTGCGTGGTTCCCGGCACACCACCGAGAACGAGAGGACCCTTGCATCATGAGGAAACTTGCATTGATTGGCGGCACCGCGGCCGCCGCCCTTGCACTGGCCGGCTGTGCCACTGGCACCGCCAGCGGCGACGCGGCATCGATGGACATCTGCTACATCACGGCGGCTGAGTCGCACGCCTACGCGACCCCGGCCAACGACGCGTTCGACGCGGCGGCCGTCGCCGCGGGCGCGACCGTCAACCGTCTGTCGCAGGAGTTCGACGTGCAGACCGGCGCCGACCAGCTCACCACCTGCGTGAGCCAGGGCGTCGACGGCATCGTGCTGTGGCCGCTCGACCCGCAGGCCTACATCCCCGGCATGATCGCCGCGCAGGATGCGGGCATCCCGCTGATCATCATCAACTCGCCGATGGACCCCGAGGCGGAGGCCTACTACGACTCCTTCACCGGTCCGGACGTCTACGAGGAGGGCGTGCTCGCGGCTGACGCGCTCAACGACGCACTCGGCGGCTCGGGCGACGTCGTCATCATCGCCGGCCAGGCCGGCAACGGCACCACGATCGGACGCACCGACGGCTTCACCGAGCAGCTCGAGGCGATCGGCTCCGGCATCGAGGTGCTGCAGGTGGTCAACGCCGACTTCGACCAGCAGAAGGCGCTCGAGGCGAGCCGCGACCTGCTGACCCGCTTCGGCGACGACATCGCCGGCGTCTACGCGAACGACGACACCATGGCGCTCGGCTTCATCGACGCCTGGACCGAGTCGGGCCGTGACATCGCCGACATCCCGCCGATCGTCGGCATCAACGGGCAGGTGCAGGCCTTCGACCTGATCCGCGAGGGTCAGTACTTCGCCACGATCGTGCAGTCGCCGGTCGAGGACGGCAAGCTCGCGGCCGAGACGATCGTGAAGCTCATCCAGGGCGAGTCGGTCGACAAGCGTCTGCCGATCCCGCTCACGGTGGTCACCGCGGACAACGTGGAGGACGTCGAGCCGGCGTTCTGATTCGAGGCGCTTCAGGCTCGAACTGAGTGATCGCGCGGCCCGTCCCTTCGGGGGCGGGCCGCGTTCCGCTGTGCTGGATCAGGCGCTCTCGCGCACCACGAGTTCGGGCTGCAGCACGACGTGGTTCCGTGCGGGCACGGTGGCCGGAGGCCGGCTCAGCAGATCCATGATCATGTCGACGGCAGTTCGGCCCAGCGCCTTGCGGGGCTGGCGCACCGTGGTGAGCGGCACGTCGGCGACCTCGGACCAGGCGAGGTCGTCGTAGCCGACGATCGCGATGTCCTGAGGAACGCGGATGCCCTGGCGCATCAGTCCGTGCTGCAGGCCGAGGGCGAGCATGTCGTTGGCGCAGGCGACGGCGGCGGGCCGGTTCGCGGGGGCCCGCTCGGCGAGCCGGTCCGCCGCAGCCGCGCCCGCCTCGATGGTCCACGAGTCCGCGGCCATCAGCTCGAGCTCGACGTCGGTGCGGCCGGTGAGCGCGTCACGCGCTCCCGCCAGTCGGGTTCGCACCTTCTGCGACTTCTCCGGGTGGCCGAGGAACGCGATCCTGCGATGGCCGCGGTCCAGAAGCTGCTGCATCGCCAGCTGGCCGCCGCGGAAGTCGTCGACGACGACCGACCAGCACTCTCGGTCATCGCCGACGCGGTCGACGAACACCATCGGCACGCCGCGGTCCTTCAGCATCGCGAGGCGCGAGCTCTTCTCATCGACCGGCGCGATGATGATGCCCTGCACCCGCGACTGCACCAGCAGGTCGAGGTTGTGGCTTTCCCGCACGGAGTCGTAGCTGCTGTTGCAGAAGATCACACCGGCGCCGAGCTCGGTGCAGCGCTCCTCGGCACCGAGTGCGACGTCGACGAAGAACGGGTTGTCGAGGTTGGCGATCGAGAGCCCGAGCGTGCGCACCCGACCAGGTCGGAACTGCCGCGACCCCTGGCGGGGCACGAAGTCGAGTTCGCGGATCGCCGCGAGTACGCGTTCGCGGGTCTCGGCGTTGACGTACGAAGGTCGGTTGAGGACATTGCTGACCGTGCCGGCGGAGACGCCAGCGAGGGCGGCGACGTCTTTGATGGTCGCCATCACTCTCCCTCGTTCGGCGATTCGTTCAATGAACCAGTCTACGGGTCCGAGTCTGGCGTGGGGCGGTCGCGGCGGCGGCGCGGTCCCGGAAACACCGCGGCAACACGCCCCGACTAGGCTCGCGCTATGGGTGACCTGTTCGACGGGTACGGCGCTGCGGCGACGGGGCGTCGCCGCGCGGCCGCGTGGGACGAGATGTTCTCCGACATCTCACGACCCCTGCCTCAGCTGACGCGCTCGCCGTATCGCGATATCCACGCGGCCCTCGCGCAGATGACCACCGAGGAGCTCAAGGGGCGCGCCGACGCCCTCGCCGACTCCTACCTGGCGCAGGGCGTCACCTTCGACTTCGCCGGCGAAGAGCGTCCGTTCCCGCTCGACGCGGTGCCGCGCGTGATCGACCAGAGCGAGTGGGCCGAGGTCGAAACCGGCGTCCGGCAGCGGGTTCTCGCCCTGGAGGCGTTCCTCGCCGACGTCTACGGCGATCAGCGCGCGATTCGCGACGGCATCATTCCGGCGCGGCTGATCAGCTCGAGCGAGCACTTCCACCGCGAGGCCGCGGGCATCGTCGCCGCCAACAACGTGCGCATCCAGGTCTCCGGCATCGACCTCATCCGCGACGAGACCGGCGGCTGGCGGGTCCTCGAAGACAACGTGCGCGTGCCCAGCGGTGTGAGCTACGTCATCTCGAACCGCCGGGTCATGGCGCAGACCCTGCCCGAGCTGTTCGTCTCGATGCGGGTGCGACCGGTGGGCGACTACCCGCAGAAGCTCCTTCAGGCGCTGCGCGCCTCCGCACCGGAGGGAGTCGACGACCCGACGGTCGTCGTGCTGACGCCGGGCGTCTACAACTCGGCCTACTTCGAGCACACGCTGCTCGCGCGCCTGATGGGCGTCGAGCTGGTGGAGGGGCGCGACCTGTTCTGCTCCGGCGGCCGGGTGTTCATGCGCACCACCGCGGGACCGACCCGCGTCGACGTCATCTACCGTCGCGTCGACGACGAGTTCCTCGATCCGCTGCAGTTCCGCGCCGACTCGATGCTCGGCTCGCCCGGGCTGATGCTCGCCGCGCGCCTCGGCAACGTGACGATCGCGAACGCGGTCGGCAACGGCGTCGCCGACGACAAGCTCGTCTACACCTACGTTCCCGACCTGATCCGGTACTACCTCGGCGAGGAGCCGATCCTCAAGAACGTCGACACCTGGCGGCTCGAGGATCCGGGCGCGCTCGAGGAGGTGCTCGACCGGCTCGACGAGCTCGTCGTGAAGCCGGTCGCCGGCTCCGGCGGCAAGGGGCTCGTGGTCGGACCGGACGCCTCCACGCAGGAGCTCGAGGAGCTGCGCGAGCGGCTCATCGCCGACCCGCGCGGCTGGATCGCGCAGCCGGTCGTGCAGCTGTCGACCATTCCGACGCTCGTCGAAGACGGGATGCGTCCGCGTCACGCCGACCTGCGACCCTTCGCGGTCAACGACGGCACCGACGTGTGGGTGCTGCCGGGCGGCCTGACCCGCGTCGCGCTGCCGGAGGGGCAGCTCGTCGTCAACAGCTCGCAGGGCGGCGGCTCGAAGGACACCTGGGTCGTCGGTCACGGGCCGTTCCGGCCGCCCGGGCACGACATCCAAGGGCTCGTCGCGGAGCAGGCCGCGATCACGACCTCGATCCCGATCATCAGCGCCGACACTCACCTCCAGGACCACAACCCCGCCGACGCCCCCCACCACGACCAGCAGCAACAACAACAGCAACAGGTCGCTCGGGATGCATCCCCGACGCAACCGAGTGCCGCGCGCGTCACTCCCTCGGGCGCGGGATGCATCCCTGCCGAGCAGAGGGGGAGCGGATGCTGAGTCGGATCGCGGAGAGCCTGTTCTGGATCGGGCGGTATGTGGAGCGCAGCGACGGCACCGCGCGCATCCTCGACGTGCACCTGCAGCTGCTGCTGGAGGACCCGTGGATCGAGGAGGACATCGCGTGCCGCTCGCTGCTGAGCGTCATGGGCACCGAGGTCGAGCCCGACCGTGAGGTCACCCGCGCCGACGTGCTCGCGATCCTCGCCGTCGACCGCCACCAGCCGGCCTCGATCGCCTACTCGCTGAGCGCCGCCCGCGAGAATGCGCGCCGTGCCCGCGAGGTCGTCTCGACCGAGCTGTGGGAGGTGCTCAACACCACGAGCGCGCGCATGCCGCGCCGCGTCGCCAGCGACAAGGTCTCGGACTTCTTCTCCTGGGTGCGCGAGCGCGCCGCCCTCGCCGTCGGCATCATCGAGTCCTCCTCGAGCCGAGACGAGGCATGGCTGTTCTTCACCCTCGGCCGCAGCATGGAGCGCGCGGACATGACCGCTCGTCTGCTCGCCACGCGCAGCCTCACCGAGGCCTCCGGCCCCAGTTGGACCACGATCCTCCGCAGCGTCGGCGCCTACGAGGCCTACCTGCGCACCTACCGCGGCGTGCCGAGCGCGCGCAACGCCGCCGAGTTCCTGCTGCTGGATCGGCTGTTCCCGCGCAGCATCCTGTTCGCCGTCACGCGCGCCGAGCAATGCCTGCGCGATATCGAGCCGCGCACCGACCGGGTCGGGGTGAGTGACCAGGCGCTGCGTCTGCTGGGCCAGATCCGCAGCGGCCTCGAGTACCGTCCGATCGTCGACATCATCGAGGATCTGCCGCACCACATGGACAGCGTTCAGGATGCGACGAGCGCGGCGAGCGAGGCCATCCGGCAGCGCTACTTCCCGACGAACGTCGCCCCGAGCTGGGTGGGAGAGAACTCGTGAACCGCCTCCGGATCCGCCATTCGACGGGCTTCAGCTACGGCGGTGAGGTCACCGCGTCGTACAACGAGGCGCGGATGCTTCCGGCCAGCGCCGACGGTCAGCTGGTGCTCTACTCGCACCTGGAGATCCTGCCGATCTCGGCTCACCACTCCTATGTCGACTACTGGGGAACCCGCGTCTCGAGCTTCGAGGTGCTGACCCCGCACCGCGAGCTGAGCCTCACGGCGACGAGCCTGGTGGAGGTGCGCCCGCGCGACCACGACGATCGCCGCCTGGAGTGGCTGGCGCTCGCCGACGAGATCGAGACCCGCACCGAATGCGTCGAGCAGCTCACCCAGACCGGCCGCACGCGTCCGCCGGCCGAGCTGGTCGAGATCGCTCAGAGGCTCGTGGCCGAGGCGGAGACGCCGTGCGACGCGGCGCTCGCGATCGCGCGCGCGGTGGGGGAGCGCATCGAGTACATGCCGGGCGTCACCGGTGTGCACACGACCGCTGTCGAGGCCTGGGAGCACGGCAAGGGCGTCTGCCAGGACATCACGCACCTGACGATCGGCGCCCTGCGCGCGGTCGGCATCCCGGCTCGCTACGTCAGCGGCTACCTGCACCCGGTTCCGGATGCGCCGATCGGCCAGACGGTCGCCGGCGAGTCGCACGCCTGGCTGGAGTGGTTCTGCGGCTCGTGGCGGGGCTTCGACCCGACCAACCTGATCGACATCGGCGAGCGCCACGTGCGAGTCGGCCACGGCCGGGACTACATGGATGTCGCTCCGCTGCGAGGCGTCTACGCCGGCCCGTACGGGTCGACCCTGTTCGTCACCGTCGAGATCACGCGCGAGGCGTAGCCGCCGGTCGCGTCATCGCTGGTTCTGGACCTCGATGATGGCGATCTCCTGGGTGGCCTGCTCGCGGTCGGCGGGGCGCGTCGCCTGCAGCCGCCACGGCCAGCGCCGGGCGCGGTCGATCCGCAGGCGCACCTGGTAGTGGCGCGCGTACCAGGCGAGGGCGAGACCGGCGGCGGCGAAGCCGGCGGCGGCCCCGATGCCGAGCGCCCAGCGCGGACCGAAGGCGTCGGCGACCCAGCCGAGCAGCGGTCCGCCGATCGGGGTGCCGCCCATGAAGATCGCCAGGTAGAGCGCCATCACGCGCCCGCGCATCGAGGGTGCCGTGGTGGTCTGCACGTAGGCGTTCGCCGAGGTCATCATGCTGAGGGCCGAGAATCCAACGAAGACGAGCGTCACGCCGTAGACCCAGACGTTGGGCGCGACGGCGCCGAGTCCCAGGCTCGCGCCGAACGCGGCGCTCGCGAGGGCGAGGGTGCGCAGCCGCGGCCGGTCGCGGCGCGCCGCCAGGAGCGCGCCGCTGACCGAGCCGATCGCGACAACCGAGCCGAGGACGCCGAACACCTCCGCGCCCGCTCCGAATTCGAGGCGTGACATGGTGGCGGTGAAGATGGGGAAGTTGAATCCGAGTGTGCCGAGGATGGCGATCATGCCGAACACGAGCAGCAGGTCGGGCCGCGCGCGCACGTAGCGCAGGGCCGCGCGCGAGCCGCCGCCGCGACCGGATAGGCGGGTGAACGGAACGAATTCGCTCGGCCGCAGCACCACCAGCGAGACGCACACCGCGAGGAAGCTCGCCGCGTTGAGGATGAACACCCAGCCCTCGCCGATCCCGGCGACGAGCACGCCGGCGATGGCAGGACCGACGAGGCGGGCGCCGTTGAAGGCGGCGGAGTTGAGGGCCACGGCGTTGGAGAGCAGGCGGTCGGGCACGAGCTCGCCGACGAAGGCCTGACGCGCGGGGGCGTCGAAGGCTGCGGCGACGCCGAGGGCTCCGGCGAAGGCGTAGAGCATCGGCAGGGTGACGTGGCCGCTCAGGGTCACGACGCCCAGGCCGAGTCCGAGCGCCGCCATGCTGAGCTGCGTGATCAGCAGGAGCCGTCGGCGATCCATGCGGTCGGCGACGGTGCCGGTGAGCGGCAGCAGCAGAACGGCGGGCCCGAACTGCAGCGCCATCGTGATCCCGACGGCGGTGGCGTCGTCGTCGGTGAGCTGGGTGAGCACGAGCCAGTCCTGGGCGATGCGCTGCATCCAGGTGCCGACGTTGGAGACGATCGCGCCGGCGAACCAGATGCGGTAGTTGCGCGCCGCGAAGGAGCGGAACATCGCGCTCATGACTCGGCCAGCCGCTGCAGCGCGGGCAGGGCGGCGCGCAGGGCCCGCTGCTCGTCGTCGGCGAGGGTCGCGAAATGGGTGTTGAACCATTCGGTGCGCAGGCGCCGGGTGGCGAGGATCAGCTCCTGCCCGGCGGGGGTGAGGTGCACGTCGACGCGTCGCGCATCCGTCTCGGAGGGGCGGCGCTCGACGAGCCCGCGCTCTTCCAGCGCGTTGAGGGTGCGATTGATCGACGGCGGCGAGACGCGCTCGGCGGCGGCGAGGTCGACGGGCGCGAGAACCCCGTAACGCTCCAGCTGGAACAGCACCACCATGTGCGAGTCGGAGAGCGATTCGTCGCTGCGATTGTGGCGGATGCGTCGGGCCAGCTTCTGGACGACCATGCGCAGCTGCTCGGTGTCGTCTCTCACTCGGTCGTCTCGGGAACTCATCACGATCGTTAGCCTAGTTCATTAACCTTGCTAATGCTGGGGGCGTCCTAGACTGAGCCGACGCGAGGAGGCGGGATGTCGGAGAGCACCGTCGTCCGGGAGGACGACAGTTTCGTTGACGCACACGGGGTGCGGATCCACTACTACCGCTGGCGCGCCGCACAGCCGAAGGCGGTCGTGCAGCTCGTGCACGGTCTCGGCGAGTACGCGGCCCGCTACGAGGGGTTCGCCCAGGCGCTCGCCGCCGCCGGCTACACCGTGTATGCGAACGACCACCGCGGTCACGGGCAGACCGGTCTCGAGCAGTGGGCCGACCAGCCGAGCCGCTTCGGCAAGCCGGGGCCCGGGGGCCTCGGCGCGACCATCGCCGTCGTCCGGGAGTTCACCGCGCTCATCCGCGACCGGGAGCCGGGCCTGCCGCTGGTGTACCTGGGCCACAGCCTCGGATCGCTGTTCGGCCAGCGCATCCTGCAGTCGCACGCCGTCGATTACGACGCCGTCGTGTTCAGCGGCACCGCCTACCGCACGCTGCGGCACATGAACTCGGGCGACCTGAACAAGCGGCACGCCCACCTCGGTCCGACGACCGCGGAGTGGCTCAGTCGCGACCGGGCGGTCGTCGACGCCTTCGCCGCCGATCCGCTGACCTTCGAGGCGAAGGCGGCGGAGCTCTACGGCCTGCTCGACGGGCTCAAGCTGCTGGGCACTCCGGCCAAGCTCGCCAAGGACCTGCCGATGCTCATCCTCAACGGCGAAGAGGACTCGCTCGGCAATCCGGAGAGCGTCACCAAGCTCGCCCGCGCCTACCGCGAGAAGGGCGGGCTGAGCGACGTGACCCTCAAGATCTATGCCGGGGCGCGCCACGAGGTGTACAACGAGGTGAACCGCGACGAGGTGATCGCCGATCTCATCGCCTGGCTCGACGCGCACCTCGGAGGCTGAGCCTCGTTAGGCTTGCCTCACACGAAAGGCGGCGGATGCACGGCGAATTCAAGGTGCCCGGCGGCAAGCTCGTCGTTGTCGACCTCGAGGCTGCCGACGGGGTGATCACCGACTTCCGACTCTCGGGTGACTTCTTCCTCGAACCGGACGAAGCGCTCCAGGCGATCAACGACGCCATGCGCGGGGTCGAGACGACGATGGATGCGCGCGCGCTGGCCGCCCACATCCAGCGCTCGTTGCCCGCCGACGCGGTGCTCGTCGGCTTCAGCGCCGACTCGATCGCGACTGCGACGCGGCGGGCGCTGCACCAGGCGACCGGCTGGTCCGACTACGAGTGGGAGCTCGTGCACCCGGGCCCGCTGCCGCCGCTCATCCACCTCGCGCTCGACCAGGTGCTGACCGAGGAGGTCGGCGCGGGGCGTCGCAAGCCGACGCTGCGCATCTGGGAGTGGAACGAGCCCGCCGTGGTGATCGGCAGCTTCCAGTCGGTGAAGAACGAGGTCGATCCGGAGGCGGCGGAGCGGCACGGCTTCCGCGTGGTGCGGCGCATCAGCGGCGGCGGTGCGATGCTCATGGCCGCCGACTCGATCGTCACCTATTCGCTCTACGCGCCCGGCGAGCTCGTGCAGGGGATGACCTTCGCCGACAGCTACGCCTTCCTGGATGAGTGGGCGGTGCTGGCGCTGCAGAGCATCGGCGTCGAGGCGAGCTACCAGCCCCTCAACGACATCGCGAGCCCGAGCGGCAAGATCGGCGGGGCTGCGCAGAAGCGACTCGGCAATGGCGGCGTGCTGCACCACGTCACAATGGCCTACGACATGGATGGCGACCTGATGACGCAGGTGCTGCGCATCGGCCGCGAGAAGCTCAGCGACAAGGGCACCAAGAGCGCCGCGAAGCGCGTCGATCCGCTGCGCAGCCAGACCGGGCTGAGCCGTGGCGAGATCATCGAGCGCATGATCGGAACCTTCGGCGAGCTGCACGGTCTCACCCCGGGCGAGATCACCCCCGAGGAGTACGCGCGGGCTGAGCAGCTCGTCGCCGAGAAGTTCGGCACCGACGAGTGGCTGTACCGGGTCCCGTGAGCACCCGGCGACTGCGCGTCTCTCTCACGGCCGGCGGCTTCGCGCTCCTCCTTCTGGCCGGCATGCTCGCCTCGGCGCTGCTCGGCCAGCTCCCGGTCAGCCCCGCCGAGGTGCTCGGGGCGCTGCTGCACGGCATCGGGGTCGAGAACGCGTGGGCGCCGGCGGATCCGCTCATCGAGTCGACGCTCTGGGTGGTGCGCTTTCCGCGCCTGGTCATGGCGATGGCCGTGGGCGCCGCGCTGGCCACGGCGGGTGCTGTCATGCAGGCGATCTTCGGCAACCCGCTGGCCGAGCCCGGGGTCGTGGGCGTCTCGGCGGGCGCCGCGCTCGGCGCCGCGGCCGGCATCGTGCTGGGGGCGGAGGCCTGGGGCGAGTGGGCGGTCGCGCTGCTCGCCTTCGTCGGCGGTCTGCTGGCGACGCTGCTGGTCTACTTCGTTGCGCGCGCCAACGGCCGAGCCGAGGTGGTCACGCTGCTGCTCACCGGCATCGCCGTCAACGCCTTCGCGGGTGCGGGGCTCGCCTTTCTGATCTTCGCGGCCGATGCGGCCAGCCGGGAGCAGATCATCTTCTGGCAGCTGGGATCGCTCAGCGGCTCGCTCTGGAGCGAGACCGGGCTGGTCTTCATCGTCACCGTTCTGGGCGTGGTCGCTTCGGCGACTCTCTCGCGACGTTTCGACCTGCTCGCGCTCGGGGAGCGCAACGCCCGCCACCTGGGCATCGACGTCGAGCGACTGCGGATCGGCTCGATCGTCATCGTCGCGGTGCTGACCGCCGCCGGAGTCGCCTTCGTCGGCATCATCGCGTTCGTCGGGCTGGTCGTGCCGCATCTGGTGCGCATGCTCGTCGGGCCCGGGCACCGCGCACTCATCCCGCTCAGCGCGCTCGGCGGCGCAGTGCTGCTGGTGCTCGCCGACCTGCTGGCGCGCACGATCATCTCCGGTGCCGAGCTTCCGATCGGCATGCTCACCTCGCTCGTCGGAGGACCGTTCTTCTTCTTCCTGCTGTGGCGGCAGCGCCGCCGGTCGGGAGGCTGGGCATGACGATCAATGGAGCCGCGATGCTCCGCGCCGAGGCTGTCGGTCTCACCCTCGACGGGCGGATCGTGCTCGACGACGTCTCGCTCGAAGTGCGTGCCGGCGAGGTGCTGTCGCTCGTCGGCCCGAACGGAGCCGGCAAGTCGAGTCTGCTGTCGGTGCTGAGCGGCGAGCGCGGCGCGAGTCGCGGGCGGGTCCGACTCGGTGAGCGCGACATCGCCAGCTACTCGGTGATCGAGCTCGCGCGCCGGCGGGCGGTCCTGACGCAGGAGAACGCGCTGAGCTTCCCGTTCCGCGTGCGCGAGGTGGTCGAGATGGGGCGCAGCCCCTGGGCGCGCACCCCCGACTTCGAACGCGACGAGGGCGCCATCATCTCGGCGGTCGCTCGCGCCGACGTCGGCCGACTCCTCGATCGGCGGTTCACCGAGCTCTCGGGGGGTGAGCGCGCCCGAGTCTCGCTCGCCCGCGTGCTCGCGCAGGACACGCCGATCGTGTTCCTCGACGAGCCGACCGCCGCGCTCGATCTGCGCCACCAGGAGGACGTGCTGCGCATAGCTCGCGGTTTGGCGGCCGCCGGACGCGCGGTCGTGATCGTGCTGCACGACCTCTCGCTGGCCGCGGCCGCGGCTGACCGAGTTGCGCTGCTGCGCGCCGGTCGGCTGGAAGCGATCGGCCAGCCCGCGGAGGTGATGCGCGCCGACCTGCTTTCGGAGGTCTACGAGCTGCCGGTCGACGTCGTCCACCTCGACGGCCGCGTGCTGGTCGTGCCGCGGCGTTCGGGAAGAGGGGCCGAAGCGACGAGCTAGC
>DCRR01000007.1:119155-119568 GCA_002325245.1 Microbacteriaceae bacterium UBA1487 | reverse complement strand
ACCCTGCGCCTGACGTCCATTACCGAGTTCGCGCGTTTCTCGATAGAGGTGCTGAATCCGACTTCCAGCCAGTCTCGCTGTAGGCCCCCAACAACGATTGCGTAGGAGACTCCTCCGTCTGACGCGTTGGTGGCATCAGGACTGGGTTGGCAAGAGGCAGGTCGTGTCGTTGCCGCTATTGCGGCGCAACGCGGCGGCGCGGTGCGACGCAAGTTTGAACCTCAGGCTTTTGTCGGGCTTTGTTCTCATCGTTGGACTGAGGCTGGGCGCGATCGCACCCCGTTCGTTGGTGGTCAACCTCCGCCGGCTGGTCACGGGCGGACCACTGTTGGGTGGGTCGACTATGCCTCCATTCTTGCGCGAGGCTGACGTACTTCTGCGTCAGAGAAGGCGGGCCGGCAATGCGTGCGCTC
>DCRR01000007.1:89222-119114 GCA_002325245.1 Microbacteriaceae bacterium UBA1487 | reverse complement strand
CGTGCGCTCTAGGCGGCACGACGACTGTCATCGCTTGGCGCACGTCCTGGAAGTGCCGCTTCAGAAGCGAAGCTAACCCTGGCTTCGAACTGCAAGTCCGCGCGCTGCTGTCTCTGAACGCGGAGCGGAAACCCGCGCAGCTTGACCTGAACCGCACTTCAGGGTGTTGAGTGCTCCGCATGGAGAACCCCACCTCGCCCCAGATCGCCCTCGGCACCATGTATTTCGGCACGCGGCAGAGCCGCGACGAGGCGTTCCCGATCCTCGACCGGTTCGTCGACCTGGGCGGCACGTGGCTCGACACGGCCGACAACTACGCGTTCTGGCGCGACGACACCGGGTTCGGCGGAGCGAGCGAGCGGATGCTCGGCGACTGGCTTGCCGCCAACCCCGGCACACGCGAGCTGGTGCTGATCTCGACAAAAGTCGGCGCCGATCCGCTCGTCGCCGGTTCGTGGCCCGAATCCATGGAGGGGCTCGCGCCGGCCGTGATCGACGGCGCCCTCACCCGATCGCTGGAGCGGCTCGGCACCGACCATGTCGACCTCTACTGGGCGCACGTCGAAGACCGCAGCGTCCCGCTCGACGATCAGGTCGCGGCGTTCGGTGCGGTCGTCGCCGACGGGCGCGCGCGTCGGATCGGCGCATCCAACCACGCCAGCTGGCGGGTGGAGCGGGCGCGCAGCCTCGCAACCGCATCCGGGGTCGAGCCGTACACGGCCGTCCAGCTGCGGCAGAGCTACCTGCAGCCCGTCTCGTTCGCCGAACTGCCCGACGGCGGGCACACCCTCGTGACCCCCGAATCGCTTGACTTCGTGCGCTCCGAGAACCTCGCCCTCTGGGCGTACAGCACGTTGCTCAGCGGCGCCTACGCGCACCCGGACCGGCCGCTGCCCGCCGCCTATGCGCATCCGGGAACCGAGCGTCGCCGTGCCGCGGTGGACGCCGTCGCGCGCGAGGCCGGCGCCACCGCTAACCAGGTGGTGCTCGCCTGGCTCTTGGGCGGCTCGCCCGCGATCACGCCGATCGTCGGTGTCTCCTCCGTCGCGCAGCTCGACGAGGTGATGGCCGCCCGCGACGTGCGGCTCAGCGCGGAGCAGCGGAATCTGCTGGACTCGGTGTCATGACCGCCACCGCACTGAGAATCGGCCAGGTCGCCGAGGCCACCGGACTGAGCGAAGAGACCCTGCGGTACTACGAGCGCGAAGGTCTGCTCGCGTCCGTCGATCGGGACGCCTCCGGCCACCGTCGCTACACCGCGGATGCGGTCGCCTGGGTCGGGCTGGTCACATGCATGCGCGACGCCGGGCTCGGCATCGCCGACCTGCGCGAGTTCACCGCGCTGCTGCGAAGCGACGGCCGCGAGACGGAGCGCAGCGAGTTCCTGCGGCAGCGTCGTGCCGAACTCGCCGCACGGGCGGACGCGCTCGCCGCCGCGATCGGCGTGCTCGACGAGAAGATCGAGCACTACGCGCAGACGGCCGACTAGACGCGGCCGTTCAGCGCCTCCACGATCTGCTCCTGCGTCGGAAGTCCCGCGAGCCCGGTCGGCGTGCGGTAGACGCGGCACGCGAGATCGTTGGTCGCGCCGTCGGAGGGGAACAAGTCGGTGCCGTCGACCTCGATCGTCGGCGAGCCGGCGAAGGCGGTGCCGATGGTGTCCTCCGGTGTCGCGAGCAGCTCCACTGCCACGGGGGTGTCGGAGAGGCCGAGCTCGTTCAGGGCCGCGCGCAGTCGCACCTCGGCATCGGCCCAGTTGGGGCACTCGTCGATGTGAAGAAGTCGAATTCTCATGGGCTAGGCGTCCTTTCGTCGCACGATGACGACTGAATCCAAGAGTACGGCCGACTCGCCGTCGGGGCCGGTCGCCGGGCGCTCGCGCACCTCGGCGGCCACGGTCTCCCAGCCATCCGCCGGCAGGTCGAGCGTGGCGAGCTCCTCGGCCGGGGTCGGCATCTCGGCGTGGAAGTGCCGCGCCCACGGCGGCGGGGCCGCGTGCGCCACGACGAGCAGGTGCCCGCCCGGGGCGACGAGGGTCGCGGCGCGGCGCAGAATCGCTTCGCGCGAGAGCGTCACGTTCGACTGCAGGAAGCAGGCGCTCACCAGGTCGAAGCGCTGATCGGTGGTCCAGGTCTCCAGGTCGGCGGCGACCCAGGTGTTGCGGTCGGCGGGGATCCCGCGGCGGGCCGCTTCGTCGGCGCCGCGGCGCACGGCGGTCGGCGAGATGTCGACGCCGGTGACGCGCCAGCCCTGTTCGGCCAGCCACAGGCTGTCGCCGCCCTCCCCGCATCCGAGATCCAGCGCGGTGCCCGGCGTCAGCTCACTCGCGACGGCGACGACGGAGGCGTTGGCGCGGCCAGACCACACCTGGGTGGCCGTCGAGTAGCGCTCTTCCCAGTACTGGGCGGCTTCGTTCTGAGACATGACGTTGAGAATACGCGCGACGGCGCCTCCCGGCTGGCACAGTGAAGTGCATGCGACCACCGGAATGCGCCGTCTGCGGCGAACTGCTGGCGGAGCCCGCCGGAGGGCTCGTGCGCTTCCAGCCCACCGACGATTCGCGCGCCTGGCGCGAGCGCGCCGAAGCCGACGGATTCGTCGGTCACCCGCCCGACGAGGAGTGGTTCTGCCCGGCGCACGTCGTTGCCGCTCGTGACCTCGCGGCCACACACACCCGCCCGGCTGCGCTGCGGCGCATCGCCTTCGACGAGCGCCGTGCCGCGAACAGATCGCGGCCGGTCGTGACTCGGCCGATCACACCCCTCGACATCGACGAGCTCGGGCAGGCGTTTCGCGGGCTGGTTCCGGCCCTTGCCGAGCTCGTCGGGGTGCCGGAGCCCCGGTTGGAGCGGGTGAGCACGCGCACCTGGCATCCGATGGATGGCGCCGTCGCCCCGGACTGCCCCTACGTCGATGACATCCGGTGGACCGATGCCGACGCCCCCATCGCGCTCAGCGGCGATCGCGCGTGGTGGAACGGCAACGACCTCGGGCGGGCGAGTGAGACGCTGTCGGTCAGGGTGCCCCGGCGCGGCATCGACGTGAGCATCGTGGGCGCGATCCCCGCCGACGGCTCGACGCGGCAGGTCAGCGAGCTGATGATTCTCCGCGAACTGCCGGACGACATCGCGGCGCTGCTGGCCGCCGCCGTGCCGCCGGTGCCCTAGCCCCCGGCGGGGTCGCGGAGTAGCGTCGAATCAACGACGGAGGAGGCGGCCATGAGCGGAAGCGGCACCAAGGACGAGCCCTGGGAGCTGACCACCGCGCCCGGGTCGAGCGCGTACACGATGTACCGCGACTTCGACGCCGACCCGCCCGCCCTCGTCTGCCAGGTCGGCTCGACGAAGCTGTCGTACCACGTGAGTGCGATCGACGACCTGTACGCGTGGCTGCGCGAGCAGGGGGACTGGGTCGACCTCGGGGCGGCCGACGAGAAGAAGGAGCCCGCCCCCGGCACGGTCGAGGCGTGGGGCCGTGACGCATCCAACCCGGTCGGCGGCTGGTACGGCCTCCGCAAGGGCTACCGCGGGCGCTTCGGCATGTACCTGCCCCCGCTTCTCGAGTCGCTCGGCCTCGCCGAGCTGACCCACGAGGCCCGCAACAACCGCGTGCGCGCGATCTAGCCCCGCTTTTCCTGCTGAGTGCTCGGCGGGGGAGTGGCGGGGGCCGGGTTGACAGGGGGCGGGATGGGCCGCGTATACTCGCCCGCAGTGCTAATGCGCATTAGCAGATCGACAGCAGAGTGCTAATGCGCATGAGCGCTCAACGACACCGCACCACCGGCATCGCCGCCGAACAGAACGAGGACCTCGATGACGAACCCGCAGAACGGCTCGCAGCGCGTCACCCAGCGCCGCATCGCCGAACTCGCTGGCGTGAGCCAGTCGACGGTGTCGCTGGTGCTCAACGGCAAGGCGGATGCGCTCAGCCGCATCCCCGCCGAGACGCGCGAGCGCGTGCTGCGGGTCATCAAGGAGGCCGAATACGTCGCCGACCCCGCCGCGCGCCGCCTTGCCGGCGTCGGCAACCGGCTCATCGGCGTCTTCACCTACGAGCCCGCCTTCCCGAGCGCCAGCCTCGACTTCTACGCCGCCCTGCTCACCGGCATCGAGTCCGAGGCCGAGCAGCTCGGCTACGACCTGCTCCTGTTCACCAGTGCCCCCGTCAGCGGCGGACGTCGCAGCCTGTTCCACGAGAGCAACCGACTCCGTCTCGCCGACGGATGCCTGCTGCTCGGTCAGGAGATGGACGGCAGCGAGCTCGAGCGGCTCGTCGAGAGCGGATTCCCGTTCGTCGCAATCGGTCGACGCGACGCCGCCGGCGTTCCGTACGTCGCCGCCGACTACGTCACCGGCACCGCCGAGCTGGTCGCCCGCAGCTGGGAGCTCGGCCACCGCCGCGTCGCGTTGCTGCACCTCGACAGCACCGGTGAGTCGGTGCTCGACCGCCGCGCCGGGCTCGTTGACGAGCTCGCCCGCCGCGGCACCGAACCGGTGCTCCTGCGCGCCAGCGACGGGCACGACCTTGACGCCGACTGGGCGGCCCTCCGCGACTCCGGCGCCACCGTTCTCTTCGTCGAAGCGCCCGCCCACGCGCTCGCGATCTCCCGCCTCGCCGAGGCAGAGGGCCTCCAGATCCCGCGAGATCTTTCGATCATTGCGCTCGCCGACCCTTCGCGCGGCACCGAGATCGGCCCCGACTTCACCCGACTGAGCCCGCCGCGTACGCAGCTCGGCTCCGAAGCTCTCGCCCTGCTCGGGCGCATCCTCGACCCCCGCACGGAGGTGCCCGCAGACGAGCTGCGCATCACCTTGCCGTGCGCCATCACCGACGGCGCCACGTTGGCGGCGCCTCGAACGGAGACCACTCGATGACCACCGAAACCGGACTGGGCGCCCCGGCGCGCGGCGGACACCGCGACGAGCTCGCCTGCGACATCCTCGTCGTCGGGGGAGGGCTCGGCGGAGTCGCCGCAGCGATCGCCGCCCTCGACGCCGGCCGCACGGTCGTGCTCACCGAGGAGTACCGCTGGCTCGGCGGACAGCTCACCAGCCAGGGCGTTCCCGCGGACGAGCACAGCTGGGTCGAGCAGTTCGGCGTGACCGCACGGTTCCGGGCGCTCCGCAACGGCATCCGCGACTATTACCGTCGCCACTATCCGCTGACCGCGGCGGCACGCGCGCTGCCGACCCTGAACCCGGGCAACGGACTCGTCGGCCGGGTCTGCGCCGAGCCGCTCGCGAGCGTCGCCGTCCTCGACGAGATGCTGGCGCCGTATCGCGCCACCGGCCGCCTCATCGTGCTGCAGCCGGCCGTGCCGGTCGCCGCCTCCGTCACGGATGACCGGGTCGACGCTGTCACTGTGCGTCTCACCGACGACGACCGCGAGGTCACGATCACGGCGGGCTTCGTGCTCGACGCCACCGAGCTCGGCGACCTGCTGCCACTGGCCGGAGCCGAGCACGTCACCGGCTTCGAGTCCCGCGCCGACACCGGGGAGCCGAGCGCCCCCGACGAGGCACAGCCGCTCAACCAGCAGGCCTTCAGCTGGTGCTTCATCGTCGACCACGTCGAGGGCGATCACACCATCGACAAGCCTGCCAACTACGACTACTGGCGCGCGCGGCAGCCCGAGTACTGGGGCGCCCCGATGATCTCGCTCACCGGGCCCGACCCGCGCACCCTCGAGATCTTCACCCGCACCTTCACGCCGAATCCCGACCCGCTCGGTGATGTCGTCGCCGACCAGGGCAAGGATGCTGGCGACCGCGAGCTGTGGACGTTCCGTCGCATCATCGATCGCACCAACTTCGTCGACGGCGCCTACCCGAGCGATGTCGTGCTCGTGAACTGGCCGATGATCGACCACATCGACGCGCCGCTCGTCGGCCCCGGCGTCACCGCCGAGGACGCTGCGCGAGCGATGCAGTCCGCCCGCGAGCAGTCGCTCGCGATGCTCTACTGGCTGCAGACCGAGGCGCCGCGCGCCGACGGCGGCGCCGGCCTGCCGGGGCTGCGCTTGCGCGGCGACCTCGGCCAAGGACCCGACGGCCTGATGATGGCGCCCTACATCCGCGAGTCGCGCCGCATGCTCACCGTCGGGCGCCTCACCGAGAACGAGCTCTCGATCGCCGCATCCGGTCAGCGCGGACCGTTCACCACCGACGACAGCGTCGGCGTGGGCATGTACCGCATCGACCTGCACCCGACCACGGGCGGCGACAACTACCTCGACATGGAAAGTCGACCCTTTGAGATTCCGCTGGGCATTCTCATCCCGCAACGGATGACGAACCTGCTTCCCGCGGGAAAGAACGTCGGTACCACCCACATCACCAACGGGGCCCTGCGGCTCCACCCGGTGGAGTGGAACATCGGCGAGGCGGCAGGAACGCTAGCAGCCTTCTGCCTGGATCGCGCGGTTGGCCCCCGCGCGGTCCACACCGCTCCCGCGCTGCTGCGGGAGTTCCAAACCCTGCTCACCCAAGGAGGCGTCGAGCTGCACTGGCCCGACGTCACCGGTTACTAGGAGAACACCAATGAGATCAGCAAGGAAGCTGACGGGGGTCACCCTGCTAGCAGCGAGCGCGCTCGCACTGACGGCCTGCACGAGTGCCGGCCCGGCCGAACCCACCGAGGACATCGACCTCCGGATGACCATCTGGTCGTCGAACGAGGCGCACCTCGAGCTCTTCAACGGGATCGCCGACGCCTACATGGCAGACCACCCGGAGATCGCGTCGATCACGTTCGACCCGCTGCCCTTCGACGGCTACACCAGCACCATCACCACCCAGATCGCCGGCGGCAACGCCCCCGACCTGGCGTGGGTGCTGGAGAACGCCGCGCCCGACTTCGTCGCGAGCGGTGCTCTGCTGCCGCTCACCGAGACGCTGCAGAGCGTCGAGGGCTACGAGTACGACGACATCTCGCCGAGCGCCGCGGGCCTCTGGATGAGCGGCGACGACCTCGTCGCCTACCCGTTCAGCACCTCGCCGTTCGTCGTGTTCGTCAACGACGATCTGCTCGCCGAAGCCGGACAGCCCTCGGGCGCCGAGCTGCTGGCAAACGGCGACTGGAACTGGGAGACGGTCAGTGAGATCGGGTCCGCGGTGAACGACGCGACCGGCAAGGCCGGCTTCGTCATCCGCGACTTCGAGTACCTCAACTGGGACTACCTCAGCACCGTCTGGAACGGCTGGGGTGCCGCGCCGTGGAGCGACGACGGTGCCCAGTGCACCTTCGACTCGCCCGAGATGGTGGAGGCGTTCGAGTTCCTGCACGCCGCCGCGTTCGAGCAGAACTCGATGCCCGGCCCGGGAACGACCGCCGACTTCTTCGCGGGTGAGGCGGCCTTCACGGTCACCCAGATCTCGCGGGCGAGCCTGCTCGCCGACGGCGGCTTCGGGTGGGACCTGCTCCCGCTTCCGGAAGGCCCCGAGGGGGAGTACTCGGTGACCGGCCAGGCCGGCATCGGCGTGCTCTCGCAGAGCGCCAACACCCAGGCCGCGGCCGAGTTCCTGGCGTTCTTCACGAACCCCGAGAACTCGAAGCAGCTCGCCGCCTACTTCCCGCCGCCGCGCGAGTCGCAGCTCAACGCCGAGACCCTCTCGGCCGCGAACCCGCTGCTCACACCGGAGCAGATCGAGAACGTCGTCGTGCCCGGCATCGCGACCGGTGAGGTGCGGCCCAGCCACACCGACTCGGCCGAGATCAGCCAGCAGGTGCGCGCCGCGCTCGACGCCATCTGGACGGCCGATGCCGACATCGCGTCCGTGCTGTCGACGACCTGTGGCGACATCGAGTCGCTTCTCGCGGGCTGATGACCGCATCCACCCCTTCGGTGCTTCCGGCTCGGGCTTCGGCCCGGGCCGGGGGCGCCCCCGGCCGGCGGCGGTTGGGTCACCGTCAGCGTGACGCGCTCGTCGGCTACCTCTTCGTCGCCCCGCAGCTCATCGGCATCACGCTGTTCGTGCTGGTGCCGCTCGGGCTGATCTTCTACTACGCCTTCCACGAGTGGAACGTGCTCGCGGGAACGTTCACCTTCGTCGGGCTCGACAACGTCGAGAAGCTGTTCACCGATCCGCGCCTCGGCCCGGTGCTGCAGGCCACCGGCATCTTCTCGGGCGGTCTCGTGGTGCTGAACCTCGGGCTCGCGCTGCTGCTCGCCGTGCTGCTCAACCGCCGCTGGCGGGGGATCACCGCCTTCCGCACCATCTTCTTCTCGCCCGTCGTCGTCTCCCTGGTCGCCTGGACGATCGTGTGGGGCTTCCTGCTGCAGGACAACGGTGGCATCAACGGCCTGCTCGCTGTCATCGGCGTCGACGGACCGAACTGGCTGCGCGAGGGGTGGACGGCGATGCTGGCCGTCATCATCGTGCAGGTCTTCAAGAACGTCGGACTCAACATGGTGCTCTTCCTCGCTGCCCTGCAGGGGGTGCCCCAGGAGCTGCAGGAGGCGGCCCGGGTCGACGGTGCCGGACGCGCCACCATCTTCGGGCGGATCATCCTCCCTCTGATCTCGCCCACCATCCTGCTCACCCTGATCATCACGATCGTCGGATCGCTGCAGGTCTTCGCTCAGATCGCCGTGCTCACGCAGGGCGGCCCGGGCATCTCGACGACCGTGCTCGTCTACTACCTCGTGCAGCAGGCCTTCGACTTCCATCAGTTCGGCTACGGATCTGCGCTCGCGATCCTGCTGTTCCTGATCGTGCTCGTGCTGACGATTGTGCAGTGGCAGCTGCGCAAGAAATGGGTCTTCCATGAGAACTGAGCTCGCTCCCGCCCCCGCAGCCGCGGCGCTGCCGGTTGCGACGCGGGTCCCGCCGACCCGCCGCATCACCGTCGCGCCCGCCCGCCGTGTCGTCTTCTACGGCGTGCTCAGCCTCCTGGCGGTGCCGTTCGTCTTCCCGACCTGGTGGATGATCACCTCCTCGTTCAAGCCGGTGGGCGAGATCTTCGCGTTCCCGCCGACGCTGTGGCCCGCGAACCCGACCCTGCAGGCCTACGTGGATGCGTTCACGCTGCAGCCCTTCGCGCAGCAGTACTTCAACAGCCTCTATATCGCCGCGTTCGTGACGCTCGGCACGATGCTCATCTCGTCGCTCGCCGGCTACGCGTTCGCGCGGATCACCTTCCCCGGCCAGAACGCGCTGTTCCTCGTGGTGCTGACAGGTCTGCTGATCCCGAGTGAAGTGACGATCGTGCCGCTGTTCCAGATCTTCAACACCTGGGGTCTGATCAACACGCACTGGCCGCTGCTGCTGGTGACCACCTTCGGTGCGCCGAGCGTGCTGGCGACGTTCATCATGCGGCAGTTCTTCATCACGCTGCCGGTGGAGCTCGAAGAGGCCGCGCGCCTCGACGGTCTGGGGCGCTTGGCGATCTGGTGGCGGATCGCGATGCCGCTGGCGCGCACGGCGCTCGCCGCGGTGGCGATCTTCACGTTCTTGAACGTGTGGAACCTGTACCTGGAGCCGACCGTGTATCTGCTCTCGCCCGAGCTGTTCACACTGCCGCAGGCGCTCACGCGCTACACGGATGCCTACGGCGGAGAGATGTGGAACGTGCAGCTCGCGGCGGCCACCATGACCGCGCTGCCCGTGCTCGTGGTCTTCGTCTTCGCGCAGAAGCAGTTCGTCGAGGGCCTGGCCCAGACCGGACTCAAGGGCTGACCCCGACCCCGCCCTGACCCCGCTCGGCGGGGTCAGGGCGGGGTGTCGAGGTCGGCGCCGGCCCAGAGGTCGGCGCAGTCGACCTCGAGAGCGGCGTGGGCGCGCAGGTAGGGGCCCGCGCCGCGGTCGCCGTGCGCCTCCGCGGCGACGGCGGCCCAGTGATCCCGACCGAGGAGCACCGGATGCCCGGGGCGCCCCTCGAACACCGCGCGAGCGAGCGCGTCGGCGCCCGGCTTCGCGCTCGCGAGCACGCGCGACACCACCTCGGCGGGGAGCCCCGGCAGGTCGACGAGCGTGATGAGGGCGGTCGAGGCGGGGGAGCTCTCGAGGGCGCGCAGACCCGCGCGCAGCGAGGCGGAGAGCCCCTGCTGCCAGTCGTCGGCGACGACGACCGCGACATCGTCTGGCACGAGCGAGCGCGCCTCGGCGGCGCCCGCCCCGAGCACGACGGTGACGTCGGCGCATCCGCCCGCCCGCAGCGCGGTCACGGCGAGCTGCAACCATGGGGAGCCCGCCTCGTCGCGCCGCAGCGCCTTCGGCCCGCCCGCGCGGGTGCCCGCGCCGGCGGCGAGCACGAGACCCGACACGTGCGCGAAATCCACCATGACTACAGTTGAGCACATGAGCGGTGCAGGCCTGATCGGCGAAGACGACAGCGCGTTGCGCGCCGGCCTGACGGCGGCGCTCGGCGTGCGGCGCTGGGTGGATGAGGTCGCCTCGGCGGCTCCGTTCGCCGACCTGGCCGAGCTGCGCTCGGTCGCCTCGGCGGCGGGAGCCGATCTGAGCGATCGCGAGATCGAGGAGGCGCTCGCGCACCACCCGCGCATCGGCGAGAAGCCGGTGGGCGAGGGGGCGGCGCAGGCGTTCAGCCGCCGCGAGCAGGCCTCCGCCGACGCCGACGACGCCGAGATCAACGCGCGGATCGCGGCCGGCAACGCCGCCTACGAGTCCCGATTCGACCGGGTGTTCCTGATTCGCGCGGCGGGACGCTCGCGGGCCGAGATCCTCGGCGAACTCGACCGTCGCATCGAACTCGATCACGAGACCGAGTTGCAGAATGTGCGCGAGCAACTGCTCGAGATCGCGCTGCTGCGCCTGGACCAGACCTTCGGAGAGGACGCGCTCGCATGAGCCGCATCACCACCCATGTTCTCGACACCGCCCACGGGATGCCCGCCGCCGGCGTGCCGGTGCGCCTGCTCGACGGCGACGGCGCCACGATCGGCACCGGCCACACCGACGCCGATGGACGCGTCAAGGAGCTCGGGCCGGAGGAGCTCGCGGCGGGCGTGTACACGCTCGTCTTCGACACGCAGCGCTACTTCGACCTGATCGAGGTGGAGGCGTTCTACCCGAGCGTGACCATCGCGTTCCACGTGCGCGACCCCGACGAGCACTTCCACGTGCCGCTGCTGCTGAACCCCTTCGGCTTCAGCACCTACCGCGGGAGCTGATGCGCGACGCCGCGTGATGTCGGTGGTCTCCGAGACGCTTCGAGTACGAGCGAGAGGAGCGACCGGCATGAGGCAGATGGCGCAGGATGCACCGGACCTCCCCGTCGTCGGCGCACCCATCACGAGCGAGCTCGCCGAGCTGGAGCTGCAGCTCAGTCGTGAGCTCGCGCCGCAGCCCGCCGAGCCGGTGCTGTGGAGCAAGCCCGCGGGCACTCCCGTCTCGGACGCCTCGCACCTGGCCGAGCTGATGGGGCGGCTCTCCGCTCAGGAATTCGGCTTCGCGATCGGCGGCGTCTCCACCGGAGAGCGCTGGGGGCAGGTGTTCAACGTGGCCGAGCGTGGGGAGGCGTCGACGTACATCGTCGAGGTGCACAACGGCGGCAGCAACGACTTCGCCCAGCGCGTGTTCCGCGGCGACCGCGCGAGCGACTACCCGGCCGCGGCATCGGGCAAGCGGCCGCTGCACGACTTCGAGCTGTTCACCGCGGCCGCGGCCGCGCGGCTCGTGTGGGACTGGATCCACGTCGGGCTTCCCGCAGGCGTGCTGCGCACTCTGCGCCACCTCGACGCTGCGCAGCACCGGCAGTACGGACTCGACTGACGCTCAGCCGCCCACGGCCAGGCGTCGGCGCTGCAGGTGGCGGCGCTCGGCCGGATTCGCCACGAGCGCGAGCGCCCGATCGAACGCCTCGGCGGCGCCCGCGGCATCGCCGGAGCGTGCGCGCAGCTCGCCCCGCGTGGCGTGGAACAGGTGGTAGCTCTCGAGACCCGTGATCGACTCGAGCAGCGCGAGCCCGGCGTGCGGCCCGTCCGCCATGGCCACCGCGACCGCGCGATTGAGGGTGACCACCGGCGACGGCTGGATGCGTTCGAGCATCGCGTACAGATCCGCGATCTGCGCCCAATCGGTGTCGGCCGCGGTCGGGGCGTTCGCGTGCAGCGAGGCGATCAGCGCCTGCAGCTGCCACGGGCCGAGGCGACCGTGCGAGGCCGCCTCGCGCATCGCGTCGTTGCCGCGCGCGATCAGCTCGGCATCCCACCGCGTGCGGTCCTGCCGATCGAGCACCACCAGGTCTCCCGCGGCGTCGGTGCGCGCCGCTTCGCGTGAGCGGGCGTAGCGTTCGAGTGCCAGCAGGCCACCGAGCTCCGGGTGCTCCGGCAGCAGCCGCACGGCGGCCTCCGTCAAGCGGATCGCCTGATCGGCCAGCTCGGCCCGGGTCAGCCCCGCCGCGCTCTCGGTGCGGGCGACGTAGCCCTCGTTGAAGATCAGACCCAGCACCGTGGCGAGCACGGCCACGCGCTCGTCGAGGCGCGCCGGGATGCTGAGCGGAATGCCCGCCGCGCGGATCTTGCGCTTCGCCCGCACGATCCGCTGGGCGAGGGTCTTCTCGTCGACGAGGAACGCCGCCGCAATCTCCGGCGTCGTCAGGCCGCCCGCGAGGCGGAGCGTGAGCGCGACCTGCGCGTCGCGGTTCAGCGCCGGGTGGCAGCACAGCAGCATCAGCCGCAGCTGCTCGTCGCCGACCTCCGACTCCTCCACGATCTCCACCTCCTCTGGTTCGTGCCCCGGCCACGACGGGTCGCTCGCCGGCGCCCGCGTCAGCTCGTGCGCGGCCTTCTCGCGCCGCCGCGACTCCGCAGCCGCGCGGCGCAGACGATCGATGGCGCGGTTCTTCGCCACCGTGAACAGCCACGCGGCCGGGTTCTCGGGCACCCCGTCCGTGGCCCAGGTCTCGACCGCTTGCACGAGCGCGTCCTGGACACACTCGTCGGCGAGGTCGAGGTCGCCGAACCGGCCCGCGAGGAGGGCGAGCACACGCCCGCCCTCCTCCCGAGACAGCCGCGTGATCGCGGCGTTGACGTCGATGCGAGTTCCCGCGCTCAGAAGCCCGCGTCGATCAGGCGTTCGCCGGCGTGGGGGCGCCGTCCGCATCCGGCATCTGGTCGATCGGTCGCACCTCGACCGCGCCCGCCGGGATCGGGACGCGCGTGGCCCACTCGAGCGCCGCATCCAGATCGGCCACCTCGATGCGGTAGTAGCCGCCGAGCTGCTCCTTCGTCTCGGCGAACGGACCGTCGATGATCGTCGGCTCGGCGCCCGCGGTGCGGCGCACTGTCGTCGCCGTGTCGACCGGCTGGAGTCCAGCCCCGTCGACGAAGACTCCCGCCGACATCAGCTCGCGGGTGAAATCGCCCCAGGCGCCGACGAACTCCTCGAACCCCGGCTCGCTCGGCTTCGGCTCCCGCATGTCGCGATCGGTCGCGATGATGAGCATGTATTCCATGACGTGCGTCTCCTCTGGGTTCTCTCGGCTCAGCCGAGCAGTCCGATGATGACAGCCGCGAGCACCAGGACGGTGGCATCGTGGCCGATGTAGATCAGGAACAGCGGCCTCGGCATGTCCTGGAACAGCGCGATCGCGGCGTGGCGGGGAACCAGCACCCCGAGCCAGAGCACGCCCGCCGCCGCGAAGGCGGCCGCAAGCAGCGGGATGCCGAACGCGGCCGAGACGACCGAGGTCGCCACGGCGAGGGTCAGCACGAACACCGCCGTTCCGAGCAGCGCCGCGATGTAGACGATCGGCGCCGGCGCGTCGGCGTTGGGGCCGAATGACGCCAGCCGTCGCCACGGGCGACCGAAGACGGGCTTCGCGAACCAGACCACGCCGACGCCCATGCCGACGACCGTGGCGATCGCGATCGCGACCCAGTTGAGTTGGAGTTCCATTCCTGCGTTCCTCTCGAAGAAGCGGAACCGTTCCGCCCTCTCGAGAACATGACGCACGCGGATGACCGGATCGACACCTCCGCGGAAACTTTTTTCAGTAGTCGGTGCGGGCCTCGTTGGCGCGCCAGGCATCGAACGGGGCGACGGCGTCCTCGGTGCGCACCTCATCGACGCTCGGGTGCTGCCACTCGGAGCTCGGCTGCTCGAACATCGCGTAGAACGCGGAGTCGTCGAATCCGCCCTCCGCGGCGTCGTGCCGATTCGCGGTGAACACCACGCGGTCCAGGCGCGACCAGAGCGCCGCCGAGAGGCAGAGCGGGCACGGCTCGCAGCTGGTGTAGAGGGTGGCGCCCGCGAGGGAGAAGTCGCCGATCGTCTGGCAGGCCGCGCGGATCGCCATCACCTCGGCGTGCGCGGTCGGGTCGAGGTCGCGCGTGACACGGTTCTGGCCTTTACCGATCACGGTGCCGTCGGCGGCCACGATGAGGGCGCCGAAGGGGCCGCCGCCGGCGGCCACGTTCTCGGTGGCGAGGGTGACGGCGCGGGCGAGGTGCTCGGTGTCGGACTTCGATACGCCCTGCGGGCTACTCATTCCGCTCGGGCCGGTCATGCGAGGCCTGCCGAGTGGCGCCAGGAGCTGCCCGCATCCGGGGCGTCGTCGCGTGCGATGGTCGCCTCGATCAGCCCGTAGGGCCGGTCGTCGGCGTGGAAGACCTCGTTGTTGTTCTCGAGGCCGAACGGGGCCAGGTCGACGACGAAGTGGTGCTTGTTCGGCGCCACCAGGTGGATCTCGACCAGCTCGGGGAAGGTCTCCAGCACCGCCTTGCCCATGTGCCACAGCGTCTGCTGGAGAGCGAGGGACTGCAGGGTCGCGAACTCGCGGATCATGACCGCCTTCACGCCCGGGTACAGCGCCTCCCAGTCGACGCTGTCGACCGCGGCCGGGTCGACCCGCCACTTCGCGGTGAGCGAGGTTGCCATCACGCGGTCGGTGGTCGGCTGCAGGGTCGTGTACTCGTCCACCAGGAAGTCGTGGAACTCGGAGCCGGTCGACTTCAGGATGATGAAGTCCTTCAGGCCGCCGATCACGTGCGTGACCGTCTCGCCTGCCTCGCCCGGCTCGACCGTGATCGCGGCGGTGCGCACCTCGGGGCCGGTGCGGGTCCAGGTGTGGGTGTGCTCGACGCCCTCGATCACGGCGCGCTGCCAGGTGAACTCCTCGATCTCGACGCGCGCGCCGACGACCGGCGCGACGTCGTCGACGAAGTGGCGGGCGAGCGTGACGCCGTAGGCCTCGGGGGAGGCCACCCCGTGCTTCTTCGCGAAGGCGTAGGCGGTGTTCTTCTGGGTGTCGGTCGGCAGCACGAGCGACTGGTCGCCGGTCAGGTACGCCTCGTCGAACGGGCCGCGCAGCGCCGTCGACACGTTGAGGTCGCGGATCTCGTGACGGGCCGTGTCGCGGACGATGCGCACGAGGTGCGTCTCGGCTTTGCCGTACTGGTGGTTCGTGAGGGAGATGGCCATGGGTGAATCCTCTCAGGCTGTGGGGGATGGGTCGGGGGCCGGGCGCTCGAGCATGACGCCCGCGCCGGCCGCCGGGGCGACGCCGCCGACCCAGGTGCGGCGGACCTCGCCGCGCACCTCCAGGCCGTCGTAGGCGGTCACCGGGTTCTTGTGCAGCAGCTCGCCCGCATCCACGACGCGCCAGGCGTCGGGGGCGAAGACCGCCAGGTCGGCGTCGGCCCCCACCGCGAGCCGCCCCTTGCGCTCGAGTCGGGCGAAGTCGGCGGTGGCGCGCGCCATCAGGTCGACGACCTTCGACAGCGGCACCCCGGCCACTGACGCGGCCGTCCACACGGCGGAGAGCCCCAGCTGCAGCCCGGCGATGCCGCCCCAGGCCTGCCCGAAGTCGCCGTCGCCCTTGAACTTCAGCTCCGCGGTCGAGGGGGAGTGGTCGGTGACGATGATGTCGATGGTGCCGTCGATCAGCGCCTCCCACAGGGCGTCGCGGTTGGCGGCGTCGCGGATCGGCGGGGCGCACTTGAAGCTGGTCGCCGCATCCGGCACCTGCTCGCTGGTGAGCGAGAGGTAGTGCGGGCAGGTCTCCACCGTCAGCGGCAGGCCTTCGGCCTTCGCGGCGCGGATCGCCGGCAGCGCGGCGGCGCTCGACAGGTGCAGGATGTGCGCCCGGCAGCCCGTCTCGCGCACCCCCGCGATCACGCCTTCGATCGCCGAGACCTCGGCGTCGTCGGGGCGACTCGCGACGTAGTCGGCGTAGTGGGCTCCGCCGGCGTTCTCGTGGTCGTGCAGCACGTGCGGGTCCTCGGCGTGCACGATCAGCAGGCCGTCGAACGCGGCGATCTCGACCATCGCGGCACGCAGCTGCTCGGCGTCGAGATGCCCGAACTCGGGCACGCCGCTCGGGGCGAGGAAGCACTTGAAGCCGAAGACCCCGGCCTCGTGCAGTTCGCGCAGGTGCCCCAGGTTCTGCGGCACGGCGCCGCCCCAGAAGCCGACGTTCACGCTCAGCTGGCCGTCGGCCGCCGCGCGCTTGGTCGCCAGGTTCTCGGGCGTCGTGGTCGGCGGAACCGAGTTCAGCGGCATGTCGATCACCGTGGTGACCCCGCCCGCGGCGGCCGCGGCGGTCGCGCTGAGGAAGCCCTCCCACTCGGTGCGGCCCGGCTCGTTGATGTGCACGTGGGTGTCGACGAGGCCCGGCAGCAGCACCTCGTCGGCGGCCAGGGTGATCGTCTCGGTGCCCGACATGACCGGGGCATCCGGGGCGTGCTCGGCGATCGCGACGATCGTGCCGTCGGTGACGCCGATCTCGACGTCGGTGAATGTGCCGTCGATGAGACCGCGTCCGCGGATCACCAGGTCGTAGCTCGTCATGCTGCCACCCCGATCCGGTCGGCGATCTCGGCGAGAGCCTCGGCGAAGGAGAGCTCCTGGCCGGGGCCGGCGCCTCCGGAGAGGTCGACGCCGACGACGCCTTCCAGTTCGAGGAAGCGCGCCGACAGCTCGGCGGCCGCCGCGATGCCCGCCTCGCGCGGGTCGTCCGCCGCCAGGATGCCGTCGAGGTAGCCCTCGGGCAGGGCGAGCGAGGTGAAGCCGCGAATGAGCTCGGCGCTGCCGCGGTCGACGATGATGGGCACGCACGGAATGTACCCGACGGAGACGTCAAGAGCCCGAGCCGACGCGATGAACTCGCGCACCGGCTCGACGCCGCCGGCGTGGTTCACGAAGCAGATGTCGGCGCCGGCGTGCTGCTTCTGCAGCAGCCGGGCGGGGCGCTGGCCGGTGGGCGGCGAGAGCGGGGCCTCGGCCACCGACACGAGGTGTCCGGCGCGCTTCGCGAGGGCGGCGATCTCGGTCGAGTCGAGGTCGAAGACGGGCGCCGCGTCGGGACGCGACCCGATCCGAGTGTGGTCGCCGGTGACGGAGTGCACGCCCGCCGCGCCCGCGTGAGCGAGGGCGGCGAGCTCGGCCTCGAGCGCGACGCGGTTGCGGTCGCGCGCATTGACGCCCATCCAGGCCGCCAGGCCCTCGGCCTGGATCAGGGATGCCCGGTAGGCGGGCGGGAACTGCACCCGGGCGGTGCCCGAGTCGCCGGCGAGCACGACGTCGACGTGCCCGCGGAGGGTGCGTGCGCAGTCGCGCAGCGAGTCGGGGTCGAGGGCCCGCGCCGGGAAGTCGGCGATCACGATCGGGCGGGTCGCGATCAGTTCGCGCATCGCCTCGCCGCCCGCGGAGGGGACCGGATCGGGCACCGGGTCGGCCATCATGCGCGGGGGTTCGCGGAGTGCGGGGGCGATGCCGCGCCAGGTGACGGTGGCGGCGTTGACGAACACGCAGGCGTGGTCGGCGACCTCGCAGGTGCCGTCGAATTCGACGCCCCCACAGGGGCCGTACTCCATGCTCTTCGGGCACGCGAATGCGGCGGGGTCTCGATACGCGCCTGCGGCGCTGCTCGACCGGCTCGAGCTTGTGGGTTGAGTAGTCGACGGAGTCGACGTATCGAAACCGCGCTCGTCGTCAGCCGGCAAGGAGCTTCACCGTCCACTGCGGGTCGGTGACGCTCGCGCGCGTGTAGTCGACGCGGCGGCTCGCCGTCTCAGCGCTGCCGATCCAGAAGCTCAGCCGCAGCGGGCGGATCAGGTGACCGATCCAGGTCGGCGGCTGCCCGATCCCGTCGGCGTGCGCGGCCTTGAACGCCGCCCACGACTCGATGCGATCCTCCTGCGGCAGGCTCGCGAACTCGATCGTGTTCTGCCACGCCAGCTGCTGCAGGTACTCGGACCGATTCGCGTAGGCGCGTGCCTGCTCCTCCGCGGAGGCGACCTCGGCGAGACCCTGGATGACCAGCTGGCGAGCCTCCTCGGGGAAGCGCGCGACGATCGCGGCCCCCGGGTTCGCGGCCAGCTGGGCGACCTTGCGCGATCGCGAATCCTCGTGGATGTAGAAGCCGTGCTCGTCGTACTCGCTCAGCAGCTGCGTGCGCGCGTCGGGGATCCCGTCCAGGCCGACGGTCGCCACGGTCACGACCGGGCGCTCCGGGTTCTCGTTCGAGGGCAGCCACTCGTGGAGAAGCTCCCACGGGTCGGCGGGCACGTTGTGCAGCTTGAGGTTCATCGTGCCGCTCCGGGGAAGAAGCGCGAGACCTCGTCGAGCGCGGCCACGCCGTCGGCGACGAGCTGCGCCGCGAGGCGCTCGCCCACCTCGGCGCTCGAGCCCGTCGGGTCGCCGACGACCCCGGCGGAGTCGAAGTCGTCGCTCAGCCAGCCGAACTGCACCGGCTTGCCGGCGAAGCCGATCCGGGTGAAGTCGGCGATCTGATCGGGAACGGCGCGCTCGGCGAGCTCGAGCGACACCAGGTCGGGGCGCAGATGCATGACGAGCGAGGTCTCGCCCCAGCCGCCGTGGATGCCGAAGCCGCGTTCGTCGGGACCGTCGACCCCGTCGCCGGCGGGAACCGCCACGTTGATGAGGAAGGTGCGAAGCCCGTGCAGACGGCGAAGCTCCCGCAGCGCCACCTGCAGCAGCGCCACGTTGCCGCCGTGCCCGTTGTAGAACACGAGCGTCTTCGCGGGGGTGTTGGCGATCGAGGCGCCGATCTCGCGCAGGGTGGCGAGCAGGGTGTCGGCGCCGATCCAGGCGGTGCCGGGAGCCCAGTGGTGCTCGTCCGACTTGGTGTAGGCCAGCGGGGGCATCCGCCAGACGTCCAGGCCCGTCTCGACGGCGGCATCCACCACGCGGGAGGACATCTCGTCGGCCATCAGCAGGTCGGTGACGAGCGGCAGGTGGGCGCCGTGATGCTCGATCGAGCCGACGGGCAGCACGATGATCGAGTCGGCGGTGAGGGTGGTCGCAAGTGCCGGGCCGGAGAGCTCGGCGAGTTCGCGCGTGCTGCCGCTCACAGCTGGCTGCCGGTGGCGACGGGCGCTGCGCGCTGCAGCTTGCCCGGGTTGAGCAGCCCCTGCGGGTCGGTCGTCTCGGCCAGTTCGGCGGTGCGCACGGGCTCGTAGTCGACGAACCACTGGTGCGGGTTGTGGTAGCCGATGCCGAGCGCCTCGAGCTTCGCGAAGCCCGCGTAGACGTCCTCCGCGCTCGTGTAGCGCCCGGCGAGCATGCCGATCGGGCGATCCTTCTGGCCCTCGATGTGCAGCATCCCGCCCTCGTAGACGGCGTGCACCTCGTCGATGCGGGTGGTGAGTGCGTCGCCGGCGACCTCGACGTGGAAGTAGGTGTTCGGGTACGCCTTCTGCAGCCACTCGATCGGGTGGTTGTAGCTGGTCATGCTGAGCTTCACGGTCGCTTGGGCGCCCTCGCGGACGTCTTCGACCCGCCCGCCCGCGGCCTCGACGAGCGCGCGCGCCTCGTCGACGGAGGCGACGTCGAGGATCGCGCGCAGGCTGGCGCGGCCGGCGGGGATCGCCGGGTCCTTCGGCAGCGCCTCGGCGAGCGTCGCCAAGTCGCCGGAGACCAGCCGAGGCGTCGGCTCGAGCTTCGAGAATGGGGTGATCAGATCGAGCACCTGCTGGAAGTCGTCGAAGCTCGCCAGGAACGCGCGCCACTCCTGCAGCGGCTCCAGCCGCAGCGTGATGCGCGCGAGGATCCCCGCGGTGCCGTAGTTGTGGATGTACGGCTCGGTCGCCTCGCCCTCCAGGTGCACGAGCTGCGCGTCGGGCACCGCGTGCACCACGTCGAGCGCGGTGACGAATCCGGTGTGCAGCATGCCGTTCTTGATCGACCCGGTTCCGCCGGAGCCGCCCGAGACGAAGCCGCCGAGCGTCGACTGCGCGGTCGACGGGTACATCGGCAGCTGCTGGCCGGTCTTGGCCGCGGCCTGCTCCAGCGCGATCATCGTCGCGCCGGCGTCCGCGATCAGGTATCCATCGCCCACCTCGATGATGGCGCGCGCCTTCGAGGTGTCGAGCACCAGACCGCCGGACATCGGGATGCCCTGGCCGTAGTTCCCGGTGCCCTTTCCGCGAGGCGTGATCGGCACGCCGTGGCGCACGGCGGCGCCGACGACCTCGGCGATCTGCTCGGCCGTGGTCGGGAACGCCACCAGCTGGGCGCGACCCAGCGGCAGCTGCTCGCCGATCACCGGCGAGAGGTGCGAGCCATCGATGGAGGCGCGCTCGAGGCTCGCGTCCTCGTCGCTCACACCGAGCTCGCCCAGCAGGGTGCGCAATTCGGCGGCGAGGGCGTCGACGCGGGCCGGGTCGACGGCGGGGAGGGTGCTCATCAGGGTGGATCCTTTCGGTGCTGCTAGTGCATCACCATGCCGCCCGTGACATTCAGGGCTTGGCCGGTGAGGTAGGAGGCCTCGGCGGAGGCGAGGAAAAGAGCGAGGCTCGCGACGTCATCGGGCACGCCGAGGCGGCCGAGCGGCGAGTAGCTCGTCCACTCGGCGATCTGCTCGTCGGTGCGGGTGGCGGCGCCCATCTCGGTGAGGATGTAGCCCGGGCAGATCGAGTTCGCGCGGATTCCGTGCTCGCCCCATTCGAGGGCGGCGGCACGCGTGAGCGCGACGACCGCGGCCTTCGACGCGGCGTAGTGGCCCTCCATGGCGCCGCCTTTCTTGGCGGCCATGCTGGCGAGGTTGATGATCGACCCGCCGGTGCCGGCGTCGATCATGCTGCGCGCGGCCGACTGCATTGTCGTGAGCATCGCGCGCGTGTTGATCGAGAACATGGTGTTCCAGTCCTCGACGGTGATGTCGAGGAGGGGAATCAGCTTGAAGATGCCGGCGCTGTTGACGAGCACGTCGACGCCGCCGAGCGAGGTGAGGGCCTCATCCATCGCCCGGGTGATGTCGTCGGGCTTGAGGAGGTCGACTTCGATGAAGCGCCCGCCGATTGCGGCGGCGTGCGCGGTGCCTTCCGGCACAAGCCGGTCGAGGATGCAGATGTCTGCACCCTCGACCGCGAGGCGGGCCGCAATGGCACCGCCGATGCCACGGGCTCCCCCGGTGACGACGGCTCGGGATCCCGAGAGTCGGGGAGCGGTCGTCACCGAGGGAGCGTTCATGGCGTTGTGCTGTGTTTCGTGTTCAGTGGAGCTCAGAAGCCGATCGACGGGTCGATGAACGAGTCGTCGAAGATGACATCGGCCGTCAGGTCGGTGACGATGCCCTTCTCCTCGTCAGCGCCGTACATCTCGGTGGCGATGTCGATGAGCGACTGCAGACGCTCCGGGTCGATGTTTCCGACGATGTCGTCGTGGCCGTTGCCGGCCAGACCGAGCTCGAGCTGAGCCGCGACCGAGAACTCGGCCGTCTCGGCGCTGTAGACCCAGAAGGAGTTGTAGGCCTCGACGGCGTCCAGGATGAGCGCGTTGGTCTCAACCGGGTCGGCGTAGTAGTCGACCGCGGCCTGCTGCAGCACCGGCACGAGGGCGGTGAGGCAGTCGGCGTACTCGGTGATCGTCTCGGGCTTCACCGAGACGACGGCCGGGTACTTCGGGTAGCCCGCGTCGTTGATCAGCTCGAACGCGACCGGCTTGCCCCAGGCAGCGATCTCGTTCTCGTAGATGTACGGCTCGGCCGAGGCGAAGCCCTGCTGGGCGATCGTTCCGCCGGCGCCGACGAACACGTCGGGAGCACCGTCGTAGGTGGAGTCGATCTGGTCGGCCGACAGGACACCCGTCGACACGAAGTAGTCGATGTAGTAGCCGCCGGGGAAGACGCGCACGGGCACGTCCGCCTCGCCGAGGTCAGCGATCGTCTCGATCTCGGGGAGGGTCTCCGGGTCCCACATGATCATCTGCGGGTCCTTCTCGAGCGGCGCGAAGACGCCGACCGTCGGGTAGCTGCCCGAGTGCACGACGGCCTCGTCCGAGCCGACGTAGCCCGCGAAGATGTCGTCCTCGGCGTAGAGCATGCCGTCGGGCTGCAGGTAGTCGGGACGGGCGGATCCGCCGGAGACGATGGTGATGTCGACACCGGTGTACTCGCCGCTGGCCACGAGCGGGCCGGTGACCGAGTACTCGCTGTTCGCCTCGAAGGTCGGGTCGTCGCCGACGAGCTCGTAGAGGTGACCGTGCTCGGCCTCGGGGAACCAGTCGGTCGCGATCTTGATGTCGGCGGGGCAGCCGGCCGCAGCGAGATCGATCGAGCCGATGGTCAGTTCGCTGGTCTCCTCCGCGGGGGTCGCCTCGGTCGCGCAGCCGGCAAGGGCGAGCGACGAGATGGCGACTCCGGCGACAACGACACCGCGGGTGCGGGTGATTCGCATGGGTACTCCTTCGAGATGTGGTGTGGTGCAGTGGATGGTGCGGGGTGGTGCAGCAGACCTCGGGGTTAGCCGAAGTCGTACCATCGGCCGACCGCGAGTCGTGCGATCAGACCGAAGACCAGGAAGACGACGACGCCGAGCAGCGACGCAAGCAGCACCGAGGCGAAGAGCTCGTCGGTCTGCAGGCGTGCCTGGTAGCGGCGGATGAGGGCGCCGATCCCGATGACGCCCTGCTGGAAGAAGAAGTCGCCGACGACCGCGCCGACGACCGAGAGGCCGGCCGAGATCCGCAGACCGGCGAAGATCGCGGGGGAGGCGGCGGGCAGCTGCAGCTTGGTCAGCACGACCCAGCGGGTCGCCTTCTGCAGCTGGAACAGCTCGCGGTGGCTGCGATCGACTGACTGCAGGCCGAAGTAGGTGTTCGACACCATCGGGAAGAGGGCGATGAGCAGGCAGACCACGCTGCGGGCGTAGAAGCCGTCGTCGATCCAGAACGCGATCAGCGGCGTGATGGCGAGAATCGGGATGCTCTGCAGCACCACCGCGTAGGGGTAGGTCGAGCGCTCGATCCACTTCGCCTGGCTCATCGCGATCGCCCAGACGATGCCGATCACCGCGGCGAGGAGGAGACCGAAGAGGGTCGTCTGCAGCGTGACGCCGAGGCCGGCGAAGATCTCTGAGCGGGTCGAGTCGCGCAGGAACACCGCCAGCACCTGATGCGGCGGCGGAAGAATGAAGCTGCGCTGGCCGAGCGACGCCGAGATGGCGTACCAGAGGCCCAGCACCCCGGCGAAGACCAGGACGGGCGGGCCCCAGATGCCGATCTTGGCAGGGCCGGCGGTGCGACCGGAGGTGATGCGCGGGGCGGCCGCGGTGGTTTCGGCGCTCATGAGTGTGCTCCTCGGAGTGCGTGGGAGACCTTGCCGACGAGTTCGGCGAATTCGCCCGTGAACCGGATCTCCGGGTCGCGCGGCATGTCGAAGGGAACCTCGAACTCGTCGACGATCGTGCCGGGGCGGCCCGACATGACGATGACGCGGGTCGAGAGGTACACGGCCTCGGAGACCGAGTGGGTGATGAACAACCCGCCGAACTGCTTCTCGGCGAAGAGCTTGATGAGCTCGTCGTTGAGGCGCTCACGGGTGATCTCGTCGAGCGCGCCGAACGGCTCATCGAAGAGGAACAGCTCGGGGTCGAGGGTGAGCGAGCGCGCGAGCGAGGTGCGCATCCGCATGCCGCCGGAGAGCTGCTTCGGCAGGTGCTTCTCGAAGCCGCTCAGGCCGACCAGGTCGATCGCCTCCTGCGCCTTCTTGCGCCGGACGGCCATCGTGTCCCACTGCAGCTCCGCGAGCAGCTCGACGTTCGCCATGACGTTGCGCCACGGAAGCAGCGTCGCGTCCTGGAACACGTAGCCGATGCGGTCGGTCGCGAGGGCCGCCGTTCCGTCGCTCGCGCTCTCCAGCCCCGAGGCGATGCGCAGCAGCGTGCTCTTGCCGCAGCCCGAGGGGCCGACGACCGTCACGAACTCGCCGCGGCGCACCTTCAGGTCGACCGAGTGCAGGGCGACCGTGCCGTTCGGAAACGTCATCTCGACGTTCTCGAAGTCGAGCAGCGGCTCGCCCGTCGCGGTCGGGGTCATTGTCGGACTGGGGTCTGTCTGCGCCATGGCTATCGCGCTCCCGTCGGGGTGAGGTGGGCGGTGGGGACGGCAACGTCGGTCGCGACCGTGGTGCGGGCGACGAGGCGGCCGCGGTGGATCACCAGGCGCTCGGCGGAGGCCTCGGCGACGACCTCGGGAAGGCTCGCGCCGCGCACCGCGAGCAGTTCGGCGGCGGCGCCGACGGTCACACCCGCGGTCGGCAGTGCGAGCACTTCGCGGGCGCCGTCGCTCACCGCCGTCCAGGCCTCGTCGACGGTGAGGTGACCGGCGGTCACGAGCAGCATCGCCGTCTCGAACGGGTCGGAGCGGCCCAGCGGATTGAAGGGATCGCGCACGTTGTCGGCGCCGGCGGCGAAGCGTGCCTTCGCATCCACCAGGGCGCGCACGGCGGTGAGGCCGCGCGGCGTGGCGACGTCGTCGCCCCAGCCCTGCAGGTAGAGGTTCGTGATCGGGTTGGCGATCACGCCGATGCCGGCCGCGACGACCGCGCTGACCAGACCGTCGCGCTCCGGGGCCGGAAGCGTGCCGAGGCGCACGCAGTGACCGGCGGACGTGTTCTGCGACCAGGTCGCCACGATGCGGGCGTACTCGCCGAGCGTGACGGCGCCGTCGAGGCTCTCGTCGGTGTGCAGGTCGACGGGCAGGCCGCGGCGCTCGGCGATCTCGAGCAGCCGACGCAGGTCATCCAGAGGCTCGGGCGCCAGGTGCGGGGCGCCGCCGACGACGTCGACGCCCGCATCCAGTGCGGCTTCGACCGCCGCGCTGTCGATGTCGGGGCCTGGCAGGGCGACGATCTCGATGTCGATCAGGTCAGCCAGCTCGGCGCGCACCTGCAGCAGCGCGTGCACCCCGCGCAGCGGCTCGTCGCCGAGAAGGATGTCGACGTGGGTGCGGATCGCGGTCGTGCCCTTGGCGAGCATCGTGAGCGCCTGGGCGCGGGCGCGCTCGGCCACGTCCTCGACGGTCATCGTGGCGGCGTAGGCGCGCCACGACTCGATGGCCAGCTCCAGGTCGCCCATCGGCGGACGGATCGCATCCCACGAGCGCGTCTTGTCGAGGTGGGCGTGCGGCTCGGCCGCGGCCGTGACGAGGAGGTAGCCGTCGAGGTCCACGACGGTGGAGGCATCCGCCGGAAGAGCGGCGGTACCCGCGGGGAGGATCTCGGCGATGGTATCGCCCTCGATCACGACGTCGACCAGGTCGCCGCCCGCAAGGCGCGCGTGTCGCAGCAGCGCGATCGAGGCAGGCAACAGGCTCACGGGTCAGGTCTCCTAGGGGGAAAACGGAGGCCGCTGCGGCGCCGATGACGAGCGGGTGAATGTTGATAGTTTCAACATGCTTCAAGTTAGGGACGGCGCGTTTCCGTTGCGTAACACGGCAGTTTCGCCGTATTAACTCAGGCGGCCCCGGTTCGTCGCGGCGCTGTCGGCTGTGGTACCCCTTGCTGGAGCAGAGAGGAGGGACCATGTCGCCGATCGAGACCGCGCCCGTGTCCGAGCCGGACGTTCAGGCCGAGCGAATCGGGGCGCGCATCCGTCAATTGCGCCACGCGCGCGGTATGACGCTCGTGCAGCTCGCCGACAAGGCTGCGCTCTCGCATCCGTTCCTCTCGCAGCTCGAGCGCGGACGCGCCCGTCCGAGCATCTCCTCGCTCGAGAAGATCGCGCGCGCGCTCGGCTCCAGTCAGGTCGAGCTTCTCGCCGGGGCGGGTGGCGCCGACGGCGACGCGGACGCGCCCGTGTCGTTGGTGCGCTCCGTCGGCGGCACGCGCGGGCACTACGCCGAAGGCGAGGCTCGGATGCTCGTCGCCGGCGACTCCGCGCGCTTCCACCCGATGATGGTCACCGGCTCCAACACCGAGTTCGGGGATGCCTTCGAGCATGCCGAAGACGAGTTCCTGCACGTCGTCGAGGGGCGCATCGAGATCGACCTGGGCGAGCGCGGCGTCTTCCAGCTCGGCGAGGGGGACTCGCTGTACTACGTCGGCGGAACGCCGCACCGCTGGCGGACGCTCACCGACGGCGGCTACCGCCTGTTCATCGTGAAAGAGCACCCCGCGACGCTCTGAGTCGCCGCACGACCGCACACCCCTGAGAGGCACCCATGTCACGCCCCCGCGCCGCCGACGCCGAGGTCACCGTTGTTTCCCGAATCGCCGCGACCGACACGGTCACGATGCTCGAGCTGGCGTCGCTCGACGGCGCTGCGCTACCGGCGTGGGAGCCCGGCGCCCACATCGACGTGCTGATGCCCTCGGGGCTCGTGCGGCAGTACTCGCTGTGCGGCGACCCGACCGCGGCGACGTGGCGCATCGCGGTGCTGCGGGAGGAGACCAGCCGGGGCGGATCCGAGTGGATCTGCTCCTCCGTCGAGGAGGGCGCCGCGCTGCGCCTCGCTGGGCCGCGCAACCACTTCTCGTTCGCGCCGACCACGGGCGCTCCGGTGCTGTTCTTCGCGGCCGGCATCGGCGTCACCCCGATCGCGCCGATGGCGGCGGCCGCCGCGGCCGCGGGGCTCGACTACCGGGTGCACTACTCGGGTCGCGCCCGTGAGCGGATGGCGCTGCTCGACGAGCTCGAGTGCTTGCATGGCGAGCGGCTCGTCGCGCACGTGTCAGGCGAGGGGTCGCGCGTCGACCTCGCGGCCGTGCTCGGCTCGGCGTCGGCGGGCACCGTCGTCTACGCCTGCGGTCCTGGGGAGTACCTCGAGGCCGTCTCGGCCGCAGCCGAGGGCGCCGGACTCGAACTGCATCTGGAGCACTTCGAGGCCGTCGAGGCCGTCGCTCCCGTGTGGGAGGGCGCCTTCGAGGTCGAGCTGGCGCTGACCGGGGTGACCGTCGAGGTGCCGCCGGAGCGCAGCATCCTCGAGGTCGCGGAGGAGAACGGGGCCTTCGTGCTCTCGTCGTGCACCGAAGGCACGTGCGGAACCTGCGAGACGCCGGTCGTCGAGGGCGAGGTCGACCACCGCGACTCGATCCTCACCCCGCAGGAGCGCGCGCGGGGCGACGTGATGTACGTCTGCGTCTCGCGGGCGGCCTGCCCGAAGCTCGTGCTCGAGCTCTAGGTACCCCTCCGCGCAGCGCTCTGCGGGCCGAGAGTCGGGGGCGATGCCGGGGAGTGACGGGTCAGACGACGAACTTGCGCACGGAGGCGGCGAGGGTCGCGGCGTCGCCGGTGACCAGCTCGTAGTCGCGCACCACCACGCGTCCGGCGACGATCACGTGGCGCGGTCGGCGGCCGGGGTTCGCCCACAGCAGGCCGGCGACCGGATCGGCGACCCCGGCATCCGCGACGCCGGAGACATCCCAGACGCAGAGGTCCGCGGCGGCTCCCGGGCGCAGGTGACCGAGCTCGTCGCGCCCGAGGCCCGCGGCGGATCCGGCGGTCGCCATCCCGAGCACCTCGCGGGCGGGAAGCTGGTCGCCGACCAGCCCCGAGACCTGCATCGCCAGGCGCGCGTCGGCGAGCAGGTGCCCCGCGTCGTTCGAGCCGCCCCCGCTCGTGCCCAGGCCGACGGTGATGCCCGCCACGCGCAGCGCCGCGACGGGCGCGATTCCCCAGCCCATCGGCACGTCGCAGCCCGGCGCGTGCGTGGCGGTGACGCCCGCCGCGGCGAGCCGCGCGATCTCGTCATCGGTCACATCGCACAGGTGCGCGAGCGTGACATCGGGGCCGAGCCAGCCCCACTCCTCGAGCAGGTCCAGCGGCCGCTTGCCGTACTTCTCGAGCGCGATCGCCACGTCGACCTGCTCGTTCGCCTGGGTGCGGCGGCGCAGCCCGTGACGCGCCGCCACCTCGCCGAGCCGCTCGAAGCTCTCGCGCGGGTCGCTGTGCACGCCCGCCGGTCCGACCGCGAGCTGCAGCATGCCGTCCTTCGACACGCCGCCGGATGCGTCGGGCAGCAGCGCCTGCACGATCGCCTCCGCGCTCGCGGCCGCCTCGTTCGGGTCGTCGCGCGCGGCGCCGCGCACGAAGACGAGCCGTCCGCCCAGTTCGCGCGCCGCCTCCGCGGTCGCGCGAGCGAGTGCGACCGAGGCCTCGGCGGGGAGCCCCGCGGGCCAGCTCAGGTGGTGATCGGCGACCGTCGTCACCCCGAACAGAAGCCCCTCGGCGACCCCGACCGAGGCCGCGGCGCGCATCAGCTCAGGGCTGATGCCGACACGGGAATATGCGGCGGCCATGGTTGGCAGCCACTCGGCCATCGGAACCCCGCGCGTGCCCGGCAGGGTGCGAAACGCGGACTGCATCAGGTGGTGGTGCGCGTTGACCAGGCCGGGCGTGACAACGCATCCGGAGACGTCAAGAGTCTCGCCGGCAGGCTTGGCTCCCGGTTCGGCGACGACCGCGCCGTCCAGAATGAGGTCGCCGCTCGACTCGGTGGCGGCATCGTGCAGGATCGCGGTCGCGTTGCTCAGAATCACGAAACGATCCTGACATCCGAATGTGTCACGCTGATGTCGTGCTTGAGCTCGCGGATCGCCTCCTCGCCCGGCTGCACGCCGGTCGCGAGCTCGTCGTGGCGACCGTGGTCGGCGTCGACGGGTCCGCCCCGCGCACCCTCGGCACCTCGATGGCGTGGGACGGCGAGCGGGTCATCGGCTCGATCGCGGGCGGATGCGTCGAAGGCGCCGTGCTCGACGTCGCCGACCGCGTCCTCGACGACGGCGTGACGCGCGTGATCGAGTTCGGCGTGCCCGACGACGGCGCGGCGGGGGAGCTGGCGCTCGAGGCCGGCCTGAGCTGCGGCGGGGCGCTCACCCTGCATCTGGCGCTGCTGCGTCCGGCGGATGCGGCGCTCGCCGCCCTCGAACGCGCGTCCGCGGGCGGGTCGTCCCGCATCCGGCTCACCGAGGCGGGCTTCGCCGTCGACGAGTGCGACAGCCTCTTCGTCGACGAGAGGGTGCCGCTCGCGCGTCTGATCATCGTCGGCGCGATGGAATTCTCGGTCGCCCTGTCGGCGGCGGCGCAGCCGCTCGGCTACGCCGTGACCGTGTGCGACCCGCGCGCGGTGTTCATGACCCCGGAGCGCTTCCCCGGCGCCGAGCTCGTCGTGCAGTGGCCGACCGAGTTCATGCGCGGCACCGAACTCGACGAGCGCAGCGTGGTCTGCCTGCTGAGCCACGACGACCGCTTCGACGCCGAGACCCTGCTGCTCGCCCTGCGCTCGCCCGCGCGCTACGTCGGCGCGATGGGCTCGCGGCGCACGGATGCGCGTCGCCGCGCGCGACTTGCGGAGCTCGGAGCGCGCAGCGAGGAGCTCACTCGACTGCACTCGCCGATCGGGCTCGACCTGGGGGCATCCACCCCCGAGGAGACGGCGGTCTCGATCCTCGCCGAGGTGCTGCAAGAGCGCGCCGCCGCGAGCGCCCGCCCGCTCGCCGACCTCGACGGCGCCATCCACGCGCGTCCCGCCCGCCCCGCCCGCCCCGCCCGCTGACCCGCCCCGCGCGCTGCGCGTCCGGCGCATTGACCCGCGCCCCGCCCGCTTCCCCGCCCGCCCGTTGCATCGACCCGCGCCTCGCCCGTCCGCTGCATCGACCCGCGCCCCGCGCGCTTCCCCGCGCCATCCCTCACCCCCTCATACCCACCCCGTGCGAGCGGTGCCAAAAGTGGGGTGTGGGCGCGCGGGATCG
>DCRR01000007.1:47960-89137 GCA_002325245.1 Microbacteriaceae bacterium UBA1487 | reverse complement strand
GCGCGGCGTGCACGCGCGCGGCGTGTGGGCGCGGCCCGCGGTGCGCGGCGTGCACGCGCGCGGCAGATGCGCGTGGCGCGGGCCCCGCGCGGGCTCGGCGCGCGGTGCGGGCGCGCGAGCTCTACGCGCGGCCCGCGGTGAGGCGCCAGACGCGGTCGCGCGACATCGGGATCTCGACCGGGCGCACGCCCAGGGCATCCCGGATCGCGTTGGCGAGCGCGGGGGCGACCGGGTTGTACGGCGCCTCCGACATCGACTTGGCGCCGAGCGGCCCGAGCTCCGAGTGCGTCTCGGCGAAGAGCACCTCGGTGCGCGGCAGGTCGGCGAATTGGGGGATGTGGTAGTTCCGGAACACGTCGGTGGTGATCCGTCCCTCCTCCAGCATGACCTCCTCGTAGAGCGCCGAGCCGTAGGCCTGCGCTGCGCCGCCCTCGATCTGGCCGCGCAGCTGCTCCGGGTTCAGCACCGTGCCGGCGTCCGCCGCCTGGATGGAGCGCAGGATGCGCACCTCACCGCTGCCGGGATCGACGGCGACGCGCACCCCGTGCACGTTGAACGCGACGGTGCGCGGCGTTCCGTCGTGGGTGGCGGTGGCGACGCGCTCCCCGCCTTCGGCGAGCTGCGTGGCGAGCGCGGTCGCGGCGGCGAAGACCGCCTTGCCGGCGACGACGACGCCGGTGGAGCCGTAGGCCCCGGTGTCGTGCCGCGCGCCGGCCACCGCGGTGTCGGACTGGCGGATGCGCACCCGCTCCGGCGTCGTGCCGAGCGCGGTGGCGGCGAGCTGCGCGTGCACCGTGGTGGTGCCGTTGCCGAACTCGGCGGTGCCGACCTGGACCTCGTAGAGCGCGCCGTCCGGCTGCTCCCCGTCGAGAGCCCGCACGGTCGCCTCGGCGAAGTGCCCGCGCGGCGGGATCGTGGCGATCATGGCGAGGGCGACGCCGTCGCCGATCCGCCAGTCGCGGCCCGCGTCGAGGGAGCGCATGCCGCGGCCCAGCTGGCCGAGTTCGGGGCCATCCTGATCGAGCGCCGCCTCGACGAGGTCGAGGCACTGGCGCAGTCCGTCGGCGCCGTCGTAGGCGATGTCGCCCGAGTCCTCCTCGATGGTGCGGATCGGATCACCCGGTCGCACGCCGTTGCGCCGCCGCAGCTCGAACGGCGAGATGCCGAGCTCGCGGGCGAGCTCATCCATCGCCGATTCGATCGCGAAGATCACCTGGCCGAGGCCGTAGCCGCGGAACGCGCCCGAGGGCGGGTTGTTCGTGTACACGGACTGCGCATCCACCCGCACGTTGTCGCAGCGGTAGGTCGCGACCGACTCGTGCACCGAGTGGAACATGACGCCGACGCCGTGATTGCCGTAGGCCCCGGTGTCCATGATCTGGTCGATGGCGAGCGCGGTGAGGGTGCCGTCGCGGCGGGCGCCGAGGGTGACGCCGACCCGCATCGGATGCCGCCCCGGCGCGATGCGGAACTCGTCGGTGCGCGTGAACTCGTACTGCACGGCGCGACCGGTCTTGAGCACGGCGAGCGTCACCAGGTCTTCGGTCAGCAGCTCCTGCTTGCCGCCGAAGCCGCCGCCGACGCGAGTGGCGAAGACGCGCACCTTCTCGCGCTCGAGGTCGAAGATGCGGGCGACCTCGTCGCGGATCAGGTACGGAACCTGGGTGGAGGTGCGCAGCACGAGCGTTCCGGTGCGATCCAGCCAGCCGCGGGTGGCGTGGGTCTCGAGGGCCGCGTGCGCCACGCGCGAGGTGAAGAAGCGATCGGAGACGGTGATGTCGGCTTCGGCGAGGGCCGCCGCGACGTCGCCGCGCTCGCCGTGCACCTCGGCGACGGTGTTGCGGGCGGCGTCGGCAATGCGCGACGACGCGGGCTTCTCGGCGTGCAGCAGTGGGGCGCCGGGGGAGCGCGCGTCCTCCGGGTCGAAGACGGCGGGCAGGAGCTCGTACTCGACGTCGATCAGGTCGAGTGCGCGTGTGGCGATGCCGACGGTGTCGGCGACGACCGCGGCGACGCGCTGCCCGTAGTGCCGCACCACGGTGTCGAGCACGAGCGTGTCGTCGGGGTCGTCGGTGCGCGCCTCATGGCGGCCGGTGGAGAAAAGCGTCTGAGGCGAGTCCTCGTGGGTGAGCACCGCGTGCACGCCGTCGAGGGCGAGCGCGCGGCGGGCGTCGATCGACAGGATGCGCGCGTGCGCGTGCGGCGAGCCGAGCACCGCGAGGTGCAGCAGTCCCGTCGTCGTAGTGGAGCTGTCGGACGGGTCGGCGGCCTCGCCGATGGGGGCGTCGAGCGTGTACGCCTCGCGTCCGCTGACGACGCGGCGCGCGGCGGGCGGGGCGACGGATCGTCCGGCGGCGGCGCCGCTCGTCACGGTCTCGGTGTTGGCCGTGCCGCAGACCGCATCCTCGATCGCGCGGTAGCCGGTGCAGCGGCAGAGGTTGCCCTTGAGTGCGTTCGGAAGGTCGGCGCGCTGCTCGTCGGTGAGGGCGGAGGCGGTGACCACGAATCCGGCGGTGCAGAAGCCGCACTGGTAGCCGCCCGCGGCCACGAAGGCCTCCTGCACGGGGTGCGGGTGGTCGGGCGTTCCGAGCCCGGCCGCGGTGGTGACGGTGGTGCCGTCGGCGCGGTGGGCGGGGGTGATGCAGGAGTGCATCGGGGTGCCGTCGACGAGCACGCTGCACGCGCCGCAGTCGCCCGCGTCGCAGCCCTTCTTGACGCTGAACACGTCGGCCTCGCGCAGCAGGGTGCGCAGCACCTGCCCGGGGCGCGGCTCCAGCTCGCGCTCCTCGCCGTCGACCACGACTCGGATGCTCACCGCGCCTCCTCCGCTGTCAGTTCGAGGCGCAGTTCTTCCGCCATCGCCAGGGTGCGGGCGCGACGCCAGTCGGGGGCGCCGTGCGCGTCGTCGTACCAGCCGTCGCCCGCGGCGACGCTCGCCTCGATCGCCTCACGCAGCTCGGCGGCGGTGGGGGGTGCGGCGAACCAGACGCGGTGCGGGCGGGTCGTGGCGGCGGTGACGGTGGCGACGAAGCTGCCGGCGACATCCCGCCGGGCGATCACGATGGCGCCGGAGCGTCCGAGCGGGGCGAGGGCGGAGCGGCGGAATCCGACTCGGGCGCGCAGCGCGTGCGCGGGCAGGTCGATGCGGCGCAGCACCTCACCCGGGCTGAGCGCGGTCGTGCGCACGCCGGTCACGAATTCGGTGATCGGGAGACGGCGCTCGCCGCCGTCGGCCTGCCAGATGAGCGCCTCGCCGTCGAGCGCGGAGGTCAGGCTGGTCATGGCGCCCGCCGGCAGGGCCATGCAGACGTTGCCGCCGACGGTGGCGGCGTTCCAGATCTTCCACGAGGCGACGAGCGACTCGGCCGCCCGGCGAAACAGCGGTGCGACGCCGGGGCCCCAGGCGGGGTCGGCGGGATGCGCGAGCAGCTGCGCGATCGTGCACGTCGCGGCGATGCGGAGCCCGCCCGTCGCCTCAGCGTCGACGGGCGTCCAGCCGAGGGTCATCAGGTCGACGAGCTCCTCGAGCCCAGGCTGCGGTTCGGAGTACAGCCAGGTGCCGCCCGCGAGCGGGCGGACGTGTTCGTTCACGCGCAGGTCGTCGCGCGTGCGGGCGGCGCGCAGAGCGCGCACCTCGATCAGGTCCATGTTCATACAGTCAACATCACGCGTGTGTCGGATATGTAACGCCGGACCGTGACAATGGGACGGTGAGCACGCGAGATTCCGCCCCCGCCCAGGGGCCTGACGATCTGGATGACGAGGCCCTGAGCTGGGCCGGCGACGAGGACCGCGGGGGTGTCGCACCGCGCCGCTCCGGCGCAACGGCGACCGACGCCGCGACCGACGCCGCGAGCGACGCCGTCGAGGCGGACCCGATGGGCGGGCAGGCGGGTGACGAACCGGATGCCGGCCAGACCGAGCCCACGCCGAGCAGCCCCGCGCGAACCGCCGCCACCGTCGTCTTCGCGACGCTCTACCTCGCGATCGTGCTCGGCTGGGTGCTGTCGGTGCAGTCCACCTCGTCCGGATCGACGGAGCTGTTCGTCGATATCACCTGGCAGTTCGGCGAGTTCATGGCGCTTGTCGCAGGTGTGCTGTGGTTCGGTGCCGTGCTCACCCTCACCCGCACGCGACCGACGCTCGAGCGTGTCGGATGGTGGGCGCTCGGCACGGCGATTCTGGTGCCGTGGCCGCTGGTCTTCGTCGTGATCTCGGAGGCCTCCGCATGATCGCCGTCGTGCTCGCTTTCGCGCTGCTGTTCGGGCTCGCCGAGTTCACGGCGATCTCGAACCTGCTGGTGCTGCCTGCCTACTACGAGCTGCTCGGGATCGGCGCGGCCACCCCGTGGCCCCTCCTCGTCGCCGGGGTCGTGATCCCGCCGCTGTTCTTCGGTCTCGCGCTGCTCGCGGGGCGCCGGTGCGTCGCCGTGTTCGATCGCGCGCTGATCCTCGCCGTGGCGCTCGCCGCGACCCACGCGCTCGCGCTCAGCGCGGTGTCGTTCGCCAGCGCGATCCAGCCCGCGATCGGCTGAGCGAGCCCGCCGCCGCGCCTCCGCTGCGGTGCCGGATCGCGGTCGGAGCGCGCTCGGTGCGCGCACCGTCGTCGCGGGCGGCCCGCGTCCACTAAACTCAGTACCGCCGCGCCCGCCATCGCCGAGGCGCATTCTTGCGGCCCTCTGGCCGCCGAACCCCGAGGAACGACCACGTGGCCAAGCCGATCGTCCTGATCGCCGAAGAACTTTCCCCCGCAACCGTCGAGGCTCTCGGCCCCGACTTCGAGATCCGCTCCGTCGACGGCACCGACCGTCCGGCGCTGCTCTCGGCGCTCGCCGAGGCGCATGCGATCCTGATCCGCTCGGCGACGCAGGTCGACGCCGAGGCGATCGCCGCGGCGCGCCAGCTGAAGGTCGTCGCCCGCGCCGGCGTCGGTCTCGACAACGTCGACATCAAGGCCGCGACCGAGGCCGGCGTCATGGTCGTCAACGCGCCGACGTCGAACATCATCAGCGCCGCCGAGCTCACGGTCGGGCACATCCTGAGCCTGGCGCGCCACATCCCGGCCGCGCACGCGAGTCTCGCGGCGGGGGAGTGGAAGCGCTCCAAGTACACCGGCACCGAGCTCTACGAGAAGACGGTCGGCATCATCGGTCTCGGCCGCATCGGCGCGCTCATCGCGGCGCGACTTCAGGCCTTCGGCGTCGAGATCGTCGCCTACGACCCCTACGTCACGGCCGCTCGGGCCCAGCAGCTGGGTGTGCGCCTGGTGGAGCTCGACGAGCTCATCTCGACGTCCGACTTCGTCACGATCCACATGCCGAAGACCCCCGAGACCACCGGCATGATCGGCGAGGCTCAGCTCAAAGCGATGAAGTCGACCGCGTACGTCGTGAACGTCGCGCGCGGTGGCCTCGTCGACGAGGCGGCGCTCGCCCAGGCGCTCCGCGACGGGGAGATCGCCGGCGCCGGCATCGACGTCTTCACGAGCGAGCCGCCCACCGATGACCTGCTCACCAGCGCTCCGAACATCGTCGTCACCCCGCACCTCGGTGCCTCTACGGCGGAGGCGCAGGAGAAGGCGGGCGTGTCGGTCGCCAAGAGCGTGCGCCTCGCCCTCAGCGGCGAGCTCGTTCCGGATGCCGTCAACGTCGCCGGCGGCGTCATCGACCCGCTGGTGCGCCCGGGCATCCCGCTCATGGAGAAGCTCGGCCAGGTCTTCGCAGGCCTCGCCGACGACCCGCTCGCCTCGATCGACGTCGAGGTGCGCGGTGAGATCGCCGACCTCGAGGTCGGCGTGCTCAAGCTCGCGGCCCTCAAGGGCGTCTTCACCAACGCGGTGACCGAGCACGTCAGCTACGTGAACGCGCCGCTGCTCGCGGAGCAGCGCGGCATCGCGGTGCGCCTGATCACCGAGCCGGTGAGCGAGGAGTACCGCAACGTGCTCACGATCCGCGGCGCGACCAGCGACGGAACGCAGCTCTCGGTGAGCGGAACGCTGACCGGAACGAAGCAGATCGAGAAGATCGTCGAGATCAACGGCTACGACGTCGAGGTGCCGCTCGCCGAGCACTTCGTCGTGATGCTCTACACCGACCGTCCCGGCATCGTGGCGGTGTACGGCCAGCAGTTCGGCGACGCGGGCATCAACATCGCCGGCATGCAGATCGCGCGTCACCACGCGGGCGGCGAGGCGCTCAGCGTGCTGACGATCGACTCCCCGGCGCCCGAGGGGCTGATCGAGTCGGTGCGCGAGGCGATCGACGCCACCTTGCTGCGCGAGATCGACGTCGTCTCCGACTAGTTTCCCCTGATCAACCGCCAGTATCCGCCTCGTCTGGGTGGACAGATCTGTCGATTGTGACGATTCCTCCGTTGCGTTAGCGTGGGCTGACGCGAGCATGCCTGCACCCGAAATCCCGGCGGCTCGCGGCCCCCATGCTCGCCTTCCCCCGGAGGAACCCCCATGCTCCTTGCTGAGCCGTCTTCCCGTTCACTGACCCCGACACGACGGCTCGCCGCCGTCTCGCTCGCCGCCGGCGCGATGGCGCTGCTGGCCTCGCCGATCGCCGCTCACGCGGCGACGAGCGACGCCTACGACGCGATCCCGGACACGCTCGCGCCGTCCTACGTCAGCCTGGGCTATCAGGCGACGCAGACAGCGGAGTTCGGCGACCTCGTGGAGCTGGCCGGCACGGATCGCGACCTCGAGGCGGTCACGATCGTGATGGTCAACTGGGCGTGCGAGACGGGGAGCGGCACGACCTGCGAGACGACGCCGGGTTCGAGTTTCAGCCACCCGGTCACGGTGAACATCTACGCCGAGGGTGCGGACCCGCTCCCCGGCGCCCTGCTCGCGACAGTGACGCAGGACGTCGACGTGCCGTTCCGTCCGTCCGCGGACGCCGTCAACTGCAGCGGCGGCCTCTGGTACCACGAGGCGACCGGGAACTGCTCCAACGGCTTCGCGTTCGAGGTTCCCTTCGACTTCTCGAGCCTCGCGGTGACGCTGCCGGATCGGGTCGTGGTCTCCGTCGCCTACAGCACCCAGGCCTATGGAGCGGCGCCGCTCGGCGTCGGCGGTCCCTTCAACTCGCTGAATGTGGCGTTGGCCACGACCGCCCCCGCCGTCGGCACCGACGTCGACCCGGGAACGACCTACTGGAACACGCTGAAGGCGGAGTGGTACGGCGACGGCGGTGCCGCGGGAGCGGGCATTCTCCGCAACGACGGCGGCGGGCTGGGCGGCACCTACGGGCTGCTGTTCTCGCTCACCGCGTCGACGCCCGAGGTCGAGCTTCCGACGCTCCCGCTGGAGGATGGCGAGGCGGCACCGGCCGAGCTGGCGGCCACGGGCACGTCCGACTCGCTGATCGCAGCGGCGGTGCTCGGAGCCGGTGCGGTGCTGGCGGGCGCCGTCGCGCTCACCGTGCTCGCGACGCGCCGCTCGACTCGGCACCGCACGCGCTGAGGCTCCGTCGCGGCGGGGTCGGCCCTAGCGGTCGACCTCGTCGCGGTGCGGGGTCTCGTCGTGGACGACGGTCGTGCGACGACGCGAGAACAGCACGATGCCGATGATCGTGGTGACCGCTCCTGCTCCCATCAGCAGATAGCCGACGAGCGTCAGGTCGATCCAGTCGAGGCCGACGTTGAGCGCGAAAGCCAGGACGGCTCCCACGACGAACAGAAAGATTCCGAATCCGATACTCAAGGTGTTTCCCCTTTCCTCGAAGTGCGGGCGGCCTTGTGAGGCCCGGCACCGTCTCGACGCTAACGGCGGGTTCGCGGCCGAGGCGAGCGCGCCCGCGCCGGCCCGGCGACGCGGCTAGGCTGGGACGGCTGGAAACCCCCGGATTGCTGGGCGACGTCGCCTTTTCTGGGAGTAATCCGGGAACAACCTGGACGTCCCTGAACTTTGGAGCTTGAGTGACCCGCACCCTGGACTTGGCCGTGATCGCTGGCGATGGCATCGGCCCCGAGGTCATGACCGAGGCGGTGCGCGTTCTGACCGCCGCTGTCGGCGACGAGGTGACAGTCGCGACGACGCCCTACCCGTTCAGTGCCGCGCACTACCTGGAGACCGGGCGCATCCTCGAGGCCGACGACATGGAAGCGCTCGCCAAGCACGAGGCGATCCTGCTGGGAGCCGTCGGCGGCGACCCCCGTGACCCGCGGCTCGCGGGCGGCATCATCGAGCGCGGGCTGCTGCTCAAGCTGCGCTTCGCCTTCGACCACTACGTCAACCTGCGTCCCTCGAAGCTGCTGCCGGGCGTCGTCAGCCCGCTTGCGAACCCCGGTGAGGTCGATTTCGTCGTCGTGCGCGAGGGCACCGAGGGGCCCTACGTCGGCAACGGCGGCGCGATTCGCGTCGGCACGGATGCGGAGATCGCCAACGAGGTGAGCATCAACACCGCGTACGGCATCGACCGAGTGGTGCGCTTCGCCTTCGCCCAAGCCGAGAAGCGCCGCAAGAAGCTCACCCTTGTGCACAAGACGAACGTGCTGACCTTCGCGGGCTCGCTCTGGGCGCGCACCGTCGAGCGCCACGCGGCCGATCACCCCGACGTGGCCTGGGACTACCTGCACGTGGATGCGGCGACCATCTTCCTGGTGACCGATCCTGCTAGATTCGACGTCATCGTCACCGACAATCTCTTCGGCGACATCCTCACCGACCTGGCCGGCGCCATCAGCGGCGGCATCGGACTGGCAGCCTCGGGAAACATCAACCCCGACGGCACCTTCCCCTCGATGTTCGAGCCCGTGCACGGGTCGGCTCCCGACATCGCGGGACAGCAGAAGGCCGATCCCACGGCGGCCATCCTGTCGACGGCCCTGCTGCTCGACCACCTCGGACTCGAGGAGGCGGCGCGGCGGGTCGAGTCAGCGGTCGCCGCGGACGTCGCCGCGCGAGGCACCGCGCCCCGCCGCACCGACGAGATCGGCGCCGCCATCGCCGCGGCGGTGGCCGCTCCCTAGCGGTCGCCCCCTCTCCGGCGCAGACTAGTTCCACTCCGACAGATCGGCCAGCGATATGCAACTTCTCCCGATGGCGAACCAGGACCTCGCATTCCAGGTGACCCCGAACCCCGCCGCCCTCCCCGCCGACGAGCGTGAGGCGATCCTCGCCAACCCCGGATTCGGGCAGAAGTTCACCGACCACATGGTCGACATCTGCTGGTCCGAGCGCGGCGGCTGGCACCGCCCCCGAGTCCAGGCCTACGGCCCCATCCAGCTCGACCCTGCGGCCGCCGTGCTGCACTACGCGCAGGAGATCTTCGAGGGCCTGAAGGCGTACCGGCACGCGGACGGCTCGATCTGGTCGTTCCGCCCCGAGAAGAACGCTGAGCGGCTTCAGCGCTCCGCGCGTCGCATGGCGCTGCCGGAGCTGCCGACCGAGTACTTCCTCGACTCCCTGCGCCAGCTCATCGCGCTCGACGGCGCGTGGGTGCCCTCGGCCCCGGAGACGAGCCTGTACCTGCGACCGTTCATGTTCGCCAAGGAGGCCTTCCTCGGCGTTCGTCCCGCCAAGAAGGTCAACTACTACCTGATCGCGAGCCCCGCGGGGGCCTACTTCCACGGCGGCGTCGCACCGGTGTCGATCTGGCTGTCGACCACCTACGCCCGCGCGGGCAAGGGCGGCACGGGCGCCGCGAAGACCGGCGGCAACTACGCCTCGTCGCTGATCGCGCAGCAGGAGGCATACGACCAGGGCTGCCAGCAGGTGCTGTTCCTCGACTCCGCGGAGGAGAAGTACCTCGAAGAGCTCGGCGGCATGAACGTCGTGCTGGTCTACCGCGACGGCACGCTCGTCACGCCGCAGAGCGAGTCGATTCTCGAGGGCATCACGCGGGACTCGATCCTGCAGCTCGCCGAGGACGCCGGCCACACGGTCGAGCGTCGCCAGGTCTCGATCGAGGAGTGGCGCGAGGGCGCCGCCTCGGGGGAGATCGTGGAAGCGTTCGCCTGCGGCACCGCCGCGGTGCTCACCCCGATCGGCACGCTCAAGGCCGCCGACTTCACCATCGACATGCCGACACCGGAGGACGGCGTCGCGCTGGCGCTGCGCCGGGCGCTCACCGACATCCAGTACGGTCGCGCCGAGGACCGCCATGGCTGGATGATGCGACTCGACGCCGAGGCGTCCGAGTAGGCCCGGGATGAAGGTCGCACGCTTCAGCTCAGCGGGGGAGGACCCCCGGTACGGCATCGTCGACGACGAAGAGATCGTGGTGCTCGCCGGCGACCCGATGTTCGCGGGTTTCCAACCGACCGGCGAGCGCGTCGCGCTCGCCGACGCTCGCCTGCTGGCCCCCGTCATCCCGCGCTCGAAGGTCGTCTGCGTCGGCCTCAACTACGCCGCGCACCGCGGCGACATGGCGAACATCGACGCGCCCGAGAACCCGCTGATCTTCCTCAAGCCGAATACGGCGGTGATCGGCCCGGGCGACGCGATCAAGATCCCGCCGGTCGAGGGGCGCATCACGCACGAGAGCGAGCTCGTCGTCGTCATCGGACGCATCGCCAAGCAGGTGCGCGAGGAGGACTGGGCCGACTACGTCTTCGGCTACACGGTCGGCAACGACGTGTCGGCGCGCGACCAGATGTTCGCCGACGGGCAGTGGGCGCGCGCCAAGGGCTACGACACCTTCGCGCCGATCGGCCCGTGGATCGAGACCGAGCTCGACCCGTCGAACCTCGAGATCCACAGCTGGGTCGACGGTGAGGCCCGCCGACACGGCAACACCTCCGAGCTGCTGCACTCCATCCCGAAGCTCATCGCCTACATCTCGGATGTCTGGACGCTCCTGCCGGGCGACATCATCATGACCGGCACGCCGTCGGGCCTCGGCGGATTCGTCGCCGGGCAGACCGTCGACATCGAGATCGAGGGCATCGGGCGCCTGACGAACCCCGCCGAAGCGCGCGACGCCACGCCCGGCGCATGACCGTTCCGGTCGGCGGCTCGCCGCTGCTGAGCGACGAGCAGGTCCGGCGCGCGCAGAGCCGCACGCGGGCGGTGCTCATTGCGGGGCAGGTGCTTGCCGGGATCGGAATGGGCTCGACGCTGTCGGCCGGAGCCCTGCTCGTCACCCAGGTGAGCGGGTCGCCCGCCTGGTCGGGCATGGCGGCCACGATGACCACCGTCGGCGCCGCGCTCGCGTCGGTCCCGCTGGCCCGACTCGCGCGCCGGGCCGGCCGTGCCCCGGCGCTCGCGACGGGCGCGGTCACCGCGGCGCTCGGCGCCGTCGTCGGCATTCTCGCCGCCGTGCTCGTCTCGCTTCCGCTGCTGCTCCTGGCGCTCGCGCTCATCGGCGTCGGCACTGCCGTGAACCTGCAGTCGCGCTTCGCGGCGACCGACCTGTCGGAGCCCCGGCACCGGGGACGCGACCTGGCGCTCGTCGTCTGGGCGACCACCGTCGGGGCGATCGCCGGTCCGAATCTGATCGCCCCCGCGGACGCGGTGGGCATCGCCGTCGGCCTGCCCGAGCTGTCGGGACCGTTCCTGTTCACCCTGGCGGCGCAGGCGATCGCGAGCGTCCTGTACCTCGTCGCGCTGCGGCCCGACCCGCTCAAGATGGCGGAGCGCCTGCGCCTCGAGCGGCCGGTCTCGGCCGTGGTCGAGAGCGTCGCCGATGCGAACGGGGTGCGCACCGGGCTCATCGCGCTGGCGCTCAGCCACGCGACGATGGTGGCGGTCATGTCGATGACCCCCGTGCATCTGGTCGCGCACGGCGCCACGCTCGTCGTCGTCGGGGTGACGATCAGCCTGCACGTGGCGGGCATGTACGCGCTCGCGCCGCTGTTCGGCATCCTCTCGGACCGGCTCGGGCGAGGACGCACGATCGCGATCGGCCAGGCGATGCTGCTGGCGAGCCTGCTGACGACCGCGCTCGGCGCCGAGTCGCAGGCCGCCGTCGTGGTCGGGCTCGTGCTGCTCGGCCTCGGCTGGAGTGCGGCGACCGTCTCGGCCTCGGCGCTCATCTCCGAGTCGGCGCCGGCCGACCGGCGCACCGTCATCCAGGGCCGCTCCGATCTGCTGATGAGCGCCACCGGGGCCGTGGGCGGCGCGCTCGCCGGGCCCGTGCTCGCTCTCGTCGGCTACGCCGGTCTCGCGCTCAGCGCGCTGCTGCTTGTCGTCGTGGTCCTGGTCGCACTGACCTGGCGAGCGGTTCGCCGCACCCCCGCCGCGCGCAACTAGACTCGATCCCGATGTCGCTCCCGTTCTCTGCCGCCTCGGGCTCCGAGGTTCGCGTTCGCTTCTGCCCCTCGCCCACCGGCACCCCGCACGTCGGCCTGGTGCGCACCGCCCTGTTCAACTGGGCCTACGCCCGCCACACCGGCGGCAAGCTGGTGTTCCGCATCGAAGACACCGATGCCGCCCGCGACAGCGAGGAGAGCTACCTGCAGCTTCTCGACGCGATGCGCTGGCTCGGCCTCGACTGGGATGAGGGCGTCGAGACAGGCGGACCGCACGAGCCGTACCGGCAGTCGCAGCGCGGTGAGATCTATCGGGAGCTCATCCAGAAGCTCACCGAGGCCGGCTACCTCTACGAGAGCTTCGTCACGCCCGAAGAGATGGAGGCGCGCAACCTTGCGAACGGCCGCGACCCCAAGCAGGGCTACGACAACTTCGAGCGCGAGCTGACCGAGGCCGAGCGCGCCGCCTTCCGCGCCGAGGGCCGCCAGCCCGCGCTGCGGCTGCGGGTGCCCGACGACGACCTCAGCTTCGACGACCTGGTGCGCGGCGAGATCACCTTCCCCGCCGGCAGCTTCACCGACTTCGTGGTGGTGCGCCCGAACGGCGCCCCGCTCTATACCTTCGTGAACCCCGTCGACGATGCCCTGATGGGCATCACGCACGTGCTTCGCGGCGAGGACCTGCTCTCGAGCACCCCGCGCCAGATCGCGCTCTACGTCGCGCTCATCGCGATCGGCGTCACCGACAGCGTTCCGCGCTTCGGCCACCTGCCCTACGTGATGGGCGAGGGCAACAAGAAGCTCAGCAAGCGCGACCCCGAGTCGAACCTGTTCCACCACCGCGACCGCGGCTTCGTGCCGGAGGGGCTGCTCAACTACCTGTCGCTGCTCGGCTGGTCGATCGCCGCCGATCGCGACGTGTTCTCCCGCGACGAGCTCGTCGCCGCGTTCGACGTCGAGAGCGTCAACCCGAACCCGGCTCGCTTCGACCTGAAGAAGGCCGAGTCGATCAACGGCGATCACATCCGCCTTCTCGGCGCGGAGGACTTCGCCGCGCGGATCGTGCCCTACCTGGAGGGGCTCGTCAGCGATCCGCCGACGCCCGCCGAGCAGGCGATCCTGCGCGAGGCGGCCCCGCTGGTGCAGGAGCGCATCAATCTGCTGGGCGAGGCGCACGGCATGCTGGCGTTCCTGTTCACCCCCGATGACCGGATCGAGTTCGAGGCCGACGCGCTGCCCAAGCCGAACGCGGTCGACGAGGCGCGACTGGTGCTGGATGCGGCGGAGGCCGCGCTGTCGCCGCTGACCGAGTTCGGCCGCGTCGAGATCGAGGCGGCGCTGCGCGCGGCGCTCACCGACCCCGTCGAGGATGGCGGCGCCGGGCTCAAGCCGCGCGTCGCCTTCGGCGCCCTGCGCACCGCCGTGAGCGGCCGTCGGGTCAGCCCTCCGCTGTTCGAGTCGATGGAGATCCTCGGCAAGGCCTCCACGCTCGCGCGCCTCGAGCGGCTTCGCACGCACCTGGCGTAGCAGCGGCCTAGCGGACGGTGCCGCCGAGCAGGGCGATCTTCTTCTGCACCGGCACCCGAAGCACCACCCAGGCGACCAGCATCACCACGAGCGACCCGGCGAAGACGAGCGCGCCGATCCAGGAGTCGTCGTTGCGCCCCGCATACATGGTGTTGAGGTTCCGCAGCGCCCCGGTGGTGAGCACCAGGCCGACGTGCACGATCGTGAACGCGATGAAGTACACCAGCACCGCGAAGTGCAGAGATCGCGCGAGGCTCTCGGTGAGCAGCCGGTTGACGCGCCACTCGTGCTTCCACACCGGCGACAGCCGAAGCCCGGTGAGCAGGGCGAGCGGCCCCGCCAGGAACACCGTGGCGAAGTAGCTCAGCAGCTGCAGCGCGTTGTAATGCACCCAGCCCTCGTGCGCCGGCCAGTCCAGCGAGAGGTAGTGCACCCCGGCCGTGACGGCGTTCGGGATGACATCCCAGCCGAGCGGAACCACGCGCACCCACTGCCCGGTGGCGAACAGCAGCACGACGTACACGACGCCGTTCAGCACCCACACCGTGTCGACGACGAGGTGCCACCAGACATGGACGCTCAGCCGCCGCGGCGCGCCCTTCGTGCGGATCAGTCCGTCGTTGCGCCGGGTGACGAAGGCGGGCGGGCGCTGCCTGCCGCGAATCAGGAGCGCGGAGCGCACGATGAACAGCAGGAAGAACGAGTTGAGGAAGTGCTGCCAGCCGAGCCACGCGGGGAAGCCCACGGGGGTGTCGGCGGGAAGCTCGGTCGTGCCCGGGAAGCTCGCGGCGAAGTCGAGCCAGCCGGGGGTCTCACGCAGCCAGCGCGCCGCGAGCACCAGCAGCGCCAGCAGCACGAGCGCCGCCGGGATGAGCCAGACGAGCGGAAACCAGCGTCGCTCGCGAAGTCGTGTCACGCTCCTACGCTAGCGGCCCCGGGGCGTGATCAATCGCGACTCGGCTCGGGTCCGCGCACGAAGGCGCGGCCGCTCACCGACTCCGGGTGGATGCGCACCCAGCGGTACTTGAGCGTGGGAACCCAGGGCGCAAGGCCCAGCTTCTCGGCCGCGTCCATCTCTGACTGCAGCTCGACGCGCTCGGCGCGGCCCTTGACCACGACACTCATCGCGTCGATATCGCTCACGTGATCGATCTCGAGCGCGACGTGGTCGTTGATGCTGAGCTCCAGCAGCTTGGTGCCGGGCGCGGTGCGCAGGTAGATCACGTTGTCGGCGTCGACGACGAAGTTGATCGGGAAGATGTCGATCTCGCCGGCCACGCACAGCGCAAGTCGCCCGAGCGATGCTCGTCGCAGTTCCTGCCAGCTCTCCTCGGTGCCGAGTTCGCGAACCGGGTCGTCGGTCATGATGATTCTCCTTGCACTCGCAGCTGGTTGTGGACGAAGTGGACTCCGCGGATGCGCTCCACGCGGTGGCGCAGGCGCTGCAGCGTCGGCCGGTCGGGAACCGTGCCGGTCAGGGTCACCACGTGCTGCTGCACCGCCACCCCGACATCCGCGGCCGCCGAGGGCTCGCGGGCGAGCGCCCAGCGCACGGAGCGGGCGATCGCGTCGTCGCTGCGCCGCCAGCCGGTGGCGACGGGAGCGACGACGAGCTCGTCGACGACCCTCGAGACACCGTCGACATCGCACGCGAGCGCTCGGGCGAGCACCCGCGCCGAGTGGGCCCGAACCGCACCGCGCAGATGCACGACGTTGTCTTCGATGACGACGCGGATGCGCGTGGCATCCAGATCCGGACAGGCCTTCAGCGCGCGACGCACGCGAGCGGCGCGGTCGCGCTCTCGGCTCATCCTCGCCATCGCCGGTCCTTCCGTTTCCGCCAGTGTGCGCGCGGATCGCGGAAATCGCGAGGGCCGAAGGTCCCGCTAAGGCTCGATATCGCGCTTGACCGCGTACACCGCCGCCTGGGTGCGCCGCTCGAGCCCGAGCTTGGCGAGGAGCCCCGACACGTAGTTCTTGACGGTCTTCTCGGCGAGCTCGAGCCGTTCGCCGATCTGGCGGTTGGTGAGGCCCGCGCCGATCAGGTCGAGCACCTGGCGCTCGCGCAGCGTGAGCTCCGGCCCGCCCTGCGCCTCGGCCGGAGCCAGTCGGGACACGACGCGTTGGGAGACGGAGCGGGTGATCAGGCTCCCGCCGCCGGCCACGCGCCGGATGCCATCGATCAGGTTCTTGCCGCGGATGTCTTTCAGCACGTAGCCGGACGCCCCGGCCAGCACCGCCGCCTCGCTCGCCTCGTCGTCGTCGAAGGCCGTGAGCATGAGGCAGGCGATCTCGGGGTACTCCGAGCGGATGGCGCGGCAGACGTCGACGCCGGAGCCGTCGGGCAGTCGCACATCGAGCACCACGACGTCGGGCCGGGTGGCGCCGACGCGACCGAGCGCCTGGCCAGCGGTCCCGCACTCGCCGACCACCTCCAGATCGCGTTCGGCATCCACGATGTCGGCTATGCCGCGACGAACCAGCTCGTGGTCGTCCACCAGAAAGACTCGAATCACGCCTCGGCTCCGTTCGGGGTCGTCGACAACGGTACCGACCAGGTCGCGATCGTGCCGTGCGGGTCAGCGTCGGCGACCTCGAACGTGCCGCCGCGCTGCTGCGCGCGCACCTCCAGGTTGTCGAGACCGCTGCGGCGGGTGACGGCGCCGAGACCCTGGCCGTCGTCGTCGACGCGCAGGGTCAGCTCGGCGTCGGTGACGCGCAGATCCAGGGCGCAGGTCGCCGCCTGCGCGTGGCGCACCACGTTGCTGAGGAGCTCCCGCGCCACGGCCACGACATCGTCGGCCAGATCCTCGGCGACGAGCAGGTCGACGGCGCCGCCGAAGGTGAGTCGCGGAGCCGACTCGAGGCTCTCGGTGACCTCGCCGACCAGATCGAGCACGCGATGACGGAGGGAGGGAGCGCGCGACGCGGAGCGGGTGCGCAGGGTGAACACGGCGGTGCGGATCTCGGAGATCGCGTCGTCGATCGCCTCCACCTGGCGCTCGAGGATCGTCCGCTCCGGGCCGCCCGCCGAGGCGGCAACGCTCTGCAGCGTCAGTCCGGTGGCGAACAGCTGCTGGATGACGTGATCGTGCAGATCGCGCGCGATCCGGTTGCGGTCCTCGATCAGCTCGAGCTTGCGCGAATCGGCCTGCATGCGCGCCAGCTCCAGGGCGACGCTCGCCTGCGTCGCGAACTCGGAAGCCATCTCGAGATCCGCCTCGGTGAAGCGCAGCGATCCGCGTCGGCGACACAGGGTCAGCACGCCCAGCGGCTTGCCAGAGGCGGCGAGCGGAACCGCGATCACCGGACCGACGTCGACGGCGCCACCGAACATCACCCCGTCGTCGCTGTCGTCAGTGGCGATCGCGCGGCCGCTCTCGACGGCGCGCGCGGAGATCGAGCCGGCGGCCGGGAAGCGCAGCGCGGTGAGCGCCTCGGCGCCCTCGCCGCGGGCCGTGTCGACGAGGAAGGCCTCTCCGTTGTCGCTGGGGATGACGACCGAGACGAGGTCGGCGTCGACGAGCGAGGCGACCCGGTCGGCGACGACGTGAAGCATGTTCTCGGAGCTGCCGGAGAGCAGCGCGGCATTGACTTCGGCGAGCGCCGCGCTCCAGCGCTGTCGGCGCCGCGTCTCACCGAACAGACGTGCGTTCTCGATCGCGATGCCCGCGGTGGCCGCGAGCGCCGTCACGAGCTCCTGGTCCTCCGAGCTGAACGGGCCGCTCGACCGGTTGGTGAGGTACAGGTTGCCGAAGACCTCATCGCGCACACGGATCGGGACGCCGAGAAACGAGTCCATCGGCGGGTGATGGGCGGGGAAGCCCACCGAGCGCGCGTCGTCGTGCAGGTCTTCGAGCCGGATCGGGGCCCCGGTGTCGATGACCGCGCCGAGCAGGCCGTGACCTTCCGGCAGGTGCCCGATCGCCTCGGCATCCGCTTCCGACATCCCGACGTGGATGAACTGCTCGAGGGTGCCGTCCGGGGCGATCACGCCGAGCGCGCCGTAGCGGGCATCCACCAGGGCGACGGCGACCTCGGCGATGCGGCGCAGCACGTGAGACAGCTCGAGCTCCTCGACGACGATCGTCGTCGCGGCCAGCAGGTGACGCAACCGGCCCTCGGTGTCGAGCACGCGCTGCGCGTGCTCGAGCATCTCGCCGATCGAGCGCTCGAGTTCGGAACGCGGAGCATCCGGAAACCCGAGGTCTCCGGGAGCGGGCTCGGGTCGTGACTTCTGGTCATCCGGCACGCCGCGAGTTTATCGCCGCGCTTGGGACCTTCGGCACTACTCGTTCGCTGTCGTCTGGCGTGAAATCGAGGCAGACCACAGGAGTTGAGGCTGACATGACGGATTTCGAGCCGCGAGGGCGCATCGTCGTCGGAGTCGATGGCACGGCGCCGAGCCAGGCCGCCCTGCGCTGGGCGCTGCGCCGTGCGGAGCGCGACGGCACCGAGCTCGTCCTCGCCCACGTCGTCGATGACGCGTTCGGCGAGATGGGCTCGACCTACGGCGCGGACGCGCGGAACGCCGCGCGAGAGCTGCTGGATCGCACCCGGGCCGAGGTCGCGGACGACCACGCGCAGGTCAAGATCTCCAGCGTCCTCACCGACGGCAGTGTCGCGTGGGCGCTCGCGCATGCGACGCGCCCGGGCGACCTTCTGGTGATCGGAACGCACAAGACCGGCTATCTGCACGGCCGGGTGCTCGGCTCGCGGAGTGTCCAGATCGCGACCGCGGCGCCGTGCGACGTCGCCGTCGTCCCCGATGTCGAGCTTCGGTTCCGCCGCGGTGTGGTCGCAGGGATCGACCGCGCCATGACCGCCGAATCCGTGGCCCGGGCGGCGGCGCTCGAGGCCGCCGGGCTCGGCGACGAAGTGCTGTTCCTGCACGCGACGCCGCGGATCCCGGGGGCCGGGGTGGAGAGCGTGCGCGCCGACACCGCCCAGAACGATGTGGTGACCACCGCGGTGCGCGCCGCACGGCAGATCCATCCGCAGCTGGAGATCCGCGCGCGCATCGCGCACCGTGACCCGGCCGAGGTTCTGCTCGATGCGGCGCGCGACCGCGCGCTTCTGGTGCTCGGCCCGGGCTCGCTCGAGCCGACGCGCTCGCCGATCGGGTCGGTGCTGCACGACGTGCTGCTGAACGTCAACGCGCCTGTGCTCATCGCGCGGACCGGTCACGGGCCGGCAGTCCTGGACGCCGACGCTCATGTCGGGGCGACCGCTCGATGACCCAGCGCACCTCGATGGACGACTGCTCCGGCCTGCCCGGCTGGCTTCCCGGGGCGGCCGATGCCGCGAACGCTCCCGGCCCGCGTGAGGTTCCCGTGCGCGTGTGGCGACGGCTCAAGGCGCGCACGGCGAACAACCTGCGGCGCATGCAGCCGCCGATCGACCGCGTCGAGCCGCCCGAGTACTTCGACTAGCGGAGCTCTCTCGCGCCCGCGGCAGCAGGCGCGAGCGACGCTGACGGCTGTGCCAGCGCAAACTCGGACATCCGGCGCGGACGTCCACGGCGCGGGGACGAGGTGGGCGATTCTCCGACGTTGCGTGCGGGGGCCTAGTCGACGAACGCCGCCGACTGCTCGGCGATCTCGCGCTCCTCGTCGGTCGGCACGACGAGCACCGCGACGGGCGCGTCGTCGGGGGAGATGCGCCGGGCCCCGCGGGCGCCCGACTCGTTGAGCTCGTCGTCGACGTGCAGCCCCAGGAAGCCGAGCCGGTCGACGGCGCGACGGCGCAGGTCGGCGTCGTTCTCGCCGACGCCGGCGGTGAACACCAGGGCGTCCAGGCCGCCGAGCTGGGCGGCGTAGGCGCCGATGTAGTGCCGCAGCCGGTGCACCACGATGTCGAGCGTCGTGCGGGCGGCCTCGTCGCCCGCATCCGCCGCCGCGTGCACGTCGCGCATGTCGGCGTGGCCGGAGAGCCCGAGCAGGCCGCTCTCGCGGTTGAGCATCGCGTCGAGCTCATCGATCGTGAGGCCCTCGGTGCGCGCCAGGTGCACGAGCACCGCCGGATCGATGTCGCCCGAGCGGGTGCCCATCACCAGACCCTGCAGCGGGGTCATGCCCATCGAGGTGTCGATCGAGCGGCCCCCGGAGACGGCGGCCGCCGACGCGCCGTTGCCGAGGTGCAGGATGACCATCCGCAGCTCGTCGAGGGGCCGGTCGAGGAGCGCCGCGGCCTGCCGCGACACGATCTGGTACGAGGTGCCGTGGAAGCCGTAGCGGCGCACCCCGGCGCGCGCGGCGAGCTCGCGATCGATCGCGTACTCGCGCGCCTCCACCGGCAGGGTCGCGTGGAAGGCGGTGTCGAAGACGGCGACGTGGGGGACATCCGGAAACGCGGTGCGTGCGCCGCGGATGCCGAGGAGAGCGGGCGGGTTGTGCAGGGGCGCGAGCACCGCAAGTCGTTCGATCGCCGCCTCCACCTCGTCGTCGATGAGGGCCGGGCCATCGAAGACGGCGCCGCCGTGCACGACGCGGTGGCCGATCACGTCCACCGGGACGTCGCCGAGCTCCTCGCGGATCCGGCGCAGCGCCTCACCGTGGTCGGCGACCCCGGAGCCGGGAACTCCGATCCGCTCGATCATGCCCGAGGCGAGCACCTCGCCGCTCGGAAGCTCCAGCAGCCGGTACTTGATCGACGAGGAGCCGGTGTTCACAACGAAGACGTGGGTCACGCGGGCTCGCTTCCGTGCTGGGCCTGGATGGCGGTGATCGCGATCGTGTTGACGATGTCGCGCACGAGGGCGCCGCGGGAGAGGTCGTTGATGGGCTTGTTGAGGCCCTGCAGCACCGGACCGATCGCGAGGGCGCCGGCGCTGCGCTGCACGGCCTTGTAGGTGTTGTTGCCGGTGTTCAGGTCCGGGAAGACGAACACCGTCGCGCGTCCCGCGACATCGGAGCCCGGCATCTTGGAGGCGCCGACGGTGGGGTCGGCGGCGGCGTCGTACTGGATCGGGCCCGCCACCGGCAGCTGCGGTTCGCGCTCCCGCACGAGCGCGGTCGCGGCCCGCACGCGGTCGACCTCGGCGCCCGAGCCGGACTCGCCGGTGGAGTAGCTGAGCATGGCGACGCGCGGGTCGATGCCGAAGGTGCGCGCGGTGTGGGCCGCCGAAATCGCGATGTCGGCGAGCTGCTCGGTCGTCGGCTCGGGGATCACGGCGCAGTCGCCGTAGACGAGCACCCGATCGGCCAGCGCCATCAGGAACACGCTCGAGACGACCGAGACGCCCGGCGCCGTCTTGACGAACTCGAAGGCGGGGCGGATGGTGTGCGCGGTCGTATGGGCGGCGCCGGAGACCATGCCGTCGGCGAGCCCCAGGTGCACCATCATCGTGCCGAAATAGGAGACGTCGGTCATGGTGTCGCGCGCCTGCTCGAGTGCGATGCCCTTGTGGGCGCGCAGGCGCGTGTACTCGAGCGCGAACTGCTCGTGCAGCTCCGAATCGTTCGTCGAGATGATCGCGGTGTCGCCGAGGTCGACCCCGAGTTCGGCGGCGCGGGCGCGGATGCTGCGCTCGTCGCCGAGAATCGTGAGCCGCGCGATGCCGCGCGCCACGACCAGTCCGGCGGCGCGCAGGATGCGGTCGTCGCCGCCCTCCGGCAGCACGATGTGGCGCTGCTGGGCCCGGGCGCGCTCGAGCAGCGAGTACTCGAAGCGCACCGGGGTCATCACAGCGGTCGGCGCGAGGCTCAGCGCGCTCACCAGCGCCTCGGAGTCGACGTGACCGTCGAAGAGCGCGAGCGCGCGCGCGTACTTCTGCGGGGAGTCGGCGGCCAGGCGGCTGTGGGCGTTCGTGATGCGCATCGCGGTGTCGTAGGTGCCGAGCGGCGTGCGGGCGATCGGGAGCGAGGAGTCCAGACCCGCGAGCAGCGTCTCGATCGAGGGCGCCACCGGGAATCCGCCGTTCAGGACGACCCCCGACAGCGACGGGAAGGTCTCGGAGAGGTGGGCGACGACCGCGCCGACGAGCACGTCGGAACGGTCGCCTGGGACCACGATCACGGCGCCCTCGAGGAGCCGGGGCAGCACGTTCTCGAGCGTCATGCCGGCGACGACGACGTCGAGCACGGGGCGATCCAGCAGTTCGGAATCGCCGCGCAGCAGTTCGGCCTCGGCGGCGTGCAGCACGGTGCGCAGCAGCGGGGCGACCAGTTCGGGATCCTCCGGGATCGCCCAGGTCGGCAGATCGTGGTTGCGGGTCGAACGGCGCACCGCCGACACCACCTCGTCGAGACGCTCCGGGTCGGCCCGGTTGACGACGATCGCGAGAACGTCGGCGTGCTCCGAGTGCAACTCGCCCGCGGCGATCGCCGCGACCTCCGCGATGTCCTCGGGGGAGCGGGCCTCGTCGCTGTCGGCGCGGCGACCGCCGACGACCAGCAGCACGCTCGCGGCCAGGTTGGCGGCGATCCGGCCGTTGACCCCCAGCTCGGTCGGGGTGCCGACGTCGGTGTAGTCCGAGCCGAGGATGACGACGGCGTCGCAGCGCTCCTCGATGCGGGCGAAGCGCTCCACGATGCGGGCGAGTGCCGCATCCGGGTCGTCGTGCACCTGGCCGTAGGTGGTGCCGAGGCACTCCTCGTACTGCAGGTCGGCGCTCGCGTGCTCGAGCAGCATCTCGAGGATGTAGTCCGGCTCGGTCGTCGAGCGCGCGATCGGCCGGAACACCCCGACCCGCTCGACGCTGCGCCCGAGGGTGGCGACGAGCCCCACCGCCACGGTCGACTTTCCGGTGCCGCCTTCGGCGGAGCTCAGGTAGATCCGAGTAGCCACGTCGCCCACGCTACGCGACTAGATGAACAGAGTCGCGGTCGACTCGGCGACCTTGCCGTGCACGGTGGCTCGTGCGCTCGCCGGATTCCGCTTCTCCATGTCTCTCCATCCCCCGAGGTGCCCGCCGTCGCGACCATCGCGCGTCGACGTCCTCCAGTCAAGGGCGGAGGCGTGCGAGCGAACAGTGCCGAAGGTCCCTCAGCGTGCGGCGAGCGGCGCCGCGCCGGTCAGCAGGGGGTGCCGAAGACCTGGGCCCAGTAGACGGTGCCGTCGCTGCCGGTCGCTGTCGCGAGACCCATCTCGGTGTTGCCGCTCAGGATGTTGGCGCGGTGCCCGGAGGAGTTCATCCAGCCGCTGTGCACTGCCGAGGCCGAGGTGTACCCGGCGGCGACGTTCTCCGCGACGGCGCACCACGTGTAGCCCGCCGCGCTCACGCGCGCCCCGAGGCCGCCGCCCCCGTCGTGGGTCATCTGCTGGGTGCTGGCCTGATGCACGGCCTGCGCACCGGCGGCGGACGACAGCTTCGAGTTGATCGTCATCGGGGGCAGTCCCGCGTCGGCGCGCGCCGAGTTCACGAGCGCCAGTGCGGCGTTCTGGTCGGAGAAGTCGGCCGTCGGGCCGGAGGGCGCCGCGCTTCCGGAGTCCGGGGTCGACGGCGTGCTCGGCTCGTCGGCCTCCGACGGAGCCTCCGGAGCAGGCGAGCCGTCGTCGGAGTCCTCCGCTTGGTCGGCATCGGCTTCCGCGTCGTCGTCCGCGGCACGCAGGATCGCGTCGCGATCGACCCCGTCGCCGGTGAACAGGAAGGCGCTGGCCGTCTGTGATGAGCTCGGGGTCTCGGCGCCGGGCGCCGTCGCGGTGTCGTCCGAGCCGGGGGCGAGCAGAAAGATGCTGCCGACGACCAGCATGCTCGCGCCCACCGCGGTGGCGGTGGAGAGGAGCACGCGTCGCAACATGGGGGCATGTCTAACACGGGGTTTCTGCGAGTTCCGTCACATCGCGGCCCGCGGGCCCTCGCCCGCGGGGCTCGGCGGCGCGCGGGGAGGTGGCGCGAGCTAGCCGACGAGTCGGCGCACCCGATCGGTGGATCGACCCGAGCGACGGCGATGGTCGAGGTCGATCACCCCGTCGCCGCGCGCATCCGCCACCGCGAGGATCGCGCGGGCGAGCACCTCGTCGCTGGCGGTGCGGCGGGCGCGGTCGTCGGCGAGGATCTCGACCAGCACCGCCACCTCGGATTCGGCGCGCACGGCGATCGGAAACCACGGCAGGGCGCTGCGCCAGGCGCGGAATGCGAGCAGCAGCAGATCGTGACGCTGTTCGACGTGCGCGCGCTCGTGGGCGATCACGGCCGAGAGCTCGGCCGGGCTCAGCCGGTCGAGCAGCCCCTGCGAGAGCACGGTGAGCGAGCCGACCCCGCGCGGCAGGCAGTAGGCCACGGGGGCGGAGTCGTCGAGCACGCGGGTCTGGGCACGGGTGGGGTGGGGCGAGGTCAGCAGGTCGAGGAGAGCATGGTGGCGCCGTCGCTGCCGCGTGACGATGACGACGGTGGCGACGAGGTGCCCGAGCAGGTAGCCGGCGAGGGCGAGCGCGGCGCCGAATGCGATCCCGCCGCCGAGTCGTGAGGCGGGGAGGACGCCGAAGCCGAGCGCCACGAACGCGCCGATCATCGAGAAACCGCCCGCCAGGCCGATCGCCTGCCACAGCAGGAGGGCGCGCACCGGCGCGCCGCTCGGCCAGGCGGCGCGAGCGAACGCGATCGGCACGGGCACCGCGAGCGCGACCGCGAACAGCGCCAGGCCGATCGACAGGGCGAAGAGCATCGGACTCAGCTGCTGCCCGCCAGGAGCCGGCGCAGCACGGCCGCGTCGTCGTCGGAGACCCCGCCGATGAAGCGCTCCAGCACGGCGCCGCGGTCGGCGGCATCGCCCAGTACCTCGTGCATCAGCTCGGCGACGTGGTCGGCGCGCGAGGCCGTCGCGCTGTAGCGGTGCGGGCGGACGGAGCGGTCGCTCGCGACGAAGCCCTTCTTCTCGAGCCGTGAGAGGACGGTGAGGATGGTGGTGGCGGCCAACGGGCGGCCGGACTCGCCGGCGTGGAGGCGCTCGAGCACGTCGTAGGCGGTGACCGGAACGGGCGAAGCCCAGACCGCATCCATCACCGATCGCTCAAGCTGCCCCAGTCCTGCCATGGTGCGATTCTACGCCGCGTCGAACTACTTCTACAGCACGTAGAAAAACGGGTATCGTGGAGCAGGAGCACGGGACGGGACCTTCGGCCCTAGGTAGAGGACACGGCCTCCCGCCAATCTTGCTCAGGGCCGTGAGGCACGGACCCGTCGTACGAGAAGGAGCAGACCCCGCGTGGATCCCCTAGACATCGCCCGCTGGCAATTCGGAATCACGACGGTCTACCACTTCCTGATGGTGCCGCTCACCCTGGGACTCGGGGCCACCGTCGCGATCATGCACACCGCGTGGGTGCGCACCGACAACCCGCAGTACCTTCGCATGACGAAGTTCTGGGGCAAGCTCTACCTGATCAACTTCATCGTCGGCGTCGCGACGGGCATCGTGCAGGAGTTCCAGTTCGGCATGGCCTGGAGCGAGTACTCGCGCTTCGTGGGCGACGTCTTCGGCGCCCCGCTCGCGATGGAGGGCCTGCTGGCGTTCTTCGTCGAGTCCACCTTCCTCGGACTCTGGATCTTCGGCTGGGGTCGGCTGCCCAAGAAGCTGCACCTGGCGACCCTGTGGGCCGCCGTCATCGGCTCGTGGCTCTCGGCGTACTTCATCATCGCCGCCAACTCGTGGATGCAGCACCCCGTCGGCGTCGAGCTGATCGACGGGCGGCCCGTGCTCGTCGACATCTGGGCGGTGCTCGGCAACAACACCGCCGTCGCCGCCTACACCCACACCCTCGCCGGCTCGCTCGCCGTCGCCGGCGGATTCCTTCTCGGCATCTCCTGGTACCAGCTCTGGCAGCGCCGCAAGGACGGCATCGACACGGTGGATGCCACCGGTCGCGTCGTCGTCGGCGAGGCAGCCGAGATCCCCGGCCGCGACCGCGCCGACCACAAGGTGTGGCTCACGTCGCTTCGACTCGGCGCCCTCGTCGCGATCATCGGATTCGGAGCCGTCGCGATCAGCGGCGACGTCCAGGCGAAGCTCATGTATGAGCAGCAGCCGATGAAGATGGCCGCCGCCGAAGGCGCCTGCCACACCGGCACCAGCTTCTCGATCCTGACCCTCGGCGACGTGGGCGCGACCGATTGCTCCAGCGTCACCACGCTCATCGAGGTGCCCGGGCTGCTCTCGTTCCTGGCCAACGGCGACTTCATCACCGACATGCCCGGCATCAACGACCTTCTGCCGCACTACCAGGAGACCTACGGCGCGACCCTGGTCGGCGACGGCCTCTACGGCGAGCACGCGGGCAGCGAGATCCAGTACGTTCCGCTGCTCTGGGTCACCTACTGGGGCTTCCGCATGATGATCGGCTTCGGTGCGATCGCAGCCTTCGCCGCCGCCGTCGCGCTGTGGCTGACGCGCAAGGGAACCGTGCCTCGCTCGCCGTGGATCATGCGGCTTGCGGTGCTCGGAATCCTCGCCCCGTTCGCCGCCAACTCGGCCGGCTGGATCTTCACCGAGCTCGGTCGCCAGCCCTTTGTCGTCGCGCCGAACCCGGACCCGAGCGGCATCGACGGGGTGTTCATGTTCACCGCCGCCGCTGTCTCGCCAGGGGTGACCGCGGGAGAGCTGCTGTTCTCCACGATCTCGCTCACCCTCGTCTACGGGGTGCTGCTCGCCGTCGAGCTGTGGCTGCTCGTCAAGTACGTGCGCGGCGGAGTCGTCTCGGCGATGCCTGAGCTTGCGCCGCACGATGACGATCCCGACGACCCGGACAAGCGCTCCGACGTCCTCTCGTTCGCCTACTGACCCGGAAATCGGAAGACACTGACATGGACGTTCTGCCCACCATCTGGTTCATCGCCATCGCCGCGCTCTGGATCGGCTACCTGCTGCTGGAAGGCTTCGACCTCGGCGTCGGCATGCACATGCTCGTCGGTGTGCGCGGCGACGCCGCCGAGAAGAACCGCCAGCGCCGCGTCATGCTCAACACGATCGGCCCGGTCTGGGACGGCAACGAGGTGTGGCTGCTGACCGCCGGTGCCGCCACGTTCGCCGCCTTCCCGTTCTGGTACGCCTCGTTGTTCTCGACGCTCTACGTGCCGCTTACGCTCGTGCTGCTCGGCCTGATCTTCCGCGCGGTCGCGATCGAATTCCGCGGCAAGCACCACACCGCCCGCTGGGCGAAGACGTGGGACTGGGCGATCGGCCTCGGCTCCTTCGTCAGCGCCTTCGGGATCGGCGCGGGCCTTGCCCTCACCACGACCGGGCTTCCGATCGACGCCAACGGCGACCGCGTCGGCGGACCGTTCGTGTTCCTCACCCCGATCGCCGTGCTCGGCGGGCTGGCGGTTGTCGGCTTCGCCCTCGTGCACGCCGCGACCTTCCTCGCGCTCAAGAGCGACGGCCCGGTGCGCGAGCGCGCCGGACGCTTCGTCAGCGGATGGGGCATTCTCGCGCTCGTGCCGATCGTCGGCTGGGTGCTCGTGGTGCAGCTCCAGAGCGGCGGGGTCGCCTCCTGGGCGCTCGTCGCCGTCGCCGTCGTCGCCGTGCTGCTCGGCTACGTCTCCGCGCGGGCCGGGCGCGAGGGTCGCGCCTTCGTCGGGATCGCCGTGTTCCTGGTCGCCGGAGCGGCGTCGATCTTCACGGCCGCCTACCCGGTGGTGCTGCCGTCGACGATCGACGCCGCCTTCAGCCTGACGATCTCCAACGCCTCCAGCGGCGACTACACGCTCGGCGTGATGACGGTCGTGACGGCGGTCGCGCTGCCAGTCGTGCTCGTCTACCAGGCGTGGAGCTACTGGGTGTTCCGCAAGCGCATCTCGGGTGAGCACATCCCCGCGGTGCACGAGATCCTTCCGGCGGTGCGCCAGCCGTGAGCCGGATGCGCGCGCGACTCGGCCAGTTGACAACGCGATTCGACGACGCGGGCCTGGGTGTTGGGGGGCCAGGCCCGCTTGTCGGGCTGACGGCGCTGGCCGTGCTGCGCGCGGTCGCGCTGGTCGTGATCGCCGAGTCGATCGCGATCGGCGTGACGGCCCTCGCCAACGGGACGGACGCGTGGCGAGACGCGTCGGTGCTCGGGGCGGCCGCCGTGCTCGCCCGTGCGGCGCTCGGCTGGGCCTCGCAGACCGTCGCCGCGCGCCTGGCGATCCGCTCCACGGAGCGGGTTCGTCGCGGCGTCGTGGCGCGCGCGCTCGACGCACCGGGCGAGCCCGGCGGCGGCACCGTCGTGCTCGCCACCAGCGGTCTCGACGAACTGGATGCGTACTACCGCCAGGTGGTGCCCGCGGCGGTCTCGGCTGCCGTCGTGCCGCTCGTGATCGGCCTGCGCATCCTCGGCACGGACTGGCTGAGCGCCCTCATCACCGCGCTCACCCTGCCGCTGGTGCCGCTGTTCATGGTGCTCATCGGCATGCACACCCGCGACCGCGTCGACCGGGCGACCGGCGCGCTGGAGCGCCTGGGCGACCACCTGGTCGAACTCGCGCGCGGACTGCCGGTGCTCGTCGGGCTCGGCCGGGTGGGCGAGCAGACTCGCGCCCTCGCTCGCATTCAGGACGAGTACCGGGAGCGCACGCTCGCCACGCTGCGCGTCGCCTTCCTCTCGGCCCTCGCGCTGGAGCTGATCGGCACCATCTCGGTGGCGCTCGTCGCCGTCGCCATCGGGTTGCGGCTCGTCGAGGGCCAGTTGGGCCTCGAGATCGGGCTGGCGGCGCTGATCCTGGCGCCCGAGGTCTACGCCGCCGTCCGCGAGGTCGGGGTCGCCTTCCACGCCGCACAGGGAGGGCTCGGCGCGCTCCGCCGTGCCCGCGACGTGGTGCGCGAGCCTGCGGACGCCGACTGGCGGCGCGTCGGCGGCACCGATGCGCACGTCGACGCCCTCACGGTGCGCTACCCGGGTCGCGACGATGCCGCCGCCTCCGGCGTCACCGCTGCGTTCCCCGCGGGCAACATCACGGCCCTCACCGGCCCGAGCGGCGCCGGCAAGTCGACCGTGCTCGCCGCGCTCGTCGGCGCGCTCAGCGCCGAGGCTGAGGTGCAGGGGGCCGTCCGAGTGCCGCGCGGCCCGATCGCCTACGCGGCGCAGGCGCCGCGGCTGGTCGCAGCGTCCGCGGCCGAGGAGCTCGCGCTCACGGGAGCCTCGGCCGGGGAGATCGAACGGATGCTCGCGGTCCTCGACCTCGGGTCGGTGGCGGGTCGGCATCCGGCGCTGCTGAGCCCGGGGGAGCGGCGCCGCGTCGCCGTTGCGCGCGCCCTGCTGCTGGCGCCTGGCGCCGTGCTCGTCGTGCTCGACGAGCCGACCGCGCACCTGGATGCGGCGCACGCCGAGCAGATGCGTCTCGAGATCGGCCGCCTGCGCACCGACGCCCCGGTCGTGCTCGTGTCGCACGAGCCTGAGACGGTCGCTCTCGCCAGCATCCGCATCCCGATCACGCCGCCGGCGGCTGGCGCACCCGCGCACGCGGCCGCGGCCGCCGCCGACCCGGTCGCAGTCGTTCGCTTCTCCGAAGATCCTGCGGATGAGCGCCCCGCGGCCCCCGTGGTTTCGGCGCACCGCGCCGAAACCTCCGGAGAAACGACTCACTCGGAGCCGCGCGCGGCGAGCACGGCGGGTGCGGAGTCGGCGCGCGAGGCCGCCGCCGAACCAGCCCGGATGCCGATCCTCGCCCGCGCCTCCCTCGCCATCCTTCTGGGTGTGGCCGCGACCGGCTTCGGCATGGCGCTCTCCGCCGTCTCCGGCTGGCTGATTGTGCGGGCGAGCGAGCAGCCCGACCTGATGTATCTGCTGGTCGCGATCGTCGGCGTGCGCTTCTTCGGCATCGGCCGCGCGGTCGCCCGCTACGCCGAGCGTCTCGTCACTCACGACGCCGTGTTCCGCGCCAGCGATGCGCTGCGCCTGCGGGTGTGGCGCGCGATCGCCGCCCGCGGGGCGGCGTCGGCTCGACTGCGGGAGGGCGGCACCGCCGTCGACTACCTCGTCACCCTTGTGCACGAGGTGCGCGATCTGGCGCCGCGCGTCATCGCCCCGATCGTCGTCGGGGTGCTGAGCGTGATCGGCGTCGTCATCACGACCGCATTCGTGCTGCCCGAGCTGACGCTCGTGGTCGCGCTCGCGCTCGTCATCGGGGTGGGGCTGGCGGTGCTGGTGACCGCGCTCACCGACCGTCGAGGCGCCGCCCCGCGGCTCGAGGCGCGCTCGGCCCACACCGCGGCCCTTGCCGCGCTGCTGCGCGGCGCCGACGAGGTGCGGGCGTCGGGTCTTGTGCCCGCGGCCCTGGCCGAGCTCGACCGTCTGGCCGACCGTTCGTCGCGCCTCGCTCGGCGCGCCGCCCGCGCCGAGGGCGCCGGGGCTGCGGTCGCCGTTGTCGCCTTGGTGGGGCTTGCCGTCGCCGTCCCGAGCCTCGCGGCCCCGTTGGTCGCGGCCGGAGCGACCAGCGCGCCGACCGTCGCCGTCATCGCTCTGCTCGCGCTCGCCACGCTCGACCCGGCGCTCGCGCTCGTGGAGGCGACGCGGCTGACGCCGCGCCTGCTCGTCTCCTGGCGCCGGCTCTCGGCGCTGCGTGCCCCGGCGGCAGACGCCGCCGCGGCTCCCGACGAGGCGTCGTCCACGGACGCGTCACGCGGCCTTGTCCTCAGCGGTCTTGTCCTCACCGACCTCGCCGCCCGATGGCCTGGCGCCGACGAGCTCGTGTTCGAGCATGTCAGCGCGCAGGTCGATCGGGGCGAGTGGCTGCAGGTGAGCGGCCCCTCGGGGGCGGGCAAGTCGACGCTGCTGACCGTGCTGCTGGGCGGGCTGCGTCCGGCATCCGGCGACGTCCGTCTCGACGGGGCGCCGATCGAGGTGGCGTCCGACGACGCGATCGCGGGGGAGGAGCGCCGCCAGGTGGCGTGGTGCCCGCAGGATGCGCTGCTGTTCTCGTCGACGATTCGGGCGAACCTGCGCATCGCCCGGCCGCGCGGCCATGAGCCCAGCGACGAGAGCATCCGCGAGGTGCTCGACCGGGTGGGGCTTCGGCGTCTGCTCGCCAGCATGCCCACCGGTCTCGACACTCGGGTCGGTGCGGGCGGCGCGGCGCTGTCCGGCGGCGAGCGTCAGCGACTCGCCGTCGCCCGTGCGCTCCTCACCGACGCCGAGGTGGTGCTGCTCGACGAGCCGACCGCCCACCTCGATGCCGACGGGGCCGCCGCGCTGATCTCCGACCTGCGGCGGGCGACCGCCGATCGCATCGTCGTGCTGGTCTCGCACCGGGCCGCCGACGCGGAGTCGGGGGATGCGCGCATCCTGCTCAGCCGGGCCGCAGAGGATCCGTCGGCACTGCCGACGACCGCTCGATTCGAACCCCTCGCGTCCGTACGGTAGAGTAACTCGTCGGCCCCACTGCAGTGAGGCCATTGGGGTATGGTGTAATTGGCAACACGGCTGATTCTGGTTCAGTTGTTCTTGGTTCGAGTCCAGGTACCCCAGCAGTAGATCGAAGATTCTCGCCCCGTCCGCGGGGCGTTTTCTTTTTCGCACCCCCGCACTGGCGCTGCGGCCGTGCGAACGGGGGCACCTCGATTCGCCCCTAGGGTGAAGGGAGTCTTTTCTTCTTCCCAACCCTGCAGGATGCTTTCATGACGACCGATTCCGCCACCCCTTCGCCCGTGCGCCGCTATCTGGCGCTCGCCCTGGTGGGGGTGATCGGCGGTGCGCTCTCCGGCGCCTTCGGCGTCGGCGGCGGCATCGTGATGGTGCCGCTCCTGATCTGGCTGGCGGGCCTGGACCAGCGTCACGCGGCCGCCACCTCGCTCGTGGCGATCCTGCCGACCGCGATCGCCGGTGCGGCCAGCTACTTCGCGCAGGGCGAGGTGAACGTTCTCGCCGGCCTGCTGATCGCCGCCGGTGGAATCGTCGGCTCGATCATCGGCACCCGCCTGCTCAAGAAGCTGCCGATCGGCTGGCTGCGCTGGCTGTTCATCGCGCTGCTGCTCGCGGTCGCCGTGCAGACGATCCTCGAACCGCCGGCCCGCGGGGTCGACCTCGAGCTCACGACCTGGACGATCGTCGGCCTCGTCGGCCTCGGCGTCGCGATGGGAGTCGCGGCCGGGCTGTTCGGCATCGGCGGCGGCGTCGTCGCCGTTCCCGTGCTGATCGCGCTGTTCGGGATGGGCGACCTGGTCGCCAAGGGCACCTCGCTGCTGGCGATGATCCCGACCGCCACCACCGGATCGATCGCCAACCTCCGCAACCGTCTCGTGCGGCTCTCCGACGGGCTGATCGTCGGCATCTTCGCGACCGGCGCGAGCTTCGGCGGTGTGGCCCTCGCGTTCTGGATGGAGCCGCGCGTCGCCGCGATCCTGTTCGCGCTGCTCGTGCTCTTCGCTTCGGTGCAGCTCTCGATCCGCGCGATCAAGGCGCACCGCGCCGCCCGTAACGACAAGCCCGACACCGACGCGTAGCGGCGTCGCGGCGCGCACCGCAGCGCTACAGCGCGATGGACTCTCCCGGCGCGAGGACGAAGTACTCGCCGCCGCGTTCCGTCGTCGCGCGCTCCAGGCGCGGGCTGTGGAGGCCGAAGCCGGCTACCGAGAGCGTCATCTCGTGGATCGGAAAGACTCGCCCCGCGCCCACCGCGAGCACGTAGTCCATCGCCTCGCCGATCTTCAGCCAGGGCGCCCCGACCGGGGCCGCCAGGGTCTCGACCGGCACGTCGGGCACGGTGTAGGAATCGCCCGGGTGGAAGAGCTCATCGTTGACCAGCACGCCCAGGTTGTCGACGACCGGAATCGAGGCGTGGATGACGTTGTGGCGCCCGCCGAAGAACTGCAGCGTGAACGCCCCGATCTCGACGGTCTGCCCGGCGGTCACCACCTCGACCTCGAACTCGCTCGCCGCATCCACGACGCCCTGCGGTCCGAAGATGCGGGCCTCGGGACTGTCCTCCAGGACCCGGCGGAGCTGTTCGGGAGTCCAATGGTCGGCGTGCTCGTGCGTGATGACGACGGCGACCGTGCCGTGGAAGTCGGGCGGAGTCAGAAAGGAGCCGGGATCGATCACGAGCAGGTCGTCGGCGCGCTCGATCAGCAGAGTGGCGTGTTCGTACTTCGTCACCTTCACACGGCGAGCGTACCCGCGCCGCTATCGTGGCGGTGTGTTTTCCGACCTTCCCGAAGCCCAGCTGCGCGAGTACCAGAGCTCACAGATCACCCCCGATGACTTCGACGAGTTCTGGGCTCGCACCATCTCGGAGGCGCGCGCAGCGGGCGGCGAGGTCACGCTCACCCCGGTCGACACCGGGCTGGTGACGGTCGAGGTCTTCGACGTGACGTTCTCGGGTTTCGGCGGGGAGCCGATCAAGGCCTGGTTGCGGCTGCCGGCGCAGCGCAGCGGCCCGCTTCCGACGGTCGTCGAGTACGTCGGCTACGGCGGAGGCCGCGGCCGCCCGACCGAGAACCTGCTGTACGCCTCGGCGGGCTTCGCGCACTTCCACATGGACACCCGCGGCCAGGGCTCGACCTGGTCGCCCGGTGCGACGGCGGATTCGGCGGTGGCGGGCCCTCAGATTCCCGGCTTCATGTCGCGCGGCGTCGACAGTCGTGAGACCTACTACTACCGCCGGGTGTTCACGGATGCGGTGCGCGCGGTCGATGCGGTGCGCTCGCTCGAGGTCGTGGACTCATCCCGCGTCGCCGTGACCGGCGGAAGTCAGGGGGGAGGCATCACGCTCGCGGTCGCCGCTCTCGTGGAGGGGCTGGTCGCCGCGGTGCCGCACGTGCCGTTCCTCTGCGACTTCCCGCGCGCAGTCACGATCCACGACTCGGAGCCGTACCACGAGCTTGTGCGCTATCTGCGGACGCACCGCGAGAAGGTCGACGCGGTGTTCGAGACGCTTTCGTACTTCGACGGGGTCAATTTCGCCAAGCGCGCGAGTGCTCCGGCATGGTTCTCGGTGGCGCTGATGGACGAGACGTGCAAGCCGTCGACGGTGTTTGCTGCGTTCAATGCGTACGCCGGGCCGAAGAACATCGATGTCTGGCCCTTCAACGGCCACGAGGGCGGTGGCCCCGACACACTCGCCCGCACGATGAAGATGCTTCACGGAGTGTTCGGCACCGCCTGAGTGTTCCGTGGCTATTGCCGGCGGTTGATACCCCCTAGGGGTACTATCGACGTGTGATCGAGGACATCAAGAAGCGCGCCCTGCACCGCACGAAGATCCTGCAGGGACAGCTGCGCGGCGTTGGGAAGATGATCGAGAACGAGGACTACTGCGTCGACATCATCACGCAGTCGCTCGCGATCCAGAGCTCGCTGCGCAGCCTCAACAAGCTTCTCGTCGAGAACCATCTGCGCACCCACGTCGGCGAGATGTTCGACGCGGGTGCCGAATCACGCGACGCGGCCGTCGCCGAGCTGCTGACGGTCTTCGAGCTGCAGAACAACCGAGGGAACTGAGATGGCACGCGACACTGCCACGAACGAGCACGACCACCACGAGATGGCCGAGAGCGGCGCCGCCGAGCACGGCGCGCATGACAACGCCGCGCATGAGCAGGGCGCACACGACCAGGGCGCTCACGAGCACAGCGCTCACGAGCACAGCGCCCACGACCCGGCGCGGTTCAAGCGGCTGTTCTGGATCACGCTCGTCCTGACCATCCCGACCCTCGTCTTCTCGACCGGACTGCAGGACATCCTGGGGCTCTCCGGTCCGCGCTTCCCCGGCAGCCAGTTCATCCCCGCCGCCTTCGGCCTCGCGATCTTCGTCATCGGCGGGCGCATCTTCCTGCAGGGGGCCTGGCACGAGCTGCGCGTGAAGTCGCCCGGCATGATGACCCTCATCTCGCTCGCGCTCGTCGTCGCCTTCGGCTACTCCGCCGCGGTCACGCTCGGCTTCGAGGGCATGGACTTCTGGTGGGAGCTGTCGACCCTGGTGGTCATCATGCTGCTTGGGCACTGGATCGAGATGAGTGCCGTGATGGGCGCCCAGAACGCGCTCGGCGAGCTCGCGAAGCTCGTGCCCGACACCGCCGAGCGCGTGCGCGACGCCGAGCATGCGGCACCGGATGCCGAGAGCGAGCGGGTGCCGACCGCGGAGCTCCGTGTCGGCGATCTGCTGATCGTGCGCCCGGGGGAGCGCGTTCCCGCCGACGGCGAGATCGTCGACGGCGAGGCCGAGCTCGACGAGTCGCTGCTCACCGGGGAGTCCGCTGCCGTGGCGAAGAGCGCCGGCGACACGGTCATCGGCGGCAGCGTCGTCGCGGGCGGCGCCCTCGTGATCAAGGTCGCCAAGCTCGGCGACGACACGGCGCTCGCCGGCATCATGCGGCTCGTCTCGGATGCGCAGACCAGCAAGTCGGGGCAGCAGCTTCTCGCCGACCGGGTCGCCGCGCTGCTGTTCTACGTCGCCGTGGCGGCGGCGGTCATCACGCTCCTCGTCTGGTACCTGCTGATGCCGGATGACCCGGCCTTCGTCATCAACCGCGTCGTCACGGTGCTCGTGATCGCCTGCCCGCACGCGCTGGGGCTCGCCATTCCGCTGGTCGCGCAGCTGTCGACCTCCATCGGGGCTCAGCGGGGCATCCTGATCCGGGAGCGCGCGGCGCTCGAGACGGCGCGCGAGATCGACGTCGTCGTCTTCGACAAGACCGGCACGCTGACCCGCGGCGAACTCGCCCTCTCGCGCTGGGTGCCGTCGCCCGGGCAGGACGAGCAGGAGATCCTCCGGCTCGCCGGTGCCGTCGAGTCGCGCTCGGAGCATCCGATCGCCCGCGCGATCGTGACCGCGGCGCGCTCCCGGCGGCTCAAGCTCGGCCGACCCAAGGGCTTCACGGCGCTGGCAGGTCGCGGCGCGAGCGCGATCGTCGACGGGCGCGAGCTGCGCGTCGTCAGCGGCCGCCAGATCACGGCCGCCGGCCTGCGGCTCGAGAACGGGATGGTCAACGTGCAGCGCGAGCTCGCAGCCAAGGGCCACACCCTCGTCTACCTCGCCGAGGGCGACCAGGTGCTGGGCCTGTTCGCGCTCGCCGACGCGGTGCGCGAAGAGTCGGCCGAGGCGGTGAAGCTGCTGAAGCAGCGCCGCATCCGAGTCGCGATGATGACGGGCGACTCGCACGCGGTCGCCGATTGGGTGGCTGCGGAGCTCGGCATCGATGAGGTCTACGCGGAAGTGCTGCCCGAGCAGAAGGCAGCGACCGTGGCGCGCATCCAGAACGGCGGGATGCACCGAGTGGCGATGGTGGGCGACGGCGTCAACGACGCCCCGGCGCTCGCGACCGCCGACCTCGGAATCGCGATCGGCGCCGGCACCGACGTCGCGATCGAGTCGGCGGGCATCGTGCTCGCCTCCAGCGACCCGCGGGGCGTTGCCGACGCGATCGCGCTGAGCCGCGCGACCTACCGCAAGATGCTGCAGAACCTGGGCTGGGCGGCCGGCTACAACGTCGTCGGGCTGCCGCTCGCGGCGGGCGTGCTCGCCGGGGTCGGCTTCCTGATGCCGCCCGCGGTCGGCGCGATCGTGATGAGCGCATCCACCGTCGTGGTAGCGCTCAACGCGCAGCTGCTGCGCTTCGTGCGCTTCGCGCGGTAGTCCGCGCGCGCTGGCATACTCGGGGGATGGTGACGACGCAGGCGAAGCACCTCGTCGTCGCCATCAACCCCTCCGCCTCGTTCGGCTCCACCCGGGGCGTCGGGCCGCGGGTCGTGGACGCGCTGCGAAAGCTCGGCCACACCGTCACCGCGCTGACCGAGCCGGATGCGAAGTCCCTGCTCGCGGCCGCCCGCGCCGCCGTCGCCACGCGCCCCGACGCGCTGATCGTCGTCGGCGGTGACGGCATGGTCAACCTGGGGGCGAACCTCGTGGCTGGCAGCGAGGTGCCGCTCGGCATCATCCCCTCCGGAACCGGCAACGACATGTCGCGAGGCCTCGGCATCCCGCTGGACGACCCGGAGCGCGCGATCGAGACGCTCGTCGCTGCACTGCAGAAGCCCGCGCGAGTGATCGACGCGATGCGCGTGAGCTGGCCCGCGACGGAAGGCGAACCGGCGGGGGAGCGCTGGTCCGCTGGATCGATGAGCGCCGGCTTCGACGCCATCGTCAACGAGCGCGCCAACTCGATGCGGCACCCGAAAGGCCCCAGCCGCTACATCCTCGCCCTGCTCGTCGAGCTCGTCCGACTCGCCCCGATCAGCTACCGGCTGGCCTTCGATGACGAGGTGCTCGAGATCGAGGCGCTCATGGTCTCGGTGGGAAACAATTCCTCGCTCGGCGGCGGCATGAAGATCACCCCCGATGCGAAGTTCGACGACGGGCTGCTCGACGTGATGATCGTGACACCGCTGTCGCGGCTCGCGTTCCTGCGCATCTTCCCGCGCGTGTTCGCGGGCACGCACGTCACCGATCCGCGCGTCATCCTGCGTCAGGCGAAGCGCATCCGGATCGAGGCGAAGGGCATCGTCGCCTACGGCGATGGTGAGCGTTTCGCACCTCTGCCGCTCGACCTCGAGGTCGTTCCCGGCGCGCTCAAGGTGCTGGTCTGAGCCGATTTGGGAGAGCCGCAGATGCTGTGGCATACTCGTACGGTTGTCATCCGGCCCCATCGTATAGCGGCCTAGTACGCCGCCCTCTCACGGCGGTAACGCGGGTTCGAATCCCGCTGGGGTCACCAACACAAAAAACCCTCGGTTCGCCGAGGGTTTTTTCTTTGCCGGAGTTCCCGGGCGCGACGTCGGCGGCACGCGGCAGACTGTCGGTATGTGCGCGAGCTACGGTTTGCAGGTCACCGCCGACGAACTCCACGACGCCTTCGGCACGCTCGATGAGCGCGGCAGCGCCCCGGCGCTCGCCGAATGGCTGCAGCAGCACGCCGAGAAGCCCGTCAAGCCGACCGGCGTGCACGCGCTGAACCTCAACCCGATCGTGCGCGAGCGGGAGCGCGAGGGGGAGCATCGGCGCACGATCGACCTCGCCTGGTGGAAGCTCTGGGTCGGCGGGGAGCCGGCGAAGTTCCCGGCGATCAACGCCCGGGTCGAGAAGCTGCTCTCCTCGGGCGCGTGGTCCGGCCCGACGAAGTCGCGACGCGCGCTGGTTCCGGTGACGTCATACCTGGAGAAGGGCCGGTCGTTCGAGCTGCCCGAGGGGCTGTTCGCGCTCGCCGGCATCTACAACGTCACCCAGCGGCCCGACGACACATGGATGGTCTCCTACGCGATCGTCACGCGGCCGGCCGTACCGAACGTCACCGAGATCCACGACCGGATGCCGCTGATCGTGCGCCCGGAGCTCTACGACGAGTGGCTCGACCCGACCAGGGTCGGCGACCAAGGGCTGATCGACGAGGTGCTCGCCGCCAGCGACGACCCGTCGCGGCGGCTCGAGGTGGTCTGAGGCAGGCCTACGGCTTGCGTCTGGTCATCTTCGCGACCTCGGCATCGATGTCGGCCTCGGTGATGTGGCGACGGGTGATGCCGAAGGCATCCAGTCCCACGAACACGGCTGCGATCGACATGCCGAAGATCGGCCAGATCGGCCAGAAGTAGGAGTTCGGGCCGCTGGAGAAGTACCAGACGGCGATCAGGATGAGCACGACGACGCCGAAGATGGCGAGCATCGTCCAGAAGTCGTTGCGGGCCTTCAGTCGCTTGCGCGCCTCGGACCGGATCTCGTCGTCGCTGTGCAGGACACCGTCGTTGCTCATCTTCTGAGTTTATTCCCGTAGAGTGGGCGACGCGAAGGGGAGTATCCCACCTCATCGCGGCCGTCATCACGGGTTGCAGTGTCGGAACCCCGGTCGCGATCGCGAGCACTCCACGGAGTGATCGCGCGGGAGAGACGTTCGAGGCTTCGCTGTCTCCTCCCTCGTGAAAGGTCCCCTGTGGAACTCGCTCTTCCCCTCTGGTTCGAAGTCGGATCACTTGTCGCGCTGACGCTGATCCTCGGCTTCGACGTGTTCCTTGCGTTCCGGCGGCCGCACATCCCGTCGACGCGCGAGTCGGCGCTCTGGATCGGCTTCTACGTCGCGCTCGCGATCGTCTTCGCCCTGCTGATGCTGTGGCTCGGCGACGCGGAGCACGCGGGGCAGTTCGTCGCCGGTTGGCTCACCGAGTACAGCCTGTCGATCGACAACCTGTTCGTCTTCCTGATCATCATGGGGCGCTTCTCGGTGCCGCGGAAGTACCAGCAGGAGCTGCTGATGATCGGCATCATCCTGGCGCTGCTGTTCCGCGGAATCTTCATCCTGCTGGGCGCGGCGCTGATCGAGAACTTCTCCTGGATCTTCTACATCTTCGGCGCGTTCCTGATCTACACCGCCTTCAACCAGGCCTTCACCGGGCACGAAGACGAGGCCGAGACGGAGAACAAGCTGATCGCGTTCTTCCGTCGGCGCATCGCGATCACCGAGGAGTTCGACGGCGCCAAGATGCGCACCACGATCGACGGCAAGCGCGTCTTCACCCCGGTGATCATCGTGCTGATCGCGCTCGGCACCACCGATGTGGTGTTCGCGCTCGACTCGATTCCGGCGATCTTCGGCATCACGCAGAGTCCGTTCATCGTGTTCACCGCGAACGTGTTCGCGCTGATGGGCCTGCGCCAGCTCTACTTCCTGCTCGGCGACCTCGTCGACAAGCTCGTCTACCTGAAGTACGGCATCGCGTTCATCCTCGCCTTCATCGGCGTCAAGCTCGTGCTGCACGCGCTGCACGAGAACGAGCTGCCGTTCATCAACGGCGGCGAGCACATCGACTGGGTCCCCGAGATCGGCACCTTCACGTCGCTCGCCGTCATCGTCGTCGCGATGGCGGTCGCCGTCATCGCGAGCCTGGTCAAGATCCGCATCGACCACGGCCGGATTCCGGAGCCGCAGATCCCGGGCGCCAACGGCAACGGCGACGCCGAGCTGCCGCTGGACACTGACGCGAAGAGTTAGCTCGCGACATGCTCCCGACGCGTGCGCGTCGTGAGCGTGCCGTTGGCCACGACGGTCAGCTGCCAGGTCTCGGGGCCCCCGCTCAGGCGCACGGTCATCATGCCGTCGGGCTGGCTGTCGAGCACCTCGGCGGCCTCGGCGAGCCCCTCGAAGAGCCAGTCGTCGGGCGCGGGGGCGGCCGCATCGTCGAGCAGCAGCACCGTGATGCCGCGGCGGCGGGCCGCATCCACCGAAGCGCGCAGGCGGGGCGCTTCGAGGGCCCGCCCACGGATGCGGTCGCGCAGCCGCGCCTCCAGCACCAGCAGATCGGTGGGGCTGCGTGTCGTCGTCCCGTCGGCGATGTCGCGCAACGGCTCGGCGACGACCGCGCGAACGCGAGCGAGCTCCCGTTCGCGCTCCTCGGCCCGCGCCTCATCCGCGGCGGACTCGACCGCGCGGCGGTGCTCGACCTCCTGCAGCTGAGCGATCGCGTGCGCACTTCGCCGCATGCCGATCGCGAAGAAGGTCACCGGAACGTTGATGGCGACGTGCATGTAGGAGAGTTCGATGCCGAGCACGGGAGAACCTGCGGTGATGGTGCTCCAGCTGATCGCCACGGCCGCCATCAGCGCGATCCCCGCCCATGACCAGAGGATGCGACCGCGGAAGGCGACCCCGATCATGACGAGCGCCGTCATGCCGAAGTTCCATGATGCCCACCCCGGCCACTCGGCGGGGGTGAACTGCCAGACCATCGCCACGTTGCAGTACGCCGTGAGCGCCAGAATCGCGACGAGGCGCGTCGACGTCAGGCGATCAGGTCCCGGCGCGATGACCAGACCTGCGGCGGCGATCAGGGCAGCGGCAGCGGTGAGCCCCCACGGCGTCTGGCTCATTGGACCGGTGTTGACGACAAAGGCCAGCATCGTGAGGGAGAAGAGCGCGAAGATCGACCCGGCGGCCAGTCGATCGACGTCGAGCAGACGCGCTGGATCGCCGGGCGCCGCTCCATCGCGGGCGCGTCGCGGTTCTGCCATCGTGCGCGCGCGGCCGACGGTCATCTCGCACCCCATTCGAGACGAACCCGGGTTCCGACTCCCCGCTGCGAGGCGATCCGCGCAGCGCCGCCGACCGCGGCCATCCGGTCGATCACGCTGACCCGGATGCCGAGCCGGTGCGCGGGGACCTGCTGCGGGTCGAACCCAGCGCCGTCATCGACGATCTCGACTCGGATGCGGCCGCGATCAGCGTGGATCACCACGATCCGCTGCGCGGCGACGCCGGCGTAGTCGCGGCTGTTGCGGAGCACCTCGGCGCTCGCCTCCTGCAGTGCCGCGCCGACCTCCGGCGGCAGCGGATGATCCAGCTCGCCCGAGATGACGACCTCGGCCGCAGGGGTGATCTCGGTCGCGGTGGCCTGGATCCGCCACGCCGTGTCGCGGAAGGTCTGTGCCGAGTCGCGGTCCGGATCCTCCGCCTCCAGCACTGCGAGAGCCCGGCGCGCCAGGGGAGCGGCCGCGTCCTCCTGCCCGGGCTCGGCTCGGGCCGCGCTCAGCAGTGCGACCAGCACCGTGTCGTGCACGAGCGCCCCGACTCGCGCGGTCTCGCGCGCGCGGGACTCGGCGCGCGCGGCGCTCGCCGTCTCGGCGGC
>DCRR01000007.1:0-47923 GCA_002325245.1 Microbacteriaceae bacterium UBA1487 | reverse complement strand
ACGAACACGCCGTTGAACAGCAGCGTGTAGGCGGTGTCGATCAGGAGGAAGCCCAGATCGAACGAGGTCCAGCCGAGGGTCGTGCGCACGCCCTCGACGGCGACGACCGTCGCCAGCAGGTACGCGATGGCGAACGACGGGCGCCACCAGACGGCCGCGATCGACGACGCGAGCGCAGAAATGGTGAGCGGCCACGGCGTGCCGAGCGCGTCGAAGGAGGCGCCCTCCGGGATCGCGAGCAGAGCTGTCGCCCCGGCGGCGAGAAAGCTCAGCGCGCTGATGTTCGCGAGCACGGCGGCGACGCGCAGCCCGAGGAACGGAGTCAGCGTCAGGGCGGCCGCGGGAAGGATGAACCCGGCTGCCGCCAGGACTGTCCACCATGAGGCCATCGTCGCCGCCTGATCGAGCGCGAGAGGCGCGCGGATGAAGCCGAAGACGAGCCCGGCCGAGCCGACACCGGCCGACATGGCCACGTAGACGGGTGTCGCGAGCGTGCCCTTCATCGCGGTGCCCCGCGGGACGTGTCGGCGAGATCGGTGAACGGCAGGAAATCGTCGTCGAGGGCGCGGGCGAACAGGTCGCTGCGGCTGGCCGGCGCCTGGAGACGCGCGTACTTGCCGCGCAGCGTCGCGACGGCCTCGTCGACCTGAGCCGCCGACAGCTCGAGCACGCCCACGATGTCGTCGCGGCCGAATCCGGCAGCGAAGAGCTGCAGCACCTCGCGCTCCTCCGCCCGGAGTCCCGCCTCGGCCAGCCGCGGATCTGCGTCGATCGCCGCCGCCCAGTCGGTGGACATCACCGTCGCCCCCGCAGCGCACGCCCGCACCGTGTCGATCAGAACGGCGACCGGGTCGGACTTGCGGACGACCCCGACGACCGCGCTTCCCGCGATCATCCGGAGGTACTCGGGGTTCTCGCCGGAGGTGTACACGACGACCTCTGTTCCCGCGTTGACGAGCCGTTCGACATTGCGCCGCGGCGAGGATCCGTCGGCGAGCCGCAGATCGAGCACCACCAGGTCGATCGACTGGCCGGCCGCGAGCAGCTCATCGACCGTTTCGACGCTCGCCACGAGCTCGAGGTCCTGGTGCGGGGCGAGTGCCTGGGCCAGCGCGAGCCCGATCGCTTCGTGGTCGTCAATGATGGCAACGCGACACGGCATCCGAACCTCGACTTTCGGCGATACCTGAGCGTATCCCAACACTTCGCCACGAGGTGCTCGGCGACGGCGACGCTCAGCCACCCGGTGCTACCCTGATCGAATGCTGTTCGATCGGCTTCTTCTCCTTCGTCGCCGCGACGAGGCCTAGTCACCCACCGGCCTCCCTCGTCGCGGAGACCGTCACGCCCTGACATCCGGCCGATTCGACATTCAGCGAAGAAGGAACCGATACAGCTATGAGCGCAAAGACCCTTGCCGAGAAGGTCTGGGCCGACCACCTCGTCACCCGCGGTGAGAACGGCGAGCCGGATCTCATCTACATCGACCTGCACCTCGTGCACGAGGTCACCAGCCCGCAAGCCTTCGACGGGCTGCGGACCGCCGGACGCCCGGTGCGCCGGCCCGACCTGACGATCGCGACCGAGGATCACAACACCCCGACCCTCAACATCGACAAGCAGATCGCCGACCTCACCAGTCGCACCCAGATCGAGACGCTCCGCAACAATGCCAAGGAGTTCGGCATCCGTCTGCACTCGCTCGGCGACAAGGACCAGGGCATCGTGCACGTCGTCGGCCCGCAGCTCGGGCTGACCGTGCCCGGCAGCACCGTCGTCTGCGGCGACAGCCACACCTCCACGCACGGCGCGTTCGGCGCGATGGCCTTCGGCATCGGCACGAGCGAGGTCGAGCACGTGCTCGCCACCCAGACCCTGCCGCTCAAGCCCTTCAAGACGATGGCGATCACCGTCGAGGGCGAGCTGCGTCCCGGCGTGACCGCGAAGGACATCATCCTCGCCGTGATCGCGAAGATCGGCACCGGCGGCGGGCAGGGCTACGTGCTCGAGTACCGCGGCAGCGCGATCCGCTCGCTGTCGATGGACGGTCGCATGACGATCTGCAACATGTCGATCGAGGCGGGCGCGCGCGCCGGCATGGTCGCCCCCGACCAGACCACCTACGACTACCTGAAGGGGCGTCCGCACGCGCCCGAGGGCGCCGACTGGGATGCGGCGGTCGCCTACTGGGAGACGCTGCGCACCGACGACGACGCGGTCTTCGACGCCGAGGTCTACCTCGACGCGAACGAGCTGGAGCCCTTCGTGACCTGGGGCACCAACCCCGGTCAGGGCATCTCGCTCTCGGAGGCGGTGCCCGACCCGGCGACGATCACCGACCACAACGAGCGCGCCGCGGCCGAGCGTGCGCTCGAGTACATGGACCTCGCGGCGGGCACCCCGATGAAGGAGATCGCGGTCGACGCGGTCTTCATGGGCTCGTGCACCAACAGCCGCATCGAGGACCTGCGGGCCTTCGCCTCCGTCATCAAGGGCAGGAAGAAGGCCGACGGCGTGCGCGTCATGGTCGTGCCCGGGTCGGCGCGGGTGCGTCTCGAGGCCGAGGCCGAGGGGCTCGACAAGGTGTTCGAGGAGTTCGGCGCCGAGTGGCGCTTCGCGGGCTGCTCGATGTGCCTCGGCATGAACCCCGACCAGCTGGCACCGGGGGAGCGCTGCGCCTCCACCTCGAACCGCAACTTCGAGGGTCGGCAGGGCAAGGGCGGCCGCACCCACCTGGTCTCCCCGCTGGTCGCCGCCGCCACCGCCATCCGCGGCACGCTCTCCTCCCCCTGGGACCTCGAAACCGACGCGCGGGATGCATCCCTGACGCCGGCGAGTGCCGCGCGCGGCACGCGCTCGGGTCACCAGGCACTCGCTGACGACGGGCAGAGCGCCCACGACGGAGAATTGGCCCACGACGAGACGGGAGCCCGCTGATGGAGAAGATCACCCAGGTGACCGGCGTCGCCGTGCCGTTCCGCCGCTCCAACGTCGACACCGACCAGATCATCCCGGCCGTGTTCCTGAAGCGCGTCACCAAGACCGGCTTCGATGACGCGCTGTTCCACTCCTGGCGCCAGGACGAGAGCTTCATCCTCAACCAGCCCGCCTACCAGGGCGCGCGCATCCTGTTCGCCGGCCCCGACTTCGGCACCGGGTCCAGCCGTGAGCACGCCGTCTGGGCGCTGCGCGACTTCGGCTTCGCCGCCGTCATCAGCCCGCGCTTCGGCGACATCTTCCGCGGCAACTCCGGCAAGCAGGGGCTGCTCACCGGCACGATCACCGAAGATCAGATCACCACGATCTGGGAGAAGCTCGAGGCGAGCCCCGGTATGGAGGCGACCGTCGACCTCGTCGAGCGCACGGTCACGGTCGGCGACTTCACGGTTCCGTTCGACATCGACGACTACACTCGCTGGAGGCTCCTGGAGGGGCTGGATGACATTGGGCTGACGCTCCGCAACGAGGAGCGCATCACCGAATTCGAGACCTCTCGCGCGTCGTGGCGACCGACGACTCTCCCGGCGAAGACCGCCTCCTAGCCGTCGGTGCCTGCAACAGAAAGAAGCAAAGTGGTGGATTCGATCGCGACGAACGACCTCGCGAATGATGCCCGCAAAGCGGGCGAGCGCGTCGGTCTGACGGGTGACACCATCGTCATCCGCGGTGGCAAGCCGCTGCGCGGCACGGTCGACGTGCGTGGGGCCAAGAACCTCGCCACGAAAGCGATGGTGGCGGCGCTGCTCGGCGAGACGCCGAGCATCCTGCAGGACGTTCCGGCGATCAGCGACGTGCAGATCGTCTCGCGCATGCTCGAGGCCTACGGCGTCGCCGTGACCAGCCCCGAGGACGGCGTGCTCGTGCTCGACCCGGTGAACGTCGCCCGCGCGCACTTCGCCGAGATCGACGCGCTCGCCGGCAGCAGCCGCATCCCGATTCTGTTCTGCGGCCCGCTCCTGCACTCGCTCGGCGAGGCGCTCATTCCTGACCTCGGCGGATGCCGCATCGGCGACCGTCCGATCGACTTCCACCTGGATGCGCTGCGCGCCTTCGGCGCCGTCGTCGACAAGAGCTACGAGGGCATCCGCATCACGGCCCCCGACGGACTCTCCGGCGCGAACATCGAACTGCCCTACCCGAGTGTCGGCGCCACCGAGCAGGTGCTGCTGACGGCGGTGCGGGCGAGCGGCGTGACCGAGCTGAAGAACGCGGCCATTGAGCCGGAGATCATGGACCTGATCGCGATCCTGCAGAAGATGGGCGCGATCATCTGGACCGAGCCGAACCGCACCATCTTCATCGAGGGCGTCGAGCACCTGAAGGGCTACACCCACCGCGCGATCTTCGACCGCAACGAGGCCGCCAGCTGGGCCTCGGCCGCGCTGGTGACCGGCGGCGACATCTTCGTCAAGGGCGCCAAGCAGCTCGAGCTGATGACGTTCCTGAACGTGTACCGCAAGGCGGGCGGCGAGTTCGAGGTGGCCGAGGACGGCATCCGCTTCTGGCACCCGGGCGGCGCGCTCAAAGCCGTGCAGGTGGAGACGGATGTGCACCCCGGCTTCATGACCGACTGGCAGCAGCCGCTCATCGTCGCGCTGACGCAGGCCGAGGGCATCTCGACGGTGCATGAGACGGTGTACGAGAACCGCTTCGGGTTCACCGAGGCGCTCGTCGAGATGGGCGCGAACATCGTCGTGCACCAGGACGGACTCGAGTCGCTCACCCGCCGCGTTCCGCGGCGCAAGCTCGAGCAGGCCGCCGTGATCACGGGGCCGACGCCGCTGCACGCGGCCGACGTCCGCATCCCCGACCTGCGGGGCGGCTTCAGCTACCTGATCGCCGCGCTCGCCGCCGAGGGCACCTCGCGCGTGAGCAACCTGGGGCTGATCAGCCGCGGCTACGAGCACTTCGTCGACAAGCTGACCGATCTCGGCGCCGACTTCACCGTCGAGGCCTAGGCGTGGCGCGCACGCGGTCGGAGAAGTCCTTCGGGTGGCGGGTCATCGCGGCGTTCGTGCTGCCCCTGCTGCTGATGCTGGCGCGCTATCGGATCCGCAATCCGGAGCGCATTCCGAAGTCGGGCGCGTTCGTGCTCGCCCCGAACCACGTCACCAACTTCGACCCGCTGGTGACGGCCTACCTGCTGTGGAAGCTCGGACGCGTTCCCCGCTTTCTCGCGAAGGCCGGCCTGTTCGACATTCCGATCATCGGCGGGCTGCTGCGCTACACCGGCCAGATTCCGGTGGAGCGCCAGGGGCGCGGCACCGCGGACCCGCTCTCGGCCGCCTCGCGGCTGGTCGACGACGGTCTCGCCGTGATCGTCTACCCGGAGGGCTCGCTGACGCGTGACCCGGAGCTGTGGCCGATGCGCGGCAAGTTCGGTGCGGCCCGGCTGGCGCTCGCGCACGGCATCCCCGTGATCCCGGTCGCGCACTGGGGTGCGCAGCAGGTGCTGCCGCGCTACTCGAAGAAGCTCAGCCTGTTTCCGCGCAAGACGATCGAGCTGAACGTCGGCGAGCCGGTGGACCTCTCCGCCTGGGAGGGCCGCGCGGCCGATCCGACCGCCCTCGCCGAGGCGACCGCCGAGATCATGCGCCGCGTGACGCTGCTGCTGGAGGAGCTGCGCGGGGAGACCGCGCCCGCCGAGCGCTGGGACCCCGCCAGCAAGGGACAGTCGGAGATCGGCCGCTTCGACGACCCCGCCTAGGCCGCACCCCCTCCGCGCCGCGTCCCGCGCTCCGCGCATTGCCGCGCGCTCCCGGAATGCACGAGCGAAGCCAGTTCTTCAGTCGCGCTCGTGTGTTTCGGCAGCGCTCGCCGAGGGGGCGGGGGAGTCGTCTTCGTTGAGGACGTCGCGCACGAGCAGGATCGCACCGGCGGCGGCGGCAGGCATCGCGATGACCGCTCCGAACGGGATCAGGAAGCACGCCTGGACGGCGGCGCCGAATCCGAAGCTGCGTGAGCGCCGCCGCCGCAGCGCGAGGCGCGCGTCGCGGCCGACGAGCCCGCGGGTGCCGAACGGGGCGAGCGTCAGCTCCCAGCTGAGCGCCCGCGCGGTGGCGAGAAAGCCGAGCACCGCGGCGCCGACCGTGCCGATCACCGGAATCACGCCGACGAGGGCGACCACGATGCTCGCACCGATCGAGAGCAGCACCAGCACCGCCGTGTCGCCGATGCTGCGCCACGCGCCGGGAGACCGATCCGGCGGCACGTCGCCGCGCGACAGGTCCGCGGCCCGCTGGATCCGGTCGTAGAACGGCGCGCCGACGAGCAGGGTGAGGGCGGTGAAGACACGTGCCGCGAGGGCGAGAGTCGCGATGATCAGCGCGATGGCGACCAGCAACTGAAGCGCACCGCGCCAGCCCGAGTCCCAGGCCTCGGCGAAGAAGGTGGCCGCGCTGGTGATCGGCTGCAGGAAGGTCCCGAGCAGCGCGATCACGGTGATCAGGCCCGCGCCGACGAGCACCGCAGGAAGGAGCCCGAGCGCCATCAGGCCGGGCCGAACCGACCAGAACGCGAAGCCGCGCCCGAGCAGGGCCACGCCGCGGAGGAACTCCGGCACCGCGCGCAGCGGCCGCGTTGCGACGGCGGCGACCCGATTGCTCACCCCTCCAGGGTAGGCGGGATGCGGGCGCTTGCGATCGGACACGGCAGAATGGGGGCGGTGGTCTCGCGAGGGCGGGATCCGAAAGGCGGATGCGTGAGCGAGACCCAGGCCGATGGTGCCACGGCGTACCCCCGGACCATGCCGCTGCCGGTCGTCGCGCCGGGGTCGCGTCGCGTCGCCGTGCTCGGCGCCGGCTCCTGGGGCACGACCTTCGCGAAGATCCTCGCCGACGGAGGCTCGAGCGTGTCGATCTGGGCGCGCCGTCCCGAGCTCGCGCGCGAGATCACGCAGTCGCGCCGCAACTCCGACTACCTGCCCGGGGTGAACCTGCCGCGCGGGATGTGGTCGAGCTCCCGCCTGCCGGATGTGCTGGAGGGCGCCGACCAGGTGTACCTGAGCGTGCCGAGCCAGTCGCTGCGCGAGAACCTGCGCATCGTGCGCGAGCTGATCCCCGAGGGCGTGCCGGTCGTCTCGCTCATGAAGGGAGTCGAGCGGTCGACGCGTCAGCGCATGAGCGAGGTCATCCAGCAGGAGCTCGAGATCTCGCCCGACCGCATCGCCGTGGTGTCGGGGCCGAACCTGGCTCTCGAGATCGCGAAGGAGCAGCCGACGGCGGCGGTCGTCTCCTCGACCAGTCTCGCCACGGCGACGGAGGTCGCCAAGGCGGCGACGAACCGCTACTTCCGCTCCTTCGTCAACACGGATGTCATCGGCACCGAGTTCGGCGGTGTGCTGAAGAACCTGATCGCGGTTGCGATCGGCATCGTGGACGGCGTCGGCTACGGCGAGAACACGAAGGCGTCGATCATCACCCGCGGCCTGGTCGAAATGACAGATTTCGCCGTCGCATTCGGTGCCCGCCCGGAGACCCTGGCGGGTCTCGCCGGGCTCGGCGATCTGATCGCCACCTGTGAGTCTCCGCTCAGCCGCAACAACACGGCGGGGCGTCTGCTCGGGCAGGGCTACGACTACCACGAGGTGATCGCGCAGATGAATCAGACAGCCGAGGGCATCGGCTCGGTCGCGCCCGTGCTCGAGCTCGCCGCCGAACGCGGCGTCGACATGCCGATCGTCTCGCAGGTCGCGGAGGTGCTCGCGGGCACTCTCGCCCCGAAGGACATCGCTCCGCATCTGACGACCGACGGCGGCGAACCGGAGGGCGAGTGATGACCACCTCACGCATCCGCGTCGCACTGCTGTTCGGCGGCCGTTCAAGCGAGCACGCGATCAGCTGCGCGACTGCGGGCGGTGTGCTCGGCGCAATCGATCGTGAGCGATTCGAGGTGATCCCGGTGGGGATCACGCGCGAGGGCGCCTGGACGCTGCACCCCGACGATGCGGCCTCGCTCACCCTGCACGGGCTGCCCGAGGTCGCGGACGACGGGTCGCGGGTCCATCTGCCGGACTCGGCGGCCAGTCGCGAGTGGACGGTCACCGACGCTGGCGGTGTCACTCGCTCGCTCGGCGAGGTGGATGTCGCGTTCCCCATCCTGCACGGCCCGTTCGGCGAGGACGGCACGATCCAGGGCGCTCTCGAGCTGCTCGGGGTTCCCTACGTCGGCAACGGCGTGCTCGCGTCGTCGCTGGCGATGAACAAGCACTTCACCAAGAGCGTGCTGCTCGCGGCGGGCGTGAGCGTCGCACCGTGGGTGACCCTGACGCGAGCGGCGCTCGCTGCCGATGCCGAAGTCTGGGATCGGCGCGTGCGCGCGCTGGGTCTGCCGGTGTTCGTGAAGCCCGCGCGCGCGGGCTCGAGCGTGGGCGTCACGAAGGTGTCGGACTGGGATGCGCTCGACGCGGCGCTGGATGTCGCGTTCGCGGAGGATCACCACGTGCTCGTCGAGCAGGCGATCGTCGGCCGCGAGCTCGAGTGCGCCGTGCTGGAAGGCCACCAGGGTGCCCCCACCCGGGTTAGCGTCGCCGGCGAGATCGTGGTGACCGGCCGCGCCTTCTACGATTTCGATGCCAAGTACCGGGATGTGCCCGGTGTCGAGCTGATCTGTCCGGCGCCGCTCGGCGAGAGCGAACTGGCCGAGATGCAGCGGATTGCCGCGCGCGCGTTCGAGGCGCTCGGCGGCTCGGGGCTCGCTCGAGTCGATTTCTTCTTCACCGGCACCGATTTCGTCGTCAATGAGGTCAACACGATGCCCGGGTTCACCCCGATCTCGATGTTCCCGAAGTGCTGGCTGGCGAGCGGCCTGAGCTACCCGGAGCTGATCGACGAGCTCATCGGACTCGGGCTCGAGACCGCGCGGTAGCTCGCCGGTCTACGGCGTGGGCGAGGGCGTCGGTTCGAGGTCCAGGTCGGCGTCGAGATCATCACCGGTCACCGTGTCGGCGAAGCCCGTGCACTCCCGGCCGTTCAGCGGGGTGAACGAGACCGCGTTCGCGAGGTCGTCGAGGGCGACGCCCGCGCTGATGATCTCGGTGTTGACGGCGACCGAGACGGCCGGGTCGCGTCCGTAGCTCGTGTAGCGGTAGTTGGGGGCGTCGGTGTCATCGAGCAGCCACGAGATGCCCGTTCCGGGAATCTCGATGCACAGCTGCGTCGACGGGCCCGGCACCTCGACGCCGCAGCGCAGGATGACGGCGACCGGATCCCCCCAGGCGCCGGTCGCCTGGGCGTCGGTCTCGAGCGCGTCAAGAGTGCCGACCGTGTCGGGCAGGCGGACCGTGACGTTGGCGCAGTCGGGGTTGTTCGCATCCGGGGCCGCCTCGAGACTGACGGCGGTGGTGCATCCGCTCAGCACGGCGAGCAGCGGAAGAAGGAGCGCGAAACCGAGCGCGCGAGAGCGGCGTGAAGACATCCCGTTCAGGCTAGCGTGGACGGATGGACACTCTCGGCTCGATCGGCGAGATCGCGGTGCTGCAGCGCCTGTTCCCGCGCCTGCCGGAGGCGGAGTCGACCCTGGTCGGACCGGGCGATGACGCCGCCGTGCTCGCGGTGCCGGACGGGCGCGTCGTCATCACCACTGACACGATGGTGCAGGGGCCGGACTTCCGCCGTGCCTGGTCGAGCCCGTTCCAGCTCGGCTGGAAGGCGGCGGTGACGAACCTGTCCGATGTCGCGGCGATGGGCGCGCGTCCGACGGCGCTGCTGGTGGCGCTCATCGCGCCCGCCGACACCCCCGTGACCGATCTGGAGGAGCTCGCCGACGGCTTCCGGGAGGCATGCAACGCGCTCGCCCCCGGCTGCGGGGTCGTGGGCGGAGACCTCTCGGTCGCGGACTCGCTGACGCTCGCGATCACTGCCTTCGGCAGCCTCGACGGGCGCCCGCCGGTGCTGCGCTCGGGGGCGCGCCCGGGCGATGTGGTCGCGGTGAGCGGTGCGCTGGGGCTCGCCGGGGCGGGCATCCGGCTGCTGTTCGAGCGCGGTGTGGATGCGGAGGGCGAGCCGAGTTCCGGGGCGGCCGCCGCGCTGCGCCCCGAGTTCGATGCGGTGCTGGATGCGCAGCTCGCCCCGCGCTCGCCGATCGGCGACGGCGCGCTCGCCGCGGACGCCGGCGCGACGGCGATGCTGGACGTGAGCGACGGCCTCGTGCTCGATGCGCGCCGCATCGCGCGAGCCTCCGGGGTGCGAATCGACTTCCGCTCCGCCGATCTCGACACCGACGTGGTGGCGCTGGAGCGCGTTCTCCACGGCGGCGAGGATCACGCCCTGCTGGCGACGTTCCCGTCGGGCGTGCGCCTGCCCGGCGGTTTCCGCGCGATCGGCTCCGTCGTCGACGGCGACGGCGTCACCCTCGACGGCGAGGTGCTCGACAATCGCGGCGGATGGGATCCGTACGCGGACTGGGACGGCGCGTCCGGCTAGACGCTCACGGGCTCGTGGCGGCGACCCAGTACAGCGTCGTCTCGCCGTAGGTCTTCTGCCGTTCGAGTTCGAAGCCGTCCGGCCACTCCGGCTCCGGGTCGCGGGTCGAGCGCTCGACGACGACGGTCGCGTCGGGCGCCAGGCGCGGCGCGAGCAGTTCGAGGTCGTGTCGCAGGGCCGCGTTGTCGAGCTCGTACGGCGGGTCGATGAACACCAGATCGAACGACCCCGCCGCGCCGACCAGGTAGGCGGTGACCGACTGGCTCGACACCGTGATCTCGGGGCTCTCGCCGCGCGGCGCCGCCCGCGTGATCGTCGCCGCATTGGCCCGCATCACCCGCGTCGCGGCGGGGGACTTGTCGACCAGCACGACGCGGCGGGCGCCACGGCTGGCCGCCTCGAGGCCGAGTGCGCCGGAGCCCGCGAACAGGTCGAGCACCTGGGCGCCGCGGAGGGCATCCCGGGCCTCGAGCGCCGAGAAGATCGCCTCGCGCACGCGGTCGCTGGTGGGACGGGTGCCGCTTGTCGGAACCGTCAGCCGGAGGCTCCCCGCGAACCCCGAGATGATGCGCGTCATGCCCCCACGCTACCGGCGGGGCCCCCTCCCTTTTCGATGGTGCCAATTCAGCTTGGCGCCAAGCTCAATTGGCACCATGTTTTCGGGGGTGCGGGTCGGCGGGCGCCGGTAGCCTCGAAACGTGGATGCGTCGGGAGCGGACCCGCTCGAGCAGCGGCTGGTGGCGGTGCTCGGCGACCGCACGGCGAAGGCGCTCGAGAAGGCGTTCGGGTACCGCACCGTCGGCGAGTTCTTGGCTCACTACCCGCGCCGCTACGCCCGCCGGGGCGAGCTGACCGCGATCAGCGAGCTCGCCCTCGACGAGGCCGTCACGATCGTGGCCGAGGTGCGCAGCGTGCAGGAGCGCTCCATGCGCAACCGCAAGGGCAGCATCCTGGAGGTGGTGATCAGCGACGGTCGCAGCCACCTCACCCTCACGTTCTTCAACCAGGGCTGGCGCGCGAAGGAGCTGCAGCCCGGCGCGCGCGGCATCTTCGCGGGCAAGGTGGGGGAGTACCGCGGCGCGCGGCAGCTCGCCCACCCCGACTACGAGCTGTTCGATGAGGCGGATGCCGCCGGCGGCGCGCTCGCCTCGACGACCGCGGGCGCGGAGCAGCATGCGCGCGCGTGGGCGGAGCAGCCGATTCCGCTGTATCCGGCGACATCGACGCTCGCGAGCTGGCAGCTGCAGCGCGCGATCGGCGTCATCCTCGACACGCTGCCCGAGCTCGACGACCCGGTGCCGACGTCGGTGCGCGAGTCCCGCAGGCTGTTGACCTTCCGGCGGGCGCTCGAGCTGGTGCACCGGCCGAGCACCGACTCCGAGTGGCGTGCGGCGCAGGATGCGCTGCGCTTCCAGGAGGCCTTCGTGCTGCAGGCGGCGCTGCTCGCCCAGCGCGCCGAGAGGCGAGCCGAGGCGGCGACCCCGCGCGAGCCGGGGCCGCGGGTGGCCGAGTTCGAGGCGGCGCTGCCGTTCGAGCTGACCGGAGACCAGCGCGCCGTCGGCGCCGAGATCCAGGCGGAGCTGGCGGCGGGCATCCCGATGAACCGGCTCGTGCAGGGCGAAGTCGGCTCCGGCAAGACGCTGGTGGCGCTGCGGGCGATGCTCACCGTCGTCGACTCCGGCGGCCAGGCCGCGTTCTTGGCGCCCACCGAGGTGCTCGCGGCGCAGCATCTGCGCTCGATCGTGGCGAGCCTCGGACCGGACCTGGCGGCGCGGGTGCGACCGACCCTGCTCACTGGGCAACTGCCGACCTCGGACCGCAAGCGGGCGCTCCTGGCCGCGGCATCGGGGAGCGCCGGAATCGTCGTCGGAACGCACGCCCTGCTCGGCGACACGGTGCAGTTCGCCGAACTCGGTCTGGTCGTCGTCGACGAGCAGCACCGTTTCGGGGTCGACCAGCGCGAGGCGCTGCGCCTGAAGGGACGCAGTCCGCACGTGCTCGTGCTGACGGCGACGCCGATTCCGCGCACCGTGGCGATGACGGTGTTCGGCGATCTCGACGTCTCCACGATCCGCGAGCTGCCGGCGGGGCGCACCCCGATCGCGAGTCATCTGGTGGCGCTCGCCGAGCACCCGCAGTGGGAGCAGCGCATCTGGCAGCGGCTGGCCGAGGAGCTCGAGCAGGGACGGCAGGGCTTCGTCGTCTGCCCGGCGATCGACGCGATCGCGGCGGAGGAGCAGTCGGCGGAGGCGGAGATGCAGGTTGCGGCGGAGGGAGCCTCGGCGCGCCCGCCCGCCGCCGTCGAGACGATGCTGGCGGAGCTGCGGGCGCATCCGGCGCTGGCGGGCCGTCGCATCGAGCCGCTGCACGGTCGGATGTCGAGCGAGCAGAAGGATGCGACGATGCGCGCGTTCGCCGGAGGAGAGATCGACGTGCTCGTCGCGACCACGGTGATCGAGGTCGGCGTCGACGTGCCCAACGCCTCGACGATGGTGGTGCTCGATGCCGACCGCTTCGGGGTCGCACAGCTGCACCAGCTGCGTGGCCGGGTGGGTCGCGGCGGCGTGCCCGGACTCGCGCTCTTCGTCACGCACGCCGAGCCGGAATCGTTGGCGCTGGAGCGCGTCGCGGCCGTCGCCGCAACGCTCGACGGCTTCGACCTCGCGCAGGTCGACCTCGAGCTGCGCCGCGAAGGCGACGTGCTCGGGCGGGCGCAGTCAGGCGGACGCTCGTCGCTGAAGCTGCTGCGGGTCGCGCGCGACGGCGATCTCATCGCCGAGGCGCGCGAGGTCGCATCCGAAGTGCTGGAGGCGGACCCGGCGCTGCGAGAGCAGCCCGCGCTCGCCGCCGCGCTCGCGCGGCGACTCGACGACGCCGAGCGCGCGTTCCTCGCGAAGTCGTAGTGGGTCACAGCTCGCTCACGACGACCGGATAGGGTGTGACGCATGAAGCGCATCGCGGTGGTCCCGGGCTCATTCGATCCGGTCACTCTGGGTCACATCGACGTCATCGAACGCGCGGCGAACATGTTCGACGAGGTGCACGTGCTCGTCGTGCACAACCCCGACAAGGCTGCTCTGCTGCCGATCGCGCAGCGCGTCTCCCTGATCCAGGAGTCGATCGCCGAAGCCGAGCTCTCGGGCAACATCCTCGTCACCAGCTGGAGCGTCGGGCTGCTCGTCGACTACTGCACCGATGTCGGTGCGAGCGTGCTGGTGAAGGGCATCCGCTCGCAGGTCGACGTGGCGTACGAGACGCCGATGGCGATCGTCAACCGCAACCTGGCCGGCGTCGAGACGGTGTTCCTGCTGCCCGACCCCGCCCACGCGCACGTGTCGAGCTCGCTCGTGCGCCAGGTGGCGGCGCTCGGCGGCGATGTCGCGCCCTACGTGCCGCGCGCGGTCGCCGACTTCCTGCAGGCCGAGCGCGAGTAGCGCCCGCGGCTGCTAGGCCGAGGCCGGGTCGACCCAGTCGAAGGTGCGGGTGACCGCCTTGTGCCATTCCGCGAGGCGACGCGCTCGCTCGGGCTCATCCATGGCCGCCTCCCACCGCGTGTCCTCCTGCCAGAGCGCGCGGAGCTCGTCGAGGTCCTTCCAGAACTCGACCGCCAGCCCGGCCGCGTAGGCGGCGCCGAGGGCGGTGGTCTCGGCGACCACGGGCCGGATCACCGGAACGCCCAGGATGTCCGCCTGGAACTGCATGAGCGCCTCGTTCGCGACCATTCCGCCGTCGACCTTCAGCTCGGTCAGCGGAACTCCGGTGTCGGCGTTGGCGGCGTCGAGCACCTCGCGGGTCTGGAACGCGGTCGCCTCGAGCGCGGCGCGCGCGATGTGGCCCTTGTTGACGTAGCGGGTGAGTCCGACGATCGCGCCGCGGGCGTCCGGACGCCAGTAGGGGGCGAACAGCCCGGAGAAGGCGGGCACGAAATACACGCCGCCGTTGTCCTCGACGCTGGCCGCGAGCGTCTCCACCTCGGGCGCGGAGGAGATGAGCCCCAGATTGTCGCGCAGCCACTGCACGAGCGAGCCGGTCACCGCGATCGACCCCTCGAGGGCGTAGCGCGGCGGCTCCTCGCCGAGGCGGTAGGCGACGGTCGTGATGAGACCGTGCGTCGAGTTGACGATCTCGTCGCCGGTACCGACGATCAGGAAGTTGCCGGTGCCGTAGGTGTTCTTCGACTCGCCGCGCTCGAACGCCGCCTGGCCGAAGGTGGCGGCCTGCTGATCGCCCAGGATGCCCGCGATCGGCACCCCGCGCAGCAGGCTGGACTCCTTGATGTTGCCGTACACCTCGGAGGAGGAGCGAATCTCGGGCAGCATCGCCCGCGGGATGTTGAAGGCCTCGAGCAGCTCGTCGCTCCAGGAGAGCGTTTCGAGATCCATCAGGAGCGTGCGGCTGGCGTTCGTCACGTCGGTCGCGTGCACGCCGCCGTCGGGGCCGCCGGTGAGATTCCAGAGCAGCCAGCTGTCGGTCGTGCCGAAGAGCAGCTCGCCGGTCGCGGCGCGCTCTCGGGCGCCCTCGACGTGGTCGAGGATCCAGGCGATCTTGGTCGCCGAGAAGTAGGTGGCCAGGGGCAGCCCCGTCCGCTTCTTGAAGCGGTCGGTGCCGCCGTTCGCGGCGAGGGCATCCACGAGGTCCTGGGTGCGGGTGTCCTGCCAGACGATCGCGTTGTGGATCGGCTTGCCGGTATTGCGCTCCCAGACGACGGCGGTTTCGCGCTGGTTGGTGATGCCGACCGCGGAGATGTCGTGGCGCGTGATGTCGGCCTTGGAGAGCGCGATGCCGACGACCTCGCGGGTGTTCGCCCAGATCTCGCTGGCGTCGTGCTCGACCCAGCCTGCCTGCGGGAAGATCTGCTCGTGCTCGCGCTGACCGCTGGAGACGACGCGACCGTCGTGGTCGAACACGATGGCGCGCGTGCTCGTGGTGCCCTGATCGAGAGCGACGATGTACGACATGCGGCGAGAACTCCTTTGTCTGCGGGTGCTGGCGCGAGCGCGCTGGGGCCAAACTACCCAGGTCGGAATCCGTGCACCACCTGATGCACGGACGTGCAGGAACTACACGGTGCTGACCAGGCGACGGGCCAGGCCCTCGTCGATGACGAGATCCGTCATCAGCTGCGCGGCGAGCGCCCCGCGCAGGCTCGCGAGCTTCTGCGAGCCTGAGACGACGCACACGCGCCGCGCGACGCGGCGCAGCCGGTCGAAGTGCACGCCGGTGCCGCGCGCATTGAGTGCGACATCCTTCCAGCTGCCGTCCTGCCGGAAGAAGACGGTGGCGACGTCGCCCACCACCTTGTCGGCGCTGAGTGAGCGGTAGTCCTGCGCATCCAGGTACCCGCCGATGTAGACGTGGCTCGGCACCTCGGCGAACGGCGAGCCGAGGCCGAACACCGCGACGTCCATCCGGGACTGGATCTCGAGCACGCGCTTGGTGCTGCGCTCGCGCCAGAGCGCCTCCTTGGTCTGCGGATCGTCGAAGAAGGCGGGCACCGGGAACTGCTGGATCTGCGCTGAGAAGGTCGCGCCGAAGCGCTGGAGGATCTCGCTCGCGTAGTCGATGCCCGTGGTCTGCGTGTTGCCGGCGCCGTTCAGCTGCACGATCACCGTGTTGTGCGTGTCCTTGCGCACGAGGTGCCGGCTGATCGCACTCAGTGTCGAGCCCCAGGCGACGCCGACCGTCATGTTGGAGTCGACGTAGCGGCCGAGGAGCCGGGCGGCGGTCATGCCGACGCGTTCGAGACGGTCGACGTCGCTCGTGGTCTCGGGGATCGGCACGACGTGGGTCGTCACCTTGAAGCGCCGCGCGATCTCCTGTTCGAGCTGGCCGCCGCGCTCCAGCGGCGAGTGGATCTGGATGTCGACGAGGCCGGTGTCCCGGGCGTGGGCGAGCAGGCGGGAGACCGAGGATCGCGAGGTCTTCAGTTCGCGGGCGATGGCATCCATGGTGAGGTTCTGCAGGTAGTACATCTGGGCCGCGGTGAGCGCGGCGCGCACCTTGAGGTCCTCCGCCGACTGTGCTGGCATGGCGATCCTTCCCGATTCTGCACATCCGTTCACGCGGCTTGCGCGAATGTGCCCATGCTTTCCACGATAGACGACGACAGTGCCCACACTCCGAGGACGAGGATCGCAATGAAGCACGTGCCCACACCCGAACGCTCCGCCGTGACGTCCCTGCGAACTGCGGGCCGCACGAGCGTGCTGATCGTCGGGGGAGGCATCAACGGGATCGCGACGTTCCGCGATCTGGCGATGCAGGGCGTTGACGTCGTGCTCGTCGAGCGCTCCGACTTCGCCTCCGGAGCCACCGCCGCGTCGAGCCACATGATTCACGGCGGGGTGCGCTACCTCGAGAACGGCGAATTCCGCCTCGTGCGCGAATCAGTGCAGGAGCGCAACTCGCTGCTGAAGATCGCGCCGCACTTCGTGCGGCCGCTGCAGACCACGATCCCGATCTTCTCGACCTTCTCGGGCATCCTCTCGGCGCCGCTGCGCTTCCTGCGTCACGGCTCCGGTCGCCCGCAGGAACGCGGGGCCGCGCTCATCAAGATCGGGATGATGATCTACGATCTGTTCTCCCGCGACGGCGGCAGCGTGCCGCGCCACAAGTTCCTCGGCCGGGACGCCTCCCGTGCGGCGTTCCCGGAACTCGACCCCCGCGTCAAGTACACCGCGAGCTACTACGACGCCTCGGTGCACGACCCGGAGCGGCTCGCGCTCGACGTGCTGCTCGACGGCCTCGCCGCGAACAAGCGCGCCCACGCCGTCAACTACGTCGAGGCGATCGGCATGGAGGCCAACGGCGTGCGGCTGCGCGACCACGAGACCGGCGAGGAGTTCACGGTCGCCGCCGACGTCGTCGTGAACGCCTCGGGGCCGTGGACCGACCTGACCAACGGCGCCTTCGGGCGCTCGACCGAGCTGATGGGCGGCACCAAGGGCTCGCACATCGTGCTCGACAATCCGGAGCTGCTCGCCGCCACCCACGGCAACGAGATCTTCTTCGAGCACTCTGACGGGCGCATCGTGCTGATCTACCCGCTCAAGGGCCGCGTGCTCGTCGGCACCACCGACATCGAGGCGGATCCGCGGGAGCGCGCCGTGTGCACCGAGGAGGAGGTCGACTACTTCTTCGACCTGATCGGGCACGTGTTCCCCGGCATCGCGGTGGATCGCTCCGACATCGTCTTCCGCTACTCCGGCATCCGTCCGCTTCCGAGCCACGGCGACCTGGCGCCGGGGTTCGTCTCCCGCGACTACCACGTGACGCTCGACCAGGCCGAGAACCGGCCGCCCGTGCTGAGCCTGGTCGGCGGCAAGTGGACGACGTTCCGCGCGCTGGGCGCCGAGCTTGCCGACCGCGCCCTCGAGGTGATCGATCGCCCGCGCTCCGGCTCGACGGTGGGCGTGCCGATCGGCGGAGGAGCGGACTACCCGGCCTCGCCCGAGGCTCGTCGTGACTGGCTGAGTCGGAACCTGCCGCGCCTCGACTCGGTGCGGCGCGAGCTGCTCTTCGAGCGCTACGGCACCCGGGCCGCCGCCGTCGCCGCGTTCATGGACGCGGGCACCGACAGTGTTCTCGTCGGCGGCGTGCTCTCGACCCGCGAGCTCGAGTACCTGGTGCGACGCGAGCACGTCGTGCACCTGACCGACGTCGTGCTGCGTCGCACGAGCCTGGCGTTCACCGGCGGCGCGACGGCCGCCGTGCTCGACGAGCTCGGACGCGCACTCGCCCCGATCCTCGGCTGGGACGACTTCGCTCTCGATCACGAGATCGAGCGGTGCGCGGCTGAGCTCGAGCGCTACCACGGCGTCGCTGTGCACGCGGCGACCGCGTCCTAGTCCGCCCAGACCCCGCGACGCGTGCACGTTCGTGCAACTTCGCTGAAATGATGTCCGGCCCCCGTCCCGCGGCAATAGCCTGCCGCAGGGCGGTCGGAGCTGAACACCGGAACGCAGACGCGGAGCACCCCGCAGCGAACCGGAACACCCCAACCGCCGGCGCGAGCGTGATCGCGTCATCCATAACAAGGGAGTTAGAGACCTATGAAACAAGGGCTGCTGAAGCGCAACAGCTTCTGGCTTGCACTGTCGCTCGTGGTCATGCTGGTGTCGGCGATCGTCGCCTCCGCCGTGCAGACCGCGGGCGGCACCGTCGCCGTCAAGGATCTGCAGTGGGAGACCTCGTCCGGACGCACGCTCAACGCGCTGCTGTTCAAGCCGGACACGGCAACCGCTGACAACCAGGCCCCGGCGATCATCGTCAGCCACGGCTGGTGGAACAACCGCGAGATGCAGGACGCCAACTACGTCGAGCTCGCGCGCCGCGGCTATGTCGTCATGTCGATCGACATGTACGGCCACGGCAACTCGGACCCGCTGCCGGCGGACGAGCTCGCGGTGAACGGCACCGGCATGTACGACGCGGTCAAGCTGATCGCCGACCTGCCGTACGTCGACGTCGACCGCATCGGCGTCTCCGGCCACTCGAACGGCGCCCGCGCCGCGAACTGGTCCGTGCCGATCGACAACGAGGCAGAGCAGCAGCTCATCGCCGCCGTGCTCCTGGTCGACAACGACCCCGTCTACGTGGACGCCGACTTCGCCTACACGAACATCTACGGCTCGCGCGACGTGGGCGTCATCGCCGCTCAGTACGACGAGTTCTTCTTCCGCAGCTACAGCCCCGAAGGGGCCGTGCTGACCCCGCCGCGGGAGTACCTGTCGACCGCCAACGCGCAGTCGTTCCTGCACTTCGGAACCGACCCGGCCGAAACCGGCGACGTCCGCGAGGCCGGCGAGGTCTACACCGAGACGATCGACGGCGAAGAGGCGATGCGCGTGATCTACTCGATGCCGCAGACCCACCCCTGGTCGACGATCTCGTCGGGCGCGGTCGGACACCTCCTCGACTTCTTCGACGAGGCTCTCGGTGCACCGGAGGACATCGACTCGGGCTCGCAGGTCTGGCAGGTCAAGGAGTTCTTCACCGCGCTGGGCCTTGTCGGCTTCGGAATCTTCCTGGTCGCCTTCACCCGGGCCATGCTGTTCACGCGCGCCTTCGCTGCGCTCAAGGCCAGCGAAGCTCCCGCGATCGCGGCGCCGACTCGCAAGGGTCTCGCCTGGTTCTGGGGTGGCCTCGCCGTGTCGGCCGTCATCTCGGGCGTCAGCTACGTCTGGCTCAGCCAGCAGACCTGGCTCTACGGCACGTTCTTCAACTCGGCGCCGTCGATCTTCCCGCAGGGCGCGGTGTTCTTCATCGCCTTGTGGGCCGCGATCAACGGCGTGCTGGGCGCGATCATCATGGCGATCTCGTACTTCGCCTTCGGTCGCAAGAACGGCCTGAACCTGCGCGAGGCCGGCATGCTGCCGGGCTGGGGCAAGTTCTTCCACGGCGTCGGCCTCGCCGCGCTCACCGTGACCGCCGCCTTCGGTGTGGTCTTCGTTCTTGACTACTTCTTCAAGACCGACTTCCGCCTCTGGGTCATCGCGATCAAGTGGTTCCCCGCAGACAAGATCGGATACGCGCTCATCGTGCTGCCGCTGTTCCTGATCTACTTCGTGGCGAACTCGATCGCGATCAACGTGTTCAACCGCATGACGCTGCGCGGCAAGGAGTGGCTGAACACGCTCCTGCTGGGTGTGTTCAACTCGCTCGCCCCGATCGTGCTCGTCGTCGCGCAGTACACGACCTTCGCGATCACCGGCTACACGATCGACGGCTTCGGCGGGATCTTCAGCATCTGGCTGTTCCCCGTCATCGTGATCCTGTTCGTGACGGCGGTCATCTCGCGCAAGATCTACCGCGCGACCGGCAACCCGTACATCGCGGGCATCATCAACGCGACCGTCGTCGCGCTGATGTCGGCGTCGAACACGCTGGTCACCACCTTCTAACTGAATAGCTCCGGTGGTGGCACCGGAGAGAAGGCCCCGGGCGCGCGATCGTCCGGGGCCTTCCTGTGTCAGGGCCGCGGCTCCAACCACACCAGGGGGATCTCGCGCCGCGTTCTCGACTGGTAGTCGGCGTAGTTGCGGTGGTCTCGCGTCACGATCGGCCACAGCTCAGCGCGCTCGGCGGGCGTGGCGACGCGGGCGTGCATCGTCTGGGGCTCCCCGCCCCGGAACACGACCTCCACCTCCGGGTTGGCCACGAGGTTGAGGTACCACGCCGGGTGCCGGTCGTCGCCGCCGCGGGAGGCGACGACGAGGATCGCGCCGTCGCGCTGCAGCGGCGAGCTCAGCATGGTCGAGCGGCGCTGCCCGCTCGAGCGGCCGATCGTCGTGAGCTCCAGCATCGGCATTCCGCTCGCCCGCCAGCCGAGGCGGCCGCCGGTGACGGCGAGCAGCAGGCGGTGCATCCGATTCATCAGATGCAGTGAACGATCGGTCGGCATGAGGATCCTTCCGCGAGGCGACTCTGCGAGACTAGAGGTTCGACCTGTTCGGAAAGGAACGCCATGGCTCCGCTCACCCTCGGCTACAAGGCCTCGGCCGAACAATTCGGTCCGCGCGAGCTCGTGGAGATCGCCGTCGCGGCCGAAGCGCACGGCATGGAGAGCGTCGCGGTGAGCGACCACTTCCAGCCGTGGCGGCACGAAGGCGGGCACGCGCCGTTCTCGCTCAGCTGGATGGCGGCGGTCGGGGAGCGCACCTCGACGATCCGCATCGGCACGAGCGTGATGACGCCGACGTTCCGCTACAACCCGGCCGTGCTGGCGCAGGCGTTCGCCACGATGGGCGTGCTCTACCCGGAGCGCATCTTCCTCGGGGTCGGCTCGGGCGAGGCGCTGAATGAGATCGCCACCGGATTCCGCGGCGCGGGCGAGCAGGACTGGCCCGAGTTCAAGGAGCGATTCGCGCGCCTGCGCGAGGCGGTCGACCTGATGCGCGAGCTCTGGACGGGCGACCGGGTCAACTTCGCGGGCGAGTACTACTCGACGCACGACGCCTCCATCTACGACGTGCCGGAGGGCGGCATCCCCGTCTACATCGCGGCGGGCGGCCCGATGGTGGCGCGCTACGCCGGTCGCGCCGGCGACGGCTTCATCTGCACTTCCGGCAAGGGCATGGACCTCTACACGGAGCAGCTCATCCCCGCCGTGAAGGAGGGGGCTGCGAAGGCCGAGCGCTCGTTCGATGACGTCGACCGGATGATCGAGATCAAGCTCTCATACGACACCGAGTACGACACCGCACTCAACAACACGCGCTTCTGGGCGCCGCTGGCGCTCAGCAAGGAGCAGAAGCACGACATCACCGACCCGATCGAGATGGAGAAGGCGGCGGATGCGCTGCCGATCGAGCAGATCGCGTCGCGCTGGATCGTCGGCAACGACCCCGATGCGGTCGTCTCCGAGATCGCGCAGTACGTCGACGCCGGGCTCAATCACCTGGTCTTCCACGCCCCGGGTCACGACCAGCGCCGCTTCCTCGAGCTGTTCGAGCGCGACCTGGCGCCGCGTCTGCGCGCGCTCGGCTAGGCGACCGGCCGCGCGCGCTCGGTCGAGCTCGCGCGGCTACTCGGCGTGCTCCGCGTCGTACCGTTCACGGTTGGCTTCGAGTTCGTCGATGTGGGTGAACGCCCAGCGCACGAGGCCGAGCGCCGCCGGGATGAGCGTGACGCCGAGCGGGGTGACGGTGTATTCCACGCGTGGCGGGATCTGCGGGTAGCTGATCCGTGAGACGAGTCCGTCGCGCTCGAGCGTCCGCAGGGTGAGGGTCAGCATCCGCTGCGAGATGCCCGGAATCGCTCGGTGCAGCTCGGTGAAGCGCATCGTCCCCGGCTCGAGGGTCGCGATTACGAGCAGGCTCCACTTGTCGCTCAGGCGGTCGAGTACGGCGCGCACGGGGGCGCTGTCGCGCGGCTCCCGGCCGCAGACCTGCTCCATCTCGATCTCGCGGGCGTCGCTCGCGGAGGCCGTGGGCTCGGCGGTCGCCTGTTCGGCCATTACTTACCTCGGTGTGCGTCAGGCACCCTGCAGTGCGGTGAGGGCGTCGTGTAGGAATGTCTTCTGTTACTAACCGTAACTCACTCACGAAACGTAAGGAACACTGCATGGAAATCGCCGCCTGGATCACCTCCGGATTGCTCGCCGCCATCTTCCTCATGGCCGGAGCCAAGAAGATCACCACCCCCTACGAGAAGCTGTCGACCGAGATGACCTGGGTGGCGCGCGGGAACAAGCCGCTTGTGTGGTTCGTCGCCGTCATGGAGATGCTGGGAGCGATCGGGCTGATCCTGCCGCGCCTGACAGGCATCCTGCCGTGGCTCTCCGTGGCCGCGGCCGTGGGGCTGGCGCTCGTCCAGGTGCTCGCGATCATCGAGCACGTCCGCTACAAGGAGTACAAGCTCCTGCGGACGAACTTCATCCTGTTGGCGCTCGCGGTCTTCACCGCCATCGCCCTGATCGTGGTGCTCTAGACCGCGCTCAGCTCAGTTCGAGCGCGTAGTAATAGGCGCGCTCGCCGGTCACCGGCTCGACGCCGTGGAAGCCGTGGCGCTCGTAGAAGCGCTGCGCGTCCACATCGGGGGCGTCGACCAGGATCTCGACCGCCGCGACGCGTGCGGCGGAGGCATCGGCCAGGATGCGCTCGATCAGCGCCCCGCCGATGCCCTCGCCGCGCACCTCCGGCTCGACGTACAGGTCGTCAAGCAACCAGACCGGGGTCGCGTACCAGACGTTCGGCCGGCTGGTGAGAAGAGCGACGCCGCGGGCGGGATCGCCGCCGAGGTAGGCGAGCGTGCGGTCGGTCGCCAGCATCGCGGTGAGCCGCTCGGTCAGCACCGGGATGCCCGGACTCTCGGTATCGCACTCGGTATTGAAGTCGTGCAGGAGCTTCGCGACGGTCGCGGCCTCGGCGGGAGTCGCGCGCTGGACGGAGGACGGCGTCATTGCCATGCCCCCAGGGTACGTCGCGTCTGCCGGTTGAGCCGGGAGCGCCGGTTGAGCCTGTCGAAACCTGCCGGTCTTGCCGGGTGAGCCCGTCGAACCCCGCCCGCACCGCGCACCGCGCCGCGCAACGCGCCAGAATGGAGCAATGCCCCCCGAGACCGGCACGTCGACCCGCGCCGCGAGCCCCCGCCCTCACATCGGCTACGCCGCGCAGCTGGAGCAGTTCGCGCCCGCCGAGGCGGTCGCGCTCGCCGCGCTCGCCGAGCAGCACGGGTTCACCGGCACCTCGGCATCCGACCACTTTCAGCCCTGGACCCCGCAGCAGGGCCAGGCCGGCTTCGTCTGGAACGTGCTCACCGCCGCCGCGGAGCGCACCGCCGGTGACATCGGCACGGGCGTGACCGCCCCGACCTTCCGCTACCACCCCGCGATGGTCGCCCAGGCCTCCGCGACGCTCGCCGCGATGTACCCGGGCCGGCACTGGCTCGGCGTGGGCAGCGGTGAGGCGCTCAACGAGCACATCGTCGGCCAGTACTGGCCCGAGGCCCCCGACCGCATCAACCGGATGTTCGAGGCGGTCGACGTCATCAAGAAGCTGTTCTCCGCCTCCGCCGCCGGCCGCGACGTGAAGCACGCGGGGGAGTTCTTCACGCTCGAGTCGACGAGGCTCTGGACGATGCCCGAGCAGGCGCCGCCGATCTATGTGGCCACCGCCGGACCGCTGACCGCACGCCGGGCGGGCCGCACCGTCGACGGGCTGATCACGGTGGGCTCTCCGGCGGAGAAGATCGCCCTGCTGTTCGAGCGCTTCGCCCAGGGCGCGCGCGAGGCGGGCCGCGATCCGGCGACGATGCCGCGCATCCTGCAGCTGCACGTCTCGTGGGCCGAGACCGACGAGCAGGCGATGGCCAACGCGCTGACCGAGTGGCCGAACGGCGCGATGCCGTTCGGCAAGAGCGACGTGCGCTCCCCGTACGAGTTCATCCAGATCGCCCGGCTGGTGCGCCCGGAGGACTTCGAGGGCCGGATGCTCGTGAGCTCCGATCCGGACGTGCACCGCGCGCACCTGCAGCGCTACCTCGATCTCGGCTTCGATCGCATCTACCTGCACAACGTCGGGCGCAACCAGCGCGAGTTCCTCGAGGTCTTCGGCCGCGAGGTCCTGCCGGGGCTGAGCCGATGAGCGACATGCGGCTGGAGGTATGGGGGCTGCCCGGGATCCCCGAGATCACGGCGGGCGACGATCTCGCGGCGATCATCGGCGACGCGCTGGATGCCGCGGGCGGCATGCAGGACGGCGACATTCTGGCGGTCACCTCGAAGGTCGTCTCGAAGGCCGAGGGGCGCGCGATCGCGGCGGCCGATCGCGAGGACGCGATCACCGCGCAGACGGTGCGCCTCGTGGCCTCGCGCCCGCACGCGAACGGCGTGACGCGCATTGTCGAGAACCCTCTCGGGCTCGTCATGGCCGCCGCCGGCGTCGACGGATCGAACGCCCCCGACGGGGTGGTGCTGCTGCTGCCGGAGGATCCGGACGCCTCCGCCCGCGTGCTCTGCGCCGCGCTGCGGGAGCGCTTCGGTGTGGCGCTCGGCATCGTGATCACCGACACGCTCGGACGGGCCTGGCGCATCGGCCAGACGGATGCGGCGATCGGCGCCGCGGGGCTCCGCGTCGTCGAGGACTGGCGAGGTCGCACCGACGCGAACGGGGTCGCCCTGGAGGCGACGATCGTCGCGGTGGCCGACGAGATCGCGGCCGCGGCCGATCTGGTCAAGGGCAAGGCCTCTGCGATGCCGGTCGCCGTGCTGCGCGGCCTGGGGCACCTCGTGGGCGCCCTTGACGAGCCGGGCGCGCGGGCGCTGGTGCGTCCCGCCGAGGAGGACCTGTTCCGCGTCGGCTCCGACGAGGCCTGGAACGAGGGCTACGCGGCGGGAGTCAGCGACGCCGAGGGGCACCCGGTCGAGGAGTAGGCCATCGCTCGCGACGACCGGGGATGCGCGTCGTCTCCTCCACGCGATCGAATTCGAGAACTTGCTCGAGATACTCGAACATATCTTCGAAAAATGAGACATTGGGGTCATGTCCGGCTCCCCGTCCTCGGTTCTTGCGGCCCCGCGTGTTCTGCGGATGCCGCCGACTGAGGCTCGGCCGACTCACCGATCCGGAGCTGCTGGAACGTCAGCGCGAGTTCGCGGCGCTGCGGCGCGAGATCGATGCCGGAGCCGCGCGGCTGGCCGCCGAGGTGGCCCGCCGCTCGGCGCGTGAGCTCGGCCACCAGGGGCTCGCCCAGCGAGAAGCGGCGCGCTCGCCGGAGCAGCTGCTCGAGCGTCTCGCCGGGGCGACGGCGGGGGAGGCGCGAGCCTTGGTGCGCGTCGGCGAGCTGACGGTGGCCTCGCAGGAGGCCGACAGCGCGCCGCCCATCGTTGCGGCTGTCGCCGCGGGAGAGCTGTCGGTGCGGGCGGCGGACGCGATCCGCGCCGAGGCGGTGGTGCGCGATCCGCGCACCACGAGCCAGTTGATGCTCGACGCCTTCGTCGACATGGTGCGAATCGCGGGCGCCGCCGACCGCGGACGGGTGTTCGCTCAGCGGAGGCCCGGGGTGAGCGTCCACGTCGACCGCCAGGCGCTCGTCTCCGGCGTCGGCGCCGCCGCGCTGGAGGGCAGCCGGGCGCGGGTCTCGATCGCCGCCGCACAGCGGGTCGCCTGCGCGTCCGGCGCCGTCCCCATCGCCTCCTCGTGCACAACCAGGGGTGGCGGATCGACGAACGACCTCGCGCAGGAAAGCGGCCGGACGAGCGTGAGCTCGTCGCGATCCCGCCACCGGAACGGCGGGAACCGCCCCGGCCGATGCCGCGACGGCAGCGATGCGCGTGGCGGGCTCCGTCGCCGCGCCCGCCGCCGACCGGGGCCGACGCTCGAGGATTGGTCACAGAATTTGCCGAGTATCCACCCAGATTCGTTGTTCGCATCACAGCGCGATGGCAGACTCGCGAAGGTGAGAACCGAGCCGAAGGAGTCGGGTCGCGCGCGCAACGCTGCCGCGGACGACCGCTATTCCGACCCGCGCGCCGCCCTCGCCCACGAGGCGACTCCCGGGTCGGAGACCGCCGATGGTGCGCCCGTCGGCGTCGCCGAGTTCGCGCTCGACGGCCGCGCGGTGATGGACGCGATCGAGACCGTCGTCGACGGCAAGCGGGAGGTCATCGAACTCGCGGTGACCGTGCTGCTCGCGGAAGGGCACCTGCTGGTCGAGGACGTTCCCGGGGTCGGCAAGACGATGCTCGCCCGGGCACTCGCGAAGAGCGTCGACGGCACGATCTCGCGCATCCAGTTCACGCCCGACCTGCTGCCCTCCGACATCACCGGAGTCTCGATCTACGACCAGTCGCGACACGAGTTCGAGTTCAAGCCCGGCCCGATCTTCGCCAACCTCGTCATCGGCGACGAGATCAACCGTGCGAGCCCGAAGACGCAGTCCGCCCTGCTGGAGAGCATGGAGGAGCGCCAGGTGAGCATCGACGGCACCAGCCGGGAGCTGCCGGACCCGTTCATCGTGATCGCCACCCAGAACCCGATCGAGATGGAGGGCACCTACGCCCTCCCCGAAGCGCAGCGCGACCGCTTCATGGCCCGCGTGACCATGGGGTATCCGGATGCCGCGAGCGAGGCCGCGATGCTGCGGCACCGCGCGACGCACAGCCCGCTCGCCGATCTTCAGCCGGTGATCTCGCTCGCGCACCTGCGGCACATGGTCGAGACGGCGCGCCGGGTGTTCGTGAGTCCCGCGATCCGCCACTACGCGGTCGCCCTGGTGTCGGCCACCCGCGATGACCGCGAGATCCGCCTGGGCGCGAGCCCTCGCGCGACCCTGCAGCTGGCGCGCGCGGCCAAGGCCCGTGCGGCGCTCAACGGCCGGGACTTCGTCCTTCCGGACGACATCGACGCGCTCGCAGCCCCCGTGCTCGCGCACCGGCTGGTGCTCAGTCGCAGCACGGGCGCCGATCGCGGCGCCCAGACGGCGATCGAGATCATGCAGCGTCTCGTCGCCACCACCCCCGTTCCGCTGGGCGGCGGAAGCTGACGGTCGGGCGACGATGACCGCCCGACGACCCGGCCGCTCACGGGGTCTGCGCCGGCAGCTCTCGATCCGTCTGACGACGCGCGCCGTCGTGACCCTCGCGCTCGTCGGCGCCGCCACCGCCGCCGGCTACGCGACCGGGCGCGCCGAGTTCCTGACCATCGCCGCCGCGGGCAGCGCGCTGCTGCTCGGGGCCCTGGCGTATCTGCGGGTGCGCCGGCCGAGGCTCCGCATCGAGCGGGAGACCGACCCCGCCATCGCCGTCGCGGGCGACACGGTGCAGGTCACCGTGCTGCTGTACAACACCGCCGCGGCCCCCGCGCCGACCCTGGACTGCGAGGACGCGGTGCCGTGGGACGACGACCTCGTCGCGGTCCTGGTTCCGTCGATCCCGACCGGGTCGCCCGAGCGGCGGGTGCGGCGGATTCGCTACCGCGCGCGTCCGCCACGGCGAGGTCACTTCGAGCTCGGGCCGCTCATCGTCGAGTACGGCGACCCGTTCGGCATGGTGCGCGCCGTGGTGGCGACGACGGGAACTCATCCGCTCGTGGTGGTGCCGGATGTGGCGGAGCTGCCCGCCGGGGGCCCCGCCTTCGCAGAGGGGGAGGGGACCGCGCAACTCGCCCAGCACCGCGCCCACGGCAGCCACGATGATCTGACGACCCGCGAGTACCGCTCGGGTGACGCGATGCGCCGGGTGCACTGGCGCGCCTCGGCGCGACACGGCGAGCTCATGGTGCGTCACGAGGAGCAGCGCAGCCATCCCGATGTGCGACTGGTGCTCGACACCCAGCGCGACGGCTACCCCGACGCGCTTCCGGACGGCGACCCGGCGCACGACGAGGCCTCGAGCGAGTCGTTCGAGTGGGCGGTCCGCATGCTCGCCTCCGTCGCCATCCACCTCGACGAGGAGGGCTTCACCGTCGCGATCGAGGAGACCACCGCGGCGCAGCTGGCGCCGATCGGAGCCCGCTGGGAGGGGCGGGGCCGCGTCGACGACTTCCTCGTCAGCCTCGCGGGGGTCGAAACGCGCTCTGGGCAGGGCCACCGGCCGTCCGCCGACACGGAGGCGCGCGGCCCCGTGATCGCCGTGCTGGGCAACCCGCACCTCCAGACCGTCGACTGGCTCGTCCGGCGGCGCTCGCCCCGCGATGTCGGGGTCGCCGTGCTGCTGGAACCGGCCAAGACCGTGCTGCTGAGGCTGCGTGAGGCGGGCTGGGTGACGGTGGTGGCACGCATCGCCGACGACCCGGCGGAGGTCTGGGCTCGCGTGAGCGGCACGGTGGAGTTCGCCGATGTCGACGACTGAGCGGCGACCCACGCGGCCGACGGTGCGACGTGCCCCGCGGGGCTCGCGTGTCGTCGTCTCGAGGGTGGCGCTGGTGAGCGCGACCCTGCTCGTCGCGGTCGGCGGTCTGCATCCGCTGCTGCAGGGCCTCGGCTGGTTCTTCGCCGTGGCCTCCCTCATGCTCGTGCCGATCATCGTCGCGACCCTCGCGCGCGCGATCGGGGTTCCGACCGGCGTGGCGCCGCTGCTGGCACTGCTGGCGGCAGGCTTCGCGCTGGTCGCCGGTTTCGCCCCCGAGACGGCCGTGCTCGGGATCGTTCCGACCGATGAGACCTGGAGGCAGCTCGCCGCGCTGCCGGGCGAGGGTGCCGCCTCGATCGCCTCTCAGCGGGTGCCCGCCGAGGCCGACGCCGGGATCGTCTTCGTGCTCGCGCTGCTCGGTGTGACCGTCGCCGTCACCACCGAGAGCATCGCCCTCGGGCTTCGCCGACCCGCGTTCACCGTCGTGCCCGTCGTCGGAATCCTGGCGATCCCGGTGATCGTCGGCTCGGGGCTCGCGGACCCGCTGGTGTTCGTCCTGGCTGCGGCCGGCTCGTTGACGCTGCTGCGACTTCCGACGCCGCGGAGCACCGTCGTCGCGACGGCGACCATCGGAGCGTTCGCCGTCGTGGCGGCGCTCGTGGTGCCGCCGGTCGCGCTCGCCGAGCCGGGGACCCGCGGCTCGGTGGTCGGCTACGCGACCGGCATCAACCCGCTCATCTCACTCGGCCGCGACCTGCGGCGGGCCGACCCGGTGGAGGCGGTCGTCTACTGGACCGACACCGGGGCAGGGGCGTATCTGCGGCTCACGACCCTGGCGGTGTTCTCGGGCGGCGACTGGCTCGTCGGAGATGTCTCCGATGCGATCGAGGAGATCGACGGCGCGCTTCCCGGGCCCGAGGGCCAGAGCGAGGACGTGCGCAGCGCGCAGCGCGCGGGCACCTTCACGGTCGGGGAGATCAGCAGTCGCTGGGTGCCGGTCCCGTACCCGGTGACCGAGATCGAAGGGCTCGAGGGCAGCTGGCTGGTGGAGACCGGCGGGCTGTCGATCCGCACCTCCTCCGGCAACGCCTACCAGCAGACCTATGAGCTGGAGTACTTGGACGTGCTCGCGACGAGCTCGCAGTTGCGCGACGCGGCGGAACCCGGGCCCGAGCTGGAGCGGCAGCTCGCGCTGCCGGATGAGGTGCCGGCGAACATCGTCGAGACAGCGCTCGAGATCACGGGCCGGGCCGAGACCGACTACGACGCGGCGGTGGCGCTGCAGAATTACCTGCGGGGTCCCGACTTCGAGTATTCGACCGAGACCCCGCTGGAGCGCGGCGGCGATGGGGCAAGCCTCGAGGTCGTGTCGGCGTTCCTCGACGAGCGCTCCGGCTACTGCGTGCACTTCGCCTCGACGATGGCGATCATGGCGCGCACGCTCGGCACTCCGTCCCGGCTCGTGGTGGGCTTCCAGCCCGGCAGCGAGACGCTCATCACGCTGGAGGACGGTCGCGAGCGGCTCGCCTACGTCGTGACGACGCACGATCTGCACGCGTGGCCGGAGCTCTACTTCGAGGGGGTCGGCTGGACGCGCTTCGAGCCCACCCCGAGCCGCGGATCGGTGCCGAGCTACCCGGAGACGCTGCCGAGCGAGGCCGTGAGGGTGCCGGGGACCGGGCCGAGCACGCCGCGTGACGCGCAGGATGCGATCAGTCCGACGCTCAATCCGCGCGACGACGGGTTCGACGTCGACGACCCGGCCGCGGCGACGGTCGACAACGGACTCGCGTCGCTCCCGGCGATCACGACCGTCGTGCTCGTCATCCTGGCGGCGGCGGCCGTCACCCTGATGACGTGGCGTGCGCTGCGCCGGTGGCGGCGGCTCCGACGTGTCCGCCGCGGCGACGGGGCGGCGCAGGCGGCGTGGGATGAGCTGCGCGACACCGCGCGCGACGTCGGCTGGTCGGCACCCGACTCGGAGACGCCCCGGGCCTTCGCGGCGCGCCTTGGCATCGTGCTGGCGAGCGAGCGCGAGGTTCTCGACCGGGTGCGCGACGACGTCGAGCGGGTCGCTTTCGCGCCGGAGTCGACCGCCCCGCTCGACGACCGGGCTGTGCTCGAGGTGCGGCGCGCCATCCTCGCCTCGGCCGACGGGCGACAGCGGGCGAGGGCGCTGCTGCTGCCGCCATCGCTGATCGGCGGGGGCGCCCAGGAGGATTCGGAGGCCGACGCCGAGGCTCGGGCGCCCGCCTAGCCGGTGGCCTGCCCGCGCGCCGCACCGACGGTGCGAGTCGCGACCTCGCTCTCCTCGGCCGGCGCCACGGCGAGTAGCGGACGTCCGGTGAGCGGATTGTCCAGCCAGACGGCGCGCACCCCGTAGACCTCGCGCACCAGTTCGGGCGCGAGGGTGGTGCGCGTCGGTCCCTCGGCGACGACCCGACCGTGCTGCACGACCACGACATGGTCGGCGAAGGCGGCGGCGAGGCTCAGGTCGTGGAGGGCGGCGACGACGGTCATCCCGCTCGCGCTGAGGCGTTCCAGCAGCGTCAGCACCTCCAGCGCCGCGGCGACGTCCAGGTGGTTCGTCGGCTCGTCCAGCAGGAGCAGTCGCGGATCCTGGGCGAGAGCCCGGGCGAGGAACGCCCGCTGTCGCTCGCCGCCAGACAGGCTCGGCACCGTGCGGTCGGCGAAGGCGTGCGCGCCCGAGAGGCGGAGTGCTTCGTCGACGATCTCGACCGCGTCCGGGTCGTCGCCGCCGAGCCACGACTCGTGCGGGGTGCGTCCCAGCCGTGCGGTCTCGCGCACGGTGACGGCGAGATCGGTCGAGGAATCCTGCTCGACGAGGGCGACCCGTCGCGCTCGCGCGCGGCGGCCGAGCTCGGCGAGGTCGTAGCCTTCGAAGCGAACCTCACCCGCATCGGGACGCTCGACGCCGGCAACGGCCCGCAGCAGCGTCGACTTGCCTGCGCCGTTCGGTCCGAGGAGGGCCGTGAGGGCGCCCGCGGGGGCGTGGAACGAGACGTCCGTGAGCAGCGTCGTGTGATCGCGCACGACTGTGATGCCGCGCGCGTCGAGTCCCGGGCCCGGGGCCCGCCGCTCGCTCATGCCTCCGACCTCCGGCGCGCCAGCAGCAGCGCGAACACGGGCGCGCCGATCAGCGCGGTGACGATGCCGACGGGCAGCTCGCGCGGGTCGAACGCGGTGCGGGCGAGCGTGTCGGCCCACACCAGGAAGATGCCGCCGGTGAGCGCCGAGAGCGGTAGCAGCGCGCGGTGCCCGGGCCCGGTGAGCAGCCGAACGGCGTGCGGGAGCACCAGGCCGACGAAGCCGATCGAGCCGGAGACCGCGACGAGCGCGCCGGTGAGCAGGGCGGATGCCGCCAGGAGCGTCCAGCGCAGCCGCTGCACCGGGATGCCGAGCGAGGCCGCCGTGGCATCGCCGAAGACGAAGGCGTCGAGCAGGCGCCCCGTGAGCATCAGCGGGATCCCGATCACGATGAGCGCGGTGCCCGCAATCGCGACCGAGGACCAGCGCGCCCCGGCGAGCGAGCCGAGCAGCCAGTTCAGGATCTCGCGGTAGGAGTCGCCGGTCACCGACCAGAAGATGACGAAACTGGTCAGGGCGCCCGCGAGCGCCGAGACGGCGAGCCCGGCGAGCACCGTGCGGGTGGGCGTGATGCGTCCCAGCGAGTTGGCGAGCGCGAGGGTCGCCCCCAGGGCGAGCAGCGCACCGACGAAGGCGGCGAGCGGCAGCACGATGGCGGCCCCGAGCAGCAGCACGCTGACGGCGCCGAGCGAGGCACCCGACGACAGACCCAGCAGGTACGGATCGGCGAGCTGGTTGCGGGTGAGGGCCTGCATCACGGCGCCGCAGAGCGCCAGGCCCGCGCCGACAGCCGCCGCCGTCAGCACGCGCGGAAACCGCAGCTCCCACACGATCGCGTCGCGCGTCACGCTGAGCCCCGAGTCGCCGCCGGTCAGTTGGGCGCCGACCGCGGCCGCGACCTCTGCGAGGGAGAGCTCGGCCGGGCCGATCGTCACGGCGACCGCGATCGAGGCGAGCAGGCCTGCGCCGAGGATCATCGTCACGAGCAGCAGACGCAGGCGTCCCGCCGCGCGCGCACCGGGGCGGCGAGCGCCTCCCCGGGACGAACCGCGATGGGTTCGTCCCGGGGAGAGCCGCTCGACGCCCGGACTCACGGCGCCGTCAGGCTCGCCAGCTGCGCAGACAGGTCGCTCGCCGCGGAGACGCTGCGCACCCCCGCCTCGCTCGCCGCGAACGGCACGATCAGGTAGCGCTCGCCGAGCACGGCGGTCAGCTGCGCGGTCGCCGGGTTGCCCTCGAGCTGCGCGATCTTCTTCTCGGCGCTGCCCCAGTCGGATTCCACGAGCACGATGACGCTCGGGTCGGCCTCGATGACGGCCTCCCAGCTGAGTGAGGTCCAGCCGCCCTCGATGTCGCCCGCGATGTTCCGCAATCCGATCGCATCCAGCACCATCTGCGGGGCCCCCGTTCCGGCGCCCACGTAGGGGGTGTCGGAGCCGGAGGAGTACCAGAGCGCGGTCAGCCCGCGCGAGTCGGGCACGATCGCGTCGAGCTCGGCGCGCTGCGCCTCGATCAGGTCGCTCGCGTCGACGTCGAAGATCGAGGCGACCTCGGCGATCTCGCGGAAGACCTCCTCGAAGTCGAGCTCGTCGGGCACCTCGGCGCTGCGGCATGCGGCGGGGGACACGTAGGTGTCGATGCCGAGGGCGGCGAGTTCGTCGCGCTCACCGACGCCGTCGGCGGAGAAGTTCGACTCCCAGCCGGCGTAGATGAAGTCCGGTTCCAGTTCGAGCACCGCCTCCTCGCCCGGCACCCGGTCGCTCATGAGCGGCAGGTCGGCGGCGGCATCCGCCCACTCCTCGGGCACCGGGCCGTCGGGGAACGCGGTGCCGATGATGCGGTCGCCGAGTCCCAGCGCGAGCAGCATCTCGGTCGACGTCGACTTGATCGTGATGACCCGCTCCGGGGGCGCGTCGATCGTGACGGCGACCCCGCAGTTCGAGAGCTCGAGTGCCGCGGCGGCGCTTCCCGTGTCGGGGTCGACGCCGGACGCGGGTTCGGGCGCGCAGCCGGCGAGCGTCAGCGCGCCGAGGGCGACCAGGGCGGACACCATGAGAGGTCGGGACGCACGGCGAGCCCGCGGCTCGAGGGCGGGGCCGGTCGTCGGCGAAGAGGTGGGGGCGTGAGGCATGGGATTCCCGGGGGTTGAGGTGGTCGGCAGGGCGCAGAAAGAGGCTGCGCGGGCCGTGCCGCCCGAAAGCCCCGGGCGACGCACCGGGGCAGGAGTGCCCCGGGGGTCCGTGTGCCCATCGTAGCGGGGCGCGCTCCTCAGCTGCGCGCTGCGGTCGCGAGCACGGCGGCGACATCCTGCGCGGTCTCGACCGGCACCACCCCCGCCGTGACCCGCAGTCGTGGCAGCGGCTCGCCCGCCTGGAACGGCGAGCCGGGGGCCACCTGAATGCCCGCCGCCGCCAGGTGCACCATCGCCTGGCGCTCGTTGTCGACCTCGAGCCAGATGTTGATGCCGTCCGCGGCGGAGGTCTCGACGCCGTGCCGGGCGAGCCCGGCGGAGAGCGCTGCCTGCCGCGCCGCGTAGCTCTCGCGGGCGATGTCGAGCTGCGCGGTCGACTCCGGGTCGGTGAGCAGCTCGAAGAGCAGGGCCTGCACCATGCGCGAGGTCCAGCCCGGCCCGAGAAGTCGCCGCGCGACCACGCGGTCGATCAGGGTCCGCGGCCCGCCGAGAGCGCCGATCCGCAGGTCGGGCCCGTGCGACTTGGAGAAGCTGCGCACGTGCAGGACCCGCTCGGGGAGCCAGCGGGCCAGCGACACGTCGGGGGAGCGCGAGATCATCGACGAGTGGTCGTCCTCGATCACGACAGTGCGCTCCGCCATGCGGCTGCGGCGCACCAGCGAGGCCAGCCGCTCGGCGCGCTCCCCGCTCATCGACGCTCCGGTCGGGTTGTGCGCACGCGGCTGCAGCAGCACGAGGGCCGGGCCGCGCCCCAGGGCGCGCGCGAACTCGTCCGGTCGCATGCCCTCGGCGTCGACGGGAACCGGGATCGCCTCCAGGCCGTACAGCTCGACGAGGTCGAGGAACGGCGGGAAGGTGGGGTCTTCGAGCACGATCCGGTCGCCCAGCCGCACGAGCGCACCGAGGGCCCGGTCGATCGCGTCGAGGGCGCCGTTGGTCACCGTGAGCGACTCGACGGGGGCCGGCCACGTCGCCCGCAGGAGGTCGTGGAGCTCGGGGATATCGGGCTTCGACTGATAGCTGACCGGGGAGGCGCGGTCCGAGACCCGGGCGAGTGCGGGGCCGAGCTCGGGCAGCAGCTCCGGGTCGGGGGTGCCGCGCGAGAGGTCGAGCCGCGCCGCTTCGCGGCCCTCGAGTCCGCGGTAGCGGGTCGGCAGCCACTCGCGCGGGGCGGAGCGCACGAAGCTGCCGCTGCGCCCCCGGCTCGTGATGAGCCCGGCGGCGGCGAGGGTCTGCCAGGCGTGGCTGACCGTGGCGGGGCTCACGCCGAGCTCGGCGGCGAGATCGCGCACCGTCGGAAGCCGATCACCCGGGGCCAGGTCGCCGCTCGTGATGAGCCGGGCGAGGGCGGCCGCGATGCCGCGCGGAGTGCGCTCGTCGAGCTCGAGGGCTACCAAGTTGATGCGTCCCGTCGTAGATTGCGAATGAGGCCGGATACCCGATGCTGAGTTTTACGCCGCTGTCACGTGCAGAAACGTCAGAGAAATGTTTTCGGCGAACAATAACAAAAGCACGACCAAGGGAGCCAGCATGTCGATCATTCGAGCCGCGATCACCCAAACCACCTGGACCGGTGACAAAGAGTCCATGCTGGCCAAGCACGAGGGCTTCGCCCGCGAGGCCGCGGCGCAGGGTGCGCAGGTCGTCTGCTTCCAGGAGCTGTTCTACGGGCCCTACTTCGGCATCACCGAAGACAAGAAGTACTACGCGTTCGCCGAGCCGGCTGACGGCCCGATCGTGCAGCGCTTCGCGGCGCTCGCCAAGGAGCTCGGCGTCGTCATGATTCTCCCGATCTACGAGGAGGACATGACCGGCGTCTACTACAACACCGCGGTCGTGGTGGATGCCGACGGCACCATCCTCGGGAAGTACCGCAAGCACCACATCCCGCACCTCGACCGCTTCTGGGAGAAGTTCTACTTCCGTCCCGGCAACGGCGGCTACCCCGTCTTCGACACCGCCGTCGGCAAGATCGGCGTCTACATCTGCTACGACCGGCACTTCCCGGAGGGCTGGCGCGAGCTGGGTCTGAACGGCGCCCACATGGTCTTCAACCCGAACGCCACCAAGCCGGGGCTCTCGAACCGGCTCTGGGAGGTGGAGGGACCGGCGGCCGCGGTGGCCAACGGCTACTTCGTGCTCCAGCCGAACCGCGTCGGTCGCGAAGACAACGAGTATGGCGACTTGGCGGTCGACTTCTACGGCACCAGCCAGGTCATCGACCCGCGCGGCAACTTCGTCGGCGAGCGCGGCTCGGGCGAGCACGAGGAGATCCTGATCCGCGACCTCGACCTCGACATGGTCAAGCAGATGCGCGACGATTGGCAGTTCTACCGGGACCGTCGTCCGGAGTCCTACACGTCGATCCCCCAGCCGTAGTCCGGACTCTCGGGAGGACATCATGAAGACCCTCATCATCAACGGCACGGTCGTCTCGGCGACGGGGCGGACCCCCGCCAACGTTCTCATCGACGGCGAGACCATCGTCGCGGTGCTCCAGCCGGGTTCGACCGCCCTCGGCGTCGACCTGGAGAGCAGCGTCGACACGGTCATCGACGCGAAGGGGAAGTACGTCATCCCCGGCGGTGTGGATGCGCACACCCACATGGAGCTGCCCTTCGGCGGCACCGCCGCCTCCGACACTTTCGAGACCGGCACCCGTGCCGCCGCGCACGGCGGCACCACGACGATCATCGACTTCGCCGTGCAGACCTACGGCCAGCGCGTCTTCGACGGCCTCGAGGCCTGGCACACCAAGGCCGCCGGCAACTGCGCGATCGACTACGCGTTCCATCAGATCATCGGCGGCGTCGACGAGGACTCGCTCGCCGCGATGCCGAAGCTCGTCGACGAGGGCATCTCCAGCTTCAAGCTGTTCATGGCCTACCCGGGCGTCTTCTACTCCGACGACGCGCAGGTGCTGAAGGCCATGCAGGTCGCGCGCGACACCGGAATGCTCACGATGATGCACGCCGAGAACGGTCCCGCGATCGACGTGCTCGCCGAGCAGCTCGTCGCCCAGGGCAAGACCGACCCGTACTACCACGGCATCGCGCGCGCCTGGCAGATGGAGGAAGAGGCCACGCACCGCGCGATCATGCTTGCCAACCTCACCGGCGCTCCGCTCTACGTGGTGCACGTGAGCGCCAAGCAGGCGGTCGAGCAGCTCGCCTGGGCGCGCGACAAAGGGCAGAACGTGTTCGGCGAGACCTGCCCGCAGTACCTCTACCTCTCCTTGGAGGAGCAGCTCGGCGCCAGCAGCGATGAGGCCGGCGCGTTCGAGGGGGCGAAGTGGGTGTGCTCCACGCCGCTGCGCTCGCGTGCCGAAGGCCACCAGGACTCGATGTGGCAGGCGCTGCGCACCAACGACCTGCAGATGGTCTCGACCGACCACTGCCCGTTCTGCATGAAGGATCAGAAGGAGCTGGGCCTCGGCGACTTCCGCAAGATCCCGAACGGCATCGGCTCCGTCGAGCACCGCATGGACCTCATGTACCAGGGCGTCGTCACCGGCGAGATCACGCTCGAGCGCTGGGTCGAGCTGACCAGCACCACGCCCGCGCGGATGTTCGGGCTGTACGGCAAGAAGGGCGTCATCCAGCCGGGTGCCGACGCCGACATCGTGATCTACGACCCGAACGGCCACACCAGCATCGGCTACGAGAAGAAGCACCACATGAACATGGACCACGCGGCGTGGGAGGGCTTCGAGATCGACGGTCGTGTCGACACGGTGCTCAGCCGCGGCAAGGTGATCGTCGACGACGACACCTATCTCGGAACGAAGGGCGACGGACGCTACCTCAAGCGCGGCCTGTCGCAGTACCTGGTGTAGACGATGGACTTCGGAGCAGTACTTCAGACCAACCCGCCGGCCAGCCGGACGGTTCACCTCGCCAAGCTCGCCGAGCAGCACGGGTTCAGCCACGTCTGGACCTTCGACTCGCACCTGCTGTGGCAGGAGCCGTACGTGATCTACAGCCAGATCCTCGCCGAGACCCGCCGGGTCACCGTCGGGCCGTTCGTCACCAACCCGGCGACGCGCGACTGGACGGTCACCGCCTCGGTGTTCGCCACCCTGAACGAGATGTACGGCAACCGCACGGTCGTCGGTATCGGGCGCGGCGACTCGGCGGTGCGCGTGACCAACGGCAAGCCGACGACGCTCAAGGAGCTGCGCGAGTCGATCCACGTCATCCGCGAGCTCGGCAACAGCCGCGAGGTCGAGTACAACGGCTCCCAGCTGCGCTTCCCGTGGAGCGTCGGCAGCGAGCTCGAGGTGTGGGTGGCCGCGTACGGTCCGCTTGCACTCAAGCTCACCGGGGAGGTCGGAGACGGCTTCATCCTGCAGCTGGCGGATGTCGATATCGCCAAGTGGATGATCGCGGTCGTGCGCGACGCCGCCGAGAAGGCGGGCCGCAACCCCGACGACATCACGTTCTGCGTCGCGGCGCCGTTCTACATCACCGACGGCACCGACGAGGGGCTGGTGCACGCTCGTGAGCAGTCCCGCTGGTTCGGCGGAATGGTCGGCAACCACATCGCCGACATCGTCGCCAAGTACGGTGACTCGGGCGCCGTGCCGCAGGCGCTCACCGACTACATCAAGGGCCGCGAGGGCTACGACTACAACTCTCACGGCAAGGCCGACAATGACCACGTCGACTTCGTGCCGGACGAGATCGTCGACCGGTTCTGCGTGCTCGGCACCGCCGAGGAGCACATCGCCAAGCTCGAAGAGCTGAAGGCGATCGGGGTGCACCAGTTCGCCGGCTACCTGCAGCACGACAACAAGGAAGAGACACTGCGTGTCTATGGCGAGACCGTGATCCCCGCGCTCCAGGATCACCTCACGGCCAAGGCATGAGTCGCTCCCGGAGCTCCGCGCGTCGGGGACTCGCCGCGCTCTGGGGAGTGCTGGGCGTCCTCGCGGTCGGTCTGCTCTGGGAAGGCTACAAGTTCCTCGGGCCGGCCGAGGGTGTGACGATCGGGGCGATCGAGGGCGAGACCGGCTCGGGAGTCATGATCCTGCCGCGCACACACGATCGCGCCATGCCGCACATCTCCGACATGGTCACGCGGCTGTTCGAGTCGACCAGTGGCGGAGACACCCCGCCGCTCATCGTTCCGGTCATCACGGCCGCGCTCACCACGCTCGGGATCGCGGCCGTCGGCTGGCTGATCGGCGTCGCCGTCGGCGCCCTGCTGGGCGCTCTCATGCAGCGCTGGAAACTCGTCGAGTGGGGGCTGCTGCCGTGGATCGTCGTCAGCCAGACGGTGCCGCTCATCGCCTTCGCCCCCGTCATGAACAGCATCGGATTGCAGATCGACCGCGATGTGATGCCCTGGCCCCAGTGGCTTTCGGTCGCGGTCATCGCCTCCTACCTCGCGTTCTTCCCTGTGGCGGTCGGAATGCTGCGCGGACTCGAGGCGCCCGACCGCATCCACATCGACCTGATGCGCAGCTACGCCGCCGGCTACTGGCCGACGCTGCTGCGCCTGCGCCTGCCGGCCGCGGTGCCGCACCTGCTGCCGGCCCTGCGCCTCGCGGCCGCCAACGCGGTGCTCGGCGCCGTCGTCGCGGAGGTCTCGATCGGCATGCGCGGCGGCATCGGGCGCATGCTCATCCAACTCGCCGGTCAGGCCTCCAGCGACCCGGCCGCACCGTGGGGACCGACCTTCGGCTCGATCGCGCTCGGCCTCATCGCCGCCGGCTCGGTCGCCCTGGTCGGACTCGGACTCAAGAACTACCGCAGGGGAGAAGCCGCCGCATGACCACCACAGAAACTCCCCAGGCCTCCGTGCCCGCCGTCCGCGCCGCGGGGGTCGGGCGGGTGTTCCCCACCGCCTCGGGCGACGTGACCGCGCTCGGCGGGGTCGAGCTCGAGGTCGCGGCGGGCGAGTTCGTCTCCCTGATCGGCCCCTCGGGATGCGGCAAGTCGACCCTGCTGCGACTGATCGCCGACCTCGACCAGGCCTCCAGCGGCGAGCTCGAGATCTTCGGCAAGCCGGCCGCGCGGGCCCGCATCGACCAGGACTACGGGATCGTCTTCCAGCAGGCAGGCCTGCTGCCCTGGCGCACCGTCGGGGCGAACATCGCGCTGCCGCTCGAGCTGCACAAGGTCGACAAGGTCGAGCGCGAGGCGCGGGTCGCCGAACTCGCGGAGCTCGTCGGCCTCACCGAGTTCATCGATCGCTACCCCGACCAGCTCTCGGGCGGCATGCAGCAGCGCGTCGCGATCGCGCGCGCGCTCGCCGCGCGGCCCCGGCTGCTGCTCATGGACGAGCCCTTCGGCGCCCTCGACGAGATGACCCGCGAATACCTTCAGTCGGAGCTCACCCGCATCGCCGCCGAGACCGGCGCCGCGGTCGTGTTCGTCACGCACTCGATCCCCGAGGCGGTGTTCCTCTCGGACCGCGTCGTCGTCATGAGCCCGCGCCCCGGTCGCATCACCGAGGTGCTCGCGACCGGCTTCGGCGACGTGGTGCGCGACGAGGCGCTGCGCGAGTCGCCCGCCTACTTCGAACGCGTCACCGCGGTGCGCGAGGCGCTGCACGGCGCCCCCGTCGAGAGAGCGAACGAACGGTGACCGCGCGCGTGCTTCCCTCCTGGCTGCGGGTCGCCGCGCCCATCGCCGTGGGCGTCGTCGGGGTGCTCGCGTGGATCGTCTACGTCGACGTGCTCGGCGCCGCGCCGCGCATGCTGCCGAGTCCCGCGGCGATCGGCGCCGAACTCGTCGAGCGCTGGGGGATCATCAGCGACGCGATGATCATCACGGCGACGAACGCCCTCATCGGCCTTGTCATCGGGGCGCTCGTGGCGATCGTGTTCGCCGCACTCGCGGCCGCCGTGAAGCCGATCGACGGGATGCTCGCCCCGATCGTGGCGGCGATCGCCGTCGTGCCGATCGTCGCCCTCACCCCGATCCTCAACACGATGTTCGGCGCCTCCAGCCAGTTCGGGCGGCAGGCGGTCGCGGCGCTCGCCGCCTTCGTGCCCGTCTTCGTCAACGTGCTGCGCGGCCTTCGCCAGACGACGCCGGTGCATCGCGACCTGCTGCGCGCCTCCGCCGCCAGCCCCGGCCAGACGTTCCGCGTGCTCACCCTGCCGACGGCGCTGCCGTATCTCATGACGGGGCTGCGCATCGCGAGCTCGCTCGCGGTCATCGCCGCCCTCGTTGCCGAGTACTTCGGCGGTCCCGCCGACGGCATCGGCACCGCGATCGCGACCTACGCCAAGTCGGGGCGCGCCGCCCTGGCCTGGGCGTTCGTCGCGGGAGGCATCCTGATCGGCCTCGTCTTCTTCCTCGTCACCTCGCTTCTCGAGAAGCTGGCGACGAGGCGCCCGCCGGTCTGACCGGCGGAACCCCCTGCACCACCCGGCACCACCCACCTGAAAGGAACACCATGAGACACAGCACTCGCCGCGGCCTCGCGGCCGTCGCCGCTGCGGCCGTCACGGCGCTCACCCTCGCCGCGTGTACCACCGCCGAGACCGACACGACCGACTCGGGGGAGTTCGAGCCGATCACCTCGGTCAAGCTGCAGCTGCAGTGGCTTCCGCAGGCGCAGTTCGCGGGCTACTACGTCGCCCTCGACCAGGGCTACTTCGAGGAGGAGGGCTTCGACAGCGTCGAGGTCGTCCCGTCCGGTGGCGACATCGTCCCGCAGGATGCGCTCGTCGCCGGTGACGTCGACTTCGCCATCGCGTGGGTTCCGAAGGTGCTCGGCACCCTCGAGGCCACCGGTGTCGAGCTCACGAACATCGCGCAGGTCTTCCAGAAGTCCGGCACGCTGCAGGTCTCGTGGGCCGACAGCGGCATCAGCTCGGTTGCCGACTTCGAGGACAAGCGCATCGGCTCGTGGGGCTTCGGCAACGAGTGGGAGATCTTCGCGGCCATGGCCGATGAGGGCCTCGACTCGACCAGCGTGTCGATCACGACCCAGGACTTCAGCATGAACGCGCTGCTGGACCGGGATGTCGACGCCGCGCAGGCGATGACCTACAACGAGTGGGCGCAGATTCTCGAGGTCGTGAACCCCGACACCGGCGAGCTGTACCAGCCGGAGGACTTCAACGTCGTCTCGTACGAGGACACGGCCGGAGCGATGCTCCAGGACGCGATCTGGGCCGACACCGAGCGCCTCGAGGACCCGGCCTACGCCGACGCCGCGGTGCGCTTCCTGAAGGCCGTCACCAAGGGCTGGATCTTCGCGCGGGACAACCCGGAGGAGGCCGCGGCGATCACCTACGACGCCGCGATCAACGCCGAGGCGGCGTTCCCGGTCGGCCCGACGCATCAGCTGTGGCAGATGAACGAGGTCAACAAGCTGATCTGGGCCGGTGGCGACTTCGGTCTCATCGACTCGGCGGCCTGGGACAAGACCGTCACCGGCGCTCTCGCGGCGGTCAACCAGGACGGCCTGAACCTCATCACCACGGAGCCCGCGGCCTCCGCGTACTCCAACATCTACATCCAGCAGGCGCTCGACGCGCTCGCGGAGGAGGGTGTTGTCGTCGGCGGCGACTACACGCCGCTCGACGTAGTCCTCACCGAGGGCGGTCAGTAGCACCCCGCCGGTCGAGTAGCCCGCAGGGCGTATCGAGACCCCACCACCGAGGTCTCGATACGCCGCGGCGCGGCTGCTCGACCGGCTCACCTCACGAGGTCTGAATAGGCCGCGGCGCGGCTGCTCGACCGGCTCGCACGATTCAGCCGGTCGAGTAGCCCGCAGGGCGTATCGAGACCGTATTCTGACCACGAGGCACCGCAGCTCGGCTCCTCGACCAGCCCCACCACCCGGTCGCCATCGACCCCCTTCACTCGCAAGGACGCACCATGACCACGCACCTCGACCCCTCCGACGGCACTCGCGCTCACGACCTCGATCGGGCGCACGTCTTCCACTCCTGGTCGGCGCAGGGCGCCCTGAACCCGCTGGTCATCGCGGGCGGCTCGGGCAGCGAGGTCTGGGACTTCGAGGGCACTCGCTACCTCGACTTCTCCAGCCAGCTGGTCAACGTCAACATCGGGCACACGCATCCGAAGGTCGTGGCGGCGATCCAGGAGCAGGCCGCGATCCTGCCGACGATCGCCCCGCCTCACGCCAACCTCACGCGCGGTGAGGCCGCGAAGCGCATCGTCGAGAAGGCGGGCCCCGGCTTCGAGAAGGTGTTCTTCACCAACGGCGGTGCTGACGCCAACGAGAACGCGATCCGCATGGCGCGGCAGTTCACCGGGCGCGACAAGGTGCTGAGCACCTACCGCAGCTACCACGGCAACACTGGTGCGGCGGTCGTCGCCACTGGCGACTGGCGGCGCATCCCCAACGAGTTCGCGCGCGGCCACGTGCACTTCTTCGGTCCGTTCGCCTACCGCAGCGAGTTCTGGTCCGACTCGGTGGAGCAGGAGTCCGAGCGGGCGCTGCACCACCTGAAGCGCGTCATCCAGTCGGAGGGCCCCGGCTCGATCGCCGCGATCATCCTCGAAGGCATTCCCGGAACCGCCGGGGTGCTGGTGCCGCCGCCCGGATACCTCAGCGGGGTGCGCGAGCTGGCCGACGAGCACGGCATCGTGCTGATCTTCGACGAGGTGATGTCGGGCTTCGGCCGCACCGGCGACTGGTTCGCATGGCAGAACGAGACGGTGAACCCCGACGGCATCGTTCCCGACCTCATCACCTTCGCCAAGGGCGTCAACTCCGGCTACGTGCCCGCGGGCGGCGTGATCATCTCGCCCGCGATCGCCCACAGCTTCGACGAGAAGGTCTTCCCGGGCGGGCTCACCTACTCGGGCCACCCGCTCGCCATGGCCTCGATCGTCGCCACGATCGACGCGATGGAGGAGGAGGGCGTGCTCGAGAATGCCGCCCGCGTCGGACGCGACCTCCTCGGGCCGGGCCTGCGCGCGCTCGCCGAGAAGCACGAGATGATCGGCGAGGTGCGGGGTCTTGGCGTGTTCTGGGCCCTCGACCTGGTGGCCGACCCGGCGACGCGCGAACCCGTTTCGGCCTCCGTGATCGGCGCGCTGAAGGCGGAGCTGCTCGCCCGCGGACTGCTGCCCTTCGTCGCCGACAACCGCGTGCACGTGGTGCCGCCGTGCGTCGTCACGGACGACGAGGTCGCCCGCGCCCTCGCGATCTACGACGAGGCGTTCGCCGCCGTCTCCGCGTGACCGGATCTTCCGCCCGCCGCGCGCGGGCGGAAGCGCTGTCGGGCGCGTAGAATCGGCGACCGTGGCCACCCCTGCATCCCCGTTCCTGATCCCCGTCCATGAGCTCATGCACCGCCCCGGCGCGATGCGCGAGCTGGACCTGGATCTCGCCGCGCCCGAACAGCTCGGCGCCGGCGCCGCGTACGTGCGCGAAGGCGATTCCGTCGAGCTCGACGTGCGCCTGGAGGGCCTGCACGACGGCATCCTCGTCAGCGCGGACATCCGCACGACCGTGTCGGGGGAGTGCGTTCGGTGCCTCGACCCGGTGAGCCTGGACCTCGAAGTCGAATTCCAGGAGCTTTTCGCGTACTCTGAGGACGAAGCTTTCGACTTCCAGGTTCAAGAAGATCACGTGAATCTTGAACCGGTCGTGCGGGATGCGGTGGTCTTGGCACTGCCCTTCCAGCCGGTCTGTCGTGAGGACTGTCCAGGACTTGACCCGGAAACGGGCGAAAAGCGGACCTCCTCGTCCGAAGGACCAGCGCGCGAGGAAGTCGACCCCAGGTGGGCCGCCCTCGAAGGCTTCCAGACCGAAGAGTGAGGCTCGCGAGAGCCACCCAGACGTGTGCGGTGCGACCGCGCGCCGCGAAGAAAGAAGAAACCCATGCCGGTTCCCAAGCGCAAGCAATCGCGTTCCAACACGCGCAGCCGTCGTTCGCAGTGGAAGGCCGAGGTCCCCACGCTCGTCAAGACCGTCGAGAACGGCAAGACCGTCTACAGCCTGCCGCACCGCGCCAAGGTCGTCGAGGACTCCGCGGGAACCCCGCTGTTCCTCGAGTACAAGGGCCGCAAGGTCGCCGACGTCTGAGTCGTTCGCACGCCTCCGGGCGACGCGAATGAATCGTGGGCATGAGTAGCTCTGTCGGTGCGAGCGCACCTTCGGATCCCGATGCGTCTGACGTCGTGAGCGAATCCGCGGACGCGCTGCGCGCTCGACTGGTCGCCGAGCTCGGCCTCGAGATCGAGCCCGAGCTGATCGAGCTCGCGCTCACGCACCGCTCGTTCGCGTACGAGAACGGCGGGATCGCCCACAACGAGCGACTCGAGTTCCTGGGCGATTCGATCCTCGGGCAGTCGGTCACGGTGATGCTCTACCGCGACTTCCCGCACCTCGACGAGGGCGAGCTCGCGAAGCGTCGCGCCTCGCTCGTCAGCGCGGTGGCGCTGGCCGAGGTCGCGCAGAACATCGGACTCGGCGCGCATGTGCGCCTGGGCCGCGGGGAAGAGCTCACCGGCGGCCGCGAGAAGGGCTCGATTCTCGCCGACGCGGTCGAGGCGATCATCGGTGCGGCGTACCTGTCGGCAGGTCAGGAGGCAGCCAACACGCTCGTGCTGCGCCTGATCGCCCCGCTGCTGGATGACCCGGATCGCTTCGGCGCCGCGATGGACCCGAAGACGAGCCTGCAGGAACTGTCGACCCGCCTCGGCAAGGGGCTGCCGAGCTACGTCGTCGCCGACAGCGGGCCCGACCACTCGAAGCGCTTCCACGCCACCGTCGTCGTCGCCGGCGACAGCGTCGCCACGGGCGAGGGGTCGAGCAAGAAGCAGGCCGAGATGGCCGCCGCGCTCGAAGCGTGGACGCGCCTGCAGCCGCGCAAGCGCTGAGCCGCCATGCCGGAACTGCCCGAGGTCGAGGTGGTTCGCCTGGGGCTCGCCCCGGCGGTCACGGCGTCGCTCGTCCGCGCCGTCACGGTGCTCGATGAGCGTTCGCTGCGCCGGCACGAGGGCCCGAGCGAGGACTTCGTCGACCGCGTCACCGGCGCGCTCCTGAACGCTCCTGAACGCCGTGGCAAGTTCCTCTGGATCCCGCTCGCCGGGGAGCGCGCCGATGAGGCCGTCGTGGTGCATCTCGGCATGAGCGGCCAGGTGCTGCTGCGCTCACCGGACGCGCCCCGAGATCGGCTCACCCGCATCGTGCTCGATCTCGAGCACCCCGAGCACGGCCCGCTGCGCGTCGACTTCGTCGATCAGCGCATCTTCGGATCGATGGCGCTCGATGGCCTGGTGCCGACGCGCGACCGACCCGAGCAGCGCATCCCAAGCCAGGTGGTGCACATCGCCCGCGACCCGCTCGACCCGGACTTCTCCGAACGCGCCTTCTTCGCGGCGCTTGCCCGCAAGCGCACCACGATCAAGCGCGCTCTGCTCGACCAGACACTCGTGAGCGGCATCGGCAACATCTATGCCGACGAGGCGCTGTGGGCGGCACGCATCCACTACGACCAGCCGACCGAGACGCTGTCGCGGCCGCGCGCGCGGCGCCTGCTCGACGAGGTGCGGGCGGTGCTCGGCAAGGCTCTCGCCGAGGGCGGCACGAGCTTCGACGCCCAGTACGTCAATGTGAACGGCGCGAGCGGCTATTTCTCGCACTCGCTGAACGCCTACGGGCGGCACGGCGAGCCGTGCCCACGCTGCGGGCGGCCGATCGTCCGCGAGGTGTTCATGAACCGCGGATCGCACTTCTGCCCGAGTTGCCAGCGCCTCCGCGCGGTGCGCGGCTGATCAGAGCTTCCGAGCCTGCAGCGTCCAGGTGAGGGGCAGTCGCGGGCGGTCGCCGCGCATCCGGAACTCGCCATCGGGGCCCGGCCCTGTCATGTGTCCCGGCAGCGCGAGCCACGGCACACTGTCGTGCTCGGCGAACGCCTCCAGCTGCAGTCCCTCGTCGAGGAGCGCCTGCACCGTCTCGGCGAGGCCGTGGTTCCACTCCATCGTGCGGGTGGCCGCGATGGTGCCGGTCGTCTCGACATACGTCTCGGCGCTGTCGAAGACGAGGGGCTCGTCGTGCTCGAAATAGCCGTAGCGCGTGGTCACCCGCTGCTCGTCGCTCTCGTCGAGCGTCCACATCAGCGGATGCCCCTCCCGCATGAAGAACCGGCCGCCGGGCTTCAGCAGCGCCGCGGCGGCGGCGGCCCAGGGACGGATCCGCGGCAGCCAGCCGATCGCGCCGATTCCCGTGTAGACGAGGTCGAACGAGCCCGGCTCGAGCACCTCCGCCGCGAGGTGCACGTCCGCCTCGACGAAGTCGATCGCCGCGCCCACGTCGGCAGCGAGGCGCCGGGCCTCGGCGAGCGAGGCGGGGGAGAAATCGAGGCCGGTGACGTGCGCGCCGAGCCGGTGCAGCGACAGCGTGTCGGTGCCGATGTGACACTGCAGGTGGACGGCTCGGAGCCCGGCGATGTCGCCGAGCCGCGGCAGGTCGAAGCGCACGACGTCCGAGAGGTGGGCCGGGTCGGCGCGGAAGGCATCGAGACGGTAGTCCGGCGAGGCGGCGTGCAGCGGGGCGCGCGCATCCCAGTTCGCTCGATTCACCTCGAGGTAGTTCGCATCCTCGGTCATGTCAGGTCCTTTCGCCAGGCGCCCTCGAACGCGATCGGCGCGAAGCCGACGGCGTCGTTGACGTCGAGCATGAAGCGGTTCTCCTCCGCGTTGAAGGTGATGATCGAGGGGTGGCCGGGAAAAACTCGCTGCAGTTCCCGGATGCTCGCCACCTTGAGCAGCATGCCCAGTCGGTGCCCCCGGTGCTCGCGCAGCACCAGAGTGTCGTCCTGGTCGACCGGGCGGGAGAGCGAGGGCGGAACGATCAGCAGCGAATATCCCACGAGCGTGGACGTCGGCACGTGCTCGACGACGGCCATCAGCTGGTGCCGCGGATCATTCGCCCAGCGCTCCTCGGCGTCGAGCAGTCGCTGCACGGTCCAGA
>DCRR01000014.1:10350-134454 GCA_002325245.1 Microbacteriaceae bacterium UBA1487 | reverse complement strand
ACCACGCTATGGGACTCACCCTCCGGGATCGCACTTTTGGCACCGCTCGCGGGGTGGTGGGTGCGCGAGCGCGTGTGCAGCTCGCGGGGTGAGCGCGCATCCGCTCGGCCGTCGCCTGCTCAGACGCACACATTCCCTCGTGCCCCGCACCCCGGGACCCCTCTGCGAGCGGTGCGAAACTGCGGGTGTTGCGCTCCGGGATCGCACTTTTGGCACCGCTCGCGGGGTGGTGGGTGCGCGAGCGCGCGCGTGCAGAGCGCGGCGCGCGGGGCGCACGCGAGACCCCCGGGTGTGGATGGATGCGGGCGCGGGTCCGCGCATCCGTCCAGAATCGCGGCGTGGAATCCGCGATCGCGTCGATCACCGAGCGCGTGCGTCTGCGGGTGCGGGGCGACGGGCTCGACCTGACCGCCGAGCAGGGCCTCGCGCTGCGGCTCGCGCGCGAGGAGGTGCAGCGCTACAGCGAGCGGGCGCTCGGCGGCTCGGTGCCGCTGCTGCCCGACGAGGTGGCGGCGGTGCGCGAGGTGGTCGCCTCGCTCGTCGGCTTCGGTCCGCTGCAGCCGCTGCTCGACGACGACTCGATCGAAGAGATCTGGATCAACTCGCCCCACGACGTGTTCGTCGCCCGCGACGGCGTGAGCGAGCGCATCGCCCTGACGCTCAGCGAGTCGGAGGTGCGCGACCTGGTCGAGCGGATGCTGCAGTCCACCGGGCGCCGCGTCGACCTCTCCTCGCCGTTCGTCGACGCCTCGCTGCCCGACGGGTCGCGCCTCCACGTCGTCATTCCCGACATCACGCGCACGCACTGGGCGGTGAACATCCGCAAGTTCCGCGCCGAGATGCGCGGCCTCGAAGACCTGGTGCGGCTCGACTCGCTGCCTGCCGAGGCGGCGGGCTTCCTGCATCTCGCGGTGCGCAGCGGCCTAAACGTGATCGTCTCGGGCGGCACGCAGGCCGGCAAGACGACGCTGCTCTGCGCGCTGCTCGGCTCGACGCGGCCGGAGGAGCGCATCGTCACCGCGGAGGAGACCTTCGAGCTCTCGCTCTCGGCCGCCGACTGGGTCGCGCTGCAGTGCCGCCAGCCGAGCCTCGAGGGCACCGGCGAGGTGTCGCTGCGGCGACTGGTGAAGGAGGCGCTGCGGATGCGCCCCGACCGTCTGGTGGTCGGCGAGGTCCGCGAGGCCGAGAGCCTCGACCTGCTGGTGGCGCTGAACGCGGGCATCCCGGGCATGTGCTCGATCCACGCGAACGGCGCGCGCGAGGCGCTCGTGAAGCTGTCGACGCTGCCGCTGCTTGCGGGTCGCAACATCGACGCGGGCTTCGTGGTGCCGACGGTCGCCTCCTGCGTCGACCTGATCGTGCACGCCGAACTGCACCGAGGCCGCCGGCGGGTCGCCGAGATCCTCGCCCCGACGGGACGCGTCACGGCGGACGGCGAGATCGAGGCGGTGACGCTGTTCGAAAGCAGCCGTGACGGTCTGCGCGCCACCGGCGAGGTGCCGCCGCGGATGATCAAGTTCGAGCGCGCGGGCGCCGACCCGATCCCGATTCTGCGCGGAGCCGCCGCGTGACCTCCTGGCTTTTGGGGCTGCTGCTCGGGGCTGGCGTCGTGCTGGTGGCCTCGCCGTGGCTGTGGCCGCGGGAGGCACGTGCCGGGACGTCGGGCACCGGCTGGAGCGCTGCGATCGCGCAGCGGCTCGCGCAGGCGGGCCTGGCGCGGGTGCGCCCCGAGCTGTTCCTGGCGACGAGCGCGCTGCTCGGCGTCACGGCGGCGGCGATCGCGGCGGGGCTGTCGGGCATCCCCGCCCTGGGGCTCGCGGCGGGCGCCGCCGTGGCGAGTTTTCCGTGGCTGGTCGTGGCGTCGCGAGCGAGGCACCGACGCCGGCTGGCGCGCGCCGCCTGGCCCGACCTCATCGACCACCTGGTCGCCGGCATGCGGTCGGGCCTGTCGCTGGCGGAGAGCATCGGATCGCTGGCGAACCACGGCATCCCGGAGTTCCGCGAGGCGTTCGCCGCCTTCGACCGCGAACTGCGTGCGCGGGGCACGCTCGGACCGGCACTTGACGAGCTGAAAGCGCGGCTGGCCGATCCGGTCGCCGACCGGGTGGTCGAGACGCTGCGCCTGGCTCGTGAAGTCGGCGGCACCGAACTGCCGGGGCTGCTGCGCGGCCTCGCCTCGGCGCTGCGCCGCGAGCAGGCCGCCCGCGCCGAGGCGGAGGCACGCCAGTCGTGGGTGGTGTCGGCCGCGCGTCTCGGGGTCGCGGCGCCGTGGATCGTGCTGTTCGTGCTGGCGAGCCGGCCGGAGGCGGTCGCCGTGTACGCGAGCCCCGGCGGCACGGCGCTGCTGCTCATCGGGTTCGTCGTGACGGTCGTCGCCTACCGGCTGATGGTGGCGCTGGGGCGCCTGCCCGAAGAGCGGCGGTGGTTCGCGTGACGCCGACCGTGCTGCTGGCGGTGCCGCTCGGCATCGCCTTCGGGGTGGGCGTCTGGACGCTGCTCGCCCTGGTGCCGCAGTTCGGGGCGCCCAGGCTCTCCCGGCGGCTCGCCCCGTATCTGGTGGATGTCTCTCCGCACGCCCGCGAGCTCGTCGCCGAGCGGGCGGGCGAGCCGACGAGCGTGCTGCTCGAACTCATCGAGCCCGGGCTCGCGCGGCTGCGGCGGGCGCTCGCCAGCCTGCTCGGCGGCGACGAGTCGATCGAGCGGCGGGCGCGCCAGGCCGGTGTGCCGATCGCGGTGGAGCGCTTCCGCTCTCGTCAGCTGCTCGCCGCCCTCGGCGGGCTCGCCGTCGGGGTGCTGATCGTCGCCGTCTGGTCGCGCACCAACTCTCTGCCGGGGGTCGCCTCGGTCGCGCTCGTGCTGGTGTGCGGAACGCTGGGGCTGTTCGCCCCCGAGCAGCTGCTGGTGCGGGCGGCGCGCCGCCGCCAGGCGCGCATCGCCGACGAGCTGCCGACCGTGCTCGAGTTCCTCAGCCTCGCCCTGTCGGCGGGGGAGAACGTCGTGGATGCGCTGCGCCGCGTCGCGCGCACCGGCCACGGCGAGCTGGCCCGCGAGTTCGCCCGGGTCGTCGCCGACATCCACGCGGGCGCGGCCGTGCCCGATGCGCTCACCCGCTGCGCCGACGCGATCGACCTGCCCGCGTTCACCCGGACCACCGATCAGCTGGTCGGGGCGCTCGGCCGCGGCACGCCGCTCGCCGAGGTGCTGCGCGCGCAGGCCGCCGACGTGCGGGTCGAGGCGACCCGCCAGCTCATGGAGTCCGCGGGGCGCAAGGAGGTGGCGATGCTGGTGCCGCTCGTGTTCCTCATCCTGCCGGTGACGATCGCCTTCGCCCTGGCCCCCGCGGTGCTGGTGCTGCAGGTCGGGCTCTGACGCTCTCAGAGACCCTGACGCGGCCGCACGCTCTCACGCATCCGCGCGCACCCTGTTGCCCATCCGCACCCGAGCGATAGCCTCGCCGGGTGAGCCAGAGCGAGCCCCGACCCGAAGTGTTCATCTCGATCGACGTCGAGACGGCGGGCAGCGTGCCGAGCCGGTTCGCTCTGCTGTCGATCGGCGCGTGCCTGGCCGAGACGCCGACGACGACCTTCTATGTCGAGCTGAAGCCGGATCGTGAGGAGGTCAACGAGCAGGCGCTCGCGATCAGCGGGCTCGACCCCGCATCCCTCGCCGAGACCGGCGTCGAGCCGGCGGTCGCGATGCAGCGGTTCGCCGACTGGGTGGCCGAGGTGGTGCCCGAGGGGCACGTGCCGGTGTTCACCGCGTTCAACGCCCCCTTCGACTGGATGTTCGTCGACGACTACTTTCAGCGCTACCTGGGGCGCAACCCCTTCGGGCACTCCGCTCTCGACATCAAGTCGTACGCGATGGCGGTCGCCGACGGCACCTGGGCCGAGACGAGCATGCGGGTGCTGTCGCCGAAGTACTTGACCGGGCGGCCCCTGGCGCACAATGCTCTGAATGACGCCCAAGATCAGGCGGAGCTGTTCCGGGCCCTTCGTGCGGACGCGAAGGCTCGCCCACGACGGGAGTGACGATGCCCCAGGAACCCGAGTTCGATGTCACGCTGATCGTCGAGTCCGCGGTGCGGCTCGGCATCGAGCTCGACGAGGCGGAGACTCAGCGCTGGCTGCACGCGCTCGCCGACACCGAGGCCGACGAGATCACGGTGGATGCCGACAGCGGCACCTTCGGCCACCGCGTCACCATGCTCGACTTCTCGCCCCGCGACCTGGAGCGCTTCCGCCGCATCGGCACGATCGTGGAGGTGACCGGGCCGCCGGAGGTCGCCGAGAGCGCGCTGGCGCTGTCGGGAAGCGCGGCGCAGTCGAAGATCCAGTCGTTCCCCGGCGACGCCGACTACTTCCAGCGGCTGAACCTCAAGGCCCCCACGCGCGAGGATGCCTGCAGGCTGATGGCGTGGCTGCTGCGGGAGCACGCGCTGAGCCACGCGCGCGGTGCCGACTACCAGTTCCTGGAGGCGAAGCTCGGCTCGTACCCGGCCAGCGGCACGCACGCGGGCCGGCCCGTCTCGAAGGGCAGCCCGATCTCGTGGACCGCCCGGGAGGTCGAGGGCGGCGCGCTGAGGTTCGAATCCGACGAGCACGGCTCGACCACGATCCTCTGGGAGCAGGCGGCGCTCGACCCCGGCTGGGTGAAGCTCGACTGGGTGGTCGCCGACCCCGACCGCGGGCAGCTCTCCAACGCCAGCAACGTGATCGACGTCACCTGGGAGGGCCCCGACGGCGCGATCGTGTCGCTCGACGGCTACCTGGACGCCTACTTCCAGGAGGTGTATCTCGACGCCGACGCGGTGCCCACCTTCGCCAAGCTGGCCCGCTTCGTCTCCGACGACGCCCTCGACGACTACGTGGACCGGCTGGAGGGGGAGGTGCGCAAGTACCTCACCAAAAGCCTCAACTACGGCAAAGCCGCCAAGCGGATGTACAACATCTTCCGACTCTCGGGTCGGCACATGGATGCCGCCTTCGTGCGCGAGCTCTTCGACGAGCCGGCCACCCTGCTGTATCAGGTGTGGTCGCTCATCTCGACGCTCGACAACGCCACTCAGTCCGGCAGCTCGATCCCGATCGACGCGGTGCGCGCGCAGGCCGACGAGCTGGTGCTGAGCGTGATCGACACGCTCGAGGGCGCGGAGGAGACCGCGATCGTGAAGGCGCTGCTGCAGCTGCGGCGCACCCTTGAGGATCAGGATGCGGGGGAGCGGCGCACCACCGAGGTGGAGGCCGCCCAGGCGAACGTCGTCAACCAGGTGAACACGTTCTTCCGCGACAAGCTCGAGGCGGTGCCCACGATCCGCGACTACATCCGCGAGATGCAGGCCGAGAAGCCGTAGCCGCGCTCAGCTCGCCGAGAGACCCGCGTAGTACGCGCTCATTGCCGGAAAGTAGTGCTCCCAGTCGACACCGGCGACGTCGCCGCCGCCGAGGCTTGTGACGAGCCGGTCGAGGTAGTACTCCCAGCCCGGCCCGACGCTCGCCAGGTCCGAGTCGTCGGCGCGCTGGGCGAACTGCAGCGTCGTCACTCCGGCGTCGTGGTCGAGCGTGACGGCGAGATGCCAGATCTCGTCGCCCACCTCCGTCTCGACGGCGTAGTGCTCGGGCGGCGTGCACTCGACGATGGTGGCGCGCTCGCCCGGCGCCTCCGCGCCTTCGGCGGTCATGAAGAAGGTGACGGATCCGTCCCGCGGGTCGCCCTCGAATCGCCCGATCCACTGCTCGAGGCGGTCGGACTCGGTGAGCGCGGCCCACACCTCGTCGATGTCATGACGGATGCGCCGAGTCGGGTGCAGCTCGGGCCCGTGATGGCCGGGCGCGATGGTTCCGGTGGGATTCGGCGTGGTCATGGCCAACTCCTCTCACGCGACCCGCGACGGTGCGGGTCCCGTTTCGAGCCTACGCTCGCGGCTCGACAATGGCGCCCCCGTTGTGGAGACCCGAGCGTACGCTGAGCCCATGCCGACGATGGATCGCGAGCGTGCCGCGTTGCTGCTGGGCGTCGCCGTCGATGCGGGTCGCGCCGAGGTGACGGCGGCGTTCGCACGCCGCGCGCGCACCGCCCATCCGGATGTCGACGGCGGCGACGCGGAGACGTTCCGCCTGCTGGTCGAGGCACGCGACCGGCTGCTGGCGGCGGGCCCCGCGCCGGACGGCGAGATGCCCCTCCGCGTGGTGGTGCGCGAGAATGCGCCGAGACCGCACGGGCCGCTGCTGCTCGGCGCGTGGGTCGGCATCCTGCTGGTGGCGGCGTTCCTGTCGGTGTTCCGGGTCGAGCACCCCTGGGCGCCGGGGGAGCCGCTGCTGCGCTGGGGCCTGCTCATCGCCGCCGGATGGGGGTTCGGCGTCACCGGGCGCCGCGTGCTGCTCGTGGCGATGTCGCTCCTGTTCCTCGCCAGCGTGGTGACGACGCTGATCCTCACGACGTGGGGCGGGCTCGTGGGCCTGCTCCTGGCGATCCCCGCGCTCTACGGCCTCGCGCTCTCCGGCGAGGCACGCCTCCGGCTCGCCCGCGACGTCAGCGCATAGGTGACATCTCGGCCGAGCACGCCACCCGTTCGCGGGGTCGGCGGGAGCAGGTCTGCGCCCCTACGATCAGCTCATGAACGAATCTCAACACCAGGTCATCTACCAGCAGGTCGTGCGGGCGCCGTCGAACGGGCCCGCGATCGCCGGGATGGTGCTCGGGATCGTTGCGATCGTGATCGGCATCGGCAGTCCGATTCCGATCATCGGCCTGATCTCCGCATTCTTCGCATTCGCTCCCGCGCTGCTTGCGGCGATCTTCGGCCACGTCGGGTTGTCGAAGGCGCGCACGATGGGCGGCGTCGGCCGCGGTCAAGCAACCGCGGGCCTCACCCTCGGATACCTCACCCTCGCGATCATCGTGCTGACGACGGCATTCTGGATCGTCGCGATTCCGGCTAGCAGTTCCTACACCCCGAGTTAGGGACCTTCGCGTCGCCCGTGCTGTGGACAACCCGCCACGCGGGCGACGCCGACGCATCACCCTGGAGGCATGACACGCCTTCACGACCTGTGGATGCTGGCCCGTGACGACCGCGGTGACGTGCCTGGCTGGGTGCTGATCACGTTGATGACCGCGGGGCTCGTCATCGTGATCTGGGGGCTCGCCGGTCCCGCGCTCGCCGAGATCTTCGAGAACGCGATCTCGCGCGTCGCCGGGATCTGATCGGGCGCACCGGTGACGCGGCGATGACCTTCGCGAGGCGTCTCGCCGACGATCGCGGCTCAGCCCCCGCCGAGTTCGCGCTCGTCGGGGCTCTGCTCACGATGCTCACCGTGGCGGTGCTGCAGCTCGGGCTCGCCCTGCACGTGCGCAACAGCGTGCTCGACGCGGCGGCCGAGGGCGCGCGCTACGGTGCGCTCGCCGACCGCGGCCCCGCCCACGCCGCCGAGCGCACCGCCGAGCTGATCACCCTCGCGGTCGGCGCCGACTACGCGCGCGAGATCACGGTCGAGACGGGGGAGTGGCGAGGGCACCCCGCCCTCACCGTGACGGTGCGCGCGACCCTGCCGCTGATCGGACTGCTGGGGGCCGAGCGCGCCTTGGAGGTGACCGGGCATGCGGCGATCGAGACTCTCGACTGAGCGCTCCCGCGCGCTCGCCGACGACGCGGGCTCGGCATCCATCGAGTTCATCGGCGTCGGCGTGCTGATGCTCGTGCCGATGGTCTACCTGGTGCTCGCGCTCGCGCAGCTGCAGGCCGCCGCCTTCGCGGTCGAGGGTGCCGCGCGGCAGGCGACCCGGGTCTACGTGCAGGCCGAGTCTGCTGCCGAGGCGAACGCGGCCGCGGACCGTGCGATCCAGGTGGCGCTCGCCGACTTCGGGGTCGAGGAGGCGCCACGGCGGGTCGAGACCTTCTGCCAGCCGGACCCCGGCGACTGCCTCACCAGGCGCGGATTCGTCAGCATTCGGGTGACGGTCGAGGTGGCGCTGCCGCTCGTGCCGCCGATCTTCACGCTGGGGGTGCCGGCGAGCGTCCCGATGAGTTCGACCGCCACCGAGCAGGTCTCGCGCTTCGCGGGCGGCACCGGATGAGGGTGCCACGCGACTGGCGGGACGACACCGGGTCGACGCTGCCCCTCGTGCTGTTCTACGCGGCCCTCGCGATCGGGCTCATCCTCGTGGTGGTCGCGGCGAGCTCTCTCTACCTGGAGCGCAAGCAGCTGTTCACCCTCGCCGACGGGGCGGCGCTGGTCGGCGCCGAGTCCTTCGATCTCGACGACGTGTCCGTCACCGCAGAGGGGGCGCTGCGGCCCACCCTGCGCGCGGACGAGGTGGCGGCTGCGGTGCGCGACTACCTGGGGCGCATCCCGACACCGCCGCTGGAGGGGCTGCGCGTCGTCGAGGCGACCACGCACGACGGGGCCAGCGCGACCGTGACGCTCGAAGCGATGTGGCGACCGCCGGTCGTGACCGCGCTCGTGCCGGAGGGCATCCGCATCGAGGTCACCGCCCGCGCCCGCGCGGTGTTCGGCTGACATGACGCGGGATCGAGAAGCGCCAGACCGTCGCGCCCACAAGCCCGACACCGGCGATCACGGCGGCGGCGACCGGCAGGGATGCCGCCGCGGTCACGCCCGCGATCACGAGCGGTGCGGATGCCCCGCCCAGATCGTTGGTGAACCGCCAGGCGCCGAGGAACAGCGCCGGTTGGCGCGGGTCGGCGAGATCGGAGCCCAGCGTCATCAGGATCCCTGAGCTCAGCCCGTTGGCCACGGCGAGCGTGAACGCGAGAACGACGAACCAGGCCACGGGGGCCTCGGCATCGTGGGTGAACGCGAGCGCCAGGTGCGCCAGCGACAGGGAGGCCAGGCTCGGCACCGCCACCCAGAGGCGCCCGAACCGGTCCATCAGCCAGCCGCCGCCGTAGAACAGGGCGAAATCGATCCCGCCCGCGATGCCGATGATGAGGGCGGCGGTGGCGCCGTCGAGGCCGATGCTGACCGCCCAGAGCGGCAGGATCACCAGTCGGGAGGCTCGCAGCGCCGACATGATCGCGCTTCCGAGCCCGACGGTGGCGAGCACGCTCCGACGCGCCCAGAGGGTGCGGAACAGTCCGTGCGCCTCGTCGGCGACGAAGAGCTCGCCCGTGGTCGGTGCCGCGCTGCGGTGCTCTGCCCCGAACACCGATTCGGGATCACGCAGCAGCACCAGCACGAGCGCGGCGAGCAGGCATCCGACCGCCAGCACGCCGAACGCGGACGCCGGCAGGTCGGTCAGCTGGAGGAGCGCGGCGGAGAGGAAGGGCCCGACGAACAGGCCCAGTCGGTGTGTTCCGCCGAGTGTCGACAGCGCGCGAGCCCGGTAGGACACCGGTACGAAGGTGGTCAGGAACGCGTGCCGGGCGAGGGCGAACACCGCGCCGCCGAGTCCGATGACGAAGACCGCGGCCGCCAGAACGGCGGGGTTCGGGGCGAGGAAGCCGACGACGGCCCCGAGGATGGCAACGCCCGCAGCGGCGACCATCGCGACTCGCTCGCCGATCCGGGCGATCACGATCCCGCTCGGGATGTCGCCGACGAGCACGCCGACCATGAGCATCGCGGAGACGAGTCCCGCCGTCGCGAGGTCGGCGCCGAGGTCGTCGGCGACGAGCGGCAGCACCGGCAGCAGCGCGCCCTGGCCGAGCGAGAACAGGAAGGTCGGAACGAGAGTCGTCACCGTCACCGCGCGCCAACGCGGGGCCGGGGTCGCGGTGCTCATCGTGAACGCTAGGTTACGCCCGCCGGTAGGCTGGGGTACGCCATGATCGACCTCGACCTCAGCGACCAGATCGCCGCCCTCCGTTCCACCTTCGCCGACATCACCTCGGTGGTCGACGTCGAACGACTCCGCCGCACCATCGCCGAGCTCAGCGAGCAGGCCGGCGCCCCGGACCTCTGGGACGACACCGAGAAGGCGCAGAAGGTCACCAGCGCGCTGAGCCACCGCCAGTCGGAGCTCGCCCGCATCACCGAGATCCAGAACCGACTCGACGACCTCGACGTGCTCGTCGAGATGGCGATCGAGGGCGACGACGTCGAGAGCGCCGAGGAGGCCAAGGCCGAGCTCGCCAGCCTGCAGAAGGTCCTCGGCGACCTCGAGGTGCAGACCCTTCTCGACGGCGAGTACGACGACCGCGGGGCCGTCGTCACGATCCGCTCCGGCGCGGGCGGCGACGACGCCACCGACTTCGCCGAGATGCTCATGCGCATGTACCTGCGCTGGGCCGAGCGCCACAAGTACCCGGTCAAGGTGCTCGACACCTCCTTCGCGGAGGGCGCCGGCATCAAGTCGGCCACCTTCGAGGTGGATGCCCCTTACGCCTTCGGCACGCTGAGCGTCGAGGCGGGCACCCACCGGCTCGCGCGCATCAGCCCCTTCGGCTCGGCCGACAAGCGGCAGACCAGCTTCGCCGCGGTCGAGGTGATCCCGATCATGGAGGAGGCGCAGGCGGTCGAGATCCCCGAGAACGACATCCGCGTCGACGTGTTCCGCTCCTCCGGCCCCGGCGGGCAGAGCGTCAACACGACCGACTCGGCGGTGCGGATCACCCACATCCCCACCGGCATCGTCGTCTCGATGCAGAACGAGAAGTCGCAGATCCAGAACCGCGCGGTCGCGATGCGCGTGCTGCAGACCCGCCTGCTGCTGCTCAAGCGTGAGGAGGAGGCGGCGAAGAAGAAGGAGCTCGCCGGCACCATCACCGCGAGCTGGGGCGACCAGATGCGCTCCTACTTCCTCTATGGCCAGCAGCTCGTCAAGGACCTTCGCACCGGCCACGAGGTCGGCAACCCGGCGACCGTCTTCGACGGCGACCTCGACGGGTTCATCGCCGCGGGAATCCGCTGGCGCAAGCGCGACCAGGACGACTGACCGCGCCGCATCGCGCCGACGGCACGAGGAGCATTCCTCACCGCTATCGTGATCGCATGTCCGAATCGTCGTGGAGCGGTGCCTTCCGCCCCGTTCTTGTGGTGCTCGGAGCAGCGTTCCTCGCGGCGTACTCGGTTCTTGCGCTGTGGTACCCGCGACCGGCGTCAGTGACCGTGGTGGCGGTCAGCGTCCTGGCCGTGGCGTGGCTGGCGTTCCTGCTCGACTATGCGGTGCGTCTCGCGCTGACCGCGCGAGGCGAGCGCGGTCACTTCGTCGCGCACAACATCGTCGCGCTGCTGTCGATCGCGCTGCCGCCGGTGCGCGCGGCGCGCGTGGTGCAGCTGCTCGTGAAACTGCCGTCGTTCCAGCACAGCGTGGGCGCACGCGTGCGCACGCGAATCCTCGGATCGGCGATCGCCTACTCGATCGTGTTCGTGTACATGAGCTCTCTCGCGGCGCTGGTCGCGGAGCGTGACGCCCCCGGCGCCACCATCACGACCTTCGGTGACGCCATCTGGTGGGCGATCGTGACGATCGCCACGGTCGGCTACGGCGACGTCTACCCGGTGACGCCGCTCGGTCGCATCTATGGTGCAGCGCTCATGGCCGGCGGCTTCGCGATGCTCGGGGTCGCTTCGGCCACGATCGTCTCCTACATCTCCGAGAAGACCCGCGCGGAGTCCACCCGCTAGACGGACTCCGCGGGGGCCTTCCCGGGAGCAGCAGCCGAGTCCTCGGCAGCAGGCGCGTCGGCCCCTCGCAGGACGGCGAAGACGAGCGAGGCAAGAGCCGCGACGACCGCCGTGATGACAACTCCGGAGACGGTCAGCGGTCGGACCGTCGCGAACAGCACCAGGGCGATGACGATCAGCACGAGCGCGAATACCCAGCCGCTCCGGCGCAGCACGCTCGGCACGCGCGCCGACACGAGGCGACGAGCCACGAGCGCGCGGTTCGCCGAGCCGAACAGCTCCGCCGCCGCGGTGCGGACCCGGGCCGCCCCGGCGGAGCGCCCGGCGATGAGACCCGCGGCAAGCGCGAACACGCCGATCAGCACCAATGCGGCGGCGGAAGCGTGCGTGACTCCGGTGATCCCGTCGTAGATCACCTGCGAGACCTGGGCGGGCATCGCGGTGCCGAGAAGCTGAGCGAGCACGCCACGGCCGATGTTCAGACCCAGAGCGAGGGCTCCCGCCGTGATCACGAGGGCGCCGCCTGCGACGGCGACGGCACGCGATCGGCGCGGTGAGACGGCGATCCCGGCCGCCACCAGTGCCAGGGACAGCCACGGGATGAGTGCGCCGGCCGTCGTCACGGCGGAATAGGCCAGCCTCGCCGCGGTGACGCCCGGGATCTCTGCGAGAACGAGCTCCTTGTCGACGGCGGGGATGGCGGAGGCCAGGCCGAATCCGGCGTCCACCAGAGCCGGCTTGAGCGAGTCCACGAGCACCCTGAGCTCAAGAACGAGCTCACCGTCGTCGCGGATCGTCAGAGCGCCGTCGCCGCGGCCCTCCATCAGCACGACGAACTCGCTGTGCACCGCGCGAAGCGCTCCATCCCACACCGTGGGAAAGGCGTCCGAGGTGGCGACTTCGTCGACGGCGAGACGGATCCCCGCCCGCACCTGGTCTGCGAGAACGGTCTGCAGCTGGCTTGCGATCAACTCCGGCACGACCTCGTCACCCGCGGGGACGACGAAGTCGAGCAGCGTTCCCACGGCGGAGTCAGGGTCGAGCGCCTCCTCGATCGCCCCGGCGATCTGGTCGCCCAGATAGCTCTGGACCTCCGGATCCTCTGCGAGCGGGCTGAGGGTCTCGACGAATCGCTCGGTGTCGCTCAGCTCGGCGCCCGCCCACGCGGTCACCACCCCGATCGGAGCGAGCACCGCGCCGAGCACGATGAGGAGCGTCGCCGCGATCGAGCGCAGGATCGATCGCCGTGGGGCGGTGCTGACCTTGCTCAGCTCAGCGGTCAGGCGCGCATTCTCGGCTTTCAGTCGCGCGAGCTCGGACTTCGACGTGGTCACAGGTTCTCCCGGTTGGTCAGGGGGTATCGGAGCGATCAAGGGGGCGCCGGCTCACCACGGCGCCGGGCTTGCGGACTGCGGCTCGGGTGAGCGCGGAACGAGGAAGTGCGGGGCGCGGGTCACGACGAGCCACGCGGGCAGCAGCGCCAGGCACAGCAGCGGAAGCAGCGCGAGATCCGCCGCGACGACCGCGGCGATGAACAGGGCGAGCCACCCGTCGCGTCCGACCGCCAAGGTGATGCCGAGCACGCCTGACCCGATCGCGAGCCCGACGGGAGTCTGAGGCGCGATCGACACCGCGGCGAGGCCGATCGCGACGCCGATGAAGACCGCGGGGAAGATGCGGCCGCCGCGGAAGCCCGCGCTGGCGGCGATGAGGAGGGCCGCCATCTTGATCAGGGCGATGCCCAGGAGCGACCATGCCGTGCGGGCGCCCGGATCGGCCAGCAGCTCGACCGACTGATCGAGCCCTTTGAAGAGAGTCACGGGGCCGCCGAGCACACCGAGGACTCCGAGGAGGGCCCCGCCGAGCGTCGCGGTCACCAGCGGCCAGCGCAGAGCGTGCAGCGCCCGATGCACGCGCGGGAACGCCCACGCTCCGGCAACGCCGAATGCCGCGGCCGCCACCGCGATCACGGCGGCGGCGACGATGTCGAGGAGTTGGGGATCCGTGTACGCGGGAAGCTGCATCGCCAGGCTGGGGCCGCCGAGCAGTGACGTGGTCGCCGCGCCAGAGGCTGCGGCGGCGAGCGGCAGGAACATCCTGTCCCAAAGTGCTCCGCGCATCGATGCCGCGGCGAGGACGCCGGTCAGCAGCAGCGCCGCCGCAACCGGGGTGCCAAACATCGCCCCGACCGTGCCCGCGATCGTTGTCAGTCCCGCGAGCGGTGCTCCCAGGAACGGAGCGGCACGGGCGGCGAGAGCGACGACGACGGCGGTGTTGATGGCGAGGATCGGGCTCTCAGGGCCGAGACTCACGCCGCCGGCGAGGGCAGCGATCGTCACGAGGGCAACGCCGGGCAGCGCGCGCGGGGGGAGGATCGGCGCGTCGAGCTCGTGAGTGGCAGAGTCGAAGCCCGCGTGGCCCGGGGCGAACTGGATCACCAGGCCGACGATGACCCCCGTCAGCGTCAGCGTGCCGACGATCCACCACCCGGACTCGGGGTCGAGGCCGAGGGCCGCGGGAGCGGTCTCCCATGCCCACCGCGACAGCTGCTCAGCGCACCACTCGAGGCCCCACAGCAGCAACGCGCAGACGACGCCGATCGCGAGCGCCGGGCCCGACCGGGCGAGCAGCCAGCGCACTCCAGGGTGCTCGGCCTGCCCGCCCGGCGGATCGGTCATCGTCGAGGGGCTGTCGCCGCTTAGGCGAGTGCCTTTGCCTTCAGCGCGTCGAACTCGCTCTGCGTGATGCTGCCGGCGTCGAGGAGCGCCTTGGCGCGCTCGATCTCGCCAGCCGGCGACGTGCCGGCGACGTCGCGGATGTACTCCTCAGCGCTGGACTGGGCCTTCTGCGCGGCGCTCGCGCTGCGCTGTGCCATGCCCTGGCCGCGCGCAATCACGTACGCGAGCACCGTCAGGAACGGAACGAACAGCAGGAACAGGATCCAGAGCGCCTTGGCCCACCCGCTGAGGGTGTGGTCGCGGAACAAATCGCCGACCACCGAGAACAGGGTCATGAGGTACGCGATGAACGCGAACGCCCAGAAGAACCACCAGATGACGCCCCAGATGTCTGACAAGAAGTCCATGAATGACGCTCTTTCCCATGTCTGGTCGCGGCGCTCGAACGAGGACCCCAGCGAGCCCCGCCCCGGCGCGACCGCCGCACAGCCTAGCAGTCGCGATTAATCCCCAGTTCTTTGTCCCGCTAGGCTCGCCCGCATGGTCACCCTCACCATCGGCGCGAGCGACGGCGCCCCCGCGACGCTTGCCGCCGAACGTTTCAATCGCCACACGTTCTGGTGCGGTCAGAGCGGATCGGGCAAGACCTACGCGCTCGGTCTCGTGCTGGAGCAGCTTCTGCTCCACACCCGCCTTCCGCTGCTGATCCTGGACCCGAACGCGGACTTCGTCGGACTCGGCACGCCCCGGGACGGCGCCGATGCGCCGTCTGCGGCGCTGCTGGAGCAGCGGGATGTTCGAGTGCTCAACTCGCCCGCGCGCGACGGCCAGCGCCTCCACGTCCGGTTCAACGACATGAACCTGCGCACGAAGGCAGCCGTCCTGCGCCTCGACCCTGTGCTGAACGCCGAGGAGTACAACGTGCTTCTGCAGTTCGAGCGGGACGGGGCCGACACCGAGCGCGCCGACTTCCTCGACTCGTTGCGAGCCTCCGGGGATCCCGCGCGGGCACGGCTGGCCACTCGCGTGGAGAACCTGGGAATCCTCGACTGGTCGGTGTGGGCACGCGGGCAGGTCGCGGCGGAAGACGTCGTCGCGGAACGCCCCGACGCAACCGTGGCCGACCTCAGCGGATTCGCGCATCCGGACGAGCCGCGCGCCGCCGCGCTCGCACTTCTCGATGAGCTCTGGGAGCAGCGAAACGAGCGCCGTCCTGTGCTGATCGTCATCGACGAAGCCCACAACCTGTGTGCTCCGAACCCGGCGACGCCGCTCGAGTCGGCGCTCACCGAGCGTCTGATCCAGATCGCCGCCGAAGGGCGCAAGTACGGCCTGTGGCTGCTGCTGTCGACCCAGCGACCGTCGAAGATCCACCCGAACGTGCTCTCGCAGTGCGACAACCTCGCGCTGATGAGAATGAGCTCGGCGCGGGACCTGGCGGAGCTGAGCGAGGCCTTCGGCTACGCGCCGAGCGAGCTCGTGCTCGAATCGCCGCGGTTTCCGAAGGGTCGAGCCTTGTTCGCCGGAGGCTTCATCTCGGCACCGACGCTGGTGCAGATGGGGAACCGCCTCAGTGTCGAAGGCGGCGCCGACGTCGCCGTGCCGCTCCGCTAGGCTCGAAACATGACGGAAGTTCGCTCGACCGACACCCCCCTCGACGCGCAGGTGAAGGCGGTGTTCCGGCGTGCGGCGTGGATCACCGCGATCTCTGCGACGGCGGCAGGACTGCTCGCCCTCCTCTTCCCGACGGCGACGCTGACGATCCTGGCGCTGATCGTCGGCACCTACCTCGTCGTCAGCGGCATCCTTCGCATTGCCTCCGGTGTGACGACCAGCGGCCTCGCCCGAAGCTGGCGCACCGCGATGCTGGTCATCGGCGGGCTCTTGGTGGTCGCGGGCGTGCTCGTGCTGAACAACCCCATCGGCGGTCTGGCCGCCGTGATCGTGATCACCGGGATCGGCTGGATCATCGACGGCGTCGGCTACGTGCTGGCGGCGGTGCTGCTGCGTCGGGAGCGCACGACCTGGCCGCTTGCGGTCGCCGGCGCGACCTTGATCGTCTGCGGGATCCTCGCGATCGTGATCCCGGTGCCCGCGGTCTCCGCGCTCGTGACCCTGTTCGCGGTGCTGCTGCTCGTCATCGGCGGAATCGCGGTCATCAGCCTCGCCCTGAGCTCGTCGGCACGGCGCGCGCAGCGCTGACCCGGAGCCGCGCGGTCGGCGCGCAGCGCCTCAGCTGAGCAGCGCCCCGACCATGTCGCGTCGGCTGCGATGCCGACGGGGCCGAAGACTGGGAGTCCGGCCCCGCACCGTGTCGTTCGCGGCATCCGTTCTCGCCGTACTTAGGCTCAAGACGCTATGATCCGATTTGACCAGGTCACCAAGTCGTACTCCGGTACTGCCAGGCCCGCCCTCAACAACCTGAGCCTCGAAGTGCAAGGCGGGGAGTTCGTCTTCCTGGTCGGAGCATCCGGCTCGGGCAAGTCCAGCTTCCTGCGCCTCGTGCTGAAAGAGGAGCGGCCCACCAAGGGCAACATCTACGTGCTCGGGCAGCACCTCAACACGCTCGCCAGCCGCAAGGTGCCGTTCTTCCGGCGCAACCTCGGTGTCGTGTTCCAGGACTTCCGCCTCCTGCCGCAGAAGACGGTGTTCGACAACGTCGCCTTCAGCCTGCAGGTGATCGGCAAGAGAAAGGGGTTCATCCAGGAGGCCGTGCCGGATGTGCTGCGGCTGGTTGGCCTCGCCGGCAAGCAGGGCCGCTACCCGCATGAGCTCTCCGGCGGCGAGCAGCAGCGCGTCGCCATCGCGCGCGCGATCGTCAACAAGCCGTCGATTCTGCTCGCCGATGAGCCGACCGGAAACCTCGACCCCGCCACGAGCGCCGGGATCATGAGCCTGCTCTCCACGATCAACGCCAACGGGACGACGATCCTGATGGCGACGCACGATGTCGGCATCGTCGACCAGATGCGCCGCCGCGTGATCGAACTGGTCGGCGGCCAGGTCGTGCGCGACGAGCGCTCGGGCGGCTACCAGACGCAGGCCATGCCCACCGCGCGCTCGGCGGCCGCGGCTCCCTCGGCGTCGGCGGCGGCCTCGGCGGCGACGGCCGCGACCCCGGCCGCCTCGCGTCCCGCCGCCTCGCCCGCTGCGTCCTCGCCCGCGGCATCCCGCCCCGGGCCTGCCGCGCCCGCCCCCTCCCGCTCGGCTGCCGCGCCCGCCGCTTCCCGCCCGGCCACCCCGCCCCGCGACGAAATGCAGGAAAAGCGGGGGCTGGCCCCCGCATCCGCGGGCCCGGGGAACGCGAAACCGGCCGGATCTCCTGCATTTGGTGACAAGCCGGCGGGAGAGCGGTTCCGTGAGGAGGGGGCGGATGCGCCGCCCGCCTCGCCGTCGACGGCGCCGGAGGAGGCCGATCCGCTGCGGTCGGCACCGCCGCTGATCCCCTCGCCGCCGCCGAGCGACCCCGGCAGTCCGCCGCCGCTGAATGAGCCGGAGGTCCGTCGGTGAATTTCGGACTGATCATGTCGGAGGTCGGCCAGGGCTTCCGGCGGAACCTCTCGATGGTGGTGTCGGTGATCCTGGTCACCTTCATCTCGCTGACCTTCTTCGGCGCCGCAATCCTGCTGCAGATGCAGATCGGCGAGCTCAAGGGCTACTGGTACGACCGTGCCGAGGTGGCCGTCTATCTCTGCACCGAGATCTCGCCGGTGCCGGGCTGCAACGCGAGCGATGCCAGCCCCGCGCAGGTCGAGGCGGTGCGCGCGGAGCTGGAGGGCGACACGCTCTCGCCCTACATCGAGCGAGTCGAGTTCGAGACCAAGCAGCAGGCCTACGACAACTTCGTCGCGCAGTGGGAGGGCACCGCCTTCGCCGACATCGCCGACCCGGCGTTCTTCGGCGAGACCTTCTACGTCAACATGGTCGACCCCGATCAGGCCGAGATCATCGTCGACCAGCTGAGCGGGGCGCCCGGCGTCGAGAACGTTGAAGATCAGCGGGCCGTGCTCGAGCCCATCTTCGCGGTGATGAACGCGGCCTCCTACACAGCGATCGGGATCGCGGCCCTCATGCTCGTCGCCGCCGTGCTGCTGATCGCGACCACGATCCGACTGAGCGCGTTCTCGCGTCGTCGTGAGCTCGGCATCATGCGCCTGGTGGGCGCCTCCAACCGTTTCATCGAGACTCCGTTCGTCTTGGAGGGGGTGCTCGCCGCGGCCATCGGCGCGGTGCTCGCAGGCGGTGCGATCACGGCGATCGTGCACTTCTTCGTCGGCGGGTATCTTGCCGCGTCGTTCCCGACGACCAGCTTCGTCGGGGTCGAGGATGCGTTGCTGGTCGCCCCGATCCTGCTCGCGGTCGGTGGGGTGCTGGCTGCAATGTCCGCGAGCTTCGCGATTCGCCGATACCTCAAGATCTGATCCGCGCGTTCCAGCAGCCGTTCGGGGGCGCATCCGCTCGGGTATGCTGAACGGCTGGCCGGTGCGCGTGCGCCGGCTGCCGCCGAATCGCGAGAGGAGTGACGATCATGGCGAAGGAGCGCGGAAGCAAGGTCGTCGCGACCAACCGCAAGGCGCGGCACGACTACCTCATCGAGGACACCTACGAGGCGGGCCTGGTGCTCACCGGCACCGAGGTGAAGTCGCTGCGCGAGGGCCGAGCGAGCCTGGTTGACGGCTACGCCTTCATCGAGAAGGGGGAGGCCTGGCTCGACGCCGTGCACATCCCCGAGTACACCGAGGGCACCTGGAACAACCACTCGCCCCGGCGCAAGCGCAAGCTGCTGCTGCACAAGGCGCAGATCATCAAGATCTCGCACAAGACCAAAGAGGGCGGCTACACGCTCGTGCCGCTGCAGATCTACTTCAGCGACGGTCGCGCCAAGGTCGAGATCGCGATCGCGAAGGGCAAGCGCGAGTACGACAAGCGTCAGACGCTGCGCGAGCGGCAGGACAAGCGCGAGGCCGACCGCGCCATCTCGAGCCGGCGGCACCTCGGCGAGTAGGGCTCCTGCCCGCTAGGCGCGCGCGACGAAACGCGCGTCGACCGCGGCTCTCAGCTCGATGTCGCGCGGGGTGAAGGCCAGCTCGCCGCCGGCGTCCTTCATCGTGCGCAGGGATGCCACCTCGATCATGCGGTCGGCGGCGCTCCCGGCCTGGTCACCCAGCATCCCCGGGTCGGCGAGCGCGACCGGAGCCAGGTTGCCGAGCCCCAGCGCTGCCGCGAAGGCCTGAGCACGCTCGAGCGCGTCGGCGACGGCGCCGCGGCGCACCTCCACGAGGGCGGCCTTCTCGCGGGCCTCCGACAGGCCCCAGGTGATGCCGTCGACGTTCACCCCGTCGGTCGTGGCGACGTGCTCGACCCAGCGCGCGAGCGCTTCGGTGTCGACGAAGGTCGCGCTCACCTGCAGCTGCGCGTGGAACACGGCGGGGAGCTGGCGACCCTGCGCGTTCCAGGGGCGCTGCGACCACACCCGTGCGCGCTCGGCCGACCAGCGGATGACCGGGCCGTGTGCGGCGTCGTGCAGCTCGGCCAGCTGGCTCTCCAGCCGCGACGCCACCTCGCTCGCGCGGGCGAAGACCTCGTCGCGGTCGCGGCCGTCCAACGCGACCGTCGCGGCGACGATCGCGTGCTCGGGACTGAACTCGGCGGTGTGCTCGCCTCGCACGGTGATGATGGTCTCGTTCATGGCGTCATCTTCGCACCCCAGACCGATAACCTGGCCTGCCAGGAGCCGAAGGAGCACCATGTCATCGTCACGTCAGCTGTTCTCGTCCGGGTCGGTGTGGGAGCCGATCGCCGGCTACTCGCGCGCGGTGCGGGTCGGTCAGCAGGTCTTCATCTCCGGGACGACGGCGAGCTCGCCGGAGGGCGCGGTGGGGGAGACGGCGGGGGAGCAGGCGCGCGAGATCCTGACCCGGCTCACCGCGACGCTCGAGCAGGCCGGAGCACGGCTGGATCACGTGGTGCGCACCCGCATGTACCTCACCTCGGCCGAGGACTTCGACGCGGTCACGCGCGTGCACGGCGAGTTCTTCGGCGACATCCGGCCGGCCTCGACCGCGCTCGTCGTGTCGGCGCTCGTCGAGCCTGACCTCCTGGTCGAGATCGAGCTCGACGCGGTCATCCACGACTGATCCGCCGCGCAGATCTGCGGCATCCCGCGCGCCCAGGCATGGCGGGGCGCACCGGGGTGTTATATTCTGGTGTGCTGCGTCGGATTCCGGCGCGGCTTGGCAACTCCACAGCGCGCGACAACGACCCGCCCTCGAATGATGAGGGCGCAGTATGGGGATGATCGGTTTCGACATCGTCTGTGAAGCTGCGAGAAGCGGGCCGAGGATGCGGGGTTATCTCGTTAACGCCCTCCGCAAACCATAGGTGCCAATTCCAAGCGCACCGACTTCGCTCTCGCCGCCTAAGGCAGAGTAAGGAAGTCCGTCAGACCGGGTTCGCCTTCGCCCCGGACCCTGGCGTCATCTAGAGGGCTTGCTGCGTGATTGTGTTTCAGGGTCACGCGGGACTTGCACTGGGACTGGGATCGTCGATCTAGGTGTCTGTGACAAAGATCGGAGCCGAGTAGAACGTCTCCACAGACTGCGCCCGGAGAAGGCGCAGGTCCTCAGCGATGGACGGGGGTTCAATTCCCCCCATCTCCACCATTGGTTGCTGTCGCGCGCTGTGGGCTTGCTGCCCTCTTCGTCAGGGCGTCGTCGCGCGCGAACTCCCAGCCGGTTCCGAGTCCTCCGGCGTACCGTCGGTCGCACTGCGAGGCCCCGACCTCGAGTCACGAGTCACGACTCTCAGCCCCACCCGCGTTCTCGCCGCCGAGTCTCGCACCGATCGAGCGAGAAAAGGATGTGGAGCAATGCTGACTCACGCGCACACTGTGCTGCCCGCGAGAGACCTGTCGCGAGCGCGCGCCTTCTACCACGACAAGCTCGGGCTCGACCCCGCGGAGGAGCACGAGGGGATGCTCACCTACCGCATGGGCGACTCCGCCTTCGACGTGTATGAGACGCCCAACGCGGGCACCGCCCAGAACACCCAGATGTGCTGGGAGACCGAAGACCTGGCCGCCGACATGCGCGCGATGCGCGAGCACGGCGTCGTCTTCGAGGACTACAGCGCCCCCGGAATGCAGACCGAGAACGGCGTCGCCACGATGGATGACGGAACCATGACGGCCTGGTTCCGCGACAGTGAGGGGAACTTCCTCTGCCTCACGCAGACCGCCTGAGGATCCGGTCCGGGGCGCCGACAAAGCCACGCCCCGGCCCGTGACCGGCCGGCTTCCCGCTGTGCCGCGGGGAGCCGGTTCTGCGCCCAGGCGGCACCAGACGGGTCACCGCGCGCGCTGAGTGTCGTCGTTCCGGCTCTGTCCTTCGATCGGGTACGACACGAATGCGAGCGAGCGCGAGTCCGGCGACCAGCTGTTGACGCTGAGGGAGCCTTGGCCGCCGAAGATGCGCGCGATGGTGCGCGCCGATCCCCAATCCGGCAGATCCGCCACCTTGATCTCAACCCAGAGGTCTCCCGGGTGCCCCTCGGTTCCTGGCGGGAAGCTGATGTACGCGGCGCGCTGTCCGTCCGGCGAGAGGTGGGGAAACCAGTTGACGTTCTCGTCCCCGGTCAGCTGCTCGACCTCGGAACCGTCGGGCCGCATCCGGGCGATCTGGGCATGCCCGTCGAACTGCTCCGTGTTGAAGTAGATCCACGCGCCGTCAGGAGAGAACTCGGAGCCGTCGGCCGGGGCGGAGCCGTCGGTGAGGCGCCGGTAGTGCCCGCCCTCGGTCGACATGGTGAAAACCGATGCGCGGGCCCATCTGTTCTCGCCCTCAGGCTCGAGACCGATGAACGCGAGCGACGCACCGTCGGGGCTCACACCGTGCAGGAAGTGCATGAGGCCGAGAATCCCAGAACCGCCCGTGATGCGGCTCGCGCTGCCGCCGGCGAGCGGTGCGCGGTAGATGTGCCCGTCGTCGGCGGAGACGTAGACATGGCGACCATCGGGGGCGGGCACATGATCGTTGTTGAGCGCCGGAAGATCGGGAATCTCGATCGGCGTGAGCTGTCCATCGAGATCGAGATCCCATAAGGTCCCGGCGCCGTTCAGCAGCAGCCCGGACGCCACCCAGTTCGGGGCCTCCAGCAGAATCTCGTCATCGCGCAGCACGAGCTCGGTCGCGTTCGACTCGACATCGACCGTCCACACACACGTGACCTGGCCGGGCCGCAGCGTTCGGAAACCCACGTTCCTCGACTCCTTCGGCTTCGGGCCACCGGTGTGCGGGGCCTCGAGCGAGACTAGCCCGTCGACGGATGTGCCCGATGCTGATCAACAGCGAAGCGGACCGAAAGCTCAGGCGGGCCAGCCCGACTCCGCCACCAGCCGGGGGAGCGCCTCGTGCACCTTCGCGCTCGCCTCGGCGGCGAGCGGGTTCGTCGACACACCCTCGGCGCTCACCAGCTTCCCGCCGGTGTAGACCGCCTTCAGGTTGCGGGTCGTCATCGAGAGCACGTAGTTGTCGATCGGGTGCCACAGCGGGCCGATGTCGGGCGAGCGCGGGTCGACCACGAGGAAGTCGGCGAACTTTCCGGGTTCCAGCGACCCCACGCGGTCGCCGATGCCGAGCACCTCGGCCGAGCCGCGGGTGTGCAGGCGCAGCATCTCGGCAGGCATCATGCTGCGCGGGTCGCCGGTGGCGGCGCGCTGCTGGAAGATGCCGATCCGCATGTTCTGCCACGGGTCGCTGACGTCGGTGCAGGCCTGGTCGTCGAGTCCGACGCCGATCGTCATGCCCTGCTCGCGCATCCGCCCCAGGTCGGCGATGCCGCTCGCCAGACGTCCGTTGGAGGCGGGCTGCCAGCTCATGCCGGAGCCGGCGGCGGCGGCGCGGTCGATGATCTCGGGGGTCGTCTGGATGAAGTGGCCGAAGATGAGGTCGGGGCCGAGCGCGTTCGCCTCGGCGTACCACTCGAACTTCGACCGCTGCAGCTCGACCTCGGCGCGCGTCTCCAGGAAGTGCGCCTGGTTGATCAGCCCGAAGCGGCGCATCGCCTCCACCTCGAGCTCGGCGGCGTCGCGGCGTGGCGACCACTGCACGGCGCCGAACACGGCGCTGCCGAGGCGGAGGGCCGGGTCGAGGGTGTCGTCGTGGGCAATGACTTCGCCGAGCCGCTCGAAGATCTCGTCGTCGGAGCCGACCGTGACATCCATGCCGACGGCGTTGACGAAGCGGATGCCGGCATCCGCCTTGGCGTCCGCCTGCCGGGTCAGATACGAGGCGGGGCGCAGCTCTCCGGCGCCGCTGCGGGCGCCCTCGATCATCGGCTCCCACGGCAGTCGTGGGTCGCAGAAGTCGAAGGCCGTCGTGACGCCGTTGCTGAGGAAGTCGAGCGATCCGTGCAGTGTGCACCAGTACATGAGCTCGGCGGGCACCTTGCTGAAGAAGCCGAGCATCGAGTCGCACCAGCCGTAGAGGGTCTGGTCGACGCCCAGCCCGCGGGTGGGGCCGGTGAACAGGTGCGAGTGCGCCGAGACGAAGCCGGGGGCAACAAAAGCCCCCGCGACGTCGAGGGTCTCCGTGCCCGCGGGAACGGCGGGCGGGGTGCCGGTTCCGATCGAGTCGATGCGGCCGTCGTCTCCGACGAGCATCCACCCGTCGTCGAGAACATCGGGGCCGCTGGCGGCTATGGGGATCAGACGGGCATGGATGACGAGGAGCACCGGATCAGTATCCCCGGGTGCCGCGTCCGGCGCATTGCGCCCACATTTCCGCCACGTTGCGCCCGCCGCCCCGCCCGCGCAGCGCGCCCCGTCCCGAGCGCTCCCGAACCACACGAGCGCTGCCGAAGTTCCGGTGGCGCTCGCACGTTTCGGGAACGGTCGCGGGAAGGGAGGCGGTCAGGCGGGGAGGGGGGCGGGGGTGAAGAGGTTGTCGAAGACGGCGCCGCGGTCGAACTGGAGCGCGTGGGCGCGGGCGGCCGCGGCGCTCGAGGCGAGCGCCTCCGCGTCGAGGGCGAGCGCGGCGCTCAGCGCTGCCGCGATCGCATCCGGATCCTCGACCGGCACGATCATCGCGTGGTCGCCGACCGCCTCGCCGATGCCGCCCGCGAGGGTCGTGATCACCGGGCCGCCGCCGGCAAGCAGCTTCTCGGCGAGGGCGATGCCGAAGGTCTCGACGAAATCGGGGCTCGGCTTGCTCGGCAGCGCGTACACGGCGCAGGCCTCCATGAGGTGCGGCTTCTCGGCGTCTCCGACGTCATCGAGGAAGCGGATGCGGTCCGCGAGCGGCGAGGCAGCCGCCAGGCCGTGCAGGCGCTCGGCATCCGGTCCGCGGCCGGCGATGATCAGCTCGATGTCGTCGTCGAGGCCCGCGCGCTCGAAGCCCTCGATGAGGTCGTCGACGCCCTTGGCCGCCTGCAGTCGCGACAGGAACAGCACGTAGCGGTTGCGCCGCAGCCCGCGACGGGCGAGCACCTCGTCGGTCTCGGCCGGGTCGAGGTCGAGATAGGCGGAGGCATCGATCGCCGGGTAGGAGATCGTGATGCGCTCGCGGCACTGCTCGGCGAAGCGGGTGCCGTGGCGCACGTCGAGCTCGGCGGCCGCCTCGACGATCATCTCGCGCGTGTACTCCGACACGGCGACGCAGCGGTCCTGGCTGAGGTAGGCGCTGAAGATCTGCGCGGCGGCCCCGTACGCGTCCTGGTCGAGGCTGGAGCGCACGACGTTGGTGATGTCGCTGCCGACCGCCTCGGCGATCGTGGTGACGTCGACGGGAAGCCCGGTCGCCTGGGCGATCCGGACGGCATCCGAGACGGCGAGGGTGTGCGGGCTGAGGTAGAGCGAGAGCGCCGTGGTCGGCACCCCGTCGGTGAACAGCTCGACCAGTCGCCCGGTGATGCCCGCCAGATAGCGGCCGTCGGGCACCTTGTAGTCGCCGACCGGGTCGGGCCGCTCGACGTGGATGCCGGGGCTGTATGGCAGCACGCTGTCCAGCGGCTTCAGCGGCAGACCGCTGGTCTCGAGCCGGTCGAGCGGCCAGGTGACGATGCGCACCTCGTCGAATCCGCGCTCGAGGGCCGCTTCGGCGAGGTTGCGGCCCTCGACGGAGTGGCCGCAGATGACCGGGTCGGCCCGGTTGACGATGACGAGTCGGTTGCGAGGCTTCGGAGTCATGAGGGGATCCTTCGGTGCGTATGGATGCGAGCGCGTCGTTGTCGAGGTCAGGCCTGCGGGTGGGAGGGCGGCCGATCTCGGCGCCCCCAGTCGGTCGGCTCGGCGCCGAGGCGTACGGTCAGCGTGCCGCCGCCGTGGAACTCGTCTCCGCTGATCCAGCTGCGTTCGAGCGGAAGCCCGTTGAGGGCGGCGGACTGCACGTACTGCACAGCTCCGCCGGCCTCCGGTTCGACGAACCCTTCCGTCTCGATCAGGAAGCGGCCGCCGACGACGGCGATCTCGGCGCGCCGGAACGAGGGCGCGTTGACGAAGAACAGGTTCTGGCCCGCGGCGGGGAAGACGCCGAGGCTGGCCCACACGTACCAGGAGCTGAGTCCGCCCGAGTCGTCGTTGCCGGGCAGACCGCCGCGGCCGACGCCGAACTGCTGGTGCACGATGTGGTGGACGATCTCGGCGGTGCGGTCGGGCCGCCCCGCGTAGTGGTAGGTCCAGGGTGCTTCCATGTCGGGCTCGTTGTTGAGCCCTTCGAAGCGGCCGAGCGCGTAGCCGGCCTCGAGCTCGGCGGTGCCGGGGGCGACGCCCGGCTGGGTGACGGGCTCGGCGCCGTAGCCGAAGAACGCATCCGCGAGGGCGAGGTAGCCCTCGTCGCCGCCGGCGAGCGCGATGCGCGCCGCCATGTCGTGCTGCACTCGGAACGAGTAGTTGTGCTTGCTGCCCTCGTAGAAGGTCGAGTCGCGCAGCAGGCCGGTCTCGGTGTCGTAGGCGTTCGCCCAGCGCTCGGCGAGCCGTGTGAACTCCTCGACGAGCGCGTGGTCGCCGACGACGTGCGCGACCTTCGCGGTGCACCAGTAGGCGAACGCGATGTCGAGCGTGTGGCTGATCGGGTGCGCCTCCCCGCGCAGCAGGAAGTCCTCGCCGTAGGTGCGCCGCAAGTCGTTGTGCATGTGGACGAGCGCCCACTCCCAGTCGATCCCGGTGACGCCGCGCTGGCAGAGGTCGGCGAGGAAGGTGTGCGCCAGCGCGCTGCCCTGGCGCGAGAAGCGGTCGCTGCCGACCGCCATCCGGTAGCCGATCGGGAAGTTCCCCTCCTCCTCGGCGATCGTGAGCAGCGCATTCGCGAGCTCGACGGCGCGCTCGGGATACAGCGCTCCGAGCAGCGGTAGCTGGGTGCGGTAGATGTCCCACATGGTGCTGATGTCGAAGACGAAGGGACCCTCGCTCGGCCAGAACGGGCTCTCGCCCGGGGCGAGGCAGGGCTTGATGAGCGAGTGGTAGAGGGCGGTCGAGAACACCGTCTCGCGCTCGGCGCTCGGCGTCTCGATGGTGATCGCGTCGAGGTGCCGGCGCCAGGCCTCCTGGGTGCGCTCGCGCCGCGAGTCGAAGCGGCGCGAGCTCGTCCCGCAGTCGGTGTGCAGGTTGCGCTTGGCCTGCTCGACGCCGCGCAGCGAGAACCCGATCCGCAGCTCGACGGTGTGATCCTCACTGCTCGCCCCCGCCCACATGAGCCCGAACGGGCGCAGCGTCGTGGGGCGGATGTGGTCGAAATCGAGCCGGGTGCCGCCTGGCATCAGTCGGCGGTCGTACCAGAGCATCTGGCGCCAGCTCTCGGCATCGCACTCGACGTAGATCGAGAGCGGGGCGCCCTCCACCACGATGGTGCCCTGTGCGACACCGGGGCTGACGAGCTCCAGGTGCGCGCGCAGCGGCGTGGTGGCCGAGTGCGGGATCGCGAGCCCGCCGAGCGAGAAGTCGACGACGAGGCGCGCGTTCGCGTGCTTCGGGAACCTGTAGCGGTGCACGGCGCTCTTGGGGCCGACGGTGAGCTCGGCGCGGACGCCGGAGTCGAGGGTGGCGGCGTAGAAGCCGGGGGCCGCGTCCTCGTCGGTGAGGCGCCATTGTCGGCCGAGCACGTCAAGCGGTTCGAGCATCGGGGTGACGCGGAAGTAGTTGTAGTACTTGCGGATCGCGCCGGTGCCGGACTGCTGGAAGTGGGTGAATCCGGAGGCGACGGCATCGTCGTGGATCGTCGTCGGCACGCCCTCGGTGTTGAGGTCGTAGCGCCCGTAGCCGGTCGGGTAGGCCCCCGAGTAGGCGCACGTGGACACCATCCCGAGGGGATAGGTGGCACCCGGGTGGGTGTTGCCGACCTGCGGTTTGGGCCACCACCAGGTCGCGGCGAGTCCGCTCTGGGCAGGAAGCGCCGTGACCTCCGTTCCGATGAACGGGTCGACACGATCGATCATGTCCTGACGCTAAGCGGCGATTGTCTCGGGCGGATTACGGGAGTGTGACGATGCGCGCACCCGGTTGGCGCGCGGGCGCGCACGAAAAAGCGCTGGGATCCTCCCGAGGAAGGCTCCCAGCGCCGGGAGTTCGAGCGGATGCGTTAGCGCTGTGCGCCCTCGAGCGACCCGGTGACCTGACCGGCGGGGTCGTAGATGATGCAGAGGATCTCGCGGTCGCCGCTGGCCCAGCTCTCGGCGGTCGGCGAGTAGTAGGTGGCGTCGAGCTCGGAGTCCTCGTAGTTCACGCCGACGAAGGTGTCGAAGGCGGTGACGCACGCGAAGCCCGCCTCGTCGGCGATGGCGTCGTCGCCCGGGAAGTCGCCGTCGGCGAGGATGTAGCTGGAGTACGCCTCGCTGTCGTGCGGCTCGTCGCACGAGACGATCGGCACCGTCTGCACCTCGCCGCTGACGTCGGCGTCGTTGAGGCAGTCGCCGACCGCGATCGAGAAGACGTCGTCTTCACCCGTGATAGCACCGTTGACGGTGTCGATGATTCCGCTGCAGCCGCTGAGCGCGACGGCGGCAGCCAGGACGACGGCACCGGCCAGTGAACGGCGCAGTCGGGAAGTTGAAGTGGTCAATGGGTGCCTCTCTTTTGGGATCTGGCGGACAGCAGAAGCAACGAATCCTCGGCCTCGGCCCATCTACCCTAGCGAGTTGCGAACTGGTGCCGGAGCCTGTCGTGGAGCAGGCCGTTGGAGACCAGCAGGCTGCCGGCGTCGAGCTCGGTGCCGCCGTCCATCGTCGTGGCGGTGCCGCCGGCCTCCCGGATGATCGGATACATCGGGGCGACATCCCACGGCTTGACGTCGAACTCGCCCGCGGCATCCACGGCCCCTTCGGCCACGAGCATGTATGACCACAGGTCGCCGTAGGCGCGGGTGCGATCAACCGCGCGGCTTGCCGCCACGAGCTGGTCAAGGCGACCGGCGTCGTCCCAGCCCTTCAGGCTGTTGTAGCTGATGCTCGCGGCGGACAGGTCGTCGATGCCGCTGACGTGGAGGCGTCGCGCCTCGCCGCCGTGCTCCTGCATCCAGGCGCCGTGCCCGGTCGCGGCCCACCAGCGCCGACCGAGAGCGGGGGCGCTGACGACGCCGACCTCGGGAACCCCGTCGATGACGAGGGCGAGCAGCAGGCCCCAGTTGGGCACTCCGCGGACGAAGTTGGAGGTGCCGTCGATCGGATCCACGATCCAGGTGCGGCTTCCAGTGCCGCTGCGGCCGAACTCCTCGCCGAGGATGGCGTCGTCGGGGCGGGCGGCGTCGATATGCTCGCGCACCATCTGCTCGACGCGCTTGTCGGCATCGGTGACCTGGCTGCGGTCGGGCTTGAGCTGGATGTCGAGATCCTGGGCGCGGTAGCGATCGAGCGCGATGAGGTCGGCCTCGCCGGCGAGGGTGAGGGCGAGCGCGAGGTCGTCGGCGAGCGAGTAGTCGGTCACGAACTCAGCGTAGCGAGGAGTCGGCGCAGCGAGTCGACTCGGGGGGCGCTCGCGGTGCCCGCCTCGATCGCCTCGTCGAGCGCGCAGTCGGGGGCGTCGTCGAGGTGGGTGCAGCCGCGCGGGCATTCGGCGACGATCGGGGCGAGGTCGGCGAAGGAGCGCGCGATGTTGTCGGGGTTGACGTGGCCGAGGCCGAAGGACCTCACGCCAGGGGTGTCGATGATCCAGCCGCCGCTCGGCACGTGCAGCGACACGGTGGAGCTGGAGGTGTGGCGTCCGCGCCCGGTGACGGCGTTGACGACGCCGGTCGCGCGATCGGTGCCCGGCACGAGCGCGTTGACCAGCGTCGACTTGCCGACCCCGGAGTGGCCGACAGCGACGGTGCGGTGCCCGGCGAGCACGGGCGCGAGCTCGTCGATCGGGAAGTCGCCTTCGGCGCTGCGGAAGACGGGGATGCCGAGCCCGTCGAACAGGGCCAGGAACGGCTCCGGGTCGGCGAGGTCGGTCTTGGTGATGACCATCAGTGGGGCGATGCCCGCATCGTAGGCGGCGACCAGGTAACGGTCGACAAGACGCGGACGCGGCTCCGGGTTGGCGGCCGCGACGACGATCAGCAGCTGGTCGGCATTGGCGACGATGACGCGCTCGACGGCGTCGGTGTCGTCGGCGCTGCGACGCAGCAGCGTCTCGCGCTCGCGGATCCGCACGATGCGGGCGAGGGTGCCCTCGTCGCCGGAGGTGTCGCCGACGACGTCGACGAGGTCGCCGGTGACGATCGCCTGGTCGCGCAGCTCGCGCGCGCGGGTGGCGATCACCACCCGGCCGTCGCCGGTGTCCTCGTCGACGAGCACGGTGTAGCGCCCGCGGTCGACCGAGAGCACGCGGGCGACGACGGCGTCGTCATGGTCGGGGCGCGTCTTGGTGCGGGGACGGTTCGCCTTCGGGTTCGGTCTCGCGCGGAAGGCGTGCTCGTCCCAGTCGTCGTCATCGTCGTCGTCCGGGGGCAGCCAGCTCATGCCGACGGGCTCCCGGCGCTGGCGACGAGCTTCGACCACAGTTCGGGGAACTCCGGCAGCGTCTTCGCGGTCGAGGTGATGTCGTCGACCTCTACGCCGTCGACGACGAGGCCGAGCAGCGCTCCCGTCGTGGCCATGCGGTGGTCGGCGAAGGCACGCCACGGGCCCGCGAGCATCGGCTGCGGGGTGATCCGCAGGCCCTCGTCGAGCACCGTCGCCGCGCCGCCCAGAGCGGCGAGGTCGTCGGCGAGCGCGGCGAGGCGGTCGGTCTCGTGGCCGCGGAGGTGGCCGATGCCGCTCAGCTCCATCGCGCCGTCGGCGAGGGCCGCGAGTCCGGCGATGGTGGGGGCCAGCTCGCCGCCGATGGTGAGGTCGAGATCGTGGGCCGCCAGTGCGGCGCCCCCGCGCACGCCCGAGCCGCCGTCGACGACGACGGTGTCCGTGTCGGTGCCGTGATCGTGCTCGCGCGTGACGGTGGCGCCGAACCCGGCGAGCAGGCGAGGCAGCTCGTCGCCGACCTGCGTCGTCTGGCGCGGCCAGCCGGCGATCGCGACGCGGCCGCCGGCGACGAGCGCGGCGGCGAGGAACGGTCCGGCGTTCGACAGGTCGGGTTCGATGGTGACGTCGCGGGCCGCGATCGGTGCGGCCGGCACCACCCAGACTCCGGGCTCGGGGGAGTCGACGACAACGCCCCGCTCGGCGAGCGTGTGGATGGTCATCTCGATGTGCGGCATGCTCGGCAGCCGGTCACCGGTGTGGCGCAGCGTGAGGCCGGCCTCGAAGCGCGGCGCGGCGAGCAGCAGGCCGGAGACGAACTGGCTCGAGGCGGAAGCGTCGATCGCCAGTTCGCCGCCGGCGACGCGGCCGGTCGCGTGGATGGTGAACGGCAGCGCGGCGCGACCGTCATCGCTCACCTCGACCCCGAGGTCGCGCAGAGCCTGGATTGTGGTGCGCATCGGGCGGGCGCGGGCGTGCGGGTCGCCGTCGAGCGAGACCGGACCGAGGGCGAGGGCCGCCAGCGGCGGCACGAAGCGCATCACGGTTCCGGCGAGACCGCAGTCGATCGCGACCGCTCCGCGCAGCTCGGCGGGAGTGATGCGCAGGTCGGGGCCGAACTCGCCGTCGCCCGCGACCTCCTCGATGCCCACGCCGAGCTGTCGCAGCGCCTCGATCATGAGCGCCGAGTCGCGCGAGTGCAGCGGACGGCGCAGCAGCGACGGGCCGTCGGCGAGGGCGGCGAGCACCAGTTCGCGGTTGGTGAGGCTCTTGGAGCCCGGCAGGGTGAGCGTGACGTCAAGGGGCCCGGCGGCGAGGGGAGCGCGCCACGGGCCCGGCGCGGAGTCCGACACCGGGGAGAGCTGCTCGTCGCGGCCGGAATAGCTGATGAATCCCATTGGTTGACAAGAGTATCGCCCGCGAGCAGAACGGAGGCGGCGGTGCAGCTTCTCGAAGCCCCCTCGGATGTGACGACCGTAGACTCGGCCACGATGACTGACGACGACACGTCTGCCGAGCTGCGATCCCAGTTCGAAGCGCAGGCCATTCCGTTCATGGATCAGCTGTATGCGGCCGCTCTTCGGATGACGCGGAACCCCGCGGATGCCAGCGACCTCGTGCAGGAGACGTTCGTGAAGGCGTTCTCGGCGTTCGCGCGCTTCGAGCAGGGCACGAACCTGAAGGCGTGGCTGTACCGCATCCTCACCAACACGTTCATCAACACGTACCGGAAGAACCAGCGCGCCCCCTACCAGGGCACCATCGACGAGCTCGAGGACTGGCAGCTGGGCTCCGCAGAGTCGCTCACGCAGGGACGCATCACGCGCTCGGCCGAAGCGGAGGCGATCGACCATCTGCCCGACAGCGACGTCAAGGAGGCCCTCAACTCGATTCCCGAGGACTTCCGGCTCGCCGTTTACCTCGCCGATGTCGAAGGGTTCTCCTACCAGGAGATCGCCGACATCATGAAGACCCCGGTGGGGACCGTCATGAGCCGACTGCATCGCGGCCGCCGGCTTCTGCGCGAGCGCCTCGCCGACTACGCCGCCGAGCGCGGCTACACCACCACGAACACCGGGAGCACCTCATGACCGATTGCGGCTGCGAAAAGGCCAAGGCCGAGCTCGAGGAGTACCTGCATCGCGAGTTGAGCGATGAGGACTTCCGCGATGTCTCGGAGCATCTGGAGAACTGCCCCGACTGCAACGGCGAGCACCTCGTGGGGCTGACGCTGCTGCAGAAGCTGCAGAGCTCCTGCCAGGAGAAGGCGCCCGACGAGCTGCGCCGAGCGATCCTCGACCGGCTGGACGGCGCCGCGACGCACTAGGCGCCGCGGCGACGCCGATCAGCCGAGGTGGAGTGCGGCCGCGATCAGGTCGGCCTGCTCCTGGTTGCTGCGCTTCGTCGAGCCGGTCGCAGGCGACGCGGAGGCCGGGCGCGAGGAGACGAGAAGTGACCGCGCGCCGAGGTGGCGGCCCAGCTCGATACTGAGGAACGGCCAGGCGCCCTGGTTCGCCGGCTCCTCCTGAACCCACATCAGCTCGGCGTTCGGGTAGCGCTCGAACACCGCATCCAGCTGCGCGGTCGGCAGCGGGTGGTACTGCTCCAGCCGGACGAGGGCGAAGGAGGAGGAGTCCTCCCGCTTGTCGAGCTCGTTCTTCAGGTCGTAGTGCAGCTTGCCCGCGTGCAGCAGCACGCGCTTGACCGTCGACGGGTCGGTGATGCGAGCGTCGTCGAGCACCGGCTCGAACCTGCCGTTCGTGAAGTCGGCGACCTCGCTCGTGGCGCCGCGCAGTCGCAGCATCGACTTCGGGGTGAAGACGATGAGCGGTCGGCGCGGGCGGGCGTAGGCCTGACGACGCAGCAGGTGGAAGTACGAGGCGGGCGTCGACGGGCGCGCGATCGTCATGTTGTCTTCTGCCGCGAGCTGCAGGAAGCGCTCGATGCGCGCCGAGGAGTGGTCCGGGCCCTGACCCTCGTAGCCGTGCGGCAGCAGCATGACGACGCTCGAGCGCTGTCCCCACTTCTGCTCGGCGCTCGAGATGAACTCGTCGATCACGGTCTGCGCGCCGTTGGCGAAGTCGCCGAACTGCGCCTCCCAGAGCACGAGGGCGTCCGGTCGCTCGACCGAGTAGCCGTACTCGAAGGCGAGCGCGGCGTACTCCGACAGCAGCGAGTCGAAGATCTGGAAGCGCGCCTGCGAGTCGGACAGGTTCGCCAGCGGTAGCCACTCCTGGCCGTTCTCGCGGTCGTGGAACACCGCGTGGCGCGAGACGAAGGTGCCGCGTCGCGCATCCTGGCCGACGACGCGCACCGGCGTGCCCTCGACCAGCAGCGAGCCGAGCGCGATCAGCTCTCCGAAGCCCCAGTCGATCGAGCCCTTCCGGCTCATCTCGACGCGCTTCTTCAGCAGCTGCTGCAGCTTCGGGTGCACCGTGAAGCCCTGGGGCGTGTTCTCGTGGGCATCGCCGACGAGCGTCACCACGCTCTCGGTGACCGCAGTCGACTCCGGCTCGCCCGCGCCGGCGTCGCGCTGGGCGCCGGGGCGCTCCAGGTCGGTCGCCGAGGCGGCGTCGCCGGTGACGACCGGAACGGTGCCGGTCTGGGCGGCGTGCGTCTCGGCGAAGGCGCGCTCGAGGCGCTCCTGGAAGTCGCGCTGCGCGGCCTCGAACTCCTCGGGCGTGATGTCGCCGCGACCGACGAGCGCCTCGGTGTACAGCGTTCGGACGCTGCGCTTGGCCTCGATCAGGTTGTACATCAGCGGCTGCGTCATCGAGGGGTCGTCGCCCTCGTTGTGGCCGCGGCGGCGGTAGCAGACCAGGTCGATGACGACATCCGACTTGAACTTCTGCCGATACGCGAAGGCGTGCTGGGCGACGCGGACGACCGCCTCGGGGTCATCGCCGTTGACGTGGAAGATCGGCGCCTGGATCGTCTTGGCGACATCCGTCGAGTACACCGAGGTGCGGGCCTCGCTCGGCGGCGTCGTGAAGCCGACCTGGTTGTTGATGACGACGTGGATCGTGCCGCCGGTCTTGTAGGCGCGCAGCTGCGACATCTGCAGGGTCTCGACCACGACGCCCTGACCGGCCATCGAGGCGTCGCCGTGCAGCAGGATCGGCAGGGTCGAGAACATGCCGTCGCCGGTGCGGTCCTGCTTCGCGCGGGTGATGCCCTCCAGAACGCCGTTGACGGCCTCCAGATGGGAGGGGTTCGCGGCGAGATAGACCGGGACCTCCTTGCCGGAGGCGCTCGTGAACGTGCCCTCGGTGCCGAGGTGGTACTTGACGTCGCCGGAGCCCTGCACGGTGCGCGGGTCCTGGGTTCCCTCGAACTCGCGGAAGATCTGCCCGTAGGTCTTGCCGGCGATGTTGGTCAGCACGTTGAGGCGGCCGCGGTGCGCCATGCCGATGGCGACCTCGGCGAGCTCATCCTCCGCCGCGCCCTGCAGGACCTCGTCGAGCAGGGCGATGACGGATTCGCCGCCCTCCAGGCTGAAGCGCTTCTGGCCGACGTACTTGGTCTGCAGGAAGGTCTCGAACGCCTCGGCCTCGTTGAGCTTGGCCATGATGCGCAGCTGCTCGTCGTGCGTGGGCTTCTCATAGGGGCGCTCGAGACGCTCCTGGAACCAGGCGCGCTGGGTCGGGTCCTGGATGTGCATGTACTCGACGCCGACGGTGCGGCAGTACGAGTCACGCAGCACGCCGAGCACCTCGCGCAGCAGCGCGGCGCGCTTGCCGGCGAAGCCGCCGAGCACGAACTCCCGATCGAGGTCCCAGAACGTGAGGCCGTGGCTCGAGAGGTCGAGGTCGGGGTGAGAGCGCTGAACGTATTCCAGCGGGTCGATGTCGGCCATCAGATGCCCGCGCACGCGGTACGCATTGATGAGCTCCTGCACGCGCGAGGTCTTGCTGATGCGCTCGGAGAGGTCGACGTTGATGTCCTCGGCCCAGTGGATCGGGTCGTAGGGGATGCGCAGCGCGGCGAAGATGGCCTCGTAGAAGCCGCGCTCGCCGATCAGTAGCTCGTGGACCTTCTTGAGGAACTCGCCCGAGCCGGCGCCCTGGATGACGCGGTGGTCATACGTGCTGGTGAGGGTGATCGTCTTGCCGATGCCGAGCTCGTGGAGCGTGCGCGGCGACGAGCCCTGGAAGGCGGCGGGGTACTCGAGCGCTCCCGCGCCGATGATCGATCCCTGGCCTCGCATGAGGCGGGGGACCGAGTGCTCGGTGCCGATGCCGCCCGGGTTGGTGAGCGAGATCGTGGTGCCGGCGAAGTCCTCGGCGGTGAGCTTGTTGCCGCGGGCGCGGGCGACGATGTCCTCGTAGGCCGCGAGGTACTCGGCGAAGGTCATCGTGTCGACGCGCTTGATGTTCGGCACCAGCAGCGACCGCGAGCCGTCCGGCTTCGGCAGGTCGATCGCGATGCCGAGGTTGACGTGCGCGTGGGCGACGAGGCTCGGCTTGCCGTCGATCTCGGCGTAGGAGACGTTCTGGCTCGGGAACTCCTTGAGCGTCTGCACGAGCGCCCAGCCGATGAGGTGCGTGAACGAGACCTTGCCGCCACGGGCGCGCCGCATGTGGTTGTTGATCACGATGCGGTTGTCGATCATGAGCTTCGCCGGAACGGTGCGCACGCTCGTCGCGGTCGGCACCGTGAGGCTCTGGTCCATGTTGGTCGCGAGGGCCTTGCTCATGCCGCGCAGCGGCGTGACGACGTCCTCCTGCGGCTCGGCGTCGGCGCCGCCGACGACCGGGACGCTCGCCGTCGTGGGGGCCTCGGCGGGGATCGGCTGCGGCTTGGCGGGAACGCCCGTCGTGCGGGCGACCGGGGTCGTGCCGTTGCCGGCGGTGGGGGCGGCGGGCGTCTCAGCGGACGGCGTCGCGGCGGCCGGGGCTTCGGCGGCGGGGCTCGCGGCGGGCGACTCTGCGGCCGGCTCCGCGGCGAGCGGGGCGCTCGCACCCGGCTGGTAGTTCTCGAGGATCGGCCACCAGCTCTTGTCGACCGAGTGCTTGTCGACGCGATAGCGCTCGTACATCTCGTCGACGAGCCATTCGTTGGCTCCGAACTCGCCCGAGGCAAAGCCCTCGGGAGTCACTCCGGTCACGGGGCTTGACACGGCCGACCGCCCACTCTCGCTCAAGTATTCGTACGCACGACATCCTCGGCCGCGCACCGTCAATCTTAAGTGGTTCGGCGTCGAGATACCGACCCATCCGCGCGATCTGTCTCGGAAAAACCTGGGGGAATCGTCGTAGCGTTGCCTCATGCGATTCCTGGGCCCGCTTCCGAGCCACGACCTCACCTATTCCGACGTGTTCCTCGTTCCGAGTCGCTCGGCGGTGACCAGCCGTCTCGACGTCGATCTCGCGCCGACCGACGGCACCGGCGCGACTCTGCCGCTGGTGGCGGCGAACATGAACTCGGTCACCGGGCCGCGGCTCGCCGCGACCCTCGCGCGACGCGGCGGACTGGGCGTGCTGCCGCAGGATCTTCCGCTCCAGGAGCTCGCCGACGCCGTGCGGCAGGTCAAGTCTCAGCCCGTCGTCTGGGATGCGCCGCTCGAGCTCTCCGCCGATGCGACCGTCGCCGAGGCGCTCCGGCTCACCCCCGCGCTGCCGGGCCACGGGATCGTGCTGCGCGACGCCGACGGCTCCGAGGCCGGGTGCCTGCTGGCGACGCGGCTGGCCCACGCCCTCCCGGACGCACGGCTCGGCGACCTGGTGCACGAGACGATCACCTCGATCGACGCGGACGACGTCGACGGCCCGCGCGGTGCCTTCGACGTGCTCGTGGATGCGGGACTCGACTTCGCGCTCGTGCGGCACCACGGCCATCTGGTCGGCACGGTCAGCCGCAAGAGCGCCCTGCGCGGGACGCTCTACGCGCCGGCACTCGACGGCGAGGGCCGGCTGCGGGTCGCCGCCGCGGTCGGGATCAACGGCGACACCGCCGCGAAGGCGAAGGCGCTCGCCGAGGCCGGTGTCGACGTCCTCGTGCTGGACACCGCGCACGGCCACCAGGAGGGCATGCTCGACGCGCTGCGCACGGTGGCGGCTCTGCGCCTCGGCATCCCCCTGGTCGCCGGAAACATCGTCACGCCCGATGGTGTGCGCGATCTCGTCGAGGCGGGTGCTGACATCCTCAAGGTGGGCGTCGGGCCGGGGGCGATGTGCACGACGCGCATGATGACCGCCGTCGGTCGTCCGCAGTTCTCCGCCGTGCTCGAAACGGCGCAGGCGGCGCGCGAGATCGGCGCCTCGGTGTGGGCGGACGGCGGCGTTCGCTACCCGCGGGATGTCGCGCTGGCGCTCGCGGCCGGCGCCTCCTCCGTGATGATCGGCTCCTGGTTCGCCGGAACGCTCGAGGCGCCCGGCGAGCTCGAGACCGACGACCGCGGCCGCCTGTTCAAGCAGAGCTGGGGGATGGCCTCCACCAAGGCCGTCCACGCGCGGTTCGGACGTATGGACGCCTACGAGCTCGCCCGGAAGGAGCTCTTCGCCGAGGGCATCTCCAGCTCCTCGATCTACCTCGACCCCCTGCGGCCCTCCGTCGAGGACCTGATCGACATGATCACGGCGGGCGTGCGCAGCTCGTTCACCTACGCGGGGGCGAACGACCTGGCTGCCTTCCGCGAGAGGGCCGTCGTGGGGCTGCAGAGCGCGGCCGGCTACGAGGAGGGCAAGGCGCTGCCGGTCAGCTGGTGACGGTCAGCATCGACGTCGCTGTGCCGGGTTATACTCATCCGACCATGGATGACCCTCCGTCGTGCACTCCCGCGTCGCCCACCGACTCGGAGCCTTCTCATAGACCCTCGCCGGTGACCGGTTTCCGAGGCGGTGAGACAGCATGAGCCAAGAGCTCCTGTTCCTTCTCATCGGTCTCGTTCTGACGATCGGCACCGGCCTCTTCGTGGCCAGCGAGTTCGCGCTCGTGAACCTCGACCGAGCCGAGCTCGAGGCGCGCCAGGAGCGCGGCGAGACGATGCTCGGCCCCACGATTCGTGCGCTCAAGATCACCTCGACGCACCTGTCGAGCGCGCAGCTGGGCATCACGCTCACGACGCTGCTTGCCGGCTTCACGCTCGAACCGGCGCTCAGCACGTACCTCTCGCCCGGTCTGGTGGCGATCGGGTTGCCCGAGGCCGCCATCTCGGTGGTGGCGACGATCGCCGCGATCGTCCTCGCGACGCTGCTGTCGATGATCGTCGGCGAACTCGTGCCGAAGAACTTCGCGCTCGCGCTGCCGCGGCAGACCGCGAAGGTCGTGATCCCGTTCCAGCTGGGGTTCACTGCGGTCTTCCGTCCGTTCGTGGGGGTCCTCAACGGCACCGCCAACGCGATCCTGCGCAGCGTCGGCGTCGAGCCGAAGGAGGAGATCAGCTCGGCGCGCACCGCGGAGGAGCTGCGGAGCCTGGTGCGCCGGTCGGCGAGCGAGGGCTCCCTCGATCACGACACCGCGACGCTGCTGGCCCGCACGCTCGCCTTCGCGGATCGCGATGCCACCGAGGTGATGACGCCGCGGCCGCGCGTCGCGGCCATCTCGCGCAGCGAGAGCTCGAGCGCCGTGATCACGCTCGCGCGCGCCACCGGCTTCTCGCGCTTCCCCGTGATCGGCGACGACCTCGACGACATCGTCGGCGTCGTGCACGTTAAGCAGGCCGTCGCGGTGCCCCGCGAGCGGCGCGCCGACGTGCCGGTGTCGGCGATCCAGACGGAGGCGCTGCGCGTGCCCGAGACGATGCACCTCGATGTGCTGCTCGGTGAGCTGCGAGCCCGCGGGTACCAGATGGCGGTCATCGTCGACGAGTACGGCGGCACCGCCGGAGTCGCCACCCTCGAGGACCTCGTCGAGGAGATCGTCGGCGAGGTCACCGATGAGCACGACCGCTCGCGCGCCGACGTCGTGCGCAGCCGCGACTGGGTCACCTTCCCCGGTGCGCTCCGGCCCGACGAGCTGCACGAGCGTGCCGCCGTGGTGGTGCCGAACGATGGGCCCTACGAGACCGTCGCGGGCTGGTTCCTGAGCGTGCGCGGGTCCCTCGCGCACGTCGGCGACACGGTCGAGACCGAGGCGGGCGTGTTCCGTGTCGAACGCATGGACGGGCGGCGCATCGACCGCATCCGCTTCACCCCGACTCCTCAGACCGAGGAGGTCGAGCAATGAGTTCCGACTGGTGGGGCATCGTCTGGCTCGTCGTGCTGCTGGTGTTCAACGCCTTCTTCGTGGGGGCGGAGTTCGCCGTGATCTCGGCGCGGCGCTCGCAGATCGAACCGCGCGCCGAGGCCGGGTCGCGTGCGGCCAAGACCGCGCTCTGGGCGATGGAGCACGCGACGCTCATGCTCGCGACCAGCCAGCTCGGCATCACCGTCTGCTCGCTGCTGATCCTGAACGTCTCCGAGCCGTCGATCCACCACCTGCTCGAGGTGCCGCTGGCGCTCACCGGCTGGTCGGAGGAGGTCGTCTACGCGGTGGCCTTCGGCGTCGCGCTCGTCGTCGTCTCGTATCTGCACGTGGTGCTGGGAGAGATGGTGCCGAAGAACATCTCGTTCTCGCTGCCCGACCGCGCCGTGCTGATCCTCGCTCCGCCGCTGGTCGCGGTGGCCACCGTCTTCCGCCCGGTGATCGTCGCCCTCAACGCGGTCGCGAACGGAGTGCTGCGTCTGTTCGGCGTGGAGCCGAAGAACGAGGCGACGAGCGCGTTCACGCTCGAAGAGGTGCAGACCATCATCCGCACCTCCACGCGGGAGGGCCTGCTCGCCGACACCACCGGAACGCTCGGCAACACGTTCGAGTTCACCGAGAAGCGGGTGCGCGACGTCGCGATCCCGATGTCGAGCCTCGTCACCCTTCCCGAGGATGCCTCCGCCGACGACCTGGAGCGCGCCGTCTCGCAGCACGGCTTCAGCCGCTACGTGCTGCTGGATGAGTCGGGTCAGCCGACCGGCTACCTGCACCTCAAGGACGTGATCGACCTCGACGAGGACGAGCGCGCCGACCCGGTGCCGCCGAAGCGCATCCGCCAGCTCATCTCGGTGTTCCGCGACAGCGAGCTCGAGGACGCCCTCGCCATGATGCGACGCTCCGGTGTGCATCTGGCTCGGTCGTTCGACGAGACCGGCGAGATCTCGGGTGTGCTGTTCCTCGAGGACATCATCGAGGTGCTTGTCGGCGAGGTCCGCGACGCGACTCGACGGATCTAGCCGCGGCCGCCCGGTCGGCTCACCGGGGATGCCCGGGAGCCGACCGCGCCCTCGCTACGGCTTGGCGCGCTCGTACGGCGCGGGCCAGTAGTCCACGTCGACGCCGAGCGCGTGCGCGGCACGGAGCGGGAAGTGCGGGTCGCGCAGCAGCTCGCGGCCGAGCATCACGACATCGGCCTGGCCGCTCTCCACGATCTCGGCCGCCTGGGCGGGCTCGGTGATGAGCCCGACCGCCGAGGTCGGAATGCCCGTCGAGCGCCGGACGCGCTCGGCGAACGGAACCTGGTAGCCGGGGCCGATCGGCATCGAGACGCCGGAGACGAGGCCGCCGCTGGAGACGTCGACGAAGTCAGCGCCCGCGCTGGCGGCCCACTCGGCGACGGTCACGGTCTGCTCGACATCCCAGCCGCCCTCGGCATAGTCGGTGGCGGAGAAGCGCACCAGCAGCGGGCGATCGCCGATCGCCTCGCGCACGGCGCGGATCACCTCGAGCGTGAGGCGGGCCCGGTTCTCGAGCGAGCCGCCGTACTCGTCCTCGCGCTCATTGGAGAGCGGGGAGAGGAACTCGTGCAGCAGGTAGCCGTGCGCGGCGTGCACCTCGACCAGGTCGAAGCCTGCCTCGACGGCGCGCGCCGCGGCGGCGGCGAAGGCCTGCACGAGGGCGGGGATCTCAGCGGCCTCCAGCGCGCGCGGTGTCGCGTAGCCGGTGAACGCGATCGCCGAGGGGCCGACCGTCTCCCAGCCGCCGGCCTCGATCGGCACGGATCCGCGCTCGGCGTCGAACGGCCGGAAGGTCGAGGACTTGCGGCCGGCATGGGCGAGCTGGATGCCGGAGAGCGCGCCCTGCGTGCGCATGAAGTCGGTGATGCGCCTCCACGCCGCGACCTGCTCGTCGTTCCAGATGCCCGCGTCGCCGGGGGTGATCCGACCCTCCGGCACGACCGCGGAGGCCTCCGCGATGACAACACCGGCACCGCCGCGGGCGAGCCCGCCCAGGTGCACCAGGTGCCAGTCGTTCGGCAGCCCGTCCTCGGCGGAGTACTGGCACATCGGAGCGACCCAGATGCGGTTGCGGGCGGTGAGACCTCGAAGCGAGATCGGGTCGAACAGCGCGGACATGAAGGCCTTTCGGATCGGTTAACGGGAACAACGCGGGGCGGGCGGCAATGATTCCGGCCCCGCGGCGAATCGGCCCGCTAGCGTGGAGGGGTGACCGACGAGCACTTTGGCGTGACCGAAGCCGCATCCTGGATCGCGGTGCCCGAAGAGGGCGACGACAAGTACTCGCGCGGGGTGGTCGGCTTCGTCACCGGCTCTCCACGCTACCCCGGCGCGGCGGTGCTCGGCGTCGAGGCGGCGCTGCGCACGGGCGTCGGCATGGTGCGCTACATCGGCCCGGACTCGGCGGCGGGCCTCGTCCTGGCACGACGCCCCGAGGCCGTGGCCGCCCCCGGCCGGGTGCAGGCCTGGGTGCTGGGCTCCGGCCAGGACGCCTCCGCGCGGGAGGAGGCAGAGGCGAACCGCCTTTACGACGCCCTCGCCGAGGGGCTGCCGACCGTGCTCGACGGGGGCGCCCTCGACCTGCACGCGAGCGCGCGCGGGCCGCTCGTGCTCACCCCGCACGCGCGAGAACTGGCGCGGCTGACCGGGGAGAGTGTGGAGGCGATCATCGCCGACCCCGCGACGGCGGCGCTCTCGGCGGCGGACCGGTTCGGCGCCGTGGTGCTGTTGAAGGGGCACACGACGCATCTCGCGGATCCGGGCGGGGCCCTGCTGCGCGTCCGTTCGGCGCCCGCATGGCTCGCCACGGCCGGGGCCGGCGATGCTCTCGCGGGAGTGCTCGGGGCGCTCGTCGCCACCCATCACGAGCGGCTCGCCGCGGACTCCCGCGCGCTGCTGCCGCTCGCCGCTGCCGCTGCGGTGATCCACGGACTCGCCGCCGAGCGGGCGAGCGCGGGGGGACCGTTCACCATTCTCGACCTGTGCGTCGAGCTCCCGCACGTCGTGCGGGCCCTGTTGGTCTACGGGTAGTCGCGATTCCGCGCGGAGCTCGAGGCTACGGCGCCAGGCGGGCGAGGAATTCGCGCGTGCGCGGCTCGCGCGGCGCGCCGAACACCTGGGCGGGTGGGCCCTCCTCGACGACGACGCCCCCGTCGAGGAACAGCACGCGGTCGGCGACCTCGCGGGCGAAGGCCATCTCGTGCGTCGCCATCAGGATCGTGGCGCCGTCGCGTCCCAGTTCGCGCACCAGCTCGAGCACCTCGCCGACCAGCTCGGGGTCGAGCGCGCTCGTGATCTCGTCCAGCAGCAGCACCTCGGGGTCGGTCGCGAGCGCGCGAGCGATCGCGGCGCGCTGCTGCTGCCCACCGGAGAGCCGGTCGGGGTGCGCGCGCGCCTTCGCGGCGAGCCCGATCCGCTCGAGCAGTCGCATGCCCGTCGCCTCCGCCTCGGCGCGGCTGGTGCCGTGCACGTGGCGCGCGGCGAGCGTGACGTTGTCGAGCACCGACAGGTGCGGGAACAGGTTGTAGCTCTGGAACACGACGCCGAAGCGGGCGCGGACCGCATCCGGCCGGATGCGCGGGTCGCTGATGTCGGTGTCGCCGAGCCAGATCCGCCCGTCGTCGACCCGCTCCAGCAGGTTGAGGCAGCGCAGCAGAGTCGACTTGCCGGAGCCGCTCGGCCCGATGAGCGCGACGACCTCGTGCTCGGCGAGGTCGAGGTCGATGCCGCGCAGCACGGGGGTGGTGTCGAAGGATTTGTGCAGGTCGCGCGCCCGCAGCACGATGCTCATACGATCGCTCCCGCCTGCTCGCGCTGGCGCACGCGCGCCGTGTACCAGTCGGTGAGTCGGATCATCGGCAGGGCGAGCAGCACGAACAGCACCCCGGCGACCACGTAGGGCGTGAAGTCGAAGGCCTTGGCCGTCTCGATCTGGGCGGCCCGCACCGCATCCACCGCGCCGAGCACCGAGATCAGGCCGACATCCTTCTGCATGGCGACGAAGTCGTTCATGAGCGCGGGGGTCACCTTGCGGAAGGCCTGCGGCAGCACGACCAGTCGCATCGTGCGCGCGTTCGAGAGGCCGAGCGCCCGGGCGGCGAGCCGCTGCGAGGGGTGCACGGCCTCGATGCCCGCGCGAATCACCTCGGAGACGTAGGCCGAGTAGGTGAGGGTGAGGGCGACCGTGCCGAGCACCTCGGCGGGGATGCGCTCGGAGGTCATTCCGAGCCCCGGGACGCCGAAGCCGATCAGGTACAAGACGATGATCAGCGGCAGGCCGCGGAACACGTCGGTGTAGCCGGCCGCGAGGGCGCGCAGCGGGAAGAACACCGGGCCGCGCAGCGTGCGAATGGCGGCGATCGCGGTGCCGAGGATCGCGACGGCGATCGCGGCGACGGCGAGCACGCGCAGGTTGAGCAGGAACCCCTCGAAGACGCGCGGCCACGCCGCCACCCAGCTTTCGGGATCGAAGAAGCTCTGCTGCACGACCGACCAGCCGGGCGTGTTGATGATCGTCAGCCAGACCACAACGGCGAACACGATGGTGGAGATCGCCGCGATGAGCACCGAGCGAACCGACTGCTGACGACGGAAGGCCCGGCGCTCCAGCTCGATCGAGCTGGGCTGCCGGGCCTCCATGTCAGTCACGTCGAAAGACTACGGGAGCGATTCGCCTCTCTCATTCCCGCTACTGCAGGACGGGAGCGCCCGCACCCGCGCCGAGCCAGGTCGCTGCGATGTCGTCGAGGGTTCCGGCCTCGCGCAGCGCGTCCACGGCCGCCGTGACCTCGGCGGTCAGCGCGCTGTCCTTGGGCAGCACCAGACCCCATTCGTCGCTCACGCCCTCATCGGCGGGGAGCTGACCGAGCAGCTCGCCGCCCTCGAGCACGACGCCCACGAGGTAGAACGCGGTCGGCAGGTCGACGACGAGCGCGTCGATCTGGCCGGTCTGCAGGGCGAGCACGGCGTCGTCGTTGCTGTTGAACACCTGCACGCCCGCGGTCGGCGCGATCGCGCTCTCGGCCGCGGCGAGGCTCGTCGAGCCGGACGCCGCACCCACGAGGGCGTCGGCGAGCTCGGCGACCGTCGTGGCGCCCGCGACAGCGGTGCTGTCGACGGTGATGACCGCCTGCGGCGTCGCGTAGTACGGCGACGAGAAGTCGACGCTCTCGGCGCGCTCCTCGGTGATCGTGTACTGCTGCAGGTTGAAGTCGAAGCTCTTCGGGCCGGGGGCGATCGCCTCCTCGAACGTGGTGCGCACCCAGACGACATCGGCGGCGTCGAAGCCGAGCTCGGCGGCGACGGCGTAGGCGATGGCCGCCTCGAATCCCTCGCCCGACTCGGGGGCATCGTCGATCACGTAGGGGTAGTACGCGGGCTCGCCGGTGCCGATCGTGAGCTTGCCCTCGGTGACGTAGTCCGAGGCGGCCTCGGTGGTCTGGCAGGCTGCGAGGCCGGCGGTGAGCGAGGCGGCGGCGAGGAGCGCGACCGCGCGTGCGGCGGTGCGGTGACGGGCGGAACGGGGCATCGAAGACCTCCGGGTCGTGGCGAATGAGGGAAACCGTGGTGCGGTGGTTCCATTCTGGGGTGCGCGGGGCAGACGCGGCGCGCGGTGTTGCGAAACGTGACGCGCCCGCGCGATTACGCTGGGCGCATGCCGCCTGCCGCGCGTGGCCGTCGCGGCCGCCGGATCCTTCACGCCGCCTCGCATCCGATCGTGCTGTGGCTCGGGCTGGTGCTCGCGCACCTCTGGCTCGGGATGCTCGGTCTCTACGCGCCGGGGAACCCGCTCGGCGATGTGGGCTTCGTCTACCGGTTCTGGATGGAGCACGGCCAGACGACCGGGCAGTGGGTCGGCATCGACACGGTCTGGGTCTATCCGATCGTCGCGATCGTGCCGATGCTCGCCGCGACGACGCTCGGGCTCGACCTCTACGTCAGCACCTGGCTGAGCCTGATGATGCTCATCAACGCCGCGGCCTTCGCCGTGCTGCTGGCGCTCGGCGCCCGGACGGGCGGCGCCCGCCGGGTCGCTCCCGTCGCCTGGTGGTGGATCGGTTTCCTCGTGCTGCTGGGACCGGTGGCGCTCGGACGCATCGACACCGTCACCGTCGCGGTCGCGCTCGCCGGCGTCGTCGTGCTTGCGGTCGCCCCGCGCGCCGCCGGGGTGCTGCTGACGCTCGCCGCCTGGATCAAGGTGTGGCCCGCGGCGATCGTGGCCGCGATCGTGCTCGTGGACCGCTCGCGCATTCGGGTGGCGGTCGCGGCGGCCGCGACGACCGCGGTGGTGCTGGCCGTCGCGCTGGCGGCGGGGGCGGGCGGCACGGTCTTCAGCTTCATCACCGAGCAGACCGGGCGCGGGCTGCAGATCGAGGCGATCAGCGCGACCGCGTGGATGTGGGATGCCTTCCTCCACCCCTCAGGCGCGAGCGCCGTGTACTACGACACCTCGATTCTCACCTTCCAGCTGCGCGGCGACGGCGTTGCCGATGCGGCGGCGGTTGCCACCCCGCTGCTCGCGGCGGCGGTTGCGCTGCTGCTGATCCTCGCGGCCGTCGCGATGCGCAGGGGAGCGGTGAGCGGGGAGCTGCTTCCGGTGCTCGCTCTGGCGATCACCACGGCGCTCATCGTGTTCAACAAGGTCGGCTCGCCGCAGTTCGTCTCCTGGCTCGCGGTGCCCATCGTCTGGGGGCTCGTCGCAGCGATCCGCGGCGACGGCCCGAGCTTCCGGGTTCCGGCGGTGCTCGCGTTTCTGATCGCCGTGCTGACGCAGGCGATCTATCCGTTCCTCTACGACGAGCTGGTGTCGCTGAACGTCGTGCCGCTCGTGATCCTCACCGCGCGGAACCTGCTCTACCTGGTGCTCTTCGTGTGGGCGGTCTGGACGCTCGCAGGTCTTGTCGCAGGGGCGAGGTCGGCGCGCGCCGACGCGACGGCGGCGGACACGGCAGGATGGTCGTCATGATCGTCGCCTTCTCTGTTGCCCCGAGCGGCGGTGCCCCCGCCGGTGCCGAAGCTGATTCCGTGCACGATGCCGTCGCCGCCGCGGTGCGCGTCGTGCGGGAGTCGGGGCTCCCGAATCAGACGAGTTCGATGTTCACCGAGATCGAGGGCGAGTGGGACGAGGTCTTCGACGTCGTCAAACGCGCCACGGAGGCGGTTGCCGCCTACGGCTCGCGCGTCTCCCTCGTGCTCAAGGCGGACATCCGCCCCGGCCGCACCGGGGAGCTGACCGGCAAGGTCGAGCGGCTCGAGGCCGCGCTGGAGCGTGCCGAGCGCGAGACGCCGACCTCGCTCTAGGCTGAGTGCGGCTCAACGGCGAGCCGGTCCGATGTTCGCTTCCTCGATTGGTCTTTCGCCATGCCCTCGCTCTCCCGCGCTCGCACCAACCTCGCGCTGCTCGCGCTCGCGCTCGGCGGGTTCGGCATCGGCGCCACCGAGTTCGTGGCGATGGGGCTGCTGCCCGAGCTGGCACGCGACCTGCTGCCCTCGCTCTACGCAGACTCGCCGGAAGACGCGATCGGGCGCGCGGGCATCCTGATCTCCGCCTACGCGGCCGGTGTCGTGGTCGGCGCCCCGACGATCGCCGTCTTCGCGGCGCGGCTTCCGCGCCGAGGACTGCTGGTCGCGCTGGCGACCGCGTTCACCCTCGGCACCTTCGCGTCGGCGTTCGCGCCCACGTTCGAACTCGTCGTCGCTGCGCGGTTCGTGGCCGCGTTGCCGCACGGCGCCTATTTCGGAGTCGCCGCGCTCGTGGCGGCATCCTTGATGGGCCCGGGCAACCGGGGCCGCGGCGTGGCGATCGTGCTCTCTGGTCTCACGGTCTCGAACGTGGTCGGGGTTCCGCTCATCACCGCGCTCGGCCAGGCGGCCGGCTGGCGCGTCGCCTACATCGCCGTCTCGGTGATCTTCGCTCTCACCGTCGTCGCGATCCGCCTGGCCGTCCCGGCGCAGGCCGGCGACCCGCACGCGACGGTCCGCCGCGAGCTCTCGGGCTTCGCCCGCGGTCGTGTCTGGCTCGCGCTGATGACGGGCGCGATCGGCTTCGGCGGATTCTTCGCGGTCTACAGCTACGTGGCGCCGCTGTCGACGGAGGTCACCCGGCTGAATGCGTCGATGGTGCCGTGGGTGCTCGTCGTCGCCGGGCTCGGCATGACCATCGGCAACCTCGCCGGCGGACGGCTCGCCGACCACGGACCGCTGCGCGCCGTGTTCTGGTGCTTCGGGGCCTTCGCCGTGTCGCTCGTGCTGCTGGCCCTCACCGCCGCGAGCCCGATCGGGCTCTTCGGTGGCATGTTCCTCGTGACGGCCGCGGCGGCGGCGCTGTCGCCGGCGATCCAGACGCGGCTGATGGATGTGGCGGGCGAGAGCCAGACGCTCGCCGCCGCGGGCAATCACGCCTCACTGAACCTCGGCAACAGCCTCGGGGCGGCGCTCGGCGGCGCCGTGATCGCCGCGCAGTGGGGCTATATCGCCCCGGTCTGGGTCGGTCTGGCGCTGTGCGTGCCGGGAGTCGCGTTCGCGCTCGCGGGCGCTGCGGCGGATCGCCGACGCGGCGCCCGCCCGATCAGCGGTCAGGGACCGCAGCGGTCAGAGGCTTCCGGCCGGCCCGTCCTGGATGAGGATTCCGTCCTGGATGGCGCGACGACGTAGGGCCACCTTGGTGCCGACGTCGATGCCGGCGACCCGATACTTCTCGCGGATCCGCTTGAGGTAGCTCTTCGCGGTCTCCTCCGAGATGCCGAGCTCGTAGGCGACGCTCTTGACCGGCTCGCCGCCGCCGTACAGCGCCATGACGCGGCGCTCCTGCGCGGAGAGCTTGGGAGCCCCGCCGATGTCGGAGGCGTTGAGAGCGAGGTCGAGCTCGGCCGAGATGAAGCTCTCGCCCTTCGACGCGGCGCGGATGGCCTCGACGATCATCTCGGCGTCTTCGCTCTTGACGAGGTAGCCCAGCGCCCCGGACGCGAGCGCCTCGCGCACCACGTTCGGCTCGGAGTAGGTGCTCATCAGGACGACGCGCACGCCGGCCGAGCGCAGGGTGTTGATCTTGAGGGCGACCGGGATGTTGTCCTTCAGGTCGAGGTCGAGCAGGACGACGTCCACGGGGAACTCGGGGTGCAGGGTGAGCTCGGGCCATGAGGCGACCGCCGCCACCATGGTGATGTCGTCGGCCGCATTGCGGATCCATTCGGTGAGTGCTCCGAGCAGCATCCGGTGGTCGTCGACGAGGGCGAGGCGAATCGGGGAAGACGGCACCTGCACGCTCCTTTCTGGGGTGGGTGTGAATTCGGGTTGACGTGTCATGCGTCGGCCGGGTTGTCGACGAGGCACTCGATGTCGATGCGCAGGCTGGAGTCCTGGGTGGTGTCGGTGTACTTTCCGACGCGCTCGATCGCGTCCCAGACCGAAGGATCGACGCGATTGCGCGGAGCGCCGGTCGTGGTGATCGAGATCGGAACGAGGATCTTGCGGTCGGGTACCCCCGTGGCGGTCGGGTCGAGCGGGCCGACCTGGAGCGTCATGGACCGGTGCGCGTTCGCCTTCGCGGTGTCGCTCAGCAGCAGCCAGGCGGTGGCGAGGAGACCGTCGCGCTGCGTCGGATCGAGCAGACCGGCGAGGCTTGACTTGTCGATGAGCGTCACCGAGCGGCCGAGCATCTCGGACTCGCTCACGGCGTGGTAGAGCCAGGTCTCGCGCCGACCCTCGATGAGGTGCAGGCGGAGTTCGGTGGCCAACGAGGCCGCGACCGACGCGGTCTTGGGGGTGAGGGGCAGGGGAGTGGTGCCGGTCGCGATCGAGTCGAGCAGCTCCTCGGCGGCGAAGTCGAGGCGGGCCAGCTCCTCGGAGGCGAGCATGCCGACGGCGAAGCGCGGGGCCGACACGGTGCTCTGCACGAGCACCCGGTCGAGCTCCACCTGCACCAGGCGGCGGAACGCCTCGACGATGACGACGCCGATGAGCGCCGGGAGCACCAGCAGGGCGATCGCGGTCAGCTGCGCGGCAACCCAGCGCGGGTCGAGCTCGGCGCCGGGCTCGATGTTCAAGAAGATCAGGATGGTGAAGGCGAGGCCGAGGACGCCGGCCGCGCCGAGCACCTCCCACTTGTCGCGGAAGGTCACGACCGCCAGGAGCGCCATGCCGGTGACGAGAGCGGCCGTCGCCGTGCGGCCGAGGTCGTGCAGCTCCCATACCGCGTAGACGTCGAGAGCGACGGTGCCCGCGATGCCGAGCAGGAAGGTGACGAACATCCAGTCGTGCAGACGGTCGCCCGCGACACGAGCACTGAGGATGGTGGCGGCAAGTGTTGCGGCGAGCAGTACCCACGCGATGAGGCTCACGATCGCCAGCGGGTAGGTGTCCCAGAGCGCGACGAACCAGCTGAAGCCGTAGACCGCGCGGAGGCCGACGATGATCGCGGCGCCGAGGCCGAGGAACGCAGTTCCGAGGCTGGCGTGGTGCGCGGCGCTTGCGCGACCGATCCAGCGCGCCGTCGAGGACGCCGCCCGCTTGGCGTGCCCGACGATGACGCCGAGGGTGTTCTCTTCGAGTTGCAGGAAGCTCACCGCGGGACCTCCAGTGCGACGGTCGTGCCGGCGCCGGGCGCGGAGAACAGCCGGGCGTTGCCGCCGACGTCGCGCAGGCGCGCGACGACCGACTCGGCGAAGCCGAGCTTCGCCTCATCGATGTCGGCGATGTCGAAGCCGACCCCGGAGTCGGTCACCAGGGCGCGCACCGTCGTCGCGTCCTCGGTGATCGTCACGTGCGCCTGGGTGACCCCGGAGTGGCGCCGCACGTTCTCCAGGCACTCCGCGAGGGCGAGCAGGAAGGCGTCGAGCACGTCGCTCGGCAGCAGCACCTGGCCGGTGCCGTGCCAGCTCACCTCCAGCCCGATCCGCCCGAACCGCTGCTTGACCGATTCGAGCGTCGTGCCGAGCACCGTCTCGTCAGTCGCGACGGGCGAGCTGGACTCCTCGGCCGTGCCGCCGATGGTGCCGAGTCGCAGCTGTCGCAGCAGCCGGGCGTCGTCTCCGGCCTGCGCCCGCAGGGCGTCCGTGCTGACGCCGACGCCGGAATGCGCCAAGAGGGTCAGAGTAGCCAGGACGGTGTCGTGGAGCAGACGCGCCGACTGGCGGCGCTGCGCCTCGAGCTCGCTCGCCTGGCGCTCGGCGCGGTGGGCGCGGCCGATGCTGGCGATGCGCTTGGCGACCTGCGGGATGCTGGCGCCGATCCACACGCCGATGATCGCCGCGAGGATCCAGCCCAGCAGCAGCATGATCGCCGTGCGCAGCGGCTCCTGGTAGGTCGCGGTCAGGAGCATCGTCGTCGCAGTGATCAGCACGAAGGCGACCACGAGCAGTGCGATGCGATGCGGTGACCGGGTGAGCACCAGGCCGACCGAGGCGAGGGAGGCGGCGCTGATGTGCAGCAGTGCAGGAAGGGCCGCGGCACCCGTCTCGGAGTCGAGCGTGACGACGACGACGAGAATCGCGGCTCCCGCCACGAGGGAGAGCAGCACCCAGCCGATCGCGTCGGTTGCGCCCATTCGCCACTGTGCGAGGGCGAGCAGCAGATACAGCGGCCCGGCCCAGAGCAGGGTCGTCGGGGAGACGACACCCGGAACCAGCAGGCACAGCGCCGACACGACCGTGAAGCTCAGCCCGTACACGCGGGCGGCGCGCTGCAGCAGCCGATCGCGATCGCGAGTGATGAGTTCCATGGGCGTGCGGACTTTCCTTGGTGAGGGAGTGCTCGGACAGATCGTGGCACAAGGTGACACGTGAACTGGGGGTGCCACGCGGGGGGACGTATCGGTGAATCGGGGTACAGTCATGCATACAGAGGGGTCGGCGGGTGACCGCCATAGCCACAATTTCCGTCGAGACGGCCGCGCGAGCGCCCGATCGCGGGGTGCTCGCGTTCCACGTGATCACCGCTCTCGGGCACAGCCCGACAGCGACCGGGGGGTCGAGGGGGCCGTGACAGCATCACGGCCCCTTCCCCGTTCCCTGCGGGCTCAGGGCTCGTCTTCGCAGGCGCGCGCGACGTAGTCGATGATCTGGGGTCGGATCGCGGCGGGGGCGGCCAGGACGAGGCGCCCCTCGGCCCCGTCGTCGCGTCGCACGGTCAACGGGATGAGCGTGCCCTGCTTGTCTTCGCGCACGGCATGCGGATCGCAGCGCGTCGGCACGATCTCGAGGGCCCACGAGTCCGCGTCCGCCGTGATCTGCCAGCCCAGCGGCGCCTCGTCCCGCCCGATCCCGTCGACGGCGGGCGACACGAGCGTGGTGCGGCGTGCTCCCGTGACCGTGTAGCCGCCGTCGCCCGCGGGGTCGACCGCGAACACCAGGCGAGCGGGGTCCGAGGCTTCGGCGGGGAGTTCGAGGCGCACGATTCGCAGCTCGCCGAGCTCCGCGAGCGACGCCGCGAAGCAGCCCTCCTCCTGCAGGCGCTCGACCTGCCCGAATGGGTCGCTCGGGGTGCGGGTCAGCGTCTGCTCCCTGCCGTCGCGCTGGATCGTGAGCTCGACGGACGCCGGCGCGGCCGAGTCGTTCGCGCAGGTGACGTCGTCGAGCGGCACGGCGAGGTCGAGCCGGTGCCCGGCGTGCACGGTCGAGCCGTCGCCGTGCCAGACGAGCGCGCCGGCGAACTCGGGTCCCCGATACGCGGCACGCGTCACCAGCAGGGGCTCGGTGCCGTCGTTGACGACCTGGATCTCGAGCAGGCCCGCCGCGACGTCGGAGCGCGTCTGGTACAGCACGACCGAGATCCCCTCGGGCTCGACGACGGGCGCGCTCGGCGCGCATCCGCCGAGGGCGAGCGCCGAGCCGACGGCGGCGACAGCGACTAGGCGACGGGGCGAGCGGGTTCGACACCTCGACGTCGCCGCGCCCCCGGGCACTACGACTCCGTGCTCGATCCGGCGGCCGCGACCGCCGTGACGGCCTGGCTCGGGGTCGCCAGCAGTCGGCGCAGCTGCGCGTCGACGAGCGCATCCTCGATCAGGAAGGCGTCATGTCCGTACGGCGAGGAGATGATGTGCGCGCGGTCGCCGTCGATGTTGTTCGGCAGGTGGCGGGCGATCAGCTCCTGCCCCGAGATCGGGAACAGCCGGTCGCTCTCGATGCCGAGCACGAGCGCCGTCGCCTGAATGCGGCCGAGCGCCGCCGCGACGCCGCCGCGGTCTCGACCGACGTCGTGCGAGCTCATCGCGTCGATCAGCACGAGGTAGCTGTTCGCGTCGAAGCGTCGGGTGAACTTGTTGCCGTGGAAGCCCAGGTAGCTCTCGACCGCGAAGACGCCGCCGCCGCCCAGCGGGCTGAGACCGCTCTGCCAGCTCCGCTCGAACCGTTCGTCGAGTTCGGTGGGGGAACGGTAGTTCAGCAGGGCGATCCGGCGGGCCAGCGCGAGGCCGCGGTGCGGCCCCTCGCCGTCGGGCGCGTCGTAGTAGTCGCCGCCGGCGAAGCCCGGATCCATGCGGATCGCCTCGCTCTGCACCGAGTTGAGCGCGATCTGGTCGGCGGTGGCGGCGGGCGGCGCGGCGAGCACCGCGATGCGCTCGACGCGGTCCGGGAACATCGCTCCCCACTCGAGGGCGTGCATGCCGCCCATCGAACCGCCGACGACGACGGCGAAGCGGTCGATGCCGAGCTCATCGGCGAGGCGCGCCTGTGCGGCGGCCTGATCGCGGATCGTCAGATACGGGAACCGGGCTCCCCACTCGACGCCGTCGGGCGCGATGGAGGCGGGGCCGGTGCTGCCCTGGCATCCGCCGATGAGGTTCGGGGCGACGATGAACCACTCGGCGGGATCGAGGGCCTTGCCGTCGCCGAGCAGACCCGACCACCAGCCGGCGGTGGCGTGCCCGGGACCGGCGTGCCCGATGACATGGCTGTCGCCGGTGAGCGCGTGCAGCACGAGCACCGCGTTGCTCGCGTCGGCGTTGAGCTCGCCCCAGGTCTCGTAGGCGACGACGGCGGAGGGCAGGACGCCGCCGCGCTCGAGGGTGAGATCCCCGATCGCCGCAAATCGGCGATGCCCCGGGTCGTCGCCGACCCTCCAGGCTCCCGAGGCGGGAGGCTTCGCCGACAAGGCACGTCGGTGGGACTCGGTGACGAACGCCGACGGCACCGCATCTTCCGGTGTCTGCCAGTCCATCGAGACCCATTGTTCCGTACACGACGAAGCCCGGTGGCCGTGTTACGCCACCGGGCCCCGTCGTGCGCGGGAAATGCGGGTTACGCGCTGATCGCCGCGGCGCTCACCTTGCGCGCGGCGGCGAAGCCGAGCTCGAGATCCGCGATGAGGTCGTCGATGTTCTCCAGGCCGACCGAGAGACGCACGAGGCCGGGGGTGACGCCCGTGGTGAGCTGCTGCTCCGGCGTGAGCTGCGAGTGCGTCGTCGAGGCGGGGTGGATGATGAGGCTGCGCACATCGCCGATGTTCGCGAGGTGGCTGAACAGCTCGACGTTCTCCACGAGCGCGCGGCCGGCGTCGACGCCGCCCTTGAGCTCGAAGCTCAGCACCGCACCGACGCCGAGCGGCGCGTACTTCTGCGCCGCGGCGTACCAGGGGCTCGAGGCGAGTCCGGCGTAGGCGACGCTCGCCACGTCGGGGTGCGCCTCCAGCCATTCGGCGATCTTCTGCGCGTTCTCGACGTGGCGCTCGATGCGCAGCGACAGGGTCTCGATGCCCTGGATGATCGCGAACGCGGTGTCGGGGGCGATCGCCGCACCGGTGTCGCGCAGCAGCGTCACGCGCGCCTTGATGATGTAGGCGATGGCGTCGCCGAGCACGCCGGTGTAGCTCGCCCCGTGGTACGAGGGGTCCGGCTCGGTCAGGCCCGGGAACTTGTCGACGTGCTGGCTCCACGGGAACTTCCCGCCGTCGACGATGGCGCCGGCGACGACGGTGCCGTGGCCGCCGAGGAACTTGGTCGCCGAGTGCACGACGATGTCGGCACCGTGCTCGAAGGGACGGATGAGGTACGGCGTGGCGATCGTGTTGTCGACGATGAGCGGCAGCGCGTTCTCGTGCGCCACGTCGGCGACCAGTTCGATGTCGAGCACGTTGATCCGCGGGTTGCCGACCGTCTCGGCGAACAGGGCCTTCGTGTTCGGGCGGATGGCGGCGCGCCACTCCTCGGCGTCGTCCTGGTTCTCGACGAAGGTGACCTCGATGCCGAGCTTGGCCAGCGTGTACTTGAACAGGTTGTAGGTGCCGCCGTAGATCGACGAGCTGGACACGATGTGGTCGCCCGCGTTCGCGAGGTTCAGAACGGCGTAGGTGATCGCACTCATGCCCGAGGCGGTGGCGAGAGCGGCGGTGCCGCCCTCGAGCGCCGCGATGCGCTCCTCGACGACCGCCTGGGTCGGGTTCATGATGCGGGTGTAGATGTTGCCGAACTCGGCGAGAGCGAACAGATTCTTGGCGTGGTCGGCGTTGTTGAAGACGTAGGCCGTGGTCTTGTAGATCGGCGTCGCGCGGGCGTTGGTGACCGGGTCGGGGGCCGCACCGGAGTGGATCTGCTTGGTCTCGAACTTCCAGTCCGACATGAGGGCTCCTTCTGTGACATCTGCGGGCGGCGGCAAAACGGCCGCTCGCGACGACAGTAGGCGCACGTGCGGAATGCCTCAACCTGTGACGCAACGCGGCGTAACGCTCCGCGGCCGGGGCTCAGGTGCGCCCAGGCGCGCTCGCCGCGGGCTCGGCGTCACGGAACAGCCAGCGCGCGCGCGGCTGGACGAGCGGCCGAAACAGGCGCTGCACCCAGGCGCTCGACAGCACGAGGGTGATCAGCAGCGACACCGCGATCATCGCGAGCAGCCAGGTTGCCGAGGAGTGCTCGTCGCGCAGGATGCCGGATTCGCGAATCGGGTAGAGCACGAAGCTGTGCAGCAGGTACACGTAGATCGTCGCCCGGCCCAGGTGCGAGACGACCGTCTCGCGTCGGGGGATGAGCACGAGGAACGCCGCGGTCAGCACCACGGCCAGAGCCATGATCGCGAGCCGGAGCACCGCCGCCTGCGGACCCGAGGTGTCGAGTTCGCGGTACGACTCGTCGTAGAAGAACCAGAGGCGCAGATCCATGTCGCGGAACAGCTGGATGTTGAGGGCGACCACCGCGATCCACGCGCCCCAGACGGCGACGGAGGCCGCCCGCACGCCCACCACGATCGAGCGGGGCGCTGTTCGCCAGCGCTCGACAAGGTCGGTCTGGGCGAGCATCCAGCCGAGCAGGAAGAACGGAAGGATTCCCATCGTGCGCGAGAGCGAGAAGGTCGAGTCGACGTTGCCCCAGTAGCCGACCGCGACGGAACCGGCGATCGCCCACACCAGCGGCCAGCGCACGAGGGCGAGGTAGGGCAGCGCGACCCGGAAGATCGCGAGCGTGAGCAGGAACCACAGCGTCCACTTGGGGGCGGTCGGGTTGAAGGAGTCGGCTCCTTCGACGAGCCACTGCACGATCGTCCAGATGGTCTGGAAGATCAGGTACGGCACGATCAGGTCCGCGACAATGCCGCGCATCCGACGCGTGTCCAGCGGCGTCGAGCGAGAGAAGTAGCCGCTCACCAGCATGAACGCGGGCATGTGGAAGGCGTAGATCGCCAGATACACGCCCAGGGCGTTGTTGGAATCGTAGGTCTGGCGCTGGATCGCGTGTCCAATCACCACGAGCGCGATGATCGCGACCCGGGCGTTGTCCCAGAGAGGAACTCGTGTCATCGGGATGAAATCTAATCCGGCAATACTGGGGGAATGGTGAAGCGCGTTGTGGTGACTGGTGCGAGTTCGGGAATCGGGGAGGCGACCGCGCGGCGGTTCGCGTCGCAGGGCTGGAAGGTGGTCGGAATCGCCCGGCGCGCCGATCGGCTCGCGGCTCTCGCCGCCGAGACGGGGGCCGACGTGATCACCGCGGATCTGACGCGCGCCGACGACCTGGAGCGCGTGCGCGACGAGCTCGCGGCGCTCGGCCCGATCCACGCGCTGGTCAACAACGCCGGCGGGGCCTTCGACATGGCCACCGTCGAAGAGGGCGACCCGGCCGACTGGCGCGCGATGTTCGAGATCAACGTGATCGCGGTGCAGCAGATGATCCAGAAGCTGCTGCCGCTGCTGCGCGATGGGGCGCGCGAGAGCGGCGTCGCCGACATCCTGACGATCACGTCGATCGCCGGGCACAACGTCTACGAGCGCGGCGCCGGCTACAACGCCGCCAAGTTCGCCGCGCACGCCTTGATGGCGGTGCTGCGGCTCGAGCTCGCGGGGGAGCCGATCCGGGTGCTCGAGGTCGCTCCCGGCATGGTGCGCACCGAGGAGTTCTCGCTCGTGCGGTTCAAGGGCGACGAATCGAAGGCGGACGCCGTCTACGAGAACGTCGCGGCGCCGTTGGTCGCCGAGGACATCGCCGAGGCGATCGTGCACGCGATCGAGCTTCCCGGCCACGTCAATCTCGACCTCGTGACCATCAAGCCGGTCGCCCAGGCGGCGCCGCACAAGGTGATTCGCGGCGAGCTGTCGCCCAAGTCCTAGGGGGCTTCCGCCTCGGAGGCCTCGGCGCCGGGAACGAGGATGTCGTCGATCTCGGCGGGAGCGTCGCCGAAGGCGGACTTCGGCACCATGAACAGGGTGAGACCGGCGATGAGCGCGCCGCCGCCGCAGATCGCCCACACCGTCATGTAGCCGCTCAGGCTCGCGGCGGTGCCGACGGCGCTCGTCACACCGGTCAGGAGCACCACGCCGAAGACCGCGGAGGCGAAGGAGCCGCCGATCGTCTTCGTGGTGTTGGTGAGGCCCGCGGCGATGCCCGTCTGGCCGCGCGGGGCGGCCGCCGCGGCCGCCGCCGGGAGGGCCGCCACAAGCGCGCCCGAGCCGAGGCCGGCGATCACCATGTTGGTCATGACCTGCCAGGTCTCCAGGTGGAACGGCAGGAAGAGCAGGTAGCCGAGGGCGACGACGAACGCGGCCGTGATGAGCGAGATCCGCGGAGTCGTGCGCCGCGCCAGCAGCGGGAACAGCAGCGCCCCGACGATCATCGCGATGAGGTACACGCCGATCAGGATCGAGCGCATGCCGGCCTCGAGTCCGAGGCCGTAGCCGAGGGCCGGGTCGGTGCCCGCGTAGGTCGACAGCGGCGCCTGCGCGCCGAGGACGGCGATGCCGAAGAGTCCCGCCGTGAGCAGCACCGGCCAGAGCTCAGGCCGACCCATGACGCGCAGGTCGATCGCCGGATCCTTCTGTCGCAGCTCGAAGCGCGCGAATGGGATGAAGGTCAGCACGCCCGCCGCGAGCAGCGCCCAGACCCACCAGGTCTCCGGGCCGTTGATGCGCAGGAAGGTCAGGCTCGAGGTGATCAGCAGCAGGCCGACCGCCAAGAGGGTGAAGCCCATCAGGTCGAGCGAGCGGTTCGGCAGCGGCTCCGACTCGGGAACGCCGAACAGGATGACGAAGAACACGGCGGTGACGCAGACCGCGGGCACCATGAGGGTGAGGGTGACGTTCTCGCCGAGCGCCGAGAAGAACAGGCTCGAGCTGAGCGCGCCGATGATCGCTCCCGCTTCGAGTCCGACGACGAGAAGACCGGCGGCGCGGCGGGTCTGCGAGGCGCCCGTGCTGGTGCGGCGTCCGCGGTCGAAGATCAGCGCCACCTCGAGCGGGAGCCAGACGACGTAGAAGCCCTGCAGCGCCCACGCGATCAGGAAGCTCGTGAAGTCGCCCGCGAACGCGAGCCACCAGCTCGCGCCGGCGGTCAGAATCGTCGAGATCAGCAGGATCTTCTTGTGGCCGACCATGTCGCCGAGCTTCGCCAGCAGCGGCACCGCGAGCGCCGACAGCATCAGCTGGGCCGCCTCGAACCAGTTGAAGTCCGCATCCCGGATTCCCAGGTGCACGACGAGATCGGAGATCAGCGGAATGTAGAACCCCTGCAGGATTCCGCTCGTGATCTCCACCATGAACAAGAAGCCCACGAGGGACACGGTGATCGCTCCGAAGGAGCGGGCGGTGCCGGGGGTCTGCGCTGCGGTCATCACCGCATGCTAGCGCTCGTCGGGCCCGACGGATGGTGGCGCGGCGAGCGACTACGTTATGTACGTGACCGAGACCGATGAGCGCGAGATCCTCAGCTATGAACTGTTCGGAGTGGCGGCCCGTGAGCTCGCCCAAACGATCGCCGACGACGGGTTCCGGCCCGACGCGATCGTCGGCATCGCCCGCGGCGGCCTGACGCTGGCCGGGGCGCTCGGCTACGCACTCGACGTCAAGATGCTCGGCTCGCTGAACGTCGAGTTCTACACCGGGGTCGGCACCACGCTCGACACCCCGGTCGTGCTGCCGCCGACGCTCGACCAGGAGTCGCTGCAGGGCAAGAGCATCCTGCTCGTGGACGACGTCGCCGACTCGGGGCGCACGCTCGCGCTCGTCGTGCGGCTGCTTCAGGCCGGCGGCGGCGAGGTGCGCACGGTGTGCCTCTATGCCAAGCCCGGCACGGTCGAGGAGCCGTACTACACCTGGCGCCACACCGATAAGTGGATCATGTTCCCCTGGAGCTCCGAAGGCCCGGTCCGCTACCCCGAGGCATGACCGCCGCCGCGCTGCGGGGTCTCGTCGAGCCCGGCTGGGCGAAGGCCCTCGATCCGGTGGCCGACGAGGTCGCTCGACTGCTCGAGGTCGCGCGCGCCGAGACCGCGGCGGGACGCACCTGCCTTCCCGAGGCCGGGCACATCCTGCGAGCGTTCCAGACGCCGTTCGACGCGGTGCGCGTGCTCATCGTCGGCCAGGATCCGTACCCGACGCCCGGCCACGCGGTCGGGCTCGCCTTCTCGACGGATGCCGCGGTGCACCCGCTGCCGCGCAGTCTGCAGAACATCGCGCGCGAGCTCGCCGACGATGTGGGGGCGGGCCTGCCGAACGGCGATCTCGGCGCCTGGGCCGATCGAGGCGTGCTGCTGCTGAATCGGGTACTCACGGTCCGGGCAGGCGCGCCCGGTTCGCATCGCGGCCGCGGCTGGGAGACGGTCACCGAGCAGGCGATTCGTGCGCTCGCCGCCCGCGGGACGCCCCTGGTGGCGATCCTCTGGGGGCGGGATGCGGCGACCGCTCGACCGTTCCTGCGCGACGCGGCGGTGATCGAGTCGCCGCACCCGAGCCCGCTCTCCGCGCGACGCGGCTTCTTCGGGTCGCGTCCGTTCAGTCGGGCGAACGAGCTGCTGGCGGCGGCCGGCGCCGCCCCGATCGAATGGGATCTGACACGGCCGCATGGCGCGGCGTAGGATCGGCGCGATGATTCCCGAGGAGTACAACCCGCGCGAGGCGCTGCGCCGGGCGAAGAAGCGTCGGCAGGCCCCGGTGACCGACTTCGCGTTCGCCCTCCGCGACGCGACCGAGGCCGACATCCCGTACCTGCTCGACATCTACAACCACTACGTCGCCAACTCGACGGTGACCTTCGATGAGGACCCGCAGACCCTCAAGGAGATGCGCGCCAAGTTCACGACCGTGTCGAAGCTCGGCTTCCCGTGGATCGTCGCCGAGAGCCCGCGGGGGGAGATCCTCGGCTACGCGACCGTGACGCCGTGGAAGGCGAAGGCCGCCTATCGCTTCACCGTCGAGAACTCGATCTACCTCGGGCCCGCCTCGACCGGCAAGGGGCTCGGCTCGGCGCTGATGGCGGAACTGCTGACGCGCTCGAAGGAGGCGGGCATCAAGGAGATCGTGGCAGTGATCGCCGATCGCGGCGCTGACGCCTCGATCCGCCTGCACGAGGCCTACGGCTTCAAGAAGATCGGCCACATGGGCAAGGTCGGGTTCAAGTTCGGACGCTGGCTCGGCACCGTGCTGATGCAGAAGAGCCTCAAGTAGCGCCCCGGCGCGCGCGGGGCTCCCGGCTCTAGGCTCGAGGCATGACCGGCGCACAACTCCGCCTGGTCCTGGAGACCGAGGATCTCGACGCCGCGCTCGCCTTCTACCGCGACGTGGTGGGACTTCCCGAGCTGGAGGCCTACAGCGCCGGCGGGGGTGCGCGGGTCGTGATCTTGGGCATTCCGACCGCGACCCTCGAACTCGCGAACCCGGCTCAGGTCCGCTACATCGATCAGGTCGAGGTCGGCCGCGATGTCGCGCATCCCTACCCGCTCACCGTGCGGGTGGCGTTCGAGGTTCCGGACGCCGAGGAGGCGGCGGGGAGGCTCGTGGCGGGCGGAGCGGAGCCGGTCGCGCCGCCGACTCGGACGCCGTGGAAATCCCTCAACGCCCGCGTCGAGGCACCCGGCGGGATGCAGGTGACGGTCTTCGAGGAGCTCGACGGCGATCAGTCGGCGCCGTAGACGGCGCTCGCGACCTCGTCCGCGATCGTGACGACGACATCGAACTCCGTCTCGCCGCCTCGCGCGTTGATGATGGAGATCCAGCAGTCCTCGCGCAGCACATTGAGGATCGCCGGGGAGCTCACCGTGTCGCCGAGCTGCCCGAAGCGCACGATGTCGTCGAGGGCCTGCTCGTTGAGACCCTGGGCGCGGAGGTCGGCGACGACCGTCGGACGTGTCTGTGACCCGAGCGGGGCGACCGAGATCGTGATCGTGGTCGCGGGTGCGCTCTCGTCTCCCCAGATGCAGGTGATGCCACCGGCCAGCTCTTCGGGAGTTTCGTCGATCAGGTAGTCGCCGCCGTAGCGCCCGCCCGGCCCGCCGAGCAGTTCGCGCCCGTCGCGGGCGAACTCGTCGAGCCGGTGCGCGCTCAGCATAGCGGCGCAGTCGCGAGGCTGAACGAATCCGGCCTCGACCGGCGGCGGCGCCCCAGGGTGGGAGCGGTCGCGGCGGTCGGCGCCGGCGGCACCACGACGGGCGCGGGTGCGGACGCGCAGCCCGAGAGCAGAGCTGCGAGTACGACGGGAAGCGCGAGGGGGAATGCAGGAATCGACGGCATCAGTCTCCTTCGTGGCGAGAACCTAGCAGGCGAAACTGACAATACGTCGATTTGGTGCGGCCGCCCGCCGAAGCGCATTCGGCGGGCGGCTCGCGATCAGTTGCGCGGGGTGGCCCCGCGCAACAGGCCGAAACCGGCGATCGCGGAGATGAGCGTCGGGATGAGCAGGAGCGCGTAGGAGCCTGCGAACCCGAGGGAGCTCAGCGTGTCGACGATCAGTCCGCCGCTGTCGGTCAGCACGATCAGCGCGACCACGCCGACGACCGCGAAGGCCAGGACGGCGAAGTAGCTGATGAGGCCGTAGTGCCGCCAGCGGACGTAGAGCGCCGCGACTGCGCTTCCCGTGAAGAAGAAGAACAGAAGCAGGACGAAGAACACCCAGGTGCGCTCCAGGGCTCCGCCGTCTCCGAAGATGACACTGCGGAACATGGTTCCGCCGAGCCCCCAGCCCCCCGTGAGATCTTCGAGCAGCCCGAACACGCCGAGCAGGAGCGCCCAGCCGGCCGAGAGCAGCACGAAGGCGAGGACGCTGCCGAGGTAGAAGTCTCGGCGGGTCGCGCCGTAGCCGAGCGCCAGCGGGAAGGTGGCGTTCATCGCCTGGACCGCGACGACGAGCATGTAGACGAACACGAACGACACGGCGCCGCTCCACTCGGTCCCATCTCCGGCAGCGAGTTCGCCGCCGGAGGGGAGGGTGGCTGTCAGCAGCAGCCAGATCAGCCAGTTCAGCACGAAGATCGTCGCCAGGATCAGCAGCGGCGTCACGATCACGGTGGCCGGGTTCGCGACGTGGAGCTTGGCCACGTTGAGGAGGCGGCGAACCGGAGTCGGTGCCGTCCGGGCCGGGGTTGAGGAATCGACGGTGATCATGATGCGAGGTACTCCTTGTCGCTCGAGCTGGTCAGGCGGACGACGAGCTGCTGAAGCGAGACGGGGGCCAGCTCCAGGCCCGCCGCGCGAGCCTCGGCTCGTTCTGCGTCCGTCAGCCGTCCGACGGTCACGGAGGCGAGGCCGCCGAGCCCCTCGCGGTGGATCACGTCGCGACCGGCGACGAGTCCGTCGACCACCGAGGCGGCGCCGACGAGGGTGGTGGCGGAGCCGCGCAGATCCTCGGCGCTCTCGTCGATGAGAAGGCGTCCCTCGTCGATCACGAGAACGTGCTCGAGGAGGTTGCTCACCTCGTCGATGAGGTGGGTCGAGAGCACGACGGTCCGCGGGTGCTCCGCGACGTCGGCGAGCAGGCGGTCGTAGAACAGCTGACGGGCGACGGCGTCGAGGCCGAGGTAGGGCTCGTCGAAGAAGGTCAGGGGAGCACGCGAGGCGAGCCCGACGATCACGCCGACCGCGGAGAGCTGGCCGCGCGAGAGCTTCTTGATCTTGCGGTCGACCGGCAGGCGGAAGTCGGCGACGAGCTCCTGCGCGTACTCGGCGTCCCAGTTGGTGAAGAACCACGGGGCGCTGCGCAGGATGTGCTTCACCTTGAAGTCGTCGGGGTAGCGCTGGCTCTCTTTGATGAACGAGATGTGCTCGAGCACGCGCGCGTTCTCAACGGGCGAGGAGCCATACAGCTCGATCGTGCCGGAGCTGGCGAACTCCTGGCCGGTGAGCAGCGACATGAGCGTCGTCTTGCCGGCGCCGTTGCGGCCGAGCAGGCCGTAGATCTTCCCCTCCTCGAGGGTGAAGCTCACGTCGTCGACCGCCGTGACGTGGCGGAACCGCTTGGTGACGTCGGTCACCCGGGCGATGGTGGTCATGGTGTGTCCTTCGTACTGATCAGGTGGCGGGGGGAGTGGTGCGGATCATGCCCGCGAGCTGCTCGGCCGAGATATCGAGCTTCGCGGCCTCGGCCAGCAGCGGGACGAGGTACTGCTCGCGGAAGTGGTCGCGCCGCGTGGCGATGAGCTGAGCGCGCGCTCCGGAAGCGACGAACATGCCGATGCCCCTTTTCTTGTAGAGGATCCCCGCGTCAACGAGCCGGTTGATGCCTTTCCCGGCGGTCGCCGGGTTGATGCGCAGAAAGGCGGCGAGCTCATTGGTCGAGGGGACCTGGGATTCCTCGGGCAGCGTCCCCGCGATGATGTCGTTCTCGATCTGCTCTGCGATCTGCAGGAAGATCGGCCGGCCCTCATCCACGGGCACCCTCCCCCCGGTGGTGGCCACGTCGCGCTAGCTTCGCGGGTTCATTAGTCATGTAACTAACTAATCAGGCATGCGCTGCGGTGTCAAGCCCGGTGGTTCTTCTCCGGTGAGGTTCTGCGGGGCTGAGCGCGGCGACCTAGGCTCGAGGCGTGTTCGAACTGCATCACCTCAGCGCGACCGAGCAGCTCGACGGCGTGCGCCGCGGCGACTGGACGCCGCGGGAGCTCGCCGAGCACTACCTCGAGCGGATCGCGCGCCTGGATCCCGAGCTGGGGGCCTTCACGGAGGTGACAGCGGATCGCGCCCTCGCGCGCGCGACATCGCTGGCGGACGCGGAGTCGCCGGTGTCGCGGGCGTCGGCGCTGTGGGGCCTGCCCTTCGCCGATAAGGACCTGGTCGCGCGCGCCGGCGTGCCGACGCGGTACGGCTCGCGGACGATGGCCGACGTCGTTCCCGACGCCTCCGACGACATCGCGCTCGCCTTCGATGTCGCGGGTGCCGTGAGCCTGGGCAAGACCGCGACCCCGGAGTTCGGTCTCGCTGGATACACGGAGCCGCTCGCCGGACGCCCCGTCCGCAGCCCCTACGACCGCGCGCTCGGGGTGGGGGGATCCAGTGGAGGCGCGGCGGCCGCGGTGGCCGCGGGGCTCCTGCCCTTCGCGCCCGGCTCCGACGGCGGGGGATCGATCCGCATCCCCGCCGCCGCGACCGGTCTCGTCGGGCTGAAGCCCGCGCGCGGTCGCATCCCGAGCGCCGCGGGCTTCGCCTCGCTCGGGGGGCTGGTCACGCACGGTCCGCTCACCCGAACCGTCGCCGACGCGGCGCTCGTGCTCGACGCCCTGGTCGGTGCGACCCCGTATCGACATGCGACGGCCGCCCCGAGCTGGGACGGGGGCGCGTTCCTCAACGCCGCCGTGCGCGGGGAGGGGCGGTTCCAGGTGGGCGTCACGACCGACTCGCCGTGGGCGGGCGACTTCGAGGTCGGTCTCGACCCCGAGGCGCGGGCCGCGCTCGATCTCGCGACCGCCGAGCTCTCCGCGATCGGGCACGGGGTCGAAGGGCTCACGCTCGCCCCGGAGCCCGACTACCCGCGGATGTTCTCGCGGCTGTGGCAGGCGGCGGCGGCCGGCGTCCCGCTCGACGGGAATGCGGTGGCGCTCACCGAGCCCCTGACTCGTTGGCTGATCGGCCGGGGGCGCGCGATGACCGCGCGGGAGCTCGGAGAGGCGCTGCAGTTCGCCGCGCTGTTCGAGCGCCGGCTGATCACCCGCTTCGCGCCCTTCGACGCCGTGCTGACGCCCGCGCTCGCCGTCGTGCCGCCGATGCTCGGCTGGTACGACGCGGCGGATGCCGAACGCAACTTCGCGCAGCAGGTGCGCGTGAGCCCGTACACGAGCATGGTCAACGTGGCGGGGCTTCCCGCGCTCGCGCTCCCGGTTGCGCGCACGGCGGAGGGCATCCCGATGGGGGTGCAGCTGATCGGGCGCCCCGGCCGCGAGGACGTGCTGCTCGCCATCGGAGCGCAGCTCGAACGACGACTGCGCTGGGACCGCCGCCACCCGCCGCAGTGGTAGCGCGCTCGGGCAGCGCGATGCTCGCGGTCAGGTAAGTTAGCCAAGCCTTACCTATACTGGAGGTGATGATGCTCTCTGACCTGCTGCCGGCCACGATCTCCTGGAACCCCGATTCCGGCGACGTCGTGCTGCTCGCCGCGCGAGCGGACGACCTCGAGCTGGTCGAGACGGTGCTCCAGACGCTGCCGCCGCGCAGCCGCGGCCAGGTCTTCCTCGAGTCGCGTGCGGGCGCGGCTCCGCGCGAGCTCCGTGCACCGGGGCGCGTCTGCGTCACCTGGCTCGACGCCGATCGGGGGCAGTCGTCGGTGCGCGCCGCCGAGGCGTGGCTCGCCGAGATGCTGCCGACTGACGCCGCACGCACGCACCGCGTCTACGCCTGGTTCACCGGTGATCGCGCCGCCCGCGTGCTCACGAGCGACTGACGCCCCGCCGCACGTAGCCGCCGCGCTCCAGCCCCGCCTCGATCTCGAAACGGTTGCGGGTCGCCTCGCGACCCGCCGCCAGGTACAGCGGAATGAAGGCGAGCCCGTAGCGGCGCCATTGCTCCACGTGCACGCGCTCGTGCGCGAGCACCGCCTCGCTCGTGCTCGTGCGCGTCAGATAGATCGCCCCGATCGTCGTGCCGCCGCGCCCGAACGCCCAGCGCGGCAGGTTGTCGAAGAAGTGCACGCCCGAGCGGTGCTGGAAGTGCCCGAGCCACAGACAGCCCCAGAGGAACGCGCAGACCGTCGCGACGGCGAACCCGGTGCGGGCCAGCGGCGGCCAGCACACCACGGCGCGGGCGGCGCCGCGGAGTCGACCGTCAGCGCCCATAGGTCTCGAGGAAGCGCAGCCAGACCTCGCTGACGGTCGGATAGGCGGGCACCGCGTGCCACAGCCGGTCGAGCGGCACCTCGCCGGCGATTGCGATCGTCGCCGCGTGCAGCATCTCGCCCACCTCGGGCCCGACGAATGTGACGCCGACCAGCACGCGCCGATCCTCGTCGACCACCGCGCGCGCCTGTCCGCGGTAGTCGTCCGACTGCGCCGTCGCCCCGCCGACCCAGGACAGGTCGTAGTCGACGACGCGCGTGCGGATGCCCGCCGCCTCGGCCGCGGCGGCGGTCAGGCCGACCGACGCCACCTCCGGGTCGGTGAATGTGACCTGCGGCACCACGCGGGCGTCGGCGGTCGCGACGTGGCGACCCCACGGGGCGTCATCGACCGTGGCGCCGGTGGCGCGCGCGACGATGACATCGCCCGCGGCTCGCGCCTGGTACTTGCCCTGGTGCGTCAGCAGGGCGCGGTGGTTCACGTCGCCCACGCCGTACAGCCAGTCGACGCCGCGGACGCGCAGGGTGTCATCGACATCGAGCCACTCGCCGGGGGCGAGTCCGGCCGTCTCGACCCCGAGATCCTCGGTTCGCGGAACCCGGCCGGTGGCGACGATGATCTCGTCGACATCGAGGCGGGAGCCGTCGCTGAGCTGAACCTGCGCGCCGTCGTCGTCACGCGAGACCGAGGTCGGCTCGACGCCGGTCAGCACGGTCGCGCCGCGCGCGCGCAGCGCCTCGGCGACTGCGTCGCCCGCGAACGGCTCCTGATCGCCCAGCAGCGTGCTGCGCACCAGGAGCGTCACGTGTGCGCCGAGGTCGACGTAGGCGGTCGCCATCTCGGCGGCGACCACGCCTCCGCCGATGATCGCGAGCCGCTCGGGAACGGTCTTGGCGCTCGTCGCCTCACGGCTCGTCCACGGCGCCGACTCGGCGAGGCCGGGGATCTCGGGCAGCAGCGCGGCGCTTCCCGTGCTGAGCACGACGGCGTGGCGGGCGGTGAGCTCGGTCACCGTGCCGTCGGCGGCCGTCACCTGAACCGCGCGCGGGCCGGTCAGGCGACCGTGGCCGCGGATCAGATCGATGCCGGCCTTGTCGAGCCAGGCCACCTGGGAGTCGTCGCTCCAGTCGTGCACGATGCGGTCGCGCCGCGCCAGAACCCCTGGGGGGTCGATCTCGCCGGTCACCGCGGCGCTCGCCCCCTCGACAGCGCGCGCGGCGCGCAGCACCGTTCCGGCCCGAAGCAGCGCCTTCGAGGGCATACACGCCCAGTAGGAGCATTCGCCGCCGACGAGCTCCGCCTCGACGATCACGGTGCTCAGGCCACCCTGCACGGTGCGGTCTGCGACGTTCTCGCCGACCGCGCCCGCGCCGATCACGATGACGTCGTATTCGCGCGCTGTCATCCGTCGAGGCTACCCGTCGGCTCCGTCGCGCGGCTGGCTCCCGCGCGCGGTGAGCGCCGCGAGAATGCGCAGCACCGTGGCGAGGTCGCCCGCCGTGGACTCGGGATCACGCGGCGAGAACCCGGCGATCGTGGCCCCGGCGAGCACGTAGCGCTCGCGCAGCTCGCGCAGCGCGGCGAGAAGGCCGTCGACGCTGGCGCCGAACGGCTCCGCCCACGCGGTGGAGCTGATCTCGGCGGGGTCGAGCACATCCAGATCGATGTGCAGGTACAGGCGGGAGGCCCCGGTCGCCCGAACGGCGTCGAGCACCGGACCGGCCGCGCCGATCGCGTCGGCGGCGATCGTGTGGACGCCCGTCTCGGCGACCCAGCGCCGCTCGGCGTCGTCCCAGGCGCGCGTGCCCGCGAGTACGATCCGCGACGCCGCGACGATGCCGTCGTCCGCGAGAGCGCGGACGGTCATCCCGGCGAACGCGCCCGAGGTCGAGGTCTCGACCGAGTTGGCGTCGCCGTGGGCATCGAACCAGACGAGAGCGAGGTCGCCGGGGCTTCCCAGCGCGGCCGCGTGCCGCACCGCCGGGTAGCTGACCGCGCAGTCGCCGCCGATCATGATGACGGGCGACTGCTCGTCGTGCAGCGCGAGCGCGACACGCTGCTGCACGAGTCGCAGCGAGCTGTGCCGATGGATGCCCGTGCCCTCGGCATCGCCCGCCTCCAGCGGCACCTCGAGGGTGGTCGTCACGCTGCTGGGCAGGTCGCTCGCGATGGCGCGGGCGCCGTCGATGAGCGTCATCGCTCGATCGGACGGCGACCCTTGCCATTGCGGCACAACGAGGTAGCGCACGCTCACCCCGCCACTCTACGTCCGCGCGCTGACGGCGCCCCGAGGATCTGCGCAGGCATGGCGATCTATGCCCCGATCGCGCCGCCCGACTTGAGCGCCGCCAGTCGGGCCTCGATCTCGACCTGCTTGTCGAGGTCCTCCAGGCTCTCGAACTGCGCGTCGAGGCTCGACGCGGCGAGCTCCTGCTGGCCGAGGACCTTGGCCTCCTCACGACGCACCTTCTCTTCGAAGCGACCGATCTCGCTCGTCGGGTCGAGCACGTCGATGCTCTTGATGGCGTCGTGCACCTGGCTCTGAGCGGCTGCCGTCTTGGAGCGCGCCACCAGCTCGTTGCGCTTGGCGGTCAGCTCGCCCAGGCGCGAGCGCATCCCGTCGAGGCCGTCCTTCAGCTTGGCGACGACCTCGTTCTGCGAGGCGATCGTCGGCTCGGCGGACTTGGCCTCGTTCTCGGCCGCGAGCTGCTTGCCGAGTGCGATCTTCGCGAGCTTGTCGAACTTGTCCGCGTCCGCGGTGTCGCCCGCGGCGCGCAGCTCGTCGGCCTTGGTGCTCGCGGCGAGCGCCTTGCGGCCCCAGTCGGTGGCGGCGGCGACGTCCTCGGCGTGGTCCTGCTCCATCAGCCGGAGGTTGCCGATCGTCTGCGCGACGGCGCTCTCCGCCTCCGCGATGGAGTTGGTGTAGTCGCGGACCAGCTGGTCGAGCATGAGCTCGGGGTCTTCCGCCTGGTCGAGCAGCGCGTGGATGTTGGCGCGCATGAGCTGCGAGATGCGGCCCAGGATCGATTGCTTTGCCATGGTGTGCCTTTCTGAGTGGATGGATGGGGTCTAGAAGCGTCCGCCGCCTCCGCGGCGGCCGGAGCGGCGAGCGCGCGGGGCGGACCGGCGCGAGGACGAGCTGGACGAGCGGCGGGACGCACCGCCGAAGCCGCCGCGCGCGCCTCCGCGAATGCTGCCGGAGCGTCCGCCGCGAGATGATCCGGAGAGGCTTCCGCCGAGCAGTCCGCCGAGCAGGGCGGCGCCGAGATCCGGCGCGGCTCGGGATCCGGTCGAGCTCGCGAAGCCGGCGACGTCGGCGCGCGCCAGCCGGAGCGCTTCGCGCGCGTTGTCCGCCGCGAGACGGGCCTCCTCGAGCGCCGCCTCGGCATCGTCCTTCTCGAGCGCCGCGGCGCGCGCCAGACGGCGTTCGGCCTCCGCCACGCGCGTGCGGGCGGCCGCACCGATGCCGCCGCGTCGGGTCGAGATGAAGGAGTGCGCGCTCGAGATCTGATCCAGTGCCGTCTCGCGTGTGCGCGCCAGCTGCTGCCGAGCCCGGGCCTGGCGCTCCTGTCGCTCGCGGACGGCGGTCAGCGTCGTCGCGAGCCCCGCGTCCGCGGAATCGAGTGCCGCCAGCGCGCCGGCGGGGTCCTGGGCGCCGAGGCCCGCCAGGGCGGCCTCGGCGGTCGCGATCGCGGCGGCGAGGGCTGGCGCGTCGACCGCGCCGGCCGCGCTCGTGCGCAGCGCCGCGGCCTCGCCGAGATCGGCGCGGAGGTCGGCGGCCGCGGCGTCGCGCCGCTCCACCGCCTTGGGCAGCTCGGCGTCGAGCGTCTCCACGCTGAGCGCGAGCTGCTCCGCCTGGGCGATCGACTGCTGCGCTGCGCGCACCGAGAGGGCGGCCTCGCTGGACTGCCCCGCGGCGAGCTGCTCGCGAGCCGAGCCGAGGGAGGCGGCCGCGAAAGACTCGAGCTCGCGAGCCTGCTCGACCGCGCCCGCGATCGAGGCGATGGCCTCCGTACCGTAGCGCTCGCCGAGCCGGTCGCGCGTGGTCGCGGCCGTCGCGAGGCGGCCGGGCAGTGCACCCTGGGCGTTGGTCAGGTCGGCGAGCATCGCCTGCGCGTTCGCCTCGAGGTCGCGCAGCTGCTCGAAGGCGTCGGCGTGGGTGTCGAGCGCGGCGTCCGCGGCCGTGCACAGCTCGATCAGCTCGAGGGTGAGCGCACGACGCTCCTCCGAGGTCTCGGCGTCGGCGTCGTCGAGACGCTGCCGGATCGCGAAGGCCTGCCGCACCTGGTCGCGGGCCGACTCCAGCGCGGCGCGGAACTCGGCGGTCGCCGCGGCTCCGAACTGGGCCTCCGCGAAGCCCAGCTCCTCTTCGCTCTCGCGGAGAGCATCGTCCAGCTCCACGAGGAGGCTTCCCGCCGTGCGATCCAGCTGAGCCTGGCTCTGCTCACCCGGCGCGAGCTCGGCGCCTCGGCGCCGCCGCCGCACCGCGACGACCACGGCCGTGCCGATGCCCAGCGCGGCGACGCCGCCGAGAACCGGGAGCAGCAGCGACGGGCCGTCGCTCATCGACTCGGACAGCCCCTCGGCGAAGCCGATGATGCCCGTCGCCCAGCGGTCCTGGCGCAGCTCCGGCACCAGCCGCTCCTGGGCGATCTCGTCGAGAGCGGCATCGCTGAGTGGATACGACTCGCTCACCGACCAGCGGAAGGTGCGATCGTCGACGGCGATCGCCAGCAGCGCGTCGGCGTCGCCGAGCCCGCTCAGCTCGGCGCTCGTGTCGACCCACGACTGGTCGTCCGCCGCGCCCGTGAACCGGTCGACGATGACCACGAAGAGCTGCGAGCGGGTGCTCTCGTACAGCTCGTCGAGCGCCGCGATCACGGCGGCGCTGTCGGTGCCCACGACGCCGGTGGAGTCGTACACGTAGGCGCCGCCGAGATCGACCGGGTCGGTCATCGGCGCGGCGGCAGCGGCGAGCGGGCTCGCGAGCACGATGCCGGCGGCGGCGAAGACGGCGGCGGTCCGGCTGAGCATCCGGGCTCCTCCCGATGGCGTGCTGTGGGAGGAATCCTAGTCAGAAAGGGTGAGCATTCAACGAGGGTTCGACGCCGATCGCACGGCGGGGCACGCGATCAGCCGACGCGGATCGGCGCCGAGGGACCCGTGACGAGAATCGGCCCCGCCCCGTCGCCGAGGTCCACCTCGAGAACAGCGCTCACGGTGTACTCGCCCGCGGGCAGAGGCGGCAGGTCGGACCGGAACTCGGCCGCCTCGTCGTCCTCGATCTCGCAGCGCACGAGCTCGAGGCGCGCCTCGAAGCTCGTCGACTCCCCGGGCTGCAGCACGAACGGCCGCTGCTCGCTGGCGCCCGGACCATTGCTGTGCCAGACCACGACGTCGTCGTCGCTCACCGTGAGCACCGGCTCGCCGAGGACCGTCCCGCGGATCTCCGCCTCGCTCGTATTGGCGAGGGTGACGTCGAGTGACACCGGTCCGCGCTCGGCGACGGCCGCGATGGTCGGGACGGCGAGTGCGAGACCGCTCGCGGCGGTGTCGACCCAGGTGACCGCGCCCTCGCACAGGTTCAGGCGGGAGGCAGGAGCGCGCTCGATGGTCGCGTCGGCGTCGGTGAGGCTCGAGTCGGCGGAGGACTCGGCAGCACCTCCCGCGAGCGTGGCGTCGGGGCCGGCGGGGGAGAGCGAGCCGACGCCGACGATCGTCAGTGGTACGACGATGGCGGCCGCGGCCAGGGTCGAAACGCCCGCCGCGGCGAGCACGCGCGGTCGCCGACGGGTGCGGGCGCGGCGGATGACCGCATCGACGTCGATCGTGCCCTCGGGCGTCTCCGGGTCGCGGAAGCGGTGGCGCAGGTCGGTCTCACTTGCCACGGAAGCCTCCACGGTCGGTCAGGGGGCGGGATGCGGCGGGCGGCATCGGTCCGGCGGGGCCGAGACGGTCGGCTCGCGTGCCGTCGTCGGCGAGCGTGATCGCCATCTTGGCGAGGCCGTCGCTCAAGTAGCGCTTGACGGTTCCGGCGCTGATGCCGAGCTCGGCGGCGATGTCGTCGACCTTGAGGTCGTCGTAGTAGCGCAGCACGATGCAGGCGCGCTCGCGCGGGCTGAGCTTGCGCAGCTCGTCGTGCAGATCGAGGCGCGTCTCGCTGGCGAGCGAGTCGGGCTCGTGCTCGTCGGGTCGGTACTCGAGCGGGGCGATGCGCCGCCACCGGGACCGGCGACGGCTGCGATCGACGGCGCCGTTCAGGATCGCGCGGCGGACGTACGATTCGGCGCTCTCGATCGAGAAGCCGTTGCGGAGGCGGCCGAAGGTGCGCACGAGGGCGTCCTGCACGAGATCGGCGGCGTCCTCGCGATCGCCGCACAGCAGCTGCGCGTAGCGCAGCAGCGCGTCGCCGCGCTCGTCGACGAGTCGCGCGACCGTCTGCTCCCACTCCGGAACCCGGCGCACATCCACCTCCCGTCTTCTGCCTTCACCCTGTCAGACGACGAGGTGTGAGAAAACGTTGGGGTGCGGCCGGGCTCCGGGGAGCGCGGTGTCAGGAGGCGGCGTGCAGTCGGCTGCGAAGCTCCGCGAGCTGCGCGCGCACGGCCGTGGGCACCCGGTCGCCGAAACCGTCGAGGAACGACTCGGTGTCGTCGGCCTCGGCGAGCCAGGCCTCCGGGTCGATGTCGAACAGCGCGGCCCAGTCCTCGTCGTTGACCCCGGCGGCCCGGTGGTCGATCGCGCCGGGGGCCGGAATCCAGCCAGCAGGACTGGCGACCGCCGGAGCGCTGCCGTCGACGCGGTCGAGAATCCAGGCCAGGACGCGGCTGTTCTCGGAGAAGCCGGGCCAGAGCCAGCGGCCGTTCTCGTCCTTGCGGAACCAGTTCACCTGGAACACCCGCGGAACCGAGCCGGTGCGGCGCAGCTGCGCTCCCACATCGAGCCAGTGCTGCCAGTAGTCGGCCATGTGGTAGCCGCAGAACGGCAGCATCGCGAACGGATCGCGGCGCAGCTCGCCGACGGTTCCTTCGGCGGCCGCCGTCCGCTCGGAGGCGAGAGTCGCGCCCACGAAGACGCCGTGCTCCCAGTCCCGTGCCTCCGCCACCAGAGGCACATTCGTGGCTCGGCGGCCGCCGAAGATCAGTGCGTCGATGACGACGCCGCGTGGGTCCTGCCAGTCGTCCGAGATCGTCGGGCACTGCTCGGCAGCCACGGTGAATCGTGAGTTGGCGTGCGCGGCCGGGCGGCCCGAGTCGGGCGTCCACTCCTGCCCCTGCCAATCGGTGAGGTGGGCGGGCGGGGTCTTGGTGAGCCCTTCCCACCAGACATCGCCGTCGTCGGTGCGCGCCACGTTGGTGAAGACGGTGTTCCCCCAGAGGGTGTCGATCGCCGTCTTGTTGGTGTCGACGCCGGTGCCCGGCGCGACCCCGAAGAAGCCCGCCTCGGGATTGATCGCGCGCAGCTTGCCGTCCTCGCCGGGCGCGAGCCACGCGATGTCGTCGCCGATGGTCTCGACCGTCCAGCCGGGGATGCTCGGGTCGAGCATGGCGAAATTCGTCTTGCCGCACGCGCTCGGGAACGCCGCCGCGACGTGGAACACGCGACCGCGCGGGTTGGTCACCTTGAGCAGCAGCATGTGCTCGGCGAGCCAGCCCTCGTCGCGGGCGATCGCCGAGGCGATACGCAGTGCGAACGACTTCTTGGCGAGGATCGCGTTGCCGCCGTAGGCGGAGCCGTAGGACCAGATCTCCCGCGTCTCGGGGAAGTGACTGATGTACTTCTCCGCGTTGCACGGCCAGGCGACATCCGTCTCGCCCGGCTCGAGGGGCGCCCCCACGGAATGCATCGCGGGCACCCACGCGCGGCCGGCCGTCATCTGCTCGAGCGCAGCGGATCCCATGCGGGTCATCGTGCCCATGCTGACGACGACGTAGGGAGAGTCGGTGAGCTGCACGCCGTAGCGCGACAGCGGGCTCCCGATGGGGCCCATCGAGAACGGCACGACGTACATCGTGCGGCCGCGCATCGCGCCATCGAATTTCTCGCCGAGGGTGAGGCGCATCTCGTCCGGGTCGACCCAGTGGTTGGTCGGGCCGGCATCCTCTTCGCGCTCGGAGCAGATGAAGGTGCGGGACTCGACGCGGGCGACGTCGCTCGGGTCGCTGCGCGCGAGGAAGCTGTAGGGGCGCAGCTCGGCGTTCAGGCGCTCGATCGTGCCATTCTCGACGAGCGTGCGCAGCAGCTGGTCGCGCTCGGCTCGGGAGCCGTCGCACCACACGACGCGGTCGGGCTGCGCGAGGCCGGCCATGTCGGCAACCCACGCGACCATCTGCGGATTCGTTCCCGCGGGAGCGCCGCCCGGGGCGAGGGTCCCGGTGGGGCGGGGCGCGGCGGGCGGGGTCGCGCGTCCGCTGGCGGGGGCGGTGGGGCGGTCGATAACGGTCATCGTTACTCCGAGGTGTCGTGATCCGGTGGCAAGATCTCTTCTTGTCTCCACTTTCCGGTGTTTTCACGAGCATCGGGCGATTGCAGCGTGAAAAGAACGCACAATGTTTCGCTATTGTGGAGACATGAAGGATCTTGCGACCCTCGGCCAGCGCATGCGGCACTTCCGAACCGAGGCGGGCCTCACCCTCGATCAGCTCGGCGCCGCGGTCGGCGTCGCCGCCAGCCAGCTGTCGCTGATGGAGAACGGTCGCCGGGAGCCGCGGCTGTCGCTGCTGTCGGCGGTCGCCGACGAGCTGGGGATCCCGGTGGCCACGCTTCTCGAGGCGGAGCCCCCGAGCGAACGCGCGGCCCTCGAGATCGAGCTCGAACGGGCCCAGGCCGCGTCGACGTATCGCGAGCTCGGGCTGCCGCCGCTGCGCGCCTCCAAGGCGATGAGCGACGACGTGCTCCGCGCTCTCGTCGGGCTGCATCGCGAGATCGAGCGGCGGGCCCGTGAAGCGGTCGCGACGCCCGAGGAGGCGCGACGCGCCAACACCGAGCTGCGTGCCCTGATGCGCACCCGCAACAACTACCTGCCCGACATCGAGGCGCTCGCCGAGGAGGCGCTCGCCGCGGTCGGCCACACGACCGGCGCGCTCACTCACCGATCCGTGAGCCGGATGGCCGAACGTCTCGGCTTCGAACTCGTCCACGTCGACGACCTGCCGCACTCAGCGCGCTCAGTGACCGACCTCGAGAACGGCCGCATCTACCTGCCTCCCGCCTCGATCCCCGGCGGTCACGGCCTGCGCTCGATGGCCCTGCAGGCGATGGCGCACCGGCTGCTCGGCCACGCCGCCCCCACCAGCTACGCCGAGTTCCTGCGCCAGCGGCTGGAGATCAATTACTACGCGGCCGCCTGCCTGATGCCGCTGACCCAATCGCTGGAGTTCCTGCGGCAGGCCAAGGACGACCGCAACATCGCGATCGAGGACTTCCGGGATGCCTTCGGCGTCACGCACGAGGCGGCGGCTCTGCGCTTCACCAACCTCGCGACCGAGCATCTCGGCATCACGCTGCACTTCCTGCGCGTCGGCGGCGACGGCGCGATCTCGAAGGCCTACGAGAATGACGGGCTTCCGCTCCCGGTCGACGCCACCGGTTCGATCGAAGGCGAGATCGTGTGCCGGCACTGGAGCGCCCGAGAGGCCTTCGAGCGCACCAACCGCACGACCGAGTACTACCAGTACACCGACACCCCGGCGGGCACCTACTTCGAGTCGACGCAGACCGGCTCCGGAACGACCGACGAGTTCTCGATCACGCTCGGGGTGCCCTTCGCCGAATCCAAGTGGTTCCGCGGTCGCGAGACGAAGGTGCGCTACCGCTCCACCTGCCCGGAGCTGAGCTGCTGCAAGCGGCCGGCGACCGAGCTCACCGAGCGCTGGTCGGGCCGCGCCTGGTCGAGCGCCAAGGTGCACGCGCACATCTTCTCGCCGCTGCCGGCCGGGACATTCCCCGGCGTCGATGACCGAGAGCTGTACGAGTTCCTCGAGGCGCACGCGCGCGAATGAGGCGCCGTCAGATCTTGGTGCCCTCGACACGATTCGAACGTGCGACTTCTTCCTCCGGAGGGAAGCGCTCTATCCACTGAGCTACGAGGGCGGATGCGCAACTAGGTTAGCAGTATGGCTCCGTTCGACTCTGACCGCGTCGTTCGCGCCGAGTTCGCCGCCACCGTGGTGGCGCACACCGAATTCGTCCTCTCCATGGCGGTCGCGGGCACGCACCCCGAGGTCGCCGAGACTCTCAGCGTCACGCTCGACGGCGCCGAGCTTCCGGTGCGCGAGCTCGCCGGTCCGCACGGAACCCGACTGCACGTCGGCGAGGTCGAGGCGGGCGTGCTGCGCGTCGCCTACGAGGCGCGCGTCGGGCGCGCTCCGGCCGCGCTCGTGGATCCGCTCGACGTGATCGCCTACGCGCGCCCCAGCCGCTACGTCGAGGCGGACGTGCTGACCTCGTTCGCGCGCTCGCACTTCGCGGGGCTGGCGGGGGTGGAGCTGCTGCTCGCGGTCGAACGGTGGGTGCACGAGCGCCTGCGCTATGCGTCGACCGACCAGGCCTGGCGCGGTGGGGCGGAGGCGACGCTCGCCTCCGGTGTCGGCGTGTGCCGCGACTTCGCCCACGTCGTGCTGGCGCTGCTGCGGGCGCTGGATGTGCCCGCGCGACTGGTGTCGGTCTACGCCCCGGGTCTCGTCCCGATGGACTTTCACGCCGTGGTCGAGGCGCTCGTCGACGACCGGTGGCTGCTGGTGGATGCGACGCGGCTGGCGCCCCGGCGTGAGATGGTGCGCATCGCCACGGGACGCGACGCCGCCGACACCGCGTTCCTCACCAACACGCTGGCCGACGTCGACCTCATCGAGCTGCGCGTGGGGGCCGAGGCGCCCGAGCTCGAGCCCGACGACCCGAACGAGCTCGTCGAACTCAGTTGAGCGCGGCGAGCGCCGACTCGACGAGCACCGTCGCGTCGCCCGCCTCGCCGAAGTACACGCTCGAGAGCACGAGTCGGGCGGATCCGGAGAACACCACGAGCGTCCCGCGCTCGTTCGCATCGCTCGAGAAGTAGGCCTCGTCGCCGAAGTCGACCGGGCTGCCGGTCGCGGCGTCGATCGCTGCCGCGAGCGCCGCATCGCCGAGACGCGACGCGGCGAGGTCGACGCTCGCCCCGCCGGACTCTCGCACCCAGCGACAGGCGACGCCGTCCGCGGCGAGCGCGGCGGCTGCCGGGGTGCCGGCCTCCGGCGTCCACTCGGCCAGGGCCGCGAAGTTCGGGTTGAAGGCGAACATCGTGTCGGCCGAGATCAGGTCGGCGCATCCCAGCTCGAGCGGGATCGAGGCCTCGACCTCGGGGGTCGGCGAGGCGTCGGGGGTCGCGCTCGCCGAGACGGTCGGCGTCGGCGCGCCCGACTCGCTCGCACCCGGCAGCGGGGCCGGCGCCACGGCGCAGGCCGAGAGCAGGAGGAGGAGACCACCGGCGACGGTGGCGGCGGCAGTGACTCCGACGGGGCGACGAACGACTCGATTCAGCACCCGACCATTGTGCGGCGGTCAGCGGATGGCGGTGCACGCCACGCCCGGCGGATAGGATCGTCCCTCGTGAATCCCGCCGAACTGACTGCCGTTGTCCTGCACGCCGCCCGCGAGGTCGCGGGGGAGCGCGCGGACGAGATCTCCGACGCGGATGTGACGCTCGAGCGCCCGCGCAACCGCGAGCACGGCGACTGGGCCTCCAATGTCGCGATGAAGCTCGGCAAGCGCCTCGACCGGGTTCCCCGCGAGTTCGCGGCCGAGCTCGTCACCGCCCTCGCGCAGGTCGACGGCATCGCCGAGGCCTCGGTGGCGGGGCCCGGCTTCGTCAACATCACGCTCGATGCCGCCGCGGCGGGCGTCGTTGCCGCGCGCATCGTCGACGCGGGGGAGTCCTACGGCAATGGCGACCTGTATGCGGGCGTCACGATCAACCTCGAGTTCGTCTCGGCCAACCCGACCGGACCGATTCACATCGGCGGCACGCGCTGGGCGGCGGTCGGCGACTCGCTCGCTCGCGTCTTCGAGGCAGAGGGCGGCCTCGTCACGCGCGAGTACTACTTCAACGATCACGGGGCGCAGATCGACCGCTTCGCTCGCTCGCTCGTCGCGTCCTACCTCGGCGAGCCAGCCCCGGAGGACGGCTACGGCGGTCAGTACATCCACGACATCGCGTCGCGCGTCGTCGCCGCCAGCGACGTCGACCTCGCTGCGCTCGATCGTGCGGCGCAGACGGAGCGCTTCCGGGCGCACGGGGTGGAGCTCATGTTCGGCGAGATCCGGCAGAGCCTGCACGACTTCGGGGTGGATTTCGACGTCTACTTCCACGAGGACTCGCTGCACGAGTCCGGCGCCGTCGAGCACGCCGTCGCGCGGCTGCGGGAGCTCGGCCACATCTTCGAGTCCGAGGGCGCCACGTGGCTGCGCACGACCGAGTTCGGCGACGACAAGGACCGCGTCGTCATCAAGAGCGACGGCGAGGGCGCCTACATCTCCGGCGATCTGGCGTACTACCTGAACAAGCGGGAGCGCGGATTCGAGCGCAACCTGATCCTGCTGGGCGCCGACCACCACGGCTACGTCAAGCGGCTGATGGCGATGACCGCGGCCTTCGGCGACGAGCCCTACGTGAACCTCGAGATCCTCATCGGACAGATGGTGAACCTGGTCCGCAACGGCGAGCCGGTCCGGATGTCCAAGCGCGCCGGCACGGTCGTCACGATGGAGGACCTGGTCGAGGCGGTCGGCGTCGACGCGGCGCGCTACGCGCTCGTGCGCAGCTCCGCGGACAGCCAGCTCGACATCGATCTGGATCTGCTCACCAAGAAGACCAACGACAACCCGGTCTTCTACGTGCAGTACGCCCACGCCCGCACCTGCGCCGTCGCGCGCAACGCGGCCGAGGCGGGGGTGACGACCGAGGCCTTCGATGCCGCAGCGCTCGCTCACGAGACGGAGAGCGCGCTTCTCGGGCAGCTCGCGGAGTTCCCGCGGATCGTGCGTCAGGCCGCCGAGCTGCGCGAGCCGCACCGCATCGCGCGGTACCTGGAGGAGCTCGCCGGGGCCTACCACACCTGGTACGCCGCGTGCCGCGTGATCCCGCTCGGCGATGCCCCGATCGAGCCGGTGCACGCCTCCCGGCTGATGCTCAACCAGGCGACCAGCCAGGTGCTTCGCAATGGTCTTTCCTTGCTCGGCGTCGGCGCACCCGAGAAGATGTAGGCGTGAACCCGGCCTCGGAGACTCCCCACTCGCGTGCCGCGGAGACGATGGTCGTTTCGCCGACCGCGATCACCCGGGTGCGCCGGCAGCGTCGACGCTGGCCGTGGGTGCTCGGCGGCGTCATCGTTCTGCTGCTCGCCATCGCGGTCGTCCTCGCGGAGAGCATGGCGCGCGGCTACGTTGCCGACACCATCGCCGCGCGCGTCGCGGCCGAGTTCGAGCTCGAGTCGGCCGACGACGTCGAGGTGACGCTCGGGAGCTCGCCCGTGATCCCGCAGCTCATCGCGGGTCGGCTCGACTCGATCGACATCGAGATCGAGGAGTTCACGCTGGGCGAGCTCACGGGAGCGCTCGAGCTGCACGCCGAATCGGTTCCACTCGATGAGGCCTCGACGACCGAGCTGGTCACCGGCCGCTTCACCCTGGAAGCCGGCGATCTGCTGGCTGTCGCGGCGCAGCTGAGCGGACTCGACCCCGAGAGCATCACGCTCGATGCGCCCGAGATCGTCGTCACGGCCACTCTCGAGCTGTTCGACTTCGAATTCTCCGTCGGGCTGGGGGTGCAGCCCGACATCGCCGACGGCGCGCTCGTGTTCACGCCGACCAGCTTCCGGCTCGGGGATGAGGCGCTCACGGCCGACGAGCTTACGAGCAACCCGGTGTTCGCAAGCCTCGCCCAGATGTTCCTGCAGCAGGAGCCGATCTGTCTGGCCGAGATGCTGCCCGCCGCGATCGTCCTCGACGACGTCGAGGTCGTCAGCGACCAGCTGGTGGTGACCTTCACCGCGAACGACATCGCCGTGGGGGCACCAGGAGAACGGGGGACCTGTGACAACGGAAACGAGTGAGACCGGCGCCGGCTCGCGCCGGCACGGCGTCGTCTGGAGCGTGCTCGCGGCACTGGCGATCCTCGTCGGAGGCTTCTTCTGGCTCGACAACTGGGTGCGCGGTCAGGTCGCTGAACTGGCGGTCTCGAAGGTCGAGGAGGTGCTGAGTCTCGACAGCGACCAAGCGGTCGAGGTTGAGATCGCCGGGGTCTCGGTGCTGGCGCAGGTGCTCACCGGGAAACTGGACGGCGTCTCTGCCGGGGTCGACAACGTCCGCCTCGGCGACCTCAGCGGCGATGTGCAGGTCGACGTCGTCGGGATCCCCGTCGACCTGAACGATCCGTTCGACGTCACCGACCCGATCGACCACGTCGAGATCGCCTTCGTCGTGCACGAGGACTCCGTGCGTCAGGTCGCGAGCCTGCTGAGCCTGTCCGCGGTGAGCAGTGTGGAGCTCGAGGACGGGCTCATCCAGCTGGGCACCGGTATCGACCTGCTCGGGATCGAGTTCTCGCTGGGTGTGGGGATCGAGCCCTTCGCGCGCGATGGGCGGGTCGGCTTTGCGCCGACGACGGTCGACGTGAACGGCTCGCGGACGAGCGCGGCGGACTTGAGCGCCCGCTTCGGGCCGCTCGTCGACTCGCTCCTGCAGCCTCAAGAGCTGTGCATCGCACGCTGGCTTCCCGCGGCGCTGACCGTCGAAAGCGTGAGCGTTGTAGAGGAAGAACTCGTCATCGTGATCGGCGCGGACCGGCGGATCTTCAGCGAGGCCGCCCTGCGCGAGCTGGGCACTTGCGACTTCTAGTGCTCCTTGAGGAAGGCGAAGTGCGCTGCCGCGTGCTCGGAGGCTGACGGCTTCGGATGATGTCGCTTGGCTGCCGCGATCGCTCGGTCGAAGCACTCCAGGTACTCGTCCGTGGCACCGATGCTCACGATCTGGCGAACCTCGGGGAAGTAGATCTCACCGCGGCCCACGTGGAAGTGCTCCTTGTCGGCCTCGAGCGATCTGAGTCCATCGGCCGTGACCGCGAAGTAGGGCTCGACGCGCTCCCACACGGGGACGTCGCTCACATCCCAGACATGCGCGTCGAAGCCCTCGATCAGGCCCGCCGCCGTGACGACGATCGTCTCGTCCGTGGCGCCACTGGGGAACATGAGGTGACGGGACGCCTGGGCCAGGGTCGCATCCACGATGACCCGCGACGGCTCCCCGCGGGGGCGCCTGGTCCCCAACTGCGTCGCGACGCTGAGGGGCCCCCGCGATCTGATCGACGTGATGGTGCCCTCGACGGCATCGGCGACCTTGCGCCGGGAAATCGTGCGCTCCGGTGACAGCACCACGAACACCGGTGGGAGCTCCGCGCGGTGCACCGCGCAGCAGGCGACCGGACGGAACGGCTTGATCAGACCCTGCGTCTGCTCGGTGGGCTCCTCGCCGTGAGCATCGGCGGTGGGCATGACGCGGAAGACGACACCGGCACCCCGAAGCGCCGTGATCGCGGGGCTGGTGGTGGCCATCACACCACCCTATTCGTCGTGCCCGCCCGATCTCGGCGGGAAGATTCGAGCCCGGCCCGCACCCCGGTAGACTGTGTGGCGGCTTCAGGGACCAATCCGGGTTCGCTCGCCTCACCCTTCGTTCCGACGTCCTCGTGAGGCAGGTTGTGACTTCAAATCCGCTGGCACCCGAGTGGCTCAGCCCACCGGTCGATGCCAACGCGCTCGCTCCCGCGGTCTGGCCCGCCCACGCCGACCGCGGTGAGGCAGGTGCGCTTCGAATCGCCGGGGTGAGCGCCGTCGCGCTCGCGGAGGAGTTCGGCACTCCGCTCTACGTCTTCGACGAGCAGGACGCGCGCACCCGCGCGGCGCATGTTCGCGCCGCGTTCACGGCCGCGTTCGCGCCGCTCGGTGCCGACGTGCATGTGTACTACGCGGGCAAGGCATTCCTCTCGACCGAGATCGCGCGGTGGATGACCGAGGCGGGCCTGCGGCTCGACGTCGCCAGCGGCGGGGAACTCGCCGTCGCGCTCGCCGCGGGAACGGACCCGTCCGAACTCGGGTTCCACGGCAACAACAAGAGCATCGCCGAGATCGACCGCGCCGTGGCGGTCGGCGTCGGCACGATCGTCGTCGACAGCCTGATCGAGATCGACCGGGTCGCCGCGGCCGCGCGGGCCGCCGGGCGCGTGCAGCCGGTGCGGCTGCGCATCAACTCGGGCGTGCACGCCTCGACGCACGAGTACCTCGCGACCGCGCGCGAAGACCAGAAGTTCGGCATCCCGCTCGCCGAGGCGCTCGAGACGGTCGCGCGCATCCGCCAGCACGAGAGCCTGGACTTCCTCGGCCTCCACTCGCACATCGGCTCGCAGATCTTCGAGTCGGACGGCTTCGCCGAGGCGGCCCGGCGGCTTCTGGCGGTGCACGCCGAACTGCTGAAGGCGGGCCCGGTCCCCGAGCTCAACCTCGGCGGCGGCTTCGGCATCGCCTACACGAGCGTCGACCGGCTGACCCCGATCGACGAGATCGCGACCGACTTCGCGCGCGTCATCGAGACGGAGTGCTCCGCGCTCGGCATCCCCGTTCCCGGACTCGCCATCGAGCCCGGCCGCGCCATCATCGGCACCCCCGGCGTCACGCTCTACGAGGTCGGCACCACGAAGCCCGTCGAGGTGACCCTCGACGACGGCGGGAGCGCGACGCGTCTCTACGTGAGCGTCGACGGCGGAATGAGCGACAACGCGCGACCCGCGCTCTACGAGGCCGATTACACGGTGCGGATCGCGAATCGCGTCTCCTCGGCGGAGCCCGCCCTGGTGCGCGTCGCCGGCAAGCACTGCGAGTCCGGCGACATCGTCGTGCGCGCGGACTACCTGCCCGGCGATGTCGCGCCGCAGGACCTGCTCGCCGTCCCCGCGACCGGCGCCTACTGCTTCTCACTCGCCAGCAACTACAACTACCTCACCCGACCCGCGGTCGTCGCGGTGCGCGACGGGCGTGCGCGCCTGCTCGTGCGTCGCGAGACCGAGGACGACCTTCTCCGCCGTGATCTCGGCGCGCAACCCCAGGGAGCAGCCCGCGCATGATGGAATATCGCAACCTTCGAATCGCCCTCCTCGGCGCCGGCTCGGTCGGCTCCCAGGTCGCGAGTCTCCTGCTCGAGCACGGCGACGAGCTCGCGGCCCGCGTCGGCGCCGGCCTCGAGCTGGTCGGGGTCGCCGTGCGCGACCTGGACGCGCCGCGCGACATCGAGATCCCGCGTCACCTGCTGACCACCGATGCGCACTCGCTCATCCTCGGAGCCGACATCGTCGTCGAGCTGATCGGCGGGCTCGAGCCGGCGCGGGAGTACCTGACGCTCGCGCTCACCTCCGGAGCGGACGTCATCACCGCCAACAAGGCGCTCTTGGCCACTCACGGCCCGGAGCTGTTCGAGCTGGCCAGCCAGGTCGGCGCCCAGCTCTACTACGAGGCCGCGGTCGGGGGAGCGATCCCGATCATCCGTCCGCTGCGCGACAGCCTCGCAGGCGACCGCGTGCACCGCATCCTCGGCATCGTCAACGGCACCACCAACTACATCCTCGATCGCATGGACACCGAGGGGTCGAGCCTCGAAGAGGCGCTCACCACCGCGCAGGAGCTCGGCTACGCGGAGGCCGACCCGACGGCGGACGTCGAGGGCTACGACGCGGCGCAGAAGGCCGCGATTCTCGCCAGCCTCGCGTTCCACACCACCGTCCCGCTCGATGCCGTGCACCGCGAGGGCATCCTCGGCGTCACGCGCGACCAGGTGGTCGCCGCCAAGAAGGCCGGCTTCGTCGTGAAGCTGCTCGCCGTGTGCGAGCGGCTCGTCGACCCCGAGACCGGGGTCGAGGGCGTGAGTGCCCGCGTGCACCCCGCGCTCATCCCCGCGACGCATCCGCTCGCGGCGGTGCACGGCGCCAACAACGCGGTGTTCCTCGAGGCCGAGGCCGCGGGCAGCCTGATGTTCTACGGCGCGGGCGCCGGCGGCATCCAGACTGCCTCCGCCGTGCTCGGCGACGTCGTCTCGGCGGCCCGTCGCCACGTCATCGGCGGCCCCGGGGTGGCCGAGTCGACGCACGCGAACCTGGCCGTGCTGCCGATCGCCAGCGTGACGACCCGCTACCAGATCACGCTCGAGGTGCTCGACCGCCCGGGCGTGCTCGCCGAGATCGCGACAGTGTTCAGCACGCACGAGGTCTCGGTCGAGGCCGTGCAGCAGTCGGTCGCGACCGAGCCCGAGCACGGCCAGGAGGCTGGCGAGGCGGCCCCGGCGCCGACCGCTACCCTGGTCATCGGGACGCACGAGGCCACCGAGGCCGCTCTGGCCGACACCGTCGCCGCCTTGGAGGCGAGCGAGGTCGTCGCCGAGGTGACGAGCGTTCTGCGAGTAGAGGGACTGTAAAGACATGGCACAGTGGCGCGGAGTGCTGCACGAGTACCGCGATCGTCTTGATGTGACGGACGCGACGCCCATCATCACGCTCGGTGAGGGCGGGACCCCGCTGATCCCGGCGCCCGCGCTGTCGGCGCGCACCGGCGCCCGCGTCTGGGTCAAGTTCGAGGGCATGAACCCGACCGGGTCGTTCAAGGACCGCGGCATGACCATGGCGGTGTCCAAGGCCGTCGAGCACGGCGCGAAGGCCGTCATCTGCGCCTCGACGGGCAACACGTCGGCCTCGGCCGCGGCGTTCGCGACGCACGCGGGCATCACCGCCGCCGTGCTGGTGCCCGAGGGCAAGATCGCGATGGGCAAGCTCGCCCAGGCGATCGCGCACGGCGCCGAGCTGCTGCAGGTGCAGGGCAACTTCGACGACTGCCTCGACATCGCGCGCGAGCTGGCCGCCAACTACCCGGTGCACCTCGTGAACTCGGTCAACAACGACCGCATCGAGGGCCAGAAGACGGCCGCGTTCGAGGTCGTCGAGGTGCTCGGCGACGCTCCCGACTTCCACTTCATCCCGGTCGGCAACGCCGGCAACTACACCGCGTACACCCGCGGCTACCGCGAAGACGTCGAGCGCGGTGCTGCGACGAAGCTTCCGCGGATGTTCGGATTCCAGGCCGCCGGCAGCGCCCCGATCGTGCGCGGCGAGGTCGTCAAGCACCCCGAGACCATCGCGAGCGCGATCCGCATCGGCAACCCGGCCTCCTGGGAGCTGGCGCTCGAGGCGCGCGACCTGACGAACGGATACTTCGGCGCGATCGACGATGACACGATCCTCGAGGCCCACCGCATCCTGTCCGCCGAAGTCGGCGTCTTCGTCGAGCCCGCCTCGGCGATCAGCGTCGCGGGCCTCCTGGAGCGCGCCGCCGCCGGCGCCGTTCCGAAGGACGCCACCGTCGTGCTGACGGTCACCGGACACGGCCTCAAGGACCCGCAGTGGGCCCTGCGCACGCCGGACGGCGCCGAGATCCAGCCGACGAGCGTGCCGGTCGACACCGCGAGCATCGCCGACGTGCTCGGGCTGGCCAAGAAGTCCACCGATTCGGCGTCATCGTGACCGGGGCCCCGGCCTCGCTCGTCGGGCGCACCGTCACGGTCAAGGTTCCGGCGACGACCGCGAACCTCGGACCGGGCTTCGACACCCTGGGACTCGCCCTCTCGGTGTACGACGAGCTCGAGGTCACCGCGAGCGCCGAACCCGGCGCGCGGGTGCGCGTCGAGGGCGTCGGCGCGGGGGAGGTCCCGACCGACGAGTCGAACCTCGTCGTCCGTTCGATCGCGCACGCCTTCGCCGCGGTCGGCCAGGAGCTGCCCGGACTCGACCTCGTGGCGCGCAACGCGATCCCGCACGGGCGGGGAATGGGCTCGAGCGGCGCGGCGATCGTCTCGGGGATCATGGCGGCCAAGGGACTGCTCGAGGGCGTTGTCGAGTTCGATTCGCAGGAGCTGCTGGCCCTGGCAACCGAACTGGAAGGACACCCCGACAATGTCGCACCGGCGCTGTTCGGCGGTCTGACGATCGCCTGGATGACCCCGGAGGGTCCGCGGCACAAGAAGCTCATCGTGCATCGCGGCGTCTCGCCGCTGGTGGCGGTCCCGAACGAGACGACGATGTCGACGGCGCTCGCGCGCAGCCTGCAGCCCGTCTCGGTTCCGCACGAGGACGCGATCTTCAACGTGTCCCGTTCGGCGCTGCTGATCGCGGCGCTCATCCAGAGCCCCGAGCTGCTGCTCGAGGCCACCGAGGACAAGCTGCACCAGAGCTACCGGGCGAGCGCCATGCCGGAGACGGATGCGCTCATCCGCATGCTGCGTGCCGAAGGCCTCGCGGCGGTCGTCTCCGGTGCGGGCCCGTCGATCCTCGTGCTCGGGAGCGACCCCGGGCAGCGGCTGCTGGCCACGGAGCTCATCGAGAAGAACGCCACGACGACCTGGGACAGCCTGGTTCTCGCGGTCGACTTCCGTGGTGCTACAGTGGTCACGCACCCGATCGAAGCTGTGGCCTAGAGCTCAGCGACGCGAACCCGCGACAGGGTGCGATCTCACCGGCACTCGCCGACCGCGGTTTCCGCATTACTCGTGCACCCGACTCCGCAGCCGACGGCGCTGAACCCCGGGATGTTCTGTGCCCGGGCCGAAAGGAACCCTGCACTGTGACTGACGTCAACGCCTCCGCCCCTGCCGCGGATGCCCGCGCTGAGCTCGCGCTCAAGCGCCTCCCCGAACTCCAGGCTCTCGCGGCCGAACGGGGGATCACCGGTGCGGCCAAGCTCCGAAAGGGAGAACTCGTGGACATCCTCGCTGACAACCAGGACGGCACCGCCGCCCAGAACGGCGCTCCCGCGCCCGCCGCCGACGGGGCCGCTCCGGCCGCCGAGCCGAGCGACGCCGCACCGGCCGCCGAAGCTCCGGCCGCCGAAGCGCCGGCTGAGGCGCCCGCAGCCAAGGCCGCGCCCGCGCGTCGCGGCTCGCGTCGCGCCTCCGCCTCGAGCGCCGAGGCCGCCAGCCTCGCCGCCGAACTGGCCCCGAAGGCCTCGACCGAGCCGGTGCGCGCCACCGGCGGTCACGTCGCGGCCGCCGAGCTCGGTGTCGAGCTCGAGAAGCTCCTTCCGGAGAAGACCTACGGCAGCGCCGAGAAGAACGGCGCCCGCCGCGCCTCCTCGAAGTCGGCTGCCGCCAAGCAGTCCGCCGACGCCGCCACGGCGGACGAGACGAAGCCCGCCACCGCCAGCGGCGAGAAGGAGTCGGGCGCGACCGAGTCCGCCGACAACGGCGACAGCGGTTCGTCGAACCGCGGCCGCGGCCGGGGCCGCAACCGCTCGGGCGGCAACCGACAGGGCGGCGACAACGCGTCCGACGGCGGCGACTCGAACGAGGGCGGCAAGCGCGGCCAGCAGGGCGGCCAGAACGACCAGAGCAACCAGGGCGGCGCGCAGGCCGACGGCGAAGGCCGTGGTCGGGGCCGCTACCGTGACCGCAAGCGCGGACGCGGCGGCCAGAACGACATCGACGAGCCGGAGATCAGCGATGACGACGTGCTCATCCCCGTCGCCGGCATCCTCGACGTGCTCGACAACTACGCCTTCGTGCGCACCACGGGCTACCTGCCCGGCCCGAACGACGTGTACGTCTCGCTCGGCCAGGTCAAGAAGTACAACCTGCGCAAGGGCGACGCGGTCGTCGGCGCCATCCGCCAGCCGCGCGAGGGCGACCAGCAGGGCGGACGCCAGAAGTACAACGCGATCGTCAAGATCGACTCGATCAACGGCCTCACCGTCGACTCCGCGGGTGACCGCGTCGAGTTCGGCAAGCTGACGCCGATCTACCCGAACGAGCGCCTGCGCCTCGAGACCGCCCCCGAGAAGCTCTCGACGCGGATCATCGACCTGATCGCCCCGATCGGCAAGGGCCAGCGCGGCCTCATCGTCGCGCCGCCGAAGGCCGGCAAGACGCTGATCCTGCAGGCGATCGCCAAGGCCATCGCGGTGAACAACCCCGAGGTGCACATCATGGTCGTGCTCGTCGACGAGCGCCCCGAAGAGGTCACCGACATGCAGCGCTCGGTCAAGGGCGAGGTCATCGCCTCGACCTTCGATCGCCCCGCGGAGGACCACACCACCGTCGCTGAGCTCGCCATCGAGCGCGCCAAGCGCCTCGTGGAGCTCGGCAACGACGTGGTCGTGCTGCTCGACTCGATCACGCGACTCGGCCGCGCCTACAACCTGGCCGCACCCGCCTCGGGCCGCATCCTCTCCGGTGGTGTCGACGCCAGCGCGCTCTACCCGCCGAAGCGCTTCTTCGGCGCCGCGCGCAACATCGAGGGCGGCGGCTCGCTGACCATCCTCGCCACGGCGCTCGTCGAGACCGGATCCAAGATGGACGAGGTCATCTTCGAGGAGTTCAAGGGCACCGGCAACATGGAGCTGCGTCTCTCGCGCCAGCTCGCCGACAAGCGCATCTTCCCGGCCGTCGACATCTACGCGTCGAGCACCCGCCGCGAGGAGGAGCTGCTCTCGGCCGAAGAGGTCAAGATCACGTGGCGTCTGCGCCGCGCGCTCGCCGGTCTCGAACTGCAGCAGCAGCTCGAGGTGGTGCTGGGCAAGCTCAAGGAGACGCAGTCGAACACCGAGTTCCTCGTGCAGATCCAGAAGTCGCTGCCGAACGGCACCAACGGCCACAAGGAGTAAGCGGTGTTCGAGTCCGTCGCCGGGCTCCTCGCCGAGCACGAGGACCTGCAGCAGCAGCTCTCCGACCCCGCGCTGCACGCCGATCCGGCGCGCTCGAAGAAGGTCAACCGGCGCTACGCCGAGTTGAGCCGGATCGTCGCGGCGCACTCGGAGTGGCAGAAGCTCAGCGACGACCTCGAGGCCGCTCGCGAGCTCGCGGCGGAGGACGCCACCTTCGCCGAGGAGATCCCCGCGCTCGAAGAGGCGATCCCGGTCGCGGCAGAGAAGCTGCGCCGGCTGCTGATCCCGCGCGACCCCGACGACGGGCGCGACGTGATCATGGAGATCAAGGGCGGCGAGGGCGGCGAGGAGTCGGCACTGTTCGCGGCGGACCTGGTGCGCATGTACGTGCACTACGCCGAGAGCAAGGGCTGGAAGACCGAGCTGCTGGAGCGCACCGAGTCCGACCTCGGCGGCTACAAGGACGTGCAGCTCGCCATCAAGGGAAGCTCGAGCGACCCCGCCCAGGGCGTCTGGGCCCACCTCAAGTACGAGGGCGGGGTGCACCGCGTCCAGCGGGTGCCGGCGACCGAGTCGCAGGGCCGCATCCACACCTCGACGACGGGCGTGCTCGTCTTCCCCGAGGTCGATGAGCCCGAAGAGGTCGAGATCAACCCCAACGATCTCAAGATCGACGTCTTTCGCTCCTCCGGTCCCGGCGGCCAGAGCGTCAACACGACCGACTCGGCGGTGCGAATCACGCACGTTCCGACCGGCATCGTCGTGAGCATGCAGAACGAGAAGAGTCAGCTGCAGAACCGTGAAGCGGGCATGCGCGTGCTGCGCGCCCGGCTGCTGGCGAAGCAGCAGGAGGAGCTCGACGCGATCGCGAGCGACGCGCGCCGCAGCCAGATCCGCGGCATGGACCGCTCCGAGCGGATCCGGACCTACAACTTCCCCGAGAACCGCATCGCCGATCACCGCACCGGCTACAAGGCCTACAACCTCGACGCCGTGCTCAACGGGGCGCTCGAACCGGTGATCGAGTCGTGCATTCGCGCCGACGAGGAGGCCCGTCTGGCCGCCCTCGGCGACGAGTCCTGATCGTGTCGCTCCCGGTGATGACCGACCCCGCGGCGTCCCCCGACGCAGCACGCGCGCGCCGTCTCGACGCCGTGCGCGAGTGGGCGGTCGGCACGCTCGCGGCCGCCGGGGTGCCGAACCCCGAGGTCGATGCCGAGCTGCTCGTCGGGCACGTCCTGGGGATCTCGCGCGGCCAGGTGCAGGCGCGGTCGATCGGCGGTTCGGAGCTGGGACTCGAGGACTACCTCGCGGTCGCGACCGCGGTCGAGCGCCGGGCCGCTCGGGAGCCGCTGCAGCACATCACCGGCCGAGCCCCGTTCCGCCACCTCGAGCTCGCCGTCGGCCCCGGCGTCTTCGTGCCGCGGCCGGAGACCGAGCTCGCGGCGCAGCTGGCGATCGACGCGCTCCTCGAGGTCCCGCATCCCGAGCCGCGCGCTCTGGATCTCGGCACCGGCAGCGGGGCGATCGCGATCTCGCTGGCGACCGAGGTCTCGCACGCGAGCGTTGTCGCCGTGGAGGCGTCGCCCGCCGCCTTCATCTGGGCGAAGCAGAATGCGCGCGAGCTGGCCGGGGAGAACCTGCGGCTCGTCTTCGGCGATCTCGCCGAGGTGCTGCCCGACGCCGCGGAATCCTTCGACGTCGTCGTGTCGAACCCGCCGTACATTCCGCAGGGCGCGATCCCGCGCGATCCCGAGGTGCGCCTGCACGACCCCGAGATGGCGCTGTTCGGGGGAGCGGACGGTCTCGACCTCGTTCGGATCATCTCGCGCCGTGCGCTCGCCTGGCTGCGCCCCGGCGGCGGGCTCGTCCTGGAGCACGCCGAGCAGCAGGGTCCCGCCGTGCGCGCGCTGCTGGAAGCGGACGGCTGGCGGATGACGATGACGCACCGAGACCTGCTGGGTCGCGATCGCGCGACCACCGCCACCCGCTAGCGCGGATCGGCTCAGCCGCGCGACGCGGCGAAGTCCTCGATGGCGGCGCGCAGCCCCGCAGGATCCGTGAAGTGGTGCGCCGTGATGCCGAGGCCCGCGGCGCTCGCGACGTTCTCGGGCAGATCGTCGGCGAAGAACACGTCGCGCGGGTCGGCCCGGTAGCTCTCGAGCATCCGCTCGAAGACCAGCGGATCGGGCTTCCGTGCGCCGTAGAAGCTGGAGGTGCGCAGGTCGTCCGGCTCGAACAGGTCGACGAGCTCGTGCGCCAGCGTCGCGAGGTGCGCGTGCACGAGCGGCCCGTTGTTGGTCAGCAGGCTCACCGCCCCGAGCTCGCGCGCCCGCGCCACGGCGGCGAAGGAGTCCGGAAACGGGGTCATTGCGTGACGGCGGTTGCTGATCCAGTCCTCGACACTGACCTCGGCGCCGAAGGCGGCGAGGGCGGCGCGGTGGTAGCTGTCGGCGTCGGGGAAGCCGCCGGCCTCGGCAGCGAATTCGCCCTCGTCGTGCCACCAGCGTCGCCGCAGCTCGGCGAAGGGCACCCCCGTCAGCTCGACGAGACCCTCCATCCGGCGTCGCCAGTCGTAGTCGTAGAGGACGTCGTCCATGTCGAAGACAAAGAGAAGGGTCATGGCCGTTCCATCCTCTCGCACCTCGCCTTCGGCCGCGCGCCGATAACATGGACCCGACATGGCGCGCTACGACACTTCGGTCCCGTCCGAGCTGCTGACGGGGATGCGGCTTTCTCGGGCGGCGCTCGGGCGAGGCGAACTCGTCGTCATCCCCACCGACACCGTCTACGGGGTGGCGGCGGATGCCTTCTCTCCGGACGCCGTCGACGCGCTGCTGGAGGCGAAGGGGCGCGGTCGCACCTCGCCGCCGCCCGTGCTCGTGCCGGGGATCCCGACCCTCGACGCGCTGGCCGAAGTGGTGCCGCCCGAGGTCCGCCGACTCGTCGAGGAGTTCTGGCCGGGAGGCCTCACGGTGATCCTCCGCGCGCGCAGCACTCTGGAATGGGATCTCGGCGAGACGCGCGGGACGGTCGCCCTGCGTCAGCCGGCCGACCCGATCGCCCTCGAACTGCTCTCCGAGACGGGGCCGCTCGCCGTGTCGAGCGCCAACCTGACCGGGGAGCCCGCCGCCACCACCGCCGAGGAGGCGGAGCGCATGCTGGGGGAGCGCGTCGCGGTCTACCTCGACGCCGGCCCGGTGGGCTCCAGCTATCCGAGCGCCGATCCGCGCTCCGGGTCGACCATCGTCGACGCGACGGCACTCGAGCATCCCGAGGGCAAGCTGCGCATCGTCCGCCACGGGGTGATTCCCGACGCCGAGATCATTCGGGTGGTCGGGGCCGAACGATGCGCATGATCTTCTACGTCGCGGTCGCCCTGATCGCGGCGATCGTCACGTTCGTGCTCGCCATCGTCATCTATCGGCTGAGCCTCAAGCACCGGCTCTACCCGAAGGTGCGCGAGCGTGACGTGCACACGCGGCCGACCCCGCGGCTCGGCGGCATCGCGATGTTCGCAGGCGTCGTGATCGCGTTCGGAATCGGGGCGCTGCTGCCGCCGCTCTCGCTCGTCTACGACGAGCCGGGCAAGATCCTCGCGGTGATCGGGGCGGCCTCGATCATCGTGCTGCTCGGCGTGGCCGACGACGTCTGGGATCTCGACTGGCTGACCAAGCTCGCCGGGCAGTTCATCGCCGCCTTCGTGCTCGCCTGGCAGGGTGTGCAACTGGGGGCGATTCCGATCCCCGGCGGAACGCTCGCGCTCATCTCCCCGACGATGTCGCTGGTGATCAGCGTCTTCACCGTGGTGCTCGTGATGAACGCCGTCAACTTCGTCGACGGCCTCGACGGCCTCGTGGCGGGCGTCGCGATCATCGCCAACGGCGTCTTCTTCATCTACACGTACGTGATCACCTACGGGCCGACCGAGCAGAGCGACTACTTCAACCTGGCCTCGCTCGTCAGCGCCGTGCTGATCGGCGCGTGCGTGGGGTTCCTGCCGCTGAACTGGCACCCCGCGAAGATGTTCATGGGCGACGCCGGATCGATGCTCGTCGGCCTGCTGATGGCCACCTCGGCGCTCGCGGTGACCGGCACGATCGACCCGGCGCGCATCACCGGCCAGGGCGCCGTCGACAGCAACCAGCTGCTCGGCGCGAGCGGACTCCTGCCGGCCTTCATCCCGATCCTGCTGCCGTTCGCCGTCCTCGTGATCCCGCTGCTCGACTTCGGCCTTGCTGTGATCCGCCGGCTCCGCGCCGGCAAGTCGCCCTTCTCGGCCGACCGCCAGCACCTGCACCACCGCCTGCTCGACATGGGTCACACGCACTTCCACGCCGTGCTGATCCTGTACGGCTGGACCGCCGCCGCCTCGGTCGGCTGCTTCCTGTTCCTGGTGATCGCCGACTGGTGGTGGCCGCTGACGTTCACCCTCGCGGCCCTGGCGATCTGCACGATCGTCACGCTCGCGCCGCTCAGCCGTCGCAAGCGCCTGGAGGCCGCCGCTCAGCTGGCGGAGGACGGCCCCGATACCGACCCCCTCGACCGTTTCGACCCGCTCGATGCGGCGTCCGACGACGCACCCGAGGTCCCGGCCGACGACCCCGAGGCGCTCGACGCCTATCGTCGGCTCCACCGAGAGGACTCCTGATGAGTGTTGCCCCGATTCTGACTCGTGCCCTGCGCTACGGCGCCATCCTGGCGATCGCCGTCGCGGTCGTGGGCGGTGTCGTCGGCTACCTGGTCTTCGGCATGCCGGGGCTCTGGGGCGGCGTCCTCGGGGCCGCGCTGGCCGCGCTCTTCATGGGCGTCACGGCCGCGAGCATCCTGCTGGCGGCCCGGCTGACGACGGGGGACCCGGGGAGTCCGCTCTTCTTCGGTGTCGTCCTCGGCGCCTGGGTTCTCAAGCTCGTCGTCTTCCTGATCGCCGCCATCTGGCTCCGCACGCAGGATTGGCTGGACCCGTACGTGTTCTTCGGCAGCGTCATCGTCGCCGTGCTCGGCTCGCTCGTGGTCGACGTGCTCGCGTTCCAGCGCTCGCGCGTTCCGTACGTGAGCGACATCGATCTGCCCGACGAGCGTCCCTGACCACCCGAAAATGTTGATAGGGTGAAGCGAACCTTCCCCCTAATTCGCCCGCGTCACCGCACGCCCCGAAGCAGGAGAAAGCACTGCTAGCTTCCGCCCTCGCCTCCCTCCTCCCGTTCGCCACAGATGACGAAACGGGTGACGGTGGTTTCCACGGTCCCACCCTCGCGGATTTCTTCCCCGATGCGGTTCTCTTCGCCGGAACTCCTTTCGAGCTGAACCGGATCATGATCATCCGGCTGCTCGTCGTGGCCGTGCTGATGCTGCTGTTCTGGCTCGGCACCCGCAAGATGAGCGTCGTTCCCGGTCGCGGCCAGGTCGTCACCGAGATGGCGATCGGCTTCGTGCGCCAGAACATCGTGATCGAGACGCTCGGCGAGAAGGACGGCAAGCGCTTCATGCCGATCCTGATGGCGATGTTCTTCCTGATCCTCGGACTGAACCTCACCGGAATCATCCCGGGCCTCAATATCGCCGGATCGTCGGTCATCGGCCTGCCGCTCGTGCTCGCCGTGATCGCCTACGTGATGTTCATCTACGCCGGCATCAAGAAGCACGGGCTCAACTTCTTCAAGAGCGCGCTGTTCCCCGCGGGCGTTCCCGCGATCGTGCTGCCGCTCGTGGCGATCATGGAGTTCCTGTCGACCTTCATCCTGCGCCCGGTCACGCTCACCCTGCGTCTCCTGATGAACATGGTCGCCGGCCACATGCTGCTCGTGCTGTGCTTCTCGGCGACGCACTTCTTCTTCTTCACCGTCCTGGCTGAAGGAAACCTCCTCGGCTTCCTCGGCATCGGCACCCTCGCGTTCGGCTTCATCTTCACGCTGTTCGAGATCCTCGTCGCCGTCCTGCAGGCCTACGTCTTCACCTTCCTCGCCGCCGTCTACATCCAGCTCTCGCTGGCCGACGAGCACTAATCGTTCCGGCGCCCGCCGCGAACACTCTCCACCGAAAGGAAAAACCGTGAACCTCGCTGAAGTCACTGGTCACATCGCCCCGCTCGCCTTCGGCGTCGCGACCATCGGCCCGGCCATCGGCGTCGGCATCGTCGTCGGCAAGACCGTCGAGTCGGTTGCGCGTCAGCCCGAGCTGCAGGGCCGTCTGACCGGTCTGATGTTCCTCGGCATCGCGTTCACCGAGGCGCTCGCCTTCGTCGCGATCGCCGTCGGCTTCATCCCGTTCCCGTAGTCACCCCGAAACCTAAGGAGGCGGAATGCTGAACGCATTCCTGGCCGCCGAAGAGGAAACCGAGACCGAGTTCTCGCTCCTCTTCCCGGAGTTCTACGACGTCTTCTGGTCGCTCGTCGTCTTCGTTGTCCTGCTCGCATTCTTCTTCTGGAAGGTGCTGCCGGCAGTCAACAAGACGCTCGACGAGCGCAAGGACGCGATCGAGGGCGGCATCAAGCGCGCCGAGGAGGCCCAGGCCAGCGCCTCGGCCGCACTCGACGAGTACAACGCTCAGCTCGCCGAGGCGCGTGCCGAGGCCGCACAGATCCGCGACAAGGCGCGCGCCGAAGGCGCGCAGATCCTCGCCGAGCTCAAGGAGCAGGCGAGCGCCGAAGCCGCGCGCATCACCGCGAACGCGCAGGTGCAGATCGAGGCCGAGCGTCAGGCGGCCCTCGTCTCGCTGCGTGCTGAGGTCGGCTCGCTCGCACTGGACCTCGCGTCCGGCGTGATCGGCGAGAACCTCAGCGATGACAAGAAGTCGGCCGGCGTCGTCGACCGCTTCCTGGCTGACCTCGAGAAGGCGAGCAAGTAATGGGCTCGGCGACTCGGACCGCCCTCGCGGCGGCGAAGCAGGACCTCGCCGCGCGCAAGGGCGTCACCCTCGCGAGCGGAGAGCAGCTGCTCTCCGCCGGTCGGGCGATCGAAGGCTCCGCGCAGCTGCGCGCGGTCCTCGCCGACCCGGCCGTCGAGGCGTTCGAGAAGTCGGCCCTGATCACGTCGATCTTCGGAGCACTCGACGCCACCGCATCGGCGCTCCTGTCGGACCTGGCGAGCGCGCGGTGGTCGACCCGTGCCGAGTTCCTGGACGGCATCGAGGAGATCGGCATCCGGGCGATCGCCCAGTCGGCGGGCGGCAAGGCCTCGATCGAGCGCGAGCTCTTTGAGGTTGAGCGCGCCGTCGCCAGCGACGCCGAGCTCGAGCTCGCGATCGGCAGCACTCTCGGCGACACCACGCAGAAGGCGGCTCTCGTCGACCGGCTGCTCGGCTCGTTGATCAGCGCCGCCACCGCCGCGATCGTGCGTCACCTCGTGCAGAGCCCGCGTGGTCGCCGCATTGGCGAGCTGCTGCGCTCCGCCGCGGACCTCGTCGCCGATGCGAACGGTCGCATCGTCGCCACGGTCACGTCGGCGGCGCCGCTCAGCGCGGCGCACGAGAAGAAGCTCGTGCAGACCCTCACGGCTCGCTACGAGCGCACGCCGATCCTCAACGTCGTGATCGACGACCGCATCCTCGGCGGACTCCGCGTGCAGGTTGGCGACGAAGTCGTCGACGGCACCATCGCGTCCCGCCTCGCGGACCTCCGACTCCAGCTTGCCGGCTGACCCGGCCCAGATACAGCGGCACTAGCCCACTCACACGAATAGGCATTCACATGGCAGACATCACCATCAGCCCCGATGAGATCCGCGACGCGCTCAAAGATTTCGTCGCGGGATACCAGCCGACCGCATCGGCCACGACCGAGGTCGGAACGGTCATCGACGCGGGCGATGGCATCGCGCACGTCGAGGGCCTTCCCGGCGCGATGGCGAACGAGCTCCTCCGCTTCGCGGACGGCACGCTCGGCCTCGCGCTGAACCTCGACGAGAGCGAGATCGGTGTCATCGTGCTCGGTGAGTTCACCGGCATCGTCGAGGGCATGGAGGTCACCCGCACGGGTGAGGTCCTCTCGGTGCCCGTCGGTGACGCGTTCCTCGGTCGCGTCGTCGACCCGCTCGGCGCCCCGATCGACGGCCTCGGCGACATCAAGGCCGAAGGCCGCCGCGCCCTCGAGCTGCAGGCGCCCGGCGTCATGCAGCGCAAGAGCGTGCACGAGCCGATGCAGACCGGCATCAAGGCGATCGACGCCATGATCCCGATCGGCCGCGGCCAGCGCCAGCTGATCATCGGCGACCGCCAGACCGGCAAGACGGCGATCGCGATCGACACGATCATCAACCAGAAGGCCAACTGGGAGTCGGGCGACGTCAACAAGCAGGTGCGCTGCATCTACGTCGCCATCGGCCAGAAGGGCTCCACGATCGCCGCCGTCAAGGGCGCGCTCGAGGACGCCGGCGCCATGGAGTACACCACGATCGTCGCGGCTCCGGCCTCCGACGCCGCGGGCTTCAAGTACCTCGCCCCCTACACCGGCTCGGCCATCGGCCAGCACTGGATGTACGGCGGCAAGCACGTCCTGATCATCTTCGATGACCTGTCGAAGCAGGCCGAGGCCTACCGTGCCGTGTCGCTGCTGCTGCGTCGTCCGCCGGGACGCGAGGCCTACCCGGGTGACGTCTTCTACCTGCACTCGCGTCTGCTCGAGCGCTGCGCGAAGCTCTCGGACGAGCTCGGCGCCGGCTCGATGACGGGTCTGCCGATCATCGAGACGAAGGCCAACGACGTCTCGGCGTACATCCCCACCAACGTGATCTCGATCACCGACGGCCAGATCTTCCTGCAGTCCGACCTGTTCAACTCGAACCAGCGCCCGGCTGTCGACGTCGGCATCTCGGTGTCGCGTGTCGGTGGTGACGCGCAGGTCAAGAGCATCAAGAAGGTCTCCGGAACGCTGAAGCTCGAGCTCGCGCAGTACCGCTCGCTCGAGGCGTTCGCAATGTTCGCCTCCGACTTGGATGCGGCCAGCCGTCGCCAGCTCGACCGCGGTGCGCGCCTCACCGAGCTGCTGCGTCAGCCGCAGTACTCGCCGTACCCGGTGGAGGAGCAGGTCGTCTCGATCTGGGCCGGCACCAACGGCAAGCTCGACAAGGTGCCCGTCGAGGACGTGCTCCGCTTCGAGAGCGAGCTGCTCGACCACCTCAAGCGCAACACCAAGGTGCTCGACACCCTGCGCGAGACCAACGTGCTCGACGACGACACCCTCGCCGCGCTCGAGAAGGAGGTCGACGCGTTCTCGCTCGGCTTCCAGACCGGAGACGGCCGCACGCTGAGCTCGCCCGGTCACGAGGAGTTCGAGGCGATCGAGGTCGAAGACGTCAACCAGGAGAAGATCGTCAAGTCGAAGCGCTGAGCTTTGACGACGAGATTCGCACGATCATCACTGACGAGTAGGAAGTAACGACATGGGAGCCCAACTTCGGGTCTACCGGCAGAAGATCCGTTCTGCCCAGACGACCAAGAAGATCACCCGTGCCATGGAGCTGATTGCGGCCAGCCGCATTCAGAAGGCGCAGCAGCGGGTGGCCGCCTCGGCACCGTACGCGCGCGCCGTGACGCGCGCCGTGTCGGCCGTGGCGACCTACTCGAACGTGGACCACATCCTCACGACGGAGCCGGAGAAGATCGAGCGCGCCGCCATTGTGGTGTTCGCCTCGGACCGCGGTCTCGCCGGCGCGTTCAACGCGAACGTGCTCCGCGAGGCCGAGGAGCTCACCTCGCTTCTGCGCGAGCAGGGCAAGGAGGTCGTCTACTACGTGGTCGGCCGTCGCGCGGTGGGGTACTTCAAGTTCCGCAAGCGCGCCTTCGAGCGCGAGTGGATCGGCGACACCGACAGCCCGACGTTCGCGACCGCGCAGGAGATCGGCGCCGCGATCGTGGAGAAGTTCGTGCAGCCCCCGTCTGAGGGCGGCGTGGACGAGATCCACATCGTGTACAACCGCTTCGTCTCGATGCTGACCCAGACCCCGGAGGTTGTGCGTCTGCTTCCCCTCGAGGTCGTCGAAGGCGTCGAAGAGCCCGAGACCGAGGTGCTTCCGCTCTACGAGTTCGAGCCCGAGGCCGACACCGTTCTGGACGCGCTGCTGCCCGTCTACATCGAGAGCCGCATCTTCAACGCGCTCCTGCAATCCGCTGCCAGCAAGCACGCGGCGACGCAGAAGGCGATGAAGTCCGCATCTGACAATGCGGACAAGCTCATCCGCGACTACACCCGGCTGGCGAACAACGCGCGTCAGGCCGAGATCACCCAACAGATCTCCGAGATCGTCGGCGGCGCCGACGCACTGAGCTCGGCGAAGTAATTCCCCACGAGAGAAGACAGAAGAGATGACTCCTCCCACTGCAACCGCCAAGAAGACCAAGGCTGAGGCCTCGGCTCCCGCCGGAGTTGGCCGCGTCGCGCGCGTCACCGGCCCGGTCGTTGACATCGAGTTCCCGCACGACGCGATCCCGGGGATCTACAACGCCCTGCAGACCGAGATCACCATCGACGGTGTGACCACGGTGCTGAACCTCGAGGTCGCGCAGCACCTCGGCGACGACCTGGTCCGCGCGATCGCGCTCAAGCCGACCGACGGCGTCGTCCGCGGTCAGGCCGTGACCGACACCGGCGCGCCGATCTCGGTGCCCGTCGGCGACGTCACCAAGGGCAAGGTCTTCAACGTCATGGGTGAGGTGCTGAACGCCGAGCCCGGCGAGAAGCTCGAGATCACCGAGCGCTGGCCCATCCACCGCAAGCCCCCGGCCTTCGACCAGCTCGAGTCGAAGACGCAGCTCTTCGAGACCGGCATCAAGGTCATCGACCTCCTCACGCCGTACGTGCAGGGTGGAAAGATCGGTCTCTTCGGCGGTGCCGGCGTCGGCAAGACCGTTCTCATCCAGGAGATGATCCAGCGCGTCGCGCAGGACCACGGTGGCGTGTCGGTGTTCGCCGGTGTCGGTGAGCGCACCCGTGAGGGCAACGACCTCATCCACGAGATGGAGGAGGCGGGCGTCTTCGACAAGACGGCCCTCGTCTTCGGCCAGATGGACGAGCCGCCGGGAACGCGTCTTCGTGTCGCCCTGTCGGCGCTGACGATGGCGGAGTACTTCCGCGACGTGCAGAAGCAGGACGTGCTGCTCTTCATCGACAACATCTTCCGCTTCACGCAGGCCGGTTCCGAGGTCTCGACCCTGCTCGGCCGCATGCCGAGCGCGGTCGGCTACCAGCCGAACCTCGCCGACGAGATGGGTATCCTCCAGGAGCGCATCACCTCGACCCGCGGCCACTCGATCACCTCGCTGCAGGCGATCTACGTTCCCGCCGACGACTACACCGACCCGGCCCCGGCGACGACCTTCGCGCACCTCGACGCGACGACCGAGCTCAGCCGTGAGATCGCGTCGAAGGGCCTCTACCCGGCCGTCGACCCGCTGTCGTCGTCCAGCCGCATCATGGACCCGCGCTACTTGGGCGAGGACCACTACCGCGTCGCGACCAGCGTCAAGGCGATCCTGCAGAAGAACAAGGAACTCCAGGAGATCATCGCGATCCTCGGTGTCGACGAGCTGAGCGAAGAAGACAAGATCACCGTCTCGCGCGCCCGCCGCATCCAGCAGTTCCTCTCGCAGAACACCTACATGGCGAAGAAGTTCACCGGCGTCGAGGGGTCGACCGTGCCGCTCAAGGAGACGATCGAGTCGTTCGACGCGATCGTCCGCGGAGACTTCGACCACGTCGCCGAGCAGGCCTTCTTCAACGTCGGCGCCATCTCGGACGTCGAGGCCAACTGGGCCAAGATCCAGAAGGAGAACGGCTAACATGCCGCTGAACGTCAGCGTCGTTTCGGCGGATCGCGCCCTCTGGACGGGTGAGGCGACTCAGATCATCGCCCGCACGACCGAGGGTGAGATCGGCATCCTCGCCGGGCACGAGCCGATTCTGGCCGTGCTCGCCGAGGGCGAGGTGCGCGTCACCACGACCGACGGCGAGACGGTCACCGCGCGCGCCGACGACGGCTTCCTGTCGGTGCAGAACGACACGGTCACGATCGTGGCCGGCGCTGCCGAGCTCGTCTAGAGCCTCGGTACGCCGGGTGCGCCGTTCCGGACGGCAGTGACATGTTCATCGTGATGGCGGGGCTTCCCGGAACCGGGAAGTCGACCATCGCCGAGCAGCTCGGTCGTCAGCTGGGCCTTGCGGTGGTGTCGGTCGACCCGATCGAGTCCGCGATCCTGTCGGCCGGGATCGATGCCGGTCAGCCGACCGGACTCGCGGCGTACCTGGTCGCCGAGAGGATCGCCGACTCCGTGCTGAGCTCTCCCGCTGCCGGGGTCATCATCGACGCCGTCAACGCGGTCGAGCCGGCTCGCCTGCAGTGGGTGCGGCTGGCCGAGCGGCACGGGGAGCGGCGCACGCGCTTCATCGAGGTGTTCTGCTCGGATCCCGAGGTGCACCGCGAGCGTCTGGAGACCCGCAGCCGCGAGCTCGCCCATCTGGCCGAGCCGAGTTGGCACGCCGTCGAGCAGAGCCTGGACGAGTGGGAGCCGTGGATCGGGCCGAGCGCCGAGGTGCCGCGACTGCGTCTCGACTCGGTGCGCCCGGTGGACGAGAACGTCGCCGAGGCGCTGCGCTTCGCTGTCGGCTGATCGTCGTGCTGCTGCTTCTGCCCCCATCTGAGACCAAGCGCCCGGGGGGAACTCCGGGGACGCGTCTCGACCTGGACCTGCTGAGCTTCGCGAGCCTCACCGATGCGCGCCGCGAGAGCCTGGAGGCGCTGCGCGCGCTCTGCCAGGACCCGGAGGCGGCGCGGCGTGCGCTGAAGCTGGGCGCCACGCAAGGCGCCCTCATCGAGCTCAATCGCGAGGTCGAGGACTCCGTGACGATGCCCGCCCTCGACCGCTTTGATGGCGTGCTCTTCGACGCGCTCGACGCGGCGACGCTGCCCGACGAGGCGCGCGTGCGCGCCGGGGAGAACGTCGCCATCGCGTCGGCGCTGTTCGGCCTGGTCGGGGCGCTCGATCCGATCCCGGCCTACCGCCTGTCGGCGGATTCGCGCCTTCCCGGCGTCACCCTGCGACGGCACTGGGCGGCGGCCGCGGGTGCCGCGCTCGCGGAACGCGCGGCGGGGGGTTTCGTGCTGGACGCCCGGTCCGAGGCCTACGCGGCGCTCGGCCCGGCTCCGGCGGATTCGCGCTTCCTGCGGGTGGTCACCGAGGACGGCGACGGCCGCCGACGCGCGCTGAATCACTTCAACAAGGCCGGCAAGGGCGAGTTCGCCCGCGCACTGCTGACGAGCCCCGTGTGGCCAGGGGATGAATCCGATCTGAGGGATTGGGCGCGCGATAGGGGCATCCGGCTCGAACCGGGCGACGCCGGCGAACTGGTGCTCGTCGCCGAGCACCGCGCGGCGGCTTAGCGCTTCCGGGCGCCCGTTCCGGCCCGCCAGCAGCCGTCGACGTGATCGTCGACGAGCCCCGCCGACTGCATGAGCGCGTAGAGCGTGGTCGGCCCGACGAAGCGCAGCCCCATCTTCTTGAGGGCGCGGCTCGCCGCCGTTGACTCCGGTGTCGTGGCGGGGACATCGGCGGGCCCGGCGCGCCGCGGCGACTCCGCGGGAGCGAAGCTCCAGATCAGCCGGTCGAGGGCTCCGGGGTCGTGTTCGGTGAACTCGGCGACGATCCGCGCGTTCGAGATCGTCGCCTCGATCTTGGCGCGGTTGCGGATGATGCCCGAATCCGCCATGAGCCGCTCGACGTCGTCCGGTCCGAACGCCGCGACAGTCGGGATGTCGAAGCCGGCGAATGCGGCACGGAACGTCGGGCGCCGACGCAGGATCGTGATCCAGGACAGGCCCGCCTGGAAGCCCTCAAGACTGAGCTTCTCGAACAGCGGGCGATCGCCGTGCAGCGCAACGCCCCACTCCTCGTCGTGATATCGGGTGTACTCGGCGTCGGTGCCGACCCAGGCGCAGCGCGACCGGTCGTCCGCTCCCGCGACGAGACCCGTCACGCGACACCGCTGCGCGGCACGGAGTGCGGAATGCCCTCGTGCGCGAGCAGCCATGCCTTGGTGGGGACGCCCTCGCCGCCGCTGTAGCCGGTGATGCGTCCGCTGCCGCCGAGCACGCGATGGCACGGCACGATGATCGGCACCGGGTTGGCGCCGACGGCGCCGCCGACGGCGCGACCCGCGGTGGCGCGACCGGTCGCGCGACCGAGTTCTCCGTACGAGACAACCTCGCCCCAGTCGAGCGCGATGAGCTGCTCCCAGATGGCGCGCTGGAAGGCCGTGCCGGCGAGCGCGACGGGAAGGTCGAAGGTGCGGCGCGCGCCGCGGAAGTACTCGTCGAGCTGCGCGGCGGCGCGATCAAGTACGGCGTCGCTCGACTCCGGCAGATCGTCGTGCGGCAGCGCTCCGTCGCGCTCGATGGCGAGCGAGGTGACGGCGGTGCCGTCGCCCAGGAGCTCGATTCTGCCGATCGGCGAGGTGAGGCGACGCAGCGAGTGCGGGCGGGGATCGGTGGGGGACATGTCTCGAGCGTAACGAGCGCGCGCCGGACGGACGAGCGGGAATCGGACACGGTGTGAACGGCGCAGTGCGGCTGCTCGGGGAGGAGCCGTCACCGTAGGCTTTCCCTCATGGAATCACGTCGTCTCGGCACCCACGGCCCCCTCGTCTCTGCGATCGGACTCGGCTGCAACAACCTCGGCCGCGCCGGAACCCGAACCGCGACCGTCGAAGGCGTGCGCGAGGTGATCGATGCCGCGATCGACGCGGGCGTGACCCTGTTCGATACCGCCGACATTTACGGCGCCGAGTTCGGGCTGAGCGAGACGCTGCTCGGCCAGGTGCTCGCGGGGCGCGAGGGCGACCTGGTGATCGCGACGAAATTCGGGCACGCGCAGTTCGCGCCCGCGCTGGCCGGGGAGAGCGCACCCGGCTCGCGCCCCTACATCCGGGCCGCCGTCGAGGGCTCGCTGACGCGGCTGGGCATCGAGCGCATCGACCTGTACCAGCAGCACACCCCGGACCAGGGCACACCGATCGACGAGACGATCGCCGCGCTCGACGAGCTCGTTGCGGAGGGCAAGATCGCCGCGTACGGCCACTCGAACTTCGACAGCGACCAGATCCGCGCGGCGGCGGACGCGTCGCCCCGACTCGGCGTCGCACCGTTCGTCAGCGCGCAGAACGAGTACAACCTGCTCGCGCGCACGGTGGAGCGCGCGGTGCTGCCCGCCTGCGAGGAGGTCGGCATCGGATTCCTGCCGTTCTTCCCGCTCGCGAACGGGCTGTTCACGGGCAAGTTCTCGCGCACCGAGCGCCCCGCCGACACGCGGATCTCGCGCCAGCGTCCGCACATCGCCGAGGAGGCGCCCTGGGATGCGATCGAGGCCTTCGAGGCGTTCGCGTCCGAGCGGGGGATCTCGATGCTGGAGGCGACCTTCGGCTGGTTCCTCGGGCGCCCGGTCGTCTCGAGCGTGATCGCGGGCGCGACGACGCCGGAGCAGATCCGCAGCAACGCGGCGGCCGGCTCGGGCTGGCGGGCGTCCGCGGCCGAGCTCGCCGAGATCGGCGCGCTGTTCCCCCTCTCGGAGGCTGGTCAGGACTAGGAGTTCAGGGCCGCCAGGCCCGCGTTGAGGGTGGTCGCATACAGCGCCCACAGCAGATAGGGAACGAGGAACGCGGCCGCGAGTCGCGACAGCGGGGCGAAGCGGATGAGGGTGGCGATCACGAGCACGTCGAGAACGACGATGATCACCAGGGCGATCCACAGCGCGGGCGCCCCGAGGAACGGCTCGAGACCGAAGAACACGGGCGTCCAGACGGCGTTGACCGCCAGCTGCGCGACGTAGAGCCCCAGCGCGCGGCGCCGGGCGACGGAGTCCGGTGTGCGCCAGACGAGCCAGGCAGCGACGGACATCAGCGTGTAGAGCACCGTCCAGACCGGACCGAACACGGCGTTCGGGGGAGTCCAGGCGGGCTGCTCGGCGGCCGCGTACCAGCCGTCGACATTGCCCGCGGTGGAGAGCCCGCCGAATGCCGCCACCGCGAAGGCGATCGCCAGGAAAGCGACCAGGGCAAGAGCGGAGCGGGTGCGGGACGGAGTTCGCTGGGAGATCTCGGAGGTCGATGCCATCCTTCACGCTAACGCGGGAGACCACCTGAGCAGGGCCGACTCCCAGCAGACGTGGAGCGGGGTCGCCCCGCCCCACGCGGCGTCTAGGGCTGCAGCACGACCTGCAGCTCGATCGCGACGCTGACCTCCTCGCCGAGGGTGAGTCCGCCGGCCTCGAGGGCTGCGTTCCAGTTCACGCCGAAATCGTGGCGGTTGATCTTGGTCGTGGCGCTCGCGCCCGCCTTGGTCTGCCCGTATCCGTCGGTCATCACGCCGCCGAGCTCGCCGGTCAGGACGACGGACTTCGTCACGCCGCGCAGGGTCAGATCTCCGGTCAGGGTGAAGTCGTCGCCCTTCGCCTCGAGAGCGGTCGAGACGAAGGTCGCCGTCGGGTGCTCGGACGCGAGGAAGAAGTCGCTCGACTGCAGGTGCGCGTCGCGCTGGGGCTGGCCGGTGTTGACCGAAGCGATCTCGATGCTCGCCTCGACGCGGCTGTCGCGCGGGTCGTCGGCCGTGGTGATGGTCACATCGAAGCTCTCGAACGTGCCGCGCACCTTGCTGATCGCGAGATGGCTGACCGTGAACCCGATCGTCGAGTGGGCGGGGTCGAGCGTCCAGGTGCCGGTGCGGTACTGAGGATGAGCGGCAAGAGTAGTTGTCATGTCAAGTAAAACCGCAGGGGGGCGCGCAGGTATTCCCGACCAGCGGTGAGATTTCAGTGGCCGACGAGCGGCCCCATGGCGCGGGCGATGAGGGACGGCCGTCCGGTCAGGCGCTCCTCGGCGTCGGCTGCCTGCATCGCGACAAGGCCCGCGTTGGCGCCGAGGAACCGCCACGGCTCCGGCTCCCAGTCGCGCGCGGCATGCCCCACCCAGGGAAGCCGGGTGAGCGCGGACTCGTTCCCGGTCAGCAGATCGGCGAGGGTGCGGCCCGCCAGATTCGTCGTCGAGAGGCCGTCGCCGACGTACCCGCCCGCACTCGCGAGACCGGTCGAGGGAGAGAACGCCACGCGCGCGTGCCAGTCGCGCGGCACCCCGAGCGGTCCGCCCCAGCGATGCGTGATGCGGGTGTCGTGCAGCACCGGGAACAGCTCGACGAGGGCGCGACGCAGGTGCTCGAAGACGCGCGGCACCCGGTCGTACTCGGGCCGGATCGTGCTGCCGAAGTGATAGCGCGCGCCACGGCCGCCGAAGGCGATCCGGTCGTCCGCGGTGCGCTGGCCGTAGATCAGCAGATGACGGTAGTCGGTGAAGGTCTGGCCGTGAGCGAGGCCGATCTGCTCCCACACCGAGGCGTCGAGCGGCTCGGTCGCGACCATGAGGGAGTAGAGCGGCAGGATCCGGCGGTGCGTCGCCGACAGCGTCGCGCCGTAGCCCTCGGTCGCCTGGACGACGCGCTCGGCTCGCACCGTGCCGTGCGCGGTCGTCACTCGGCCCGGCGCGATCTCGAGAGCTGCCGTCTGCTCGGCGATCAGCGCGCCGCGACCCTCGACGGCGCGAGCGAGTCCGCGCGAGAGCTTCGCCGGGTGCAGTCGGGCGCAGGCGGGATCGAACGCCGCCGCCAGCGCCCCGGCCGCGCGCACGCGCGAGGAGTCCCACAGCTCGAGCTCGTCCACGCCGTAGGCACGTGCCTCGTCGACTTCGGCACGCGCCGCCTCCAGCTGCACGGCCGAGCGGGCGAACGCCACCGTGCCGCCGCGCCGGAAGTCGCAGTCGATCTCCGCCCTCTCCGTGACCTCGCCGACCTCGTCGACGGTGTCGATCATCGCGCGCCGCATCGCGAGCGCCGCCTCGCGCCCGTGCGTGCGCTCGAGGGATGCCGTGGAGCGGGGGAAGAGCGCGCTGCACCATCCGCCGTTGCGCCCGCTCGCCCCGAAGCCGGCGATCTCCCTCTCCACGATCACGACGCGCAGCGAGGGGTCGCGCTCCTGCAGATACCACGCCGTCCAGAGGCCGGTGAGCCCGGCGCCGACGATCGCGACGTCGGCATCGGTGTCGCCGACCAGCGGTGCGCGGGGAGTCAGGGCGTCATCGTCGAGCGAGTCATGCCAGAACGACACCGCACGGTACGCGGACGACACGGCTCGGCGGCCTACAGGTGCGAGGTGGCTTCGGTCAGCACCGAGCGCAGAATCTGCTCGATCTCGTCGAACTCGGCGGGCCCGATCGTCAGCGGCGGCGCGAGCTGGATCACCGGGTCGCCGCGATCGTCGGCGCGGCAGTACAGCCCCGCCTCGAACAGTGCCTTCGAGAGGAAGCCGCGCAGCAAGCGCTCGGATTCGGCGTCGTTGAAGGTCTCCCGTGTCGCCTTGTCCTTGACCAGCTCGATGCCGAAGAAGTAGCCGTCGCCGCGAACATCGCCGACGAGCGGAAGGTCGAGCAGCTTCTCGAGCGTCTGCCGGAACACCGGGGAGTTCTCGCGCACGTTCTCGACGAGCTTCTCCTCTTCGAAGATCGCCAGGTTCTCCAGCGCGACCGCCGCCGAGACCGGGTGCCCGCCGAAGGTGTAGCCGTGATAGAACGCGGTGGTGCCGTGACGGAAGGGCTCGTAGAGGCGGTCGGACACGATGGTGGCGCCGATCGGCGAGTAGCCGCTCGTCATGCCCTTCGCGCAGGTGATCATGTCCGGCTGGAAGCCGTAGTGCGTCGAGGCGAACATCGACCCGATCCGGCCGAAGCCGGTGATGACCTCGTCGGCGACGAGCAGCACGTCGTAGCGGTCGCAGATCTCGCGCACCCGCTGGAAGTAGCCCGGGGGCGGCGGGAAGCATCCGCCGGAGTTCTGCACCGGCTCGAGGAACACCGCGGCGACCGTCTCGGGCCCCTCGAACTGGATCATCTCCTCGATGCGGTCGGCGGCCCAGATGCCGAAGGCCTCCAGGTCGTCGGCGGGGGCGCCCATCTCGGCGGCGCGATAGAAGTTCGTGTTGGGCACCCGGAATCCGCCCGGCGTGACCGGCTCGAACATCTCCTTCATCGCCGGGATGCCGGTGATCGCCAGCGCGCCCTGCGGGGTGCCGTGGTACGCGACCGCCCGCGAGATGACCTTGTGCTTGGTGGGGCGGCCCTGCAGCTTCCAGTAGTACTTGGCGAGCTTGAAGGCGGTCTCGACGGCCTCGCCGCCGCCGGTCGAGAAGAAGACGCGGTTCAGGTCGCCGGGAGCGTGGTTGGCGAGACGGTCGGCCAGCTCGATGGCCGCCGGGTGCGCGTAGGACCAGATCGGGAAGAAGGCCAGCTCCTCGGCCTGACGCGCGGCCGTCTCGGCGAGGCGGCGGCGTCCGTGGCCGGCGTTGACGACGAAGAGCCCGGAGAGCCCGTCGAAGTAGCGGCGGCCGTGGCTGTCGAAGATGTGGTGCCCCTCGCCTTTCACGATGATGGGCGCGCCGTGCTCCTCAAGCACCGACTGGCGCGAGAAGTGCATCCAGAGGTGATCTTTCGCCTTCTGCTGCAGCGCCGCATCGTCGATCGAGGTGGGGGTGGGAATCGTGGTGCTCATGGGAGCCTCTTTCTAGCGGGTGCCCCAGTTGTAGTGCTGCTTGTGCAGCTTGAGGTAGACGAAGGTTTCGGTCGACAGCACCCCGGGGATGTTGCGGATGCGCTGGTTGAGAAGGGTGATCAGCGTGTCGTCGTCTTCGCAGACGAGCTCGGCGAGGACATCGAAGCTCCCCGCGGTGAGCACGACGTAGTCGATCTCCGGGATCTCGCCGAGGGCCTCGGCGACGACCGTGGTGTCGCCGGTGACGCGCACCCCGATCATCGCCTGCCGGGCGAAGCCGAGCTGCATCGGATCGGTGACGGCGACCACCTGCATCACGCCGGCGTCGCTGAGCTTCTGCACGCGCTGGCGCACGGCGGCTTCGCTGAGCCCGACGGCCTTGCCGATCTCGGCATAGGAGCGACGCCCGTCCTCCTGCAGCTGCTCGATGATGCCCTTCGACACGGCGTCGAGAGACGGGGGCTTCTGGCGAGCTGACATGCATCGATTCTCTCAGTGCAGAGCGACCTCCACAAGCGAATCCGTAGATATGTACCGGTGAAAGTGGCGAAATCCGCAGTATCGAATGGATGCGACTCGAAGTAAGGTGTGGTCATGGCTGAGCGCACACTCAAGAACTTCATCAACGGTGACTACGTCGACGCGACCGCCGACAGCGCATTCGACGTGATCGACCCGGCGACCGGGCAGGGCTACGCGCAGTCGCCCGTCTCCGACGCCGCCGCCGTCGACACGGCGTTCGCCGCGGCGGCGACCGCCTTCGAGGAGTGGGGCGAGGCGACACCTGCCGAGCGCCAGCTCGCACTGTTCCGCATTGCGGACGCGATGGAGCAGCGCGCCGAGGAGTTCGCCGACCTCGAGAGCCAGGACACCGGCAAGCCGCGCGCGAGCCTCATCGAGGACGAGATCCTGCTCTCGGTCGACCAGCTCCGCTTCTTCGCCGGCGCCACGCGCAACCTCGAGGGTCGCGCGAGCGCTGAGTACATGAAGGACCACACCAGCTGGATCCGTCGCGAGCCGATCGGCGTCATCGGCCAGGTCACGCCGTGGAACTACCCGCTCAACATGGCGGTCTGGAAGGTCGCACCCGCGATCGCCGCCGGAAACACCACCGTGCTGAAGCCCTCCGACACCACTCCGCAGTCGACTCTGCTGTTCGCCGAGGTCGCCGCGGAGTTCCTCCCGGCGGGCGTGTTCAACGTCATCACCGGCGACCGCACGACGGGCGCGCGCATGATCGAGCACCCGACGCCGCAGATGGTGTCGATCACCGGGTCGGTGCGCGCCGGCATGGAGGTCGCCAAGGCCGCCTCCTCGGACCTGAAGCGCGTGCACCTGGAGCTCGGCGGCAAGGCCCCGGTCATCGTCTTCGACGACGCCGACATCGACAAGGCGGTCGAGGGGATCGCGATCGCCGGATACTTCAACGCCGGTCAGGACTGCACCGCGGCGACGCGCGTGCTCGTGCACGAGAAAGTGCACGACGCCTTCGTGGCGGCGATGGTCGCCTACGTCAGGGAGAACGTCGCCACCGGGATGCCCTCGGACGCCTCGACCTTCTACGGCCCCGTCAACAACGCGACCCAGCTGGAGCGCGTCATGGGGATGATCGACGCCTTGCCCTCGCACGCGCAGGTGGAGACCGGGGGGACGCGCCAGGAGTCGGCGGGCTACTTCATCGAGCCGACGGTGGTGTCGAACCTCCAGCAGAAGGATGACGTCATCCAGACCGAGATCTTCGGTCCGGTGATCACGGTGCAGAAGTTCACCGACGAGGCGCAGGCTCTCGGATGGGCCAATGACGTCAAGTACGGGCTCGCGTCGAGCGTCTGGACGCGCGACCACGCGCGCGCCATGCGCTTCGCCAAGCACCTCGACTTCGGCTGCGTCTGGATCAACACCCACATCCCGCTGGTCGCCGAGATGCCGCACGGCGGGTTCAAGCACTCCGGATACGGCAAGGATCTCTCGAATTACGGCTTCGAGGACTACACCCGCATCAAGCACGTGATGTCGTTCATCGGCGAGTAGCGCCGACGCGCCGCGCGGCGTCAGCGCGGGTGTCGGAACGCGAGACAATGGGGGAGTGGCCCCCGACCCGTTTGACGACACTGTTGCGGTGCCGCCGCGTGAGCTGACGCCGGCGGAGCTGTCCGAGCGCGACCGGCTCGAGGACACCGTCGCGATCGCGGGGCTGACCGGGCCCCGCGAAGACGCGGCGTGGGGCGGGCTGAGCGAGGAGCTCGCCCGAGAGATCAGCCGCGACAGGAATCCGACCGCGACGGTGCTGCACCTCGTGCTCCCGAGCGGGGCCGAGATCGCCCTCGACACGACCGTCATCGTGGGGCGGAACCCCGGCGCGCCGCGCATCTCCGTGGGGCCGGCCCCGCGACTGGTCTCGCTGCCGTCGCCGACGCGCGAGGTCTCGGCGACCCATCTCGAGTTCCGGTGCGTCGGCAGCACGGTCGTGGTCAGCGATCTGCGCTCCACCAACGGCACGACGGTGGCCCCGCCCGGGGCGGCACCGCAGGTGCTGCTCGGCGGGGACTCGGCGGTCGTCGTGCCGGGCACGATCATCGACGTCGGCGACGGCAACCTGCTGCGCATCACGGCCGGACCCCGCACCGACAACGATCCGGCCACGAGCGGAACGAGTTCATGATCCAGCGCGGCGAGGACGCCATCGAACGGCGCTTCACGGTGCCGGGCCAGCGGGGGAAGCAGTTCGTGCTGTCCTGGGCGGCGCGCACCGACATCGGACATCGTCGCCAGCTCAACGAGGACTCGGTGCTCGCCGAGCCGCCGATCTTCGCCGTGGCCGACGGGATGGGCGGCCACTCGGCCGGCGACCGGGCGAGCGCGGCAGCCGTGGCTCGGCTCGCCGAGGCGACGCCGAATCCCTACCTCGAGGTGGGCGAGCTGGATGCGGCGCTGCGTCTCGCCGTCGCCGACATCGACGAGATCGCCGAGGAGTACGCCGCCGGGGCAGGGACGACCGTCACCGGCGTCGCGCTCGCCCTGTTCGAGCAGACTCCGGGGCTGCTCGTCTTCAACATCGGCGACAGCCGGGTCTACGCCTTCGCGGACGACCGGCTGGAGCGCATCACCGTGGACCACAGCGTCGTCCAGGAGCTCGTCGACGCGGGTCTGATCGACGCGGCGGCGGCGGAGAGCCACCCGGAGAGCAACGTCATCACCCGCGCCCTCGGCTTCCATGAGACCCCGAGGCCGGACCTGTGGGGAGTGCCCCTGCGCGACGGCCTGCGCATCCTGATCTGCTCCGACGGACTCACGCGCGAGGTCGACGACGAGCGGCTGGCGAGCACGCTGTCGGAGCGGATGTCGCCCGCGGAGACGGCCGAGATCCTGGTCGCGCTGGCCCTTCAGGCGGGCGGTCGTGACAACGTCACCGTCGTCGTCGTGGACGTCGTGACCAGCCCCGCGAAGGGCCGTCACCAGGCGCGCAGCTCCCGGACTGCCGCGCGCCCCAGTTCGGGGGCTGAACAGGGGTGACGGGCAGAGGGCAACCCTAGAATGAACCGACCGTGCGACAGCTGAGGGGGTGACCGTGGCTCGACGACTGCCTTCACCGCCCCCGATCCTGCCCGGATTCTCGTACCTTCACGTGCTCGGGTCGGGCGGCTTCGCCGATGTGTTCCTCTACGAGCAGAATATGCCGCGTCGGCAGGTCGCCGTCAAGGTGATGCTGCGCGAGATCGTCAACGATCAGGTGCGGCAGATGTTTCAAGCCGAGGCGAACCTGATGGCGCGGCTCAGTGCGCATCCCGCCATCCTGACCGTCTACGAGGCGAGCGTGTCGGCGGACGGCAGGCCTTACCTGGTGATGGAGCTCTGCTCGCCCAGCCTGGCGGCGCGCTATCGCACCGAGAGCATCCCCGTCGCCGAGGTGCTGCGCGTCGCGATCAAGATCGGCAGCGCGATCGAGACCGCGCATCGTGCGGGCGTGCTGCACCGCGACATCAAGCCGTCCAACATTCTGACAACGGCATACGGGCATCCGGTGCTCTCCGACTTCGGCATCGCCTCCACGCTCGTGGGCGCGCGCCAGGAGGAGTCGGTCGGCCTGTCGATCCCGTGGTCGGCGCCCGAGGTGCTGCTCGACGAGGTCCCCGGGTCTGTCGCCTCCGAGGTCTGGTCGCTCGGAGCAACCGTCTACTCGCTGCTCGCGGGGAAGTCGCCGTTCGAGCTGGAGGGCGCCGACAACAGCGCCAGCGAACTGATGTCCCGCATCACGCGGGCGAAACCGCAGTCGATCGGCCGGCCGGACGTGCCCGCCTCGCTGGAGAAGATCCTGCGTCGCTCGATGTCGCGCGATCCCGCGCTTCGGCAGGCGAGCGTGCTCGAGTTCGTGCGCGAGCTGCAGGTCGTGGAGAGCGAGCTCGGCGTCCCGCAGACGACGGTCGAGCTGGCCCGCGACGACTGGGCGCTCGGAACGATCTCCGACTTCGAGGAGCGCACCCAGCTGCGTCCGGTCGCGAGCGCGCTGCCGATGTCGCGAAGCCAGCGCCGGCGTCGCGGGCAGGGAACCGCCGTGAGCGAAGCCCCGGCGTCGCGACCCGTCTCCTCCGGCGCCTCGGACGCGCGCAGCGCGCCGCCGCAGCCGCGCTCGCTCACCTGGCTGCTCGTGACCAGCGCGGGTCTCGCGATCGCGCTCGGCGTCGCGGCGCTCGCCGTGCTCGTGAGCGCGCTCGGAGACAGCGACATCCCGACGGTGCGCGATGTGCAGGCGACCCAGTCCGCCGGGACGGTCGAGTTCAGCTGGGCCGATCCCGGGATCGAGCCGCAGGATCGGTACCAGATCCAGGTTCGCGACGGCAGCGAGAGCTTCCAGACCGCGACCCAGTTCGTGATCGCCGCGTCGCCCGGGGAGACGGTGTGCATCACCGTGCGCGTGTACCGCCAGGGAGCGACCGGGCCGTCGAGCGCTGAGAAGTGCGTCGACGTCGTGGACGGGTGAGTCTCGTGCTGGGCGAGTGGATCAAGAGGAACCGCGCCGCATTCGCCGCGGGCGTGAGCGGGACCGTGATCGCGGCCATGGTCGTCGCCGTCGCGATCATCTCCCCGGGTTACGCGACCCAGCGGGTCTCGCTCAACGACGGCGCGGTGTGGGTCGCCAATCTCGCCTCCCAGGCGCTCGGACGTGCGAACCCGGAGGTGCTCGAGCTCAACACGGTCATCGAGACCGACGTGGCCTCGGGGGAGGTTGTCCAGGCGGGGGAGTCGGTGTTCCTCGTCGACTCGGTCAACTCCACACTCGATCTCGTCGACCCCAGCACGGCGCTGATCACGGAGCGGATCGCGCTGCCGTCCGAGGATCCGCGGGTGCTGATCGCCGGAGACCGCGTCGTCATCCACTCGGCGGGCACCGGCGAGGTCTGGCTCACCCCGCTCGCGGAGCTCGGCAGCTTCGACCCGGCGAGCCCATCGGTGCTCTCGCTCGGCGAGCAGTCGTTTCTGAGCGTCGACGACGCCGGCGTCGTGTTCGCCGCCTCGCCCGAGCTCGGCGAGGTGTACCGTCTCGACCTCGCGCAGGGCGCTCGCGCGAGCGAGAGCTGGACCTTCGAATCCGACGAGACGGCCGCGGACTACCAGCTGACCTCGGTCGGCGGCCGCTGGGTGATGCTCGACCCCACTGGAGGCCGGCTCATCTCTGCGGCGGGAGTGGTCGCACTCGGCGGCGCGGTCGAACTCGGCGACGAGCCCGTGCTGCAGACGCCGAGCTCGTCCGGCGACGCGGTCTACCTCGCCACCGGCGCCGGGCTCGCGCGGGTGGTGCTGGCGACGGGAACCGTCGAGACGCTCGTGAGCGGCACCGTCGGCAGCGCGGCAGCGCCCGTGGTCAGCGACGGCTGCGTCTTCGCGGCGTGGACCGGCGGACTCGCCTGGCGCGACTGCGTCGGCGCGGAGCCGACCGAACTGGCGCTCGCCGAGATGCCGATCGACGCGAGCCTCGCGTTCGCCCGCAACGGCGACCAGGTCGTGCTCAACGATGCCCGCGGCGGCGCGAGCTGGGCGGTCGCTGATCTCGGACAGCTGATCGACAACTGGGATGAGCTGATCACCGCCGATCAGCAGCAGGAGCAGGTCGTCAACGATCTGGACACGCCGCCGGAGATCGACCCGCAGCAGCAGCCCCCCGTCGCGGTCGACGACGAGTTCGGGGCTCGACCCGGTCGCGCGACCGTGCTGCCGGTGCTGCTGAATGACTACGACGCCAACGCCGACGTGCTCGTGATCAGCGAGGTCGACCAGCTCGACGAGTCGATCGGTCGAGTCGACCTGGTCTCCCGCAACCAGCAGCTCCAGCTCACGCTCGACTCGGATGCGCGCGGCAGCTTCAGCCTGCGCTACACGATCACCGATGGCAGAGGCGGCACCGCGAGTGCCGTCGTCACGGTCGAGGTGCGCGGTGATCAGGAGAACTCGCCGCCGCAGCAGGTGCGGTTCTCGACGGCGACCGTCGCCTCCGGCGAGCGGGTCTCGACCTCGGTGCTGGGCGACTGGTACGACCCGGACGGGGATCCGTTCTATCTGTCGGATGCCAGCACCGCCGAGCCGAACTCGGTCAGCGCGAAGCCGGACGGCGTCGTCGTGTTCAGCGACGCGGGCGAGGCCACGGGCCGTTCGGTCGTCGGTGTGACGATGACCGACGGCCGTGAGTCCGCGGCCGGCACGCTCGAGGTCGACGTCCAGCCGCGGGGCGAGGTTCCGATCGTCATCGAGCCGTGGGTCGTCGTCGCGACCGCGGGCGAGCAGGTCACCGTGAATCCGCTGACGCACGTCCGCGGCGGAACCGGCACGATCCGCCTGACGGCCGTCCCGGAGAAGACCGACGTGACGATCACGCCGAACTTCGAGGCGGGAACCTTCACCCTGTCGACGATGCGGGTGGGCACGCAGTACCTGAGCTTCACCGTCACCGACGGCGATCAGACCTCCACCGGGCTGGTGCGGGTCGACGTGTCGGCGCCCCTGGATGCCGGAACCAAGCCGATCACCGTGCCGCAGACGGTGTTCGTGCGCACCCTGGCGAGCGCGACCGTGGATCCGACCCTCACCGACATCGACCCCGCGGGCGGCGTGCTCGTCGTCACCGGCGTCAGCGACATCCCTGAGGGCTCCGGCCTGACGGCTGAGATCCTCGACCAGCGCGAGGTGCGCATGACGCTGCGGTCGCCGCTCGACGATGGGCCGGTCACCCTCCACTACCGAATCAGCAACGGCGTCGCCGACGCCGAGGGAACGATCACCGTCGTGGAGATCCCTGAGCCCAGCCGCGTCCAGGCGCCGATCGCGACCGACGACGCCGTGACCGTGCGGGTCGGCGACGTCGTCGACATCCCGGTCCTCGACAATGACGAGCAGCCGGACGGGCAGGAGCTCGAGCTCATGTCGGCGCTCGCCGAGGACCTTCCGGAGAACTCCGGTCTGCTGTTCGCCTCCGGTGATGAGCTGCGCTACCTCGCTCCCGAGGCCGCCGGCAACTACTCGGCCGTCTACGCGATCCGCGGTGAGGACGGGCAGGTCGCGCAGGCCACCGTGCGGATCTCGGTGCGCGAGGTCGACGAGGAGACCAACAGCGCCCCGATCCCGCGCACCGTGACCGCCCGCGTGATCGCGGGCGAGAGCGTGCAGATCGACATCCCGCTGAGCGCGGTCGACCCGGACGGCGACGCGGTGCAGCTGATCGGGGTGGCCACCAACCCCGAGAAGGGCTCGGTCGTCTCGACCGCCGGCGGCTCGATCATCTACGAGGCGGGCGAGTACTCGAGTGGCACCGACGAGTTCAGCTACACCGTCGTCGACGGTCTCGGTGCGCGCTCCGAGGGCACCATTCGCATCGGCATCAGCCCGAGGCTCGAGGGCGCTCGGAACCCCGTCGCCAATGAGGACATCGTCTCGATCCGGCCCGGCCGCACCGTGTCGGTGCGGGTGCTCGACAACGACTCCGATCCGGACGGCTCGCCCCTGCGCGTCGTGGCTGCGGTGCCGAACGCCGAGGAGTCCGGGGTCCTTGTCGAGGTCGTCGACGAGTCGATCGTGCGCATCACGCCGCCCGAGGAGGCAGGCCGCTACTCGGTCGTCTACACGATCGAGAACCAGTACGGCGGCACCAGCACCAACTTCGTGACGGTGGCGGTGGATCCGGACGCCCCGCTCGCGGTGCCGGTCGCCTCGGACACGGTGCTGACCGTGGCGGAGGTGCTCGATCGCTCGACGATCGACGTCGACGTGCTCGGCAACGTGTTCTTCGCCGACGGAGACGTGAGCGAGCTCGCGCTGAACCTGGTGCCCGGCTACTCGAGCTCCGCGCAGGTGCTCGCGGACGGAAGCGTGCGCGTCTCGATCGAGGGCGCATCCCAGATCATCCCCTTCTCGGTCGCGCACCCCGAGGATTCGGACGTCCGCGCCTTCGCGTTCCTCTGGGTTCCCGGCTACGACGACGCGCTGCCGCAGCTCGACCCGACCGCGCCCGAACTCGTGGTCGAGAGCGAGCAGGTGCTGCCGATCGCGCTCAACGACTACATCGTCGCGCTCGGCGGGCAGAGCGTGCGTCTGGTCGACGCGAGCACGGTGCGCGCGACCCACAGCGACGGAGGCGAACTGGTCGTCGACGATCAGAACCTCGTGTACACGTCGGCGGATCGGTACTTCGGCCCGGCCTCCATCACCGTGGAGGTGACCGACGGCACGAGCGCTGACGACCCCGACGGCCGCCGCGCGGTGCTGACGCTGCCGATCACGGTGGAGCCCCGAGAGAACCAGCCGCCGATCTTCGTCGGCGCCGACGTCAACTTCGAGCCGGGCCAGTCGCGCGAGTTCGATCTCATCCGCTTGACGAACTACCCGTACGACGACATCGACGAGCTCGCCTACACGGCCCTCGAGCCGCTCCCCGAGGGCTTCACCGTGGAGGTCAACGGCCAGCGGATGGTGATCACGGCGGCGCTCTCGACGCCCGCGGGCACGAGCGCAGTCGCGCGTGTCGGCGTGCGCGATGCCGTCAACGAAGGCGAGCCCGGATCGATCCGGCTCTCGGTCGTCCAGTCGACGGCGCCGTTGGCTCAGCCGGTCGCCGACAGTGCGGTGGCGCTGCGCGGCGAGACGACCGTGCTCGACGTGCTGGCCAACGACCAGGTCAACAACCCCTTCCCCTCGAGTCCGCTCACCGTGGTCGCGATCCGTGGACTCGGCGGCGCCGACCTGCCGACGGGACTCACGATCACGCCGAGCGCCGACCGGTCCCGGGTCACCGTGCAGGTGTCGGAGACCGCCGAGCCGGTCGAGGTGAACTTCCAGTATCAGGTCGCCGACGCGACGAACAACCCCAGCCGCTACGTCTGGGGCAACGCCACGGTGTCGGTGCAGGACGTCCCCGACCCTGTCACCAGCTTCCGCGTCACCGAGTTCGGAGATCGCGTGCTGAAGCTCTCCTGGACCCCCGGGGCCGCCAACAATTCGCCGATCACGGGCTACGAGATCCGCACCACGCTCGCCTCGAGCGGCAGCGTCTACTCGACCACCACCTGCACGACGAACGTCAACTGCGCCATCACCACACCCGGCAACGGGCCGACGAACGCCGTCAAGTTCTCGATCACTGCGATCAACGAGGTCGGCGCCTCGACGGCCGTCTCCAACGCCGCGGGCGCGATCTGGAGCGACATCATCCCGCCGCCGCCCGTGTCACTGAACTCGGCGTCGCTCGACAAGGGCCTCAGCGTCTCGTGGCGGAAGCCCGAGAGCTCGGGGACGGCCAGCCCGATCGAGCGCTACGTTGTCACGGTCGCGGGGGTGTCGCGCGAGATCACGGTGAGCACCAGCGACGCCGTCGGCACGCTCTACAGCCTCGACGTCGCGCCGGTCTCCGGTGTCGTCAACGGCAGCTCCGTGCAGTACACCGTGAGCGCGCGCAACAGCGCCCCGAACACGCTCGCGACCTGGAACCAGGCCAGCGGGACCGGCACTCCGGCGTGGACGCCCCTCGTGGTCGGAACCCCGACGGCGTCCGGCGTCTCCTCGTCGTCGGGCACGACTGTGTCCGCGCAGTGGGCCGACGTGTTCAACAACAACGGCCGCGCGATCACCGAGTACCGCGTCGCGATCACGCAGGGAAGCAATCCGCCCTCGTGCTCGTCCGCCTCCTCCGTCGGCACCGCGGCCAGCACCGAGTTCACCGGGCTGTCGCCCAACCGCGACTACATGGTCGTCGTCTACGCGAAGAACGGTCTGGGCGACTGCAGTGAGGCGGCGACGAGCGCCCGCGTCATCACGCGCGCGACCCCGGGGGTGGTGACGTCGATCACGACGAGCAACGCGACCTCCCCGGGTGACAACGGTCGCTGGGACTTCCGGCTGACGAAGATCACCAACGAGTCCGCGTCCGCCGATTACGTGAAGTACCGTCTCACCGGCGACGGCGTCGACGGCAGCGTCAGTGAGCTCGTCCCCGTGGGCAGCGCCTATCTCGTGACGCAGAACGCCAGCCAATACGGCACGGCAATCAGCGCCGAGTTCCTCGCCTGCAAGGTCTGGCCCGAGGTGACGCTGTGCGGCAGCGAGTGGTCGGCGGCGTTCTTCATCGGAACACCGGTCGCCAACGTCGCGCCGCCTGGACTGAGCGCCACCGTGACCTCGACCGGCATCGGCGTCGAAGGCGAGTGGCGCTGGAGCGCGCCGACGGCCGGCGCCTACGAGTTGATCCAGTACCGCTGCGGCACCTCCACCTGGACGACGATGCCGGCCAGCGGAGGCGGCGTCTGCACCGCAAGCGGGGCGATTCAGCCCGACGACCTCGACATCCGCATCACCGCCAACGGCGGATCGACGTACCAGCGCACCTACGACTGGGAAGACTTCGACTGACGTCGAGAAACTCCACCCGAGAGGACCCGAACCATGAGCATCACCCCGGAACAGGCGAGCATGTTCCAAGACGCCTTCGGGCGGCTCGTCGCCAACGTCGAGAACGTTCTCGTCGGCAAGACCTTCGTGATCAGGCTCGGCTTCGTCGCGCTGCTCAGCGAAGGACACCTCCTCCTGGAGGACTACCCGGGCACCGGAAAGACCTCGTTCGCGCGGGCGATCGCTCAGAGCGTGCAGGGCTCGGTCTCGCGGATACAGTTCACTCCCGACCTGCTGCCCGGTGACATCACCGGCGTCAGCGTCTTCGACCAGAGCCGGGGTGAGTTCTCCTTCCACGGCGGACCGGTGTTCTCCAACATCGTGCTCGCCGACGAGATCAACCGCGCCAGCCCGAAGACCCAGGCGGCCTTGCTCGAGGTCATGGAGGAGCACCGCGTCACCGTCGACGGCGTGCCGCACCCGGTCCCGTCGCCGTTCATGGTCGTGGCGACGCAGAACCCGATCGAGCAGGCCGGCACCTACCGCCTCCCCGAGGCGCAGCTGGACCGGTTCATGCTCAAGGCCTCGATCGGCTACCCCGACCGCGCCGCCACTCTTCGGATCCTGGACGGTGCCGGGGTGAGCGCGCACGACACCGTGCTCTCGCCCGTGCTCACCGAGGAGGCGGTGCGCGAACTGATCGGCTACGCGCGCCAGGTCCACGTCGACCCGAGCGTCAACGACTACGTGTCCCGTCTCGTCGAGGCGACCCGCACCGCGCGCGAAGTGCGTCTCGGTGCGAGCGTGCGCGGGGCGCTGGCGCTCGTGCGCGCCGCCAAGACGCTCGCCGCGGCCAGTGGCCGGCACTACGTGATCCCGGATGACGTGAAGTCGCTCGCCGAGCCGGTGCTGGCGCACCGACTGGTGCTCGACCCGGAGGCGGAGTTCGACGGGGTCACCGCGACGAGCATCATCTCGCAGCTGCTGCTCGAGATCGCGCCGCCGAGCGATCGGCTCGCCGTGTGACCATCTCCTCAGAGTCCCGGGGGTCGCCGCACACGAGCGACACGAACACCCTCCAGAACACCCGCGCGCGGATCGTCGGATCCCGGACGGGTGTCCTTGCCGACTCTGTGGTGTTCGCCGTCCGGTTCTTCGGCACCGTGCGAGGGGCGGCCGGGCGCTGGTTCAGCCACGCCGCCTCCGTGGTGACTCCGCTGGGCTGGGGACTGCTCCTCGGGGCGCCGATCGTGCTCGTCCTCGGCTACGTCCTCGGGTGGGTCGAGTTCGTCGCCGTCGGCTGGGCGATCATCGCACTCGCCCTGGTCGCGGTCATCTACCTGATCGGGCGACCGCGCATCACGATCGAACTCGACCTGCCGCATCACCGCGTCGTCGCCGGCCAGCCCGCCGTCCTGAGCTTGATCGCGCGCAATCCGCGCGGGCAGCGCAGCCTGCCGACCTCCGTTGAAGTGCCGGTTGCCCAGGGGCTCGTGGAGCTGGCGATCCCGGGTCTGCGCGGCAGCGCCGAGTACGCGCACGAGGTGCCTCTGCCGACGAGCCGGCGCGGCGTGATCCCGCTCGGCCCGGTGCGCACGGTGCGCGCCGATCCGGTGGGAATGGTTCGGCGCGAGCTCGTCTGGAGCGATCAGGAGACCCTCATCGTGCATCCGGTGACGATTGCCGCACCCAGCACGAGCACCGGACTCATCCACGACCTGGAGGGCGTCACCACGCGAGACCTCTCCTCGAACGACCTCGCCTTCCACGCGCTCCGCGAGTACCAGCCGGGTGACGAGCGTCGCTACATTCACTGGAAGTCGACGGCCAAGACCGGCACGTACATGGTGCGCCAGTTCGAGCAGACGCGCCGCAGCCACCTCGCCGTCGCGCTGAGCCTCGCGCCCGGCGACTTCGCCAACGACGACGAGTTCGAGCTCGCGGTGAGCGTCGCGGGGAGCCTCGGTGTGCGCGCGATCCGCGACGGCCGAAGCCTCTCCGTCGTCGTCTCGACGATCACCCCCGAGTTCGCGAAGCGCCCCAGCTACGGCGTGAGGGCGCTCGCGACCCACCGCGCCGAGCGGCTTCTCGACGACCTCGCGGTCGTGGATCTCGACGGCGGCGCGATCGGGCTGCGCGATGTCGCGCACGCCGTCGCCGACCAGGTCGGCCAGGTCTCGCTCGCGTTCCTGATCTGCGGATCGACGACCGCCCCCGCGCAGCTGCGCTCGGCGGCCGCGGCATTTCCCGTCGATGTCGCGGTCATCGCCGTCGTCTGCGACCCCGAGGCGCTGCCCGGTCTTCGCCGGGTCGCGGGCATCGACATCCTCTCGGTCGGGCTCCTGGATGACCTGAAGCACGCCCTGGCGCGAACGGCGGCCACCCGATGACGCCGCGCACCTCCGCCGTCACCCTGCTGCTGACCGTCGCGTTCGCGAGCATCGCCACGGCGATCGCTGCCGCGGTGTGGTGGCCGATCTACGAGCATCCGCAGTTCATCGCCGTGGTCGTGCAGGGCATCCTGATCGCCGCGGTCCTGTCGGCGACGGCCGTGACGCTGCGCTGGCCGGGCTGGGTCTTCGCCCTCGTCGCGTTCGTCGTCTTCGTGCTCGCGGGCGTCCCGCTCGCGGTGCCCTCGCGCGCCATCAACGGAGTTCTGCCCAGTCTTGAGGGCATCGGCGATCTGCTGAGCGGGGTCGCTCTCGGTTGGAAGCAGCTGCTCACGATCACGATTCCGGTCGGCGACTACCAGGCGCTTCTGGTGCCGATCTACCTCCTCGTCATGGTGTCGGTCTTCGCCGGGGTCTGGATCGGAGCGCGCGAGCGCGGAGGCGAGTGGGGCATGATCGGCCCGGTGGTGACGGCGATCGCCGGCATCGCCTTCGGACCGGCGAACCCGGCGTGGCCGGTTCCGATCGCTCTGTCGCTGCTGGCCGTCGGCCTCGCGTGGCACGTCTGGCGGCGCATCCGGCGTCGCCGCGCCGCCCTGCGGGCGCTCAGCGGCCCCATGCAGTCGCGTCGGGCGCGCTCGGCGGTGAAGTCCGGCGGTGCCCGTGCCTTCGCCGCCGCGGGCGCGGTTCTCGCCATCGCCGCCGGCGTCGCGGTGGTCGCCACCGAGGCCCTGCCGCCGGTGGCCGAGCGCGATGTGCTGCGTCAGACCATCGAGCGTCCTTTCGACCCGCGCGAATACGCCAGCCCGCTGGCCTCGTTCCGCCGCTACCTCCAGGCGGATACCGTCGACGACGTGCAGTTCCGGGTCACCGGCCTGGATGCCGGGGAGCGCATTCGCATCGCCACGCTCGACCAGTACAACGGCGTCGTGTATTCGGTCGGCAGCGCGGCCGAGGGCGGAAGCTCGGCGGATTTCGTTCGCGTGCCCACGGCGATCGACCGCAGCGGTCTGGGACTGCCGAGCCGCCAGCTCGAGGTGGAGATCGTCGACTACGCGGGCGTTTGGCTGCCGAGCCTCGGCCGCATCGAGTCGGTGGAGTTCGCGGGCGAGGATGCGGCGGCTCTCAGCGACGACCTCGTGATCAACCTCGACACCGACACCGCCGCGGTCATCAGCGGAGTCGCCGCCGGCGACACGTATCGCCTCACCTCGGTGGCGACGACGACCCTGAGCCTCAGCGCGCTCCTGACGCTCACCCCGGGGTCGAGCGATCAGCCGCGCCTCGAGAATGTGCCGGAGGGCCTCTCGGCGCTGCTGGACTCGTGGGTTCGCGGGGTCACCCAGCCGGGGGAGCGACTGACGCGCACCTTCGATCGGCTCGCGGAGCTCGGCTACATCAGCCACGGCCTCAGCGTCGATGAGCCGCCGAGCAGATCGGGGCACGGCGCCGATCGGATCAGCGAGCTGCTGACGGCGCCGCGCATGATCGGAGACGCGGAGCAGTACGCCGTGGCGGCCGCATTGATGGCGCGCCAGCTCGGATTCCCGGCGCGGGTGGTGTTCGGATTCGCCCCCGACTCCGAGGGCGCCACCACGACCACGGAGGTGCTCGGCGGCGATGTGTCCGCCTGGATCGAGATCGAGACCGCCGAGCACGGCTGGGTGGCTGTCGATCCGGTGCCGGTGGAGCGACCGATTCCGGAGGACGACCTCGACCAGGTCGAGGAGATCGCGCGGCCCCAGTCGCTCGTGCCGCCGCCCGCCGACGCCGTCAACGACCATGAGGAGCAGACCCCTCCGGAGAGCACTCGAGAGGACCCCGAGTCCATCGACCCGGTCCTCGCGGCGCTGCTCGCCGTGCTGCAGGGTCTCGGCGTTCTGCTCATGATCGCCGCGGTGCTGCTCGCCCCGTTCATGATCGTGATCGCCGCCAAGCTGCGTCGTCGACTGCTTCGGAGGAAGGGCGCCACGCCGCTCGATCGGATCCAGGGCGGCTGGGACGAGTTCGCCGACACGGCCCTCGACCATGGGATCACCCCGCCTGCCGCCGCCACCCGCGCCGAATTCGCGAACCAGGTGGGCTCGCTGCCGTCCCGGGTGCTCGCCGCCGTCGTCGACCGCTCCACCTTCGCGCCGGAGACGGCGGAGCCGGAGGATGCCGAGCACGTGTGGAGCGCCGTCGACGAACTGCGTGCGAGCCTGGACCAGTCGACGACGCGCTGGGGCCGCATCAAGGCCCGGATCTCGGTGCGATCGTTGGGTGCGGTGCGCTGGCTGGAGCGACGCGCCGGGAAGGAGACGGGCTCATGAACTGTCGATACTGCGGCTCGTCACTTCGCGTCGGAGCGCTCTTCTGCGGAGAGTGCGGACGTTCGGTGAACGGCGAGCGCAGCCTGCGGGGCCCGTCCGAGCCGGTGGGTGCGACGGAGGAGGTGACGCCCATCTCGGTTGAGGATTCGGGGCTGCCATCCCCGCTCGAGCGCTCCACATCGCTCCTGCGATGCCCGCAGTGCAGTGCGGTGGCACTCAGCACGGATGTCTTCTGCCGCGAGTGCGGCTTCGTCGTCGGCACCGCGGAGGTTCCGTCCGCTCGCGACACGGTCGCGGTGGAGGGAGACCTCGTACCGCCGACTTCCGACTCGTCGGAGGCCGCCGCCGGGCTCGACGCCGTTCCGGCGCCGTGGCCCGAGCAGCGAGAGGAGCCGAAGGCCGACGGTGACGCCGA
>DCRR01000014.1:0-10250 GCA_002325245.1 Microbacteriaceae bacterium UBA1487 | reverse complement strand
CGCGGCGGCCGGACTGGATCTCGCCCCGCGCCGCGACCCCGCCGCCGCGGGGACGGGGGAGCGCTTCGTGCTGCAGTTCAGCACCGGCGAGTCGGTCACGGTCGCCGGCTCCGGTCTCATCGGACGCAACCCGGTCGCACAGCCCGGGGAGTTCGTCGACCAGCTGATCGTCGTCTCCGACCCGGCGAAGACCGTCTCGAAGACGCATCTCGAGTTCGGCCAGGAGGAAGGCGTCTTCTGGGTGAGCGACCGCTACGCGACGAACGGCTCCGTGGTGCGTCCACCCGACCGTGACCCGTGGCGCTGTGAAGCGGGCCGGCGCTACCGGATCGAGCGCGGCTCGCGGGTCGACATCGGCGACCAGTTCTTCGTCGTGAGCTAGCGTCGGTCGCGACTCCTCCGCCGCGTTCGTGCAGCGGGCGAAGTCCACGATCTCCGGCCTGCACGCGCGGGCGCGCGGTGCCGACACGGTCGAATGGCGGCATGTCCGCCGCCACGACTCCCGCAGCCCCGACGCCGCGTCCCATGCCGACGCCGCCGAGCGCTCCGCCGCGACCGCCGTTCCCGGTCGCGATGGCCGTCATCCCGCTGGTGCTCTCGGGTGCGATGTGGCTGCTGACCGGCTCGGCGCTGGTGCTCGTCTTCGCGGCGCTCGGACCACTGGCAGCCGTCGCGAATCTTGCCGATGGCTGGCGACAGCGGCGTCGGACGGCGCGACGCGACGCCGAGAGCTTTCGACGCGCGCTGGCGGCCTGGCACGCCGAGGTCGACCGTCAGCACGACACGGCGCGGGCGAGGCTTGCGCGGTCGCGGCCGAGCCTCGACGGGGACCAGCCGGGCCTGGCGGTCGTCAGCGAGTGGCACCGCGACGCCGATGAGCTCCCGATCGTCGTCGGGCTGGCGGAGCTTCGTGGTCTCGACATTGCGGAAGACGGGCCGGCCCTCGACATCGACGCCGAGAGCCGGGAGCAGCTGGAGGTCGGGCGCGCCCGTGCCGGTCGCCTCCGCAACGCGAGCGTCGTCATCGACGCGCGCGGCGGGGTGGGCATCGTCGGCCCCCGCGCACTCGCGCGGGCGCTGGCGCGCGACCTGGCCACGCAGATTGCCGCTCGACTGTCGCCGGTGCGCTGGAGCCTCGTGGCACCCGAGGAAGAGAGCTGGACCCGCGACCTGCCGCACGAGCATCGCCATGAGGGCGATGCCGCGTTCCGCTTCGTCGCGACCGATCGTGAGGGCGGCGCCGTCGTCGTGGTGCGGTGGGCGGGCGGGAGTGACGCGCCCGGCGACGCCACGCCGTTCGGCGGCCTCGCCACCGTGGTGCGGGTCGACGAGCTCGGCGCCGCGGAGCTGATCCGCGGCGGCCCGGAGGCGCGTGGCCTGCGCGTCGAGGCGCTCACCCAGCTTCAGGCCCAGCGGCGTGCGCGCGGGCTGGCGACGCTTGCCGCGCGTCACGAGCTGGCGCCCCGCTCCGCGCTGCTGCCGGAGACGCTGGCCTTCGCCGAGCTGGCGCCCGCCCACCGCGAGGCAGCAGGGCATCGCGGGCTGGCCGCGATCTTCGCCGTCGCCGAATCCGGACCGATCGCGGTCGACCTCGACGAGGACGGCCCGCACGCGCTGATCGCGGGAACCACGGGCTCCGGCAAGAGCGAAGCTCTCGTGTCGTGGGTGCTCGCGCTCTGCGCCGCCTACACGGCCGTGGAGCTGGCGTTCGTGCTGATCGACTTCAAGGGCGGCGCCACCTTCGACCAGCTCGCTGGGCTGCCGCACGTCGCGGGGGTCGTGACCGACCTGGACGCTCGCCGGGCGCATCGGGCCATGCACGGGCTGCGCGCCGAGCTGCGGCGACGTGAACGGATCCTCGCCGAGGCGGAGGCGCGGAGCATCGCCGAGGTGCCGCCGGGGCGTCTCGCCCGTCTGGTCGTCGTCGTCGATGAGTACGCCGCCGTGGTGACCGACCATCCCGAGCTGCACGCCGTATTCATCGATCTGGCCGCGCGGGGGCGCTCGCTCGGCGTGCACCTGATCCTGTGCACTCAGCGCCCGACCGGGGTCGTGCGCGAGGGAATCCTTGCCAACGTCACGCTGAAGCTCGCGCTGCGCGTGACCGACCGCCCCGAGTCCGCGGCGGTGCTCGGCTCCGAGAGTGCGGCGCGGCTCGCCTCCGCCCCGCGGGGGCGAGCCATCCTGAAGGATGCACGGGGCGAGCGCGAGATCCAGCTCGCGCTGACGGCCCCACGGGATGTCGAGACCGTTCGGCGCAGCGCATCCGCGCGTTCGGCGGAGCTGCAGCCGTGGAGCGACCCGCTCCCGGCGACGCTGTCGCGGCACGAGGCCCGTCGCTCTCCGGGCGCTCCGGGCGACGGCTTCGGGCTCGTGCTCGGGCTCGTCGATCTCGTGGAGCGCGCGACGCACGAGTGCGCGCTCTACCGCCCCGCGGACCACGGCGCGCTGCTGGTGATCGGCGCGCCGCGCTCCGGCCGCACGACGGTGCTCGCGACGCTCGCCGAGGAGGCACAGCGGTCGGCTCCCGGCGGCGTGGTCGTCGTGCCCGCCGAGCCGGCCGAGGCGTGGGCGTGCCTGGAGGCCGTCCTGGCGGGCTCCGGGATGCCGGGCCGACTGATCGTCATCGATGATCTCGACGTGCTGCTCGAGTCCTTCCCGCCCGAGCAGGCGGTCGAGTTCCTCGGCCGGGTGACCCGACTCACCCGCGACGCGGCGCGCACCGGGACGGGTGTGGCGCTCGCGGTGTCGCGTCTGGCGGGAGCGCTGCACGGCGTGGCAGGGGCGATCACCGCGCGGCTCGTTCTGCGTCAGGCGAGTCGGGAGGAGCATCTGCTCGCGGGGCTGCCCGCAGCCAGCTTCGATTCCGCGCAACCGCCGGGCGCGGGATGGTGGGACGGGTCCGCGATTCAGGTCGCACGGCCCGAGGGCGACGCCGAGCGCCTCCTCGCCGAACTGGCACGGCGCGGCATGCGCGAACCGGAGACGCTGCGCGTGCCGGACGAGCGCGGTATCGCGGTCGTGACGCCTCGCGTGCGCGCGTGCCGGGCGGCGTGGCAGGCGCGCGGATGGCCGGTCCGTGAGCTCTCGGAGCTCGCCGCCGTTCCCGACGCGGCCGTCACGGTGCGCGACGGGGGAGCGGTGCTCATCGGCGACGCCGACGACTGGAACGCGTCGTGGGCGCTGCTGGCGCTCGCGCGCCGGGAGCTGCGATTTCTCGTGGACCGGAGCGTCCCGGTGTCGGAGCTGCGCCAGCTGACCCGGGTGCGGGCCATGCCGCCGCCGCTCGCGTCGCCGAGCCTCGCCGACGGCGTCGAGGAGTGGTGGCTGGTCGAGGGCGGCGAGGTGCGCCGGGTCCGGCTAGGCGAGGACTGAGGCCAGCGCGGTCGAGGGCAGTCCGTGTGCGACGGCGACCGGTTCGGTGACCAGGCTGCCCGCGTGCACGTTGAGCCCGAGCGCGAGCGCCGGATCGCGCCGCAGCGCCTCGCGCCAGCCGAGGTTCGCGAGCGTCGCCGCGTACGGCATCGTCGCGTTGGTCAGCGCGTAGGTCGAGGTGTGCGCGACGGCGCCGGGCATGTTCGCGACGCAGTAGAAGAGCGACTCGTGCACCCGGAACGTGGGATCGGCGTGCGTCGTCGGGTGGCTGTCCTCGAAGCAGCCGCCCTGATCCACGGCGATGTCGACGAGCACGCTCCCGGGCCTCATGCGCGAGACGAGCTCGTTGCTGACCAGCTTCGGCGCCTTGGCACCGGGAACGAGCACCGAGCCGATCACGAGGTTGGCCTCGCTGACCGCGAGTTCGATCTCGAAGCGGTTGGAGACCGTGGTGCGGACTCGGCCCGCGTAGAGCGCGTCGAGCTCCCGCAGGCGCTGGATGTTGGTGTCGAGGATCGTGACCCGGGCGCCGAGTCCGACGCTCACCGCCGCCGCGTTGGTGCCCGCGACGCCGCCGCCGAGGATGACCACCTCGGCGGATCGCGTGCCGGGGACGCCGGGAACCAGGATCCCCGGTCCGCCCTGCGGGCTCATCATGGCGTTGGCGCCGACGATCGGAGCGAGACGGCCCGCCACCTCGCTCATCGGGGCGAGCAGGGGCAGCGCACGGTTCGGCAGCTGCACGGTCTCGTAGGCGATCGCGGTGATGCCGCTGGCCATGAGCGCCTCGGTGAGTTCGCGCTCGGCGGCGAGGTGCAGGTAGGCGAACAGCGTCAGGTCGGGCCGGAAGTAGCTGTACTCCGACTCGATCGGCTCTTTCACCTTGAGGATGAGCTCGGACTCATTCCACACGGTCGCCGCGTCCTCGGCGATGCGCGCCCCCGCGCCGCGGAAGTCGTCGTCGGTGATCGACGAGCCGAGGCCCGCGCCGCTCTGCACCGTGACCTCATGACCGTGACTGGTGAGCTCATGGACGCCCGCGGGTGTGATGGCCACGCGGAACTCATTGTTCTTGATCTCGCTCGGAACCCCGACCTTCATGGTTTCAGCGTAGCCGGGGTATGCCACGGATTCCGCAATTTTTTTTGGAGCAGAGCGCGGATTTCGTGAAATGTATGTTTCGGAATGGAGGTTTTGCGCGATTTCCGTTCCCTCGCGGAACCCGCTGTGCCAGTATCGACACACGGCGCCAGCGCCGACGATATTCGCGTGATTTGTGAGGAGATCCCCGTCATGACTCGGCAGCTTTCCGAAGACCCGATCATCCGCCAACTGGTTGCGCAGGCGCGCCGCTCGCAGCTGAGCCGCCGCGCGGTGCTCGCGGGCGCCGGAGCCGGAGCCACCGCCCTCGCGCTCGCCGCGTGCACGCCGTCCGGCACCGAGGCGCCGACCGCGGCGACCGACAACTCCGCGAACGACCCGACCCTCAACTGGGCGAACTGGCCCGCCTACCTCGACGAGGACGACGACGGCAACAACCCGACCCTCGACGCGTTCATCGCCGAGACCGGGATCGCCGTCAACTACCTGGTCGACATCGACGACAACAACACCTACTACGCGAAGGTGCGCGACCAGCTCGTGCTGGGCCGCGACATCGGCGCCGACCTGGTCTGCCTCACCGACTGGATGTGCAACCGCTGGATCCGCCTCGGCTACACGCAGGCCCTGAACGACGCCAACATCCCGAACAAGGCCAACCTGAACCCGAGCCTCGTCGACGTGAGCTTCGACCCGGGCCGCACCAACTCGCTGCCGTGGCAGGGCGGGTTCGCGGGTATCGCCTGGAACAAGGAGCGCGTGCCCGAGGGCATCCGCACCGTCTCCGACCTCTGGAAGCCGGAGTTCAAGGGCCGCGTCGGCGTGCTGAGCGAGATGCGCGACACGATCGGCGTCATCATGAGCGAGCAGGGCGTCGACATCTCGAGCGACTTCACCGAGGACCAGTTCCAGGCGGCGCTCGACGTGTTCCGCGAGCAGATCACGAACGGCCAGATCCGCAACGTCGCCGGCAACTCCTACCTCGACGACCTGGTCAACGAGGACACCCTGGTGGCGATCTGCTGGTCGGGCGACATCACGGTCATCAACTACGAGGCCGGCGACAAGTGGGAGTTCATGATCCCCGAGGGCGGCGGAACCCTCTGGAACGACAACTTCATGATCCCGATCGGCTCGACCCGCAAGACCAACGCCGAGACGCTCATGAACTACTACTACGAGCCCGAGGTCGCGGCCGAGGTGGCGGCGTGGGTGAACTACATCACCCCAGTCGAGGGCGCGCAGGAGGCCATGCTCGCGATCGACCCGGACCTCGCCGAAGATCAGCTGATCTTCCCGAACGCCGAGACGCTCTCCCAGGTCAAGGTGTTCCGGGGCCTGACGTCCGCGGAGGAGCAGTCGTTCGACAGCGCCTTCCAAGCCGTCCTGCTGGGCGCCTAGGCCGAGGGCGGGCGCGAGACGACCATGGCGAGCACCTTCGCCGAATCGGGCGCCGACCTCGAACTGGTCGGCGTCAGCAAGCGGTTCCCGGGTTTCACGGCGATCGAAGAGCTCGATCTGATGATCCCGGCAGGGTCGTTCTTCGCCCTGCTCGGCCCGTCCGGCTGCGGCAAGACGACGACCCTGCGCCTCATCGCGGGGCTCGAAGAGCCGACCTCGGGGCAGATCCTGATCGGTGGCAACGACGTGACCCACGTCAAGACCTACCGCCGCCCGGTGAACACTGTGTTCCAGAGCTACGCGCTCTTCCCGCACATGTCGATCATCGAGAACGTGGCCTTCGGCCTGAAGCGCCGCCGGATCGAGAACGCGATGGGGCTCGCCCATGAGGCCCTGCGCCTGGTCGAACTCGATCACCTCGCGCAGCGCCGACCGGCTTCGCTCTCGGGCGGGCAGCAGCAGCGTGTCGCACTCGCCCGCGCGGTCGTGAACCGTCCCGCCCTGCTGCTGCTTGACGAGCCGCTCGGCGCGCTCGACCTGAAGCTGCGTCGGCAGATGCAGATCGAGTTGAAGGACATCCAGGAGGATGTCGGCCTCACCTTCCTTCACGTGACCCACGATCAGGAGGAGGCCATGACCATGGCCGACACGATCGCGGTCATGAACAAGGGGCGCATCGAGCAGATGGGCGCGCCGGAGGAGCTCTACGAGCTGCCGACGACGGCGTTCGTGGCGAACTTCCTCGGGCAGTCGAACCTGTTCAGCGGCCCGGTCACCGCCTCCGCCGGCGACACCATCGTCGTCGACGTCGCCGGGCGCAAGATCAGCACCCCGACCTCGCGCGCCCAGCGCCACACGGGCGAGGTGACGATCGGCGTCCGTCCCGAGAAGCTGACGGTGCACTCGAAGGAGCCCGCCGAGAAGGCCGGCGTGAACATGCTCGGTCCGGGACGCGTCAACGATGTCTCGTTCTCCGGCGTCAGCACGCAGTACCAGATCGGCATCCCTGGAGTCGGCAACATCGTCGCCTTCGCGCAGAACATGGGCTTCGGTCCGGCCGTGCACGACGGCGCCGAGGTGTGGGTGACCTGGAACGTCGAGCACGGCTTCGGCCTCGCCGATGATCCGGCCGACCTCCGCCGCTTCGACCCCGATGACGACACCAAGTCGATCGCGCTGCAGCAGCGTCAGCGGCTCGAGGCGGAGCTCGGGAAGGCCTGACGATGGCCTTCGGAGCCTTCGCCGGGACGCCCACCAGCACCGCCGAACCGGCGGTGCGGCGGCGCAGTCCGATCGCGCTCTTCCTGCTGCTGCCGGGAGCGTTCTACCTGCTGCTGTTCTTCCTGGTGCCGCTGTTCTCGCTCATCCTGACGAGCCTCCAGGCGCCCCGCGAGTTCGGCGACATCGGGCAGTACGACTACGCCTTCAAGTGGGAGAACTACGTCACCGTTCTCGACACGTACTGGCCGGTCATCATCCGCTCCTTCGGCTACGCCGCGACGGCGACGGTGTTCGCGCTCATTATCGGCTACCCGCTCGCGTACTTCATCGGCGTCAAGCTGCGGCGCTTCCCGCTCTGGCAGGCCCTCGCGCTGACGCTCGTGATCGCCCCGTTCTTCATCAGCTTCCTGCTGCGCACCCTCGCCTGGAAGCAGATCTTCTCCGATGAGGGCGTGGTCGTGGGCGCGCTGCAGGCGCTGTCGCTGATCGCGCCGGGGGACTACATCACCGGCACGCCGTTCTCGGTCATCTTCGGTCTGACGTACAACTTCATCCCGTTCATGACGCTGCCGATCTACACCTCGCTCGAGCGGCTCGACCTGCGCTACGTCGAAGCCGGCGGTGACCTCTACGCGAGCCCGGCGAGCACCTTCGTGCGCGTCACGCTGCCGCTGTCGCTGCCGGGTGTGATCTCGGGTACCCTGCTGACCTTCATCCCCGCGGCGGGCGACTACATCAACGCCAGTCGCGACTTCCTCGGCTCCACCGACACGGTCATGATCGGAAACGTCATCGAGGCGAACTTCCTCGTGCTGCAGAACTTCCCGGCCGCCGCTGCGCTGTCGATCGTGCTGATGGCCGCCATCCTCGTGCTCGTCAGCGTCTATGTGCGCCGGAGCGGAACGGAGGACCTGCTGTGAGCACGTCGACCCCCGTGCGTCGCCCCGCGACCCGTCGCCCGTTCCGGCTCGGCGTCGGCAAGTGGGGTCTCGGCGCCTACTCGATCATGGCGCTGGTGTTCCTCTTGATCCCGATCGCCTATACGATCGTGTTCTCATTCAATGATGTGCGACGCACCAACATCGTCTGGCGCGGCTTCACCTTCGACAACTGGCTGAACGTCTGCGACCAGGAGGAGGTGTGCGTCGCCTTCGGCAACAGCATCCTGGTGGGAGGCGCGGCGACGATCGCGGCGACGACGCTCGGCACCGCGATGGCGATCGCGCTCGTGCGCTACCGGTTCCGGTTCCGCGCGGCGACGACGCTGCTGCTGTTCCTGCCGATGGCGACGCCCGAGGTGGTGCTCGGCGCGGGCCTGGCCGCGCAGTTCCTGTCGGCGGGCATTCCGAAGGGGCTGCTGACGATCATCATCGCCCACACGATGTTCTGCATCAGCTTCGTCGTCGTCACGGTGCGCGCCCGCGTGGCGAGCCTCGACCCGGCGCTCGAGGAGGCGGGGCGCGATCTGTATGCGAGCCCCGGCCAGGTGTTCTGGCGCATCACGTTCCCGTTGCTGCTGCCGGGCATCATCGCGGCCGCGCTGCTCTCCTTCGCGCTGAGCTTCGACGACTTCATCATCACGAACTTCAACTCGGGTGCCGCCGTGACCTTCCCGAAGTACGTCTACACGGCGGCTGCGCGAGGCATCCCCGCGCAGGCGAACGTCATCGCCTCGGCGGTGTTCTTCGCGGCGATCATCCTGGTGGTGGCCACGCAGCTCTCCGCCGCGGCGCGGCGCAAGAAGCTCGCCAAGACCGGCTGACGCCATGTACGCCGATCGGGACCGGCTCGCGCGACTGTTCGAGGAGGAGCTCGCGCGCTACGCCGAGGCGCGCCCCGAATCGAAACGGCTCTGGGAGGCGGGGCGCGAGCACCTGCCCGACGGGGTTCCGATGCTCTGGATGGCGAAGTGGCCCGGACCGTGGCCGCCCTACGTCGTCTCGGCTGCGGGGGCGCACTTCGAGTGCGCCGACGGGATCGACCATGTCGACCTGTGTCTCGGCGACACCGGCGCGATGGTCGGGCACGCGCCTGAGAAGTCGGTCGCCGCGATCACCGCGCAGCTGCGTCGCGGGTCCACCTTCATGCTGCCGACCGCCGACGCCGCGGCGGCCGCGGGCCTGCTGGCGGAGCGCTTCGGCCTGCCGCGCTGGCAGTTCACGCTGAGCGCGACCGACGCCAACCGGCACGTGCTGCGCTACGCCCGCCAGGCGACCGGGCGCGACAGGGTGCTCGTGATCGACTTCTGTTACCACGGCACCGTCGACGAGGCCTACGCGACCCTCGACGATGAGGGCCGCGTCGTCTCGCGGCGCGGCAACATCGGTCCGCCTGTCGACCCGGCGACCACGACCGTCGTCGTTGCCTTCAATGACGTGCCGGCGATCCTGGCGGCGCTCGCCGCGCGGGAGATCGCCGCGGTGCTGATCGAGCCGGCGCTGACCAACATCGGCATCGTGCTGCCCGAGCCCGGCTGGCACGAGGCGGTGCGCGCGGCGTGCGACGAGACCGGCACGGTGCTCGTCATCGACGAGACCCACACGCTGTGCGCGGGGCCCGGCGGGATGACCGCGCGCGACGGACTGCGACCCGACGTGGTCGTGGTCGGCAAGACCATCGGCGGCGGCATCCCGGCGGCGGCCTGGGGGATGACCGACGAGCTGGCCGATCGGGTGAGCGAGAGCCTGAACTGGGGCGGCGAGGGTCGCGAGGACCTCGACGTGGGAGGGGTCGGCGGGACGCTCGCCGGCAACGCGCTGTCGATGGCGGGGATCCGCGCCACCCTCGGCGAGGTGCTCACCCCGGAGGTCTACCCGGGCATGATCGAGCGGGCCCGGGAGTGGACCGAGGGCGTGCAGGCGGCGATCGACGAGTTCGGGGCGCCCTGGCAGGTGACCCAGCTCGGCTGCCGCGCCGAGTACAGCTTCCGGCCGACGCCGCCGCGCGACGGGCGCGAGGCGGCCGACGCCGACGATTTCGAGCTGCAGCAGTACCTGCACCTGCACGCGCTGAACCGCGGGATCCTGATCACGCCGTTCCACAACATGGCGCTGATGTGCCCGTCGACCACGAGCGACGACGTCGCGCGGCACACGGTCGCGTTCCGTGAGGCCGTCGCCTCTCTCTACGACTGAGCACTTGGGCGGGCTAGA